>NZ_JAHKRN010000055.1 GCF_019396385.1 Nonomuraea harbinensis | reverse complement strand
GGCCCCATCGGCATCCGCGAACGCGCCACCGCCTGCGGCGGCACCGCCGCCGCAGGCCCCCGCACCGACGCCCCCGGCTTCCACGTCTCCGCCCGCCTCCCCCTCTCATGACCCCCTCACCCCTCCCCGGAGAAAGCCAGCCTCCCGTCACCAAGGAGCCTCCTGGAACACCCCTCCACGCAGGCCCCCCACGAACCGGAAGCCTCAGCGGGCAGACCTCTCAAAACCCACGCCGTCACGGCCCTCCCCTCCACGCAAACCCCCCACCAACCGGACACCCCCGCGGAGGGCCGTCTGAAGAACCTCCCCATCACAACGGGTCCTTCCGCACAAAACCCCAGCTAACGGGACACCCCGGAGGGGAGCCGCCCGAAGACCCACCCCCTTACGGCCCGCCCTTCCGCGCAAACCCCCCACGAATGGGTCACCCCGGAGGGGGGCCGCCTGAAGAGCCGCCGCTTCGTGCCGACACCGCACGTCAGGGGGGAACGGATGGGGGGATTCGGGTGGTGGTGGCGGATGATCAGGAGTTGGTGCGGAGCGGGTTCGCGATGATCCTGGACGCGCAGCCGGACATCCGGGTGGTGGCCGAGGCGGGGGACGGGCTGGCGGCGGTGGCCGCGGCGCGGGAGCACCGGCCGGACGTGTTGCTGCTCGACATCCGCATGCCCCGGATGGACGGCATCGAGGCCGCCGGGATCGTGTGCGCGGAGACCGGGTGCAGGGTGCTCATGCTGACCACGTTCGACCTGGACGACTATGTGTACGACGCGCTGCGGGCGGGCGCCAGCGGGTTCCTGCTGAAGGACGTGCGCCGCGACGACCTGGTGAACGCGGTGCGGGTGGTGGCGGCCGGCGAGTCGCTGCTGGCCCCGTCGGTGACGACGCGGCTGATCCGCGAGTTCACGTCCCGGCCAGCCAGGCCGAGGCCCGGGGCGCTGGACGTGCTGACGGCCAGGGAGCGGGAGACGCTGCAGCTGATCGCCCGCGGGCTGTCCAACGCGGAGATCGCCGAGGCCATGGTGGTCAGCGAGCACACGGTGAAGACGCACGTCAGCAACCTGCTGGCCAAGCTGGGCCTGCGCGACAGGGTCCAGGCCGTGATCGCCGCCTACGAGTCGGGGCTGGCGGTCCCGGGCGCGTGACGGCCCACGACCCGCTCAAGTCGTCATTCGACGAGTGATGGAAACAATACGCCGCAGAATGATGCAATGGCCCGATCAACCAACTGAGGAGCCCCGTTGAACGACAACCTCGACCTCGCCGCCAACGCCCAGGAGCTGGCCGACGCCGCGCCCGCCGGATCCGTCGACCGGGCCGCGGCGTCGTCCGTGGCCATCACGCTGGCGACGACCCGCGACATCGCGCAGGCCAGGCGGACGCTGGACGGGCTCTCGCCCGAGGAAGTGCGGGAGGCGGCGCTGGCCCTGTTCGACCGGCTGTCCGCGGGGTGACCTGACCGCTGGGCGAGCGCGCACGACCGTTGGGCGACACGGCCGTTGCACCGCTCCACGTTCCCGATCACCCTGAGGGCATGCCGGGCGTTGACACCATCGACGGCCTGACGCGGGCCGTGGCCGACTTCGACACGAGCGGGTTCGAGCTGCCGATGGAGGAGGCCGCCCTGGCGAGAGCGCGCCGGTCGCTCATGGAGACCGGCCTGCTGCTGCTCGGCGAGATGCCAGGAGTACGGGAGAACCCGCTGGTCATCCTGCGGCTGATGGACGCGTTCGGGCTCGGCAGCCTGGCGCTCGACTGGCACGGCGGCCTGACCATGGAGCTCTACACGTACCTGAGACACGGCACGCCGCTGGAGAGCGCGCAGTGGTGGGTGGGCGACGGCCGGGTGACCGCGGGGCACCTCGCGGTGCTGCGGCGGCTGTCCCCGATCACGCTCACGCTGTTCGACGGCGCCGACCGGCCGGACAGGGACTCCGCCATGGCCCGGCGGGTGCTGGACACGGTGGCCGCCCCCACGCTGGTGGTCGCGGGCAGCGCCCACACCGGCGTCACGCCGGACGCGCTGGGCAAGCCCATGGGCGCCTGCCTGGCGCGGGAGCGGCCGGGGCTGGAGAGCATCCGCATCGACTACGGCCGCGGCTCCTTCTACGCCATGGAGCGGCGCGGCATGGACGCCCGCGCGGCGGCGCGGGGGTTGCGGGTGGTGGGCGAGGAGTTGGTGGTGGGGCTGCCGGAGTTCAGCGAGGCGACTGTGCCGCAGCTCCCGTTCGAGGCACTGCAGGGGAAGCTTGCCCAATTTTGAGCAAGTTTGACCGGCAGGTAAGGGGTTCGCGGACCGACCCGCGCTTCCGGATCTTTCACGAGGGCAGCGGATGCGTCAGTCTGGGGGCATCCGTCCATCGCGACACCGAGGGAGACCTGTGGCCGAACCCGCCAGCCTGGCGACCAGAGGCAGTGACTTCGCCAGACTCGCCACCAAGATCAATGAGGCCGGTCTGCTCGACCGGCGTCCCGTTTATTACGCCGTCCGAGGCGCCATCGTCGCGGCTTCCTTCGTGGGCGGCTGGGCGCTGTTCGTCTGGGTGGGCGACTCGTGGCTGCAGCTGCTCGTGGCCGTCGTGCTCGCCGTGGTCTTCACCCAGGTCGGCTTCATCGCCCACGACCTCGGCCACCGTCAGGTCTTCAGGACCCGCCGCACCAGCGACCTCGTCGGCATGCTGGTCGGCAACCTCGGCATCGGCCTCGGCTGGGGCTGGTGGAACACCAAGCACAACAAGCACCACGCCAACCCCAACCACGAGGACCACGACCCGGACGTCTCCCCTGCGGTGATCGTCTGGTCGGAGGACCAGGTGTCCAGGAGCCGCGGCCTGCCCCGGTTCATCGCCAAGCGGCAGGCGCTCTGGTTCTTCCCGCTGCTCACGCTGGAGGCCTGGCACCTGCACGTGGCCAGCGTGAAGGCGGTGTTCCAGCCTGAGACCAAGCGCCGCCGCACCGAGGGCGCGCTGCTGCTGGCCCACTTCGTGCTCTACTTCGGCGCGGTCTTCGCCGTGCTGCCGTTCGGGAAGGCGCTGCTGTTCCTGATCGTGCACCAAGGGGTGTTCGGCGTGTACCTGGGCTGCTCGTTCGCGCCCAACCACAAGGGCATGCCGGTGCTCACCGCCGAAGACAAGCTGGACTTCCTGCGCAAGCAGGTGCTCACCTCGCGCAACGTCAGGGGCGGCGTCGTCACCGACATCGCCCTCGGCCAGCTCAACTACCAGATCGAGCATCACCTGTTCCCGAACATGCCGGCGCCCAACCTCCGCAAGGCCCAGCCGATCGTGCGGCGCTACTGCGAGGAGATCGGCGTCAGCTACCTGGAGACCGGGTTGTTCCGCTCGTACGGTCAGGCCCTGCGGCACCTGCACGACGTGGGGGCCGCGCTGCGCTGACCCGTCCCGTCCGCCTTGTCCTCAGCCCTGCCGGCGACGCAGGCTCTCTCGGCGTTCCTCCAACTCGGAGATGAGTCCCGCCTGCTCGTCGGCCTGGGTGATCAGGGAGGCGATCTCCGTCTGGTCGGTCGCCCCCATGTCCCTGATCTGCTCGCGCTGCTCGCGGTTCTCCTGCTTCAGCCGCGCAATGTCCTCGTCGAGCCGGCGCAGTTCCTCTTCGTTGCTCATCCCGGGGCTGTACCCGCGAGCGGCCCGCTTACGACTTCCGGTGTATGGCCCGTACGCTGCGCGGACCGGGAGAATGGGGGTCATGCGCAGGCTGCAGGGAAGCACGGTCATGTCACTCGCCGTCGTGGCGGTGGCCGTGGTGGCGCTCGCCGTCACCTGGGTGGTCCGCGCCGACCGGCATCCCGGCGTGCTCGACGTGGTGCTGCCCGTCGTCGCCATGGCCGGCGTGCTGTTCCGCGAACGCTGCCCGGTGGGGGCCCTGGTCGCCGTGATGGGGGCGACCGTGGCCTACTATCCCTTCACCTCGCTGGACGCGCCGATCATCTTCCTGCCGTTCCTGGTGCTCTACACCGCGGCCGATCGCGGCCATCTCATCGCCGCCATCGCCACCGGCTCGGTCGCGCTGCTGGCCATGGGGCTGGGCGAGAGCGGCGAGGTCCGCCACGTGGACGACAGCACGTTCGTCATGATCGCCGGCTGGGTGGTGGCGGCCATCGCGGGCGGCAGCGTGGCCCGCAACCGCCGCGCCTACCTGCGGGAGGCCGAGCAGCGGGCGCACGAGGCCGAGCGCGGCAAGGAGGAGGAGGCCAGGCGGCGGGCCGGCGAGGAGCGCCTGCGCATCGCCAGGGAGCTGCACGACGTGCTCGGTCACAACATCTCCCTGATCAACGTGCAGGCGTCGGCGGCGCTCCACGGCATGAGGAAGCGGCCTGAAGACGCCGAGCTGGCGCTGCGCACGATCAAGGAGACGAGCAAGGAGACGCTGCGCGAGCTGCGCACCACGCTGGGCGTGCTGCGCCAGGTCGACGAGGACGCGCCGACCGCGCCCGCCGACAGCCTGTCCCGGCTGGACGAGCTGGTCGGGGCGTCCGGGCTGAAGGTCCGCACCGAGCTGTCCGGGCCGCTCGACCGGGTGCCCGTCGAGGTCGACCTGGCCGCCGTCCGGATCATCCGCGAGGCGCTGACCAACGTCTCCCGCCATTCCGGCGCCGGCGAGGCCACGCTCACCGTCTCCTCAGATGACCGGCATATCCTGATCCGCGTGGACGATGACGGCCCGGGAGTCACGTTCACCGAGGGCAGCGGCTTCGGTCTGCGCGGCATGCGCGAGCGCGCCGCCGCGCTCGGCGGCAGCCTGGAGGCCGGGCCACGACCGGAGGGCGGTTTCCGCGTCCTCGCCTCACTACCGCTGGACGGAGCCCCATGATCCGCGTGCTGCTGGCCGACGACCAGAACCTGGTACGAGCCGGGTTCCGGTCCATCCTCAGCGACGAGGACGACCTGGAGGTGGTGGCGGAGGCGGGCAACGGCGCCGAGGCCGTGACCCTGGCCCGCGAGCTGCGGCCGGACGTGGTGCTGATGGACATCCGGATGCCCGAGCTCGACGGCCTGGAGGCCACCCGCCGGATCGCCGGCGACCCGCGGCTCGACACGGTCAAGGTGATCATTCTGACCACGTTCGACCTCGACGACTACGTCTACGGCGCGCTGCGCGCGGGCGCCGGCGGGTTCCTGGTCAAGGACACCGAGCCGGCCGAGCTGATCCACGCCGTCCGCGTGGTGGCCAGAGGCGACGCGCTCATCGCGCCGTCCGTCACCCGGCGGCTGATCTCCGAGTTCGCCGGCCGGGTCAAGCGGCCCGAGCCCGGCCCCGAGCTCAACGCCCTCACCGAGCGGGAGCGCGAGGTGCTGGCGCTGGTCGCCGGCGGGCTGTCCAACGACGAGATCGCGGCCAAGCTGGTGCTCAGCCCGGCCACCGCGAAGACCCACGTCAGCCGCATCATGACCAAGCTCAGGGTGCGCGACCGCGCCCAGCTCGTGGTGCTCGCCTACGAGGCCGGTGTCATCACGCCGGGCTGGCTTACCTCCTGAGGAGTACGCCCCCGGGGCGGATGACACCCCGGGAGTACGGTGAGTGCACGCCGCGGGCTGACGCGCGAGAGGTGATCGTCGCCCGAGCCTGACCTCTATGGACACCGTCGACCTCGCGCGCCTGCAGTTCGCCCTCACCGCGGGCGCGCACTTCCTCTTCGTCGCGCTGACGCTCGGCCTGGTCACGCTGGTGGCCGTCATCCAGACCCGGGCCACGATCAGCCGCAGCCCGGTCCACGTGGGCATGACCAGGTTCTGGGGCCAGCTCTACATCATCAACTACGCGATGGGCATCGTCACCGGGCTCGTCATGGAGTTCCAGCTCGGCATGGCGTGGAGCGGGCTGGCGGAGTTCGCGGGGAACGTGTTCGGCTCCGCCCTGGCGCTGGAGACGATGGTCGCCTTCTTCATCGAGTCGACGTTCCTCGGCCTGTGGATCTTCGGCTGGGACAAGCTGAACCGGTGGGCGCACCTGGCGCTGATCTGGATCGTCGCGCTCACCGCGTACGCGTCCGCGTTCTGGATCCTGGTGGCCAACGGCTTCCTGCAGAACCCGGTCGGCTACCGGTCAGACGGCCACACGCTGCACATCACCGACTTCGGCGCGATGGTGGCCAACCCGGCGGCGATGGTGGCGCTCGGGCACGTCCTGGGCGGGGCGATGATGGTCGGCGGCTTCTTCATGGCCGGGGTGAGCGCCTACCACCTGCTCAGGCGTACCCCTGAGCAGGATTTCTTCCGCAAGTCGCTGCGGATCGGAGCGGGCGTGGCGCTGCCCGCCACGATGGTCACGGCCGCGTTCGGCGGGGTCGGGTTCGCCACGCTGCAGCCGGGCAAGATCGCCGCCTGGACGGGCGACGCCGACCGCGCCGCCGCGGTCCAGGCGGAGATGACGGCGCTGCACGGGCCCGGCGACTACCTGCCGCCCGTGGAGTGGGTGCAGGCCGGGGCGCTGACCATGCTGATCCTGTTCGGGATCATGTTCTTCCTTTCGGGGCTGAACTTCGTGCTCATGCTGATCCGGCCGGTGGTGCACGGCTTCCGCGCCTGGCACGTGGTGCTGATCGCGGCGATCCCGCTGCCGTTCGGGGCCATGATCGGCGGTTGGGTCTTCCGGGAGGTGGGGCGGCAGCCGTGGGCGGTCTACGGGCTGCTGACCACGGAGGACGCGATGTCGCCGGTGGGCGACGGGGTGATGCGCTTCTCCCTGATCGCGTTCACCGCGGTGTTCGCCGCGCTGACCGTGATCAACTCCTGGCTGCTGGCCAGGACCGCGCGGCGCGGGCCCGCCGCCGTCGGCCTCGGCGCGCGGCCCGCCGAGAAGCCCGAGCCCGTCCCGGCGTTCTGAGGAGCGAATATGGAGATCTTCATTCTGGCGTTCTTCGCGCTCGGCTACCTGGTGCTGGCCGGGGCCGACATCGGCGTCGGCATGGCGCTGCCGTACCTGGGCCGCACGCCCGGCGAGCGGCGCGAGGCGATCGCCGCCATCGCCCCGTTCTTCCTCGGCAACGAGGTGTGGCTGGTCGTCACCGCCGGCGTGCTGGCCGGGCTCTTCCCCGAGCTGGAGGGCGAGCTGCTGAGCGGCAACTATCCGCTGATCGTGGCGCTGCTGCTGTCCTGGGTGGTCAGGGACACCGGGCTGTGGCTGCGCGGGCGGCTCGACGGCCGGCTCTGGCAGGGCTGGTGGGACGGCGCGATCGTGGCCGGCAGCTGGGGGCTGGCGCTGAGCCTGGGCGGGCTGCTCGGCCACGTGCTGCTCGGCATGACCGGGCCGCTCGCGCTGCTGCCGGTGGCGGCGCTGGCCGCGCTGTTCGGCACGCACGGGCTGGCGTTCGCCGCGCTCCGGCTCCGCGGCGAGCTGCGGCGGCGCGCGGGGGTGCTGTCGGGCGGCGCCGGCGAGGGCCGCACCTACGCGCTGACGGCGGCGGCCCTGATGGTGGTGGGGGTGCTGGCCGGGCTCCGGCTGCCGCTGGAGCCCGGCACGTCGGGGGCGGTGCTCGGGCCGGCCGTCCTGGCCATGATGCCGCTGATGGTGGCGGCCCAGGCCTGGGTGTGGTGGACGTTCCGGCACCGCGTCACCGGCCCCTCCTACCTTTGACCTACAGGTTGCCGCCGCCGGTGGCGTCGAGGGTACTGCCGGTCATGAAGCTCGCCCCGGGGGAGGCGGCGAAGGCGATCACGTCGGCGATCTCGTCGACGTGGCCGATCCGGTTGACCGCGTGCACGCTCGTCGCATAAGCCTCTCCTTCGGGGGTATGCAACCAGCCCGCGTTCACGTCGGTGTCGATGATGCCGGGGGCGACGTTGTTGACCGTGATCCCACGCGGGCCGACCTCCTTGGCCAGCGCGAGCGTGAACGTCTGCACCGCGCCCTTGGTCATGGCGTACGCGATCGCCTGAGGGAAGGCGATGCGCGTCACGCCCGAGGTGACGTTGACGATCCGGCCGCCGTCCGGGATGAGCGGCAGCAGGCGCTTGGTGAGGAAGAACAGCCCTCGCACGTTCACCGCGAAGATCCGGTCGAACGCCTCCACCGTCTCCTGCTCCATCGGTACGGACGTACCGATGGCCGCGTTGTTCACCAGCACGTCCAGCCGGTCGGTCTCTTGCCGGAGCTGGGCGGCCAGGGACTCCACCTCGGCCGTGTCGCCCAGGTCGGCCCGGAGCGCGAACGCGCTGCCGCCGCCTGTCTCGATCAGCCGGACGACGTCCTCGGCCGCGGCCTCGTTCACCCCGTAGTGCACCCCGACACGGAACCCGTCGCGGGCCAGCCGCAGCGCCGCCGCGCGGCCGATCCCCCTGCTCGCGCCTGTCACCAGAGCGGTCCTCATGATGAACTTCCCTTTCTTTAGTGATCGCTACAGGAAAAATAACATAGCAATCGCTATAGAATGGGTCCCATGGCGAGACAGCGAGCCTTCGACCGCGACGAAGCACTCGACCGGGCGCTGCGCGCGTTCTGGCGCCACGGCTACGAGGCGACCTCCATCGCCGAGCTGACCGCGGTGATGGACATCCGGCCGCCCAGCCTGTACGCGGCCTTCGGCGACAAGCGGCGGCTGTTCGAGGAGGCGCTCCGGCGCTACCAGGAGAGCTACGGCGCCTTCACCGCCCGTGCGCTCGCCGAGGAGCCCACGGCCCGCAAGGCCATCGAGCGCATCCTGTACGAGGCCGCGGACGAGTACACCGACCCCGGCCACCCGCACGGCTGCATGATCATCTCGGCCGCGGTGAACTGCGGGCCGGAGTCGTCGGAGGTCGAGGAGGGGCTGAGGCTCAAGCGGGAGGCGGCCAAGGCCGCGATCAGGGAGCGCATCGAGCGCGACGTGACGGCCGGCCTGCTTCCCCCGTCCGCCGACGCGGCGGCGCTGGCCGCCTACTACGCGGCGGTCATCCAGGGGATGTCCACCCAGGCCCGCGACGGCGCGAGCCGTGACGAACTGGAGCGCACCGCCGCCCTGGCGATGCGCTCCTGGCCCGCCACCACCCCACCGCACCCCTGATGATCGGATCGCCCGGTTTCAAGTCAGCGGGCCTTGACGGAGACGTCCTCGACGGGCCTCTCGCGGGCCGACACACGCAGCCAGCGCGTCCCGTACGGATCGAGCGGCAGCCGCACCGGGCCCGACTCCGGAACCTCGACGGTGCCGTCCACCAGCAGGTCGGTCAGCAGGGAGCCGGCCAGCCCGTCGAGCTCCACCTCGGCCTCCACCGCCTCGTCGCCCAGGTTGTGGACGGCCACGACCGTGGCGCCGCCGGCGTCGCTGCGGTGCGCGTGGACGGCGGGATGGCCCGCGTCCAGCAGTTCGTACTCGCCCCAGGCCAGCTCCGGGCACTCCCGGTAGCGTTCGATGAGCAGCTGGAACCAGCGCAGCAGCGAATCGGTGTCGCGCTTCTGGTCCTCGACGTTGACGTGCTCGGGCCCGAACCGCCCGCCGGGCATCGGCCGCACCGGCTCGGCCGGGCTGAAGCCGCCGTCCTTCGACCACTGCATGGGGGTGCGCACCGCCATCCGGCCCTCGACGTCCAGGTTCTCGCCCAGCCCGATCTCCTCCCCGTAGAAGATCACCGGCGTGCCGGGCAGCGAGAACATCAGGCTGTAGGCCAGCTTCATCCGGCGCAGGTCGCCGTCGAACATGCCCGGCATCCGCCGGCGCAGGCCGCGGCCGAAGATCTGCATGCGCTCCTCGGGCCCGAACGCCCGGAACACCTCCTGCCGCTCCTCGTCGCTGAGCTGGTCCAGCGTCAGCTCGTCGTGGTTGCGCAGGAACGTCGCCCACTGGGCGTCCTTCGGCGCGTCCGGCCGTTCGCGCAGCGCGGCGATGAGCGGCGCCGCCTCCTGGCGGGCCAGCGACAGCCAGGCCCGCTGCATGACGGTGAAGTCGAAGCACATGGTGAGCTCGTCGCCCAGCCCGTCGCCGAAGTAGCTGACCAGTTCCTTGTACGGCAGGTTCACCTCGCCGAGCAGCACCGAGTTGCCCTTGCGGCGGGTCATGAACGCGCGCAGGCCGGACAGGACCTCGTGCGGCTCCCCCAGCCGCGGCGAGACGTTCTCGATCAGGAACGGCACCGCGTCCACCCGGAACCCGGCCAGCCCCAGCTCCATCCAGAACCCGAGGATGCGGGAGATCTCGTCACGCACCTCCGGGTTGCCCATGTTCAGATCCGGCTGGTGCTTGTAGAAGCTGTGCAGGTAGTACTGGCCGGAGCGGTCGTCGCGCTCCCAGACGCTGTTCTCCTGGTCGGGGAAGACCACCTGCTCCGGCTCCGGTCCCGGCTCGTCCTTCCAGACGAACCAGTCGCGCATCGGCGCGTCCTTGCCCTTGCGCGCCTCCAGGAACCACGGGTGCCGGTCGGAGGTGTGGTTCACGACCAGGTCGGCGATGACCCGCATGCCCCGGTCGTGCGCGGTGCGCATGAACTCCACGAAGTCGCCGAGCGTGCCGAGCCTCGGGTCGACACTGTAGAAGTCGGTGACGTCGTACCCGTCGTCCCGGTTGGCCGTGGGGTAGAACGGCATCAGCCACAGGCAGGTGACCCCGAGGTCGGCCAGATAATCGATCTCCTGGGTGAGCCCGCGGAAGTCGCCGACCCCGTCGCCGTCCCCGTCCTTGAAGGTCTCCACGTCGAGGCAGTAGACGACGGCGTTCTTCCACCAGAGGTCGCTCGTGTACGTCATACGCATGCGGGTCGGGCTACCCCCAAATCCCGGCAAAGAACGAGTCTGGGAGATCGGGGATCGGCAGGCATGACCGCGCCTCTGCCGGGCATCCGCAGACGTCGACTGCCGGTTAGCGGCATTCATCCACGCACTACGACAAACCGCCACTAAAGTCTGACCCGAAACGGATCTCCCGGAGGATGCCCATCATGAGCGACCACGCGATCACCTTCGACCTCATCGACACGGACAAGGACGGCCGCATCTCGGCCGAGGAGCTCGTCCGCCTGATGGAGATCCTCGGCCAGCCGGTGACCCTGGAAGCCGCCCAGGCAGGCGTGCGACGCCTGGACCAGGACGGCGACGGCCTCATCGACCTGGACGAGTTCGGCGCCTTCCTGAAGCCGTAGGCTCGTCGCGGGCGAAACGGGCCGAGACTCCCAGACTGTCGAGAAGCCGCCACATGCCGCTGGACGGGTCCTGATCGAGGAGATCACAGCCGGGTTCGGCCCGCCCGGATGAGCGCACGCGCCGGATGCGCAGCGCATGCCCAGATTCCGCGCGTTGGCATAAGCCTTTTCCACGCGGGGCAGCAGGTCCTCTGCCCGCGACCGGGTGATCCTCTTGTCCTTCCCGCCGAAGCCGGCGAAAGCCGGGCGCTGCGCGAGTAACCGGTGTACGTGATCGTTGCACCCGCTCTGCGGCACGTCGTACATCCCGTAGTGCAGGTACAGCCAGAAGTCGAAAGAAAGGCTGGAGAAGGCCACCCGGATCTTGGCTTGATGTCAGCCAGTGACGCGAAGGGTCCGCCTGTGGTCTTGATCGATTCCAGGTGCCTTCACAGAGTCCAGACGGCCAACCCCCGGGGGCCCCACACCCCCGGCGAGGGGGCCGGCCCCTGAGCTCTCGGGCGCGGAGCGCCCTGGCGGGGGAAGCCCGCGCTGTTCAGGCGGTGCGGATGTAGAGCTGGCCGAAGACTTCGGACAGGTTGCGGAGGTCTGTGGCCACGTCCACCTCCGGGGTCGCCGGGTCGTACAGGGTGGCGAGGCGGGGGCGGATGGAGGTGAGCTTCTTGAGCTGGTCCCAGGTGGGGTTGGCGGCCCACTTCTCTCCGTACACGCGGCTGACCTGGCCCTGGGCGTCCTGCCAGCGGGTCCAGAGGGTGATGGTGCCGGCGGCGGCGTCCTGGAGCGGGGCGGCGATGCGGTCGGTGATGGTCTGGGTGGCCTGCTCGGTGGTCAGCCGGGAGCCGCCGGGGGCGGCGAAGCCGGTGTCCTCGGCGGCGATGTGCGCGTAGGCGTCCCAGGCTCGGGCGCGGACCTGGATCCACTGGTTGCGCTGGGCGGTGGCGGCGTCGATCCGCCACGTGGCGTACTCGGTGGCGAGGTGGCCGCCGTCGAGGGAGAGCTGGTCGACGAGGCCCTTGGCGAGCCAGGCGCCGATGCGGTCGGGGTCGAGCAGCGGGTGCTTCTTGGCGAGGGCCTCGGCGCACTCGGCGACGGCGCCGCAGCCGAAGACGGGCACCGCGGTGTGGACGGCGAGCTTCTTGCCGGGGGCGAGCTTGCGGAGCGCGGCGGAGGCCGAGGCGACGAACGTGTCCAGCTCGTCGGCGGTGGCGAACGTCCGGTCGTAGCCGAGGCCGGAGCTGAAGCGGATGCCCGCGACGCCGGGCTGGGCGGCCAGGGCGGCGATCTTCTTGGCGGCCTCGGCGAGGTTGCCGGCCTGGTGGTCGTCGGCCAGCTCGGCGTCGATCCAGACGCGCATGCCGCTCGTGGCGGAGGTCTTGACGGCCTGGCCGGCGGGGGTCTCGGCGGCCTTCTTCACGGCGGCGCCGGTGACCTCGTCGGGGTCGACGAAGCAGGGCTCGGCGGTCGGGCACTCGGGCTGCCCGCCGTCCTCGGCGCCCTCGACGTCGGGGCTGCCGACGTCGTGCGACTGACCGTCGCCTTCCGAGTCGGTGGGGCAGTCGCTCTCGGTGCAGTCGATGACGATCGGGTCCATCGGGCCGGTGTCGCGCATGTTCTGACCGTCGTTGTCAAGCCAGAAGCGGGCGATCTCGGCGGCTTCCTCGGGGGTGGCCATCCAGCGGCAGACGACGTACGCGGGGGTGTCCTCCGCCATGAGGTCGTTGCAGCTGCGCGGATCGTCCTGCGACCACGCCGGGACGCCGATGCCGAGGAGGGAGAGCGCGAGACCGATGACGAAGAGCTGCCGCAGTCGCATGGCACCTTGACTTCCGGGGAGTGATCGGCTGGCATCTCGCACGATATCGGTATCAACGGTCGATCTCTACCGCCTGTGTCCGGGCGTGTGGAAAATGGGACGACAGCATCACTTCGTACCCGTCACACTTGAGCGTGCGTGAAATCCTCGGCGATCTCGGGCTCTTCCGGGACAGGCGCTTCGCCCTGCTCTTCGCGGCCCGTACCATCTCGATGCTCGGCGCCGCGTTCGCCCCGGTGGCCCTCGCTTTCGGCATCCTCGACCTGCCCGGCGCCACCGCCACGACGCTGTCGGTGGTGCTGACCGCGGAGGCGCTGCCGATGGTGCTGTTCATGCTGTTCGCCGGGGTGCTGGCCGACCGGTTCCCGCGGCAGCGGGTGATGCAGTTCGGCGAGTGGGCGAACGCCTTGGCCTTCTTCACCCTGGGCGCGATGCTGCTGTCCGGCTGGACCCCCCTGGTCGGCCTGGTCGCCGCGGCCGCCTTCAGCGGGATAGCCGTCGCCGCGCTCTATCCCGCGCTGACCGGGATCATCCCCGAGGTGGTGCCGGCCGAGCGGCTGCAGGCCGGCAACGCGCTGCTCGGCCTGGGCGCGAACGTCGCCAGGATGGGCGGCGCGGTGCTCGGCGGCGCCACGGTGGTGCTCGTCGGGGGCGGGTGGGCGCTGGCGGTCAGCGGCGCCCTGTTCGCCACCGCGGGGGTGCTGATCTCGCTGGTGCGGCCCACTCCTCTGGTGCGCGAGCGCAGGGAGCGGCATTCGGTGCTGAAGGACCTGCGCGAGGGCTGGCGCGAGTTCAGCTCCCGGCAGTGGATCTGGGTGGTGGTCGCCCAGTTCTCGATCCTGGTGATGGCGATCCAGGCCGGTCACGGGGTGCTCGGGCCGCTGCTGGCCAAGGAGAGCCTGGGCGGCCCGGCGGCGTGGTCGGCGTTCCTGGCCGGCGAGGCGATCGGCACGATCGCGGGCGTGGTGGTGTCGCTGCGGGTGCGGCCGCGCCGGCCGATCCTGGTCGGCGCGCTGCTCTGCCTGCCGGCGGCGCTGCCGTACTTCCTGCTGGGGACGGGTTCGCCGCTGTGGGTGACGGTATTGGGCGCGTTCGTGCTGGGCGTCTGTTTCGACGTGTTCGGCGTGCTGTGGATGACGACCATGCAGCGGGAGGTCCCGCCGGAGTCGCTGTCGCGGGTGAGCTCGTACGACGCGCTCGGCTCGCTGATGTTCGGCCCGATCGGGCTCATGCTGGCGGCGCCGGCGGCGGCGCTGATGGGCGTGCAGAACGCGCTGCTGGCGTGCGGCGGCCTGGTGGTGCTGTCCACCTGCGCGGCGCTGCTCTCCCCCGGCGTGCGCAACCTCCGCGCCCCGGCCCGCCTGGAGGCCGTCTCAAGCTGAGGCCCGCCCGCTGGTCCGCAGCCCGCGTGCCGGGGCCCGCTCGTGCAGCCCGAACCTCGGCTCCGGCCCGTACTCGCCGTCGAGGATCCCCGCCACGTACTCGGCCAGCGCCGGGGCGTGTTTGAAGCCGTGGCCGGAGTCGCCGCCGAGCAGCCACACGCCGGGCTCGGTCTCCGCGATGATCCACTCGGCGTCGGGAGTGAGCGCGTACTGGCAGACCTGGCTGAACAGCACCGGCGCCGAGGCCAGCGACGGGAACCGCCGCGCCAGGTAGGACCGGGCGCGCGCGACGCTGGCCTCGTCCACGGCGCGCTCGCCGTGCTCGGGCTCGTACGGGCGGCCTTCGACGTCGGAGGTGGCCTTCATGCCCACGCCGTCCACGTCACCGTGGCCGTAAGCGGCGGCTGCGTGGTCCACCCAGGCGGGCGTGCCGGGCGTGGTCCACGCGGCGGGGACCGCGAAGTGCAGCGTGTCCTGCTTGGTCACGGTCACGGGCACCTCGAACAACTCGGGCAGCCAGGCGCCGCACGCCCACACCACCCGGTCGGCGGTCAGCACCTCGCCCCCGGCCCCGACGGCGGCGCCGGGCGCCGGGGTCGCGCGGGCCCGGACGATCCGGGCGCCGGCGGACTCGGCCAGCCTGGCGGTCACCTGGGTGGCGCGGCGTGCCCTGATGACGCCGGCGTGCGGCTCCCACAGCAGGTGGCTGAGGCCGGCGGGGCTGTAGTCGGGGAAGAAGCGGGCGCCGTCGGCCGGGTCGAGGACCTCGCACGGTATACCTAGATTTTTCAGGACCTGGGCGCTGGTGTGCTCCCACCCGTCCGGCGTCCGGGCGAACCAGAGCATGCCTGCTTCCGCGTACAACTCCTCCCCGGCGCGCTCGCCGAGCCGCCGCCAGCCGTCGCGCGCCCGCCACGCCATGCGCGCGTACCACTCCTCGCCGCCGTGCGAGCAGCGCATCAGCCGGGTCTCGCCCGCGCTGGCCTGTCGTACATGTCCCGCCTGGTGCTGCTCGACCAGCGTCACCCGCCATCCGGTTTCGGCGAGCCGCAACGCCAGCGATGAACCCCAAATACCCGATCCGACCACGATGACCGATTTCATGGGACCACGGTGACCCGGAGACCTCCTCGGGATCAAGGGGTCAGATGACGATCAACGTCACCACCACGCCCGCGCAGTTGCCCGCCAGGCAGATGCGCACCGGCACCCTGGACACCCCGGACTCCACGGGCACGCCGCCGACGTGCCCGTCCGGGCCGATGGTGACGCCCGGGGGCAGCGCGCCCTGGCGGGTCACGGTGAACGTCGGCGGCACCCCCGTGGGCCCGCCCCTGATCTGGATGTTCCCGTCCAGTCGCTGCCCGGCCCTGCCGGGGAAGGTGAGAGCGCCCGGCGCCCACGGCACGTTGCGCAGCACGACGAACGTGACCCGCTCCTCGTCGCACGCCTGATCGCGGCAGATCTGGACCTGGGCCGCGTACGTGCCGGCCCGCTCGGGCCTGCCGTACACGCGGCCGGTCGCGTCCACCCCGATCCCCGGCGCGAGGCGCGGGCCCGGACGGATGCGCGCCCCCTTCTCCACGGGCATCAGGCGCTGCTCGACCTCGATGCCCACGGTCAGGTAGAAGGTGTCCTCCACCAGCCGGTCGAACGGGGTCGCCGCGGGCGCGGCCCTGGTGGCGTAGAGCGCCCGTGATCCCACGGAAGGAAGCGCGGGGAGGAAAGCGCACATGGCCAGCCCGGCAACCAGGAGTATCCACGTTTGCCGCATCCTTACCCCCCGGTGTTCTGTTCCCCTACGTACCCTTTTCACCGCATACAGTCACCGCTCCCCCATGACCGTGGCTGGATAATCGCTTCATGGCCGCTGAATCCGCTCAGACGCTCGAACGCGGGCTCCGCCTGCTCAGGCTGCTTTCCGACGGGAAGGGCGGGCGGACCCCGACCGAACTGAGCGCGGAGCTGTCGCTCAGCCGCCCGGTGGTGTACCGGCTGCTGACGACCCTGCTCAACGAGGGGTTCGTGCGCCGCGACGACGAGGGCCGGGTGCATCTGGGGTTCGAGCTGCTCGCGCTGGCGCGGGCCGTGCAGCCGCTGCTGCGCGCGGCGGCCCTGCCGACGCTGCGGCGGCTGGCCGAGCAGGTGGGCGCGACCGCGCACCTCACCGTGGCCGAGGGCGACGACGCGCTGGCCGTGGCGGTGGTCGAGCCGTCGTGGACGGACATGCACGTGGCCTACCGGGAGGGCGCCCGCCATCCGCTGGCGAAAGGCGCGGCCGGGCGGGCGATCCTGGCAGGTCGCGAGGGCGGGTCCGCATATCTGGTGACCGAGGGGCAGTTGGAGGAGGGAGCCCGGGGGGTGGCGGCGCCCGTTCTGGGGCTGCCCTGGTTGGAGGCCTCGGTCGGGGTGGTCACGTTCGGGCCGCTCGCGGAGTCCACCGGACCTCGCGTCGTCGAGGCCGCCGCCGAGCTTGCCGCCGCCCTGGGGTGACGGTTGACATCCGTCCGGGGATGACGGACGGTTATCACGCATAGAGGACACATACGTCCGATAATCGGACGACACGGGAGGGGCGGATGCCGTACTACCGCGCCGTGGGCGAGGTGCCCCGCAAGCGCCATGTGCAGTTCAGGCGGCCCGACGGCGGTCTGTACGCCGAGGAGCTGATGGGCGAGGAGGGGTTCTCGTCCGACTCGTCGCTGCTGTACCACCGCCACCTGCCGACCGCGATCGTCAAGGCCGAGGCCGTCGCCCCCACGGCCGACACGCGCCTGGAGCCCAACCTGCCGCTGTCGCCGCGCCACTTCCGCACCACGCAGCTCTCCAGCGCGGGCGACCTGGTGTCCGGGCGGATCCTGCTGGCGGGCAACGGCGACGTCCGGTTGTCGTACGCCACCAGCGACCGGCCCAGCGAGCTCTACCGCAACTCGATGGGCGACGAGTGCGTGTACGTCCAGGAGGGCACGGCCCGCTTCGAGTCCACGTACGGCGTGATCGAGGCCGGCACCGGCGACTACGTGGTCATCCCGACGGGCACCATCCACCGCTGGGTGCCGGCGGGGCGGGTCAGCGTGCTGGCCGTCGAGGCGTCCGGGCACATCAGGCCGCCCAAGCGCTACCTGTCGCAGTACGGGCAGTTCCTGGAGCACGCCCCCTACTGCGAGCGCGACCTGCGGGCGCCCGCCGAGCCGCTGCTCGCCGAGGGCGAGGAGGTGCCGGTGCTGGTGCGCACCAGGGGCGGGCTGACCCGGCTGGTCTACCGCCACCACCCGTTCGACGTGGTCGGCTGGGACGGCTACCTCTATCCGTACGCGTTCAACATCGACGACTTCGAGCCGATCGTGAAGAGGACGCACGCGCCCCCGCCCGTCCACCAGACGTTCGAGGGGCCAGGCTTCGTGATCTGCTCGTTCTGCCCGCGGCCGCTCGACTTCCACCCGGAGTCGGTGCCGATCCCGTACAACCACCACAACGTCGACTCCGACGAGTTCATGTTCTACGTAGGCGGCGACTACTCGGCGCGGAAGGGGTCGGGCATCGACGTGGGCTCGATCTCGCTGCACCCGGCCGGCTTCACGCACGGGCCGCAGCCCGGCGCGGTCGAGGCGGTGATCGACGCCGTCGCCAAGGGCGTCACCACCACCAGTGAGAAGGCGGTGATGGTCGACACCTTCCGCCCGCTCGACCTCGGACAGGGCGCGCTCGCCTGCGAGGACCCCGGATACGCCTGGACTTGGTCACGATGACGCTCTACACCGCTCTGATCGACGACGCGGGACTGTTCCCGCCGACGTCACTGCACATGTCCGACGCGCTGGACCGCCACCGGCGCAACCAGGAGCGGGGCAGCCGGGTGCTGACCCACCGCTTCCTCTGCCCGGCCAGCAGGCTCGGCCGGCTGCGCGCCGAGCAGTTCCGGCCGCGGTGGGTCGGGCTGATCCTCGACACCCCGGAGCTGCCGGACCTGACCGGCCTGCCCGTCGACATCGCGGAGGCCGAGCTGCCGCCCGAGCGTGGGGTGGAGGAGCTGGCCCGCGAGCTGCTCCGCGCGCTCCCCGGCGGGGTGCGGCTGTTCGTCGAGGTGCCGCCGGGGAAGTTCGTCCCCGACGTGCCCGAGGGCGTGGGCCTGAAGGTCCGCTGCGGCGGCGCCCGGGCCGAGGCGTTCCCGCCGGTGGAGCACCTCGCCTCCTTCATCAGGTTCTGCGTGGCCGCCGACATCCCGTTCAAGGCCACGGCCGGGCTGCACCACGCCGTGCGCCACTTCGACCCGACGCTGAGCGTCGACCGGCACGGCTTCCTCAACCTGCTGGTGGCCGTGTGCGAGGCCGTCGAGGGCCGCGACCCGGCACCCACCCTGCGCATCACCGACGTGGGCCAGCTCACGCGCATCGCGCGGGCCATCTCTGAGGAGACGGCGAAGCGGGCCAGGCAGCTCCTGGTCAGCTACGGCTCCTGCAGCACGACCACGCCGATGGACGACCTGAAGGCGCTGGGCCTGATCGAGGAGGACGAGTGAGCTGGGGACTGGACAACCTGCCCTACGGGGTCTTCTCCCGGCAGGGGGAGGCGCCCCGGGTCGGCGTCCGTTACGGCGACCGGGTGCTCGACCTGGCAGCGGCGCTGCACGACGAGGTGTTCGCCGCCCCCTCGCTCAACCCGTTCATGGCGCGCGGCCGCTCGGCCTGGCACGACACGCGCCGCCTGATCAGGAACAAGCTGTCCGGCGACCTCGCGGTGACCGAGCCGCACCTGGTCCCGCTGGAGCAGGTGCGGCTGCACATGCCGTTTGAGGTGGCCGACTACGTCGACTTCTACTGCTCGCTGGAGCACGCGAGCAACGTCGGGCGGATCTTCCGGCCCGACGCCGAGCCGCTCAAGCCGAACTGGCGCCACCTGCCGGTCGGCTACCACGGCAGGGCCGGCACGGTCGTGCCGTCCGGCACGCCGGTCCGGCGCCCCCACGGGCAGCTCCGGGCGGGGGTGTACGGGCCGACGGCCAAGCTCGACGTCGAGGCCGAGCTGGGGTTCGTGGTGGGCGTGCCGTCCGAGCTGGGCTCACCGGCCGGGGCCTTCGAGGACCATGTGTTCGGGGTGACGCTGGTCAACGACTGGAGTGCGCGCGACATCCAGGCGTTCGAGTACGTGCCGCTCGGGCCGTTCCTGGGCAAGTCGTTCGCGACCTCGATCTCGCCCTGGGTGACGCCGCTGGAGGCGCTGCCCAGGGTGCCGGGGCGGACGCAGGACCCGGAGCCGATCGACTACCTGCGCAGGAAGGACGACTGGGGGCTCGACATCACGCTGGAGGTCGAGCTCAACGGTGAGGTGATCTCCCGTCCGCCGTACCGGGACATGTACTGGACGCCGGACCAGATGCTCGCCCACCTCACCGTGAACGGCGCCTCGCTGCGCACCGGCGATCTGTTCGCGAGCGGCACCGTCTCCGGGGAGGCGCGCGAGGAGCGCGGCTCGCTCATCGAGCTCACCTGGAACGGGACCGACCCCGTCAAGCTGCGCAGCGGCGAGACCAGGACGTTCCTGCAGGACGGGGACGCGGTGACGATCCGCGCGACGGCGGGTGACGTCAGCCTCGGGGAGGTCTACGGAAAAGTCGGTTAAGTGACTCGGCGTGCTTGTTTCGTGACTCCTCGCTAATCTTGGGAACCCTTCCCCAGGAACATCAGGAGTGACATGCTGCGGCGTGCCGCGACGATCCGCCTGGCCGCCTTCCTCGTCCTCGCGGGGGGCTGCGGAGCCGTGCGGGCGGAGCCTCCGCCCCCGACCGTGGTGCAGGTCTCCCCGCCGCTCGGCGCCGCGCGCGCCCGTCCCGACCAGGGGCTCGTGGTGCGCGCCCAGGGCGGCCCGCTCCAGCGGGTCGTCGCCCACTCCGGCGGTGTCCCGGTACGCGGCGACCTCGACGCGGCGGGCACCACCTGGCGCTCCCGCTGGACGCTGAAGCCCGGCGCCGAATACTCGGTCATCGTGACGGCGGCGGGCCGCACCGTCGCCGCCGGCCGCTTCCGCACCCGCCCCGCCGGACGCGCTCTCCAGCTGACCGCCACCGCGCCGCTCCCCGGCGAGACCGTGGGCGTCGGCATGCCGGTCATCCTCGACTTCGGCTCCCCCGTACGCGACAAGGCCGCGGTGGAGCGGGCTCTGGAGGTCACGGCCGGCCGGCCGGTCGAGGGCGCCTGGCGGTGGATCGGCGACACCCGGGCGGTCTACCGCACCCGGCGGTTCTGGTCTGCCGGGCAGACCGTCACGGTCACCGCCCACCTGGCCGGCGTCCGGGCAGCCCCCGGCCTCCACGGCACCGCCGACCGGACGTTCGCCTTCACCGTGGGCCGCCACCAGGCCACCGAGATCGACGCCCGGACCCACCGCATGGTCGTCCGCCGCGACGGCCGCGCCGTGCGCCACATGGCGATCAGCGCCGGCATGGCCACCACCCGCGAATACACCACGACCAGCGGCGTCCACCTGACCATGGACAAGGGCCACCCGGTCCGCATGATCTCCCCCGGCCGCGACGAGGGCGACCCCGGCTACTACGACGTGATGATCGACCACGCCGTCCGCATCTCCGACAGCGGCGAGTACGTGCACGCCAAGGACAACGTGTGGGCCCAGGGCCGCCGCAACGTCAGCCACGGCTGCGTCAACGCCCGCCCCGACCAGGCAGCCTGGTTCTACTCCCACTCCCTGCGCGGCGACCCCGTCGTGATCACGGGCACCGACCGCGAGCTCGAATGGGACAACGGATGGGGGTTCTGGCAGCTCTCCTGGGAGAAATGGCGCGCCGGCAGCGCTCTTCTCGCACCCGGGCCTCTGCCGTAAGCGGAAATCCCGGATTACGGTGGTGAGAGGGAACGATGGCGCCGACGGTCCCGTTATTCCTATAGGAGGGCCGGAGTATGGATGAATGGATCATCTGGGTAATTCTCGCAGTCGTCCTCGGTCTTGCCGAGATCTTCACGCTCACCGCCGCGCTCGGCCTCCTCGGTGTCGCCTCCCTGTTGACCGCCGGAGCCGCGGCCGTCGGCCTGCCGGTTCCGCTGCAGTTCCTCGTCTTCGCCCTGACGTCGACGGCCGGGCTGGTCGTGATCCGGCCCCTCGTCAAGCGTCACAACATCCGCCAGCCGCAGCTGACCAGGTTCGGCGTGGAGGCGCTCGTCGGCAAGCCCGCGTACGTTCTCGCGGAGGTGACGGGTCACGACGGCCGGATCCGCCTGGCCGGTGAGGAGTGGTCAGCGCGGGCGTATGACGAGACACTCGTGATCCCGACCGGTGCCACTGTCGACGTCATCGAAATCGACGGCGCCACCGCCCTCGTATATCCCCGGGAGTGAGATATGGATCCGCTGCTGCTGGTAGGGCTGTTCGTCATCCTGTTCGCGGTGTTCACCGTGCTGAAAGCGGTGCGCATCGTGCCCCAGGCCAGAGCGCGCAACGTCGAGCGGCTCGGCCGCTACAGCCGTACGCTCAAGCCGGGCCTCAACTTCGTCATCCCGTACATCGACCGCGTCTACCCGGTGATCGACCTGCGTGAGCAGGTCGTCTCGTTCCGCCCGCAGCCGGTCATCACCGAGGACAACCTGGTCGTCGAGATCGACACCGTGCTCTACTTCCAGGTCACCGACCCGCGCGCGGCCGCTTACGAGATCGCCAACTACATCCAGGCGGTCGAGCAGCTCACGGTGACCACCTTGCGTAACGTCGTCGGCTCGATGGACCTGGAGAGCACGCTCACCTCCCGTGACACCATCAACAGCCAGCTGCGCGGCGTCCTCGACGAGGCCACCGGCAAGTGGGGCATCAGGGTCAACCGGGTGGAGATCAAGGCGATCGACCCGCCCAAGACCATCAAGGACGCGATGGAGAAGCAGATGCGGGCCGAGCGTGACAAGCGCGCGGCGATCCTCACCGCCGAGGGCCAGCGCCAGTCGCAGATCCTCACCGCCGAAGGCGAGAAGCAGAGCCGCATCCTGCGCGCCGAGGGCACCCGCTCCGCCGCCATCCTGGAGGCCGAGGGTCAGTCGAGGGCCATCGACCAGGTGTTCCAGGCGGTCCACCGCAACGACCCCGACCCGAAGCTGCTCGCCTACCAGTACCTCCAGGTGCTGCCGCAGCTCGCCCAGGGCGAGGGCAACACGTTCTGGGTGATCCCCAGCGAGGTCACCTCGGCCCTGCAGGGCGTCTCCAAGGCCTTCACCGAGTCGCTCCCGCCCTCGGCGGCCACCCGCGAGGTCCCGAAGCCGTCGGAGATGGACGCCGAGATCGCCAACGCCGAGAAGGCCGCGGCGGAGGCGGTCGCCGACGCCCGGAGCGCCGAGCGGCCGACCGGCCCCCGGCAGCTCATGGAGGGCGCCCGGCAGCCGTCCCCGTTCCCCGACCTCGACAAGCAGCGCGACGAAGCCGAGCGCTGACCCTTCCGGCTGACCGCCCGCCGCGCCCGCGGCGGGCGGTCAGCGCCGGTCGTCGGCGAAGTACGCCACGAGTGACGGATCCAGGGGCGGGACGTCGTAGGGGGCGCCCCCGTCGCGGAGCGACCGGGTGGCCATGTAGCCGGCCGCGACGCTCATGCGGGCCGCCACCGGAGAGGTGTCGACCGGCCCGCCCTCCCTGGCGAAGCGGGCGAACTCCTCGATGATGCGCGTGTCGGCGCCGCCGTGGGAGCCGGTGGCGTCGGGCACCCGGTACGTGATGTCGGCGTCGGGCCGGTAGCCGGTGGGGCCGGTGTTCCAGACCTTGACGGTGGCGCCCGGCCCGTCGCCGAAGTTCTCCAGGCGGCCCTCTGTGCCGATGACCGTGTAGTTGCGCACGTAGTCGGGCGTGAAGTGACACTGCTGGTAGGCGGCGATGACGCCGTTGTCGAGCACCATGTTCA
Source organism: Nonomuraea harbinensis (assembly GCF_019396385.1). Lineage (GTDB taxonomy): Bacteria > Actinomycetota > Actinomycetes > Streptosporangiales > Streptosporangiaceae > Nonomuraea > Nonomuraea ferruginea. The sequence continues at coordinate 34,284 of NZ_JAHKRN010000055.1, read as the reverse complement.
TGACCGAGACGTCCTCGACGTCCACCACGTGGTGGAGGTCCCGGTGGGCGGTGGGCGGCCAGGTGTGGTCACGCGGCCAGCCGTCGGGGCGGGGCGTGCCGGGCTCCCTGCGCGGCAGCCCGCCGTACACCATGAGGTCGCCGAAGGCGTTGACCCGGGTCGTGTAGCCGCCCGCGAGCCAGTGGACGACGTCCAGGTCGTGGGCGGCCTTCTGCAGCAGGAGCCCGGTGGTGCGGGTGCGGTCGGCGTGCCAGTCCTTGAAGTAGTAGTCGCCGCCGTAGCCGACGAAGTGGCGCACCCACACCGTCTTCGGCTCGCCGATGTCGCCCCGGCGGATGATGTCGCGCATCAGCCTGACGACGCCCATGTGGCGCATGTTGTGGCCGACGTACAGCCGGGTGCCGGTGTCGCGGGCGGCGCGCAGGACGGCGTCGCAGCCCTCGACGGTGATGGCCAGCGGCTTCTCCAGGTAGAGCGGCTTGCCCGCCTGGAGACACTCGACGGCGATGCTCTCGTGGGTGTCGTCGGGGGTCAGCACGATGATCGCGTCGAGGTCGTCGCGGCCGAGCAGGTCCCGGTGGTCGGGACTGGTCACCGGGTCGCCGAAGCGGGCGGCCTCCCTCTTGAGGGTCTCCGGGTCCGTGTCGCAGACCGCGGCCACCACCGAACCCCGGCCCGGCCGGTGGGCGGCCTCCGCCAGGTTGACGCGCAGGCCGAGGCCGACGACTCCGAAACGCAGGTCCTTCACGGGTGCCCTTCCTCTGGGACGACGAGCCGGCCGGGAAGGATTATCCAACCTTTTTACGAAAAGAGCACCTGGTCCGCGTGGTCGAGCGCCATCCTGACGGCGCCCAGCGTCACGCACTCGCCGCCCAGGCCGGAGGCGGCCACCTCGGGCGGGTAGAGGCACCGGTCGTCGAAGTAGTCCTGGATCGGCTCGACCAGCAGCGCGCCGGCCCTCGCCAGGCTGCCGCCGATCACCACCAGCTCCGGGTCGAGCGGGTTGACGAGCGTGAGCAGGCCCTCCGCCAGGTGGACGGCGAAGGCCCTGACGGCGGCTCTCGCGCGCTCGTCGCCCTCCTCCGCCCTGGCCACGGCGAACTCGGCGGCCTGCCGGTGGGTGCGCAGCTCGCCCGGCTCGACGGCCATCGCGTAGTCGGCCAGATGCCGGAACGCCCGCCAGTGGTCGCCCGACTGACGCCCGATCTCGCCGGAGGCGGCGTGCGCGCCCCGGTGCGTCCGGCCCCCGATCAGCAGCCCCAGGCCGAGCCGGTCGCCGGCGAACAGGTAGACCACGTCGCTACGGCCCCGCGCCTCCCCGCGCCAGTGCTCGGCGAGCACCGCCAGCCGCATGTCGTTCTCCACCAGCACCGGCGCGGGCAGCCGGCGGCCCAGCTCGCCCTGCAGGTCGACGTCGCTCCAGCCGGGCAGCACCACGCTCTTGGTCACCCGCCCGGCGGCGTCGACCACGCCGGTCGTGCCGACGCCCACCGCGGCCAGCTCAGCCACGGGCAGCCCCGCCCCGGCGCAGACGGCGTGGACCAGCTCCGCGACGGCGTCGAGCCGCTCGCGGGCGGACATCGCCACGTGGTTGGGCACCCGGCGCGACGCCACGACGGACCCGCCCAGATCGGACACCATGGCGCGCAGCAGCGACGCGCCGATGCCCACGCCCGCCACGTGGCCGGACGCGGCCCGGAACCTGAACCGCCTGGCCGGGCGGCCCCGCTGGCGCTCACCGGACTCCTCGCCGCACTCCTCCGCCCAGCCCGCGGCGATCAGGTCCTCGACGATGACCTCGGCCGTCGGCCTGGACACCCGGGCGCCCCTGGCCAGCTCCTGCAGCGTCGCCACCCGCGCCGCACGCAACTGGCGCAGGATGGCGGCGGAATTGAGCCTGCGGAGGACGGAGGCGTCGCCGCTCTGCTGTCGCACCGGAGTTCCTCCACATGAGTCGGCCGGGGAGCCGACATCCTACTTAACCAACCCTCTTGCGTAATAGTGATCGCCGCTGACCTGCGGCGTGAAGCGGAGCTGTGGGGGCACTTAAGAACTCCTCGATGGACACGTCCGGCGGAGAGCGGGCACAGTGCGTAACGTTCGACTGGGGGGATGTTCGCCATGAAAGCACTGGTCAAGGAGAAGGCCGAGCCGGGCCTGTCGCTGGTCGAGGTACCCGAGCCCGAGGTGGGGCCGGGTGAGGTGAAGATCAGGGTGCTGAGAACCGGCATCTGCGGCACCGACCTGCACATACAGAAATTCGATGATTGGGCGCGGCACACGCTGGAGCTTCCGCTCATCGTGGGACACGAGTTCTCCGGTCACGTCGTCGAGATCGCGCCGGGCGTCGAGGACATCGCCGTCGGCGACCTGGTCAGCGGCGAGGGCCACATCGTCTGCGGCAAGTGCCGCAACTGCATGGCCGGCCGCCGCCACCTGTGCCGCAACACCGTCGGCCTGGGCGTCAACCGCGACGGCGCGTTCGCCGAGTACGTGACGCTGCCCGCCACGAACGTGTGGGTGCACCGGGTGCCCGTCCATCCCGACGTGGCCGCCATCTTCGACCCGTTCGGCAACGCCGTGCACACCGCCCTGTCGTTCCCGCTGGTCGGCGAGGACGTGCTGATCACCGGCGCGGGCCCGATCGGCCTGATGGCCGCGGCCGTCGCCACCCACGTCGGCGCCCGCAACGTGGTCATCACCGACGTCAGCGACGAGCGGCTCGACCTGGCCGGCAAGCTCGGGGTCTCGCTGGCGGTGAACGTCTCCCGCGCCTCCCTGGCCGACGGCATGCGCCAGCTCGGCATGAAAGAGGGCTTCGACGTGGGCCTGGAGATGTCCGGCAGCCCGGCGGCGCTGCGCGAGATGATCGCCAGCATGACCCACGGCGGCAAGATCGCCATGCTCGGGCTGCCCGCCGAGGAGTTCGCCGTCGACTGGTCGACCGTGGTCATCTCGATGCTGACCATCAAGGGCGTGTACGGCCGGGAGATGTTCGAGACCTGGTACAACATGTCGGTCCTGATCGAGAAGGGCCTCGACCTCTCCCCCGTGATCACCGACCGCTTCCCGTACCACGAGTTCGAGACCGCCTTCGAGACGGCCGCGAGCGGCCGCACGGGCAAGGTCATTCTGGATTGGAGCGCTTGATGTTCACGAACGTACGCGACCAGCTGCGTGCGACGCTCGACGAGATCGCCGAGGCCGGGCTGCACAAGCCCGAGCGCGTCATCAGCACCCCGCAGAGCTCCCAGGTGAGCGTGGCGGGCCAGGAGGTGCTGAACTTCTGCGCCAACAACTACCTCGGCCTGGCCGACCACCCCGAGGTGATCGAGGCCGCCAAGCGGGCGCTGGACCGGTGGGGGTTCGGCATGGCCTCGGTGCGGTTCATCTGCGGCACCCAGGAGGTGCACAAGGAGCTCGAAGCCCGGCTGTCGGACTTCCTCGGCATGGAGGACACCGTCCTCTACAGCTCGTGCTTCGACGCCAACGGCGGCGTGTTCGAGACCCTGCTCGACGAGCGGGACGCGGTCATCTCCGACGCGCTCAACCACGCGAGCATCATCGACGGCATCCGCCTGTCCAAGGCCCGCCGCCACCGCTACGCCAACCGTGACATGGCCGAGCTGGAGGCCAGGCTGAAGGAGTCGTCGGACGCCCGCAGGCGGCTGATCGTCACCGACGGCGTGTTCTCCATGGACGGCTACCTCGCGCCGCTGGCCGACATCTGCGACCTCGCCGAACGCTACGACGCCATGGTCATGGTCGACGACTCCCACGCCGTCGGCTTCGTCGGCCCCACCGGGCGCGGCACCCCCGAGCTGCACGGGGTGACCGACCGGATCGACATCATCACCGGCACGCTCGGCAAGGCGCTCGGCGGCGCGTCCGGCGGCTACGTGTCCGGCCGCCGGGAGATCTGCGAGCTGCTGCGCCAGCGCTCCCGCCCGTACCTGTTCTCCAACTCGCTCGCCCCGGCCATCGCCGCCACCTCGCTGCGCATCCTCGACCTGCTGGAGACCACCAGCGAGGCGCGCGAGCGGCTGCGGGCCAACACCGAGCGGTTCCGGGGGCGGATGACCGAGGCCGGGTTCGACATCCTGCCCGGCGACCACCCGATCGTCCCGGTGATGATCGGCGACGCCGCCGAGGCCGGGGCGATGGCCGAGCGCCTGCTGGAGCTGGGCGTCTACGTGATCGGCTTCTCCTACCCGGTGGTGCCGCACGGCCTGGCCCGCATCCGCGTCCAGCTCTCGGCCGCCCACTCGGAGGCGGACGTGGACCGCGCGGTGGACGCGTTCATCCGCGCCCGAGGCTGAGGCGGTTACGCACCCCCGGCCGCCCGCGGTGGAGGCGTATCCTCGCGGCGTGATAGACACGCGGCGGTTGCGCACGCTCCAGGCGGTGGCCGACCACGGCACGGTCACCGCCGCTGCCGCCGCCCTGCACCTCACCCCGTCCGCCGTGTCGCAGCAGCTCGCCGCGCTGGAGCACGAGGTCGGCCACCGGCTGTTCATCCGCGACGGCCGCGGCGTCCACCTCACCGCCGTCGGCAAGATCATGCTGGGACACGCCGACGAGGTCCTGGCCCAGCTCGAACGCGCCCGCGCCGAGGTCGCCGACTACACCGCGGGCGCCGCGGGCGAGGTGACCGTGGCCTGCTTCGCCACCGCGATCAGCGCCGTGCTCGCCCCCGCGATCACGGCCCTGCGCGCCTCCGCGCCCGGCCTCCAGGTACGGGTACGCGACGCGGAGGGCGACCAGTCCCTGACGATGCTCCTCGACAGCGAGGCCGACGTGGCGATCGCGGTCGAGTACCGGGGCGCCCCCGACGACCGGCGCCTGTCCCGGGTCCCGCTGTACGCCGAGCCCTTCGACCTCGTCCTGCCCGAGACGCACCCGCCGACCGGCACTTCGCTGGCCGCGCTCGCCGATGAGACCTGGATCGGCCCGTACCCGGGGAACCCGGTGCACGACGTGATCGCCTTCGCCTGTGAGCAGGCCGGTTTCACCCCCCGATTCGCCCACTGCTCGGACGACTTCCGCGCCGTGGTCGCCCTGGTGGCCGCCGGTGCCGGGGTCGCCCTGGTGCCCCGGCTGGCCCTGCGGGACATGGCCCAGCCGGGCGTCGCGATCCGCCACGTGCCGGGCCCGGAACGCCGCGTCTTCGCCGCCGTCCGCCGCGGCGCCGAGTCCCATCCCCTGCTCCGGCCGCTGCTCGCCACCCTCCGCGATCTCACGACCTCGTTCACCCCTGACGGGAACGACCGCTCACAGGGCTAGCCGGGCCAGTTTGTCGGGGTTCAGGATGCCGTACACCTCGCTGATCCGGTGCCGGTCCTCGGCCATGACGACGACCAGCACCGCGTACGGCAGACCGTCGGAGAAGAGCGCCGCGGTGGGCGGGCCGTCCTGGGCGGACCAGTACACCGTCGTCTCCAGGCCGACCGGCGCCACCGCCGCCAGCAGCCTGCTCACCCGGTCGCTGCCGGTGACCGGACGCAGGGCGGCCTTGACGCGTCCGCCGCCGTCCGTGCGCAGCGTCACGTCCGGAGCCAGCACCTCCATCAGGCCGGCGATGCTCCCGCCCAGCGCGGCGTCGAGGAAGCGCTCCGCGACGGCCTGGGCGGCGGCCCGCTCCTCGGGGAACCGCGGACGGCGGGCCTCGACGTGTTCGCGGGCCCGGTGGACGAGCTGGCGGACGGCGGCGGGAGAGCGGCCGAGGATACAGGCGACCTCGGCGTGCCGGACCGCCGGCGGGCGCGGGGCGAACACCCGGCGCAGCAGATCCCACACGAACGCCGCCGACAACCGCCCCGTGTCGGCGTCGTACGTCACCACGCTGATCGCGTTGGCGGCCACCCGGGCCGTGCGCTCGCCGTACGACCTGGACGCCCAGGTGTGGAAGTCCATCTCGACCGGTGCCGTCCTGGGCCCCGTCGCCATCATCCGCAGGAACCCCACCGGGGGCAGCAGCCGCATCCGGCCGTCCCGTACGAACCCCATCCGGTAATCACGCACCGCCGGTCTGCCCAGCCCGGCGACCAGACCCCGCTCCCGCAACCACGCCCAGTGCGGCCCGTCGGCGTAGAAGACGTGAGCGCCCTCATGAACCAGGTACGGCCCGGCGATCGCCCGCCTCCGCCCGCCGAGCGTCCTGTGCGCCTCGTGCAGCGTCACCTCCGCCCCCGCCTCCGCGCAGACGACGGCCGCCACCAGCCCGGCCAGCCCGCCGCCGACCACCACGATCTTCTTCGTCACATTCCTCCCCTTTCCTCACATCATGAGAAGGAAAAGGCACCGCAGATGTGACATCCTCAGCCCGCCCGGGTGACGGCGTCGGCGAAGCGGGTGTAGCGGTCGCGTTCCTCTTCGACGGGCTGGAGCACGTACTCCTGCCCCACCCTGCCGATGGCCTCGCGCAGCGCCTTGGAAGCCTTGCGGGCGCGGCGACGGCCGCCGAGCCAGGCGGCCACCCTGGACAGCAGGGCGATGAGCACCCCGGCCAGCGCGCCGCCGAGCAGCAGCACGGTCGGCCAGGGCACCTCGCCCGCGGTCGGCAGGGGCGGCTCGGGCAGGCGCAGGTAGCCCAGCGCGAACAGCCCGCCCAGCCAGAGCGCCCCGGCCAGCAGAGCCGCGAACACGAGCCACTGCAGCGCGTTCACCGCCCGCCACCAGCGGGGCCGCCGGGTCGCTCCCAGGGAGGTGCGGCCGACGGCCTTGTCCACGGCGTCGGCCAGCTCCGCCGAACGCGAGCGCGCCGCCTGCCGCACCGACGCCGCCCACGCGCCCGGCAGCCCGGCGGCGGCCGACTCGCCGACGTCCCTGATCGCGGTCTCGACCTGCGCCCGCTGCACGGCGGACGCCTCGGGTACGGAGGTGCGGCCCACCAACTCGCGGTCCGGGGAGGACGCGGGCGCGGCCACCCCGATCCGCAGCCGCCGCAACGGGTCGGGCCGGAACCGACGCACCCACCGGGTGACGGGCCAGCCGGTGGCGACCACGGCCCGGTGCCGGTGCCCCTTCGCCACGGCCTCCACCACGACCGGCACCCCGGCGGCCCGCGACAGCGCGGCCACCAGCCGCCCTTCCAGCCCTGTTATGTCTCCGGACACCGCCGGCAACGCCGCCTGCCCGTCCGGCGCGCTTCTCAGCGGCCCGCCACCGCCTCGGGCCTCGATCCCGGCCCAGGAGCCGGTCTCGTCCTGATGGTGCGGTGCGTCCGGGGGTACGGCGCCGTGGGCCGGTCCCGTGTCAAGGGCGAGCGTCCCTTCTCCGGCAGACCCTTCGGTCCGTCCGCGCGGGCCGCCGGAAGTGTGACCGCTTGTACGGGGAAGGGCCGACGAGGCGGTGGTCAGGTGGGTGGCGGCGGTGGTGACGTCGGCGGCGAGGCGGGCGGACCAGGAGGCGCGGTCCGCGACCCGGGTGGACAGGAGGGTGCGCAGTTCGGCCAGGCCGGCGCCCGTCCGGGCCGACACGCCGAGGACCGGGACGCCGGTGAGACCGTCGGCGTCGAGGAGGCGGCGCAGGTCCTTGAGGCAGCGGTCCGCCGCGCCCGGCGGGAGGCGGTCGATCTGGTTGAGCACGACCACCATGACGTCCCGGTGCCCCGCCAGCGGTCGCAGGTAGCGCTCGTGGATGGCGGCGTCGGCGTACTTCTGCGGATCCAGCACCCACACCAGCAGGTCGACCAGCTCCACCAGCCGGTCCACCTCCAGCCGGTGGGACAGCCGGATCGAGTCGTGGTCGGGCAGGTCGAGCAGGACCAGGCCGGACAGGTTATCGACGGCGGACGCGGAGTGGCGGTGCGGGACGTCGAGCCAGTCGAGCAGCGCCCCGGCTCCCGCGCCGTCCCACAGCGCCGCCTGGGCGGTCGACGTGGTGGGCCGGGTGACGCCGACGGCGGCCAGGTCCGTGCCGGTCATGGCGTTGAACAGCGACGACTTGCCGCTGCCGGTCGCCCCGGCGAGCGCGGCCACCGTGTGCTCGACGGACAGCCGGCGCCGTGCCCCCGCCCGCTCGGCCACCGCGCGCGCCGCCGTGACGGCCTCCGCCGGCAGCCGCCCCTCGCCCAGTTCGGCCGCCTCCAGCAGCGCGGCCAGCCGTGAGTCCAGCGAAGGCCGCTCCTTGCGGCGCAGCAGCTTCACCGCGCGTCCCCTCCCTCGGACGTCCGCGCCCGCGGCGACCCGCCAGGATCAGAACCACCCCCGGGAGACTCCCGGAGTCCCGCGCCGCCCGCCTCAGAACCACCACCGGGAGACTCCCGGGGTCCCGTCCCGGACAGGCCGGGGCCACCCTCGGGAGGGAGTCCCGTCCCGGACGGGTCGGCCGCGGGGCGGGCCCTCTCGGAGGGCGGGCCCTCCAGGTCACGGTCCCGCCGACCAGATGGGAGCTCCGTCCGGTGGTCGCGGATCGTGCGGGCCGCGTCCAGCAGGGCGGTGGCCGTGCCGCGCGACGGCTCCAGCGGCTCCAGGACGGACAGGAAGCGGGCCGCCTCCTCGTCCATCAGCCCCCGCACCCGCTCCCGCAGGTCCTCCCGGGCGCGGATGGTGAGCGTGCGCACCGCCTGGTCGCCGAAGATCGCCTCCAGCAGCTTCTGCGACAGCACGGTGGTGCCGCCCGCGATCCCCACCTCGATCCCGGTCAGCCCGCCCGTCGAGGCGAACACGGCCAGCATCAGCAGCAGCCCCGCCCCGTTCACGCCGAACGACGCCGCGCGCGCCGTGGTCCGCCTCTCCGCGCCTTCCTCCCGTACGAGGTCGAGCACGAACTCCTGCCAGCCGCGCACCGCCAGCTCGGTCCGCTTGCCCAGGTCGGGGGCGGCACGGCCGAGCCGGGCCGACTCGATCGCGCCGAGCCGGTCGAGCAGCCCCGCGCCGCCGGGCGCGGCCGACCAGCCTTCGAGCGCCCGCTCGGCGGCGGCGTCGGCGGATCCCCTGATGAGCGCCTCGACGCCGCTCTCCAGCGCGTCCCTGAGCCGGTTCTCGGGCACCTGGCCGGTGAAGAAGCCGACGATCCGGTCGCGCAGCCACCCCACCCGGCTCTCCAGGGAGCGCATGAAGTCGCCGGTGCCGATGAAGTCCTGCCAGCGGGCCAGCACCTCGCCGCGGAGCAGCGACCCGTCGCGCATGCCCTCGTCGAAGTCCGCCATCCCGCCCGCGTAGGCGCCCTCGACCACGTCACGCAGCGTGCCGAAGCCGGCCTCCTGCCGCTCGACCGCGCCGGCCAGCGCGGGGACGCGGACGGCGAGGCTGTCGAGCGCGCCCGACAGCGTCTGCCGTACGACGCGGGCGCGTTCGGCGGCGTCGGCGGCGAGCCCGGAGAGCCAGGCGGCGATCGGGGCGACGGCGTCGGCGGGCAGGCGGGCCTTCTCCGAGGGCAGCGGCGCCTCGGGCACGGTGAACAGGCGGGTGCCGTCGAGCCCGTTCTCGGTCAGCAGGCGCTCCAGGTCGCGGGCGACCGGCCCCGCGGCCTCGGCAGGCACCCGGTCGAGCACGACGGCGAGCGCGGTGCTGCGCTCGCGGGCGGTGCGCAGGAAGCTCCACGGCACCTCGTCGGCGTAGCGGGCGGCGGTGGTGACGAACAGCCACAGGTCCGCGGCGGCCAGGAGCTGCGCGGCCAGCTCGCGGTTGGCGGTCACCACGGAGTCGATGTCGGGCGCGTCCAGCAGCGCCAGCCCGGCGCCGAGCGCGTCGGACGTCACCACCCGGAGCGCGCCGGGGCCGGAGCCGGTGGCGCGGGACATGCCGGGCAGCACGTTCTGGCCCATGAACCAGTCGCGGTCGGCCGGGTTGGCGACCAGGGTCGGCACCAGCGTGGTCGGCCGCAGCACCCCCGGCTCGGCCACGTCGGCCCCGACCAGCGAGTTGACCAGCGTGGACTTGCCCGCCCCGGTGGAGCCGCCGACCACGGCGAGCAGCGGGGCGTCGATCGCCCGCAGCCGCGGCAGCAGGTAGTCGTCGAGCTGGCCGGTCAGCTCCTTGAGCGCGCGCCGGTCGCCCGCCGCCTCGCCGATCGCCAGCGGGAACAGCTCCCGGTCCAGCGTCCCGCGCAGTCGCTGGAGCGCGCTCAACAGGTCCATACCGTCAAGCTAGCCCGAGGGCGGCTCCCTTAACACGTATCCGACGCTGCGCAGCGTGTGGATGAGCCGCGGCTCCACGTCGTCGACCTTGCGCCGGAGATAGGACACGTACGATTCGACCACCCCGGCGTCGCCGCCGAAGTCGTAGTTCCACACGTGGTCGAGGATCTGCGCCTTCGACACCACCCGCCCGGCGTTGGCCATGAAGTAGTGCAGCAGCTTGAACTCGGTCGGCGACAGCCGCACCTGGCGGCCGGCCCGCCACACCTCGCGCGCCTCCTCGTCCAGCTCCAGGTCGGCCACCTTGAGCCGGCTCGCGGGCGCGCCCTCGCCCCGGGTGCGGCGCAGCACCGCGCGGATGCGCGCCTGGACCTCCTCCAGGCTGAACGGCTTGGTCACGTAGTCGTCGCCCACCCGCAGCCCGGCGATCTTGTCTTCGGTGGCGTCGCGGGCGGTCAGGAACAGCACCGGCGCGTCGATCCGCCTGGCCACCTCGAACCCGTCGAGGTCCGGCAGCATGACGTCGAGCACCACCAGGTCGGGGCCGGTCCGCTTGGCGACCTCGACGGCCTCGTTGCCGTCGGCGGCGGTGACCACCTCGAACCCGGAGAAACGCAGGCTCGCCGAGAGCAGGTCCCTGATGCTGGGCTCGTCGTCCACCACCATGATCAGCGCCTCGGGTTTGCTCACCCTCTCAGGGTGGCCCAGTGACCTGAGGAAACGCTGAAGGCTCACTCCAAGGCGAGTGGGAGTTCGACCCGGAAGGTGGCGCCCTCGCCGGGCGCGCTCCGCGCCACGACCGTGCCGCCGTGCGCCTGCACGAGCGCCTGCACGATGGCCAGGCCGAGCCCACTGCCCCGGTCCTCGCCGGAACGCCGCCTGGACCTGGCCGAGTCGGCCCGGTAGAAGCGCTCGAAGACCCGGTCCACCTGGTCGGGGCTGAGTCCGGGCCCCTTGTCGGCCACTTCCAGGAAGACCGTCCCGTCGCCGGCGCCGACCCGCACGGTGATCGGGGTGCCCTCCTCGGTGTGGATGAGCGCGTTGGAGGTCAGGTTGCCGACCACCTGGCGCAGCCGCACCTCGTCGCCGGAGACGATGAGCGCGGCGCCGCCGACGACGTCCAGGTCGATCTGCCGGTCGGGGGCGAGGATGCGCGCCTCCTGCACCGCGTCGGCGGCCAGCGCCAGCATGTCCACCGGGCGCATCTTGAGCGGGCGGTGCTGGTCCACCTGGGCGAGCAGCAGCAGGTCGTCCACGAGCAGGGTCATCCGGCCGGCCGCGTTCTCCACCCGCTGCATCAGCTCGGCCGGGTCGGCGCCGGGGTTCTGGCGGGCGTACTCGGCGAAGCCGCGGATCGAGGTGAGCGGGGTGCGCAGCTCGTGCGAGGCGTCGGTGACGAACTGCCGCATCCGGTCCTCGGAACGCCTCGCGGCCTCCTCCGAGGCCGAGCGCGCCGCGAACGCGCTCTCGATCTGCGCGAGCATCCCGTTGAGCGCCGTGGCCAGCCGCCCGACCTCGGTGCGCGAGTCGCCGTCGGGCACCCGGCGGCCCAGCTCACCCGCGGCGATGGTGCCGGCGGTGCGCTCGATCTCGACCAGCGGCCGCATGCTGCGCCGCACGATGGTGACGCCCACCACGGCCAGGATGAGCACGATGCCGCCGCCGCCCAGCAGCTCGATGAAGACGAGCCGCCGGGTGATCTCGTTGACCTCGGTCAGGTCGGTGGCGACCACGAACGTGCCGTACGGGGTGGCGGTCTCGCGCACCCGCCACTCGCCGGGGCCGCTCACGGCGGGCGCGGTGTAGACGCCGGGTCCCGGCGACTCCTCCAGCTGCGGCTTGGGCTTCTGGTCGACGTCCCTGTCGCCCTGGGCGGGGGTCAGCCCGCCGTACGGGTCGCGCAGCAGCACGATCGTGTCCGACTCGATGAGCAGCGGCTTCTCGGACGTCTGCCTGCCCTGCTCGCGCCGCTCGGCGTCGATGATCAGCCGTTTCTGGACCCGTACCGAGATCAGGTTGACCTGGCCGTCGACGCGGTCCATCAGGTAGCCGTGCAGGACCGAGACGCTCACCACGCCGATGAACGACATGCCGATGCCGAGCAGCGCCAGCATCGAGGCCATGAGCTTGATCCGGAGCGGCAGCCGGCCCGACCTGGCCATCAGCCGCTCGGCGGCAACCGCAGGACGTATCCGACGCCGCGCAGGGTGTGGATGAGCCGCGGACTGCGATTGTCGATCTTACGGCGGAGCACCGAGACGTAGGACTCGACGATGCCGACCTCGCCGCGGAAGTCGTAGTCCCACACGTGGTCGAGGATCTGCGGCTTGGACAGCACCCGTCCGGCGTTCGTCATGAAGTAGCGCAGCAGCTTGAACTCGGTCGGCGACAGCGCGACGGCGTGGCCGCCGCGCCACACCTCGTGGCTCTCCTCGTCCAGCTCTATGTCGGCGAACGTCAGCCTGGGCGGTGGCGGCTGCGCGTCGCCGCTGGTACGGCGGAGCACGGCGTGGATCCTGGCCACGACCTCTTCCAGGCTGAACGGCTTGGTCACGTAGTCGTCGCCGCCGATCGTCAGCCCGCGGATCTTGTCCTCGGTCTCGTCCTTGGCCGTCAGGAACACCACGGGCGTGTACATGCCGCCGCTCCGCAGCCGCCGCACGATCTCGAAGCCGTCCAGGTCGGGCAGCATGACGTCGAGCACCACGAGGTCCGGGCGTTGCCGTTGGACCGCGGCGACCGTGTCGGCGCCGCTCTTGGCGGTGGACACGTCGAAGCCCGCGAACCGCAGGCTCGCGGCGAGGAGTTCGAGGATGTTCGGGTCGTCTTCGACGATCAACAGGCGCGCTTCCATCACCATCAAGGATGCACTCATCGGGAGGGTGCCGGAACAATTCCGGCGATGTGCTGGGCGATGGCCAGGCTCGACGTGGCGGCGGGGGAAGGCGCGTTCCGTACGAGGACGACGTTCCCGTGCACGTCCACCGCGAAGTCGTCCACCAGCGAGCCGTCGCGCGCCACCGCCTGCGCGCGCACGCCGCCCGCGGCGCGCCGCAGGTCATCGGCGGTGAGCTCGGGGACGTAGCGGCGCGCGGCCTCGGCGAAGGCGCTCTTGACCAGTGAGCCGTAGACCTCCTTGACGCCGGTGCGCCAGTGGCGGCGGGCCATGCGGAGCGTGCCGGGCCAGGCGAGAATCTGAGGAAAATTACGAAAATTTCGCCATGTGTACCCTTCGTACGCGCCCGCCAGCACCGCGTTCGGCCCCACCAGCACCTCCCCGCCGACGTGCCGGGTGAGGTGCACCCCGAGGAACGGGTAGCGCGGGTCGGGCACCGGGTAGATGAGCCCGCGCACCAGGTCCCTCGCCGCCCCCCGGAGCGCGTAGTACTCGCCGCGGAACGGCACGATGCGCACCGAGCCCGGCCGGCCCGCCATCGCGGCCACCGCGTCCGTGCCGAGCCCGGCGCAGACCACCAGCCGGTCGAAGACGAACCTGCCCGTCCCCGCCACCACCTCCACGCCCCTGGAGGTCTCCCTGATGCCCCTGACCGGATGCCGCAGCCGTACCGAGCCGCCCAGCTCCGCCACGTCGAGCGCGAGCCGGCGCGCGACCGCGGGGAAGTCGGCGATCGCGGTGTGCGGCGAGTGGATCGCCGCCACGCCGACCGCGTGCGGCTCCACCTCGCGCAGCCCGAGCGCGTCCAGCTCGGTGATGCCGGGCACGCCGTTGGCCCTGGCCCGCTCCGCCAGCGCGGCCAGCCGCGGCCGCTCCGCCCGGGTGGCGGCCACCACGAGCTTGCCGACCTCCTCGTACGGGAGCGCGTGCCGCGCGCAGTACTCCTTCAGCAGCGCCACGCCCTCGCGGCAGAGCCTGGCCTTCAGCGAGCCGGGCGGGTAGTAGATGCCCGCGTGCACGACCCCGCTGTTGTGGCCGGTCTGGTGGGCCCCGACGCGGCCCTCCTTCTCCAGCACGGTCACCTCGGCGCCCCTGGTGGCGGCCAGTTCGCGAGCGACCGCCAGGCCGACGATCCCGGCCCCCACGACTCCGATCTTCTCCGTCACGTGGTGAATGTATCCAAAACGGGGCGTCCACCTCGCCCTAGGGAGGCGAATCGAACGTGAGTACGATGAAGGCATGTATGTCCCGCCCGAATGGCCCGCCGAGGTGCGACCGCCCAGCGTGCCCGACTGGGAGCGGTCGGCCGTCGCCTGGCTCCTCGACGCCGTGCCGCCCGACTACCGGGCCTACGAGGTGCTGAGGCGGCATCCGGTCGCGCTCGCCCGGATGGCCCGCCACCACGTCGGCTCCGCGGTCGAGGCGGCCCGCGCGGGCTACCGGGGGGCGGCGGTCGACCTCAAGGGCCACCTGCCGCCGCACGCCATCGAGGCGGTCCTCGACACCTACCGCCAGGAGGGCCCCCGCCTGGTGCGCCTGGCCCGCTCGATCGAGGCCGTCGAGCGGGCCCTGCGCGGCGACATGTTCACCGCCGGCATGCGTCCGTAGCGGCCCTCACCGCGCGGCGCGGGCTCTCCCCGGCGACGCCTCAGCGCGTGATGCGCGCCAGGAACGTGATGGCGCCGATCGCCAGCGCCGCCGCCCCCAGCCAGATCAGCACGTTCAGCCCCGTCAGCCCGCCGCCCGCCTGCTCCGCCGCCGCGGTGGTGCCCTGCGCGCGGGGCCGCTCGGACGGCGTGGGCGAGGGCGTGGGCGTCGCGGCGGCCGGCAACGGCACCCTGTGGACGGGGCTGCGCACCCCCTCCGACCCGGTCAGCAGGGCCGTGCCGTCCCGGGTGTACGCGATGGACTCGGCCTGCCTGAGCTCCGGCATCGGCACCTTGGCGATCATCTTGCCGGACGGCTCGTACTGGGTCGCGGAGAAGTACGTGCGGATCACGTACGACGAGCCGTCGGGCGCGTACGCGGCGTCGGTGGCCATGATCGGCGCGCTCCCGATCCTGCGCAGCGTGTTGGTCCTGTCAGTACGCAGCTTCTTGGGGGCGACGTAGACCCCGCCGGCGAACTCCTTGGTCACGACGTGGAGCCGCCCGGTCCTGGGGTTCACCATGATGCCCTCGGCGTTCCTGGCCCCGTCGGCGTAGCGGAACCGGTAGCGGACGGCGGGCAGGGTGGCGTCGGCGAGCGTGCGCGGCTCCATCACCTTGTAGATGGAGACGTCGGGCCACGCCCCGTCGAGGTTGTCGCCGATGTCGGCGAACCACAGCACCCCGCGCCCGGTCGCGGGGTCCTTGACCGCCGCCATGGCCTCCCAGTCGCGCGCCTCGGCCCCCCGCAGCCGGAAGGTGGCCTTGGTCCTGCCGTCGGCCCCGACCGCGTAGAACTCCGGCTGCGCCGAGCTGTCGTTGTGGGTGTAGTAGACGTCGTCGTGGGTGGGCGAGACGGCCAGCCCGCTGGACTCGGTGATGCGCGGGTCGCGGAAGGTGAACAACCGCTCCCCGTCGTCGGCCGCGGCCGCCGCCGGAGGCAGCACGGCCAGGGCGGCCAGCGCCACCCCGAGCATCCTGATCAGCAGTCCCCCCACGCCGCCATCATGCCCCAACCGCCACGCGTCCCCGGCCGCCGAGCCCAGGAACCCGCCGCACGTACATCAGCCATTCGTCCGGCAGCGACCGCCCAACCGCCCTGCATCGGCGCGGCCGGCACCGCCCACCCGCGCGCTGTGCCGGTGGAACCCGGTGGCCTGGAGGACGGCCAGCAGCAGGTTGCCCACGAGCATGGCGACCCACAGCCCGGTGACCCCCCAGGTCGCGGCCACGGGCACGGCGGCCAGAGCGAGCAGCCCGTACCCGGCGGCGAAGTACGCCAGGCTGGCCCCCGTCCGCTTGAGCCCCGTCAGGCCGAAGCCCTGCACAGCCTGGACCGAGTCGGCCATCGAGGACAGCAGCATGAGCGGCAGGAGCCCCAGCGCCACGCCGCGCACGGCGGGATCGCCGGTGAACAGCCCCAGCACCGGGCCGCCCAGCACCAGCAGCGTCAGCGCGGCGAGCGTGGTGCCGCCGACGGCGAGCAGGGCCGCGGCGCGGTTGGCGCGGCGCGCCGAGGCGACGGTGGCGGCCCGCGACACCTCGGGCACCGACGCCTGCCCGACCGCCATGGCGGCGAGCACGACGAACCCGGTGAGCGTGGCCAGCACCGCGTGCGCGGCGGCGTCGCGGGCGCCGGTGATGCCGGCCGCGAACGTGATCACGCCCAGCGCGCCGAACTTGATCAGCACCGTCGCCGCCAGCGGCAGGCTCACCGCGGCCAGCCGGGCGATCTCCCGCGGTCGCGGCCTGCCCCGGCCGACCGGACGGCCCAGGGCCCGGCGCAGCGCCAGGTCGCCGACGCCGACCAGGGTCAGCCCCGACAGCGTCCAGGCCACCCCGACACCGGTCAGCCCGAGCGGCGGCACCAGCGCGACGGCCAGCGCGATCATCACCGCCGTGCTCGCCAGGCTCGCCCACAGCACGCCCCGGCTGCGCCCGATGGCCACCAGCACGGCGGTGGCGCCGCCGCCCGCGGCGTAGATCACCAGGTAGAGGGCGAGCAGCCAGGGCAGCACCCCCAGCTCGGCCACCACCTCGGCGGGCACCCCGGCGGCCCCGGCCAGCGCGGGCACGCCCAGCACCGCCAGCGCTCCCGCCATCCCCACGAACAGGCTCAGCCACCGGGCGTCGCGCAGCACCGGCAGCACCGCGTCGGGGTCGTCGCGGTGCGGGGCGACGAACGGCGCGAGCCCGCGTAACGCGCCCGCGACGGCCGTGGACGCGGGAGTGAGCACGGCGGTCATGACGGCGAAGGCGGCGAGCGTGACGGTGGCGTGGCGGCCGAGCACGGCGGTGACCACGACCGCGCCGAGCAGGTTGGTGACCATCGAGAGGAACAGCGGCACCGAAGCGCGCACCAGCCCCGAGAACACGGCCCCAACCCTATGGCCTGGAGCGCACTCCAGGTACCTAGTGTGGAAAGCATGGACTACGTGAACCTCGGGCGCAGCGGCCTCCGGGTCAGCCCGCTCTGCCTCGGCACCATGAACTTCGGCCCGCACACCTCCGAAGAAGACTCGTTCGCGATCATGGACAGGGCTCACGAGCTGGGCCTCAACTTCTTCGACACGGCCAACGTCTACGGCTGGAAGAAGGGCGAGGGCATCACCGAGAACATCCTGGGCCGGTGGTTCGCCCAGGGAGACGGCCGCCGTGAGAGAACGGTGATCGCCACCAAGCTCTATGGCGACATGGGCGACTGGCCCAACGAGAGCAGGCTGTCGGCGCTCAACATCCGCCGGGCCTGCGACGCCTCGCTCAAGCGCATGCAGACCGACTACATCGACATCTACCAGGCCCACCACGTCGACCGGCGCACGCCGTTCGACGAGTTCTGGGAGGCGATGGAGGTGCTGCGCCAGCAGGGCAAGATCCTGTACGTCGGCTCGTCCAACTTCGCCGGCTGGCACATCGCCAAGGCGCAGGAGACGGCGGCCCGGCGCGGCTTCTTCGGCCTGGTCAGCGAGCAGAGCCACTACAACCTGCTGACCAGGGCGGTCGAGCTGGAGGTGCTGCCCGCGTGCGAGGACTACGGCCTGGGCGTCATCCCGTGGAGCCCGCTGGCCGGCGGCCTGCTCGGCGGCGTCCTGCGCAAGATCGACAAGGGCCGCTCGGCCGCCGACCGCATGCTCACGGAGCTGGAGAAGCACCGCGACAAGATCGAGCGGTACGAGAAGCTCTGCGACGAGCTGGGCGAGGACCCCGCGCACGTCGGGCTGGCCTGGCTGCTGAAGCAGCCCGCGGTGACCGCGCCGATCATCGGCCCGCGCACCCTGGAGCAGCTCGACGGCACCATGCGCACGCTCGAGATCGAGCTCGACGACGAGGCGCTGGCCAAGCTGGACGAGATCTTCCCTGGCCACCGCACCGCGCCGGAGGACTACGCCTGGTAGGGCGTCAGGTCACCAGCGCGCCGACGATCACGATGAGCATGAGGAGGCCGAGCACCAGGGGCAGCAGCCAGGAACGAGGACGGTCCACGCCCAGGAGCCTAGCCGGGCGACGCGGGTGCGAGCGCCCACTCGTCCAGTGACTCGTACCTCACCCGCGGCCCCGGCTCGCTCATGAACAGCCGGATCGTCTCCGCCCGCCACGTCGAGCCGGTGAATCCGGCCAGCGAGTCGACGAGCGGGCGGAGGTCGGTCTCGGCCTTGGCCCTGGCCAGCGTCAGGTGCGGGTGGAAGCGCTTTTCGTCGTTCGCGGCGCCGGCCCGGCGGCCGGCGGCCCTGACGGAGTCGACCAGCCGGACCATCGAGTCGCCCGACAGGCCCGCCCAGAACACCCGCGCGCGCCGTACGGACGAGAACGCGCCGAACCCGGTGAAGGCCAGGGCCGGCACGGGGTGGCGGCCGGCGGCGCGGGC
This sequence comes from Nonomuraea harbinensis, assembly GCF_019396385.1. Classification (GTDB taxonomy): domain Bacteria; phylum Actinomycetota; class Actinomycetes; order Streptosporangiales; family Streptosporangiaceae; genus Nonomuraea; species Nonomuraea ferruginea. Next base: position 15,796 of record NZ_JAHKRN010000055.1, on the reverse strand, counting down.
CAGGCGGGCACGCAGGTCGGGCAGCGCCCGCTCGGGCACCTCGCCGAAGAAGGCCAGCGTGACGTGCCAGGTGGCGCGGTCCGGCCAGCGCAGCTCCGGCACCTGCCCGACGTGCGGCGCGATCGCGCGTTCGAGCTCGTCCAGCACCTCGTCGGGCGGCAGCACGGCCGCGAAGAGCCTCATACCCCCAGTGTGTCCCGCCTCAGGTGGTGGCAGGCACCGCCCGCCGCCGCGCCACCCGCCCGGTGATCATCCTGGTGACCAGGACGGCCATCGCGGTGCCGGCCAGCACGAACCCGCCGGCCAGGACGGCGCCGGCCCTCGGTCCGCCGAGCTCCGACAGCCAGCCGACCAGGGACGCCCCGATGGGCGAGCCGCCGACGAAGACCAGCATGTAGATGCCCATGACGCGGCCGCGCATCTCGGCCGAGGTGGCGAGCTGGACGGCGGCGTTCGCGGCGGTGTTGACCGTGATCAGCGCGACGCCGGCGGGCACCAGCAGGACCAGGTAGAACAGGTAGGACGGAGCCAGCCCGGCAGCGATCTGGAACACGCCGAAGCCGATCGCCCCACCGAACAGCATCCTGCGCGAGATCGTGACCCTGCGGGCGGCCAGCAGCGCCCCGGCGAGCGCGCCGACGGCGAACATGCTGGAGGCCAGGCCGAACGAGTTGGCCCCCGCCTTGAACTCCTCGCGGGCCATGAGCGCGATCGACATCGAGAACGCCTGCGAGAACATCGACACGAAGGCGATCAGCAGGATCGGCATCAGCAGCTTCTCGTGGCGCAGCACGTACCTGAGCCCCTCGCGCAGCTGCCCCTTGGCCCTGGGCACCGGGTCCGACGGGCGCAGCTCGGCCTTCCGCATGAAGACCAGGCTGGAGATGACCGCGGCGAACGTGAGCGCGTTCATCAGGAACAGCGGGCCGGTGCCGCCCAGCATGTAGATGAGCATGCCGGCGACGGCCGGGCCGACGACGCGGGCCAGGTTGAAGCTGGAGCTGTTGAGCGCGATGGCGTTGGGCAGGTCGTCCCTGCCGACCATCTCGACCACGAACGCCTGCCGGGTCGGCACCTCGACGCAGGAGATCATGCCGAGCGTGAAGGCCATCACGTAGACGTGCCACTCCTGGGCGGCGCCGGTCATCGTGAGCACGCCGATCGCCAGGGCCAGCGTGGCCATCAGCGTCTGCGCGGTGATGAGCAGGGGCCGCTTCGGGTAGCGGTCGGCCAGCACGCCGCCGAACATGCCGAACAGCAGCATGGGCAGGAACTGCAGAGCCGTGGCGGTGCCGAGGGCCGCGGCGCTGCCGTTGGTCAGGTCGAGGATCAACCAGTCCTGGGCGGTGCGCTGCAACCAGGTGCCGACGTTGGAGACCGCGCCGCCGATGGCGAACATGCGGTAGTTGCGAATCCTGAGCGACCGGAACATCCCGGTCCTGGGTTCTTCAGGCTCTAGATCCTGCTGAGTTTCTCCAGGATCGGAGCCGCCTGACGGAGAATCGCCCGCTCCTCCGGCGACAGCTCCTTCAGTTGCCGTGTCAGCCATGCTTCCTTGCGCGCCCGCTCCTCCTTCAGGAGCTTCCTGGCGGTGTCGGTCACGGTCACGGTCACTTGGCGCCGGTCGCTCGGGTGCGGGCTGCGCGACACCAGGCCGCGCTCCTCCAGCCCGGCGATCACGCGGGTCATCGAGGGCGGTTGCACCTTTTCGAGCTCGGCCAGCTCGCCAGGGGTTATCCCGTCGTGCCGCTCGACGGCGGCCAGAGTCGCGAACTGGGTGGGAGTCAGCGGGTGCGCCGCGGCCTGCCTGCGCAGCCGCCTGTTGAGCCTGGCCAGGGAAACGCGCAACGCGGAAGCCAGACCGGCGTCGCTTCGCAGGTCCATCCGGGACTGAGGTCTTGTTAGCATGCGTCATTACCTTTGCTAACTATAGCCGCGGTCAAGAAATTTCCCAAGCCACATTCCGTCTCACCCATTGATACCCAACGGGCCGCCGTCCTCGCGGACGGCGGCCCGTACTTCCTGGTCAGAGCCCGAGCATGACCCTGATCGGGCCGAGCGCGAAGTACAGCACGAACAACGCCGCGACGGCCCACATCAGCGGGTGGATCTCGCGCGCCTTGCCGCGGACGACCTTGATGAGGACGTACGAGACGAAGCCGGCGCCGATGCCGTTGGAGATCGAGTACGTGAACGGCATGAGCACGATGGTGAGGAACGCCGGGATGGCGATCTCGTAGTCGGTCCAGTCGATGTCGCGGATCGCGGTCATCATCAGGAAGCCGACCACCACCAGGGCGGGCGCCGCGGCCTCGTACGGCACGATCTGGACGAGCGGCGCGAAGAAGATCGCCACCAGGAACAGCGCGCCGGTCACCACGCTCGCCAGGCCGGTCCGCGCGCCCTCCCCGACGCCCGCTGCCGACTCGACGTAGGTGGTGTTGGACGACACCGAGCCGGCGCCGCCGACGACGGCGCCGAGCGAGTCGACGAGCAGGATCTCACGGGTACGCGGCAGCGTCCCGTCCTCCTTGACCAGGTCCGCCTGGCGGCCGACGCCCACGATCGTGCCCATGGTGTCGAAGAAGTCGGTGATGAGCAGGGTGAACACGAACAGCACGGCGAGCAGCAGCCCGGCCGAGCTGAACGCGCCGAACGGGTCGAACTCGGCGAACAGCACGAGCGGGTTGTTGAAGCCGAAGACCTCGCTGGGCCAGGCGGGGACGTTCAGCTGCCAGCCGTCCGGGTTCTCCGGCGAGGACGCGCCCGAGCCGGTCAGCGCCTCGACGACGATCGCGATGAGGGTGGTGCCGGCGATGCCGAGCAGGATCGCGCCCTTGACCTTGCGCGCCACCATCGCCGCGGTGGCGAGCAGGCCGATGACGAAGACGAGGATCGGCCAGGAAGACAGGTTGCCGCCGATGCCCATCTCCAGCGGCGGCCCGGCGGCCACCCGGCGCACGAAGCCCGCGTCGACGAACCCGATCAGCGCGATGAACAGGCCGATGCCGACGCTGATCGCGGTCTTGAGCTGGGACGGGATGGCACGGAACACCGCGACCCTGAGCCCGGTCAGCACCAGGATGCCGATCACGATGCCTTCCAGGAAGATCAGGCCCATGGCCTCTTCCCAGGTCATCAGCGGGGCGATGTTGAACGTCACGAAGGCGTTCAGGCCGAGCCCGGCGGCCAGGGCGAACGGCACCCGGGCGATCACACCCATCAGGATGGTCAGGACACCGGCCACGAAGGCGGTGCCCGCGGCCACCAGCGCCACGTTGGGCGTGGTGCCGTCGCCGATCACCTCACCCTGGATGTCCTTGCCGTTGGCGATGATGATCGGGTTCAGCACCACGATGTACGCCATGGTGAAGAACGTGGCCAGGCCACCGCGCACCTCACGGGAGACGGTGGAGCCGCGTTCGGTGATGGAGAAATACCGGTCTATAGCGGTACGGGAGTCACTCACGGGCGAACTGTGACACTTGGGACGATTCGCCAAAAGTGCTGGTAACCGTATCGAGATGCGATTGGAAGCTAGGCTGGATGCTGTGACGCAGCAGTGGCACCCCGACCCCGAGCCGATCGAGACCAACGACACCGCCACCATCGCCGTGGGCACCGGCCTCTGGGCGATCGCCCTGGTCGCCTTACTGATCTTCCCGCCCGCCCCGGAGAACTCCTGGTGGATCTGGACGTGTGTCACCGGCGTGGGCTTCGGCTTCTTCGGCATGTGGTTCGTCCACCGGCTCCGCCGCTGACATCTGTCATCCCGCGCCGCTTACGGGAGTCACCCCGAACTGCTGTTTCCTTGCACTACCTGAGCAAACGCCTCCCCTTCCATGCTTGATGGCATGAAAAGGACCTTGTTCACCTCCCTCGTGCTCGCCCTGGCGGCGACCGGCTGCGCCGCCGCCGAGAAGCCCGCCGCCGAGCCGGCCGCGCGCGACACCGGGGCGGTGGCGTGGCAGGCGTGCACCGACCTCATGGGGCCCGACGGCAAGACCATGACCCCAGAACCGGCCCTCGAATGCGGCACACTCGCCGTGCCGCTCGACTACAGCCGGCCCGACGGCGACACCATCGACCTCGCCCTCATCCGGATCAAGGCCACCGGTGACCGCCTCGGTTCGCTCGTCTTCAACTTCGGCGGCCCCGGCGGCTCCGGCGTCGACACGCTGGCGCTCGCCAGGCAGGCCTTCGCCGGCCCCGGCAGCGCCTACGACCTGGTCAGCTTCGACCCGCGCGGCGTCGACAGGAGCGCGGGCGTCAAGTGCGGCGGCAAGGTGGAGGAGCTGATGTCGCCGGCCGCCGGGAAGAACCCCGACAAGGCCGCCCGCGAGTTCGCCGCTGCCTGCGAGGCCGACTCGGGCAAGGTGCTCCCGCACGTCGGCACCGTCAACGCCGCCCAGGACCTCGACCGCATCCGCGACGCGCTCGGCGACGACAAGCTCAACTACTTCGGCCTCTCGTACGGCACCCACCTCGGCTCGGTGTACGCGACCAAGTTCCCCGAGAAGGTCGGCCGGTTTGTGCTCGACGCCGCCTACGACCCGAACGTCACCTTCGAGCAGCGGGCGCTCACCCAGATGAAGGGCTTCGCCCAGGCCTTCGAGGCGTTCGCGAAGGACTGCGTCGCACAGGGCTGCGACCTCGGCAAGTCCCCCGCCGAAGCGCGCCAGACCGTCGAAGCGCTGATGGACGACCTGAAGGAGAAGCCGCTCAAGGTCGGCGACCGGCAGCTCACCTACGGCCTGGCCCAGTTCGCCGTCATCACCCCGCTGTACGCCAAGGCCACCTGGCCGATGCTGGAGCAGAGCGTCGCCGCGGCGCTCAAGGGCGACGGCACCACCCTGCTGGCGCTGGCCGACAGCTACACCGGCCGCAGGCCCGACGGCACCTACTCGACCATGATGACCAGCCTCCAGGCCATCAGCTGCGCCGACACCTCCCAGCGGCCGACAGCCGCCGACATGGCCGCGCTCAACGAGCAGGTCGAGAAGATCTTCCCCATCATGTCGGTCGAGAGCACCTCAGGCGCCTGCGCCCACTGGCCCACCGAGGGCAGCGACGAGGCCAAGCACATCGACGCCACCGGCTCGGCCCCGATCGTCGTCATCGGCGGCAAGGGCGACCCCGCCACACCGTACGAATGGGCGGTGTCGCTGACGGACCGGCTCAAGACCGGCGTCCTGGTCACCTACGAGGGCGAGGGGCACGGCGCCTACCTGAGCGGCAGCACGTGCGTCGTCCGCACGGTGGACGCGTACCTGTTGAAGGGCACGATGCCCGAGTCCGGTGCCGCCTGTCCCGCCGCATGATCCGAATCGCGGAGGTCGGTGCGGAGCTTCCGGCCAGAAACGCCGGAGCTTCCTGCCAAAGTCAAAAGCTTCTCGGGAACCCCCTCGGGCTGGGCGCCGTCAGCAAGCCTTCGGCCTGCCCGGCCCACCGTAGGTCCGGAGAGCGGGCCGGAGCGGGCGTGGGTCGGATCGCCACACGCCCGCCTCTTTCCAGGACGCCAGGACAGGTCGCCTCCGTCAGGAGTTCAGGACCGGTTCCGCTTCCTCCAGGAGCTCAGGACAGGTCCGCCTCCGCCAGGAGCAGGGGGACCGCGGACGGGTCGCGGAGCATGGCGGCCACCGCTAGGCGGTCGTTCCACTGGCCGGTGGCCCAGGCCAGGCCGCGGGCCAGGCCGTCGAGGCCGGTGCAGTGGACGGCGCCCTCGAAGAACCGCCACGCGCACGGCACGCCGTCCACCAGCAACTTCTCGTGCTCGACGTAGGTCTCGGGGGCCGTCGGGAGCAGGGAGCGCACCTGGGGCGGCACCTGCCGGGTCTCGCCGGCGGTGGTGACCTCGCCGGCCGCCACCTCGCCGGCGAGCGGCAGGTCGAGCAGCTCCGACAGGGACTCCGCCAGGTCGTAGGGAGCGAGCACCAGCGGCCGGTCGGTGACCAGCTGCAGCAGGTCGGGCGCCTCCACCACGACGACGTCCTCGGCGGCGGCCACCACGATGTCGCCGCCGAGCACGGCCCGCACCCGGGACGGCGGCGCCACCCGATCGGGCTCGACCGCCGCCAGCGCCACCCACAGGGAACGCAGCTGCGCCCGGTCGACCTCGATCGACTCGTCGGCCATGAGGTCGAGCAGCTCCTCGGGGCCGCCGTGGGAGTCGAGCAGGTCGGCGAGCGTGCCGCGCACGCCGAGCATGGCCAGCGCCCCCTCGTCCAGCCCTTCCGGCGCGTCCGCGTACAGGCCCTGCAGCAGTGGGTCGGCGCCGGGCAGCCGCAGCTCGCGCGGCCTGCGCCCGCCCAGCACCGGATGGCCGGCCAGCCACCAGGCGGTGTAGGAGGGCACCTCGACGCCCTCGATCCGCAGCGGGTGGAGGGCGGCGCGCAGCGGCGGGCGGGTCAGCAGCCGCAGCGCCGCCGGCCAGTCGGCGACCAGTTCCAGATCGCGCACGGCGGCGAACTCCGGCACCACCGGCGGCACGTCCAGCTCCGGCAGCAGGTCGAGCACGTGGTCGAGCCACTCGTCCTCGCCGTCGAGGTCGTGGTCGCACTCGTCGCGGTCGAGCAGCACGTCGGAGTCGTGCACCACGGCGAACCCGTCGAGCACGCCCGCCGCCTCCAGCACCCGCGGCCCGTAGGTCTCCTCCAGCTCGCGGGCGGCCACGCCGAGGTGCGTGTCGGGCTCCAGCAGCCCGGCGAGCGCCCCTTCGGCCAGCATCAGCTCACCCGCCGGGTAGAGCTCGCCGTCGGCGCCGGGCAGCGCCAGCTCGGCCAGCCACGGCGCCTCGCCCGGCGCCAGCCCCGCCGCCTGGACCAGGGACAGCACGGCGTGCGCGACCGGCCCCGCGTCGGGGTTGTCGAGCGACTGGGCGACGGCGGCCTTGGTGATCGGGTCGTCCAGGATGGTGCGCGGGGTGGCCTCGGCGGCGCCCAGCCGCAGCAGCGCGGGGTGAGCGGCCTCCGGATGCACGATGCGCAGCCCCAGCGGCGTCAGGTCGAGCGCGGACCCGCCGTCGGTCAGGATCAGCGTGCCGCGCGGGCCGCGCACCAGCCGCCCGTCGGCCAGCGGCACCGGCAGCGCGCCGAGCGACTCGGGGTCGTCGGCCGGCAGCACCTCGTAGAGCGAGCGCCACCACGAGGGCTCGCGTCCCTCCACCGCCTCGCCGGAAAGCAGGTCGACCACGTCGGACAGCTCGACCCTGCGCACGCCCAGCGAGGTCATCGCGGGATGCCGGGCGGGCCAGCCGGCGGGCAGCAGCCCGGGGACGAACGCGGCGACGGCGTCGAGCAGCTCGCCCGACCCGGCCACCACGGCGGCCTCGCGGCCCGAGACGACCCAGCCGTCCTCCCCCGGCTCCCGCGACGGGTGCTCGACCAGCCATTCGGCGTCGGGCTCGTAGACCTCCGCGTCGGCGAACGAGGGCGTCCGCACGGCGGGCGCGGGTGCCGACAGCGCGGGCAGCAGCGGGGTGTCGGGCAGGCGCTGGAGCACGGCGCGGCGGACGCGCGCGTCGAGCTCGCCCTTGCCCATGTACGAGGGCACCAGGTCGAGCAGCTTGGGAGTGCGCGGCAGCTCCTCCAGCAGCCGGACGTAGGCGTCGGCGGCCTTCTCGACCAGGAAGTCGGCCAGCGGCCCCTTGGCCACGTGGCGGCGGTCGGTGGCCATCGGGAACGACGCGATGAGCAGCGCGGGCAGGTCGATCGGCTCGTCGCTGGGCGTCGGCGCGTGCACGACCGGCGGCACCGCGGCGGGCAGCGGCCCCGGCTCGCCGATGCCGGTCAGCGGGACCGCCCAGCGGACCGACCAGAACGGGCGCGCCCGCTCCTCGGTGGGCCGGTCGGCGAACAGCTCCGCCACCTGCTCAGGCGCGAACTCGCCGGACTCGGAGACGACGTGCCAGCCGTCGGCGGTGACCCTGCGGACCTCGCCGTCGAGGTCGATCTCGATCACGGACAGCGCGGGCATGCCCAGCGGGAGCGCCGGGCTCGCCTCCTCCAGCATGCGCCGGACGGCCAGGGCCGACGCGTCGTCCTTCAGCGGGAGGCGTACCAGGGTGTCGAACCCGTCGGGCACGTCGAGCGGGCCGTCCTCGAACGGCAGGCGCAGCAGCGGCACGTGGCCGGAACGGGCGGCCAGCTCGCCCGCGAGCTCCGGCACCGAGGCGACCAGCTCGGCCGTCTCCGCGCGCGACCAGCGCACCGAGCCGGAGCCGCGGGAGCCGATCACCGGCTCGTCGCAGACCGTCACCACGGCCGCGAACCCGACGCCGAACCGCCCGGCGGCGCCCGCCTCGTCACGCTTGCCGGACACGCGGAGCGTGGCCAGGCTCTCCACGCCGGTCGCGTCGAGCGGCGCGCCGGTGTTGGCGGCCGTCAGCACACCGCCGCGCAGCGTCAGCCTGAGCACCCCCGGCACGCCCGCGCGCAGCGCCGCGTCCGCGGCGTTCTGCGCCAGCTCGACGATCAGGCGGTCGCGGTAGCCGCCGAGCGCGAAGTCCTCCTCGGCGTTGGCGTCCTCGCGGAACCGGGCGGGCGAGGCCGTCCACGCGGCGAGCACGGCGGCTCGCATCCGGTCGGTGCCAAAGGTGTCGGTCATCGGTCACGATCCTGGGGTCGAACGGTACGGGGCCACCGTAGGCTAGCGGCCCGCACCGTCAGGAGTGGCCGAGCTCTTCGGAGTCGGATTCGCCGACCGAGCCCGCCTCCTCCTCCATCAGGTCGAAGCCCAGGTCGTCGAGGATGGGCACGGCCTGCTCGACGGGCGGCGGCAGCACCGCCGCCTCCGAGTGGGCGCCGCAGCCGTGGTCGGCGGCGACCACCTTGCCGTCGTCGGGCGCGTACTCGTTAGTGCAGACCCCGAACAGCTGCCGGAGCCCACCCGCGAGCAGCCAGTAGAAGCCGCAGGTGGAGCACTGCGCGGGAGCGGCGTGTGCGATCGGTGTGTGCGGCCCGTGCTCGCCGGAATGCCAGCGCCTGGCGGTCCGGTCTCTGCCGATGGCCGAGAGCACACGGGCCCGGCCCAGGCCGTACTCGAAAATCGTCTGCTGCTCCGCCTCGTCGTCGAGTTCGGCGAAACCCGGCACCAGCCGGTCGTCGTCCTCCGGCGTGGGCAGCAGGTCGCCGACGCCCAGGTCGCCGGGGCGCAGGCGCTCGCTCCACGGCAGCCACTCGGGAGCGCGCAGCGCGCCGGAACCCGGCAGCAGGACGGCCTCGCTGACCGTCACCTTCTTCGCCCGCGACGCCCGGGTGACGGTGACGGCCCACCGCCAGCCGCGATAGGCGCGGTCCTGGCAGGCGAAGTAGTGGGTGACGACCCGGTCTCCCTCGCTCTCGTAGCCCAGGTGCTCGCCGGGCTCACCCGGCCGCGCCAGCTCCTGGGCCGCGTCGCGTGCCAGGTCAACGGCGGCGACACAGGCCTGGTCGGGCGCGGCGGAGCGGGTCCTGGCACGGCTCATCGGCCTGCCTCCGCCGAAAGGTGCTGTTCGCTCACACTTCATTCTCTCCCATGGCTGACCGTGCCGGGGCCGACTAGCCCGCATTCCCGCCTGCCGCTTCCCCGAAACACCGGATTCCGCCACAAGATTTGCGTCCTGACGCGACAGATGACCGCAAGTGGTGCGAAAGCGGGGGTGAGGGTTGGAGGGGCGATCGGGTAAGACTGGTAAGCGTGGAGGGAGGCTGGGAGCGAGCGCGCGACCTCTCCCGGCGCGTGGGGCGCGGCGTCGCCGACGCGGGCCGGGCTACCGCGCGTGCCGGCAAGGCGACCGCCGGCGGCACCGCGCGGGCCGGGAAGGCCACCGCGGGCGCGGCGCGGTCTGTCGGCCGGGCCACCCGCCGCCTCACCCACGCCAACGGCGCCGACCGCACCGGCCTCGGCCGGCTGATCGAGCTGACCGCCGGCCACAGCGCCGGCGACACGCTCGTCACGGTCGCGCTGGCCAGCACCGTCTTCTTCGGGGTGCCCGTCGGCGAGGCCCGCGGCCCGGTGGCGCTCTATCTGGTCATCACGATGCTGCCGTTCGCGCTGCTCGCGCCGTTCGTGGGGCCGATCCTCGACCGGTTCAGGTCGGGCCGGCGCTATGTGATGGCCGGCACGCTGTTCGGCCGCGGCCTGCTCTGTTTCGCGATGGCGGCGGCCGTCGGCCCGCAGGACCTGCTGACGCTGTTCGGGGGCGCGCTGGGCGTGCTGGTGCTGTCGAAGGCCTACAACGTGTCGCGTGCCGCGATCATGCCGAGCGTGCTGCCCGCCGACATCACGCTGGTCTCGGCGAACGCGCGGGTCGCGCTGTTCTCTCTGGTGACGGCGGGCGTGATGGTGCCGGTCGGGGCGGGGCTGACGCTCTGGCTGGGCAGCGCCACGATGCTGCGCGTCGCCATGGTGGTGTTCCTGGCCGCCGGGGTGTTCGCGGTGCGGCTGCCGCGCCACGTCGACTCGCCCGACCTGGAGGAGGAGACCTCCGAGGAGGGCAGGGCGCCGCGCTGGCGGACGCTGCTCCAGGTGGGCCCGGCGGTGGCCGAGGCGGTCTGGGCCAACGTCGCCATCCGGCTGTTCTCCGGATTCCTGCTGTTCTTCCTGCTCTTCCTGGTGCAGGACAAGGTCGTGCCGTGGCTGGCGCCGCCCGCGCCCGACCCGTTCTTCGACATGACCAAGACCCTCGCGGTCCTGACGCTCGCGGCCGGGCTGGGCGGCCTGGCCGGCGCGGTGATCGCCAACTGGACCCGCAACCACGCGCCCGGCCTGCTCGTCCTGCTGACGCTCGCCACGACGGCGGTGACCGCCACCGTGACCGCGATCCTCTTCGGACTCTGGGCCGCGGTGGCCATCTCGCTGGTCACCGCGTTCGCCCAGGAGCTGGGCAAGCTCGCGCTGGACGCGATCGTGCAGCGCGAGATCGGCGAGGAGGTGCGCTCGTCGACGTTCGGCGTGGTCGAGGCGTTCCTCCAGCTCGCCTGGGTGTTCGGCGGCCTGATCGGGCTCGGGCTGTCGCTCACCGAGAGCAGCGCGGCCGGGCTGGTCACGCTCGCGTGCGTGCTCACCGTCACGCTGGGCTGGCTCGTCGTACGACGCCGCGCCCGCGTCAGGGCGGCCAAGGAGCGGACGCGGGAGGCCGCCGCGGAGGCCGAGACGGCCCCGTACGCCCCGCCGGAGCCTCTCGACCGGACCAAACCGCTGACGAACCCGCCCTGAAGCTAGACGTCGAGGTCGTCGGCGACGGCCCTGAGCACCACCGCGACCTTCTTCGCGTGCGCGGCCTCAGGGTGCTTGCCCCGCTGGTAGGACGTGGACAACCCGTCGAGCAGCTTGATCAGGTCCTCGACGATCACCACCATCTCGTCCGGCTTCTTCCGCTTGGCCTTGGGCTTGGTCTTGGCCAGCGTCGGCGGCTGCTCCAGGATCCGCACGGAGAGCGCCTGCTGGCCGCGCCTGCCCTCGGCCACGCCGAACTCGACCTTCTGCCCGGGCTTGAGAGGCCCGGCGTTGGCCGGCAAGGCGGAGGAATGCACGAAGACCTCACCGCCGTCGTCGCGGGTGAGGAAACCGAACCCCTTGTCGGCGTCGTACCACTTGACCTTGCCACTCGGCACAGGAGGACCTCGTTCGAACGTCGTGGATTAGGTGAATGGATGTAGGTTATGCCCCGTAGCGCGGCAGAGCGACCGGGTAAATGCCGGTGAATTACACGAGTTCACGACTCCGTTGCCAACCGGCGAACCAATCGGCAAATTCCGTCAGATCGCCCAGTGCCACGTCGGCCCCGTGGTCGCGCAGCTCGGCCGTGGTGTAGGGCCCGGTGGCGACCGTGACGCTGACCGCGCCTCCGGCCCGCGCCGCTTCGATGTCCGCGACATGGTCGCCGACATATGCGGCGGCGCCGAAAGCGGTGAGCGCGGTTCCTTTGTCCGCGCCGAAAACGGAGCCCACCACGTCGTCCACGTCGAGCCCGAGCCGCCGCACCGTGCTTCTCGCGTCGCGCAGGTTCTTGCCCGTCACCACGATGACCCGCCCGCCGCGCGACTTGACGCACGCGACGGCCTCGTGCGCGCCTTCCATCGCGACGTGCACGGGCACCCCCACCTCGGGATAGATCTCCCTGTAGAGGTCGGCCGCCGCCGCGATCTCCCCGGCGGGCAGCCAGTTGGCCAGCTCCGTCTCCAGCGGCGGGCCGAGCCTGGTCACGATCTTCCGGCTGTCGATGGGCACGCCGAGCCGGGCCGACAACTCGTCATAGACGGCAGCAATACCGTTCCGAGTGTCGGCAAGTGTCATGTCCAGGTCGAATCCCACCGAAGTCGCCACACCTGAAGGATGCCAAAGAACCTCCCGATACGCGTAACGGCTCGGGTCGTGGGACCGTAGTCATCGGAAGGGTTCCTGCCCGGCTGTCAAGGTCCCCGCGGGCCGGCGACTACCCTCCACTGCGGAGGTATCAGAAACGACATGAGCAGATCGCCGAGCACGGGAGCCACCGGGAGCACGCCCGCGAAGGCCGCCGCCACCAGCACGCGCGAGCGGATCATCGACGAGGCTCTGCGGCTCTTCGCCGAACGCGGCTACGCCGCCACGTCCGTGGCCGAGATCGAGGCCGCCTCTGGCCTCTCACCGGGCGCCGGCGGGCTCTACCGGCACTTCAAGTCCAAGTACGAGGTCCTGTCGGCGGCGATCAACGAGCACGCCGCCAGGACCCGTGGCCAGGTCGCCGGCAGCCTCGCCGAGCTGAGCGCCATGGAGACCTCGAAGGACCTGGAGGAGCGGCTGTCGCACCTGTGCAGGGCCGGGCTGGCCAAGGTGCGCGAGGAGTCGGAGCTGACCCGCATCTTCTTCCGCGACCTGAGCCAGTTCCCCGAGCTGGTGGCGGTGGTGCGGCAAGGGCTGCTGCAGCCGATGTTCGACGCCATCGTGACCTGGTTCCACGCCCAGCCCGAATACCGGTCGGCCGACGTCGACTGGCAGGGCATCTCGGCCGTGCTCGGCGGCGCCGTCGTGCAGTACCGGCTGTTCCAGGAGACGGTGGGCGAGACGCCCGGGCACACGGAGAAGGACCAGTTCGTGGCGGCGTGGGTCCGGCTGGCCGTCGGGCTGCTGCCGTCGCCCGCGGCCGTTCACTCCTGATCGACCAGCCGGTAGGCCAGCCAGACCACGCTCACGCCGGTGCCGACCATGAACATGACGCCGCTGGCGTTGAAGAACTCGACCACGAACGCCTCCAGCCCCGGCTCGCCGCCGACCCGCAGACCCCCCACGATCAGCCCGCCCGCGGTGTAGCCGAGCAACGGGGAGCCGATGCCGATCAGCCGGTCGCGCAGCGCCCACGTGTCGCTGAACATCACCATCGCCGAGCCGGCCGCCCACGCGATCACCGGCACCTGGAAGATCGCCACGGGCGCCAGGTCGAACGGCACCAGGAGCGCGGCCACCACGAGCACCAGCAGCGCGGCGACCTCCCGGGGGTGCTCCTTGACCACGGTCCTGGCGTCCCTGCCCTCGGTGACCATGGGGTTCGCCACCGACATCGCGGCCCTGCGGAACCCCGCGAACGGCAGCCCGCGCGCCTCCCTGGCCAGCCGCCGCTCGGCCTCCCGCCTGCTCCGCGCCACGCCCGGCGGCACGTCGTCGCGGATCTTCGGGAACGCGGCGGTGGCCTCCTCCCCCACGGGAGCGACCGCGGCGGCTTCGAGGGGAGCGGTCTCCGCGAGGCGGCGGGCCTCGCGCTCCACCAGCAGCACCGGGTCGCCGAAGCGGGCGAGCAGCCTGGTCACGTCCTTGGCGCTCTGGCTGCCGCGCCGCTCGGCCTCGATCCTGGTACGCAGCCGCCTGGTGAAGTCGAGCCGCTGCTCGGGTCTCAGCACGCCGTGGGCCGCGTCGGCGGCCTTGCTGACGTAGTTGAGAATCAGCTGGTCGGCTCGCTCTATCACGCCTAGCAATGCTGCCCCAATCAGCAGGGACATACCATGGCAACGATGGAGTTCACGGAGTGGATCAGGGGGCGCACCGACGAGCAGCTGCGGGCGCTGGTGACCGCGCGCCCCGAGCTGATCACTCCGGTGCCGGCGCATCTGGAGGGCCTGGCCGCCCGGGCGAGCAGCCCGTCGGCGATCGCCCGGGTGCTCGACCGGCTCGACCGCTTCACGCTCGCCGTGGTCGAGACGCTCGCCGTCCGGGACGGCCCGGTCAGGAAGACCGCGCTGCGCGAGACGGTCGCGGCGGCGCTGGCGGCGGGCAAGCCGGAGCCGGCGCTGACGTCCGCGCTCGACCGGCTGCGCGACCTGGGGCTCGTGTACGGGCCCGACAGCGCGCTCGACCTGGCCCCGGGCGTGCGCAAGGTGCTGGACGACCCGGCCGGCCTGGGCCCGCCCGCCGACGTGGCGTTCCGCCACCATGCGCCGGAGCAGCTCGACGAGATGGCCGACGACGTCGCGCCGGGCACCACCGGGTCCGGCCGGGAGCGCCTGGCGGCGGCGCTGGCCGAGCCGGGCAAGCTGATCGAGGAGGTGCCGCCGGAGTCGCGGGCCGCGCTGGAGCAGCTCGCGTGGGGCCCGCCCACCGGCCGGGTGCCGAACGCCAGGCGCGAGGTGCGCGTCGCCTCCGCCCGCTCGCCGATCGAGCAGCTGCTGGCCCGCGGCCTGCTGGCGGCGGCGGGTGAGGAGAGCGTGACGCTGCCCCGCGAGGTGGGCCTGTATCTGCGGGGCGGGCGGGTGCACCGCGACCTGCTGGCGCTGCCGCCCTCGCTCGAAGGCACGGCCCGGGGCCAGGATCTGGCCGACCGCACGGCCGCCGGGCAGGCGTTCGCGTTCGTACGGGCCGTCGAGGAGCTGTGCGAGCGCTGGAGCATCGAGCCGCCGGGCGTGCTGCGCACCGGGGGCCTGGGCGTGCGCGACATGAAGCGCACGGCGGGCGAGCTCGACCTGCCCGACTGGGTGGCCGCGCTGGTGGTGGAGGTCGCGTACGCGTCGGGGCTGATCGCGGCGGGCGGCAGCGTCGACGGCGAGTGGCTGCCGACCAGCGGCTACGACCTGTGGCGGGTCAGGTCGACCGCCGACCGGTGGGTGGCGCTGGCCGCGGCCTGGCTGGCGATGGACCGGGTGCCCGGACTGGTCGGCGAGCGTGACGATCGCGACAAGCCGCTCAACGCTCTCCACCCCGATCTGCGCCGCTCGTCGGCCGCCGGGGTGCGCAAGGCCACGATGGGCGTGCTGGCCTCCGCGCCGGGGCTCGCCCCGGCGCACGACTCGGTGCTGGAACGGCTCGCCTGGGAGCAGCCGCGCCGCCGGGGGCCGCTGCGCGAGCAGTTGACCGAGTTCGCGCTGCGCGAGGCCGAGCAGCTCGGCCTGACCGGGCTCGGCGTGCTGTCGGGCCACGGGCGGGCCCTGATCACCGGTGCGGAGGCCGCGCCGGTGCTGGCCCCGCTGCTGCCCGAGCCGGTCGACCACGTGCTGCTGCAGGCCGACCTGACGGCGGTCGCGCCCGGCCCGCTGACCAGCGAGCTCAACCGCTGGATGACGCTCGCCGCCGACGTGGAGTCCAAAGGGGGCGCGACCGTCTACCGGTTCAGCGAGAGCTCGGTGCGACGCGCGCTCGACGCGGGCCAGGCCGCCGAGGAGCTGCTGGTCATGCTGGAGCGCCACTCCGCCACGCCGGTCCCGCAGGCGCTGTCGTACCTCGTCTCCGACGTGGCGCGGCGGCACGGCCGGATCCGCGTCGGCACCGCCAGCGCCTACGTCCGCTGCGACGACCCGGCGCTGCTCGACCAGATCACCGCCGACCGGCGGTCGGCGGCGCTGCGCCTGCG
>NZ_JAHKRN010000054.1 GCF_019396385.1 Nonomuraea harbinensis | reverse complement strand
GTCCGCCTGGCCCTGGAGGAGTCCGGCCCGGTGCAGGTCCCGGCGGCGGGCGCGCGCGCCCGCCGCCGCACCCTGTTCCTGCTGGACCGCGCGGCGGCCAGCAAGATCCCGCCCGGCCTGGGCCGCATCGCCTCTCCCTGACCCTCTGTCCTCCGGGCCGCCGCCGGCGTTCGCCGTAGGGCGGACCCCGTCATGTCCGCGCCGTCGTCGAGATCGCCAGCGGCACGACCGCCCCCGCGGCGAGCACCGCGACGGGCGCGGAGGCGGTGGCGCTGGCCGCCCGGCACCGTCCGGACGTGGTGCTCATGGACGTGCGCATGCCGGCGATGGACGGCATCGAGGCCACCCGCCGCATCTGCGCCGCCCGGCCGGAGACGCGGGTGCTCATCGTGACCACCTTCGACCTGGACGAGTACGTTCACGGAGCGCTTCAGGCGGGCGCGGCGGGTTTCCTGCTCAAGGACACCCCGCCCGCCGACCTGCTCCGGGGCATCGGGGTGGTCGCGGCGGGCGAGTCCCTCCTGGCTCCGACCGTCACCCGGCGCCCACCGCCCGGCGCCGGCGATGAAAGTTTCATCCCTTCGGCCCGGCCGGGCACGCCCCTCCCGTCTCCCCTCGGCACCGCTGCCGACCTGCGCCGACCCGTGGTTCATGACGGCCGGCGAGGCGTGGCGCGACCGGCTGTGAGCGGCGCCGGGGCCGGGGGTTCTTTCCGTGATCCCGGTGCTGTGCTTGAGTCGGCAGCATTCGGAAAGCGCTTACCGGGAGTTGGACGATGCGCCTCAGAACGCTCCTCGCTTGCGCCGGCCTCGTGGCCGGCACCCTCGCGGCGGTGTCGCCCGCGCACGCCGCCTCCACCCGGTACGAGGCCGAATCCGCACCGGCGGTCTGCACCGGCGCCATCGAGTCCAACTGGGCCGGCTACTCCGGCAGCGGCTTCTGCAACGGCGCCAACGCCGCCGGCGCCCACGCCCAGTTCACCGTGACCGCCGGGGCCGGCGGCACCGCCACGCTCCGGATCCGCTTCGCCAACGGGACCACGGGTTCCCGGCCCGCCGGGCTGACCGTGAACGGCGCCGCGGCGGGGACCCTGTCCTTCGAGGGCACCGGCGCCTGGTCCACGTGGCAGACCGCGACCGTGACCGTCCCGGTGAACTCCGGCGCCAACACCGTCCGGCTGAACCCGACGACCTCCGCGGGCCTGCCCAACCTGGACTACCTGGACGCCGAGACCGGCGGCGAGCAGCCGGCGAACACCCTCTACGTGGCGACGAACGGCGACGACACCGGCCCCGGGACACTGGCCTCGCCGCTGCGCACGATCCAGCGGGCGGTGGACCTGGCGCAGCCCGGTCACACGATCCTCATCCGGGGCGGCACGTACGCGCCGGGCACGAACATCCGGATCCTCAAGGACGGCACTCCCGCGCAGCCGATCACCATGACCGCCCACGACGGCGAGCGGGTGATCATCGACGGCGAGAACATGCCCCACACGCCGGGCGCGGTCGGCTCCAGCATCCCGCGCGCCGAGCGCGGCGCCGTCCACATCGAGGGCGATCACTGGCGGCTGGCCGGGCTGGAGATCGTCAACGGCCCGTACGGGATCTTCGGGCTCGACGCCAGCGGCAACGTCTTCGACCGCCTGGTCACCAGGGACAACTACGAGTCGGGCCTGCACCTGCAGGGCGCGTCGAGCGGCAACCTGATCGTCGACCTCGACAGCCACGGCAACCGCGACCCGCGCAAGAACGGCGAGAGCGCCGACGGGGTCGCGATCAAGGAAGGGTCCGGCAGCGGCAACGTGATCCGCGGCGCCCGGCTGTGGAACAACTCCGACGACGGCCTGGACTTCTGGATGTTCCTCGGGCAGGTCACCGTGGAGTCGTCCGTGGCCTGGGGCAACGGGTTCAACCGGTGGAACCTGCCTGACTACACCGGCGACGGCAACGGCTTCAAGCTCGGCGGCGGCGACCCGGACCCGGCGGTCGGCCATGCCGTGCGCAACTCCATGGCCTTCGACAACGCGGTGCACGGCTTCACCGACAACGGCAACCCCGGCCGGTTGGTGACCGACCGCAGCACCGCCTGGCGCAACGGCGGCACCGGCTTCGACTACGCCGACTCCGTCTCCGTCCTGACCAGGAACCTGTCGGTGGCGAACCGGACGCAGGCCGCGCCGGGCTCGTCGTCGAGCTCCGGCAACTCCTGGGACCTCGGCGGCACGTGGACGCTCGCGAGCACCGACAGCGGCACGATCACCGGCCCGCGCGCCGCGGACGGCTCGATCCGCTCCTCGTCCTTCCTGCGGCCCGCCAACGGCGCGGACGTCGGCGCCCGTCTCTGACGACCTCACCAGCCACAGCGAGACCAGCCTGAGAAGACCAGCCTGAGAAGACCAGCCTGAGAAGACCAGCCTGAGAAGAGAGGTAAGACAAGGATGAGACGAGCAGGCGCATGGCGGCTCCCGGCCGCGCTGTCCACGGCGGCCCTGGTGGCCGCGCTGGGTGTGGCCTTACCGGCGCTGAACGCCACGGCGGCCGTCGGCAGCGCCACCGGCTACGCGACCGCCAACGGCGGCACCACCGGCGGCGCGGGCGGGCAGACGGTGCGGGCCACCACGGGCACCGCCATCCACGCGGCCCTGTGCAACCGGGCCAGCAGCAGCACCCCGATCACCATCGAGGTCGAGGGCACCATCAACCACGGCAACACCACCAAGGTGTCGGGCGGAAGCTGCAACACCGCCGCCGGGGTGATCGAGCTCAAGCAGATCAGCAACGTCACGATCATCGGGGTCGGCAACGGCGCCGTCTTCGACCAGCTCGGCATCCACATCCGCGAGGCCAGCAACATCATCATCCAGAACGTGACCGTACGGAACGTCAAGAAGTCGGGCTCGCCCACCTCCAACGGCGGCGACGCCATCGGGATGGAGAGCGACGTACGCAACGTCTGGGTCGACCACGTCACCCTGGAGGCCTCGGGCGGCGAGTCGGAGGGGTTCGACGGCCTCTTCGACATGAAGAACAACACCCAGTACGTGACGCTGTCGTACAGCATCCTGCGCAACTCCGGCCGCGGCGGGCTCATCGGGTCCAGTGAGAGCGACCGTTCGAACGGCTTCGTCACCTTCCACCACAACCTGTACGAGAACATCGACTCCCGTACGCCCCTGCTGCGTGGCGGCATCGCGCACATCTACAACAACTCGTACGTGAGCATCCACGAGTCCGGCATCAACTCCCGGGCCGGGGGGCGGGCCAAGGTGGAGAACAACTACTTCAGGAACTCCAAGGACGTCCTGGGCACCTTCTACACCAGCGAGGCCGGCTACTGGCAGGTCGCCGGCAACATCTTCGACAACGTGACCTGGTCCAGCCGCAGCGGCGACAACAACCCCGCCGGGCCCAACCCGCAGTCCAACACCAGCGTGAGCGTCCCGTACGGCTACAGCATGGACGGGGCCTCGTGCGTGCCGAACGTCGTCGCCCAGACGGCGGGCGCCAACAAGGGCATGCGGGTGTCGAACGGCAGCTGCACGCCGCAGACACCGGGGCCGACCCCCACGAACAGCCCCACCCCGACGGTCAGCCCGACCCCGACGACCACGCCGACGGGCGGCGGGACCAACCTCAGCATCGGGGCCGGCGCCGACGGCTCCAGCAAGGCCTCCGGGACGAGCTACGGCAACGTGATCGACGGCAACGCGGGCACCCACTGGTCGCCGAGCGGCTCGACCGGTGACATCTCGGTCAAGTGGGGTTCGGCGAAGACGGTGTCCAGGGTCGTCATCCGTGAGGCGTCGGGCTCCTCGATCGGGTCCTGGCAGCTCGTCAACCACGACAATTCCGCCGTGCTGGCATCCGGCAGCGGGGCGGGCGCCATCACCTTCACCCCCACCACGCTGAAGAAGATCACCTTCCGGATCACCGGTTCGTCCGGCACGCCGAGGGTCGCCGAGTTCGAGACCTACGCCGGGTAGCGACCGATTCGCCGCCTGATCGGGGCGGGGCCGCCTTCGGGCGCCCCGCCCTTTCGGCCGGTTCGGGGAACGTGGAAGCCTGCCCGCCGGAAGGGCCGTGGCCGCCCTGGCCGGGGAGCGGGACTCTCACCGGCTCCCCGCGGGCCTGCGGTAGGTGACGAGCTTGTCGTCCTTCCCCGGGTACGCCATGATCAGGAGCCGCTGGGTGCCCCTCTCCTCGCCCTTCCACGGGAACCAGGCGTGGTGGACGCGGATGCGGTAGCGGCCCCGGCGGCCGCCGGGCGACAGGTCGGGCAGGACGATGCCGGCCAGGACGTCGTGGAACACCAGCTCGCCGTCCGTGCTGGTGTAGCCGGCCTCGGTGACGTGGTCCCAGCCCTTCGTCTCCACCGGCGGGCGGCGGGAGTACGTCTCCAGGGTGACGCAGAGGTGGTACTCGGAGTCCACCGACACCGTCAGGTGCCCGGGGCCGGACTCGACCAGGTCGTCGTGCCGGCCGCCGCCGGAATCGCCGATGCCCGCCGTGTCCCGCATCTCCAGTCCGGTCTCCGGCCACACCGGGTCATCGAGCCGGACCGCCTTGACGGGCTCGATGAGCGGACGGTGGCGCGGGGTGGCGGCGCACTTGGCCCGCTCCTCGGCCTGGAACGCGGCGAACTCCTGGTCGTCCGCCTCCCGCTCGGTCTTGACCTTCGCCGCGGCGGCGGGGCAGATGTCGTCGATCGCCCAGTACAGGTCCCGGACCCGCAGTCCTTCCACGGACTCGACCCGGGCCAGCTCGCGCGGGTCGTCACGGGTGTAGACACCGCACAGGCTCCGGCCGTAGGCGAGCAGCGCCTGGTCGGGCATGGTGGCGGGGATGTCCAGGACCTGGCCGGTGCGTACCTCGCAGATGAACGCGCGCTCGCCCGTGAGCGGCGCGGGCTCCACCCCCGTCTGCCGGCGGTCCGGTGGTGAACAGTCTGCGGCGGTGGTGACCGTGCCCTGCGACCGGTCGGCGGCCGGGACGAAGACCAGCGCCACGGCCGTGGCGAGCGCCATCGCGAACACCCGGCGCCCCCGCCGGGCGGCGGGCGGGGCCGCGTACAGGAGGAACAGGACGAGGGCGGAGACCGCCAGCGCCGCGCTGTACCAGAGCGGCGAGAGGCCGAACACGAGCTGACCGTCCAGGCCCCCGCCGAACTGCCCGTCCGGGTAGACGGCGAGCCGCACCTCGGCCATCTCGGGAACGACCTGCCAGTCCTCCTCCGGCCGCGCCGTGAGCGCCGTCACGACGCCCGCCGCGGCGGCGAGGGCCAGGAACAGCATCGTGCCGGTCAGCAGCCGCCTGCTCCTGCGGATGACGGCCACCAGGACGAGCACGGCCGGGGCGCCCACCCCGACGAGCACGTCCACGGCGACCCAGGCCAGGCCCGCCGGGTGACTGGAGTACTCGCGGAAGAACATGTCCACCGCGCCCCTGGGGCCGATCCAGAAGGGCATCCCCTGGGCGAGGTTGACGGCGGCGGGGACCGACGGCAGCACCACGGCCACGGCGGCGAGCGGCCACGGGCGCGCCGCCGCCCGCTCGCCCCGGCACGTGGACGGCTCCGGTGGCGGCCCGGCCAGTTCGTGGGCCGTCCGCGCCATCCAGATCAGCGCGAAGACGCTCAGGATGGTGCGGACCATGAGGATCACCGTGCCGTGGTCCGCGGTGCCGCCGAACCCGACGATCATGAACGATCCGGACGACAGCGACGCCAGCACCGCCGCGACCATGCCCGCCCGCACGGTGCCCCGGCTCCAGCGCCCGTCCCGGGCCTGCCCGATCAGCACCGGCACCACCCACAGCAGGTAGAGCACGTTGCCCAGCGGCGGCAGGTCCCAGTACTGCCCCAGGCCGTAGGCGACGATGGCGACCAGGTCCACGGCGGTGTCGGCCAGGCCCGCCACGAGTGCCACGATCCGCAGCCACCGGGGGATGGATCCGGCGAGGACCACCAAGAACAGCCAGACGATGGCGAACTGGGTCAATGTGCCGGGCAGGTCGAGCCACCACTGGTACGGGATCGGCGCCTCGTACGCCAGGGCGCAGGCAAGGCTCACGTACAGCGCGGCCCGCAGCAGCCGCACCGGCCGCGCCAGGACAGGCGCCTCGCCGGCCCGCCGCCCGCGCAGGATCTGCCACAGGGCCCAGCCGGTCAGGATCCCGCCCCCGGCCAGGATGACCTCCACCCACCAGGTGTAGGGCACCATGTCCGTGCCCCAGCCGTGCGCGACGAGCGCCCGCAGCACGGCGGCGTCGCCGGTGACCAGCGCGAAGACGCCGGCGACCACGGCGGCGCCCCCGAAGGCGACGGCGATCGGGGCGGCGATCCAGCCGAAACGGAAACGGCGCACAGGACATCTCCCGAGAAGGGGAACCGGTGAACGAAAGGCGATCAACGCTAGCGAGCCGTCCTGAGAACGATCAACGCCACGGCAGGGGGAACGAGCCGGGCCACCGCCGCGCTGTGGTGAGCCGCCTGGTGACGGCGTCAGGCGGGCGGGGCGGTGAGGCAGGCGTGCAAGCGGCGGGCCTGGCGGACGAGTTCGCTGCCGGGTCGGCGGCTCGCCAGTTCGGCGATCACCGGCAACCCGCCCCGCGCACCCACCCAGGAGGCCACGTCGGCCGCGAGCGACACCATCCGGGTGTGCCCCGCGGTGGCCCGCTCCCCCGGCCCCGGCAGAAAGGCGGTCAGCCAGCCGGCCATCACCTCCCACACCTCCCGGTGCGCGCCCTTCAGCGCCGCCCCCCTGAGCGCCGCGAGAGCGTGCTTCGGCCCTTCCCCGCGGTGCCGCAGCACCGCGGCGAGCCGCCGGCCGGCCTCCTCCCCCGCCACACCGCCCCCCGCGGCCAGTCGCAGGAACGCCCCCACCGCCAGGTCCTGGCCGTCGTCGACCAGCGAGTACGCCAGCATCAACGACATCCCGGGCCCCGCCGGGCCGTCGCCGTCGGCCAGCAGGGCGACGTCGGCGGGTTTGTACGCGCCGAAGTACCCGTACGTCGCCGGGTACCGTACGCAGCGGGCGGCGACCAGCTCGCGGTGCCCGGCGAAGACGGCGAGGGTCCGGCCGAGCTCCTCCTCGTGCCAGCGGTGCACCAGCAGGTCGCCCAGCACCTCTTGATACTCGGGCCCGGACGAGAACTCCGAGAACGTGTGGGGCCTGTCCAGGTGCTCCCCCCCTGTGGAGCGTCACCACCGGGTCGGCGGGCCGGTCGGTGAGCCAGCGGGCGACCCGGCGTCCCGCCTCACCGGTCAGCCGCGCCGCGCGGGCGGCCACCTCGGGCTCGACGGCCCGCCCCAGCCGCAGCAGCGCCTGCCGCAGGTCCACGGGCAGCGCCTCGACGCCGGCGCGCTCGTACCCTTCGAGCCGCTCCACCAGCGTCCCCGGGTCGAGCAGCCCGTTGACCCGGGTGGGCGTGGCCAGCAGGTACGGCGGCAGCCGCCGCTCGACCAGGGCGGTGGCGACAGCGGCGGCGCCCGCGATGGTGGCGGCTCCGGCGACCCGCATCGGCTCGATCCAGAGGTCATGCCGCGACCAGCGGACGTGCTCGTGGTACTCGGGTAACTCGTACATCGACCGGCCCCTCCTGCCGGCGAGCTCGCGGACCGCGGCCATGCGCTGTTCGGCGCGCTCGTGCTCCCTGCGCCGGCCGGCCTCCTGGGCGACGGGCAGGTGTCCCGGCAGGGCGGCGGCCACTTCGCGGCGCTGCTCGTCGTCGAGCCCCGTCACCAGCTTGACCACGGCGGGCGTGTCTACCGCCTCGATGGCGGCCCTGACCTCTTCCCAGGCGTTCGTCATGATCGGGACCTTAGGGTGTCCCGCCGGCAAATCGCGGGATCGTCAGGCGGCCAGGGCGTCGATCTCGGCCAGGAGTGCCTTCTTGCGCTCCCGGGCCAGGTAGGAGGCCGTCACCGCGTTGCGGGCGAGCTGGGCCAGCTCCGTACGGCCGAGGCCGAAGACGCGGGCCGCCACGCGGTACTCGCCGGCCAGGGTGGTGGCGAACATGGGCGGGTCGTCGCTGTTGAGCGTGACGAACAGGCCCGCCTCCAGCAGGCGCGGCAGCGGGTGGTCCTCGATCCGCGCCACCTGGCCGGTGCACACGTTGGAGGTGGGGCACACGTCCAGCGGGAGCTGCGTCTCGCGCAGGTGGGCGACGAGCCGGGGATCGGCCAGGCAGGCGATGCCGTGACCGACGCGCTCGGCGCCGAGTCCCTCGATGACCTCCCAGACGGTCTCGGGCCCGGTCATCTCGCCGCCGTGCGGGACGCTGTGCAGCCCCGCCGCCCGCGCGGCGGCGAACGCGTCGCGGAAGGCGTCGCGGTAGCGGGGCCGCCGCTGCTCGATCCCGCCCAGGCCGAAACCTACCAATGCCGCGGGAGGTTCTTCGAGCGCGTGGTCGAGCGTGATCTTCGCGGCCTCCTCGCCGAACTCGCCGGGGATGTCGAAGATGTACGCGATCTCGACCCCGTGCTCGTCGAGCGACCGCCGCGCGGCCAGGTCGAGCGCCCGGGTGACCTCACCTCTGGGGATCCCGGTGATGTGGTGCGCGTACGGGGTGACCTGGAGCTCGGCATAGCGCCCGCCCTGTCCCGCCAGGTCGCGGGCCAGCCCGGTGACGAGGGTGGCGATGTCCTCCGGCTCGCGGACCAGCGCGTTGACGGCCGCGTACACCTGGGCGAAGTGCGGGAAGTCGCGGAAGGTGTAGAACGCGCGCAGCTCCTCCTCGCTCGTGGGCACGCCGTTGCCGGGGTGGCGGCGGGCCAGCTCCAGCACGGTGGGCACGGAGGCGGATCCGACCAGGTGGACGTGGAGTTCGACCTTGGGCAGGGCGTCGATGAAGGCGTCGATGGTCATGCCGACGACCTTAGGCCGGGCCTGGTTCCATCCGGAAGGTTTCGCACCTAAATCTGCCATCATCTTGTCAGATTTGTCCTGACCCTCGGCTGGCTCTGCGGCACTCCTCCCACCGTGCGGACACCGGTCCTCACATCGGGGACCTCGTATTCATGTCCGTCCTCCTGGTGCTGGCGGCGTCCGGCGCTCCGCCCGGCCACGCGCACGGGGGCGGTTCGCTAGCCGTGGTGGACCTGGACCTGCGACCTTGTCCGCGTCCTGCCCTAGCGGGGCAGGAGCCGAAGGGGAGCCGGCCACGAGCTGTGCTCGGCCGGGCGGCCGGCATGACCTTCGTGACCGCGCTGTCGTTCATGGCCGCGCCGTCGCTCTGACGGGCGGTGCTTCTGTCCCGGGAGACGCTAGCCGTTCAGCCGGGCGCGGGCGTGGCGTTCCTCGCGGCGGGCCACGTCGAGCCGGTGGGCGGCGGCCTCCAGCCGTTTGCGCGCCTTGGCCAGCCTCTTCTCCAGCCGGGCCACCTTGTCGGCGCGCTCGCCGTGCTCCCGTTGGGCCTCGGCCAGAGTCTCGCTCCACTCGCGGTGCGCGGCCTCGGCCTCCGCCCGCTCCTTCGCTTCCCTGGCCTCGGCCTCCGCCCGCTCCTCCGCCTTCCGGGCCTCGTCCTCCGGCGGGGGCGGCTTCTTCCTGCGGGCCGCCGGAGCGGCGCTCACGGGAGCGGGCGCGAAACCGCTGTAGCTGAGCGGCTTGGCCAGGCGGCCGCGGCGCACCTCATCGGCGGCGTCCGCGTCCACGACGGCGGCGTCGAGCGTCTGGTCCACCTCCGCCGCGGCGGCGGCCGACAGGTCCGCCGCCTCCCTGATCAACCGGGACAGCCGGCCGGTCACCTCGCCGCGCCGCCGGGTCGCCGCGGCCAGCGCGTCGGAGTCCTGGGCCGCCCACGCCGCGCGCAGTTCCTCGCCGACGGCCAGCAACTCGCCGAGCTCGTCCGCGTGCTCGCGGGCGGCGCGGTTCACCGCCCAGGCGGAGACGGTGGGCTTGCGCAGCTTGCCGATCTCGCGGGCCAGCGCGGCGTCGCCCGCCTCCTTGGCCTCCCGGGCCTCGGCGGTGCGGGCGGCCGTGAAGTCGGAGGGCGGTAGCGCGTACAGCCGCCCGGCCACCTCATCAAGATCCACACATGTGAGGTACCCCACATGGCCGGTTTTCTAGCGCATAGTGGAGACAGCCCACTCGAACGGAGGCCGCCCGTGTTCGAGCGCTTCACCGACCGTGCCCGCCAGGTCGTCGTCCTCGCCCAGGTGGAGGCCAGGGCCATGCGTCACAACTACATCGGCACCGAGCATCTGCTGCTCGGTCTCATGCGGGAGGGCGAGGGGGCGTCCGCGCGCGTGCTGGCCGACTGCGGGGCGAGCCTGGAGCCGGTGCGCGAGTTCGTGGTGCGCGAGATCGGCACCGGCGAGAGCGGGCCCGACGAGCACATCCCGTTCACCCCCAGGGCCAAGAAGGTGCTGGAGCTGTCGCTGCGCGAGGCGTTGCAGCTCCGCCACACCTACATCTCCAGCGAGCACATCCTGCTCGGCCTGCTCAAGGAGGGCCAGGGCCTGGGCGCGCAGGCGCTCGCGGCGACGGGGGCCGACTTCGTCGCGATACGGCAGCGCGTCCTGGACCGGCTGGACCGGGGCCCGAAGGAGCGGCCGGGTGAGACGTACTTCACCGCGAGTTCGACGGTGGCCCAGCGGCTCGCGCAGATCCAGGAGAGCCTCGAACGCATCGAGCGGCATCTCGGCATCGGGCCGGAGCCCGGCCCGTCAGACTGACGTCATGGCGCCGACAGGCAGCCGCCCCTCCACCACGCCGGGGTCGTCGGTGTAGGCGAGCGTGGCGCCCAGCGAGACGAGCAGCCTGCGCATGCGTACGTTGTCGGCGAGCATGGAGGTCCGGACCTCGGCGTAGCCCAGGTCCCTCGCCTCCCGCACGAGCGCCCTGGCCATGACCGAGCCCAGCCCGCGCCCCTGCCAGCGGTCCTCTACCAGGAACGCCATCTCGGCGATGCCCGGATCGGCGGTGAAGACGAGGTTGGCCAGCGCGACCACCTGCCCGTCGTTGCCCGCCACCAGCGAGTGGCCGCGGCGGCGGTCGCACAGCCGCTCGAACATGCGCGGCGGCAGCGACGGCATCGCGGTGAAGTAGCGGAACCGGCGCGACTCCGGCGAGCAACGGTCGTGCAGGTCGCGTACCGCCTCGCGGTAGACCGGGGTGAGCGGCTTGATCACGACCTCGGCGCCGTCGGCCAGCTTGACCGCGGTCTCACCGCCCGCCTGCTCCACGGGCGGCTGGGCCAGCCGGGCGAAGGAGGCGGCCCTGGCGGCCTCGGTCAGGGTGAACGGCAGCTCCGCGCGGCGCAGCCGCACGGCTCTCTTGGCCGCGACCGGCACGACAAGCTGGGTCGGATCAGGCAAATCACTCACCGCATCACCATAGGTCCACCTGGCGTCGTCCGCGCGCAGCAGCTCCGCCAGCAGCTCGGGGAGCCGCCACGGCATGGCGCGCAGCCGGGAGGCGAGCAGGAGGGCTCGGGTGGGCTCGTCGGTCAGCTCGTGCGCGGTCGCGGGCACGACCACGACGCGCCGCCCGCCGGCCGCTTCGAGCGCCTCGCGCACCGTCTCGGGGTTCGCGGGGATGTCGGCGACGAACTCGTCCACGGTGCCGTCAGGGTCGGACTGGACGCTCAGGCCGAGAATGTTGCCACCCCGCTCGGCGAGCGCGGCGGCGAGGGAGGCGAGTCGTCCGGGACGCTCGTCGACGGTGGTGCGGATGCGCAGAAATCCCATATGAGAAGGATGCCGGGTACCTGTTACGTTGCCGCTAACGTCGTGTTTCACCGCTCAACTACCTGTACGAAAGAGCAGGCCGCATGAACATACTCTTCCGAGGCGGACGCGTGTTCACCGCGAAGGGCGACTTCGCCGAGTCCGTCCTGGTGCGCGACGGAGTGATCGCCGCCGTCGGCACCGAGCGGGAGCTGTCCGCCCGGGCGCCCGGGCACGAGACCGTGGACCTGGACGGCGGCCTGCTGACGCCCGGCTTCACCGACGCGCACATGCACCCGGTCCAGGCGGGCCTGGAGCGGGCCCGATGCGACCTCTCGGAACGGTACGGGCTGGACGAGTACCTCGACGCCGTCCGCGCCTACGCGGACGCGCACCCGGACAGGGCCTGGATCGACGGCGGCGGCTGGGACATGTCCGCCTTCCCCGGCGGGCTGCCCAGGCGCGAGCAGCTCGGCTTCCTGGACCGGCCCGCCTACCTGATCCAGCGCGACCACCACGCCGCCTGGGTCAACGGCCGCGCGCTGGAACGGGCCGGGATCGGGAAGGACACGCCCGACCCCGCCGACGGCCGGATCGAGCGCGACCCGGACGGCACCCCCACGGGCGTGCTGCACGAGGGCGCGATGGACCTCGTCGGCCTGCTCACCCCGCGCCCCACCGCGGCGGACCTGGACGCCGCCCTGATGGACGCCCAGGCGCACCTGTTCACGCTGGGCATCACGGGCTGGCAGGACGCGATCGTGGGCTCGTACGCCGGCTCGGACGACCAGTTGCCCGCCTACCTGTCCGCGGCCCGCTCAGGGCGGCTCAGGGCGCGCGTGGTGGGCGCGCTGTGGTGGGACCGCACCCGCGGCCTGGACCAGATCGACGACCTGCTCTCACGGCGGGCGTCGGCCGAGGGGCTGGACCGGTTCGCCGCCACCTCGATCAAGATCATGCAGGACGGCATCACGGAGAACTTCACCGCCGCCACGCTGGAGCCCTACTGCCGGTGCGGCGGCACGGGCCTGTCGTACGTGGAT
This sequence comes from Nonomuraea harbinensis, assembly GCF_019396385.1. Classification (GTDB taxonomy): domain Bacteria; phylum Actinomycetota; class Actinomycetes; order Streptosporangiales; family Streptosporangiaceae; genus Nonomuraea; species Nonomuraea ferruginea. Next base: position 44,912 of record NZ_JAHKRN010000054.1, on the reverse strand, counting down.
CCGGCCAAGCTCAAGGAGTACGTCGCCGAACTCGACCGGCTCGGCTTCCAGGTGCACGTCCACGCGATCGGCGAGCGCGCGGTGCGCGAGGCACTCGACGGCTTCGCCGGCACCGATCCGGCCAACCGCCACCACATCGCGCACCTGCAGATCATCGAGCCGTCGGACGTGCCGCGCTTCGCCGAGCTGGGCGTGACGGCCAACCTGCAGCCGCTGTGGGCCACCCACCATCTGCAGATGGACGAGCTGACGCTGCCGTTCCTCGGCGAGCCGCGCTCGTCCTGGCAGTATCCGTTCGCGGACCTGCTCCGGCACGGCACCCGGTTCTGCGCCGGCAGCGACTGGCCGGTGTCGAACGCCGACCCGCTGCAGGGCATGCACGTGGCCGTCAACCGCACAGAACCGGGCGGGTCCGTGCACGCCGGCTACCCGACGGCGCAGACGCCGTTCCTGCCCGAGCAGCGCATCGACCTGGCCACCGCGATGACCGCGTACACGGCGGGCTCGGCGTGGATCAACCGCTCCCCCGCCGGGCAGATCGAGCCGGGCCGACCCGCCGACCTCGTGGTGCTCGACCGCGACCCGTTCGCCCTGCCTGCCAAGGACATCTGGACCACCCGCGTCCGCATGACGTTCGTCGACGGCGAAGCGGCGTACGAGAAGGCCTGAACGCGCCGAAGGGCCCCGGCGCGACGCCGGGGCCCTTCGGGTGGTCTGGCCCTACCAGGGGGACTTGTTGTTGCGCAGCCGCTCCAGGGCTTCCTGGAGGATGGCCTTGCCGTCCTTGTCGCTCCTGCGCTCCTTCACGTAGGCGAGGTGCGTCTTGTAGGGCTCGTTCTTCGGGGGGGCAGGCGGCGCATTCTCATCCTGACCGGCCGGGAGGCCACAACGCGGGCAGTCCCACAGCTCGGGGATCGCTGCGTCGCTGGCGAAGCTGGGGCGCGTTTCGTGCATGTTGGCGCACCAGAACGAGACCCGCACTCTCGGAGCCGCTTCGCCGCGCTCGGCCTCCCCCATAGGACCGGCACCGACTCGGCTGCCACGGATCGCGTTGCCACTACCCACGGATGAACTCCTCGCTCGATCGCCCCGTGAGCCACGGGGGGAGAATCACTGTCACGCGTTCTGTCTGGCCTCAGGGCTTGACGAGCAGGCCCAGAGCGATGATGCAGACGAACCAGACCACTCCCGTGATGACGGTGAGCCGGTCGAGGTTACGCTCCACCACCGAGGAACCGCCGAAGTTCGACGAGAAACCGCCGCCGAACATGTCAGACAGGCCGCCACCCTTGCCCTTGTGGAGCAGGACGAGCAAGATCATCAGCAGGCTCGTCAGGATGAGGGCGATGGAGATTCCGAGTTCCACGGTATGCCTAGTCCTTCAATGGTTTGGTACGCGTGACGATTCAGACTTGCCTCTAGAGGGTACGACCTCATGTCAAGTCGCACCCACCGAACGGCTCAGTTAGCCTGCCATATCCGAGAATCGGCAGATCTTCACGAACTCCCCGGCGTCGATGCTGGCTCCACCCACGAGCGCACCGTCGACATCCGGCTGAGCCATGATCCCCGCGATGTTCGCCGACTTGACCGAGCCTCCGTAAAGGATACGGACCGCCGAGGCCACTTCGGGGTCGTACAGCTCCGCGAGTCGCTGCCGCAGTGCGCCGCAGACCTCCTGGGCGTCGTCGGGAGTGGCCACCTCGCCGGTGCCGATCGCCCACACCGGCTCGTAGGCCACCACGATCGACTTCGCCTGCTCGGCGGTGACCTTGCGCAGCGCCCCGTCGAGCTGGCCGAGCGAGTGGGCGATGTGACCGCCCGCCTGGCGCACCTCCAGGCCCTCGCCCACGCACAGGATCGGCGTCAGCGAGTGGCGGAGCGCGGCCAGCACCTTGGCGTTGACGAGGTCGTCGTCCTCGCGGTGGTACTGCCGGCGCTCCGAGTGACCGACGGTCACGAACGTGCAGCCCAGCTTGGCGAGCATGACGCCGGAGATCTCGCCGGTGTAGGCGCCGGCGTCGTGCGGCGACAGGTCCTGCGCGCCGTAGACGATGCGCAGCTTGTCGCCGTCGACGAGCGTCTGCACGCTGCGCAGGTCGGTGAACGGCGGCAGGACCGCCACCTCGGCGCGGTCGAAGTCCTTGTCGTTGAGCGCGAAGGCCATCTTCTGGACCAGCGCGATCGCCTCAAGGTGGTTGAGGTTCATCTTCCAGTTGCCGGCGATGAGGGGCTTTCTCACGCTCAGTCCTCCAAAGCGGCGAGTCCGGGGAGGGTCTTGCCCTCAAGGTATTCCAAGCTGGCCCCGCCACCGGTGGAGATGTGCGAGAAGCCGTCTTCAGGCAGGCCGAGCCTGCGCACCGCGGCCGCCGAGTCGCCGCCGCCCACCACGGTGAAGGCGTCGGACGAGATCAGCGCCTCGGCCACCGCGCGGGTGCCGCCGGCGAACGCGTCGAACTCGAACACGCCCATCGGGCCGTTCCAGAACACGGTCCTGGCGTCCGCCAGCTTGCCGGCGAACAGCTCCCGCGTACGGGGACCGATGTCGAGCCCCTGCCGGTCGGCGGGGATCGCGTCGGCGGGCACCACGTCGAAGGCGGCGTCGGCGGCGAAGTCGGTGGCGGCCAGCACGTCGACCGGCAGCACCAGGTCGACGCCGCGCTCGGCCGCCTCGGCCAGGAAGCCGCGGACCTGGTCGAGCTGGTCCTCCTGGAGCAGCGACCCGCCGACCTCGTGGCCCTGGGCCTTGAGGAAGGTGTAGGCCATGCCGCCGCCGATCAGCAGCCGGTCGACGCGGGTGAGCAGGTTGGCGATGACGCCGAGCTTGTCGCTCACCTTGGCGCCGCCGAGCACGACCACGTAGGGCCGCTCGGTGTCCTCGGTGAGCTTACGCAGCACGTCGACCTCGGCCGCGATCAGCCCGCCCGCCGCGTGCGGCAGCAGCGCCGGCACGTCGTAGACGCTGGCGTGCTTGCGGTGCACGGCGCCGAACCCGTCGCCCACGTAGAGCTCGGCCAGCCCGGCCAGCCGCTCGGCGAAGGCGCGGCGCTCGGCGTCGTCCTTGGCCGTCTCGCCGGGCTCGAAGCGGAGGTTCTCCAGCAGGGCCACCTGGCCCTCCTGGAGGCCCTCCACGGTGGCCCTGGCGCCGTCGCCCGCCACGTCGGAGGCGAAGGCGACGTCCTGGCCGAGCAACTCGCCCAGGCGCCGGGCCACCGGCCGCAGCGAGAACTCTGGCTTGACCTCACCCTTGGGCCTGCCCAGGTGGGCGCAGACGATGACCTTCGCCCCGTTGCCCGCGAGGGCCCGGAGGGTGGGCAGCGACGCGCGGATGCGACCGTCGTCGGTGATCGTCTCACCGTCGAGCGGCACGTTGAGGTCCGCGCGCACGAGAACGCGCCGGCCCTTCACGTCGAGATCGTCGAGATTGCGCAACTGGCTCCCTTTCCTCGCTCGCCCGTCGTCCTACAGGTCCGCGCCCACCAGCTCGATGAGGTCGACCAGGCGGTTGGAGTAGCCCCACTCGTTGTCGTACCAGCCGACGACCTTGACCTGGTTGCCGATGACCTTGGTGAGGCCGGCGTCGAAGATGCAGGAGGCCGGGTCGGTGACGATGTCGGCGGAGACGATCGGGTCCTCGGTGTAGGTGAGGATGCCCTTGAGCGGGCCGTCGGCGGCGGCCTTGACCGCGGCGTTGACCTCCTCGACCGTGACGTCACGGCTGACGTCGATGGTCAGGTCGGTGGCCGAGCCGGTGGGGATCGGCACGCGCATGGCGAAGCCGTCGAGCTTGCCCTTGAGCTCGGGCAGCACGAGGCCGATGGCCTTGGCGGCGCCGGTGGAGGTGGGCACCACGTTGAGCGCGGCGGCGCGGGCGCGGCGCAGGTCCTTGTGCGGGCCGTCCTGGAGGTTCTGGTCCTGCGTGTAGGCGTGGATGGTGGTCATCAGGCCCTTCTCGATGGTGAAGGCGTCGTGCAGGACCTTCGCCATCGGGGCCAGGCAGTTGGTGGTGCAGGAGGCGTTGGAGATGACGGTGTGCTGGGCCGGGTCGTAGGCGGTGTGGTTGACGCCCATGACGACCGTCACGTCTTCGTTCTTGGCCGGCGCGGAGATGATGACCTTCTTGGCGCCGTTGTCGGCGTGGACCCTGGCCTTGGTCGCGTCGGTGAACAGGCCGGTCGACTCGACGACCACGTCGACCCCGAGGTCGCCCCAGGGCAGCTTGGCCGGGTCGCGCTCCTCGAAGACCTTCATGGCCTTGCCGTCGACGGTGATCTCGTCGCTGGAAGCCTTCACCTCGTACGGGAGGCGGCCCAGGATGCTGTCGTACTTCAGCAGGTGGGCCAGCGTCGCGTTGTCGGTGAGGTCGTTGACAGCGACGATCTCGATGTCCTTGCCACTGGCGGCCACCGCGCGCCAGAAGTTGCGACCGATGCGGCCGAAGCCGTTGACGCCTACGCGGATGCTCACGGAACCGATCTCCTCGTACGTGATGGCGGGCTGATACCTCAACTCCAGAAACCCTATCGGACCTAAATTGGTTTAGACCACGCGGTCCCGCCTCGCCGTGAATGGCGGTTCGTTACGCGCGCTTTGTGCACTTCGAGTAAAGTGCCCGACTCATCGGAGTAAACTCGGGCATTCTCTGGGGGCTGAGATGTCAAGACAACGATCCGGCCTGCTTTCAGGCCTGGTCATCGGCTTGATCACGATGCTGATCTGCACTGCCGGATTCGGGACCGCCGTCATCTTCATGGACCGGCTGCCCTCGTCGCTGCGCGCCTTCGGGGACGGGATCCCGGTCCTCGCCGCGTTCGCGTTCGTCGTGGGCGTACTCGTCGGCTGGGCCATCCGCCTCGTCCGCCCCCGCAGCGTCCTGCTGTCCTTCTTCGCGGCCCTGTTCGCGGCCGCGGCCGTGCCCGGGGGCCTGATCGTCATGGGCGCGTACGTGTTCTCGACCGTCGGCGCGCAGCGCTTCGGCGCGGACACCGCGGCCGCGCCGCTGACCCTTCAGGGCTTCCTCGACGCCCTCCCGGGCGCCGCCCGGCAGTTCTGGAACTCGCTCGACCCCTCGTGGCCGCTGCCTGCCGTCATGGCGGCCGCCGCCCTGCCCGCGTTCGTCCTCGTACTCTCCCGCGCCCTGCGCCTGCGCCGTACGGGCAGGCACGCCGCGGCCGAGAAGCCGCAGCGGGACCCGGAGGAGACGGCGGAGAAGGAGCCGGAGCCCGAGTATCGGGCCCCGTTCGAGCCGCTCCAGCCGCCCAAGGCGGACCCGACCGCGACCGGCAGCTTCTTCCTCCCGCCGGACCGCGGCCAGGCCTGAGCGCCGCTCAGGACGTCAGCATGTCGACCGTGAGGTTGGCCTCGGTGCTGGGGATGCCGAGGTCGGCCGCGCGCTTGTCGGCCATGGCCAGCAGCCGGCGGATCCGCCCGGCGATCGCGTCCTTGGTCAGCGGCGGGTCGGCGAGCTGGCCCAGCTCCTCCAGGGACGCCTGCTTGTGCTCCACCCGCAGCCGGCCCGCGACCACCAGGTGCACCGGCGCCTCGTCGCCGAGGATCTCCAGCGCCCGCTGCACCCGCGCGCCCGCCGCCACCGCCGCCCTGGCGGAGCGGCGCAGGTTGGCGTCGTCGAAGTTGGCCAGCCGGTTGGCGGTCGCCCTGACCTCGCGGCGCATCCGCCGGTCCTCCCACATCAGCACGCTGTCGTGGGCGCCGAGCCTGGTCAGCAGGGCGCTGATGGCGTCGCCGTCGCGCACCACGACCCGGTCGACGCCGCGCACCTCGCGCGCCTTGGCGTGGATCTTCAGCCGCCTGGCCGAGCCGACCAGCGCCAGCGCGGCCTCCGGACCCGGGCACGTCACTTCGAGCGACATCGAACGCCCCGGCTCGGTGAGCGACCCGTGGGCGAGGAACGCGCCGCGCCAGGCCGCCTCCGCGTCGCACGAGGCGCCCGCCACCACCTGCCGCGGCAGGCCCCGCACCGGCCGCCCGTGGTTGTCGATCAGTCCCGTCTGCCGGGCCAGCGCCTCACCGTCGCGGTAGACGCGCACGACGTAGCGAGACCCCTTGCGCAGCCCTGCGGGAGCCAGCACCAGCACCTCGGCCTTGTGGCCGAACACCTCCCCGATGTCCTTGATCAGCCGCCGCGCGGTGGCGTTGGTGTCGAGCTCCGCCTCGATCACGATGCGCCCTCCCACCAGGTGCAGGCCGCTGGCGAACCGCAGCAGCGTCGACACCTCCGCCTTCCGGCAGCAGGGCTTGAGCACAGACAGTCGGCTCAGCTCGTCTTTCACCACACCCGTCATCGCCATGAGCGTTAGTCCTCCCCCAAACAGACCGGCTCACAGCATCCTCTCGCACCTTCGCGCCACGCCGACCAGGATCAACGCTTCTGGAGGAAAATCTCGTCCAGGACGGAGGCAAGACGTCGTGGGTCGTGCCGGGGGGAGCCGTCGCGGGCCGCCACGTCGGCCGTCACCAGCCTGGCGCCGAACGCCGCCGCCGACTTCTCCAGCGCGGGCAGGTCGTCGACCACGCCGACGTCGGCGAGCACCACGTCGAGCGAGAGACCGGGCGCGTGCTGCCTGAGCACCTCCAGGTGCTGCTGCGGCGAGAGGTCGTCGGTCTCGCCCGGCTGCGGCGCCAGGTTGAGCGTGACCAGCCGCTTGGCGCCGGTGTCGTGCAGCGCCCTGGCCAGCTCGGGCACCTTCAGGTGCGGCAGCACGCTGGTGAACCACGAGCCCGGCCCGAACACCACCCAGTCGGCCTCCAGCACCGCCTCGACGGCCTCCGGCCGCGCGGGCGGGTCTTCGGGCACGAGCGAGATCGCCTGCACCCGGCCCGGGGTCAGCGCGCACGCCACCTGGCCGCGCACGGTCGAGATCACGCCGTCGAGCTCGACCTCGGCCACGATGTCGAGGGGCACCGAGGCCATCGGCAGCACCCTGCCGTGCGCGCCGAGCAGCCGGCCCACCCATTCGAGGCCCGCCACGGGGTCGCCGAGCAGCTCCCACAGGGCCACGATGAGCAGGTTGCCGACGGCGTGCCCGTGCAGCTCGCCCTCGCTGCGGAAGCGGTGCTGCACCACCTCGCTCCAGGTGCTGCCCCACTCGTCGTCGCCGCACAGCGCGGCCAGCGCCATGCGCAGGTCACCCGGCGGGAGCACGCCCAGCTCGCGCCTGAGCCGGCCGCTGGAGCCGCCGTCGTCGGCGACGGTGACCACCGCCGTCAGCGCGTCGGTCACCACCCTCAGCGCGGACAACGACGCGTACAGTCCGTGGCCGCCCCCGAGGGCGACCACGCGGGGCCCTCCGGACGGCGGCTGCGACCCCGCCCAGAACGGTGGTTCGCTTAACCCGCGCCCGCTGCCACCGGTCACTCCCGCCCCACATCCCGGTGGCTCACCTGGACCTCCATACCGCGGTCACGCAGGCGCGCGGCGAGCTGCTCGGCCATGGCGACGCTGCGGTGCTTGCCGCCCGTGCAGCCGACGGCGAGCGTGGCGTAGCTCTTGCCCTCCCGGCCGTAGCCGGTCGCGACCACCCGCAGGACCTCCTCGTACGAGTCGAGGAACTCCTTGGCGCCGGGCTGGCCGAGGACGTAGTCGCGCACGGCCGGGTCGGTGCCGTTCATCGGGCGCAGGTCGGGCACCCAGTGCGGGTTGGGCAGGAAGCGGCAGTCGACGACCAGGTCGGCGTCGACCGGCAGGCCGTACTTGAAGCCGAACGAGACCACGTTGAGCCGCAGGCCGGGACGGTCGTCGCCGCCGAAGTAGGCGACGATCCGGTTGCGCAGCTCGTGGACGTTGTGGGCGGTGGTGTCGATCACCAGGTCGGCGTTGGCCCGCACCTCGCGCAGGATGCCGCGCTCGCGGGTGATGCCGTCGACGAGCCGGCCGTCGCCCTGGAGCGGGTGGGGGCGGCGGACGTTCTCGAAGCGGCGCACCAGCTCCTCGTCGCTGGCCTCCAGGAACACCACGCGCACCCGCACGGCGCGCGTCTCCAGCTCCTCGATGGCGGCGTTGAGGTCGGTGGTGAACGCCAGGCTGCGCACGTCGACGACGGCCGCCACCTTGTCGGCTGCGAGCTTGACCTTGCCGGCCTCCTCCGCCATGGCGAACAGGAGCCCGGGCGGCAGGTTGTCGATCACGAACCAGCCGAGGTCCTCCAGGGCCTTGGCCGCGGTGCTCCGCCCGGCCCCCGACATGCCGGTGACGATGACGAACGCCGGCTCGGTGGTCTTCACTGCCTCTCCCCCTTCAGGGTCGACACGATCACCTCGGCCGTGGCGGGGCCGATGCCCGGGACCTCGCGGATCTGTTCCGCGGTGGCCTCGCGCAGCTTCTTGACGGAACCGAAGTGCTTGAGCAGCGCCTGGCGGCGCGCCGGTCCGAGGCCGGGCACGCTGTCGAGCGCGCTCTCCTTGACGGACTTGGACCTCTTGGCCCGATGGTAGGTGATGGCGAACCGGTGTGCCTCATCACGCACGCGTTGCAGCAGGTAGAGGCCCTCACTGGAGCGCGGCATGATCACCGGCTGGTCGTCGCCCGGCAGCCACACCTCCTCCAGCCGCTTGGCCAGGCCGGCCACGGCGACGTCGTCGACGCCCAGCTCGTCGAGCGCCCGCTGCGCGGCGGCGGCCTGCGGGCCCGCGCCGTCGACCACCACCAGGTTGGGCGGGTAGGCGAACTTGCGCGGCCGGCCCGTCTCGGGGTCGATCGGGCCGTGGCCGTCGTCGTCCTCGGGGGTCAGCTCGCCGGTGGCGGAGCGCTCCTCCAGGTAACGGCGGAAGCGGCGCAGGATGACCTCGTGGATGGCGGCGACGTCGCCCTCCTTGGTCTTGACCGCGAAGCGGCGGTATTCGCTCTTGCGGACCAGACCGTCCTCGAACACCACCATGGAGGCGACGACGTTCTCGCCCTGCAGGTGGGAGACGTCGTAGCACTCGATGCGCAGCGGCGCCTGGTCGAGGTCGAGCGCGTCGGCGATCTCCTGCAGGGCCTTGCTGCGCGTGGTCAGGTCGCTCGCGCGGCGGATCTTGTGCTGGGCGAGCGACTCCTTGGCGTTGCGCTCGACGGTCTCCATGAGCGCCTTCTTGTCGCCGCGCTGCGGCACCCGCACCTCGACCCGGGCCCTGCGCTGCTCGGTCAGCAGGTCGGCGACGGCGCCGGCGTCGGGCGGCAGCGCGGGCACGAGGACCTCGCGGGGCATCGACTCGGCGGCGGCGTCGCCGTACATCTGGAGCAGGAACTGCTCGACCAGCTCGCCGGGGCCGGCCTCCTCGACCTTGTCGACCACCCAGCCGCGCTGGCCGCGGATGCGCCCGCCGCGCACGTAGAAGACCTGGACGGCGGCCTCCAGCGGGTCCTCGGCGAGCGCGACGACGTCGGCGTCGGTGCCCTCGCCGAGCACGACCGCCTGCTTCTCCAGCGCCCGCTGCAGCGCCTGGATGTCGTCGCGGAGCCGGGCGGCGCGTTCGTACTCCTGCTCGGAGGCGGCCTCGCGCATCTCGCGCTCCAGCCGCTTGATGAAGCGGCTGGTGTTGCCCGCCATGAAGTCGCAGAAGTCCTCGGCGAGCGCGCGGTGCTCCTCGGGCGTGACGCGGCCGACGCACGGCGCCGAGCACTTGTCGATGTAGCCGAGCAGGCACGGCCGGCCGATCTGACCGGCGCGCTTGAACACGCCCGCGCTGCACGTGCGGACCGGGAAGACGCGCAGCAGCAGGTCGACGGTCTCGCGGATGGCCCAGGCGTGCGAGTAGGGGCCGAAGTAGCGGGTGCCCTTGCGCCTGGCGCCGCGCATGACCTGCACGCGCGGGAAATCCTCGCCCATGGTCACGGCGAGGTACGGATAGGACTTGTCGTCGCGGTACTTGACGTTGAAGCGCGGGTCGAACTCCTTGATCCAGGAGTATTCGAGCTGCAGCGCCTCCACTTCGGTGGCGACCACGGTCCAGTCGACGTCGGCCGCCGTGGTCAGCATGGTCTGGGTGCGCGGGTGCAGGGCGGAGAAGTCGGCGAAGTAGGAGTTGAGCCGCTGGCGCAGGCTCTTGGCCTTGCCGACGTAGATCACGCGTCCGTGAGCGTCCCTGAACCGGTAGACCCCGGGGGAATCGGGGATGGAGCCGGGCCGGGGACGGAAACTCAACGGACTGCCACCTGATCGCGCCACGATTCCAGCCTAGTGGCCGTCACCGACAGGCTCGCCCGCCGCGAAGGCGGGCGAGCGCCGGGACGTCACGCCAGCGAGATCTGGTCACCCTCCACGGTGAGCTGGTGCTCCGGCAGCGGCTTGGTGGCCGGGCCGTCGCTCACCGAGCCGTCCTCGATCTTGAACTTGCTGCCGTGGCACGGGCAGACGATGGCGCCGTTCTCGACCTTGTCCACCGGGCAGCCCTGGTGGGTGCACGAGATGCCGTACGCCTTGAACTGGCCCTGCGCCGGCTGCACGACGACGACCTTCTGGTCCGCGAAGATCTTGCCCCCGCCGACCGGGATCTCGGAGGTCGTGGTCAGCCCCCCGCCCTGCGCGGGCGCGGCCTGCGAGGGGGCGCTGGACGAGGCCGGAGCGGCCGGTTCCTGCGTCGCGGCCGTGGTGTCGCTGCCGCCGCAGGCGGCCAGTGCCAGCGTCAGCCCACCCGCGCCGACACCCGCGATCACCGCTCTACGGCTCTTGAGGTCTTCTCCCATGCGCCACAGCCAACCGCAGCCAGGTGAGAAAACCATGAAAGGCGCCTTAGGCGAGCCTGATCTTGCCTCCTGACACACTGATCTTTTTCTCTGCCAGCGGCTCGCCAGCGGGACCTTGGACCACGGATCCGTCCTCGATGCTGAACTGGCTGCCGTGGCACGGGCAGTTGATCACGCCGTTGGAGACGCTGGCGACCGCGCAGCCCTGATGGGTGCAGGTGGCGCTGAACGCCCGGAACTCGCCCTCCGACGGCTGGGTGATGACCACGTCCTGGTTCTTGAATATCTTTCCCTCACCGCTGGGGATGTCGCTGGTGTCGGCGAGTGCCTTCGGCTTCTTCTTCTTGGGCGCGGCGGCCGACTCCTCGCCGTCGGGCTCTTCCGCCAGGTCCGCCGTGTCCGGGGCCGGCTCCGCCGCCGGTGAGCCGTAGCTGGCGCAAGCGGTGAGCACCGCGGCGAGGCCGGCCCCGCCCGCTCCGAACATCACCGCCCGGCGCGTCGTTTCGGTCATGGTGCGTCCTCCCAGGTTCGGGTTTCACTTCAGGTACGTCCGGCGACCTGACTGCGGTTCAGCGTGCCGCGCACCAACCCGGGAGAACCACGCACAATTACCGGTTCACACGACCACGATGCCGTCGCCCTCGACCTTGACCTGGTACGAGACCAGGCTTCCGGTGGCCGGGCCCTTCGTGGCCTGCCCGGTGCCGGCGTCGAACTCGCTGCCGTGGCAGGGGCAGGTCATCACGTTGTCCCGCGGGGTGCTGACGGCGCAGCCGCGGTGCGGGCAGGACGCCCCGTACGCCTTGTAGACGCCTTCCGACGGCTGCGTCACCACGATCTTGTACTTCTTCACCACCGTGCCGCCGCCGACCGGGATGTCGGCGGTCTTGGCGATGACCTTGCCCTTGATGCCCGGCACCTGCCGGTCCTCCGCTTCGCCGCCGCACGCCGCCAGCGACACGCCGCACGCGGCCACCCCCGCTGCGCCCAGCGCCTGCCGCCGCCCGATCACGGAGCCCCCGTCCACCGTCATGCCCTCCCCTGACCTTCATGGCCTGCGCATTACCGGCTTTTCACGATAGGGCCACCCCCCGTCGCCCTCTCTTCCGCCCCGCCCCGAACGACCCGCGACCTCAGCGGGCGCCGGGACGCTGACCGACCCTGCACGTGATCTTCAGGCCGTCACGGTGCTCTCACTCGGGGGCCGACAGGCACGGGGCAGCGCCGCAGACGTCCGTCACCACCCCCGTCTTGAGGAAGACGGCCTTCTGGAGCTGGGCCGCGGGGGTGCGGCGGGGGTCCTCGTGCGGGTCGGTGCCGTGCGGGCCCTCCATCGGCGGCGTGTTGGTGAGCGGCGGCGACGGGGTGCCGCTGTCCCACACCACCAGCGCCGACCCCGCGTGCGCGGTGCGGAAGCCGCGGATGCCCCAGTACGGTTCGGCGTCGGGTGAGCGGCCGGGCGCGAGGGCCGGGAGCCGGACCCGGGCGCCGACGGTGCGCGCCTCGACCTCCGCCGTCACCGTGGCCACCTGGTGGTCGCCGTACGCCACCTGCATGAGCACCCGGTGCCGGGGCGTGCCCGGGTACGGGTCGTCGGTCATGTGGGCGGCGTACCCACTGGCCTCCCCGCGGTCCCACAGCATCTGCATGAGCGCCAGGATGATCTGCTGCTCCAGCCGGTCGGGATAGCTCTGGTCGAACACCGCCTGGAAGGGCGCCGCGTCCGAGCTGCGGTTGAACAGGGTGCTGTAGTTCATGCCGGTCACGCCGAGCACGCCGCGCCGGATGTCCGTGGAGAGCGCGACGAGCGCGCCGCCGAAGATGCCGCCCTGGCTGTTGCCGTCGTAGACGAGCTCGGCGCGGGTGTCGATGAGCGGCCGCCCGCGCTCGTTCCTGAAGGCGGCGTGGGCGGTGAAGCCGTCGCGGGCCGTCATCGCGCGTCCCAGGAACATGAAGTTCAGGAAGCCCTGCTGGGTACGGTCAGGCACGGTGTGGAAGCGTGACATGTCGCCGAATGTGGCGATGACGTTGGGGATGTCCTCGTCCGCCATGCCGATCCACTTGGTGGCGCAGAACACGAACCCGTGCCGCTGCGCCATCGTCCTGACGTTGGACGCGCCCACCTCGGTGTGCCTGCCGAGCAGCCCGTGCCCGTACAGGGAGGGCCTGGCCGGGCGGGTGAAGGCGACGCGGGGGATCTCGCAGCGGAAGGTGGCGACCTGCTCGTTCCCCGGCAGCCTGACCGGCCGCCCGTCCGGGCCGTAGTTCAGCCCGGAGCCGGGCGGCCCGCCGGGCCTGTCGAGGTAGCTCGGCACCCGGAAGGTGCCCTCGACCCGGCGCGCGATCCTGTCGTCCTGCTCGGGGGTGAAGTCGGTGACGGCGGTGACCTCGTACGGGGGCGCGTTCCCGCGCAGCCCGCGCAGGGCGTCGTCGCGCATGGCGAGGGCCCGGCCGGCCAGGTTCCGCTCGCTGGCCACGGTGAAGTCCCAGGCGAGGTGGAGGCCGCCGGCGCGGACGCCGTGGCGGCGCAGCGCGTGCAGCACCGGCTGGAGCTCCCGCTGCCGGTCCCGCAGCTCGTGCCCGTGCGGCAGCGGCGCGCCGGCGATGGCGGCGAACGCGGCCCCGGGCGGGATCGGGGCGCCGCCGGCGTCGCGCAGGTGGCGCAGCGCGACCGCGTACCGGTGTCCCTCGCGCAGGTTGCGGGCGGGGCGGACGATGAGCGCCCGGCGGCCTTCCGGCGCGTTCGCGTCCAGTTCGGCCCAGTACGGCCAGCGCTCACCGGTGTCGAGGTCGAGCAGGACGATGGGCGCGTCCCTGCCGAGCGAGGCGCCGATGTCGGTGATCGGGGCCGCGCCGGTCCTGGCCAGGTCGAGGCCGGGGACGAGGGTGAGGATCATCGAGCCGGGCGAGAAGCCGTCGTTGCCGTTCCACCCGGTGGGGTCGACGGGGACTCCGGCCACCGAGCGGGGCATCGCCTCGACGGGGAACGCGACGCGGCGGCCGGTGGCGGTGCCCCGGTCCGCCACGGTGTAGTGGTCGCTGGGGAACGGCAGCAGGCAGACGGCCGGGTCGATCGGATCACATCCGGGCGCGGCCGGGCCGGTGGTGACAGCCGGGCGCGCGGCGGCGGGCGGGGCCGCAAGCGCCGTGACGAGCGCCGTGACGAGCGCCGTCATCAGGGCCGTGGCGAGCGTGAGGGCGCGGGCAACGGCTCGCATGGGCGGCACCTTCTGAAGAGCGGTCGGGCGTACCGATGATCAGCCTCCCGCCCGGTCCCGTCAATCCCCTTCACAGGCCCCGCACCGGTTTTGTGACGGGTCACAGCAACCGGCCGCCGACTTTACGTTCCCGTCCAATTCACAGGATCCCGTCCACGGCTCATCGTGTGTGGACGCCGTCGCGTACCCCCTCGGGAGCCGCCATGCATCGCCGGACGTTCCTCAGTACGGTCTCCGCGGGTCTGGGCGCCGTCGCCCTGCCCGGCTCGCTCTGGCAGGAGGCGGCCGTGGCCGGGGTGGTGCGGGGCGCGAGCCCGTACGGGCCGCTGGGCTCTCCCGACGGCAACGGCGTCGCGCTGCCCGCGGGGTTCACCAGCCGGGTGGTCGCCCGGTCGAGCAGGCCGGTCGGCGGCATCCTCTGGCATCCGGCGCCCGACGGCGGCGCCTGCTTCGCCGACGGCGGCGGCTGGATCTACGTGTCCAACTCGGAGGTGCCGCTGGTCGGCGGCGCGTCGGCGATCAGGTTCCGGGCTGACGGCTCGATCGAGCGCGCGTACCGCATCCTGGACGGCACGAACCTCAACTGCGCGGGCGGCAGGACGCCGTGGGACACCTGGCTGTCCTGTGAGGAGATCTTCCGGGGCCGCGTCTACGAGACCGACCCGTACGGCGTGCGGATCGCGCAGCCGCGGCCGGCGATGGGCCGGTTCAAGCACGAGGCGGCCGCGTGCGACCCCGACCGGCGGGTCGTCTACCTCACCGAGGACGAGGACGACGGCTGCTTCTACCGGTTCGTCCCGTCCACGTGGGGCGACCTGTCGAGCGGCCGGCTGGAGGTGCTGTGCGGCGGCGACCCGGTGGAGTGGCGTCCGGTCCCCGATCCGGCGCCCGGCACCCTGCGGCGGCAGACACGGCACCAGGTGAGCCAGGCCAGGCACTTCGACGGCGGCGAGGGCTGCCACTACGCCAACGGCGTCTGCTACTTCACGGCCAAGGGCGACCGCAAGGTGTGGGCGTACGACGCGGTCCGCGAGCGGCTCGGCTCGGTCTACGACGGCGGCGGCACGCTCGACGGGGTCGACAACATCACCGGCGCGCCCACGGGTGACCTGTACGTGGCCGAGGACGGCGGCAACATGGAGATCAACATCATCACGCCGGACGGGGTGGTGGCGCCCGTCCTGCGCGTCGACGGCCACGACGGGTCCGAGATCACCGGGCCCGCGTTCTCCCCCGACGGCACCCGCCTGTACTTCTCCTCCCAGCGAGGCTCCAGCGGCGGCAGCGCGGGCCTGGACGGCGTCACGTACGAGGTGACCGGCCCCTTCCGCCACTGATTCCGCCCCCAGCACCGCTCCACCCCCCACTCCCCCGAGAGGTGCCCCGCATGATCCGACGTCTGACCGCTGCCCTGGCCGCGCCCCTGCTGGTCCTCCTGCTGTCCCCGCCCGCCCAGGCGCGGGCCGCCGAGTCGTACGTCGCGCTCGGCGACTCGGCCGCGGCCGGCCCGCTCATCCCCAACCAGGTGCTGCCCGACCTCGGCTGCCTGCGCTCCGACCGCAACTACCCCCGGCTGACCGCGCAGGCGATCGGCGCCGCCTCGTTCCGCGACGTCACCTGCTCAGGCGCGAAGACCCGCGACATGTACGAGCGCCAGAACACCGAACTCGGCTCGGTGGCTCCGCAGCTCGACGCCCTGCGCCCGGACACCACGCTGGTCACGGTGCACATCGGCGCCAACGACGTCGGCCTGACCGGCTTCATCGAGGACTGCCTCAACCTGCTGCCTCCCCCGGTCGGCGACGCCTGCAACGACGACTACCGCACCCCGGACGGCCAGGACAGCTGGCGGGTCAAGACCGACGCCCTGCGGCCCACGCTGGTCAGGCTGGCCGGCGACATCCGGGCCCGGTCGCCGCAGGCCAGGATCTTCATGGTCGGGTACGCCACGTACGCGCGGCCCGACGGCTGCTACCCCCGCGTCCCGATCATCAGGCAGGACGCGAACTACATCCGGGCGACGCTGCAGTACTTCAACCAGATGCTGGCCGAGCAGGCGGCCGCCGCCGGGATCGGCTTCATCGACCTGCAGACCCCCAGCGTGGGCCACGACCCGTGCGCCTCCTCGGGCACCCGCTGGATCGAGCCGTACGTCCCGGCCTCGCCCGCGGCCCCGTTCCACCCGAACGCCCTGGGCATGCGTAACTTCGCCACCATCGTGACCTCGGCCGTGAACGCCGCGCGCTGACGCTCACCCGCCGTTCAGCGTGCGTCGGGCCGCCAGGGCCGCGCCGATGCGCTGGAGCTGGGCCGGGTCCATCGGGTCCAGCCCGGTCAGGGTGACGGCCCTGCGCAGCCGGTAGTCCACGGTGTTCGGGTGGACGTGCAAGCGCTCGGCCGTGCGCCGCCGGTCCAGGCCCGCGTCCAGGTACGCCTTGAGCGTGCGCAGCAGATCGGGGTTGCCGAGCAGCGGATCCAGCAGCCCGGCGAGGCTCGCCAGCGCCTCGCTGGGCCTGCTCAGCTGATACTCCAGCAGCACGTCGGCGAGCCGGTACGCGCCGGGCGGCCGGCCCAGGGACCGCACCACCTCCAGCACCTCCTCGGCCAGCTTGGCGGCGGCGGGCACGCGGGCCGGCTCGGCGGGCTCGGCCGCGGCCCACACCGGGACGCCCGCGGCGCGGCCCGCCGCCGTCACCAGCTCGCCGGCCCGGCACCACCCGGGCTCGCCGGCGCCCAGCGGCACCAGCACCAGCCCGCCGGTGCTGTCGAGCGCCGACAGCACCTGCCCGGCGGCGTGCCGCTGCCAGGCGGCCCGGAACCGGTGCAGCTTGCGCAGGCCGGCGATCGGCCCGCCCTGGTCGTCGGCCGTCTCGTCCGGGTGCGTGCCGAGCGCGGTGGCGACGACCAGGTAGCGGGGCGCGAGCCGGACCCCGGCCAGCGCCTCCCGGTCACCGGCGAGCAGCGCGGCGACGGTCGCGTGCATGGTGTGCTGCTCCTGGCTGAGCATCGCCTCGCGTTCCTCCAGGTACGCGGCGCACACCGCGGACGTCACGGCGCCGGTGTAGCAGAGGATGAGCCGGTTGGCCTCCAGCACGTCGTCGAGGTCGCCGGGCCCGGCGTGCGCGAACAGGCTCTCCCACACCTTCGTCACCCCGAGCTGGTAGGCGGCCAGCAGCGCGTCGAGCGGCACCCCCTCCTGCGCGCGGCGCGCGGCCGAGGCTCGCAGCGGCGCCAGCTCGGCCCGCGTCGGCGGGCGTCGTTCGCGGAACATCCCGCTGATCAGCCGCAGGTTGTGCTCGGTGATGCGGGTGATGTCGCCGTCGAGCTCCTCCCGGGGCAGCCGCCGGTAGAGCGGGATCTCCTCGGCGAACTCGCCGACCAGCCGCCGCGCGAGGCGTACGAGGGGCCGCTCCAGCAGCTCGTGCACGCACACACCGCCCAGCATGAGGGGCCGCGGCGCATCTTCCGACACGGTCAGACCCTGTCAAACCACCCGTCGGAAGACAAGGGCCCACCCGCACCCCGGTCGTGGCCCCGTCCGGACGGGGCCACGACCCCGTGTCACACGGAAAGGATCTTCCGCAGGAAGCGCCCGGTGTGGCTCTCCTCCACCAGGGCCACCTCCTCGGGGGTGCCCGCCGTCACCAGGGTGCCGCCGCGCGAGCCGCCTTCGGGACCCATGTCGATGATCCAGTCGGCCGTCTTGATGACGTCGAGGTTGTGCTCGATGACGATGACGGTGTTGCCGCCGTCGACCAGCCGCCCGAGGACGCCGAGCAGCCGCCGGATGTCCTCGAAGTGCAGGCCGGTGGTGGGCTCGTCGAGGACGTAGACGGTCCGCCCGGTCTGCCGCCGCTGCAGCTCGGAGGCGAGCTTGACGCGCTGCGCCTCGCCGCCGGAGAGCGTGGTGGCGGGCTGCCCGAGCCGGACGTAGCCGAGACCGACGTCGTGGAGCGTCTGCAGGTGGCGCTTGATGGCCGGGATGGCGTCGAAGAAGCCGAGCGCCTCCTCGATCGGCATGTCGAGCACCTCGGCGATCGTCTTGCCCTTGTAGTGGACCTCCAGCGTCTCGCGGTTGTAGCGGGCGCCGTGGCACACCTCGCAGGGGACGTAGACGTCGGGCAGGAAGTTCATCTCGATCTTGATGGTGCCGTCGCCGGAGCACGCCTCGCAGCGCCCGCCCTTGACGTTGAAGCTGAACCTGCCCGGCTGGTAGCCGCGCACCTTGGCCTCGGTGGTGGCCGCGAACAGCTTGCGCACGTGGTCGAACACGCCGGTGTAGGTGGCCGGGTTGGACCGGGGCGTGCGGCCGATCGGCGACTGGTCGACGTGGACGACCTTGTCCGCCTGGTCGATGCCGTTGATCCTGGAGTGGCGTCCGGGGACGGTGCGGGCGCCGTTGAGCTCCTTGGCCAGCGAGTTGTAGAGGATGTCGTTGACCAGCGTGGACTTGCCGGACCCCGACACGCCGGTGACGGCGGTGAACACGCCGAGGGGGAAGTCGATGTCGACGCCCTTGAGGTTGTGTTCGCGCGCGCCCTTGACGGTGATCTGCCGCTTCTTGTCGCGCTTGCGCCGGGTGGCCGGCACCGGGATGCTCCTGCGCCCCGACAGGTACTGGCCGGTGATCGACTCCTCGCTGGTCAGCAGATCCTGGACGGTGCCGGAGACGACGACCTGGCCGCCGTGCTCGCCCGCGCCGGGGCCGATGTCGACCACCCAGTCGGCGGCGGCGATGGTGTCTTCGTCGTGCTCGACCACGATCAGCGTGTTGCCCATGTCGCGCAGCCTGATCAGCGTGTCGAGCAGGCGCATGTTGTCGCGCTGGTGGAGACCGATGGACGGCTCGTCGAGCACGTACAGGACACCGACGAGGCCGGAGCCGATCTGCGTGGCGAGCCGGATGCGCTGCGCCTCGCCGCCCGCGAGGGTGGCGGCGGCGCGGTCCATCGAGAGGTAGTCGAGGCCGACGTCGAGCAGGAAGCCCATGCGGGCGTTGATCTCCTTGACCACCCGCTCGGCGATGTGCATGTCACGGTCGGACAGCTTGAGCCCGGCCAGGAACTTGGCGCACTCGCCGATCGACATCGAGGACACCTCGGCGATCGACTTGTCGGCGACGGTCACGGCCAGGGTGACCGGCTTGAGCCTGGCGCCCTTGCAGGCGGGGCAGGGCACCTCGCGCATGTAGCCCTCGAACCGCTCCCGGGTCGAGTCGCTCTCCGCCTCCGCGTGACGACGCTGCACCCACGGGATGACGCCCTCGTAGGTGGTGTAGTAGGCGCGCTGGCGGCCGTAACGGTTGCTGTAGCGGACGTGGACCTGCTCGTCGTGGCCGGACAGCAGCGACTTCTGCGCCTTCTTGGAGAGCTTCTCCCACGGGGTGTCGGGGGTGAAGCCCATCGCGTTGCCGAGCGCCTCGATCAGGCGGCCGAAGTATTCGCTGGCGTGGCCGCCGGTCCACGGGTGGAGCGCGCCCTCTCGGAGCGTGCGCTCCGGGTCGGGCACGACCAGGTCGGGGTCGACCTCCATCTTGGTGCCGAGACCCGTGCACTCCGGGCAGGCGCCGAAGGGCGAGTTGAACGAGAACGAGCGCGGCTCCAGCTCCTCGAACGACAGGTCGTCGTACGGGCAGTAGAGGTGCTCGGAGTAGAACCGCTCACGGCCGGGGTCGCCTTCGGGCAGGTCGACGAACTCGAGCGTGATCGTGCCCCCGGACAGCTGCAACGCGGTCTCGACCGAGTCGGTGAGCCGCCGCCTGGCCGACTCCTTGACCGACAGACGGTCGACGATGACCTCGATGTCGTGCTTCTCGTACTTCTTGAGCGTCGGCGGCTCCTCCAGCCGCACGACCGTGCCGTCGACGCGGGCGCGGGCGAAGCCCTTGGTCTGCAGCTCGCGGAACAGCTCGGCGTACTCGCCCTTGCGACCGCGCACGACCGGGGCCAGCACCTGGAACCGGGTGCCCTCGTCGAGGTCCATCACCCGGTCGACGATCTGCTGGGGCGTCTGGCGGGCGATCGGGCGGGCGCAGACCGGGCAGTGCGGCTTGCCGACGCGCGCCCACAGCAGCCGCAGGTAGTCGTAGACCTCGGTGATCGTGCCGACCGTGGACCGCGGGTTCTTGCTGGTCGACTTCTGGTCGATGGAGACCGCGGGAGACAGGCCCTCGATGAAGTCGACGTCGGGCTTGTCCATCTGGCCGAGGAACTGGCGGGCGTAGGCCGACAGCGACTCGACGTAACGCCGCTGCCCCTCGGCGAAGATCGTGTCGAAGGCCAGGCTGGACTTGCCGGAGCCGGAGAGGCCGGTGAAAACGATCAGAGAGTCTCGCGGCAGGTCAAGCGAGACGTCCTTGAGATTGTGCTCTCGTGCACCACGCACGATCAGGCGGTCTGCCACGGCGATCCCGGAAGTCGAAAGGCGGATAGGTCCACGGGGGATGGTAGACGGGGGCCCCGACAATTTTCGCTGGGCCGATCCCGGCCGGCCGGTGCCGCTCGCCGGAACTCCGTCCCTCTCAGATTACGGCCTCCAGGGCACAGCGCAGGAGGTCTTCCGTTGTCAACCGCATGACCTGTGCTTTTATGCCCGTGATCGGCTGCGCAGGAGCGCGTGATGAAATATCGGTTCATGACTGTGCTTGCCGCGGTGCGGGAGGAACTGGCCGAGGAGACCGCCCGGTTGCTGGCCACCGCCGCCGCCCTCACCGACCCAGAAGTCCGCGCCCCGTCCAGGCTGCCCGGCTGGACCCGCGGCCACGTGCTCACCCATCTGGCCAGGAACGCCGACAGCCACGTCAACCTGCTCACCTGGGCCAGGACGGGCGTCGAGACCCCGCAGTACCCGAGCCCGGAGGCCCGCGAGGCCGGGATCGAGGCCGGCGCCGCCCGCCCGGCGGCCGAGCAGGTGGCGGACCTGCGCGACAGCGCCGCGCGCCTGGACCGCGCCGTCCGCGAGCTGCCCCCGGACGCCTGGCGGGCGCCGGTGGGCGGCCTGCGCCCGCCCCGTCACCCCGCCTGGTACTGCCTGGTCAGGCGGCTGCGCGAGGTGGGGATGCACCATGTGGACCTGGACGCGGGATACGGCCCCGCCGACTGGACGGACGCGTTCGTGGCCAGGGAACTGCGCGACTGCCTGCGTACGTGGCCGCGCGACCGGAGCACGATCGGCGCGGCCCGGTTCGTCGGCCCGGGCGGCGAGACGCTGGAGGAGTGGCCCGACCTCGGCGACGGCCCGGCGGTGATGGGCACGCCGGCCGACATGCTGGCCTGGCTGACCGGGAGGTCTGAGGGAGATCGGGTTAGGGTGGTGACAGAGGGACGGCCGGTCCCGCCGCCACCGCCGTGGCTGACCGGCGTCGCCCCCGCTGACCTGCCCGCGACGCCTCCGAAGGACTACTGATGACCTACACCGGCGACGTCCAGGTCGGCGGCCCCGCCGACGTGCGGGAGCTGACCGATCTGAGCATCTCCAAGCTCGCCGTCGGCCCCTACGACAACAACGCCTACCTGCTGCGCTGCCGGGCGACGGGCGACGGCCTGCTCATCGACGCGGCCGCGGAGCCCGACCGGCTGCTCGCCCTGATCGCCGACCAGCCGGTCAGCACGATCGTCACCACCCACCAGCACGGCGACCACTGGCAGGCGCTCGACCAGGTGAGCAAGATGACCGGCGCCCAGGTCGTGGCGCACCCGCTCGACGCGCCCGCCCTGCCCGTGCCGGTCGGCCGCACGGTCGAGCACGGCGACCGGATCAACGTGGGCGACGTCACGCTCGAGGTCATCCACCTGCGCGGCCACACCCCCGGCTCGATCGCCCTGCTGTACGAGGGCGACGACGACCACAAGCACCTGTTCACCGGCGACTCGCTGTTCCCCGGCGGCGTGGGCAACACCTGGAAGGACCCGGAGCGGTTCGAGCAGCTCTACACCGACGTGGTGGAGCGGATCTTCGACCGGCTCCCCGACCAGACGTGGGTCTACCCGGGTCACGGCAAGGACACCACGCTGGGCGCCGAGCGCCCGTCGCTGCCGGAGTGGAAAGCCCGCGGCTGGTAGGAGCGCGGCCGGTCCGCGGGTCAGCCGCGCGACAGGACGCGTACGATCCGCTCGGCCGCCCGGGCGGGCTCGTCGACCAGGCCCACGAGCTCGCCCCACGACCAGCGGTAGAACCAGCCGTCGGCCAGCGGCACGCAGTCGACGGTCTCGGCGAGCATCACCGTGTCGGGATCGCTGACGCGCAGCACGGGCGGGTCGGCCCGGAGGGTGGCGGTCAGCCCGTGACGCTCCAGCTCCCCCGCCAGCTTGGCGAGGAAGTACGTGCGCGTGTGCTCGCGCGGGTTGGCCGGCATGCTTCCATGAAAGCCGATGACACCGGGAAAGTCCGCACTTTCCCGGCGCCGGAGGGTCACTGGCCGAGGCGGGCGGCCTCGCGCCGGAGCTCGCGCTTGTAGAACATCATCCGCAGCGGGATGGCGGCGACCAGGGCGATCTGCATGGTGGCGCCGATCTTGATCGGCATGTCGCCGCCCTCGGGCCAGGCGACCCAGAAGGTCAGGAACGCCACGTTCACCATGATCCAGGCGAGCACGACGGCGGCGAGCTGGCCCTTGGGCTTGGGGTATTCGATGCGGCTGACCATCAGCCACGCGACGGCGAGCACCCCGAGCAGCGTCCACACGCTGGGCTCGAAGAGCAGCACGATCGAGATCACGGTCATCGCGCCCATCGGGATGGGCAGGCCCATGAAGTCGCCGCTCTTGGTCTTGACGCAGGCGAACCGCGCCAGCCGGACCACCCCGGCGACCAGCACCGCCGCGGCGGCCGTGACCACAGCGGCGAACGGCACGGCATCGGTGAAGCCGCCCCAGATCACCACCATGAACGCCGGCGCGAAGCCGAAGCTGATCACGTCGGCGAGGTTGTCGAGCTCGGCGCCCATCGCGGAAGCGCGGAAGCGCCGGGCCACCAGCCCGTCGAACAGGTCGCAGGTGGCGCCGATGAGCAGCAGCACCACCGCGGTGGCGAAGTAGCCGGGCGCGGGCGTGAAGTCGCCGCTGGTGCGCAGCGCGTCGAAGACGGACGCGGCCAGCACGCACACGGCGAGGAACCCGCACAGCGCGTTGCCCAGGGACAACGAGTCCGCGGCGGACAGACGGAACGCCTTGCCGACGGGGCCGCGAGGTTCTTCCTCTTCAGCCGCCTGCCAGCCACCGGCGTCAGCCGTGGTCAATTCTGGTCACCCCCGCAACCGTCTTCTCGCCCACGGACACCGCGGAGGAGATCCCTTCGGGAAGGTAGATGTCGACCCTGGAACCGAAGCGGATGAGCCCGATGCGCTCACCCTGCGCGACCTTCGCGCCGGCAGTCAGGTAGGGCACGATCCTGCGCGCCACCGCGCCCGCGATCTGCACCATCTCGACGTCGCCGAGCGCTGTCGCGAAATGCCACACCACGCGCTCGTTCTGGTCGCTGTCCTTGTTGAATGCCGGCAGGAACCCACCCGCCACATGCTGCACGGAGGTGACATTTCCCGCAAGAGGTGCACGATTGACGTGGACGTTCACCGGGCTCATGAAGATGGCCACCCGGGTGCGGCCGTCGGGCCACGGGTCGACGCTCTGGACGACGCCGTCGGCCGGTGACAGGATCCGCCCGTCCCCGACCGTGCGGTCGGGGTCGCGGAAGAACCAGAGCATCGCGCCGGTGAGGGCGCCCAGCGGCACGGCCGCGAACGCCCATCGGCGGTCCCGTCGCGTCAGCAGCGCGGTGGCGGCCGCCGCGGCCGTCGTGGGGAGGAGCCACGGGGAGACCCCGCGTGCGAGCCTGACCCGGCTCGACTTTGCAGAATCGACTGACACGTACAACCTTTGGTGGTGACTGAACGGAGCGCTTTTGCCGTGATGGTACAGAACCCGCAACTATGACACGATACAGCTTCTCCAGCAAAGCGCCTCGAAAGCCGTTTAGCTAGACCTTCTCCGAGGCCGCCTTCACACTCTTGCGCATGTCGACGCGGGCCTTGATCAAGCTTGCCACGGTGGTGATCACCATCGTGGAGCCGATGACCGTGAGGGACACCCAGATCGGGATGTGGGGCGCCCAGGAGACTCCACTGGAGTGCAGAGCTTCCAGAACCAGCTTAACCCCGATGAATCCCAGGATGAACGCGAGCCCGTAGCTGATGTAGACCAGCTTCTGCAGCAGGCCGCCCAGCAGGAAGTAGAGCTGACGCAGTCCCATCAGGGCGAACGCGTTGGCGGTGAAGACGATGAACGGGTCGGTGGTGAGCCCGAAGATCGCCGGAATCGAGTCGAGCGCGAACAGCAGGTCGGTGCTGCCGATGGCGATCATGACGATCAGCATCGGGGTGACCATGCGCTTGCCGTCGATCTTCACCGTGATCTTGGAGCCGACGTATCCCTCGGTGGTGGGCAGGCTCCGGCGCACCCAGCGGAGCAGGAGGTTCTCGTTGACCTCTTCCGCCTCGCCCTTCAGGTGGCCGCGGATGATGTTGATCGCCGTGTAGATCAGGAAGGCGCCGAAGACGTAGAACAGCCAGCCGAACCGTTCGAGGGCGGCGGCGCCGAGCGCGATGAAGATGCCGCGCATGACCAGCGCGAGCAGGATGCCGATGAGGAGCACCTTGTGCTGGTAGGCCTTCGGCACCGCGAACCGGCTCATGATGATGAAGAAGACGAACAGGTTGTCGACGCTGAGGCTGTACTCGGTGATGTATCCGGCGAAGAACTCCCCGGACTTCTCCGGCCCCGAGGTGAACCAGAGGATCACGCCGAAGATGACGGCCAGGGTCACATAGAAGCTGACCCAGGCGCCGGCCTGGCGCATGGAGAACTCGCGGGCCTCGCCGCGGTCGACGATCCACAGGTCCACGGCGAGGACGATCAGAAGACCGCCGATCACGACGATCCACGCCCACAAGGGTTCGGTCACGTTGTACAACCTCCGGCACGCAGGACTGACTGCCGGAGGTCTCTCCCGCCCGCCAAACCCGCGGACCGGCAGCCCCGGGGGCCCCGTGGATCGGGGCTACACCGTGATGACGAGGCTGCCGCGAAGGGATACTCCCCTCCCCAACTCACGCAGTATACGAGAACGTCTCAGTGCAATGTCATCTTCCCTCTGGATCACAAACCGGTGCGGTCCGTCACGACCGGCTGTAGGCCGCGAGCGCGCTCCGCACCGCGTCGTCCTCTCCGGGCAGCTCCTCGCCCCTGCGGGCGGCCGCCGCCGCCCACCGGGCCGCCTCCCCGGGATCGGAGACCAGATCCTGTACGGCGGAGCGCAGGGCGGCCGGGTCACCGTAGGGGACGAGGATCCCCGCGTCGCCGACGAGGCCGGGAACGCCGCCGACGGCGGTGGCGATGACGGGTGTGCCGGCCTTGAGCGTCTCGCTGACGCTGAGCGGCAGCCCTTCCCACCGGCTGGCCCAGACCGCGACGGTGGCGGCGGCGAGCAGGTCGGGCACGTCGTCCCGGTTGCCGAGCAGCACCACGGGCAGGCGCTCGGCGTCGATCCGGCGGCGCAGCTCGCCCCGCAGCGGCCCCTCTCCGGCGATCGCGAACAGCGGCGGCGGATCCTGCCACGGGCCGGCGGCGGCGTCGAGCAGCGTCTCCAGGCCCTTCTGCTGGGCGAGCCTGGCGACGGTGAGCACGAGCGGCCGGTCACCCGCCCCCAGCTCGGCCCGCACCTCCCCGGGCGTCCGCCGGGGCTCCCGCAGGGGCGGCGCGGGCACGACGGCGGGCCTGACGTCCCGCGCTCCCAGCGCGCTCATCCGCTCCCCCAGATCGGGCGAGACCACCAGCACCCGGTCCGCCCGCCGGGCCACGATCCGCTCCAGCACCCCGTACACGGCCCCGACGAACCCTCCGGCGGTCAGCGCGTTGTGCAGCGTCACCACGAGCAGCGGCACCCTCTCCCCCGCCGGCGCCCCGAGGGAAGCGGGGGCCGCCTCGGCACGCCGGGGCATGGCCAGGGCGGCCAGCGCGCCGGCGCGCAGACCATGGGCGTGCACGACGTCGGCCCCCCGTACCACCCGCCGGACGGCCAGCACCGCTCGCGTGTCGTTCACCGGATGCGGCCGATCGGACACCGGAACCTCGACGAACCGGACACCGGCCGCACTGAACCCGAACTGCTCCCCGACCTCCCGCGGACCGGCGGCCACCACCCGGTGCCCGCGCCGCACCAGGCCCGCGGCCAGCATGCGCACATGCCGCCCGGTCCCTCCCGTCGTGGTGCCCACCACGTAAGCCACTCGCACCCGTACCCCTCCCTCTCCAGCATCGAGGCCGCCACCACCCAGCCCGGCCCGGTCACCCTCCGGGCGCGCGCCGCCGGAGGACCCCGGCCACCGCCCGGGCGTCGTCCCTGTCGACCAGCACGACCACGCCGGCGCCCACCGCGACCGCCACCACGGCGGCCAGCAGCGTGACGCCCAGGTTCGCCCACACCCCGGCCGCCCCGATCCCGGAGGCCGCCCAGGCACCCGCCAGGAACCCGGCCGCACCTCCAGCGACGGCCGCGCCCAGCGCCCGGCCGAGCCCGGCCATGGCCGCACGGCCGCGCGCCGCGACCACGTACCCGAGCATGAGCGCCCCGCCGGCGGTCATCCCCACCGTCATCCCGAGCCCCAGCCCGGCGATGCGCCACCCGTCCGGCAGCGACAGCGCGAAGACCGTCTGCGCCACGATCGTCACCGACCACCCGGACACGGTGCCCACGGCGGCCCCCCGCCCCCGGCCGGTCGCGTACAGGACCCGGCTGAGGTGCGCGATGAGCCCGTAGCCGATCAGTCCGGGCGCGAACAGCGCCACGGCCCGCGCCAGCGCCAGCGGGTCCACGTCGCTCTTGTCGGCCAGGAACACCGCCGCCCCGGGCTCGGACGCGGCGGCCAGCACCCCGGCGGCCACCCCGGAAACGAGCACGATCGCCCGGGTGGTGCTCGCCGCGAGCCGGGCGAACGCCTCGTCCTCCCCCACGCCGGCGTGCGCGGACAACCGGGGGAACGCGCTGGTCGCGATGGGCACGGCCAGCACCGCGTACGGCACCAGGTAGATCGCCCAGGCGTAGTTGTAGACCGCCAGCGCCCCGCCGCCGATCACGTCGTTGGCCAGCAGCAGCACCACGACCATGGCGGCCTGCTGAGCGAGCAGCCCGGCGATCCCGGCCAGGGCGAGCCTGCGCACCTGCCCGGCCACGCCGTCGGGGAAGCGCAGCGTGGGCCGCCACCGCACGCCGAGCCGGGCGGTCGGCCCGATCACGGTGAGGACGAGCGCGAGCACGCCGAGGCTGGTGCCTGCCGACAGCGCCAGCTCGGCCGCGCGCGGCACCCCCTCCGGCGTGGCGATCCCGCCGCTGAGCGGCACGAACATCAGGTACGCGACGATGACCACGATGCTCGACACCAGCGGCGCGAGCGCGGGCCCGGCGAACCGGTGGTGCGCCTGCAGCAGCCCGTAGAGCACGACCGCGATCCCATAAAGCGGGATCTGCGGGGCGAAGATCACCAGCATGCGGGCGGCGACGTCGACGGCGGCGCGGCCGCACCCCTCGATGGCGAACAGTCCCATGATCGGCCCGGCGAGCAGCGCGGTGAGCACGGCCACCGGCACGAGCACCACGAGCACCCAGGTGAGCAGGGCGGAGGCGATCCGCCCCACCCGCTCCCTGGCGTCCTCGGACACGGCTCCGGCGAGCACCGGCACGACCATGCCGGCCAGCGCGCCGCCGACGACGACCTCGAAGACGATGTTCGGGATCTGGTTGGCGGTGAAGTACGCGGACGTCAGGCAGTTGGTGCCGACCGTCCGCGCGAGCGCGTACTGCTTGGCGAAGCCGGCCACCCGGGCCAGCACGGTGATCGCGCCGATGAGCAGCGCGCCGCCGGCCACGCCACGGGCCAGCCTCGCCTCGCGTTCGGTCAACGGGTCACGCGTCGGCGGGGCGGCGGCCCAGCAGGTCGAGCCGGTTGAGCACCTTGTTGCCCGCGATGACCTTGGTGAAGCTGATCTTCTCGGAGGCGGCGGTGAGCGCGGCCACGGTGCCGAGCAGGACGAGCCTGCCGGGACGGCCCAGCTTGGTCACCGCGGCCAGGCCCAGCAGCGCGCCCAGCGCGTTGGCGCCCGCGTCGCCGAGCATGGCCCGCTCGCCCAGGTCGTCGGGGAGCAGCGCGGCGGCGGCGCCCAGCGGCACGGCGGCCAGCGCGGCCGTCGCGGGCGAGTCGCCGGCCACGGCCGCCGCCAGCAGCGGCCCGCCGGTGAGCAGCCCGACCTTGATCGCCCGGCCGGGCCGCAGATCGAACAGGTTGGCCAGGTTGGCCGCGCCCGCGACGACCGCGCCGTTGACGAGCGTGTCGGCGGGGCCGTCGGACACCAGCGCGGCGGCGGCCAGCCCGGTCGCGCCGATGCCGAGGATCTTGACCGCGCCGCTGGTGACCTCGCCCCGGGCGAGCGCGCTCAGGTGGCCCTTGAACCCCTTGGACGAGGTGGTGCCGTAGAGGTCGTCGTAGGCGCCGAGCGCGCCGCTGCCGGCTCCGGCCAGCAGCGCCGCCGCCCGCGCGCGGGCGGGCAGGCCGGGCGCCAGCGCGGCCGCGGCGCTCGCCCCGGCCACGAACGCGGGCCCTTCGAGCAGCGTGATCGGCTCGCCGCGGTGGTTCTTGCGGGTCCAGCGGCTGGCGGGGTCGCCGCCCCCGCCTTGCGTACGGGTGAGCGCGGCGTAGGCGGCACGAGCCGCGGCGGCGCCGATCGCGGCGCCCGCGAGGGCATAGAGCAGGCCACGGGCCATGTCAGCTCCCTGACTCGGTGGACGACGGGGCCGGGCTGGGTGTCACCGGCTGGAACGCCGTGGCTCCGGCGCCGGTGCCGTACTGGCCCACGCCCCCGGTCGCTTGCTCTCGCAGAGCGTAGACGATCACGACCTGGCCTTCAGGCATATCGACGTTGTCGACGCTGGAGACCCGCTTGGCGGTCTCGCTGTCGTCGCGCAGGGCGGTGATGGCGCCGCCCGGCGCGGCGGAGGTGGCGGCGGCGCCGGCCATCACGGCGCCCTTGCCGCCGGCGTCGATCCCGCCCGCCACCGAGACGAGCGCCGCAGCCTGGCTTTCGGCGTTGTCTCCCTCGTACGGCGCGTCGGGCGAGTAGAGGACGGCGAGCGTGGCGCGGTTGAGCGGCTCGTCGTTGTCGTCGATGAAGTCGACGTCGATGAACCCGCCCGTCTGGAGGCCGTCGACGACGGCGGACGTGGCCTCGTTGGGGGTGCCGGCCAGCGCCGGGTCGGCGGTCATGAGGGTGGCGGCGAGCAGGGTGGCGGCCTTGTCGTGCACGGTGGCCGTGGTGGGGAAGGCCATCTCGGCGGGCTTGAGCTGGTTGACCAGGCCGTCGAGCACGCCGGCGCTCTTGGGGTCGAAGAACTTGTCGAGCAGCAGGAGCCGGCCGGTGACCTTCGCGCCCGCCTCGGCGAGCACCTGCTCGGTCAGCTCGCGATAGGTGGAGCTCGCACCGGGCGCCTCCACCAGCAGCACCTGCTCGCCGGCGAGCCCGCCCTGGACGAGCTGCGGGGTGAGGGTGGTGATGAACTCCTGGTGGACCTGCTCGCGCCCCTTCATCACGTCGAGCTCGCCGCGCAGCCCTTCGTTGGTCTGGGTGAGCTGACGCGTCATCTCGTTGGCCGTCTTGATCGCTGGATCCTGCAGCAGGTTCGTGCCGAGCACGATGCCGACGGCCAGCGCCAGGAAGATGGCGACGATGGAGACGAGGTGATAGCGGAAATCGATCACGAGAAGAGCCCGACCAACCAGAAGATGAACGCGTTCCAGACGTCTTGCAGGCCGTTCAGCCAGATCTGGCCGAGCGGTGAGGCGGAGAGAGCGACGCCCATGGTGACCAGCGCGGTGGCCGCCAGGAGCAACAGCTGGGAGGTGGTGATGCGACTGCGGTAGAGCATGCTGACGCCCTTGGCGTCGACGAGTCTACTGCCGACGCGCAGCCGGGTGAGAAAGGTGCTCGCCATGCCGGAGCGGCCCTTGTCGAGGAACTCCTCCAGCGTGCCGTGGGTGCCGACGGCGACGATCAGCTCGGCGCCCTTCTCGTCGGCCAGCAGCATGGCGATGTCCTCGCTGGTGCCGGTCGACGGGAAGACGACCGCCTCCTGGCCGAGCTGGTGGACCCGCTCCAGGCCGGGCGCCCGGCCGTCGCGATAGGCGTGCACGATCAGCTCGGCGCCGCAGGTGAGCGCCTTGGCGGAGACCGAGTCGAAGTCGCCGACGATGACGTCGGGCAGGTAGCCAGCCTCCAGCAGCGCGTCGGCGCCGCCGTCGACGCCGATCAGCACGGGACGGTACTCGCGCAGGTACGGGCGGAGGGTGGCGATGTCTTCCTTGTAGTGGTAGCCGCGGACCACGATGAGCGCGTGCCTGCCCTCGATCTTGGTGCGGATGTCGGGCACGCCCACGCCGTCGATGAGCAGCTTGCCCTCGCCGCGGACGTACTCCATCGTGTTGACGGCGAACGCCTCGATCTGCACGGCCAGCCCGGCGCGTGCCTCGGCCATGGCGGCCTCGATGGACTCGGCCGTCTGCTCCTCGCCCTTGCCGACGACCTCGTCATCCAGGTAGACGATGCCCTCGTGGAGCCGGACGACGGCGCCGTCCTTGACCCGCTCGAACAGCTCCTGGCCGACATTGTCGACGAACGGGATGCCGGCCTCGGCGATGATCTGGGGGCCCAGGTTGGGATAGCGGCCGCTGATGCCGGCGGCGATGTTGACCACGCCCGCCGCTCCGCACGCCACAAGGGCCTCCGCGCTGACCCGATCGACGTCGACGTGGTCGATGATGGCGATCTCGCCGGGCTGGAGGCGCTTGGTGAGCCTCTTGGTCCGCCGGTCGATCCTCGCCACACCGGTGACGCCGGGAAGGTCGTTGGCCTTCTTCGCGCGGAGGCCCGGCATCCTGTTCCCCGGAACCTTCATCAAGACCATCCTGCCAGAGCAAAAGACCGGGGAGGCCACGCATGACCGGGCGTGTCCGCTATGTCACACGGAATCACCTGTCGGCCGCCGCCAACCCTAGAAGTTCTTCTGCATGCGCTCTGCCCAGTTCGGAGTCCTCCAAGCCGGCCAGCATGCGCGACAGCTCGCGCACCCGCCCTTCGTGGTCGAGTGTGACCACACCGCTGCGCACCACGCTGCCGTCGCCGGCCTTCTCCACCACCAGGTGCTGGTCGGCGAAGGCCGCGACCTGCGGCAGGTGGGTGACGACGACCACCTGGGCGGTGCGCGCCAGCCTGGCCAGCCTGCGCCCGATCTCCACCGCGGCCTTGCCGCCCACCCCCGCGTCGACCTCGTCGAAGACGAACGTGGGCACCGGGTCCGCGCCGGCGAACACGACCTCGATGGCGAGCATGACCCGGCTCAGCTCACCGCCGGAGGCGCCCTTGTTGAGCGGCAGCGGCGGCGCGGCGGGGTGGGCCGCCATGCGCAGCTCCACCTCGTCGACCCCGTCGGGGCCGAACTCGGCGGCCCTGGCGAGCTGGACGACGACCCGGGCGTGCGGCATGGCCAGCGCGGTCAGCTCCTCGGTGACGGCCTTGCCGAAGCGCTCGGCGGCGGCCTCGCGCACCCGGGTCAGCTCGCCGGCCAGCTCGGTCAGCCGTTCGGTCAGCTCGTCGTACTCGCGGGTGAGCTCGCCGACGCGATCGTCGTCGCCTTCCAACTCGGCCAGCCGGGCGGCCGCCTGCTGCGCCCAGGCCAGCACCGCGGCGCTGTCCTCGCCGTACTTGCGGATGAGGCCGGTGAGCACGGACCTGCGCTCCTGGACGGCGGCCAGCCGGGCGGGGTCGGACTCGACCGACTCGGCGTAGGAGGCCAGGTCGGTGGCCACGTCGGAGATCAGGTAGCCGGCCTCGGCCAGCCGGTCGGCGACGGCGGCCAGCGCGGGATCGTAGTCGCGGACCGCTTCGACGGCCGCGCGGGCCTCGCCGAGCAGCGAGATCACGTCGTGGGCGCCGCCGTCGGCCGCCTCCATGGGGTCGCCGAGCAGCGCGGTGTGGGCGCCGGTCGCGGCGGTGCGGAGGGCGTCGGCGTGGGAGAGCCGCTCCTCCTCCTCGCGCAGCGCGGCGTCCTCGCCGGGCTTGGGGTCGACCTTCTCGACCTCCTCCAGGCCGAACCTGAGCAGGTCGGCCTCCTGCGCGCGCTCCCTGGCCCTGGTGGTCAGCTCCTCGACCTGCGCGCCGACCTGCTTGTGGCGCTTGTAGGCCTGCTGGTAGGCCCGCAGGGGCTTGACCAGGTCGTTGCCGGCGTAGCGGTCGAGCGCGGCGCGCTGCCTGGCGGGCTGGAGCAGCCGCTGCTGGTCCATCTGGCCGTGCACGGCCACCAGGTCGTCGGCGAGGTAGGTCAGCGTGCCGACGGGCACGGACCGGCCGCCGAGCCAGGCGCGCGAACGGCCCTCGGCGGAGACCGTGCGAGAGATGATCAGCTCGCCGTCCTCGGCCTGGCCGCCGATGTCCTCGACCTGCTGGGACACGCGGCCGCCCGGCTCGATGACGAGCGTGCCCTCGACGGTGGCCTTGTCGGCGCCCGGTCTGATGCGGGACGGGTCGGCCCGGCCGCCGAACAGCAGCCCGAGGCCGGTGACGACCATCGTCTTGCCCGCGCCGGTCTCGCCGGTCACCACGTTGAAGCCCGGCGATAGCTCCAGCACGGCCTCATCGATGACACCGAGCCCCTGGATGCGGACCTCCTCGA
Source organism: Nonomuraea harbinensis (assembly GCF_019396385.1). Taxonomy (GTDB): domain Bacteria; phylum Actinomycetota; class Actinomycetes; order Streptosporangiales; family Streptosporangiaceae; genus Nonomuraea; species Nonomuraea ferruginea. The sequence continues at coordinate 12,246 of NZ_JAHKRN010000054.1, read as the reverse complement.
CCCTTGGTCGCACTGCCCACTCCCGTCACTTGCGAGAATACGATCAACCGCGCCGCGGCCCGAACACGTGTGCGTATGCGATCCTACGTGTTCGGCCCTTCAATTCATTCAGGGTCGCACCCTCCCACGCCAGCCCTGCACAGGTAGTTCGAACTTGGCGACCAGCCTGTCGGTGAAGGGGGCGCCGGTGCTCTCGACGCCGTGCAGCCGGGCCAGCAGCACCGGCTCGGCGCCGCGCCGCACCTCGACGCGGCTACCGGAGGGCAGGTCGAAGCGGCGGCGGCCGTCGCACGACAGCACCCCGCCCGGGGTGTCGGGCAGGATCTCGACGGCGACCGTGGAACGCGGCGAGATGACGAGCGGCCGGGCGAACAGGGCGTGGGCGCTGATCGGGACCATGAGCAGCGCCTCGACCTCCGGCCAGACCACGGGCCCCCCGGCGGAGAACGCGTAGGCGGTGGACCCGGTCGGGGTGGCGCAGATCACGCCGTCGCAGCCCCAGCGTGACAGCGGCCGCCCGTCGATCTCCGCCACCACCTCCAGCATGCGCTCCTGCTTCTCGACGGTGACCTCGTTGAGCGCCCAGGTGTCGGCGATGACGTTGCCGTTCTGGCGGGCCAGCACGTCGATGGTCATGCGTTCCTCGACGTCGTAGCGGCCGGCGACCACGTCGTCGACGGCGTCGTCCAGGTCGGCGACCTCGGCCTCGGCGAGGAACCCGACGTGGCCCAGGTTCACGCCGAGCAGCGGGGTGCGGGTCGGCCTGGCCAGTTCGGCCGAGCGCAGCAGCGACCCGTCACCGCCGAGCACGATCATCACCTCGGCGTCCTTGGCGGCGCTCGGCTCCGCGGGCACCACCTCCACGCCTTCCGCGCCGACCTCGCCGGCCTCCACGTCGAGGACCCGTACGCGGAGGCCCGCGTCGAGCAGCCGCCGGATGACCAGGCGGGCGCTCTCGACGGCGGCCTCGCGGCCGGTGTGGACGGTGACCAGGACGGTCCGGTTCATTGCGGCCCTTCCGCGACGGCCCGCCGGATCTCGTGCTCGAGGTCGGCGACCGGCGGCTCGCCCTCCCCCTTGCCCAGCCACAGCAGGTACTCGACGTTGCCCGACGGCCCGGGCAGCGGGCTGTAGGTGACGCCGCGCACGGCCAGCCCCAGCCGCGCCGCCTCGGCCGCGGCCGCGCGCACGGCCCCCGCCCGCAGCTCGGGGTCGCGCACCACCCCGCCCGCGCCGACGAGGTCCTTGCCCACCTCGAACTGCGGCTTGACCAGCATCACGAAGTCGGCCTCCGGCGCCGCGACGGCGGCCAGCGCGGGCAGCACGAGCCGCAGCGAGATGAACGACAGGTCGCCGACGACCAGCGTGGGCGGCTCGCCGACGAGATCCGGAGTGAGGTCGCGGACGTTGAGCCGCTCCATCACCGTGACCCGCTCGTCGGTGCGCAGCGACCAGGCGAGCTGGCCGTAGCCGACGTCGACGGCGAGCACGTGCGCCGCGCCGCGGCGCAGCAGCACGTCGGTGAACCCGCCGGTGGACGCGCCGGCGTCGAGGCAGCGCCGCCCTTCGACGGTGAGGCTCCCGAACGTGTCGAGCGCCCCGATGAGCTTGTGGGCGCCGCGCGAGACGTAGTCGGGGCCGTCCTGGGACTCGGCCACGACGACGGCGGCGGCGGTGTCGACCTGGGTGGCCGGCTTGGCCGCCCGCCGTCCCCCCACGGTGACGCGGCCCGCCTCGATGAGCTGGACCGCCTGCTCCCGGGAGCGGGCCAGCCCGCGCCGCACGAGCTCGCTGTCGAGCCGGACTCTGCGGCTCACTGGGCGTCCACGGCGCCCAGCGCGGCCTCCAGCCCGGAGAACGCCTCTTCGAACACCGCCACGTGATCGCTCACCGGCAGGCCCGGCAGCCGGCCCAGCCCGGCGAGGACCGCGTCGACCCGCGCGTCGCCGGTCTCCTCTGGCAGCTCACTCATGACTCGACGGTAACGCCTCGGGCGAGCGCGCGGGACCTTGGCAGGCGTGTCACGCGTTGAAGGGTCATACGGGGCGCTCGGTGTGGAACGCTACCGACCGTAAAGGAAGTAGAAAGGGAGCGATCATGGCAAGCGTCGAGGAGTGCCGGGCGGCACTGGTCAAGCTCGTCGCGCAGTTCGACGAGATCGACGAGGAGGACCGTGCCAGGCATGTGGTCGAGCGCACGGTCAGCTGCCGCGTCTCCGATCTCGACGTGACCTTCCACGGACGCCTGCACCACGGGGGCCTGGACCCGTTCCTGGAGGCGCCGCCGGCCGACGGCAGGCCGGCCGACGTGAAGCTGACGATCGTCAGCGACGACCTCGTGGCGCTGGTCGACGGAGAGCTGGATCTGGCCCGTGCGCTGCTCGGCGGCCGGGTGAGGATCGACGCCAGCTTCGGCGACCTGCTCCGCCTGCGCCGGCTCCTCTGACCGAGCCGCCCGCCCGCTCACCGCAGGCGGCGCGGCCGGTCCGGGTCGCGCCCTCCGCCGATCACCGGGTCAGCCGATCGTCTTGAGCACCGGATCAGCCGATCCGACCGAGCACCGGCTTGACCGCGTCCTCCTCGGCGGGGCTGTCCCCCGCCGCCGCCCACGCCGCGTCGCACGCCGCTCTCAGCCCGTCGATCCGGCTCCCGTCGCCGTCGAGCCGCAGCGTCCCCTCCACCCAGCGGGCCCGCCACCCGCCGCACGCCCCGTCCCGCACTTCCGGGTACGGTGCCAGCAGGCCGGACAGATCCTCTGCCACGTACGTCGGCCGCTGGTGCGGCGGCGCGGTGAGCATGTCGAGCGGCTTGGCCACCCCCGTGAGCACCAGCAGCCCGTCGACGCCCGCGTTCCGCGCCCCCTCGATGTCGGTGTCGAGCCGGTCGCCGACCACCAGCGGCCGCCGCGCCCCCGTACGGATCATCGACTCCCGGTGCAGCGGAGGATCCGGCTTCCCCGCGTAGAGCGGCTCCACCCCGGTCGCCGACGCGATCACCCGCGACATCGCCCCGTTGCCCGGCACCTCGCCGCGCCCGGTGGGCATGGTCGAGTCGCGGTTGGCGGCCACGAACAGCGCCCCCTGCCGCACCGCCAGCGCCCCTTCGGCCAGCAGCCCGTACGACAGCCCCGCCCACATCCCCTGCACCACGGCCGCGGGCCCCTCGGCCGCCGCCGTGACGGGCCTCAGCCCCTGCCCGCGCACGGCCATCCGCAGCCCGGCCCCGCCGACGACCAGCACCTTCGCCCCCGCCGGCACCCGCTCGGCCACCACCCGCGCCGCCGCCTGCGCCGACGTCACCACGTCGTCCCGCTCGGCGGGAACCCTCAGCTCCCGCAGATGGGCGGCGATGGCGGCAGGCGTCCTGGAGGCGTTGTTCGTCACGTACGCCAGCCTCACCCCGCGCCGCCCCGCCTCCTCCAGCGCCTCGGCCGCGCCGCGCACGGCCCTGGGCCCGAGATACACGACGCCGTCGAGGTCGAGCAGCAGGGTGTCGTAACCGTCGATCAGCACCGCGCCTCTTTCCGTCTCCGGCTCACATCCTGTGAGACTCTAGCCCGCCGTCCCACCGCCACGTTCGCGCCCATACCCCCGCGAATCCCGTCCCCGCACCCCCGCGAGTCCCGTTCCAGCACCCCCGCGAGTCCCGTTCCAGCACCCCCGTGAGTCCCGTTCCAGCACCCCCGTGAACTCCCATTCCCGCACACCCGCCATCCCGACCGGCTGCCCAAGACCACGGCCGCAGAGCTCCTGCCACCGGACGCCCAGAACCACATGAGACCGCCCACAGGCCCATGCGACGCCGTCGAGCCCCGCCTCGGGAGACCCACCGTGGAGATCTGCTGCCGGCCCCACTCCACGACCGACTCAGAGGTCGACACACAACACCCCAGGTCCCGCAGTGGAACCCCACCCGGGAGACCGCTGTGAGGAATCTCCGTACAGATCCGCCACGAAAATCCGCCATGCTGACGCACCGCGCAGACCCGCCACGCGGCCCCGCCACGCAGACTCACCACGCAGACTCACCGCGCAGACCCACCGCCCAGACTCACCGCGCAGACCCACCGCCCAGACCCACCACGCAGACGCATCGCCTAGACCTGCCACGCCGACCTGCCCTGCAGATCCGCCGTGGAAGGTGCCGCGAGGCGCGCTGCTCTTACCGTCAGTCACGTCCGACCCGCCGAGGCCGCACGCCGAACGGTGCACTCATCCCCGGTGGCGAGTTCCCCTGGAGAGGCCGTCATGCAGCGACAGGAGCTCTATCGGGCTGCGTGACGGCGATGACACGTGTTTCCTGGATGGTGTGACGGTTCTTCGTACCAACCGGCTGGAACTACTCCCGGCCAGTCAGGCCGACCTGGACATCCTGGTCGCGCACTGGAACCAGCCGGAAGTGAGGCAGTACCTGTTCGACGACCGGGAGGTCTCCGCCGAGTTCGCCGCCACGCTCCTCGCCGACAGCGCTGACGACTTCACCGAACACGGGTACGGCCTGTGGAAGGCATACCTGCGGGACGAGCTCGTCGGCGTGTGCGGCCTTCGCCGGCACGACAGCGGCCAGGTGGAGATCGTCTACAGCCTCGAACCCGCCCGCCGAGGCTCCGGCCTGGCCACCGAGGCCGCCCTCGCCGTCCTGGAGACGGGCCGGCGAGCGGGCCTCAAGGAGATCCTGCTGGAGACCGACGAGGGCAACGTCGCCTCCCAGCGCCTAGCCCGGCGCCTGGGCGCCGTGCCCAGGGGCGGCGCGGACGGCATACTCCAGTACGTGATCAGCCCTCCGTGACGGCAGCCGCGCCTCACATGTCCCTCCGGGCCTTTAAGGTGGCCCGGACGCTGCGCAACGCCGACACGTAGTTGCGGTCGTCGGGCCGCATGGCGACGGCGATCGCCAGCGGCTCCTGGGCCGCCTCGATGTCGCCGGTCCGCCACAGCGACAGCCCCAACCCGAAGTACGCGTAATCCTCCGTCGGGTTGTCGTCCACGATCCACTGGAAACTGCTGGCCGCCTCCGCGTACCGGCGGGAGTTGAACTGGGCCCGTGCCAGCGCCTCCCTGATGCTGCGCGAATCCGGCTCCGCGTCGGCGGCACGCTCCAGCAGCGCGGCCGCGGCCGCGGGGCTGCCCTCCTTCAAGAGCTTCACACCCCGCTGGTACCAGTCGTACACGTCACCCTGGGGAGTGCCGGGGGAATCTGCGCGGCCGTCGGCACCTTCCATCATGCGTGAGCCCTCCTACATCGGCATACGACGGAGTTACGGAATCGGATCCCAGCGGGGCATTGAGGCGACTACGGGAAGACTCGGGCGTTTATGGCAGCATGCCCGGTATGGGGAATTCTGAACTGCCGATACCGGACGGGCTGATCCTTCGCCCGTTCCGGGGCGTCCGCTTCGCCGTAGACGATCCCGCCAAGGTGACCTCCCCGCCTTACGACCTGATCTCCGACGGCGATGTGAGCGCCCTGCTGGACGCTCATCCCAACAACGTCGTCCGTCTCATCGTTCCCGGCAGACCCGGCACTGATGCTCAGAAGCCCCCTTCCGATCCCTCTACCTCTACAGACCAGAACACCATTAACTCTGACAATCCTCTCGTTTCCTCCCAGAGTCAGATCCAAGTCTCGCCCAATTCCAGGTATCAGGAGGCGGGGAGAACGCTGGAAGCGTGGCTCGCGTCCGGTGTCCTCGTCCCCGACGAGCAGCCGGCGCTCTACGTGTACGAGCAGCGAGGCCCAGGGGTGCTGCAGCGCGGCATCATCGGCGACGTCTGCCTCCCGGATCCGGCGCAGCGCATCATCCTGCCGCACGAGGACGTGCTTCCCGGCCCCATCACCGACCGCCTGGCCCTCATGAGCACCACCCAGGCCAACCTCGAGCCCATCTTCCTCCTCTACAACGGCCAGGACGGCGCGGCGACCCGCCTCGTGGACGAGGTGGCCACCCACCGCGAGCCCCTGGTCACCGCGCACACCGAGGACGGCCTCACCCACCGGCTCTGGGTGGTCACCGACGACGCGGAGATAGCCGCCGTCAACGCCGACCTCCATCCCCGCCAGGCCCTCATCGCCGACGGCCATCACAGGTACGCGACGTACCGCATACTCCAGCGCCGCGAACACGCCCTGCACGCCGAACCCACCGGACCCGGCCACCCCGCCCAGGACGGGATCCCCTCGAACGGCCGTGAGGACGACGGCCGAGGCGCTCAGGACTCGGAGCAGGTCAAGCGGAGCCCGTGGGACTTCGGCCTGGCCTTGCTCGTGGACACCGACGCGTACCCGCCCGACCTCAAGGCCATCCATCGCGTCATCCCCGGCCTCCCGCTGGAGGAGGCGGTGGCCAGGGCCAAGGGCTCGTGGCGCGTACAGGATCTCAGCGACCTCGACGAGGGCCTCCACGCGCTCCACCACACCGAAGGCCCGGCCTTCCTGCTGGCCTGTGAGAACGGCGCGCACCTCCTCACCAGCCCCGACCCGCTGCAGCTCGCGCAGGCCATGCCGGCGGACCGCTCGGCCCGGTGGAACTCGCTGAACACCTCCATCCTCACCGAGTTCGTCCTGCCCAAGGTGTGGGGCCTGCGCGACGACGAGGAGACGGTGCGGATCGTGCACCACGACCCGCACGCCGCCGTGCAGCTCGCCGCGGCCACGGGTGGCACCGCCGTGATCCTCAGGCCGCTGGACGTCGCCGACGTCCTCGCGGTGGCGTCGGGCGGCGAGCGGGTGCCGCGCAAGTCGACCTCCTTCGGCCCCAAGCCCCGCACGGGCCTGGTCCTGAGAACCTTCGCCATCCGCTGACCGTTCTCCCCCGTCACGAGCACCGACGGCGGAGAGCACCGGCCCGTGACGGACGGCCCGCCGAGCGGACCGCCCGGCGTCAGCCCGCCTCGGCGAGGACGGCGACCGGGCGGGGCGCGGAAGGGACCAGCGGTTCGCCGGGCTCGCCCGCCGGGAGCGGGTCGGCCTCGATGACCCTGACCGTGGCCACCTCGACCTCGTAGGCCCAGACCTTGCCCGACGCCGGACCGAAGACACGGCAACGGAAGGCACCGGTGACCTCCATGGCGTCACGGGGTCGGAGAGTGCGGAGGACGTCGGCCACCTCCTGGTTGAAGCTGACGCACGGGATGCTGTCGGTGACCATGCCGTCCCGCCTGTGCCTGCGGCGGCGTACCAGCAGCCGCCACTTCGTCATGGTGTCGCCGCTCGGCAGACTCCGCTCTTCGACTGCCGCGGACAGCCGTCCCACCAGCAAGACCTCGTTGCGGTCCACTGTCGTCCTCCCATTGGTGATCGGGTGGAGATCACTCTCTACGATGTGAGGAAGTCCAGTTCGGCTCGAACGCCGTTCTGGGGATAGCGGACACGGCTCTGGAGTGCCTGTGGACAACATCACCGCCCTGGGCGGCGACGTCTATGAGATCGACACGAAGATGGCCGGATACTCCGGTATCACCGCCGGTTACCTCATCCTGGGTGATCGTCCCTGCCTGGTCGAAACGGGGACATCCACCTCGGCCCCCGTCGTTCGTGACGCGCTCGCGTCGCTGGGCGTCGGCCCGGACGATCTGGCCACCGTCGTGGTCACGCACATTCATCTCGACCACGCGGGCGGGGTGGGAGACATCGCCAAGTTCTTCCCGTCCGCGCAGGTCGTCGTGCACGAGAAGGGCGCCCGGCATCTGGCCGAACCGGCCAGGCTGATGGCCAGCGCCAGAATGGTGTGGGGAGACCGCCTGGACACGCTGTTCGGCGAGCTCTCCCCCACCGAGGCCGAACGCATCGTCGCCCTCGGCGACACCGGCGCCATCGACCTCGGCAACGGCAGGACGCTGAGCAGCCACTACTCTCCCGGCCACGCCAAGCACCACGTAGGGCTGATCGACTCCGCCACCGGTGACCTTTATGTCGGCGACGCCGCGGGCGTCTACCTGCCGCAGACCGGCGATCTGCGCCCGGCCACCCCGCCTCCGGACTTCGACCTGCAGACCGCCCTCGACTCGATCGCCCTGTTCCAGGCACTGCAGCCACAACGGCTGCTGTTCAGCCATTACGGGCCGGTCGACGCGGTACGGGACACACTTGACCGATCAGCTGAGGAGCTGCGCATCTGGGTGGACCTCACCCGCCAGGCCCACGCCGAAGGCTTGGACCTGGACCACGCCGTGGCCATGGTGCGGGACCGTACCAGGGAGCGCTACCAGGCGCTGGCCGGCGACGACGAGACGGCCGAGCAGTTCGAGCTGCTCAGCGGCGCCCCGTCGAACGTCGCCGGCATCCTCCACTGGCTGGACCGCGTCTCCCCGTGAACGCGACCTCGGGTACGCACTCGCCGGAACGGGAGTGCGTACCCGAGAGCGTCACCTACTCGGACTGCTTACCGGGTTCGTCCCCAGCATGGTCACCGAAGTCCGGCTCGATGAAGGACGGGGAGATCGGCACCGATGAAGCGCCGCCCTGCTTTCCGTGCTCGGCATCCGCCGGCTCGTCCGGCTCGCCCGCTACGTGCTCGCCCGCCTGACCGGGTCGTGCCGCCCCGCCGGTTCGCTTGGACGACGCGCCCCCGGCCTGCTCAGGCGACGTACCCGACTCCTCCCGAGCCTGCCCGGGCGACACGGCCGAGGTGCTCTCACCCTCAGCCCGCTCAGGCGACGTAGCGACACTCTCGTCCCCGGCGCGCTCGGCAGACGTACCCGCCTCCCGAGGCTGCCCCGGCGACGTGGCCGCGTCGCTCTCGCCCTCAGCCCGCTCGGCCGACGTACCTGCCTCCCCCCGAGCCTGCTCGGGGGACGTGGCCGAGTCGCTGTCGTCCCCGGACTGCTCGGGCGACGCAGCCGGGACGCTCTCGGCCTGCTCACGGCGGTTGTCCGCGCCGGGCCGCTCGGACGACCTGCCCTGCTCGGCGTCATGGTCGGCCTCTTCAGCACGCGGCGCGTCCGGCTCCGCCTCGCTGCCGGCCTTGCCGGCATCCTGTGCGGCCGGTCCGGCGTCACGAGCTTCCGGTTCGCCTTCGCCGCCGGCCTCCGTGGATGCCTCGGAAGCGGCGTCCCCCGGGGACACGAAGTCCTCGTCGTAGCCTTCCTCGACGTCCTCGATCGTCGCGCCGGTCAGCTCGGCGTACCGCTCGGCGGCGTCCGTCTCGCCGTCCTCGTCGAACGCCACCGCCCTGCCGAACCAGTCCACCGCCGCGTCGTGGTGTCCCGCTTCCTCCAGCGCGTCCGCGTACGCGAACGCCAGGCGCGCCGACCACGGACGGGGCTGCGGGTCGCGCAGTTCTGGAAGCCGCTGGAGCGTGATGACCGCCGCGTCGTGCTGGCCGAGGTCGCGACGCGCCCCCGACTCCACGATCGTCAGCTCGATCCGCCCGGCCCGGTCCAGCCGCTCGGCCTCCGGCGAGCGCACCAGGTCGAGCGCCCGTTCCGGACGTCCCATCCCGCGCTCGCAGTCCGCCATGACCGGCAGGTACGCCTCCGAACCGGTCATCCTCCTGGCCGCGCGCAGATCGCTCAACGCCTCGCTGAAGTGTCCGGCCCGGTACGCGACGATGCCGGCCGCCTCCCGTACGACACCGATCCTGGCCGCGAACCTGCGCGCCACCTTGGTGTGTTCGTGAGCCTTGTCGGGATCGTCCTCTTCGAGGGCGCGCTCGGCGGCGAGGAGGTGCCGGCCCACCAGTTCGGCAAGATCCGTGGGCAGGGACCGCAGCTCCTCGCGCACCTCCTTGTCGAGGTCGTCGGCGCTGATGTCGGGCGCGACCTCAGGCAGCGGCTCGCGCTGCGGCCGGTCACCCTCGCGGTCGTCCCTGCCGAAGCGGGCGCGAGTGCCGGGCCGCTCCTCCCGCGAGAACGGACGCGAGCCCCCCTCACGGCGCGGGCCACGGTCGTCACGCCGGGGTCCGCGATCGTCGCGCTCCCTGAAGGGACGGCGCTCACCCTCGCTCCGGGAGCCGCGATCGTCGCGATCCCGGTACGGACGACGCTCATCACGATCCCTGGGAGGACGACTCTCGTCCCGATCGCGGTACGGGCGACGCTCCCCGCGATCCTGATAGGACGGACGGTCACCCCGGTCCTGATAGGGGCGACGCTCGCCGCGATCCTGATCCGGCCGACGGTCCCCACGGTCCTGGTAGGGCCGACGCTCGCCTCGGTCCTGGTAGGAGGGACGGTCACCCCGGTCCTGATAGGGCCGACGCTCCCCACGATCCTGGTAGGACGGACGATCCCCCCGGTCCTGGTAAGGGCGACGCTCGCCACGGTCCTGGTAAGAGGGACGGTCCCCACGATCTTGGTACGGCCGACGCTCCCCACGATCCTGATAGGACGGACGATCCCCACGATCCTGGTGCGGCCGACGGTCACCCCGGTCCTGATAGGACGGGCGGTCTCCCCGGTCCTGATAGGGGCGACGCTCACCACGGTCCTGATAGGGGCGACGCTCACCACGGTCCTGGTAAGAGGGACGGTCACCCCGATCTTGGTATGGCCGACGCTCGCCACGGTCCTGATGGGACGGACGATCCCCACGGTCCTGGTAGGGCCGACGTTCGTCTCTGTCCCTCGACGGGCCACGCTGGGAGCCGCGGTCGTCCCGATCCCGGAACGACCGGCGCTCGCCGCTGTAACCACGCTCCTGCCGAGGACCGCGGTCATCACGGTCCCGGTAGGGCCGGCTCTCGCCACGATCTCCGGAAGGACGACCTTCGTCACGATCCCGATAGGAACGGCGGTCGTCGCCCTCACGGCGATCCCGGTAACCCCCGGCGCCGCGCGGCCCGCGATCGTCGCGGTCGCGGAACGGCCGGCCGCCACCGCCTTCGCCCCGCCCCTGGCCTCCCCGGCCTCGGTCCTGATAGGAACGCCTGTCGCCGCCTGAACGGAACGGACGGTCTCGATCGTCGCGCCCGCGGGAACCGGATCCGCCGTTCCTGTCGCCATGCGAGCGCTCGCCCCCGTTATCGCCGCGCCCGCGCTGCTCGCCGTCCGATCCGCTATCTCTGTTCACTTCTGGTCCATTTCGTTGGCTCACTCAGCGAGCCTCTATTACCCGTACGGGCCCGCCGTGGCTGGTCGCCGCCCATCCCGGGCCTTACGCGACGAAGGCCACCCGTGGTTGGGGTGGCCCGGTACTCCCCCAGCCTAGCAAGCCGGGGCATGTCCGGAACCCGCACAACCACGGATCCGGCCGACCCGAAGCCGCCGGTCATCCGAGTGACCTGCATATTGAGTGGCAGGGCCGAGACGGCTTCCGTGAGACTGACCCCATGTCTCTGCGCTTCCATGAAATAGCCGAAGCCCGTCACCGCATACTCAATCCGCTCACCGACGACAAGCTCGATCTGCTGGGCGAGATCTGCCGTGTCGACGCGGGAACGCGGCAACTCGACCTGGCGTGCGGCAAGGGCGAAATGTTGAATCGCTGGTCCGCCCGTTACGGCCATCAGGGCATCGGCGTCGACATCAGCAAGGTGTTCCTGGAAGCGGCGAGAGATCGCGCCGGTGAACTGGAGGTCGCCGACCGCGTCCAGTTCGTCGAAGCGGACGCCGGCACGTACGACGCCGAACCGGGGGCGTTCGACATCGTGTCCTGCATCGGCGCGACCTGGATCGGCGGCGGCCTTTCCGGCACCCTCGGCCTGATGCGCCGCCCCCTCCGCCGTGACGGGCTCGCCCTGGTGGGAGAGTGCTACTGGACGACCCCGCCCCCGCCCGAAGCGGTGCGGGCCCTCTCTCTGGAGGAGGACGCCTTCACCTCTCTTTCCGGTACGGGAGAGCGTTTCGAGCAGGCGGGATTCGAGCTGCTGGAAATGGTGCTGGCCAGCCCGGACAGCTGGGATCGGTACGTGGCGAGCCAGTGGTGGACGATAAGCGACTGGCTTCGCGCCAACCCCGGAGATCCCGACGCCGACGCCATGCGTGAGTTCCTGACGACGGCCAGGCGTTCACATCTGGAGTACGGGCGGGAGTATCTGGGCTGGGGCGTCTTCGTACTCCGCCAGGAGGCGACCTCCTGAAACACAAAGGGCCTCGGCAAGCATGCCGAGGCCCCAGAAAACGAGAAAAGCCCCGAAGCCATAGCCTCGGGGCTCACCCACGAGAAAGGCCCCGACAGAAACTGTCGGGGCCTTTCCCATATGAAAATTGTCCGGCGGTGACCTACTCTCCCACACCCTCCCGAGTGCAGTACCATCGGCGCAGAGAAGCTTAACTTCCGGGTTCGGAATGTAACCGGGTGTTTCCTTCCC
>NZ_JAHKRN010000053.1 GCF_019396385.1 Nonomuraea harbinensis | reverse complement strand
CCGCAGGTGAGCCGGGCCCGGCTCACCTGCGCGCCGCGCGCCGGAACAGCGCCGCGGCGAGGAACGCCGCGCCGCCGCCCAGGGCGGCGAGCCAGAGACCCGACCAGAGCAGCGTTTCCGCGACGGGAGCACCGGTGGCCAGTCCGCGCAGGGACTCGGTGACGAGGGTGACGGGCTGGTGGGCCGCGAACCCCTGGAGGAAGCCCGGGAGGCTGCCGGCCGGGATGAACGCGGTCGAGAGGTACGGCAGGAAGAGCGCGACGAAGCTGAACATGCCGGCCGAGTCGACGGACCTGGCCGCCAGCCCCCACGCCGCCGCGATGAGCGTGAAGACCAGGATGTAGGCGGCGAGCAGGGCCGCGATGCCGAGCCACCCGACCGGCGAGGCCGTGGGGCGGAACCCGAGCGCCACCGCGACGAGCATGACGATGGCGGTGGACACGAGGTTGCGCAGGACACTGGCGAGGACATGCCCGAAGATCACTCCGGACGCCCGGATGGGCATGGTGCGCAGCCGTTCGACGAACCCCTTGGAGACGTCGGTGTGGACGGAGGTCGCGGTGAGTGCTGCGCCGAACCCGGCGCACAGCAGCATGACGCCCGGCGTGACGTAGTCGGCGTACGCACCGCCGACGGCGCCGCCGAGCGCGGTGCCGAAGACCGTGACGAACAGCAGCATGATGGCGACAGGCGCGATGATCGCGGTGACGAGGCTGTCGAGGTTCCGCAGCGAGTGGATGACGCTGCGCTTGGTGAAGACCAGTTCCGCGGTGCTCATCAGGGGAGTTTCCGATCGGTGGTGGTGTGTCCGGTCAGGGCCAGGAACGCGTCGTCCAGGGTGGGAGCCTGGACGGAGAACGTCCGGACGACCCGGCCCCGGTGGTGGAGGCGGTTGAGCACTTCCCTGACGCGTTCGGGGTCGCCGTCGGTGACCTCGCGGACGGTCGTCCCGTCGTCCAGGACCAGCTCGATCGATTCGCTGCCCACCTGGCGCTTGAGGTCGGCGGCGGTGCCCGAGGCGACGATGGCGCCGGCGTCGAGCACGGCGACGCGGTCGGCCAGGACGTCGGCCTCCTCCAGATACTGGGTGGTGAGGAAGACGGTCTTGCCCTGCCCGGCGAGTCGGGTGACGACGTCCCAGAGCGCGCCCCGGCTGCGGGTGTCCATGCCGGTGGTCGGCTCGTCCAGGAAGATCACCGGCGGCGAGTCGATGAGACCGGCGGCCAGGTCCAGCCGCCTCCGCATGCCGCCCGAGTAGTGGCCGACCCGACGTGACGCGGCGTCGGTCAGCCCGAACTCCGCGAGCAGCTCCCCGGCGCGCTCGCTCGCCGCGCTCCTGGTACGGCCGAGCAGCCGGCCGATCATGACCAGGTTCTCCAGGCCGGTCAGCTCCTCGTCGACGGACGCGTACTGGCCCGTCACGCTGATGAGTTCGCGTACCCGGGGCGCCTCGCGGGCGAGGTCGTGCCCGAGGACGTGGGCGGTGCCGGAGTCGGCGCGGATCAGGGTCGTGAGGATGCGGATGAGCGTGGTCTTCCCCGCCCCGTTGGGCCCCAGCAGGGCGAACACCTGACCCCGGGGGACGTCGAAGCTGACGCCGCGGAGCACGTCGCGATCCCCGTAGCGCTTGTGGATGTCGTGGACCGATATCGCATGCGGTGCTGTCATGCGTACAGCGTAATGCTTACGCAGTATAGCTGCGCAAGGGTTACGCAGTAATATGGCCGCATGGGAAGCGCGCACGACGACGTGCCGGAACTCCGCGGGGTCCCGAAGGCGGTCCTGCTGGCCTGGAACCTCGCGCCGGCCACGACCAAGGGCCCGAAACCCCGATGGACGCTCGCGCAGCTGCTCGACGCCGCCGTGAGCCTCGGCGACCGCGGCGGGATCGACGCGATCTCCATGAGCGGCCTCGCGAAAGAGCTCGGCAGCGGCACGATGTCGCTGTACCGATACGTCGAGTCGAGAGAGGACCTCGTCGTCCTCGCCGCCGACCACGCGCTCGGCACCCCACCACCGCCGGACGGCGCGACCTGGCGCGAGCGGCTCCACGCCTGGGTGCTCGACCTGCGCCGGGTCTACCAGGACCACCCCTGGCTGACGGCGGTCCCGGTCGCCACCGAACCGCTGCTGCCCTCGTACGTACGCAGACTCGAAACGGGGCTGGAATGCCTCGGCGACCTGCACCTGTCAGGCCCGCGCGCGATCACCGTGCTCACCCTGCTGTGGACCTACACGCGCGGCGACGTGGAGCAGAGCGCGCACTTCGCGGCAGCCGGGGACGGTCACACCACGCAGTTCCTCGCCGCCCGGCTCCGGGTGTTCGGCGGGGCCTCCGCGTTCGCCCGCGTGCTGGCCGTTCTGGAGGCCGACCAGCCGACGGGGGAGGACGAGTTCCTCGACGCCGTCGAGATCATCCTCAACGGCATCGAGTCGACCGATGCCCGCGGGTAGTTTTACTGGGCTGGTTTCATAGGGCCTGTCAGTTCCTGGCGTTCAGTCCTCCAGCTTGCTGGTGACCTGGCTCTTGGGCGGCTGCTTGATCGAGACCTTGGTGCCCCAGCCCGTGTAGCGGGTCTCGGTCACGACCGTCTTCTCCTCCCAGGTGGGGATGGCCGCGAGTTCGGTGGCCAGCCAGGAGGTCTTCAGCTTGCTCGGCAGGCCCCTGCGGTCCACCTGGAGGGTGTAGGTGATGACGGCCTCGGTCGACCGCGTCAGCCCCATCGTCTCGCTGAACCAGGGAGAGATGTCGCGGAGCCGCTCGAAGGTGATCGTCCCTCTGTAGGTGGAGCCGCTGCGCTTGCCGCGCTTCACCAGCTCCGCCAGCGTGGCGGGTTCGAGCGGGCTCACCACCTGGCCGAACAGGCTGCTGAGGGTCCCCACGTTGAACAGGCTGAAGGTCTTGTACCAGGTCTTGCCCTTCGGGAGGCGTTCGGCCAAGCTCCCGCCCGACAGCCAGGCGTCCTTGCCGATGATGATCGTCCGCTCGGGCTTGGTGGTGTGCCCCTCGAACAGCGGCGAGGCGAACGTCCCCCGCACGTCGGAGGCGACGATGCCCTTCTTGCCGAACTGGACGACACCCTTACGGCGTACCAGCGGGTCCTTGTTGATGCTGCCGACGAACGCGCTCGCGTCGGTGAACCGGACTCCCTTCCCGGCCTTGAGCTGCGCCTTGAGCGCGGAGACGGGATTCTTGGCGGCGGCCTCGGCCTGTGCGGGTAACGGCGCGAGGAACAGGGCCGCGCCGGCCACGAAAGTGATCACAAGTTTCATGAGTGGCCATACTGCCCGGCGATGATCACAGCCGCATGTCGTTTTATCTCGCGCTCGGGGTGTCGAGGATCGCGCCCGAATGGCTCATCGATATGGGCCCCGCTGACCCGGCGTACCTGGCGACCGCGCCACCGAGGCAGAAGATCCAGGCGGCGGAACGCCCACGTGCGGGGAGTGCCGATCAGTTCAACCCGACTCGCGCCGACATACGACCGATCTTTGGGTGTGTGTCGCGAGAGAGCAGCCGTAGGGAACTGCATCACGTGGCGAATCAGGTGCTGCTCCCGATGCCGATTCTCGTTGTTCCCGAGCGAACGAGATCAACTGCCTCGAAGAAACGCGGCTGGTACGGCGAGTCGTCCGCGCGGTGTGCTCCCGAGAACTGAGAGGGCGGTTCGAAAGTTGATGACCGCGAGGTCGTAGTGTGACCAGCCGCCAGTGACCGGGGCAGTCCGCCTCAGCCAACCGCTGCATCGACAGACGAACCGCCCTCTAAGGTGTTCTGATGATCTCCGTGATCACCAAGCCGCCGGGTTGGATCTTCCTGATCGGACTGCTGGCCCCGTGCCTGCTCGTGCTCTACTGGGCCAGCGTGCCGTTCTGGTATGGCATCGAGATGTTTCTGATCGGGCTCTTCATCTTGGGCCCGCTGGTTCTGGTCTACATCCGCCGCCTCACCACGGCCTCGTTCGAAGGTCAGGTCAGCGGTCGCCCATGGCGTTGGCTGGTAGCCCCGTTGATTGTCTGGGCCACGATACTGGCGCTCGTCACGAACGCGCCTTTCCATCTGAGGTTCGCGGTCTCTCTTCCCGAGATGGAGGAGTATGCGGCGACGGTGAAGGAGCAGTCGGTCGACGCACCCTGCGAGTGGGTCGGTCTGTATCGGGTGTGCTACTCGTCCCCCCACTACGTCGAGTCGGAAGCGGTCCCCGGTTCGGCCTACCTCAGCACCGAAGAATGGGTCATCGACAGTAACACCGGCTTCCTGATGGTGCCTCATGGAAAACCGGAGGCGGAGACCATCGATGACAAGTACCGCCACATCAGCGGTCGCTGGTTCGGCCATCATGGATGGGACAACTGGTGAGCCTGATGGCTAGGCCGAGCGATCAATGGGACGTCAACCCGCGAACTGCCCTCTGAAAGAGGACCCCAGCATGCCCCTGTCTGTAAAAATCGCGCGGAACCTGATCTGGTTCCAGGCGACAATCACCCTGCTCGGCATTGTCCTGCTCATCATGGGCCTGGTCTTAGAACCCAGTGAATCCCTGGAAGGACTGTCCTATGCCCCCTTCTACCTTCCACCACTCGCCGCCGCTTGGTTGGCGAACCAGTGGCACACCCGTCGCCCGTGGGTCCGTCACGCCACCATCGCAGTTCAGCTCGCCATCCCCTTGCTCGACTTCATCGACTTCCTGATTTCAGACACCCTCGGGTGGGTCCTCACCGCACCCTGGTCCGCGCTCATCGTGACTCTCCTCCTGCTTCCTCCGGCGAGAACGTGGTTCGCCCCGGCACAGCAAAGCCCACGCACCCCGTCGCAGCCGGCACCGCCCGCCGCCACCTGACATTCCGTGGCACCGATGAATTCCGGGCGGCAACGTCGTCTACAGCATCAGCGACAGGCCACGGACGCCGCGCCCCCGCGAGCGTTGCGGCCCGTGGGTCTTAGACGACCCGAGACCACGGAGTTCTGAACATGCGGAAGCTGATAGCGACAGTGTTCAACTACTCCCTCGACGGCTTCCTCGCCGACGAGGGCACCCAGTTTTTCGAGTTCTGCTTCGACCTGCCCGAGAACCGCGAGCCCGACGACCCGGCGCACCTGGACTTTCTCCAGAGCGCCCACGCGCATCTCATGGGCCGCACCGCGTACGAAGGCATGGCCAGGGCCATGACGACCACCGACCACCCGTTCGCCGACATTCTGAACGCCGGGCGCAAGGTCGTCTTCTCCCGGACCATGAAGACGGCCGACTGGGCCAACACCACCGTCATCGCCGGTGACACGGCAGAAGAGATCGACAAGCTCAGGCTGGGCGGTGACGGCCACATCGTGGTCTGGGGCGGCGTCAGCCTCTGGCAGTCGCTCATGCGGCTCGACCTGATCGACGAACTCCGGCTGAGCATGTTCCCCTACGTCGCGGGTGAGGGCACCCGGCTGTTCGACGGTGTCCCGAAGTCCTACCAGCTCGACCTGGTCTCCAGCACCGCCTCCAGCAACGGGATCGTCTATCTGCAGTACGGGCGACACCGCTGACTCAGCGACCGGACATGCACGACGAACGGAAGTCACGCGAGCGCCGCTACCTGTCCGAGGAGTCCACGACCCAACTCAAACGAAACCAGTGACACCGGCGACAGGTAGACACCGAGACTCAACTTCAAAGCCACCACTCCATGGGGGATTGCCCACGTTTGGCCCCGAGATCTCCGCAGGTCACCACACACGCCCTGACCTGCAGAATCTCTGCCTGATCAGCAATCCGGTCACTCACCTACTGGTCATAGTAGGCGGCCGGCTTAATGGCGACGGGGCGGTTCGTCTCGTCTGTGGCGATGACGACGACCGCCGGCGGTTGGCTCTCGGGGTCGGCGTCCGCGGGCACCGAGGCCAGGACACCGAACTCGCGCGATGGTTTCTTGTTGATCTCACCGGACACGGCGAGCTTCTCGATCTCGGAACCGCCCACGTCGAGCTTCTCGGTCGCGGGACCGCCCGCGGCGACGAGGTGCCATCGCTTGTTCCTCGCGTGGATCCACACTGCCGCGACGTTGCCGTACGCATCGACGCCTGAACCGCTGTCCACCGGCGCGAGGGTGAACCCATCAGATTCCAGGATGACCGCCGCCGCTTGGCGGTCGCGGCTCCGGCCAATGCCCCAGATCTCGTCGATACAGGTGAAGAGGCGGACGGTGGAGACCGCTTTGATGTTCCCTGTCCAGAGCTTGCGGCAGATGAAGCCTTGGCGTCGATCGAAGGCAAGGTCGCGGATGTCGCGCCAGGAATCGTCCGCGCCCAAGTCCTCTACCCCTTCGAGGAAGATCTGATCGGTGTGGTCGAAGTCCTCCTCGACCGACCGACTTTTGGTCTGCGGGGCAGGTATGACGGTCACCGTCTGCGCACCCCTGTGCAACTTGAGTACGTCACCCTGGACACGATCCCCGTCCACGAGCCTGTTGGGGTCGGGCTCCTCCAACCACCACTCATTGATGAGACCGTTGTTCATCGGCAGCTGTTTCCACTCGGGCTGTTTCGCGTCCAGTCGTGCCTTCTCCACGGATGTGACGCAGGGCGGCAGTAAATAGTCAGAGAACGAGACTTTGATGAGGCCGGCAGGCCGATCATCTTTGTCGGCCGCCCTGACGACGACCCTTCCGGGGTCGGACTCCCTCTCCGGGCTACTTGTGGTGAAGGTGAGGAGTCGGTACCCGTCCATGTCCAGCGCGAGAACGGTCCGTTCGGGGAACTCGTTGTCCTCTTCTCCGGCGTAGAGGAGTCGCAACCTTACGGCCTCCAAGTCCGGCAGGGCTTTCAGGATGGCGGCGCGCGCCCGCTTCAGAAGGTCCTGGTCGCCGGTCCTGTTGCCCCGGGTGGGCCACTTATGGAGGGGGTCCAACTGGAGTCGCCCCATGTAGTCCCGTTTCCACTGCCCTTCGCCGCAATCGACGATCTTGGTATCGAAGCCCAGGGCTGTCTCGTCCCCTCCGCCCACCACCAGCAGCCCGGCAACCAGGACAGTCAGGGCCGCGCCGATGGCAATGAGCTTCGCACGAGAGATCTTCCGCAGCATGGCGTCATCGTAGGAGCGCCTGATATTGATTCGCTTACCTCGCACTCTTGCCCAGAGGTCAGAGGCCAGGGTCCGACTCGTCATCGGCTGGACGGTGACCGTGCTGCCGGTGCGCGAGAGAAAGTCGAGGCCCGCCGGCGGTAGAACTCCACCCGGTGCACAGTCCGCCCCGTACGCCCCTTGGACGGCTTCGTCCTGCAACCCGAACGGCAACCGTTGGACATCCGAAGATCAAAAAGGCCCTTCCCGAACGATACGGGAAGGGCCTTCGAAGAGCGGAGGATCGGGGATTTGAACCCCGGATGGGCGGTAAACCCAAACCGCATTAGCAGTGCGGCGCCATAGACCTGACTAGGCGAATCCTCCTCGGGAGCCGTGTGGCCAGAGTTAGAGTACCGGCCTTCGGCCCAGGCAGCAAAGCGGTAACCCGTCCACCGTGGGAGCGAGTCATCCACAGCCTGTGGGTAACGGGCTGTGGAAAAGAGCCCGCCCCTGGTCGAGGGCGGACTCAAGCCTGTGGATAACCCAGGACTCAGGCGGCCGGGTTGGCCTCGCCCTCGATCTCGATCTTGACCTTCTTGCCGACCAGGACGCCGCCGGTCTCCAGGGCCTGGTTCCAGGTCAGGCCGAACTCCTCGCGGTCCACCTCGGTGCTGATCGAGAAGCCCCATACCGGCTGGCCCCACGGGTTGGTGCCGACGCCGCCGTACTCGACGTCGAGCTCGACTTCCTTGGTGACGTCGCGGATCGTGAGGTCGCCGACGACCTTGAACTCGTCGCCGCCGTCGGCGACGACGCGCTTGCTCCGGAAGGTGATCTCGGGGAACTTCTCGACGGAGAGGAAGTCGTCGCTGCGCAGGTGGCCGTCGCGGTCGCCGACGCCCGTGCCGATGCTCTCGGTCTTGATCGTGAGCTCGGCGGTCGACTGCAGGAGGTCCTCGGCGATCGTGATGCTGCCGGAGAACTCGGAGAAGTTGCCGCGGACCTTGCTGACCATCATGTGCTTGACGACGAAGCCGATGGTGGTGTGGGCGACGTCGAGAGCGTACGTGCCCGCGACGGGGATGGTCAGGCCGTTCCAGGTGCGAGTGGTCATGGGAAGAAGTCCTTCAGGAGTGTGCTTGTTGTGCGGACAGTTGCGACAACAAACATCTACACGAGGAATATTCCCTCCGTCAACTAACGTCGTCTACAGTATGGGTGTGACCAACATGAACGACCCTCGGCTGACAGCCATCGGGCTGCTGACGGAGGTTTACGCAGGGCTGACGGCCAGATTGCAGCCGGTGTTCAACGCCGCGGGCCTGTCGGAGATCGACTTCGAGACGCTGATCAGGCTCGGCCGCTCGCCCCGGCAGGCGCTGCGCATGACCGACCTGGCGGCGCAGACCGGCCTGTCCACGAGCGGGGTGACCCGCGTGGTCGATCGTTTGGAACGTGACGGCCTGGTCATCCGCGAGGCGTGCGCCACCGACCGCCGCGCCTCGTACGCCACGCTCACCCCGGCCGGCCGGGAGAAGCTGGAGGAGGTGCTTCCCCAGCACCTGGCCGACGTCGACGAGCTCCTCACGGGCTTGCTCAGCGGGGAGGAGCTGGATGGGTTCCTGGCCGCGCTCCGCAAGATCCGGAGCGTCGTGCGGCCCTGCGCTACGGCGGGGGCTGTAGAGGTGACAGCTCAGTCCTGAGCTTGGCCATCGCCCGCGACACGGTGCTCTTCACCGTGCCCACGCTGATGCCGAGCCTCCTGGCGATCTCCGGTTCGGTCATGTCCTCGTAGTACCGCAGCACGACCGCCGCCCGCATGCGCGCGGGCAGCCCCTGCAACGCCTGCTCCAGCCGCTCGTGCACCTCGCCGCCGGCACTGTCCGTGACGATGACCGTCTCGGGCAGCTCGTCCGACGGGTACTCCTCCAGCTTCCGGCGCCGCCACTGCGAGATGTTGATGTTGACCATGGCCCGCCGCACGTACCCGTCGAGCGCGGCCCTGTCCTGGATGCGGTCCCAGGCCAGATAGGTCTTGGTGAGCGCATTCTGCAGCAGATCCTCGGCGTCCAGCGGGTGCCCGGTGAGCTGGTTCGCGGCACGCAGCAGCGCCGGACCGCGCGCTCGTACGTACTCGCGGAACTCTTCTTCCACCCTGGCCGTCTGCATCGTGGCCAGAATCGCAGCCCAGAGCCCTGATCAGGCTGACCCGCAATCCAGGATTCGGCCCGCCGACGACAAAGGTCCGTCAAGGTCGGTGGCAGATTGTTCGACGCCGGATGTCATCTCCTTCACTGGGGGATGCGTATTTTGCTCTTGTCTGCGGCGTACGGCGCGACCTCTCTTCCGGCCGTGTGACCCTAGAACGCATGGCGTATCCGAGCGTTGACCGCAGGCGGGTGCTGGCCGCCGCGGTGCTGGGCCGCGAGCCGGGAGTTCCGGGCCCGGGCCCGGAGGGGGAGCCGCTACGCGCGGTCACCGGGCAGATCCGCGACGTCAGCCCGCACCTCATCCTCGTCGAGACCCCCGAGGGCGGGAGCGAGCGGCTGGTCATCGCGCCGTGGGCCAAGGCCTGGCACGGCGCCGACGTCACGCCCGCCGACCTGCCCGTCGGGGCGAGGGTCGTCATGCGTACGCGCGAGGGCCGCGTGGTCGAGCGCATCTGGGCCGACACGATCCGCATCACCGGCACGATCATGTCCGTCGAAGGCCGCAAGGACGTCACGGTGGAGCTCGACTGCGGGCCGCACCGGGGCCGCCGGACCATTCTCATCCCGTACCGCGCGACCGGCAGGCTGCGGGTGCGCCATCCCCAGTTCGAGCCGGGCTACCTGTTCGACGCGATCGGCATCAGGAAGGACGGCACGGCGCTGGCCATGCTGCCCGCCACCTCCCAGCCCGCCTACCCTGCGCGGTCGGTGCCGGCGCCGCCGCCCGCCTACGGCGGCATGACCTCCCGCATCTCCGGCACCGTCACCTGGGCCGACGCCTTCGACGAGGACGAGCGGGGCGCGGCCTACCCCATGGTGGAGCGCTCCGACGCGGGCTGCCCGGACGCCGGGGTGTCCTGCGCCGGGCTGCCCTACCTCGCGATCGGCTCGCTGCTGCAGGTGCACAATGTGTGCGACGGCCGCTCGGTGAACGTGCCGATCGTCGCGTGCGGCTGCCTGGCCGGGCGCTTCTGCGACCGCTGCGTCGAGTGCGACACCTCGCCGCGCGGGCGGATCGCCGAGCTGTCGCCCCTCTCGTACGTCGAACTCGGCGGCGACCTGGTCAAAGGGTGTTTCAACGCACAGATCGGATTGGGGTGAGGTACATGCTGGCATCGCAGCTGCCGGTCCTGATCGTCCTGCTGTGCCTCGGCACGGCGGCGAAGGTGGCCGTCATACGGTCCGGCAGGGAGCCGAACGCGCTGGCCAGGCTCGGCCCCGCCGTGCTGGTGCCCGGCCGCTTCCGGGCCCCGGCGCTGCTGGCGTGCGGGGCGGCGGAGCTGGTGCTGGCCGCCGGGCTGCTGCTCACCACGCACCCGATCTTCCGTTTCGCGACGGTCGCGTTCTTCGCCATGTCCACGTACGTGCTCCTGGAGCTGCGCAGGCGCCGGCCCGACGCGGGCTGCGGGTGCTTCGGCGAGGTCAGCTCGGCTCCGGTCGGGGTACGGTCGATCGCCAGGACCATGGCGTTGACCGGCATGGCCGTGGTGACGGTGTGGGCGCCGGTGCCCGGCTGGATGGCGTTCGCCCAGCCGTCGTGGGAGTTCACGCTGGCCGGGCTGCTGGTGCTGGCCGTGCTCTCGCCCGAGATCGACGAGCTGATCGAGCGGGCCCGCCACCGGGCGCCGTGTGAGCAGCGCCGCGGGCCCGCCGAGGGGGTCATGCTGGCGCGGCTGCGGTCGAGCGGCACGTGGCGGGCCCACCGGGCGGAGCTGACCACGGCCGAGCCCTACGACAGCTGGCGCGAGCTGTGCTGGCGGTTCTTCGCGTTCAAGAACCACCAGCAGGACGACGTGGTGTTCGCCGTCTTCATGGCCGGCCGCCGACCGGCCGTCAGGGTGGCGGTGGTCGAGGCGGACAGCGAGTCTCTGCCCTCGTATACGCCAGTATCGGCCTGACGCTAGAGAGGGCTAGATTTCCCTCGACGGGCATGACGATTTAACTCTATTGGGCTATCTAGCTTCCCCTCTAGACAACCCAATAGAGGCCTAGGGGTGCCGTCTAGATCGGTTGGGCACGCAGGAACCTCCCGAAATGCGGCACGGTGAACGCGATCAGCCCGCGCTCGGCGCTGTAGATCAGACCCTTCTTGATCAGGCTGTCGCGGGCGGGGGACAGGCTCGACGGCTTGCGGCCCAGGGACTCCGCCACGTCGGCGGTCGCCACCGGCTCGTCGCCGATCTCGGCCATGGCCCGCATGTAGTCGCGCTCGGCCGGGGTCGCGCGTTCGTAGCGGCTGCCGAAGAAGCCCACGGCCAGCTCCTCCTCGGCCTCCGGCGCCGACACCCGGACGTCGTCGAGCGTGATCGGGCTGCGCGGCGCGAGATCCCAGGCGACCTTGCCGTAGGCCTGCACGAAGTAGGGGTAACCGTCGGCCGCGTCGTAGAGGGCGTCGAGCGCCTCCTGGGTGAACTCGACGTCTTCCTCGCGCGCGGGCAGCATGAGCGCCAGGTCGGCGGCCTCGCGGTCGAGCTTGTCGATGCGGGCGTAGCGGAAGAGCCGCTCGGAGTAGCTCTTGCTGGCCGACAGCACGCTCGGCAGGTGCGGCAGCCCGGCGCCGACCACGATCAGCGGGCCGCCGGTCTGCGACAGCTCGTGGCAGGCGGCGCACAGGGCCGAGATGTCGGCGGACTGGACGTCCTGCATCTCGTCGATGAACAGCGCGATGCCCACGCCCAGGTCGGTCGCGACGCCCGCGGCGTCGACGAACAGCTCGGTGAGGTCGATCTCCAGGTCGCCGGAGTCGGCGCGGCCACGCGTGGCCGGCACGTCGATGCCGGGCGACCAGTGGGAGGTGCCCTTGGCGGCGGACGGGTCGCGCATCGCGAACGCCTTCAGCACGCCGAGGAACTCCTCGATGCGCTCCGGCGCGCGGTGGCGCGGCGCCAGCTCGCGGATCGCCATGTGGAGGGCGGCGGCGACGGGCCTGCGGATCGACTGGTCGGGCCTGGCCTCGATCTTGCCGGTGCCCCACAGCCGCTGGATGGCCATCGAGCGGAACGTGTTGAGCAGCACGGTCTTGCCGACGCCGCGCAGGCCGGTGATGACCATGCTGCGCTCGGGCCGCCCGCGGGCCACCCGCTCCAGCACGACCTCGAACTGCTGCAGCTCACGGTCGCGCCCGGCGAGCTCCGGCGGACGCTGCCCGGCTCCGGGGGCGTAAGGATTGCGCACGGGGTCCACGCTCTCCGACTTTATTGCGCCATATAGCGGGCGTCTTAGATTCGGGAAGAAAGTGTGATGGCGTGTCCGAGCAGGGGGCATCGCGAGCACCGTCACCGGACACACCCCCTCTCACCAGGCCGAACCTCTGTTCGATTCGCGCTGGTACGACTGTAGCGCGGACTCGAACAGGTGCGCGATGATTTCAGGTAAAGATCTTCGCAACAGCTCCGCGCCCCCGTGCGTCATGGAAGTGTGGAGTTCGAGGATTTCGTCCGTGCCCGCGGGCCGGCCCTGCTGCGCTACGGGTATGTGCTCACGGGCAACCCCGACGACGCCGCCGACCTCGTACAGGAAGCGCTGCTCAAGCTGGGCGACTCCTGGCGGCGGGTGCGCAACAAGGACAACCCCGAGGCGTACGTGCGCATCACCATGGCCAGGCAGCACGTGAGCTGGTGGCGCGGGCGGCGGCGCGAGCGGATCACGGACGACGTCCCCGAGGGCTCGTACACCGACGCCCACTCCACCGGCGAGTTGTGGAGGGAGCTGGCCACGCTGCCGGGCAGGCAGCGTGTCGTGCTGGTGCTGCGCTACTACGAGGACCTGTCGGACCAGGAGATCGCCGACATCCTCGGCATCTCACGCGGAACGGTTCGGAGCCTGGCCTTCCGTGCGCTCAACACGCTCCGGGTACGGCCGGCCGTCTTCGAGGGGAGGCATTCGTGAGGACCGAGGAAGAGCTGGTCAGGGCCCTGCGTGAAGGCGCGGCGGGCGCGCCCGACACGGATCTGCTGGCAGGCGTCGCCCGGCTCCGCCGAAGGCGCACCATGCGCCGGGTCCAGGTGCTCGCCGCGGCGGCGGTGATCGCGGTGGCGGGTACGGGCACGGCGGTGGTCAGGGGCCTTGGCCCGGGAGAAGCAGAGGGTTCCCGGCCGGCGGCCACCGCGATGGTCACCGTGGCCCCCGTCGCGGCGACGGTGACGGAGCTGTGGCCGCAGGCGCTGTTCACGATGCCGGCGACCAACGCCGACGGCCGGCGCTACCGCCCGGTCACCGCGCTCAGCGCCACTCAGGTGCTGCTCGCCGCCGAGTCCTCGTTCGAGAAGGCCGGCACGTTCGAGATCTACGACACCGGGACCGGGACGGCCAGGGTGGTCACCCGGGTGCCGGCAGGCAGGGGCCGGAAGAGGTACTTCCCCCAGTCCGTGACCGTGGGCCCCGCCGACATCGCCTGGTCCGGATCCGGCGAACGGGCTGACGGCACCCCCGTACGCGAGATCTGGACCGCCCCCCTGGCCGGCGGCGCGGCGAGGCTCCTCGCCACCCGCACCGGCGAGGACGCCGACCTCGACGGGATCTCCATCGGCGGCGGCCACGTGGTCTGGTCCGAGACCGACGGCGGCGTGTGGCGTGTCCCGCTCGCGGGCGGCGACCCGGAGCGGGTCCCCGGCGGCGACGACCTCCACCTGATCGCGTGGCCCTGGGCCGCCGACGTCGCCAAGGGCCCCGAGGGCTTCGAGCACAACCAGACCCGGCTGGTGAACCTCGCCGACGGCACGACCCGGACCACGGCCGCGCCGCCGGGCGTGACCGGCTGGAGGTGCGGCCCCGTCTGGTGCCACGGCCAGAGGGACGACGGCCTGCTGATCCAGCGCGCCGACGGCACCGGCACGCCGCGGTCGCGTCAGGTCCGCGGCGTCAGGATGCACGCCTATCCCGCGCTGGAGCGCTTCCTCGTCGACAGCGACGTGTACGACCTCGCCACGGACAAGCTGGGCCGCCTCGACGAGCCGACCGACTGGTACGGCACCGGCACCTCGTCCGAGCCCAGCACGATCCTCTACTGGGGAGCGACCAAGGGGGACAAGCCGGACGAGTTCCGGGTGCTCAACTTGGCAGCCGTCCCACCTGCCCAATAGCGTTCGGCCTCATGCGGACCTTCGCGAACATCCAGGAGCTCAAGGACGGCGTCGGCGAGACGTTCGGCCCCACCGAGTGGCGCACGATCACCCAGGACAGGGTCAACCTGTTCGCCGACGCCACCGACGACCACCAGTGGATCCACGTCGACGCCGAGCGGGCCAAGGAGGGCCCGTTCGGCGGCACGATCGCCCACGGCTACCTGAGCCTGTCGCTGCTGCCGTCGTTCATGTTCGAGCTGATCCGCGTCGAGGGCATCCAGATGGGCGTCAACTTCGGCCTGAACAAGGTCCGCTTCCCCCGCCCCGTCCCGGTCGGCTCGCGCGTGCGCGCCGTCGCCGAGCTGACCAGCGTCAAGGGCACCCCGGCGGGCTACCTGTCGGCGCTCAAGATGACCATCGAGGTCGAGGGCGAGCGCCGCCCCGCCTGCGTCGCCGAGACCCTCTCCCTGTACGTGCCCGCCGAGTGATGCAACAGAAGCGCCCCTCTCACGGTCCTTGGATCCGTGGACCAATCGTTCGACGAGTTCGTCCGAGCCAGGGGTGACGCTCTCCTCCGGTACGGCTACGTACTGACCGGAAACACCGAGGACGCGGCCGACCTCGTCCAGGAGGCGCTGGCCAGGCTGGGCAACGCGTGGTCGCGGGTGCGCAAGAAGGACAGCCCCGAAGGCTACGTGCGCACCACCATGGTGCGGCTGCACATCAACGCCTGGCGGCGCCGCCACCGCGAGGACCTCGTCGCGGCCGTGCCCGAGCGCGGCGACTTCGACCGGTACGACGACGCGGACCTCTGGGCCGAGCTGGGCAGGCTGCCCCGCCGGATGCGTGCCGTGCTCGTGCTGCGCTACTACGAGGATCTCCCCGACGACGAGATCGCGGAGATCCTCGGCGTCTCGCGCGGCACCGTGCGCAGCCAGGCCGCGCGCGCCCTGGGCAAGCTCCGGATCACGCATGCGCTGGAGGAGGCGCGATGAGAAGCGAAGAGGACCTGATCCGCACCCTGCGCACCGCCGCCGGGCACGCCGAGCCGGAGCTCACGCTGGCGGCCTCGGTGGCCGCCCGCCGCCGGTCGCGCCGGCGTGCGGGGTGGGCGCGGACGGCGCTGGCCGCCGCCGCGGTGGTGCTGGTGGCGGGAGGCACGACGGCGGTCCTGTCCGACGGCGGCGGGCGGGCGCGACCGGCGGCCGAGGCCACCCGGGGCGTCGAGCGGGCCGTCGAGGTCTGGCCCGAGGCGATGTTCACGGTGCCGGGCACGGCCGTCGACGGCCGGGAATACCAGCCGATGGCCGCGATCAGCCCGGCCGAGGTGCTGGTGAGCGCCGTGGCACCCGGCGTGAAGCCGGATCGCCTGGAGGTGTTCGACACCGGAATCAGGCAGTTCCGGACGGTCACCAGCATGCCGAAGCCCAACGTGCCGGGCTACCGCTTCCGCGACGTCAAGGCGAGGGACAATCACATCGTCTGGTGGGGCGAGACGCCTCACGCCGGCGAAGGCGCATGGGCCGACTTCTGGTACGTGCCGCGAGCCGGCGGCGAGTCCGGGCACGTCGCCAAGCTGACCGGAGAGCTGGCCCAGGTGGACGCTTTCGACATCGCCGGCGACCACATCGTGTTCTCCGTCGAGCGGGGCGGCGTCTACCGGCTCCCGCTGACCGGCGGCAAGCCGGAGAAGATCAAGGGCACCGACGGCCTCCATCTCAGGTCATGGCCGCTGGCCGCCGGCTACACCGCGGGCGAGTCGCACGAGCGGAACCAGAACCGCACGGTCAACCTGGAAACCGGCCGGTCGGCCGACGTCTCGGTGCCGAGCGGAGCCCGCGGTCTGATCTGCGGCATCCAGTGGTGCGCGGGCGTGCTCGACGGCGGCCCCTTCCGCCAGCGGCCCGACGGATCGGACCGCCGGCCGATCCCCGCCGACCTGCGCCCTCTGGTGTTCGAAGGCCTGCCCGCCGACCGGTTCGTGCTCGGCCGGCTGTCCTCCGGGCCGGTCATCCAGGCGTTGTACGACCTCACCACCGAAGAGGTCGTGGGCCTTGACGAGGCCGAGTTCGGCGGCGGCGTCCCCACGGTCTTCTCCTGGCGGGAAGGCTCGAACCTGACCGTGGTGAACCTGCTCGCCGTCATGTGAAGGACAGCACGATCGCCGTCACCGCCGCCAGCGCGAGCACGCCCAGGTAGGCGAGGACCAGCCGGGTGTCCCGGAGCAGGCACTTGCTCCGGGTCAGCCCGGCCCGCCGCGCCTTCCAGTAACCCGCGAACCCCAGCCCGGCGAAGGCCAGCAGCGCCCACGGCCCGAACACCCAAGCCAGGAGCGCGATCGTCGCGTACACGCACAACCGGAGCGGATCGTACGGCGTGCTTGGTGGAGTCGTCACGGGAGCACCTCCAGCGGGAGCCGCAGCCGCGGTTCGGACGCCACCGCCGACAGTCGCTGCGCCGACAGCTGCGGCCACGCCTGCACGGCGCAGAACGGCGCGCACTGGTCCTGGGCCGACCGTGTGCCGACGTGCACGCAGCACTGCGTGAGCCGTTCCTCGATCATGGTCGAGATGTCCATGAACGGCTTGATCGTGATCCGGACCACCCGCTCGCCCATCATCCGGCGCAGCTTCTTGCGCCGGCCCGGCAGCGCCGACGAGGCCAGCGTGAGCAGCGTGGAGACGCCGAGGTCGCAGTTCTCGCAGATGTTGCGCCACAGCTCGCCGATCTGCGGATGCGACAGCGACGACTGCTCCGACAGCAGGTCGAGCAGCGACTCCTGCACCGCCAGGCGCAGCTCGCGGGGGATCTCGGAGTCGGCGATGCGGTTGGCGACCAGGCCCAGGTTCTCCTTGAGCCGGTCGTGGCCGATCAGCGCCACCAGCGAGCGCCACCGCTGCGAGTCGTCGCGGATGAGGTAGCCGACCGAGCAGCAGTGCGGGTGGGAGCACGGCAGCGCGGTCAGGTCACGCCACGTCACCAGCCCGCCGGTCTGCGGGCCGAGCCGCTTGAGCACGCCCGTGTGGGTCAGCCGGTCCATCGGGTCGATCGTCCCCGACCTGCCCGAGCCGAACTGCGGCTGCAGCGACACGCCGCCCACGAACGGGGTGTCGAGCGCCACCTTGACGACGTCGCCGATCTCGCCGTCGTTCACGCCGAGCGCCGCCGTCATCACCAGCGTGGTGAAGATCTCCCGCTCCGAGAGCCGCGCCACGGCCTGCCGCTTCAGCCTGCGCAGGTCGCCGCCGCGGTGGTGTCTCGACGCCTCCGCCGAGGAGCCGTCGTACTGCAGGTAGACCTCCACCCGCTCGCGGTGCTCGGTGAGCAGGTCGAGCAGGGCGTCGTCGCGGGCGATCAGCACGCCGTTGGTGTTGATCAAGATGCGGGTGATCGGGCGTGCGGCCAGCTCGTGCAGCAGCGTCTTCAACTCGGGGTGCAGGGTCGGCTCGCCGCCGCTCAGCATGAGCACGTCGAGCTTGCCGTTCTCCCTGGCCAGCCGCTGGTCGACGTTCGCCAGCACCTCGGCGACCGGCACCACGCCGTTGAGCTCGGGCGAGCTGTCGGCGAAGCACGTGGGGCAGCGCAGGTTGCACGCCTCCGCGATGTCCTCCAGCAGGATGCAGGTGTGCTGCGTCTGCAGCTCGGGCAGCCCCTTGAGGTACGCCGCCGGCACCGGATCGAAGTTGCCCGCGAGATCCGGCACGTGCTGCTTGGTTGGAGCGGTCCACTCCTCCAGGTAGGCGAGGATCTCCGGGTCCTCGTCGTAGAGCGTGCGCACCAGCCCGTGCTCCCTGCAGCCCCGCTCCAGCCACACCTTGCCGTCGCGCACCGCCAGGTAGCCGCTCAGCCGCTCGATCCGGTCGAGGTCGCGGCCGTGGCAGTGGGGGCAGAACGCGTTCACGTAGCGGACGATGCGGTCGCCTCGGAGACCCATCCCCGTGCTCATGTCATGACCTTTCGCTTGAAGAGGGCAGCGTAGTAGCCGCGTCGCCACCCGTACGCGAGCCTCAGCCCGAGCAGCAGCATCCCCGGCAGGAGGAACCACTGCGGGCCCGTCAGCTCCAGCCACAGGATGTCGTTGGCCCGGGTGAACTCCACACAGAACCGGAAGAACGCGTACGCCGCGACATACAACGTGAACAGCTCACCGGGCCGGGTCAGCCGCTTGCGCGCCCACAGCAGGGCGGCGAACGCGGCCACGTGGAAGACGATCTCGTACAGGAACGACGGATGCATCGCCTGCCCCGCCAGGCAGCCGGGGCAGTCGGGCGTGCTCGCGGGGGCGTGGACGCCCCACGGCAGGCCGGTCGGCCGGCCCGGGGCCTCGGTCAGGTGGCAGCCGATCCGGCCGACCGCCATGCCCAGCGCCACCGCCGGCGCGAACAGGTCACCGGTGCGCTCCTTGTAGCCGATGATCCGCTTGGCGACCAGGACCCCGACGTACGCGCCCGCCAGCCCGCCGAGGACGCTGCGTGAGCCGTACAGCCACAGCTGCTGCAGGTCCAGCGTCTCCAGCCAGCCGGCCAGGCGCATGCCGATGGCGCCGCCGACCAGCGCGCCGGTGACGGCCACCAGCGACTGCTCGTTGAGCGCGCCCCTGCTGCGGGCCTCGTAGAAGAACACCACCGAGGCGACCGCGACGCCGAGGCCGACGAAGATCTCGTGCAGCGGCATGTCAGGCGCCGTACAGTGCAGGGTTCAGCCCCGTGCACAGCCCTGCCGTGCAGATCGACCAGAGCGCCCAGCCGATCATCAACCCCATCCCGATCCCGCGTGTCCAGGGTCTGCGGATCAGCACCAGGACGAGGCCGGCGACCAGCCCGAGGCCCACCAGCGTCGCGGTGCCGGCGATGAGCATGGGCCGGCTGTGTTCGGGAGTGCTGATGGCGCCGAGGAAGACGAAGAAGCCGAGGATCGCGTTGATGACGCTGTAGACGGTCAAGCCTACGAATGCCATCCCGATGGTGATCCCGACCTTGTCGCCGGTGGACGGCGGGGGAGGGGGCGGCGCCCAACCGCCCATCCCGGGACCGTACGGGGGCCCGGGCGGTGGGCCATGGGGTGGACCGTGCGGCGGGCCCTGCCAGTGAGGCCCTGGCGGCGGCTCTTGCGCGTGGCCTTGCGGCGGGCCCTGCCAGGGAGGACCCTCCGGGGGAGGCGCTTGCCACGGCGCTCCCTGTGGCGGTGGCGGCGGAACCTGTCCCGGAAGCCCGTCACGGAAGTTTCGGGTCGGCCCCTCCTGGCCCGGATCGTGCTTGCCGGGATCGTCCGGCGGTGGTGTCGTCATCCCTCTCCCTCTTGACCGACGAACAGGATGGAACCCGCCGGTTGACGTCCGCTTTCAGGCGTACAACCCCGGATTGAGCCCCGTGCACCAGCCGGCCGACACGATCGACACCAACCCCCAGCCGATCATCAACCCCAGGCCCAGCCCTTTGGACCACGGCCTGCGCAGCGACAGCAACACCACCCCGCCCCCGAGCGCGCCGACGGCCAGGAAACCGGCCGCCAGTGCCAGCACCACGTTCGTGGCCATCGACACGGCGACGACCCCCACGAAGACGTTGACCACGATGTAGGCGAAGAGCCCGACCACCGCGAGCCCCACGACCACGCCGGTGGACCGGGGCTGCTGTGGCTGCTGAGGCGGCGGCATGGACACGACGCCCACATTACGGCCCTATCTCCCCTTCTGAGTAGTAGATGGCCGCCTGCACCCTGCTCTTCAGGCCCAGCTTGTGGAGCACCCGGCTGACGTGCGTCTTCGTCGTCGCCTCGGCCATGGCGAGCTCTTCGGCGATCTCCGCGTTGGACAGCCCCCGCCCGATGCACGCCAGCACCTCCCGCTCCCGAGGCGTCAGCGTCTTCGGATCCACCGGCTCCCGCCGCGCCGGCGCCTGCTCCCCGAACGCCTTGATCAGCCTGCGCGTCACCCCCGGCGAGATCAACCCGTCACCCCCGGCCACCAAGCGCACCGCGTCGACCAGCGCGTCCGCGTCCGTGTTCTTCAACAGGAATCCTGCGGCCCCCGCCCGCAACGCGCCGAACACGTACTCGTCCACGTCGAACGTCGTCAGGATCAGCACATCGGTGATGCCCGCCAGCTCCGCCGTGGCCGAGATGCCGTCCATCCTGGGCATGCGGATGTCCATCAGCACCACGTCGGGCCGCAGCTCCTTGGCCATGGCGACCGCCTCCACGCCGTCGGCCGCCTCCCCGACCACCTCGATGTCCTCGTCGCCATCCAGGATCAATACGATCCCGGCCCGCACGGCGGCATGATCGTCAGCCACCAGCACCTTGATGCCCACTCGGCCCACCTCGCCTTTCACCAGCTCACCCACCGGCGTATGCCACGCTGCAATCTCCCCCACCGGCCCCATCGACGTATGCCGCGCTGCAACCTCGTCCACCGGTCTCACCGACGTATGCCGCGCTGCGAGCTCGCCCAGCGATCCCCTTGACGTATGCCGCGTTGCCACCGTCCGTCCGGCGACGGTGCCCTTCATCCGCCCTGGAGGACTTCACGTCGCCTCCCGGCCCGGCGCCGGGAGCGTCGCCGAGACACGCCAGCCGTCCGCGTGCGGCCCGGCCTCGAACGTCCCGCCCACGAGACCGGCCCGCTCCTTCATCCCCACGAGGCCCGCACCGGCCCCCGGCAGCCGGTCGTCCCGGCTGCTCGCCGCGTTGTCGACGGTGATCGACACCTGGTCCGGCTCGTACACCAGATGAACCCTGGCCGGGGAGTCGCCGTGTTTGAGCGCGTTGGTCAGCGCCTCCTGAAGGATCCGGTAGGCCGCCAGGTCGATGGGGGCGGGCAGATCGCGGGCCGGGCCGTCGACGCTCAGCTCGGTGGCCAGCCCGGACTGGCGTGACCGCTCCACCAGGCCCTCGGCGTCGCGCAGCCGAGGTCTCAGGGCCTCGCCCTCGTCGCCCTCCTGCCGCAGCAGCCCGATCATGGAACGCATCTCGGCCAGGCCCTGCACGCTGTTCTCCCGTACGGACTCCATGATCGTCCGCACGGTGGCCGCGTCGAGGTCCTTGCGTGACAGCACCGCGGTGGACTGGATGGCGATGGCGCTGAAATGGTTGGCGATCATGTCATGCAGCTCGCGCGCCATCCGCGTCCGCTCGGACGTGATGGCCGCCTGCCGGTCGAGCTCCGCCAGCCGCGCCACCTGCTCGGCCCTGGCCCGCTCGGCCGCCGCCTGGTCGCGGTGCTGGCGCAGGATGTGGGCGGTGGTCACCGGCGTGACCAGGATCAGCCCCAGCTGGACCACGGTGAGCGCGAGCGCCCGCCAGTCGGCCCAGAGAAACCCCGTCACCGCCCCGGTCCCCACCGCCGCCACCGTCGTGATCACCAGCAGCCAGCGGGAGAACCGGGCCGGCCCGTAGAGCGCGGCCGCGTACAGATTGTCGGTGTAGACGAGCACCGTGCCCAGCGACGGCCCCACGAACAGGTCGAGGACGACTCCCACCGTGCCCAGCCCGAGCGAGCCCAGCGGCGACCGGTAACGCAGCAGCACGGCCAGACACGTGATCGCCAGCGGGATGGCGAGCACCCAATCGGGCACGCCGCGGTCGATGCGGGCCCCGGACTCGATCAGCGCCAGGCCCACGAGAAAGGCCAGGCCCGCACCCAGCGCCACGCGGTTCATGCCCACATCCCACCACGTCGCGCGGCGAATTCGATCCTTCGCGGGACGGCCTGTGGATACACACTTCGATGTATCCACAGGCCGTTCCCCAAGAGGATGTTTTCCCTGTACGAGCCGGAAGACTGGACATCGTGATTGTCGCCGTCATCATCGCCTGCGAGATCGGCTTCTGGATCCTGCTCGGTCTCGGCCTCGCCTGCCGCTACCTGTGGAACCGCCGCGCCCTCAGCACCGCGCTCCTGGTCAGCGTCCCCCTGCTGGACGTGATCCTGCTCGCGGCGGCGGTCATCGACATGCGCGGCGGCGCCCCGGCGGACTTCAAACACGGCCTCGCGGCCGCGTACCTCGCCTATTCGATCGTGTTCGGCCACAGCACGCTCAAGTGGGCCGACGCCAAATTCCACCACCGCTACGCCGGCGGCCCCCCACCGCCCCGGCCGCCCGAGGCCGGCTCCGCCAGAACCCGCTCCGAGTGGATCTTCTGGCTGCGGATCGTCCTCGCGTACGGGATCGTCTGGGCAGTCGTGCTGGTCATGGGCTGGCTCGTGGGGAAGCCGGGGAGCATGGGGGAGCTGTACATGTTCCTCGGCCAGGCGGCCAAGGTCCCACTGATCGCCCTGATCTGGCCGGTCAGCTACACGCTGTGGCCCAAGAAGGAGGAACCGGCGGGGTCATGAAAGCCGTAACTGGTTCGAGGCATCGCTCAGAACCCGCTATGCTTGCTTACGCAGCGAGCGGCCGTAGCTCAATGGATAGAGCATCTGACTACGGATCAGAAGGTTAGGGGTTCGAGTCCTCTCGGCCGCGCATAGCTTGACCAGGGAGTTCCTTGATTCAAAGGGACTCCCTGAGTCGTTTCTAGGGGTGTGCTGTAGCAACGGCTGTAGCAGCGCCGGTTCGTTCACCGAGGTTCACCTCCGCTCGTAGTTGTCTCTTCGCTTCGTAGATGCCGCGCGATGTACTCGTCCACGGCCTTCGAGATGAGCCACGATCGGCTCCGGTCCTCTCGCTCGCCAATGGCGTCGAGCCCTGCCTTCTGCTCATCCGTCAGCCGGACAGTGGTCGGCTTGTTCGACACGACTACATAGTAATACAGGTGACTACATCTGACTACATCGCTAGCGTGCAGGGGTCCACCCGTGTTTCTCCACTTCACAGGGGGTGTGTAGGGCTGTGTAGGGTTTACCTGTTCCACCTACGCGCCTATACGTACAGAGCTAATACCTGAATCCCTACACACCCCTACATTCCCGCAGGTCAGCGTGCATCGGGTCATTGAGCGATGCGGCCGAACCGGGACAGTGCCCCGTCCATGGAGTCCGCTGCCCGGCGTTGTACCTCCTCGGTGAGGTGCGTATAGATCTCCGAGGTCGTGGCGAGTCGGCTGTGCCGAAGAGTCCCCTGGATGGTCTTCATGTCCACGCCCTCCCCGTGCAGCCAGGTCGCGGCGGTGTGCCGGAGGTCGTGAATCCTCACCCGCTTGCCGTCCGGCCGCGTGATACCCACCTCGTCGCACAGCGCGTTCCATGCCCGGTTGGCGTTCCGCGGCTCGATAGGCGTCCCCACCGATGTGGTGAACACCAGCCCCGGGTCCGCCCACACTTTCGCCGCCAGCCGCTCGGCGGCCTGGTCCACCTTGTGCTGCCGCAGCAGCATGACCACGGCCCGGGGAATCGCCAGCTTCGCGTCCGACCCCTCCGTCTTCGCGCGGACCACGGCCAGTCGGCCGCGCCGGCGTCCGGTCTCTTGGTCGAGCTCGCCCCGCAGGCGCTGCAGCGAGGGGCCGACTTTGATCACGGCGTTGTCCAGGTCGATGTCCTCCCAACGCAGCGAGAGCGCCTCACCACGGCGCAGGCCGAGGCCGAGGATCGTTAGCCACAGCACGCCCCACCGGTGGCTATGCGCCGCCGCGAACAGCCTGTCGGCCTCCTCGCTCGTCAGCGCCGTCCCGCGCTTGCTCTTTCCCGACGGCGGCTCGACCAGCATGGCCACGTTGCGCGAGACCAGCTCGTCCTTGAACGCATCGTTGAGCGCGGCCCGGAGGATGGCGTGGCAGTAGTTCACCGTACGGTCGGACAGGAGCACCACCGGCGGCGGGTCCTCTCCCTCGACGGCCTTCTTCTGCCGGGCCGCCGGCTTGCGCTGTAGCTCCAGGAGCCACGCCCGTAACCGCGCGGGGGTCAGCTTGGTCAGGGGCTCGCCCCCAATGTGCGGGATGACGTGCAGCCGGATGTTGTCCGAGTAAGAGATCATCGTGGACTCGGCCATCTTCCCGGCGGCCACCCGCTGCGCCAGCGTGAGCGAGAGCCACTGGTTGAGGTAGCGCTCCAGGGTGACGCCGCGGCCGGAGGTGATCGGCTTGCCCTCCTCGACCTGGCGGAGCAGCTTGCGCCATTCCTCCCGCGCCTTGGTCTTGTCCTTCGCAGAGACGGTCTTCCGCTCGCCACCCGGCAGCGTCACGGCGCCGATCCACATGCCGTCCCCGCGCTGGTAGAAGCTGCCTTCCCCGTTGCCACGGGAGCGCTTCTTCGTGGCCATCATCGGTTCGCCGCTGTTCCTCGCGCGCGGCGCGCGGATGACCTCAGGCCCTTGACGGCCTGCTGCATGAGGCCGGCAAAGTGCCGCGGCAGGTTGGAACTGGCGAGCCCGAACGATCCGGCCACTGAATCCGCAGTGCTGGCCCCGCCGAAGTTCGACCCGAACAACTTGATCAGCTCGGCGACCCGAGTCTGTTCTTCCTCAAGCCGCTCGTCCCAGTATTCGAGGAGAGCCTTCTTGACGCCGTCAGGGAGTGGGGCTTCCTGGATCTGGCGGACGATCTGCGGGGTGGGCAGCGCCGGCGGCTCGGTGTTGCCGAGTAGGTCGGCCGGGACATGCCCGGACATGACGAGCATCGGCTCGATGCTCATGCGGAACAGCTGACCCAGCTTCACCAGATGTGTGATGTGCGGGCGGGTCCCCTTCCGCCACCGCGAAACTGTCGACTGTTGTAGGCCGAGCGCCTCGGCGAGCTGTGCGTCAGACCCGTACCCGCTGGCACGCGCCGTGGCTGCAAGCCAGACGTAGAACTCGTTCTCCTCCGGCATGAATGCTGACTCCTCCATGGGATGCGGATAATGCATGTGGACTCTAATGACACAGAGCACAACCCGCAAGATCATCGAGCAACATCAGACAGAGGGGCGTCACCATCAGCATCGCCCACCAGGCGATAAACAGCGAGAGATGACGTAAGCGACGAGGCCGCGTAGCATACGAAGCTTTCCCTCCTCGAACTAACGGAATCCCCTGGTGAACGGGCTTCTCAACGCTCGTCGTGGTTGCCGGAAGAGCGGGGCCGCATATCACAAACGACCGCTTGCGTCGCATGCAGCGATATGCGATCGGAAACTTGCGCGAGCCGCCATGGACCGTTACGGTGATCTTCGTACGGCCGAGAACTACGGAGTGGGAACCCACCCGGTGTCACGGTCCGGACAGCAATAAGCCCCCGGCGGGGTGCTGGTGAACGGAGTTGGCGCTCCGAACATCGCACGATTTCCCGCCGAGGGCTGCCCAAGCCAGTCGCGTCGATTCGAAGGACCTGAGCTATGTCCAATGCTAGGGGGCTGAGCACGGTCGGAGAACCTCTGACCAGCCGCCACACCCACATGCCGCCCGCTGGCGAGCCGACGTCCACGGCGTCGCCGTGCGCGTGCTTCCCGCTCCTCCTCAAAGAGGAGCACGTCCTTGAACTGCTCCAGATCGGGCGCAGCGTCTACTTCCAGCTCATCAAATCGGGCGAACTGGAGTCCGTGCTCATCGGCCGCAGCAGGCGCGTTCCGAGGGATTCCCTCCTGGCCTACGTCCAGCAGCTCCGCACGACTGCCTCGGCGGCCTGACGCGCCAGCGCTGCCCGTGGAGGCGCATTCCCCACGACTGCTGGATGACCGGCAGGTCGTGTCGCGCTTGAGCGGCTCGTCCGCATGAGGCGAAGGACCGGCTGCTCGTCCGGCGGTCCGGGTTTGCTCCGGCCTGCTGTTGTAGGTACCCACGCCGACGGCTCAGTTGACGCGGCGTACAAGAAGGCGCCCGGGTGGTCGCACACCCAGGCGCCCGAGCCCATCCCCTCGATGCATCCGAGATGGACAGGATCATGCACGACCAGAGATTTTCGGCCGCTGGAAAGCACGGTAACACGCTGAACAGCGGCAACCCCTTGCGCGGACTTCACGAGCCCGATGCCGGCATGGTTGAAGGCGCTCCCGACCTCCGCGTGAGCCCCGCCCACCCTCGCCTGCAGGCGATGCTTCGCTACGCCGCTCACGGCTGGCCGGTGTTCGTCCTCTCCGATTCCAAGACACCTCTGCGGAACTGTGACCCGTGCCGTGACGAGCACGTCACCCCGGAGCAGATGGAAACCTGCCCATGCCTGACCTGTCACGGCTTCTACGCCGCCACGACCGACCCCGATCGCATCCGTGCCATGAACCGCCGCGTTCCGCGCGGCCTGGTCGCGGTCCGCACTGGCAGCCCCTCCGGCACAGTCGTCATCGACGTAGACGCCCCCGGCGGCCTCAACACCATGGCCAGGCTCGACGAGGGGGGCATACTGCCCGGCACGGTCACCGCGATCACAGGGTCGGGCGGCCTGCACCTGGTCTACCGGCACCCTGGCGTCCGTGTCCCCTCCGGCGTGGGCAAGGCCGGACCGCAGATCGACGTCAAGGCCGACGGCGGGTACATCGTGGTGGCTCCCTCGCTTCACCCCCGCACGGGTCAGCCCTATCGGTGGATGAGCGACCAGTTCGCGCTCCCGTTGGCCGACCTCCACCCCGCCCTCCTGGAACGGCTGCAGGAGAAGCCACCACAGCCTCACAGGCCCGGCCGAGGATCTAGGGCCGGGAGTGTGCGGGGTCGTCTCGGTGGTCTCGTACGAACCGTCCTCAAGGCTGCTCCCGGCGAGCGGAATGCGGTCCTGTACTGGGCCGCGTGCTGCGCCGGCCAGATGGTCGCGCAGGGTGCCATCGACGAGGCCACCGCCTACAGCGTGCTCTGGGCCTCCGGCCTGGAGATCGGCCTCACGGAATCGGAGATCGGCGTCGCCCTTGGTCGCGGCACGATCGGGAGCGGCATGCGTCGCGGAATGAGGGCATC
Organism: Nonomuraea harbinensis; assembly: GCF_019396385.1. Lineage (GTDB taxonomy): Bacteria > Actinomycetota > Actinomycetes > Streptosporangiales > Streptosporangiaceae > Nonomuraea > Nonomuraea ferruginea. Next base: position 32,098 of record NZ_JAHKRN010000053.1, on the reverse strand, counting down.
GTGACGAAGACGCCGGAACAGATCCTCGACGAACTCGGCGTTGGCAGGGGCACCAAGGAGTCGCCGATCAACGGCGAGATACACCGGGGTCAGCTCCGCATGGCCGAGCGATTCGCCAAGCTCCACGCTGGGCGGCTCATGCACGCCCACAGCCTTGGCTGGCACGTCTGGGACTCGACCCGCTGGGTGGCTGACAAGGACGGCGCCGCGATGCGCGCAGCCGTGGCCACGGTCAAGGCGGCCCTCGCGGACATCCCGAACCTTGAGAACAAGGAGGACAGGGATGACCTGTACGCCGACATCCGCAAGTGCGAGTCGGCGTCGGGCCTGGAGGGCATGATGCGCATCGCGGGATCGCTGGAGCCCATCACCGTGTCGCCAGACGTGCTGGACGCCGCTCCCCACCTGTTCAACACTCCCAGCGGCACTCTCGATCTGCGAACGGGAGAACAGCGGCGGCACGACCCCGCTGACATGCTGACCAAGGTGGCCGGCTGTGACCTGGACGTCGAGGCTCGAAGCGAACTGTTCGACCGGTTCATCAACGAGATCTTGCCCGACGACGCTGGCCACGTAGGGCTCCAGGCGTGGGTGCAGCGGATCTTCGGTTACTCGATGCTGGGGCTGGTCCGCGAGCACGTACTGCCGATCTTCACGGGGACCGGCCAGAACGGAAAATCGACGCTACTGGAGGCGATGGGTAAGGCGTTCGGCGACTACGCCATCAACGCCGAGCCCGACCTTCTCGTGTCCCGAGGTGAGGCGGCGCACCCGACCGGCCTGGCCGACCTGAAGGGGGCACGCCTGGCCGTGTGCAGCGAGACAGACGAGGGCAGGAGCCTCGCCTCGGCCACCATGAAGCGCTTGACCGGCGGCGAACGGCTCCGCGCCCGCAAGATGCGCAAGGACTTCTTCGAGTTCGACCCGAGTCATGTCCTGATCCTCTGTACCAACCACAAGCCAAAGGTCTCCGGCGACGACCCCGCAGTCTGGCGCCGAATCCGCGTGGTGCCCTTCGACGTGGTCGTCGCCAAGCCTGACCGCAGGCTGCCCGAGCGGCTCGCCGAGGAACTACCCGCGCTCCTCGCCTGGGCGTACCGGGGATATCGGGACTACGAGGAGAGCGGCCTTGTGCTGCCCGACGTCGTCGCCGAGCGCACCAACAGGTACCAGGTCGAATCCGACCCGCTCGGCCGGTTCCTGCAGGACCAAACTATCCAGGCCAGCCAGTACCACGTGGGTGCGCGACATCTGTTCGCCACCTGGTCGAAGTGGTGCATCGCGACCGGGGAGGAAGCGGGCTCGGAGGTGACGTTCGCCGACTCCATGGCCAAGCGCGGCCATGAGAAGAAACGCACCGCCTCCGGACAGGCATACCGGGGTATCGCGCTCGTCGCCGAGCATTAGCCCGGCGGCGAGTTCCCTGGCCACATCGTTCAGAACGGAGGACCGAGACTTGAGCAGCAGCAGCATCGCCGCCAACATCACAAATGCTCAACGAGCCCTGGCCATCCTGCTCGCCGAGTGGGAGGTGCCCGGGGCCGAACGCAAGGCGGCCGACGCGGTCACGCTGCTCATGCGGCATGGCCTGCGGCCTACCTCGGCCCGTCCTGCCCTGCCGGTTGCCCGTCGGCATGGAACCACCGACCCCAGCATCGCCCATCGGGGAGCCGCCGAAGCTCGTCGGCTCCTCGCCGCTCGACGCCAGGAGTTTGAATAATGGGACGCCCCTCCAAGCTGACCCCAGAGCTGCGCGACGAGCTCTGCAAGCATCTGGAGGCGGGCCGCTTCCTCGGCACCGCCGCTGACCTGTGCGGAGTCGGCCGGTCCACCGTCCACAGGTGGATGGCCTGGGGAGAGGAGGAGGGCACAGACCTCCAGTACCGGGAGTTTCGGGAGGCCCTTACACGCGCACGCGCGCGAGCCTCGGTCACCCTCGTGTCGGCGGCTTTTGCCGATGCCGCCGGGGGCACGTTGGTCCGCGAGGTCATTCGCCCGGATGGCACCCAAGAGCGCGCTTGGACCCCACCCAACGGGCGAATTGCTCTGGAGCTTCTCGCCCGGATGTTCCCGGACGAATGGCGACCCGTAAAAGCCGTCGAGGTCTCCGGCCCGCAAGGTGGTCCGGTGAGATTGGATCAGAACGACGCAGTCATCGAGGGCATCATCCAGCGCATCGCGAAGGTAAGGGCCCGGCGCCACCAAGCATCGGAGGTGTTGAGCGCGGAGACATTGTCAGTGGCCGACGCGGAGTAGATGTCAGCAGCTCACCCAGGCCAAGCGCTGGACGTGGCGTTCTCTCGCTCGCCGGCGTCACCACGGGGGGACAGGGACGACGACCGGTGAGGGAGCGCCATCCCAGGTCACCCTGATCTCCCGCGGAGTGCCATGCACCAGTGACGAGCTGAGCATCAGCTTGGCCGAAGCACCCGGCTCCAACGTCACACCGTCCGGGGCCTGGTCTACGCCAGGTACCGTCGTATCGACCATGACGCCGGTCACGGTCTCGGCGCCGGCGTTCCGGAGGTAGGCGGCGAACTCCGACTCGCGGGTCACCTCCCATGCGACAGTCGGCTGCATGTCCCGCATCGCCTCGATCTCGGCGACCTGCTCGGCGGCGAGCGCCGAGCGCTCCGCTGCAGCCGCCGACCGCGAACCGGCCATTGCCGATTCTTCGGCGGCGACCGCCGACCGCTTGGCTTCCTCGACAGCTCGTTTCGCCGCCTTGGCAGAGTCGCGCTGGAACTTGAGCGAGATCAGGGACACCACGAAGGCTGAGAAGGAAAACGCGAGAGCGACGACGACCCCGGTCCAGGTGGCGAGATCTCCAGTAGCGGCTTCCATGTCCGCCCCTTTGCGGATTGGCGATTGCGCGGCGTTTAGCCTATCGACGACCGCACGCGTTTCATCGCCCGCCTGCGAGCGCGATAATCCTGTCAGTTGCTTTCACGCCAGGGAAGTTCAGCGGCTGAAGGAGTGCCAACGGGAAGCGGGATCTCGTCAAGCTCCACCACGATCTGGGCACCGTCGGGACCGCGTAGGAGGAAGCGTCGGTCCCCGGCGGGGGTGCGGTACTCAGGTAGCTCGCGCACGGCCTCGATCAGCGCGGCGGCCCGTCGATGTGGCACCAGGGCGAGGCGCTCCTGCGGCAGGGAGTCGGCCAAGATGATGACCGCCGCCGTGGCGACGTTGACGCCGCGGCGGTGGTAGTCGGCCATCGAGGCCCGAGGCACGGGATGGTCCAGCAGAGCGACGGTGGTATCCAAGGGCGCCAGCGTGTAGGCCATCCGCAGGTTCTTCCGCTTCACCTGGATGCGTTCCTCCGGAATATGTGCGGCCTGGTAGCCGTCGCGGCCGGCGATCATCGGTCCCTGATCGAGGGCCGCGATCTCGGGAAATTGCTCGGCGGTTACGTCGACCAGGTGGTTTAGGGTCGGCAGCCAGACGACGGTGTGCCCGTAGATCATGTCGTCATCCCAATGAGGGGTCAGGCTGCCGTGAACCACGGTGGTCTTGGTCAAGGTGTTAGTGATGCTCAGTTCCGCTGCGCGGACGTGCGCGGGGATGCCGAGTTGGGCGTAGGCGTAGGCGAGCGTCATGCAGTCGTCTAGGCAGCGCTCGGCGGGCAGCAGGTACTCGGCGGCGACGATGTCGATGAAGAGCGGCAGCACCGAGGGAACCTGCATCGGGTCGGCTGGGGAACGATAGGCGATCATGCCGGCCACGCGGGCGGCGCGATAGACCGGATCAGCGTGTTCGGCGACGCGCGAAGCCATGGCCCCGCGAGAGTGTCCTGTCGGCGACCAGTCTTGATCAAAGGGGCGAGCTCATCAGTACGCCGGGGGCGTGCCGAACGAGTACCTTTATGGCCGTACCAGTGTTGGGAGACACGGCAATTCTCTTGGAGTAGGCGATGTCGGAGACCATGGCCCCGTTCAAGGCCGACGAGCCGGTCTCCCCTGAACATACGATCGGCCGCGACGAAGAAGGTGGCATGATCCGCGTCTGGGCTCGTGGAGGTCGTCTCATGGTGCTGATCGCACCGCGACACTTCGGCAAGACCAGCTTGATCGGCAAAGTCGCGGCCGAAGGCAAACGAGATGGACTGGCGGTGATTTCCGCTAATCTGTTCGAAGTAGCGAGCCTGGCTGATCTCGTGCTCCGAATCGAACGCGCCTGGGGCAGCCACATGCCCGGGGTGCGGTCCTCGGTACAGAAGGCCCTCGCCAGCGCATCGAGGAGGCCGGGCGGAAATGGCGGGTCACTGATCCGCTGGCCTTGTGGATCCGAAACAACTACGGGACGCGCGCATGAGCATGCCTGACGAAGGAACGGTCTTCAAGCGTGGACAACGCGTGCGCGTCCAGTATCCCAACATCCCCGAATTCGCGACGATCCGCTATGCCATCCCTGGCGACGAGCCCGGTTCTTGGGACCTCATCCTGGTGGACGACCAGGACCTCCGGCACGAGGTGAACCTTGCGGCCGGTGACTCTAAGACCGTCCGCTTGCTGCTCAGCGACGGGCGAGCCGACTCCGCCCGGGTACTGGCGGCAATGTGGACCCGGTGGATGGACGCGGCAGCTACCAACGCCGAGTCCAGCGCGATGGCCTCGACACCGCTAAAGCCGTACGCGCACCAGACGACTGCCGTCTATGGGGCGATGCTGCCCCAGCCGCTGCTGCGTTTTCTGCTGGCCGACGAGCCGGGCACCGGCAAGACCATCATGGCGGGTCTGTACATCCGGGAGATGCAGCGGCTGGGCCTAGTCAAACGCGCCATCATCGTGTGTCCGGCCAACCTCGCCACCAAGTGGGTGGATGACTTCCAGCGGCTGCTGGGCGGCGGTCTGCGTCAGCTCACCTCGGCCACGGTGCGTGAGGATGCCTTGAACTCCAACGACCTGTGGGTCGTCTCCCTCGAACTCGCGGCGGTCAACCCCGCAGTCCAGGATGCCATCCGACCGGACAAGGCTGGCTGGGATCTGGTGGTCTTTGACGAAGCGCACCGACTCACCCCGACTGCGGCAGGGTTTCACCAGGTCGGCCGGCTGCTGGCTAAGAACACCCCGCGGGCGCTGCTGATGACCGCCACACCACACCGGGGCAAGGAATGGCTCTTCCGGCACCTGCTGCACCTCGTCGACCCAGCGATCTACCCCGACCCCGGTAACGACCCCAACGTCGAACTCAACGCGCTACGGCCCGGCCCGATCCATTTCCTCCGGCGGATGAAGGAGGACTTGGTCGACTACGACGGCCGGACCCGTCTGTTCAAAGGACGTACCGCCCGCAACCACAACGTCCCGTTGTCCCAGACCGAGTACAGCTACTACCAGGCCGCCCTCGACATGGTCGACCGGTTCTTCCCGCAGACCGCCCAACGGCTGGCCCGCATGGTGTACGGCAAGCGCGCCGCGTCCAGTCTGCACGCGCTCGCCGAGACTCTTCGCAGGCGGCATGACCACATGGGAGCGATGAGTGAGGCCGAGGCGGCCCTCATCGCCGAGAGCGTCGACCAGGGTGATGAGTCCGAAGTCGAAGAGGCAAAGGTCATCAACGCCAGCTCGACCTCCGCTAGAGCCGAGCGAACTGCGATCAAGACCCTGGTTGAGCAGATCGAGGTCACGATCAAGGACCCCAAATGGCGGCCCTCGAAGTGGAACCGGCTCACCAACGATTGCCTCGCCAAGCACGGCATCCGCCCCGGAAATGACGAGCAGGCGGTTATCTTCACCGAGTACACGGACTCAGCCGTATGGATCGCCGAACGGCTCGAAACCCAGGGCTACACCGCCCGACTGTATTCGGGCCGGCAGAGCAAGCCGGAACGCGACGAGGTACGCAAAGCCTTCATGCGCGGCGAGTTCCAGATCATCGTCACCACTGACGCCGGCAACGAAGGCATCGACCTGCAGGCCGCTCGCGTCCTGGTCAACTACGACATCCCCTGGTCTCTCGTCCGCCTCGAACAGCGGATGGGCCGTATCCACCGCGTCGGGCAGCAGCGCGACGTCTACCTTTACAACCTGGTCGCCACCGACACACGCGAGGGCGAGACGCTGCTGCGGTTGCTGGACAACTTCGTCACCGCGGCGAACGAGCTGCGCGGCCAGATGTTCGACAGCCTGTCGGCGGTTGCCGAGATCACGGGGGTCGACTACGACAAGTGGCTTTCGGACATGTACGGCGATGACGAGCTCAAGAAGCAGCAGGCGATGGACGCCGCCGACGCCGTTCTGGCGCAAGAGCTCATCCGGGTGGCCCGCCAGGTACGCGACAATGAGCGGCGCCTGGCCAGTCAAGTCGACGCAGTCGCTGCCCTGACCCTACTGCAGCGTGACTTGTTCGCACGGATCAACCCAGCCATCGTCGAGGCATACCTCGACCGGCTCGCAGCTGCAGGCGTGCTGCACTCCGCGCCGACCGCCGCGGGCGCCGGGTTCCGGCGACTGTCTCTCAACGGCGGTGCGACGTTCCCGGCCACCCTTGGAGGTGGCAGCGACGTCCACATCGCCACCAGCGGGGACGCGGTGCGCGAGGCCGCGGAAAGCATTGACGTCAGCGGCACCATCACCCTCGGGCCCGGGGAGCCTGGGTTCCCTGACCTAATCGATATGGCCGCACAGAGCTTGGCCGAAGACCTGTACCAGTCCGGCGCTGCAGCCGACCCCACCAGCCTCACTCCCTATGACCTGTACGCCTACGAGGCGACGCTCACAGAGAGCGACGGCAAGCGAACCAGTATGTGGGCGACCCTCATCAAGGTCGACGACAGCGGCAACGCACGCCCGATCCGGTGGGAAGCCCTCGCAAATCTCGTACCCACGGAGGACCGAGGCACCGCGCCCCATCCCGCACGCGAGGACCGCGCGAGCACTGCGGCCCGCAACGTGGCAGCCGCGACCGTCGCCGAGCACCGGAAGGTACGCTCCGACTGGTTCGCTCAGGCCCGCCGAGACCTGATGAACCTGCCGTTGAGTCTGACTGAGACCATCACCGACCGAAACACTCGGCTGGAGTTGCGGCGCCAGCTCCAGACTCAGACCGCACTGCGGCTTGAAGAGCTCGAGCGACTCTCCGACGTGCAACTGACCCAGCCGAAACTGGTTGGCAGGATCCGGGTCCTGGCTGCGGCCGACGTCAGTATCAAGGCAGAGATCGACGCCGAACTCGTCTCCATGCGCCATGTCCAGCGACTGCTCCTGGACGACGGATGGGTCGTCGAGGACGTTCACACGGAAAGCCGCGGCTACGACCTGGAGGCTCGGCGCAACAGCCAGGTCCGGCACATCGAAGTCAAGGGCGTCCTGGGCAGCGCGGCCAGCGATGGCATCCGGATGACTGGCAACGAGGTCCTCATCGCGACCCAGCACCGCAAGGAGTACTGGCTCTACGTCGTCGACCAGTGCGCCGACGCCAAAGGCCGCTTCTTCGGGGCCTACCAGGACCCGGCCACCCTCTTCGCCACCGACATGACCGGGAACGCGATCTTCCGCATTCCCGGCAGCAGCCTCAAGAACGCACCGGGGAGCAATGTATGACCAGGATGATCGAACGATGGTTCCCCAGCGCAGAAGTGTCGGCTAACAGCGACAAGGGCTGGGGATCGGGGAACAGCGAGATCTCTCTATTCATGTGGTTCGCCAAACGACCCACTGCCCAGGCCAAGGCCGCGACGATTTGCTCGCTGCTGCCATGGCCCGACGACCCCGCAGAACAGAAGCGGTTGCAGGACCTGGTGCGAAAAGCGATGAAGGGTCGCTACGCGGCCTGGAGTGAGCTGCAGTCTGAGATCAAGAAAGCCAACCCCGAGAGCACCACCACCCTTGACCCGTTTTCGGGGCGGGGAATGATTCCGTTGGAGTCCGCGCGACTGGGCGTACGGGCGTTCGCTGTCGACTACAGCCCCGTCGCGGTCCTCGCGAGCCACCTCCTTACCTCGGCCCCGTTCGAGGATTGGAGCGAGGAACCAGAGCTTCCGTTCGGAGAAGAACGGAGCCACATGCTGGCTTCCCCTACCGACCGACTGCTGGGAGACCTCGCCACCCTGTTCAAGGAGATCCAGGCGCGGCACGCGTCTGCGATGCGCGACTTCTACCCACGACACAATGGCGAGCTGCCATGGGGATACCTCTGGGCTGTCACGATCCCATGCCAGGAGTGCAGTCAGCGGTTCCCACTCATCGGTTCCTACGAGCTCATGCCAGGCCGTGGTGACCGGGAGGCCGTTTCGTTCTACATCGACGCTGATCGAGCCTCCGGTACTTGGGAGGCTGTCGTCACCTCAGGGAAACCCACGAGGTCTCCCACCCTGACCAACGCCGTGGTCAACGGCAAGAAAGTAGCTGGCAAGAGCGCGATCTGCGTGTACTGCAGCCACGTCCACCCATTGGCAGTGCACCGGCGGCTGTTGCAGGAGGGATTGGGGCAGGACGCCCTAGTTCTTGCCGCCGACATCGATGCTCGGAGCCGGAAAACGTTCCGTAAGCCTACGACGGCCGAGAAGGACGCGGTCATGGCAGCCAGCCGGGCACTGGCAGACGAGTCTGCGTTCAGCCCGTTCCTACCGGCCATCCCAGACGAGGAGATCGCGCCGGGGAACAACAACATCATCGGGCCGAGCATCTACGGGGCGAAGACCTACGGCGACTTCATGATCGACCGGCAGACCCTGTCGTATGTGCGACTGGCACGCATCATCAATGAACTCGGAGATGAGCTCACCGCTGTCGGACTTTCGCGTGACTACGTGCGGGCCCTGACCGGCTATGCGACAGCGGTCGTGGTGAAGAAGCTGCGGCGCTCCACCCGCGGTGCCCGGTTCCAGAGCTCGGGTGGTGCCCGAGTCGGGGACTTGTTCGTCAACGAAGGATCCATCACTTTCTCCCACGACTTCTTCGAGGCTGGCATTGGTGACGGCCCCGGCACGTGGATGTCGATCTCCGAGAACGTGCTGACCGCCTGCCGCAACCTGTTCTCCGGTCTGCGCGGCGCCCCAGCATCTGTGCAGCGGGGGACCGCCACCTCGCTGCCCTTCGTGGCCAAGACCTTCACCGCAGTAGTGACCGACCCACCCTATGACCAGATGATCGCCTACGCCGATGCCTCGGACCTGTTTTACGTCTGGGTCAAGCGGTGCTTGCACAACACCTGGCCGGAGCTCGCAATCACCGCAGATCCGCATGGCGGTCAGGACAAGAGCCAGGAGATCATCGTCAAGCGCGTGAGGGGAGCGGCCCCGAACGAGCATCGCACACGCGAGCACTACGACACGCTGATTGCCGAGGCTTTCGCACAGATGCGGCAGGTCGTCCGCGATGACGGCGTCGTGACGATCGTCTTCGGCCATGGAGAACCCGAGGTCTGGCAACGGCTGCTGCATTCGATCGAGCGGGCCGGGCTGGTCATGACTGGATCGTGGCCGGCTAACACTGAATCCGGCGGGCAACAGGGCAAGGCGAATATCGAGACCACCCTGACCATGGCCTGCCGCCCTGCCCCGGCTGGGCGGCCGGCGGGCCGCAAGGGCACGGTTGAAGCCGAGATCATGGCAGAGGTGAAACGGCGCTACCCCGATTGGGAGCGGTGGGGACTGGCGCCAGCAGACATGCTGATGGCCGCCGCCGGGCCCGCAATGGAGGTCGTTGGCCGCTACAGCAAGGTCCTCGATGCCAAAGGGGAGCCAGTCGACATTTACACGTTCTTGCCGCTGGCGCGTGCGGCCGTCCAAGACGCCATGGCGGTCACGATCAACCACGAGCCGCTAGCGGCCTTCGATGCCCGTACTCGTTTCGCGCTGTGGTGGATCAGGCTTTATGGTCGGCAGCCTCAGGCGAAGTCCGAACTGCGCTGGCAGGCTCTGGCATCCTCGCTCGATCTGGTCTTGGTGCGTGACCTGGTGCCCGACGCCGACAAGGGTGTCCGTTTCATCACCTCGCACGAGTACTCCGGTAAGATCAACGGAGACTCGGCCGTCATCGACGTCGCGCTAGCGCTCGCCGCCGCATCTGAGGAAGGTCTGCAGGCAATGGGCCAGGTGCTAGCGGCTTCGGGTCGGGCGACCGACGACACCTATCTGTGGTCGGCCATCCAGTTCCTCGCTGATCGGCTTCCCGACAATGACCTGGACTCCATCGCGTTTACCCGCGTGCTGCGAACGAGGGTCGGAATCGGCAACGCTGCCGAAGCGGTCGCAATGAGCAACCGCGAGGAAGCCCGCCGCCAGGAGATAGACGACGCCCAGTTGAGGCTGATCTGATGATGGCGAACATCCCCCGAGCCCCCATGCCTAGCAGCCCAGGAGGACACCGTGACGCCGTGGTGGAAGGCACTGAAGCTTCGCCAGGAGATTCTCAGCGCGTCCGGCCAGATCGACGACGTCCAGATGTCGCTCTTCCGCGCCGTCCATGGAACGGGAGCAGATCGTCCGCCGTACGCTGATGCCGCCTACTACGGGGAGATCACCCATCCCACTGAACGGCTCATCGACCTGCTCACCGAGATCGCGGTCCGCGTGGGTGGCGGAGACGACTATCTGAAGGCGCGGGCCGTCACCCGGCTCGACCAGGGCATGGGCGGCGGTAAATCTCACGCCTGCATCGGTGCCTTCCATTTGGCCGCCAACCCCGAGGCCCTGCTCGACACCGAACTCGGCCACAGGGTCGCGGATCGTGCGAAGGCGAAGATGGGGCGGCACCTGGCCGCCGACCTCGGGCGGCCTCACGTCGTTGTCTTGCCCTGTGACCACATGACCCCCGGAGCCGGCGTCCAGGAGATCGACGGACCGGCGCGCAGCCTCTATGAGCGGTTCCTCTGGCGGCTGTTCGCCAAGGACTATCCGCTCTACGAGAGCTACCTGCCGTACTGGAGCGATAAAAACAAGATCGCCGAGGCTATCCGCGCCGTGAACCGGCCCGTACTGATCATCGTCGATGAGGTACTCGACTACATCGGGAACGGGCTCGACGGCGCGAGCAAGCCCGAGCTCGCGGCGCAGGACATGGCGTTCCTACGGGCGCTGCTCGATGTCGTCAACGACGTGCCTCACGTCGCGATGCTCGTGGTGATGATCGCCTCCGACGCCGACAAGACGGCGCTGTCAAGGGCTGCCCAGGACCGCCGTGACGACCTGAACACCCTGCTGGAGCGCAACGGCATCCCGGCTACGGTCACGGAGGTGGGCGACTTCGCAGACATTCTGCGGCGGCGCCTGTTCGAGGCCGAGCCCAGCCCCGAGATCATCAACGCCACCGCCGCGCTTCATGAGCCCGTGCTGAGCGATAAGGCTTGGTCCAAGCACGTCTGGGACGCAGTCGGCGCGAGCTGGCGGCACCGGTGGAAGGCAGAGGTCGCCGCCTGCTATCCATTCCACCCCATGCTGATGAGCCTGGCGAAGGAGGAGTGGAGCAAGGTCACAGGATTCCAGCGAGTTCGCTCGACCATCCGAATTTTCGCTGCCACCGTATACGCGCAGCAGCAGCGCGGCATGTCAGGCGAGTGGGTACCGCCGCTCATCGGCCCAGGAGATCTGCCGCTGTCCGACAGCACGGTCAGGGAGGCCCTACTCGGCAGCGGCTTGGTAGAGGACGAACGCACCATCGCCAACTATAGAAGCCTGGCGGAGATCGAGGTCGTCAACCACGACAGCTCGGCTGGCACCGCCCGCCGACAGGATCTCGAGCGGACGGCTGTCCAATGGAGCGGAGCCAACCCGCGGGCGACCGAGCGCGCCGCCACCTTTATCTTCCTGGCCAGCATTGTCGGCACCCTCCGTCCTGGACGTGGACGGGGCGCCAGCGCACCGGAGGTCAAGGCAGCCACGAGCGTCCCAGATGCCAGCTACACGGTCACCGACGCCGACGCTGTGGTCGATGAGCTGGTCAACCCTGAACGGGGTATGAGCGCACTTGACATCATCCCCGGCCAGGGCAACAACAAGCCGGCCCGCTACTTCCTGTCCACCCGCCTGACCCACCGGATGCTCGTCAACAACATCCGGCGCACTATCACCCCGGCCGAGCGGGACCAGGTCATCGCCGAGTTCGCCAAGAAGCTGGCGAACACCGGACCGTTCCGCGATCTCACCTTTGTCCCTGCGGACCTCCAGCGAGAGCCAGCCGCCGTCCTAGCCACCAGCGGTCTGGACACCGCACACACTACGCGGCTAATCGTGCTGGACCCTGCGCAGTTCAGCCTGCGCAATGGCACGGAGCAGTCAACCATCGAGGCGCTGGCCATCGCGATGGGACTCGGGCAAGGAGCCCAGCAACTGCCCGTGCTGTGGGCCAGCAGCGCCGTGTTCGCGGTCGTGAACACCCAGCGTCGTGGTCTGGCGAGGGGCGTCGCAGTGGAATACCTGGCGAGGCTCAGGGCACTCGCAGCGCCCGAGGTCCAGAATGATGACGAGCTCAAGGCCACAGGGACTAAGGATCTCAATGACGCGCGGCAGCAGCTGGAGAAGTCCCTCAAGCGGGCCTACCAGCATGTCGTTTACCTGGCTCAGCCCGACCCCAACGGCGACCGGTACCTCGACCAGCTAACCTTCGACGAGGACAACTCCACCGCGTTGGACGGCACCAGCGTCTGGAAGGCGCTCGCCGACCGAGACAAGGTCTTCGACAAAGGTCAGTTCGGGGCCCGAGCCCTGCTGCACAACCTCCGGGACCAGGACTACGGAAAGACCCTCTCCGATATCCGGGCCGCGTTCTACAGCGCCCCTCGTCTACCGCTACTGTACGACGGCGACCGGGACCTCCAGCAGGCGATCTACGATGCCGTCAGCGGCGGGCTGGTAAGCATTGTCGACGGTGCCGGCACCGAGGTCGCCGTGACCGCGCCCAGCCAAGTCAACCTCGCCAGCACGGGCCTGAGGCTCGCCAAAGCCCAACCCAAATCGTGCCGGAAATGCGGCCGGCCTGCTCATGACGGCACGTGCTCGACGAGCGGGGACGGCACTACGGACGGCACGACTTCGGGGTCGGACTCGTCGACCGGGTCAGGGGAATCGGGGAGCAGCGGATCCGGGGCAGGCAACGCATCCGAATCGGGCAGCGGCGACACACCGACAAAGGCCAAGGACCAGCAGGTCGCGTTCTCCTTCAGCAGCAATCTACTGGCCAACAGCGATTCCGCCGATGGGTTCGCCGCACTGTTCCGAGCCTTCTACATGACGCTGGATGAACGCCAGATCAGCTACCTCCAGGGCACGATCCAGCTGGTGCTGCAAGCCGAGGCCGCGGAGCAACTCCGGGAACGGCTGGTGGAACTGGGGATTACTGCGACGTTCAAGGAGATCTGACAGCCCCGCCACCCCATCGAACGGGCGCACCTCGTTCGGTCTCACATCGTCGGACGTTGGGTGGTCCTCCATAGTTGACCTGAGGGCTACCCAGCCGATGCCGTGGGCCCAGGGTTTCCCGGACCAGCTGTTCGACTAAAAGGCTCGGTGTCTCGACTCACCGAATCTGATGCATGAGCATGGCGCCGACCTGGAGTGCATCAGTTTGCTGATCCACGGACAAGCCATGCGGCTCAGCGAAGCTGATGCACGCAGAAGATCAGGGTCAGCCGAGATAACAGGAATTCCGGCCGTGAGCGGATCTTGAACTCTCTGACCTGCGAAAATATCGGGGTACCGAGCCCCGTCGTGGGCTCGCGCCAGCCGTCCGTCAAAGTCACCCGTGCCCGCCGGCGGTCGCGAGTGACCGGAGCTTCCCGCCGTTGGCGTCGAGCCAGCGGGTCGTGTCCTCCAGCTTGCGGATCCGGTCGGCGACCTCGCAGAGCTGGGCCTTCCCGTTCAGCCAGCGACCCCCTCGCGACAGGGCGCTACCGACGGCCCGGGCGAGGAGCAACCGGGGCAGCGCGTCGGCCTCGGCGGCGTCCAGCGGGCGGACCGAGGCGTACCCCCGGAGGAAGGCCGCCGTGCGGAGCTGCCAGTCGCGCGTCTCCAAGGCCCCGCTGTAGAACAGCGCCGCCGTCACGTCCTGGACCAGGAAGCCGACCCCGGCAAACTCGAAGTCAAGCAGCCCGCTAACCTCCCCGGTGTCCTCGTCGACCAGCACGTTCGAGACCGCCAGGTCACCGTGGATAACCTGGGTCGGCAACGCGCCGCCGCCCGCAAGCCACTCCTGCCCGACGCGGCGCGCCACGGCGTCGAGACGGGCGACCTGCTCCGCGCTGATCCCAGCGGCGCGCAGCTCACGGCAAAGGCTGCCGACGTGCGGCACGGCAGGGTGCGCCAGAGGATTACCGCGCCACTCCCCCAGCCCCTCTACTGGCGGCACGCCTAGCATCGCCTCGCCGAGCAACCCGGCCGCCCGGCCGAAGCGCTCCAGTGCCGTCTGGCCCGTGAGGTCGGGTCGCACGCCGGGGATCCACCGGCAGACGGTCGCGGGCCCGGTCGCAGTCTCGATCACCGTGTCCCCGCTGAGCGCGGCGACTGGCTCAGGCACCTGGAAGGGAAGTCCGGCCTGCCGTACCCACCGCAAGAGCCGGTGCTCGGCGCCCACCTGCGCGGCGGACAGGGACTGGCTGACCTGCAGCACGAATCGAAGGTCCGCCTGGCGGAGCAAGAACGTCTGGTTGTTGGTCCCCTGCTCGGCTCGGATGATCGTCGTGCCCGCGGGGAAACCCCACACTGCAAGCAGCCGGGGCAGAAACTCGAGATCGGCGGGCGCGCTCACGCGCCAATTCTGGCGGCATGCCCAGACCGGCGCGCAACCGGTTATAGGCGCGCCCGCATCAGTTTCACTGAGCCGACATCAGACCTACTGAGTCACGACGTCAGCTTGACTGAGCCGCATCACCTGCACTGAGCAAGGACGCTCGGTCATCTCGGCAAATTCCTAACGATCAATTCTGGGTCGCGATAATATGCCTTATCGCGACCCAGAATCTTGATCACCTGAAGACGGGAGACGCCGGTGACGGAGCTGGCACGGCTGGATGACGACCCGACCGCCTCACTGCCGACTCCAGTGGGCGCGGCCGACCGGGAGCTGACCGACGCGGCGCGGGCGCGGGTGGCCGGAGGGTTCGCCGCCAACACGAGCCGGGCCTACCAGCGGGACTGGGAGGCCTTCACCGCATGGTGCGCCGCTCTCGGCCGCAGCCCACTGCCCGCCACCCCCGAGACGGTCACCGAGTACGTCACCCACCTGGCCGCCACCCCCACTCGCAAGGGCACCCTACCGGCGCCCTCCACCATCGAGCGGGCGCTGGCCTGCGTCCAGTCCCGGCACAAGAAGGCCGGGCTCCGACTCAACGCCGGGTTCGCCCGCCTTGCCCTGCGCGACTACCGCAAGGAGCGCGCCACGGCCGGGCAGCGCACCCGTAAGGCCCCGACCGCCGAGCTGACCGTGCTGCGCGCCTTGATCGACACCACCGACCCGGCCACCCTGGTCGGCCTGCGCGACCGCGTGGTCCTGGTGCTCGGCTTCGCCCTCATGGGCCGCCGCTCCGAACTGGCGACGCTGGACATGACCGACCTGACGTTCAGCGCCGATGGGCTGGAGGTGGCGATCCGCCGGTCCAAGACCGACCAGGACGCGATCGGCGAGATCGTGCCCCTGCCGTACGGCTCGCACCCGGCGACCTGCCCAGTACGGGTCGTGCAGGCGTGGCTGGCCGCGTTGGAGGAGCACGGCGTGGCTGAGGGGCCGCTGCTGCGTGCCATCGACCGGCACGGGCGGCTGTCCGGCACGCTGGGGGCGACCATGCGCGGCACCGGCCGGATGTCCGGCGACGGGCTCAACAAGATCGTACGACGCGCGGCGAAGCGGGCCGGTCTCAAGGACGCGGACACCTTCACCGCCCACTCACTGCGCGCCGGTGGGGCGACAGCCGCGGCCAAGGCGGGGGCCTCGGTGTCGGCCATCGCTCGGCACGGCCGCTGGTCGGAGAAGTCGCCGGTGGTGCACGGCTACATCCGGATAGCCGACAAATGGCGAGACAACCCCATGCGCGGGGTGGGGCTCTGAGACGGTCCGCGCTGTGGATGCCCCTCACCCCTCAACCGATCGGCGAAGGGCGTACCAGGAGTTTCGCGAGGCATTTACGCGCACGCGCGCTAGACCGAAAACTGGCCGATGTGCGAGTGGCCGGCGGAGATCGCCGTCGCCCGACCCAGCCACTGATCGGAGAAGTCACCGGTGAGCCACAGGCATATCGGGGCGGCCGACGAGTGGCGGGGACCAGCCGATGCGCGGCCTGGAGCCCTGGCACCGCCCAGGAGCGCCGCAGGTGATCGACCTGGCTAGGAGGATGGGGAGAGGTGATCTTGTCGCTCTCCGTCATTCCTGGCCGCGCTCACCTTGACGTAGCGGGGAACGCGGTCGATGCCCGTGAGGTAGAAGCCGTCTGGTATCAGTCCTTGCTCGCTGATCCCAGGGGAAGCCGATGGGCCGCGGTCGGGGAGATAGGCGACGACGTGGTCCACGAGTGCAGCGGCCAGGAAGGGCGCGGCCAAATCGGAGCCGCCGTCGAGGAGGAGACGGCGGACTCCCCCCGTGTGGAGCGTCTTCAGCAGGTCGCGGTGGCCGAGTCGTATGGGATCTTCCGGTAGGTGGATCATGCCGGGACCGTGGCTGCGGGGGATCGCTTCCTCAAGGTGTCCATCGGCGTACAGGACGGCATCGGCGGAAAGTAGCAGATCGCGAGAGGACGGGATGCGGTTGAAGGCGCTCATCCTCCCTTCGGCGGTCTCGGCATAGACCAACGTGACAATGGGGCGGTTGAGTGTGAGGGCGGTGCGCCATCCGCCGAGGACAAACATCGCCTCCTCGGCGAGCACGCCGGTCTCCACGCTCACGCCCGCCTTGCGCAGCTCAGCCACCCCGCCTTCGCCGCGGGAGGTGGGGTCGATGACGGCGATGACCACGCGGGCGATCCCGGCGTCGATGAGGAGTTGCCGGCAGGCGGGCGCGTGACCCACGTGGTTGCAGGGTTCCAGAGTGACCACGGCCGTTCCGCCCTTCGCCGCCGCCCCGGCGGCCAGCAGAGCGTTCCCCTCGGCGTGTGCTTCGCCCTTGCGGGCGTGGTAGCCCTCGCCGACAGGTTGGCCGGCGGCGTCCAGGATTACGCAGCCGACCGGCGGGTTGGGGCTGGTGGAGGCGAGACCGTGGGCCGACAGCGCGATGGCGCGCCGCATGGCCTGGAGTTCGAGGTGGGAGGCCATCAGCAGGCCACCGCCTCGGCCAGGGCCAGCCGGAAGGCGGCCACGGCGGGGAGGCGCCGATGGGCGGCCAGCGAGCGTTCGACTGAGGTCAGCACGTTGATGATTCTCACCGAGCCAGCGGCGCGGGCGATATTGAGCGCCTCGACGGCCGTCGTGGCTGCCTGTTCAGGGTCTCCCTGCCCAGCGTAGGCAGAGGCCAATCCCGCCAAGGCCATGCCGCGGTCCCGGCGATACACCGATGGCAGTGCAGGCAGCGCGTGCTCAAAGGTGGCGACCGCACGTTGTGGCTTCCTCAGCTCCAGCCAGCAGTGGGCACGTTGTACCTCGACGTAGGCGGGCGTGCAGAACGACCCGTGTCCGCTTCGGGCGTCGCCATCGTCATTGACCGGCGACGCGAGTTCGTGGGCCTCGTCCAGTAGCCGGTGGCAGGCCCGTTCCTCGCCGTCGAGGGCGTGGCCTTGGGCCTGCTGCTGCACGATCGCCGCGCGCATCGGTGCCGGCAGGTGGCCGGTCTGCCGAAGCGCGGAGGCGGCCAGGCCGAGCACGTCACCGGCCCGGCGTTTTCCCATGGCCTGCTGACTGCCGCGGAACATGGTCCACGCGATCATCTCGTCGTCGCCGATCTCATAGGCCCACATGGACGCGCGGTCGGTCCAGCGCCCGGCCTGCTCGACCTCTCCGGCGTCCTCGTACAGCCACGCCGCCGACTCGGCGTAGCGGGCCGCGAGGTTGAGGACCTGGACGCGATCGTGCCCACGAGCAGGCACCAGCAGATCCTCTAGGACGGCGATCTGCTCACAGACGGCCGAAACGGTATGGCGAGGGCCGAGCAGGTTGTCGCGTTGGACGAGTAGATGCCACTGCTCGCGCAGGTGGTCGAGGACGTCGCCGTACTGCTGTCTGCCAGGTGTCGAGACCGGTGCACGGCGCCGGAGCGACGTGGCCGGCTTCGGGGCTTCGCCGCCGAACAGCTCGGCCTCCGTCAGGTCGAGGGCCTTGCAGAGGAGCACCCGGTAGAGGGCGTTGGGCTGGTAGGCGCCCGCTTCCCAGAAGCGGATGTTCCGGCACAAGCTCGCGGTCTTGGGCAGCGGCAAGTCATCCCCGGCGGCCTGGCGCATCAGCCGGGCAAGGCCCTTGAGACTGAGCAACCGCTCCAGCCTGGCCTGGCGGAGCCCTATCGCCCACTCGGGCAACGCTTGATCGTTCATCCGTATGCACCTCGCCGCAGAAAGGGAGGGAAGGGGGGCGGAAAGCCTTCCTCGTGCTTCCCCTAGTCTCCCCTGCCGCTCGGGCGTCCCACCAGGCTGTGATGGTTCTGTGCCTGTCCGGCACCGGAGTCCGGTTCCGAGCAGACGGCGTCATCCGAGGACAGAACGATCGCCCGACGCCTGCTCGCTGAAGCAGGCCAGGAAGGTGACACCAGTGACCACCATTACCGGCGGCACGCTCAACGAGCTGTTCGCCAGCGCGGTGCGGCTGACCATCGACGGCGACAAGGTCAGCCCCCGCGGCATGGACACCCGCGAGCTGCTGGACGTGCGCCTGCTGCTTGAAGAGCCTCGCTCGCGGCTACTGCACGCTCCGCCTGGGCGCGTGCTGAACACCGCGTTCGCAGTCGCCGAGACCGTCTGGATCCTGTCGGGGTCCGACGCGCCATGGATCTATGAGTTCAACGGTCAGCTCCGGCAGTACGCCGAGGACGACGGCATCCTGCGAGGCGCCTACGGGCCGCGCATGCGCTGCTGGGACGGCTCGGTCGATCAGCTCGCCCTGGCGTTGTCCACCCTCCGGGGTGACCCGGATTCGAGACGGGCCGTCATCCAGCTCTACGACCCGGCCCGTGACGCCGGCGGGCATCGGGACGTGCCCTGCACACTGGGCTACCGTTTCCACCTCCGTCGCGGTCGCCTGCACATGGCGACCACCATGCGCAGCCAGGACCTGTGGACCGGCCTGCCCTACGACATCTTCGCGGCCACCACCCTGCACGAGCTGATGGCCGGCTGGCTGGGTGTCGAGCTGGGAGAGTACCACCACCACGTGGACTCGCTCCACGTGTACGAGCGCGACCTGGACAAGGCGGTCGCCGTCCTGGATGAGGCAGTCTCCTCGCCTGGCAAGCTGCCCTCCTTGGAGACGCCGTGGGAGGGGTTCGACGCCCTGCTGGCCGATGTCCGGTCCGGCCGGATGGTCGATCATCCCGGCTGGGACATCATGGCCGCCGTGCTGGCCAGCTACCAGCAGTGGAAACGCGGCCACCGCGACGCCGCCGTACGCAGCGCCGAGGGCGTCGGCGGCCTCCTCGGTGAGGCTCTGTGCGCCTGGTACGCCATTCTGAGGAGCCGGTGATCTCGATGCCTCCCCATATCGTCCTCGGTTTGTGCTCCTTCACGCACGACTCGGCCGCAGCCCTGCTCGTCGATGGTGAGCTGATCGGATTCGTCGAGGAGGAACGCCTGTCCGGGGTCAAGCACACCCGTGCCTACCCCGAGCGGGCGGTCGCCTGGCTGCTGTCCGAGGCGGGCATCAGCTCTGAGGAGGTGAACGCTGTCGCGTACAACTTCCACGGCCTCCACTACTTGAAGGTGGTTCCCACTGCCCTTGGCCTGGCTCTGGACCCTGCCACTCGTGAATTCGCGGGAAGGCGCGCGGCCAGCTTCACCAAGGTGGGATTTCGCACTCTTCGCCGCGTCCACGGGTTGAGGCGCCGCTTCCCCCGTGCTCGCATCCACCCGCTCCTCCACCACCGAACCCACCAGATGTACGCCTTCGCCGCCTCGGGTTGGGAGAGCGCGGCCGTCCTGGTCGTGGACAGCCTCGGTGAGGCCCAGACCACCACCATCGCGCTCGGACGTCAGCTCCAGCCCGGCCAACCGGCCTTGCGCTCCCTCTACGAGCTGACCGACCCGGCCTCGCTCGGCTACGCCTACGGCGCCGTCACCGAGCACCTGGGCTGGCGCCGGGGCGACGAGGAGGGCACCGTGATGGCGCTGGCCGCGCTGGGCGATCCGGCCCGCTTCCGAGACCTCTTCGCCGACGCCATCCCCATCACGCCGACTGGTTTCTCCCTGCACCCGGCCTACTTCGCGCCCCGGGTGCTGTCGTCGTCCTTCACCCGGCTGACACCCCGCTTCGCTGCCGAGACCTGTTCACGCCGCGCCGGGGACGCCCCGATCGGCCAAGTCCATCGGGACCTGGCCGCCGCGCTCCAGGAGCGGACCGAGCAGGTGATGCTGCATCTGGCTGGCCTGGCCAGGACACGTACCGGGATGAAGCGGTTGTGCCTCGGCGGTGGAGTCGCCACCAACTGCGTGTCCGTCGGCAAGATCGTGGAGTCGGGTCTCTTCGCGGAGGTGTTCGTGCCTCCCGCTCCGGGCGACGCGGGTACGGCGATCGGCGCAGCCGCCGCCGTCCACCTGGAGAGCGGGACAAGCCCTCTGGCCGGCGTCGCGGGCACGTCCTACCTCGGCCCCGCCTTTCCCGGCCAGATGCCAGAGGTCACAGGGCTCACGGAGCACCAGATCGACGGCGACGTCGCCGCGTTCCTGGCGGAGCGGCTGGCTGACGGTCAGATCGTCGGCCTGTTCCGGGGCCGGGTAGAGGCCGGGCCTCGCGCGCTCGGGAACCGGTCGATCCTTGCCTCTCCGCTGATCCCGGACGTGGTCGCGCGGCTGAACGACACCGTGAAGTTCCGCGAGCCCTTCCGCCCGTTCGCGCCCATGGTCACGACCGAGCACGCCGCCGACTACTTCACCCTCGGCCAGGAGTCGCCGTTCATGTCGATGGCGTCGGGCGTGACCGAGCTGGCCCGTCAGCGGATTCCCGCAGTCGTACACGCCAACGGCACCACACGCGTCCAGACCATCACAAAGGACGGCAACCCCTTCATGCACGCCGTACTGACCGCCTTCGCCGGCCGGACCGGCATCCCCGTCCTGATCAACACCTCGCTCAACGTCAAGGGCAAGCCCATCTGCGGCACACCAGTCATGGCGCTCAAGTGCCTGGCGGGCACCGGCCTGGACGCCCTGCTCCTGGAAGGCAGGTGGATCACCAGATGAGGATCGGCTACAGCTTCTGGGGTTTCCTGGGACCCGGCATCACCGACACTCCGGACGGCGGGCGCAGCCATCGACGTCCCTTCATCGACGCCATCCGCGCCGCCGGCCACGAGGTGGTCTTCCTCCAACGAAACCGTGACCTGGCCGAGGCCGGCGACCACATCGCCGACCGGTACGCGTTCGATGCCGACCTGCCTGAGATCGACGTTCTCTTCGCCGAATGGCGCTGGCCCATTCCCGGCCGCAACACGACCGCCTGCGACGCCCCTGGGCACACCTGCGATCTCCATCGCCAAGGCGAACTGCTCGACCACTACACGTACGCTCGCAGCACGCCCACGATCATCTGGGACAAGGACCGGAAGCTCCCGCTGGAACACCCCCTACGCCGCCGCCACGGCGTGGTGGTCTGCGAGGCCGCACTGCTTCCCTCCGTCGGGTCTCGCCCGCTGCTGTTCCCTCTGGACGACGTCCTCCTGGACGAGGCCGACCCGCCGGTGCTCGCCGCACAGTCGCGTCCCCTTCCGTTGACCTACATCGGCAACCAGTACGACCGCGACCAGGCGTTCGACCACTACTTCGCCCCGGCCGCCGCCCGCCTACCCCACCAGGTGGCCGGTAAGTGGCCCACCATCGGCCGCTGGCCCAAGGTGACCTTCCTCGGGAGGGTCCCCTTCAACGAAGTGGGCCGGATGTACGGCGAGAGCCTGGCGACGGTCCTGCTGCTCCCGGAGCGGTACGCGGCCGCGGGCCAAGTGACGCAGCGCATCTTCGAGGCGGTCCTGGCCGGGTGCCTGCCCCTGGCGCCGTCCGACATCGCCTGCATCCGCCGGTTCGTGCCGGAGGAGCTGATCGTCAACGACGGGCGTGAGGTGCTCGCCGCAGTGCAGCGGCTGCTGTCCATCGGCGGCACCGCCGCCCACGCCGAGCTGATCTCAGCGTGTCTGGCCAAGCTGGACATGTTCCGACTCAGCCATCAACTCCGGACGGTGGAGACCATCTTGGCCGCCTTCGACGTCCTACGCCCTCACACCGCCTGGAGGCGCCGATGAACGCGGCCCCGCATCACACCGTTACCGCTTTGACCAGCCCCGTTTCTACTATCGTGGAGCACCATGCAGATGAACCGGGTGGCCATCGTCGGGTCCGGCGGAAGCGGCAAATCCCACGTGGCCCGCGAACTCGGCCGTCTGCTCAACGCACCGGTCACACACCTCGACTCGGTCTACTACGACGACGAATGGAACCCGCTGCCGCCGGAGAAGTTCGAGGCGGCCCAGCGGGAGCTGATCACGGCATCGCGCTGGGTGATCGACGGCAACTACAACTCCTCGCTGCACGTCCGGCTGGAAGCGTGCGACACCGTGGTGATGATGGACGTGCCCACCTGGGCCGCCCTGTGGGGCATCTTTTCCCGCCAGCTCCGGCACGGCGCCGGCCAGCACACCTCCGGCGTCTACAACCGCATCCACTGGGGCGTGATCACCTACGTGGCCACCTACCGGCGGCGCATGCGGCCCAAGGTGTTGGCGAAGATCCACGAACTCGCCGCGGGCAAGCAGGTGGTGTTCCTGACCAGCCGCGCCAAGACGCGCCGCTGGTTGGAGCAGGTGGCCGCCGGCCGCTGACCTGCCGTAACGGCGTGGACGGGTGGCGCTCATGACGTCGCCCGGAAACATCTTCACGCACCCGGACACCGTATCGGGCCTGTACGAGGAGGAGTCACGCCTGGCGGCTCGTACCTCGGCCTTGCACCAGGCGAAGATCCAGGGACGGGCGGTCGCCGAGGTCATCGCCGACCTGGCCGCGGATCATCTGGCCGAGCCTTGGCAGGCGATCGTTGCGGACCTGGGCTGTGGCCGCGGCACTAGTAGCCGGACTCTGGCCGAGCGCCTTCGGCCGCGTCGTCTGTTGGCCATCGACACCTCGCAGGCGATGCTTGCTGCGGCGCGTGCCCGGGTCGCGGACTATTCGACCAAAGTCACCTACATCCGTGCCGACTTCCACCGCCTGCCCCTCGGAGACGCTACCTGCGCGGTGGTGGTGGCCGCGTTCTGCCTCTACCACTCCCCCGACCCGCGCCCTGTCATCGCCGAGATCGCCCGTGTTCTCGTCGAGGGCGGCATCGCCGTCTTGGTCACCAAATCGGCCGACAGCTACCAGGCCCTCGATCACCTGGTCGCCACCGCAGGCATAGACGTCGGTGCGACCCGACGGCCGAGCCTGTACGGGACCGCGCACAGCGGCAACTTGGTGGCTCTCACAGCGCCGATCCTTCCGATCGTGCACGTGGAACACGAGGAACATCGATTCGCCTTCGCTGGGCTGGACCACGTCGCCGCCTACCTCGCCACCACGCCCAAGTACGAGCTGCCGCCCGTCATGGCCACCGACCCGGATGCGATCGCCACGGCACTCCGCTCCCGGGTGATCGACGGCCCGGTCGCGGCTACCTCCACCATCACGTACGTGGTCGCCAGGCGAGGTGACGCGCCATGACTTTCAGCAAGCCGTACGCCACCCGGGAAGCCCTCGAACAGACCATCGCCCACCACGCATGGCTCAGCGAACACGGCGGCCCGCTGCGGCTTCCCGGCATCGTGGCCGTTCGCGCGAACGGCATCGACTTCACCTCGGTCGAAGGCCGCCACGCCCGCTCCACCGACGCCCCAGCCGTGGCCACCGTCCTCGGCCGTGCCCACGCCGCCGCGTGGAAGAGCGATCTCCATCGTGCGCTCCTCACCACTGCACACCCCTTGGCCGGTGGCCGCGAGCTGCCCGACTTCATCTCGCCACGCATCGCAGCGCTGCGAAGGCACGGCGACGCCGGGTTCTTCAACGCCCACCAGGTCGCCGCCGCCCAATCGCTCCTCGCCGCCAACCCGGCCATTCCGGTCGCCTTTTACAAGGACACCAACCCGCGCAACGTCCTCATCACCGCCGACGGGCCCGTCATGGTGGATTTCGACGACCTCACCTTGGCGCCGTTCGGCTATGACCTGGCCAAGCTGCTGGTCACTCTGGCCATGACCTATGGTCCGCTCCCGCCCGGGACCTTCACGACGGCCCTGGCCCGCTACAACAAGCCGCTCCTCGACGCCGATCTACCCGCAATCCCCATTGGCCAGTTACTCGACCACGCCGAGCTGCATCACCTGCTCACCTTGCCCTACCTCGGCAAGGGCGGTTACCGGCATCCGTGGCCGACCGTCCGCCCCCGACCGGAGGACCTGACGTGATCTCCACTGAACTCATCCTCACCCGCCACGGCGAGGCGCACTGCAACGTGGACGGCGTCGTCGGCGGCCCCCGCACCTGCACCGGCCTGACCGACCTCGGCCGGCAGCAAATGGCCCTGACCGCTGCCCGTCTCCTCGCCCAACATGAGGCCGAACCGTTCACCCACGTGTACGCCGGACCCCGCCGACGGCTCCGCGAAAGCGGTCTCATCCTGGCCGATGCCCTCGACCTACCGCTGCTCATCAGTAACCCGCTGGACGGCCCCGTCCACGGCGAGGCCGACGGCAAGCCCTGGCACGAGGTCAAGACCGCCTTCCGCGGCGGCCCGCACGCCCACCCCGATCAGCCCTGGGCACCGGGCTCCGACACTTGGAACGGATACCTCAAGATGGCCAGCGCGGTGCTCGCCGACCTCATCCGGCACCACGAAGGCGATCGCGTCCTGTTCGCCGCTCACGGCGAAACCGTGCTCGCCGCGCACACCCTCCTGCTCGACCTCCGCCCCGGCCTGATGACCGGCTTCACCATCGACCACGCCTCGATCACCCACTGGCAACTCCACCGCAACCGGTTCGGCGACGAGCGATGGATGCTGCTACGCCACAACGACACCGCCCACCTGACCACGATGGCCACTTCATGAGCGGCACCGACCCCGACCTGCTGGCCGTGGCCTGCCGGCACCTGGGGCCCGTCACGCCGCTTCCGCGCCTCGACCTGCCCCCGCACCTCCAGGTCCTCACCGCGGCGGACGGGCAGCGCTACATCCTCAAGCACCACCAGACGCCCGACCGGTTTCACGCCGAAGTCCACGCCTATTCCACCTGGGTCCCGGTCCTGAAGGAACACGCCCCGTCCCTCATCCATACCGACCCCGAAACCCTCTCGCTGCTACTGACCGCCATCCCCGGGCAACGCGCCACGCAGCTCCCCGAGGACTCCGACGCGGAACGGCTTACGCACCGCCACGCGGGGCACGTCCTGCGACTGCTCCATCAAGCCCCGCCCGGCCAGCACACCACGATCGACGTACCTGCCTACCTCGCTGAGCGCATGCGCTGGTGGGCCGCCCGCGCGCACCTGGCGGCCCTCATCACCTCCTCGGACTTGCAGATCTTGTATTCCTGGGCGGACGAGATGGCCGCAGAGACGCTCGAGACCACGGTGTGCCACCTGGACTACCAGCCACGCAATTGGATCGTCGGAGACGTGGGGCAGGTCGGCGTCGTCGACTTCGAGCACACCCGCCTCGACGCCCGCATCCGCGACTTCGCCCGCCTCGAACACCGCTACTGGCGTCGGGCGCCGCACCTCTGCGCGGCCTTCTTCGACGGCTACGGCCGCCCACTCAATTTCGCCGAACAGCAGCTCCTGGAGCGCTTCCGCCTCCTGGAGGCGGTGACCGCACTGGTGCGAGGCCACGAAGCGAACAACGCGGAACTCCTGACCCACGGCCGCACACTCATCGCCAGCATCCACCAACCACCTCAGAGGACCCCTATGCCCACGCCAGCCGCCGCCCATGGACCCCGCGAGTCACTTCCCCGGCGAGCCGTCGTCACCGGTGCGGCCGGTTTCATCGGCTCCCACCTGTGCCAGGCATTGCTAGCGCGAGGCGTGACCGTGATCGGTGTGGACCGCCGCGATCCCAGCAAGCACCTCAGCGCCGCCCACAACCTGGCCGACATCCGTACTCACCCAGGCTTCGTTTTCGCCACCGGCGACCTGCGCACCTGTGCCATCGAACCCCTGCTGCTCGACGCCGACGTCGTCTTCCATCTGGCCGGCGTCCCAGGCGTCCAACCCTCATGGGGAGCCGACTTCGACGACTACGTCGCCTCCAACATCTCGGCCACCCAGCGGCTCATGCACGCGGTGACGAGGCTGCGCATCCCGCGCCTCGTCGTTGCGTCCTCCTCCAGCGTCTACGGCGCCCCCGACGGCGACCGCCCCAGCGTCGAAACCGATCACCCGCGCCCCGCCTCCCCGTACGCGGTGACCAAGCTCGCGGAGGAACAGCTCTGCCTCGCCCACGCGGCCCGATCGGACTGCGACACCACCGTGGTGGCCTTGCGGTACTTCACCATCTACGGCCCGCGCCAGAGGGAGGACATGTTCGTCCAGCGCCTCCTGACCGCAGCCTCAACCGGTCTGACCCTCCAGATCTACGGGGACGGCAAGCAGCGCCGCGACTTCACCTACATTCACGACGCCATCAACGCGACCATCGCGGCAGGCACCGTCTACCTGCCCAACAGCGTGATCAACGTCGGGGCCGGCCGCACCATCAGTCTCAACGACGTCGTAGAACGAGCCCACCAGCTCACCGGCCAGCCCATCAACGTCCGATCCACCAGCGCACGGAGCGGGGATGTCTCTGTCACCTGCGCCGACGTGACCTCAGCGCGTCGGCTGCTCGGCTGGGCCCCGACCACCGACTTGGTCACCGGCATGGCCACGCAGCTCGACTGGATGGCCTCCAGCCGAAGCCCTTCCCCCGTCGCGGCGGAGGCCGTCTGACGGCACCAGAAGCCACGGCGCGGGCAGACCGGCCCACGATCACACTCAGGCTGCCCGCGCCGTCCACATGCAGAGGACCGCCGATATCCGGAGTGATCAGCGGTCAGGACACATCGGGTAGCCAGGGCGGGAGCGGCGGAGCTGGTTCGCTCTGAGACTGGTCCTGGTGGTACTTGCACGGGCCACCGCCAGTGGGCACGGTGCACGCGCTGCCCTTTCTCGTCAGGCGACCGCATTGCACGGCGGGATCATGGACATGGCACAGTCCTGACGGCCGAGCGTCGATGGGGCAGGGCTCGCCCTTCTTGGTGGTGGCTCGGCATCGCGGCCTCGTCGGCGCATGCTGTGGGGGCTGCTCGGTGGCCGGGGCGGGCGGTGCGCTTGGCTGCGGATGCTGGTCAACGGTGCGTGAGTACAGCCGCCGTCGGGTGGGACCTACAGCGCGGCATGTGGTCACGAAGACGACTAAGGCCACCGGTTCCGGCACGGTCCCGGACGGCGGCTCTCCCCAGCGCACCCACACAGGGACCACGCCGGAGTCGGCCTCGACCAGGAGCTTACGGGCGGACCACGGTTTTTCGCTCTGGTCGATCTCGATGGCGATCGGCGGGCCGTCGAGCCGTTCGCACACCACGTCCAGATAACCGGACCGATCCGGATGGGCGCCGGGAAGTTCGGCCAGGCTGGGCACCTCTCGCCGGACCCGCCAGCCGTGGGCGACGCCCCAGGCGACCACCGCGCGGGTGAGTTCGGCCGTCACCCGGGCTGCCGACCAATCAGTGAACGTCAGCGGCGCCAGCCAGCGGGCCAGAGACTGACCCGCGCGCTGCGCGCGAACCTCCAACTTCACGCTGCTGTGTTTCCCTGCCGCCCGCGTCCAGACCCCTGTGGACAGGTAGTTGTCGCCTATCCGAGGCGACGTCCCTAGCGGGTGGAGCCGCGAGGTCTAGCGGCTTGGCTAGCGGTGCAGCCTCGTTCTGAGCTGGGATCTAGCGTTCTAGCGGCCCCATGCGAATGCCCCTGGAAGCGGCTCCAGAGGCATTCGATGAGGTGATCGGCGTGCTAGGGCTGAATCTTCCGCTTGCCGTGCGCGTCGGCGATGTCGGACCGGGTGAAGCCCTTGCGGTTGCGGCCCTTACCGGCGGCGTCGCGACCCCAGGTGTCCTCCGTGCGGACCCCGTACTCCTTGAGGCGGGCGGTCAGTGTGGCGGTCTTGGCGTCGTCCTCCAGGTGTGCCCATTGGCCGTAGGCGTCCGGCCGGAACTCGGCCAGCCGGTCCACGACCGTGCTGTTCCAGACCTTGTCCTCCTTGGCCGTGGTGACGGTCAGGATGTCGGCCAGCAGGTCGTAGGAGACTCTCTGGGGCCCTTCCTGGCCGATCGCCTGCCCGGACAGCGTTCCCGCCTGCTGGCGGAGGTGGAGGGCTCGCTCGGCGATCAGCTCGGAGGTGGGGCCGTCCAGATAGGCGGAGCGGACGATCAGCGGGTCCTCGGCGATGCCGACGGCCCAGGAGATGCCCTTGTCGTTGAGGGTGAACATGGTGGCCTTGACGCCGGCCTGGTGCATGCCGGTGCCGAGGATCATGTCGTTCTCCTGCCAGCCCATCACCCGCAGGCAGATCCGGATGCCCGCGTTCGCCGAGATGGCCTTGGGCAGGCTGTCTTTGTCTGGGCGCTGGGTGGCCAGGATGAGGATGATGCCGAGGGCGGGGCCGCGCTTGATGATGGCGGTGGCGTACTTGGCGGCCTCCTCGCCGTACTCGTCGTCGGCAAACAGCTCCTGGCACTCGTCGATCGCGACCACCATTGGGTGCAAGCCGAGGTCGCGCCAGGCCGCCAGTTCGGGCGTGACCTTGAACTCGGGCGCCTGGTGGCGGGGCAGACCGTCGATCACCTCCGCGCGGCGGTCCAGCTCGGCGTACACCTCGGCCAGTGAGGCGACGCAGGCGGCCTTGGCGGAGTCGGTGGCGCCCTTGGCGTAGTGGTGGGCCACCTTCTCCAGCGCCGACAGGTCGCCGGTGCCCTTGAGCTCGAACAGCCGCAGCTCGGCCAGCGGGTCGAGGGCGCAGGCCAGGAGCAGTACCCGCAGCGCGAAGGTCTTGCCGTAGCGCGGCATCGAGCCGATGAGCACGTTGGCGAACATGAGCAGGATCGAGATCGGCCGGCCGCGCTGATCATTGCCGTACGGGACCGGCTCGAACAGACTGACCTGGCCCGACTTGGCCAGCGGCCAGGCGGGCTGCCGAGCCTTACGCATCTCCTGATCGCCCACCCACAGCACCAGCCGGCCGGGGTGCTCCTCCGAGACCGGCTCGGGCCAAACGCACCCGAGGGCGCGGCGCAGGCCGGAGGCGAGCTTGTCGCGTTTCTCCAGCACCTCCGCCACGGTCACGCCGAGCGGGAGATCGACCTCGGCCCGCCAGCCCGGACCATCGCGCATGATCGGGGCCGGGAAGGTGATGCCGCGCCCGTTCTTGCCGAGCGCCTGGTTGATGGCTGAGATGCCGAGCGAGCCGAGCGCGTCCAGCACCTGGTCACTGGTCAGCTTGCGCACCCGGTTGGGGACGACCGCCCGGTCCAGCAGCGGCTGGTCGGCGGGCGTTCCGAGCACCCCGGCCCCGGCGATGAGCACGCCGAGGATCGCCCAGTGAACCCAGGTGGGCGCGGCCACGGCGGCGAAGATGCCGATCAGGACCGCTGTGATCGCGCCGACGAGGAGTGTCCACAGGCGCGCCTTGACCCGGTCGTCACGCTGCCGCGACAGGGCCAGGTACTCCGCCGCCTCCTCCTTCGTGGCCGCCGCCCGCCGCACCGGGCGGCCTTCCAGGTCGAACAGCCACCGCACCAGCGCCACCAGCAGCCGCCAGGCGCCGGCCGGGGAACGCCCCGCGAGCTTGGCGGCGTACTTCGGGGCACGCAGCGCGTGGTAGGCCAGCACGTAGCCGGTGTGCTTGGCCTGCCACTTGAGCACCTGCAAGGCGTCCGCCCGCGACCGCAGCCACAACGGGACCAGCGGCTGCCGCTCCTGGCGGCGCGCGGCCAACTCGGCGAGCAGGTCCGTTGGTTCGGGCCGGTGAGCCTGATCGACGAGCACCACAGTGCCCTCAAGGACGCCGTCGCTCTCCTCTGGGGCCTCCCGGACGGCCTTCTCAGGCATGGCCTCGGCGGCGGCGTGCACGTCCTCGTCCTGGAGAGCGATCACCATGCCCTCGCGCATCTCCTCCGTGGCAGTCATGCCCGCACCTCCGTCCGTGTGACCAGCGAGCCGAGGATCTCGGTGTGTACGGCGAGCGCCTCGACGACGACCCGTGTCCCGGCGACCGCGTGCCCGGCCAAGCGGCACAGATCGGCCAGGATGAGCAGCACGACCACCACGAAGACACGCACCGCCGTGAAGACGGTGCGCCCCCATCCGGCGCGCCGCATGGCCGCCCACATCTGCCTGGCACTTCGGGCGTCCGCGTCCGCCTCCCGGGTGGCGCACAGCAGGAACACGAACACGCCCATGGCGGGAATCAGGAAGCTCGTCATCACGCCGCCTCCGCCTGGCTCGTGCCGGTCGGCTGCACGCCGCTCAGCGATGGCGGCGCGGCATCGGGGCCGGGTGCCTCGGTCGCCTTGGCTTCGGCGGCCTGCGCACGCTCCTTGTCCACCTCGGCGATGATGTCCTCGGCCTCGCGCTGCTCCAGCCCCCACCGGTTCATCAGGGGGCGGCGGCCGATGCGCTGCTTGCCCTCGCTGAGGCTGTCGAGGTAGGCCAGCCGCGCTGCCTCGTACCGGTCGGTGGGCAGGACCGGCACCTCGCGCTCCACCTCGACGAGGGTCTCGATCGGCTGGCACACGTGCTCCTCCGCCGGGCCCTCGACCGGCCGGCGGGTGTTGCGGACGATCCACATCAGCAGCTCGTACGCACCCGCGAACGCCAGCGGCGCCAGGGCACTGACCAGGCGCGATCCCAGACCGCCGGACCAGCCGTGCGCCACGTTCGCCGCTAGGGTCACCGCGCCTCCCAGGGCGAGCGCGACCCATGCCAGCACCGGCACACGGATCTGGCGGCGCGAGCAGTAGACCATCACCAGCGACGCCATGACGATCACGCCGTCGGACATCGCCGGGTAGAGGATGGCCATGTCGTGCCGCTCCCCGAGGGCGATGGCCAGGCCGTAGAAGTGGTGGTACGAGACATAGGCCGCCGCGCCGGCGACGGCCAGCAGGACGGACACCGCGAAGCCGAGGATGACCCGATCGCCGAGTCGGCCTGCGCCAGTGGCTACGGGCACCTCAGCGACCGGCACGGCGCTCTCACGGCGGTGGCGGAAGGGGTTGGTGAAAAGCCGCCGTAGGCCGTGCGGCAGAGCCGGGTCGACGGTCTTCACTTCTTCGATGACGGTGGGTGTGGAAGGGTGGTGGCTCATGGCCTGGCTCCTGTTTTGGTCAGGTTGCTGGGTCACAGGTCGGGGTTCGGTGTTGGAGTCACCGGGCCTCGGCCGCTTGCTACTCGGTCGTGAGTCAGTGGGCATCCACTCGGGCATGCGCTCGGCCGTTTTCGGACTTTTTGGGCCGCCCTGCGCGCGGGCGCGTGCGAGCCGCCGACCGTGGCGACTGACGACGACGCGAAGGAGTAACAGAGATCGCCAGGGCCGCCGTAGAGCCTCGCGAGGCTCCGATAGCGGATGGGCGGCAGCATGAGGCGATCATGGCTTCCGAAGCCGCCTGCGCGTCCCTCAGCGCCCCACAGCAAGCGTCGGGAGTCACCGTCGAGATGACGGGATTCTCCTGATGGGCGCGGGGTTTCGGTGAAGCAATCGCTGTAGCAACCGCTGTAGCAATCGACCGAAGTTCGCTATAGTCCGCCGAGGTTCGTCCTACGCCTTTACCAGGCGAAACGAGCCTCCATAGACCTTCACAAACCTCCCGCCCGAGACTACGGATCAGAAGGTTAGGGGTTCGAGTCCTCTCGGCCGCGCACCTGGTACCCGGGTTCGACGTAATTCGCGGGTCCTGGAGGTCCTGCAGAGCTGAAACTGCAGGTCATCCAGCCGTGAGAGATGCAGACACCCGAAAGCCCCTAGAGACGCGATTTCAGAGATTCACCTACATCC
>NZ_JAHKRN010000052.1 GCF_019396385.1 Nonomuraea harbinensis | reverse complement strand
CACAGCCCGCTGACCAGCCGGAACATCACCGCCTAGAGAAACGCTCTCCCGGCGGCCCGACCTATGTTCACCGAGGTCAGACCCCGAATTCGGCTCTCCAGGCCACCGAATTACGTCGAACGCAGGTACAGGGAAGGTCTTGCGAGGAGCGCCGGTGTCTGGACTGAGGAGAGAGGGAGCGCAGCGACCGAACGACGAGGGAAGACACCGGATCTGAGCGACGAGCCGGCGATCCGAAGGATCGCCAATAAAGAACGCCCCCGCCGCTCGGGGGCAACGGCGGGGACGCTCATCTGTCTGTCGCTCTGAGGCTCCGGTTCGTTACAGCGTTTTCTCCAGCCAGTTTCCGAGCAGCCGGTGGCCGTGCTCGGAGAGCACCGACTCGGGGTGGAACTGGACGCCCTCGACGGGCGCGGCGCGGTGGCGCAGGCCCATGATGACGCCGTCGCCGGTGCGGGCGGTGACTTCGAGCTCCTCGGGGACGGTCTCGGGGAGCACGGCCAGCGAGTGGTAGCGGGTCATGCGGACGGGCGAGGGCAACGTCGCGAACACCCCCTTGCCGTCGTGGCTGATCGCGCTGGTGCCGCCGTGCACGAGGTCGGGGGCGCGGGCGACGGTGGCGCCGTAGGCGTGCGCGATGGCCTGGTGGCCGAGGCAGACGCCGAGCAGCGGCTGCCCGCGCCGGGCGGCGTGACGGACGAGCGGGACGCTGACCCCGGCGGCTTCGGGTGTGCCGGGGCCGGGGCTGATCAGGATGCCGTCATAGCCGTCGGCGTCGTCCACCCGCACCTCGTCGCGGGGCCGCACGTCGCAGCTCGCGCCCAGCACCTTCAGGTACTGGACGATGGTGTGCACGAAACTGTCGTGGTTGTCCACGACCAGCACGCGGGTCATCGGCGCACCGTCACCTCGTCGAGCGTCACAGTGGGTTCCAGGAGCGGGAACACCGAGAACCAGAGTACGGCCATCGCCGTGGCGACCAGCAGGGCGGCCCACAGCAGCCGCCGTCCTGGACCGCCGGGGAGCCTGCGCCACAGCCAGCCGTACATCGTCATGCCTTCCTGGGCTCGGTGTCCTTCAGCACCCCGTACACGATCAGCCGTTGCGCCGCCGAGTATTCGGGGTGGCAGGTCGTCAGCGTGATGTACGCCCGGATGGGCCGCAGGCCCGGCATGCCGGGCACCGGGGCGAGCACGTCCACCTCGCCGGGCTCGACGATGTCCTGCGAGGTGACCCGGTAGGTGTAGCGGGCCTCGCGGGCCTCGACCACGAGCTCGTCGCCGCGTTCCAGCTCGTCGACGCGGTTGAACGGGGCCGCGTACGTGGTGCGGTGGCCGGAGACGACGAAGTTGCCGACCTGGCCGGGCATGGCGGTGCCGGGGTAGTGGCCGGGGCCCTTCTTCAGGTGCTCGGCCCGTACGCCCTCGACCACCGCGTAGCGGAAGTCGTGGCCCAGCCTGGGGATGCGCAGCAGCGCCACGGCGTCGCCCAGCTCGACGGCGGGCGGCCGGGCGGCGTTCTCGGCGGCCAGCGCGCGCTGCAGCAACAGCTGCTGGCTCGCCGTGTAGGCGCCGGTGCCCCAGAGCAGATAGGCGCAGAAGAGCGCCAGAACCAGGCCGGCGGTGATGCTCAGCTCCCCCGTGGTCCGCAGCACGATCCGCACCCGACCAGGGTAAGCGGGACGACTCCGGGCGCCGGGGATCGCCATCCCGTGCGCGTGGCGACTATCCTGGGGCTCGCTACCACTACCCTTTACGCAGAGCCTGCGGACGATCCGGAAGCCCAGGCCCTCAGCAGGAGTCATCCAGTGCCCAAGCCCAAGACGCGCAAGAAGGCGGTTTACACCCCGCCGCAGAAGACCCAGCAGATCAAGGTCAGCCCTCGCTGGCTGGCGCCGACGATGGTCGCCTCGTGGATCATCGGCATCCTGTGGATCGCCACCTACTACGTGGCCCCGCGGGCGCCCTTCATCGGCGATCTGCAGAACTGGAACCTGCTGATCGGGTTTGTTTTCATCATCTTCGGTGTGGTTCTTTCCACCCGCTGGCGCTAGTTCTTTTCCACAGCTTTTCCACAGCTGGGGACGTCAGCCCAGGATCGCCATGGTGATCATGGGAATTCTGACGACCACGAGCACGGCGAGCAGTGCCACGAACCCCGCGACCGCAGCCGCCTGCCACACAGCGCGGTTCTCCCGGGGCGCGTAGGCCAGCGCCGCCGACAGCGCTGCCCCGGTGACCAGGCCGCCGATGTGGCCGGTCCAGCTGATGCCGGGGACGATGAAGGTGATGGCCAGGTTGATCGCGATCAGCACGGCGATGCCGCGCACGTCCAGGTTCAGCCTGCGCCCCACCACGAACACCGCGCCGAACAGGCCGAAGATGGCTCCCGAGGCGCCGACGGTGAGGATGCGCGGGTTGTCCATCCACAGCCCGAGGACCGACCCGCCGAGCGCGCTCACCAGGTAGAGCGCGACGAAGCGGACGTGTCCGAACGCCCGCTCCAGGTACGGCCCGATCACGTAGAGGGCCCAGCTGTTGAACAGGATGTGGAACATCCCGCCGTGCACGAACGCGGCGGTGATCAGCCGGTAGTACTCGTCGCCCAGGGCCACGAAGAGGGAATTCATGCCCAGGAGGCGCTGGATGTCCGGCACGAAGTACTGTGCGACGAAGACGAGCACGTTGGCCGCCAGGATGGTCCACGTCACGTAGGGAGCGCGGACCACCGCGCCGCCGAACGTCGACTTCGCCTGCCTGATCCCCCGGTTGCCCTCGGCCACGCACTCGGGACATTGGAACCCCACTGCCGCGTCGCGCATGCAGTCGGGGCAGATGGGCCGGTCGCACCGCTGGCAGCGGACCCACGTCTCCCTGTCGGGGTGCCGGTAGCACGTGGGGACCGTCTCCGCGGGCTGCTCGGGCTGCGAGGGCGGGAGGGGCGGCTGGCTGGTCATGCCCGCAGCCTAAAGCCTGCGGGCCACTCCCGCGTCCGCTGCTCGGACGGGGTGACGCCGCCTCCCGCGTGCCGGGCCGGCGCGGCCCGGCTTCCGGGAAGGAGGGCCTGGCAGAGCGCAGGAACCCGGAAGGCCGGACAGGCGGCCGCGCGTCAGGCCGGGACGCGGTCGATGGTGACCGACTCCAGGACGACTTCCTCGACCGGCTTGTCGTTGCGCCCGGTCTTGGTCTTGGAGATGGCGTCGACGACGTCCTGCCCCTCGACGACCTCTCCGAAGATCGTGTGGCGGCCGTTGAGGTGCGGCGTGGGCACGGTCGTGATGAAGAACTGCGACCCGTTGGTGCCCTTCCCCATCTTCTTGCCCGCGTTGGCCATGGCCAGCAGGTAGGGACGGTTGAAGTAGAGCTCGGGGTGGATCTCGTCGTCGAACTCGTAGCCCGGCCCGCCGAAGCCCTCACCGAGCGGGTCGCCGCCCTGGATCATGAAGTTGGGGATGACACGGTGGAAGATCGTGCCGTCGTAGTAGCGGTCGTTGCTCTTCTCGCCGGAGCCCGGGTGGGTCCACTCGCGGGAGCCTTCGGCCAGCTCCACGAAGTTTCGCACCGTCTTGGGGGCTCTGTTGGGAAAGAGCTCGACCTTGATCATGCCGCGATTGGTCTGCAGATTCGCAATCAGCTTCTCAGCCACGAGACAGCTGCCTTCCTCTATGCACAGGGTGGAATTGTGGTGTTTTGACAACCATGGCCCTAAGGCCTCCGCTGCCATCCTCCCACGGCGGGCCATGATTGAGCCGCTTTGTATCGGGAAGGTCACGCGCGGGGCCCCAACGACAGGGGAGGTAGTCGTGTCCCTGACACTGAGAAGACGACGCCGCGTGGTCATAGAAGTGCCCACCACGTGGCAGGGCCGGATGAAGGCCCAGGCCATGAAAACCGGCGCGCGCATGGCGCCGATGGCCGACCAGGCCAAGCTGGCCGCCAACAGGCGGGTCGACGACGCCCGGATGTGGGCTGCACCCAGGCTGAAGAAGGCCGCCCACCGGGTCGAGGACCAACTCGCACCGGCAGTCAGCTCGATGCTGAACGACGCCGCGATCCGGGTCAGCCCGGTCCGGCGGCAGCAGTCGCGGCGCTGGCCGACGGCCGTCCTGGTGACCGGTCTCGCCATCGGCGCGGCCGGCTTCATGTTCTACCGGCGTAACGCCCAGCAGTGGACCGAGCACATGAAGGACTCCGCGTCCGACGCGTCTCGCTGGGCACACGAGCGGTCCGACAGGGCCGTCCAGTCCACGGGCCCGGCCGGCGCGCCGGTGTCCGAGACGACGGATGAGGCATCTCACCGGATGCCATGATCCGCGATGAAGGCGCGCCCCCGGTTCCGGGGGCGCGCCTTTTCGTCTGTTCGTACGTGACATTCATCACCATATTTGGCCTTATAGGGTCATTCTCATGCTGTACGGCCGAGCCACCGAGATCGCCGCGATCCAGGGTGTGATCGACGCGGCGCCGGCCGGTGCGGGACAGGCCCTGCTGCTGCGGGGCGAGGCCGGCATCGGCAAGTCGGCCCTGCTCGATCTGGCCGCCACCCTGGCCGGGCCGCGGCTGACCGTCCTGCGCGCGTGGGGCGTCGAGGCCGAGGCCGACCTGGCGTTCGCCGCGCTGCACCAGCTGCTGCGGCCGGTGACCGGGCTGCTCGACGCGCTCCCGGCGCCGCAGCGCCAGGCCGTGGCCGGGGCGCTCGGGCTGGCGGCGCCGGCCGAGGACCGGTTCCTGGTGGCGGCCGGGGTCCTGTCGCTGCTGGCGGAGGCGGCGGGGGACGGCGGCGTGCTCTGCCTCGTGGACGACCTCCAGTGGCTGGACAGGGCGTCGGCCGACGCGCTGCTGTTCGCGGCCCGGCGCGTCCGCACCGAGCGGGTCGGGATGCTGCTGGCGGTCCGGGGGGACGGCGTCCACAAGGGTGTTCCCGAGCTGCGACTGCGCGGGCTGGACGACGAGAGCGCGGCCACGCTGGTGGACTCGCTGGCCCCGGCGGCGCCACCGGTCCGCGCCCGCCTGGTGTCGCTCACCGGCGGCAACCCTCTCGTCCTCGGCGAGACCCTGGCGTCCCTGAGCCCCGACCAGCTCGCCGGCCGCCTCCCCCTCCCCGACCCCCTGCCTGGCGGCGCCCAGCTCTTCGGCGACCAGGTGTCCCGCCTCTCGGCCCCGGCCCGCCGCGTCCTCCTCGCGGCATCCCTGGAACCCGACCTCACCCTGACCCTCCGCACCGCGTCCCTCCTGGACTCACCCGTACGGACCCAGCACGAGCAACCACCGACCGAGACGGAGACCGACGTACGGGCATGGTCGAACCAGGTTGATTCTGGGAAGGGGGCACCCGCGAGGGCGCGTGTGACGGAAGCGTCGGTGCGGGCACCCGCACGGGAGCTGCCTGCGGCGGTGAGCCTGCGCGAAGAGGTTGCTCTGGCCGGGCTCTATGAGGCGGAGAAGGCAGGGCTCGTGGTGGTGGACGGGGCGGCGGTCCGGTTCCGGCATCCTCTGGTGCGGTCGGCGGTGCACGTGGCGGCGGGGCCGGTGGAGGTACGGCGGGCGCACGCGGTGCTGGCCGAGCTGGTGGAAGGTGACAGGCGGGCCTGGCACCTGGCGGCCGCCACCATGGGGCGGGACGAGCCGGTGGCCGCCGCGCTGGCCGCCGCGGCCGACGGAGCCCGAGCCAGAGGTGGGTACGGCGACGCGGCGACGGCACTGGGCCGAGCGGCGGAGCTGACCCCCGACCCCTGGACCCGCGCCCGCCGCTACACGGACGCGGCCACCGCAGCCTGGCTCGGCGGCCGTCCAGGCCAGGCCCAGACCTACCTCGCCGAGGCCCACGCCCTCACCCACACAGAACCCCTTCACGAGACAACACCCGCACACCAGAAAGAAGGCTCACCCCCCACGCCCCATCCCGCGCCGGAGACCGGCGACGAAAGACCGCCCGTTCACGAGGGAGAAAGGGCGCCGAAGCCGGAAGCCACATCTCCACACAGAGCGAACCGTCCCTCAGCAGACGCCCGGGACGAGACGGCTGGAGGGAGGAGCGGTTCCAAGGGGTTCGATGGGTTGCGGCGGGAGATCAGGCAGTTGCGGGGGCGGTTCGAGTTGAACTCGGGGGACGCCGCGGAGGCCGTGCGGATCCTCGCCGGGGGCGACAGCATGGAGATGCTGGCCGACGCCGCCGAGGCGGCGAACTACGTGGGCGACATCCCGGCTCTCGTGGAGATCGGGCGCAGGGCGCTGGCGCATCCGCCGGGGTTCCTGCGGGACGTGGTGGCCGGGATCGGGGCGCGGCTGGACGACGGCGGCGGGGCGGAGCTGCTGCGGGGCGCGCTGGCGAGGACCGGGGAGCTGCGGGAGGCGGCCGAGTTCCTGTGGGCGTCGGCGGCGGCGAGCTATCTGGGCGAGGCGGACGTGTCGGCCGAGCTGGTCGGGCGGGCGGGCCGGGTGGCGCGCGTGTCCGGCATGGTCGGGCAGCTGCCGGTGGTGCTGGAGTTCGTGTCCACGGGCGAGCGGCTCAGGGGCAGGCTGGCCGAGAGCGAGGCCGTCGCCGAGGAAGGGCTGGCGCTGGCCAGGGAGGCCGGATACACCAACAGCGAGGCCGCCCACCTGGCGAACCTGGCCGTGGTGGCGGCGCTGCGCGGCCAGGAGGAGGCCTGCCGGGAGCACGCGAGCCGGGCCCTGGCGATCGCGGTGCCGCACCGGGTGGGGCTGCGCGCGGGCGTGGCCTCGTACGCGCTGGCGATGCTCGATCTGGGGCTGGGCAGGTACGACGCGGCGCATGCCCGTTTCACGGCCCTGGCGGCGGCGGGGCATCCGACGGTGGTGTGGCGGACGGCGCCGGACCGGGTGGAGGCGGCCGTGGCCGCGGGTGAGCCGGAGGCGGCCCGCGAGGCGCTGGACGGACTGGAACGGTGGGCGGCGAACGCCGGCACGCCCGAGTCGCGGGCGTCGCTGCTGCGCTGCCGGGCGCTGGTGGACGGGGACGCGGCGCTGTTCGAGGAGGCGGCGCGGCTGCACGGGGAGCCGTTCGAGGCGGCGCGCACGGCCCTGCTCCACGGCGAGCGGCTGCGCCGTACGCACCGGCCGGGGCAGGCGCGGGGGCGGCTGCGTTCGGCGCTGGAGACGTTCACCCGGTTGCGTGCGGAGCCGTGGGCCCGGCGCGCGAGCGGGGAGCTGCGCACGGCCGGGGAGGCGGCGGGCGACGTGCCGGAGGCCGACCCGGCGGCGGCCCTGACGCCTCAGGAGCTGCGCATCGCGCGCCTGGTGGCCGAGGGGGCGTCGAGCAAGGACGTGGCGGCGCGGTTGTTCCTCAGCCCGCGCACGGTCGAGTATCACCTGTACAAGATCTATCCCAAGCTCGGCATCACCAGTCGTACTGAACTCGCCCGCCTTCTGTAGTGCCCAGTAGTCCTACGGAAGGCACCGGCGCCGGTCGGGGCCAAGCTTGGAGGCATGACAGAGAACCTGATCAACGTGGACGGCGTCGAGCTCTGGACGGAGGAGTTCGGCGACCCCGATCACCCGCCCGTTCTCCTGGTGATGGGGTCGATGTCGCAGGGCGTGCTGTGGCCGGAGGAGTTCGTCGGCAGGCTGGTGGCCGGCGGGCGCAGGGTCATCCGCTACGACCATCGCGACACCGGCAGATCGGGCACCGTCGACTTCGACGCGAACCCGTACACCTGGCTCGACATCAAGGACGACGTGCTGCGCGTGCTCGACGCGTACGGGCTGGAGAGCGCGCACCTGGTGGGCCACTCGGCGGGCGGGCTGCTCGGGCAGCTGGTGGCGGTGGAGCGGCCGGAGCGGGTGCGCACGCTCACCGTGATCGGCTCGTCGCCGCTGG
The DNA here is from genome assembly GCF_019396385.1 of Nonomuraea harbinensis. Classification (GTDB taxonomy): domain Bacteria; phylum Actinomycetota; class Actinomycetes; order Streptosporangiales; family Streptosporangiaceae; genus Nonomuraea; species Nonomuraea ferruginea. The sequence goes on along the minus strand of NZ_JAHKRN010000052.1, from coordinate 54,584 downwards.
GCGGGCACGAGGGCGAGGTGCTCATGCGGGCGCTCACCGGGCAGCCGCAGCCGGAGGGCAGCCTGCCGCCGCCCAGGCCGGAGTTCACGGCGTTCTACACCGAGGCGATCCAGAGCCCGCCCCCGGCCACCCGGGGCGAGCAGATCGACCGGATGATCGCCGAGGCGCGGGTGCTGAACGGGACGGCGCTGCCGTTCGACGAGGACGCCGAGCGGCGGCTGGCCGAGCGGGTCTTCGAGCGGGCCAGGGACCTGGCGGCGGTGGTCAACCACCGGCGGGCGGCCGCCGCTAACCCCGGCTTCGAGCCCGAGGGCGTGCTCGGCCAGGTCGAGGCGCCGACGCTGGTCATCGAGGGCACGCACGAGCCCGCCAAGCCCGGCCACGGCGCGCTCATCGCCGCGGCCATCCCCGGCGCGGAGCTGCTCATGGTGCGGGACATGGGGCACATGCTGCCTGCTCAGGTCCGCGACGAGGTGGCGGACGCGATCCTGCGACACACGGCCGAGCCCACCGCCTGAGCGCCGGGCCTGGCTAGGTGAGTGCGGAGATCGCGGCGAGGGCGTCGACGATCTGGCGGGAGTCGGGGGTGCTGTCCGGGTCGAGCAGCCATTGGATCATCAGCCCGTCGGAGATCGCGATCAGCACCGAGACCAGGACCTCGGGCGCGACCGGCAGCTCGACGCCCATCTCGGCGGAGGCCCGCCGCAGCATGCCGACCCCCGCCTCGCGGGCGTCGCCGTACGCGGCCGCGAGGCGCTCGCGCAGCGCCTGCTCGCGCAGCGCCGCGGGGTAGCCCTCGACGCAGCCCATCAACGTCGGCCGCATCTCGCCGAACACGTCGACCAGCGCGGCCATGGCGCGTTCGAGCAGCTCGCGGGGCGTGCCGAGGCCGCTGCTGAAGATGGCCTTCTCGACCCGCTCGGTCCACCCCTCGAAGCAGGCGATGATGGCCTCGTTGAGCAGGGCGTCCTTGCCTCCGAAGTGATAACCGATGGAGGCGAGGTTGGTGCCCGACGCCGCGACCAGGTCGCGCGCGGTCGTGCGGGCGTAGCCCTTCTCCTGCAGGCAGCTCACCGCACCGGCGAGCAACCGCTCGCGAACCTCTTTCCGTGACACGGCATCCATGCTATCGATATATACAAGCGTCTATGACATACGTACGTATCGGAGGATTGTGATGCTCCCACCCGGACCGCGACTGCCCGCAGCCGCCCAGACCGCCTGGATCATGCTCGACCCCGCGGGCGCGTTCGACAGGCTGCACCGCGAGTACGGCCCGATCTTCACGGTGCGCTACTTCGGCTTCCCGCCCGAGGTGTACGTCACCACCGCCGAGCTGGCCGAACAGGTCTACCGCACCGACCAGGGCGGCGGCCTGGCCGGCGCCGCGCGGCGCGACTTCCTGGAGCCGATGGTCGGCGCCCACTCGGTGCTGACGCTGGACGGCGACGGCTGGTCACGCCACCGGAAGGCGCTCACCCCGCCGTTAAGAGCCAGGCAGGTGGCCGGCTACCACGACGAGATCGCGGCCATCGCCGCGGAGAAGATCGCGACCTGGCCGCTCGGCGTGCCGATCGCGCTGCGCGACCGCATGCAGGAGATCACCCTGGAAGTGATCATCAGGCTGGTCTTCGGCATCCGCGACGCGGAGCGCCTCGGCCGGCTGCACGCGCTGCTCCCCCGCCTGATCCGGCTCGGCGGCGCGACGTCGGTCGTCATGCTCCCGGCCCGCCTGCGCGAGCGCGCCAAGGGGGTGCCGTTCCTGCCGTACGCGCGCTTCCTGAAGGCACGCGCGGGCGTCGACGCGATCCTGTACGAGGAGATCGCCCGCAGGCGGAGCGCCGGGGCGGACGGCACGGACGTGCTGAGCAGGCTGCTGGAGTCGGGCTTCGACGACCAGGAGATCCGCGACGAGCTGATCACCCTGCTGATCGCCGGTCACGAGACCACGGCGACCAGTCTGGCCTGGGCGTTCGAGCGGCTGCTCCGGCTGCCGCACGTCCTGGAGCGGCTGCCCGACGACGAGCCGTACCTGGACGCGGTGGTGAAGGAGGTGATGCGGGTCAGGCCCGCGGTCTACGAGGCCCCCCGGCTGCTCGACGCCCCGCTCCGGCTGGGTGAGTACGAGATACCGGCCGGATCGTACGCGGGACCGTTCATCCCGCTCGTGCACCGGGACCCGGCGGCTTTCCCTTCACCGGAGGAGTTCAGGCCGGAACGCTTCCTCGATGGTCAGCAGAGCAGGGCCTGGATGCCGTTCGGCGGCGGCCGGCGCTTCTGCGTCGGCGCTCAGCTGGCCCTGCTGGAGATGCGGGTGATCATCAGGGAGGTGTTGCACCGCCTGGATCTCACGGCGCCGGATCCGGCGCCCGAGACCAGGCGGCTCACCAACGTCACCCTGAGTCCCGCACGACTCACCCGCGTTATTGCGCGCGCCCGGTCTCTTGATCGGACGACGTAGCGGGGTGCATGTCGTCACGTCGTTCGTCGGCGCCCAACTCCTCGCGGAGGCGGTCGTAGTCGATGTGATGGCTGGTGTACTTCAGCTGGCGAGCGACCTTCGTCTGCTTCGCCTTGGCTCTTCCTCGGCCCATGGCTCAACTCCCTAGTCCCCGCTGCCCATGCTATCCGACAACGTTACGACTTGAAGAATTATGCAACTGCGCTGGATTAGTCTGTCACTATGCACGTGGAGGTCAACCAGGCCAAGGCGGATTTGTTCCGGACTCTCGGCCACCCCGCTCGCATCAGAGTGTTGGAGCTACTCCAGGAAGGGCCACTTCCCGTCAGGGATCTCCTGGCCCAGATCGACATCGAGGCGTCGAGCCTCTCACAGCAGCTGGCGGTCCTGCGCAGAGCGGGCATCGTGACCGCCATCCGTGAAGGCAGCACCGTGGTCTACACACTGGCCACACCCGAGCTCGCCGACCTGCTGCGGATCGCCCGCCGCATCCTGACCGACATGCTCGCCGACCAGGGCCAGCTGCTCGCCGAGCTCCGGGCGGAGGTCCCCTGACCGGCCCGTGGGCCGGAGCCGCCACCCGGTAGGCTTCGGCCCATGGTCTCCGAGCTGTTCGATCCCAAGGCGTGGCAGGAAGTCGAGGGGTTCGACTTCACCGACATCACCTACCACAGGGCTGTCGACCAGGGCACGGTGCGCATCGCGTTCAACCGCCCGGAGGTGCGCAACGCCTTCCGCCCGCAGACCGTCGACGAGCTCTACCGCGCGTTCGACCATGCCCGGCAGACCACCGACGTCGGGTGCGTGCTGCTGACCGGCAACGGCCCCTCGCCCAAGGACGGCGGCTGGGCCTTCTGCTCCGGCGGCGACCAGCGCATCCGCGGCAAGGACGGCTACCAGTACGCCGACGGCTCGGCCGCGACCGGGCGACTGCACATCCTCGAGGTGCAGCGGCTGATCCGGTTCATGCCCAAGGTGGTCATCTGCGTGGTGCCCGGCTGGGCGGCGGGCGGCGGCCACAGCCTGCACGTGGTGGCCGATCTCACACTCGCCAGCGCCGAGCACGCCCGGTTCAAGCAGACCGACGCCGACGTGGCGAGCTTCGACGGCGGCTTCGGCTCCGCCTATCTCGCGCGCCAGGTGGGCCAGAAGTTCGCCCGCGAGATCTTCTTCCTCGGCGACACCTACAGCGCGGCCGACGCCCACCGGATGGGCATGGTCAACGCGGTCGTGCCGCACGAGGAGCTGGAGGCCACGGCGCTCGACTGGGCCCGCAAGATCAACGCCAAGTCGCCGACCGCGCAGCGGATGCTCAAGTTCTCCTTCAACCTGATCGACGACGGGCTGGTGGGCCAGCAGGTGTTCGCCGGTGAGGCGACCAGGCTGGCCTACATGACCGACGAGGCCGCCGAAGGGCGCGACTCGTTCCTGGAGAAGCGCGACCCCGACTGGTCGCCGTACCCCTATCACTACTGATCACCGGGCCCCGGCCGGCTCGGCGATGCGCAGCGCGGCCACGAACGCGCCGTAGAGCTCGTCGGACGCCAGCAGCTGCTGGTGGGTGCCGCGGGCGCGGATCCGGCCGCCGTCCATCACCACGATCTGGTCGGCGTCGATAACGGTGGACAGCCGGTGCGCGATGGTGACGACGGCGCCTCTGGCGGCCTGGCGGCGCACGCACTCCTGGACCGCGGCCTCGGTGAGTCCGTCGAGCTGCGCGGTGGCCTCGTCCAGCAGGAGCACGTCCGGCGCGCGGAGCAGCGCCCGCGCGAGCGCGATGCGCTGGCGCTCGCCGCCCGACACCTGTCCCGACGACACCGGCCGGTCCAGGTCGGCGAGGTCCAGCCGCACCTCGCGCAGGACCTCGGCGACCTCCTCGGCTGTGGCGGCGGGGTTGGAGAACAGCAGGTTCTCCCGGATCGTGCCCGGCACCAGCGGGGTGTCCTGCTCGACATACGCGAGCCTGGCCCTGATCTCCTCTCTGCTGTACGCGGCGTACGGGCGGCCGTCGAGCAGCAGTTCGCCTTCCCGAGGTTCGAGGAAACCGAGGATCAGTGAGAACAGCGTCGTCTTGCCCGCGCCGGAACCGCCCACGATGGCCAGATGGCCGCGCCTGGGGACGGCCAGCTCGACGTCGCGCACGGCCGGCCCGGCGCCCGGCGCGTACACGGCGGTGACGCCTCGCAGCTCGATCACCGGCCCCGCGGGGTCGCCGCCGGCCGCCGGGGCGAGGGTGCCGGCAGGCTCCGCCGGCATCGCCTCCACCGCCCGGAGCCGCTCGGCCGCGGCGATGCCGGACTGCAGCGCCGTGGTGTTCTGGCTGAGCTCCATGATCGGGTCCATGAGCCCGAACGCGTAGAGCAGGAACGCGATCAGGCTCGACACCTCCATGTGGCCCGCGCCCACCCGCCAGGCGCCGATGCCGAGGATCAGGATGATCGCGAACTGGATGCCGGCCCAGGCGACGGTCCAGGCCGTGGCCTCGGCCCGGACGGCGCGCACGCCCTGCTCCCGTGAGGCGTGCGCCTCGGCCAGGATGCGGTCCGCCTGGCGGTCCTCGGCGCGGCTCGCCTTCACGGTCCGAATGGCCCGCAGGGTGCCCTCCAGCACGCCGCCGAGCCGCCCGACATGCTCCTGCGCCCGTTCCTGCGCCTTCGAGATCGTGGGCATGAGCAGCGCGAACAGCACGATCACCACGAGCACGGCCACCACCGTGACCGCGAGCAGGACCAGGTCGAGCACGCCCATCAGGACGAGCGTGCCGGCCAGCATGACGGTGCCGTTGACCAGGCCGATCACGCTGGAGGTCGCGGCCTCTCTGAGCAGCACGGTGTCGGAGGTCACACGGGTGACCAGCTCACCTGCCGGGTGACGGGTGACGGCGGGCACCGTGGCCCTCAGGAAGCGCCGCACCACCGAGTCGCGCGCCTCCAGGACCACCCGCTCGCCCAGAGAGCCGAGCATGACCCACTGCCAGCGCCCGACCACGATGCCCACCACGAGCAGCGCCAGCAGCGCGCCGACGGGCGCCGCGAGCGAGGCTCCCGTCCCGAGCGCGTCGAGCACCCACTTGGTGATCATCGGCGTGGCGAGGGCCAGCGCCGAGCCCACCAGCGCAAGGAGCAGCCCGGACGCGAGCGTGCGGACGTGCGGCCGGGCGAAGGACCACAGGATGCGCCAAGATTCCGGAACTTTCATACCCATCATGGAACATCAATGTTCCATAATCGGTCAAATGGGTTTCTCTCTGGTGGCCCATGTACCGTAAGCCCATGGACGAGACGGGCACCCGGGCACGCACACGACGCGCCATCCTCGACGCGGCCGTGTCGACCCTCGCCAGAAACCCGTCCGCCTCGCTCGCCGACGTGGCGGCCGCCGCCGGAGTCGGCCGCACGACCGTCCACCGCTACTTCCGCGAGCGCTCCGACCTGCTGAGCGCGATCGGCGCGCACCTCATGGAGCTGGTGGCGACCACCACCGAGCGGGCCCGCCTCGACGACGGCCCCGCCATCGAGGCGCTCGACCGGCTCTGCCAGGAGTACTTCGAGCTGGGCGACGGCTTCCTGTTCGCCTTCGAGAACCCGCAGCTGGCCGACTGGGAGAGCTGGGACTCGGAGACCGAGGCGGATCAGGCGCTGACCCGGCTCATCGAGCGCGGACACGCCGACGGCACCATCGACCCCACGCTGTCGACAGCCTGGGTGGGCAGCCTGCTGTGGGCCATGCTGTACGCGGCCTGGCAGCACACCCGGGAGCAGGGCGTGCCCAAGCACACGGCGCTGCGGCTGTGCCTGCACTCCCTGCGCAAGGCCCTGACCCCGTGAAAACCGGTTGTCCCGGCGGCCAGACTGGTGGCATGGAGATCGTGGTGCCGCCGGCGTTGACCGAGTCGCATGTCAAGTGGGAGGGCGAGGCGGGACGGGCCTGGTCGGCCGGGCTGCCCGCGCTGGCCAGGCGTTATCTGGAGGAGTGGGGGCTGCGCCTCGACGGCGCGTCCATGCACGGCGTGGTCTCCCTGGTGCTGCCCGTGGTGCGGGCCGACGGCACGCCCGCCGCGCTGAAGCTGCAGCCCGTCACCGACGAGAACGCGACCGAGCCCGTGGGCCTGCGCGCCTGGGCCGGCGACGGGTCGGTGCTGCTGCTGGAGCACGACCCGGCCACCGGAACGATGCTGCTGGAGCGGCTGGACGAGAGCCGGTCGCTGTCGGCGGTGGCCGACGACCTGGCGGCGCTGGAGATCCTCGCGGCGCTGCTGGCCCGGTTGGTGGCGCGGCCCGCGCCCGAGGGGCTGCGACGGCTCGGCGACATCGCCGGGCAGATGCTCGCCGACGTGCCCGCGGCGCTGGCGAAGCTCCCCCGGGAGGAGGACCGGTCCTGGCTGCGCCGGTGCGCCGACACGGTGGCCGAGCTGGTCGGCGAGCCCGGCGACCGGCTGCTCCACTGGGACCTGCACTACGACAACGTGCTGGCCGGGGAGCGCGAGCCGTGGCTGGCGATCGACCCGAAGCCGCTGGCCGGCGACCCCGGGTTCGATCTGCTGCCCGCGATCCACAACCGGTGGAGCGAGGTGGTGGCCTCAGGCGACGTGCGCCGCGCGGTGCTGCGCCGCTTCGACCTGATGGTCGAGATCCTGGAGCTGGACCCGGCGCGGGCGGCCGGCTGGACGCTCGGCCGGGTACTGCAGAACTCGCTGTGGGACGTCGAGGACGGCGAGACCCGGCTGCACGACGTCCAGCTCGCCGTCGCCGAGGCGGTGACTCACCGCCAGTAGACCGGGTACCTCGGGCCCGGGAGCACTCTGCCCAGGATCACTCCTCCGGCGATCACCAGCGCGCTGGCGGTCAGCACCGGGTTGAGCAGGTAGACCGGGTCCGGTGCGGTGAGCCCGATCAGCGCCGCCGTGGCCGCGGCGGGCGGGTGCGGGGCGCGCAGCAGGAGCATGGGCCCGATCGACAGGGCGGCGGCCACGGACGCCGTCCACACCGACGGGCCGGCCAGGGCGACGGCTGCCAGGGCGAGCGCCGCCGCGCCGGCGTGCCCGAACGCGATGCTGCGCGGCTGCGCGAACGGCGCCGCCGGGGCCAGCGCCACGATCGCCGCGCTGGCCACGAACGGCAGCGCGAACAGGCCGGGTTCGACGGCTCCGGCGACGGCGGCGAGCAGCAGCAGCCCGGCCAGCGCCGCCACCATGGCGACCACCGCGTCCTTGACCCCGCGGCCCCCGGGCGCCGGGTCAAGAGCGGGCGCCGGTCCAGGAGCGGGCGCCGGTCCAGGATCACGCGCCGGGTGGGGGTCGGGTGCCAGGTGGGGGCCGGGCGTGGTGCGGCGATAGGAGGGGCGGGCCATCGGCGTCAGTCCGACAGGCCGCGGAGGAAATCGCGGGTCAGGGCCGCGATCTGGGTGAGCCTGGTTTCCAGCGGGAAGTGCCCGGCGTCCAGCAGGTGGACGCGGGCGTCCGGCACGTCACGGGCGAAGGCCCGCGCGCCGTCCGGGCCGAAGATCTCGTCGTTGCGGCCCCACACGGCCAGCACCGGCGGGCGGTGCGTGCGCAGATACTCCTGCCACTGCGGATAGAGGGCGACGTTGCCCTCGTAGTCCAGGAAGAGCGCGAGCTGGATGTCGGCGCTGCCCGGCCGGTCCAGCAGCGCCTGGTCGAACAGCGCCTTGTCCGGGTTGACCAGCGTGGTGTCCGGCACGCCGTGGGTGTACTGCCACTGGGTGGCCTCCCAGGTGAAGTACGCCCGCAGCGCCGCCGTATCGGCCTGCGGGTCTGCCCAGGCCTTCTTGAACGGGTCCCAGAACGGGGTCAGCCCTTCCTCGTACGCGTTGCCGTTCTGGGTGACGATGCCGGTGATCCGCTCGGGATGCCGGACGGCGAGCCGGAAGCCGACGGGTGCGCCGTAGTCGTGCACGTAGAGCGCGTAACGCCGCACGCCGATCGTGTCCAGCAGCCGGTCCACCACGTCGGCGAAGCGGTCGAAGGTGTAGCCGAACTCTCCGGCGGCGGGCGCCGAGCTGTGCCCGAAGCCGGGGTAGTCGGGCGCGATCAGGTGGAACTCGTCGCCCAGCTCGCCCATCAGCTCCTGGTAGGCGATGGACGAGGTCGGGAACCCGTGCAGCAGGACGAGCGTGGGCGCGGACGGGTCGCCCGCCTCGCGGTAGAAGACGTCGAGCCCGTCGATCCGGACGGTGCGGTAGCGGATGGTCACGGCGAACCTCTTAACCGTTGAAAGTCTTTTCGGTGGTTAAGTGATAGCATGATGATCTGCAACCGGTCAAATCGACTTCAGAGGTTAATCACTGTGAGACTGCGTCCGCTCAGGACCGAACCCGTGGGGCTGGACCTGGTCGACACCGTGTGGATCGACAACGCCACACAAGTCGACCAGTTCGACGATGTCGACGGCGTGCGGGCCTGGCTGGCGGATCACGATCTGCCAGGCGGCGACGACCCGGAGCGCGCCCGCGACCCGCTGGTCCAGGCCCGCGACGCGATGCGCGCGCTGCTGGAGCGGGGCGAGGCGGCCCCGCTCAACGCGGTGCTGGCCCACGGCGCCCGCCGCCCCCAATTGAGCGGCGCCGAGCCGTACGAGGTCGTCGTCCTGGACGATCCGGCCTGGCACGCGGCCTGGGTGGCGGCCGCCGACCTGGCCCGGGTGCTCGGCGAGCGCCCGGAGCGGGTGCGCAAGTGCGCCAACCCCCGCTGCGTGCTCTGGTTCTACGACGTGAGCAAGAACGGCGGCCGCCGCTGGTGCTCGATGGACGTGTGCGGCAACCGGGCCAAGGTGGGCCGGTTCAACCAGCGGCAGCGCGTCCGTTCCTAGGAGACCGTGATGACGATCTTGCCTGCGCCGTGGCGGGTCTCGATCTCGCGGTGCGCGTCCGCCGCACGCTCCAGCGGGTACGTCCCGCGTACCGGGAACTTGAGCCGGCCCTCGGCGTACAAGGCGGCGTAGCGGGCCAGGCGCTCGGCGCTGCGCGTGCCCCGGGTGACCTTGATGCCCAGCTCGGCGGCCTTGTCGTGCTCGACCAGCGTGAGGATGCGGTCGCGGTCCTTGACCAGCTCCAGCGACACCTCCAGCGCGTCGCCGCCCGCGCCGTCGAGCGCGGCGTCCACGCCGCCGGGGGCGAGGGCGCGCACCCGGTCGGCCAGGCCCGCGCCGTAGGCGACCGGGATGGCGCCGAGGTCGCGCAGGTAGGCGTGGTTCTCCTCGCGGGCGGTGCCGATCACGGTGGCGCCGCGCATCCCGGCGACCTGGACGGCCACCGTGCCGACCGCGCCCGCGGCGGCGTGCACGAGCAGCGTGTCGCCCTCGGTCACGGCGAGCCCGTCGAGGGCCAGCTCGGCCGTCTGCGCTCCGGCGGTCAGCGAGCCGGCCACCTCCCACGGCATCGAGGCCGGCTTGGGGGTCACGTCGCCCGCGTCGACCACCACGTACTCGGCGTAGCAGCGCAGCAGCGAGAACCCGAGCACCTCGGCGCCCGCCGTCACCCCGGTCACCCCCTCCCCCACCTGGTCCACCACGCCGGCGAACTCGTTGCCCGGGATCCGCGGCAGCCCGCCCGTCACCCCCGGCGGGGTCCAGCCGGCCCGGACGGCCGCGTCGAACGGCTGCACCCCGGCGGTCCTCACCCGTACGCGCACCTGGCCGGGGCCGGCCTGCGGAGCCGGCAGCTCCATCACCCGCAGCACCTCGGGGCCGCCGAACTCGGCGAAGGCCGCGGCCCGCATGATCTCGTCGTTCATGCGGCCAGCCTGCTTCCTCAACCGAGGTTGAGGTCAAGCGGGCTAACCGCGCGCAACATATGCCTAACCATTCGGGAACTTTTCGCTTTACTCGTTCTTTATCTGTATATAGTCCGACATGACGAGCACCGGGGGACGGGGCATCGGGTATTGACTGACTTCTTGCGGGTTGCGCTGAGCTTCCCGACGGCCGTTTTCAGCTTCCTTCTGATCGTGGTCGTCGGGTACTGGATCGTCGTGATCACCGGGATTTCCGACCTTGAGGGCGACGCCCCCTGGCTCGGGTTCGGCGGGGTGCCGGCCGGCATCACGATCTCCCTGCTCGTCGCCCTGGCGTGGCTGCTCACGCTGATCGGCAGCCAGTTCGCCGCGGGCCCGCTGCTGTGGGCCGTGCCGGTGCTCGCCCTCGGCGGAGCCTGGCTCGCCACCCGCGTGCTGATCGCCCCCCTGCGGAAGCTGGTGCCGGACGGACCACAGCCCTCACGTGGGGATTTCGTCGGCCGGCGGTGCGTGATCCGCACCGGGCGGGCGACCCCCGACTTCGGCCAGGCCGAGGTCACCGCCGCGGACGGGTCCTCCGCCGTCGTCCAGGTCAGGACGACCGGCCAGGACCGGCTCACCCGCGGCCAGACAGCCCTGATCTTCGAGTACGACGCAGACGGCGAGTTCTTCTGGGTCATGCCTTACGAAAGTGAGCAGTGAATGGATGTGATCTCCACCGGCGTCGGCGTGTTCATCGCCGTCGTCCTTGTGATCCTCATCGGCCTGCTGATTCTCATCAGCCGCCTTTTCCGCAAGGTCGAGCAGGGCAAGGCGCTGATCATCTCGAAGGTCAACAAAGTCGACGTGACCTTCACCGGCGCGGTGGTGCTCCCTGTCGTGCACCGGGCGGAGACGATGGACATCTCGGTGAAGACCATCGAGATCGAACGCACCGGCCGCGAAGGGCTGATCTGCCGCGACAACATCCGGGCCGACATCAAGATCACATTCTTCGTACGGGTGAACAAGACCGCCGAGGACGTCATCAAGGTCGCCCAGGCCATCGGCACCGAGCGGGCCAGCGACGAGAAGACGCTGCAGGAGCTGTTCAACGCGAAGTTCTCCGAGGCGCTCAAGACCGCCGGCAAGCACCTGGACTTCGTGGACCTCTACACCAAGCGCGACGAGTTCCGTGACGAGATCGTCCGGCTCATCGGCACCGACCTCAACGGTTACAGCCTTGAGGACGCGGCCATCGACTACCTGGAGCAGACCGCGCTGCACCAGCTCGACAAGAGCAACATCCTCGACGCGCAGGGCATCCGCAAGATCACCGAGCTGACGGCGATCGAGCACGTGCGCACCAACGAGTTCCAGCGCACCGAGGAGAAGGAGATCACCCGCCAGAACGTGGAGGCCCGCGAGGCCATCCTCGAACTGGAGCGCCGCCAGGCCGACGCCGAGATCAAGCAGAAGCGCGAGATCGAGACGATGAAGGCCCGCGAGGAGGCGGAGACCTACCGGGTGCAGGCGGAGGAGCGGCTGCGCGCCCAGAGCGCCGCCATCAAGACCGACGAGCAGCTCGGCGTGCAGCAGGAGAACCGCAACCGCGAGGTGGCCGTCGCGGAGAAGAACCGCGAGCGCGTCATCGCCATCGAGTCCGAGCGCATCGAGAAGGACCGCCTGCTGGAGGTCATCGCCCGCGAGCGGGAGACCGAGCTGTCGCGCATCGCGAAGGACAAGGAGGTCGAGACCGAGAAGCGGTCGATCGCCGAGGTCATCCGCGAGCGCATCGCCGTCGACAAGACGGTGGCCGAGCAGGAGGAGTCGATCAAGCGGCTGCGCGTGGTCGAGGAGGCCGAGCGGACCCGCCAGTCTGTCATCATCGCCGCCGAGGCCGAGGCGCAGGAGAACCTGGTCAAGGACATCAAGGCGGCCGAGGCCGCCGAGGCCGCGTCGAAGTTCAGGGCCCGCGAGGAGCTGGTGCTGGCCGAGGCCAGGCAGCAGGCCGCCGAGCTGGACGCCCGGGCCAAGATGCGGCTCGCCGAGGGTCTGCAGGCCGAGGCGGCCGCGTCCGGCCTGGCCGAGGTCCAGGTCAAGGAGCGCGACGCCGAGGCGATCGAGAAGGTCGGCAGGGCCGAGGCGCTGGTGCTGAACGAGCGGCTGCAGGCCGAGGCCGAGGGCGCCAGGGCGATGGCGCTGGTCGAGGGCGAGCGGCTCAAGGCGCAGGCGGCGGGCGAGCAGGCGATGGCGCTGGCCAACGCCGCGGCCGTGGGCGAGAAGCTCAAGGCCGAGGCCGAGGGTCTCACCGAGAAGGCCGCCGCGATGGCCGCGCTGGACGAGGCCAGCCGGGCGCACGAGGAGTACCGCCTGCGCCTGGAGGCCGACACGGAAGTGCGGCTCAAGCAGATCGACGTCACCCGCCAGGTGGCCGAGTCGCAGGCGAGCGTGCTGGCCGCGGGCCTGGCCAAGGCCAACATCGACATCGTCGGCGGCGAGACGATGTTCTTCGACAAGGTGGTGGGTTCGATCACCGCCGCCAAGACGGTCGACGGCTTCATGGAGCACTCCGAGGTGGCGGGTTCGCTCGCGGCTCCGTACCTGAACGGGAGCGCCAGCCTGATCGAGGACCTCAGGGGCGTCGTCGGCGGGGTGAGCACCGAGGACCTGAAGAACCTGACCGTCTCTGCGCTGCTCCTGCGGCTCATCCAGCAGGGCGGGCCGGAGTCGGGGCCGCTCGGCGAGCTGCTGGACACGGCCCGGCGGCTGGGCGTGGCCGACCAGCCGGTGGCCGCGCTGGCAGCGGCGAAGGTCTGACGCGTGACGGAGCAGGTCGACCTGGAGGCGGGCACCTACGAGGTGCTGCGGAACCGGCTCGGCGCCCAGGCCAGGGCGCTGGCCGCGGCCGCCGAGGCGGTCAACGCGGCGCGGCTGGAGGTGTTCGGCGGGGCGGAGCTGCGGCTGCTGGGCACCGAGCGGATCCGCACCGAGAACAACTGCGTCCCCAGGGACATCGTGTCCCTGGGTGAGGTGATGCTGTTCGGCTACAACGTCTTCATCGGGCTCAAGCCGGAGACGTCGGTGTCGGACGTGTTCGCGGTGCACCGCTTCGCCCGGGAGGGCGACGGGTTCCGGTTCGAGCAGGGCAAGCTGGAGGCGCTGGACGACCCGGCGTTCAGGAAGGACTTCGCCGAGCTCTACCGCTATTACAAGGAGACCCGGCTGAAGCAGCTCCGGCGGGTCGAGGGCAAGCTGCTGGCGGTGTTCAGGACAGGGCCGGCCGACATCCGGGTGCTGCGCTGGGCAGTCAGCCCCACCGGAGTCACGAAATATCTGGATAACAGGGGGGAGCGCGACCACGTCTTCCCCCCGTCCCACGACTTCGAGTGGACCCCGGCCACCCGCGACGACCACGTGCTCGGCCGGCACCCGCACATCGACATCCAGGGCGAGGTGTTCGTCGAGACGCTCGGCGGCGACCTCACCATCAAGATCGAGAACAACACGGAGACCGGCGAGGGCATCTACGCCGAGCCCGTCGCCGAGCCGCTGCAGAGCCTGGCGGACGCCGACGTCGAGCACGCCCGCGTCGGCCCGCTCATCCTCATGCGGATCAGGCCGTACAAGGAGGACGCCTGGCGGCACCTGGTCTTCAACACCCGCACCAAGGCCGTGACCAGGCTCGACGGCATCGGCCAGGCCTGCCAGCGGCTGCCTGAGGACCAGGGCCTGATCTTCCCCGGCGGCTACTACCTGACCACCGGCGCCAGCAAGACGTTCGACACCGACGTGGCGGACCTGGAGTTCGAGCGGGTCGTGCGCGCGCCCAACGGCGAGGACGCGCTCTACGTCTTCCACGCCAGGGACGACGGCCGCTCGCTGCTGCTGCCGTACAACGTGATCAGGAAGGAGGTGGCCAACCCCATCGTCTGCCACGGGTACTCGCTGTTCGACGACGGCACGATGGTGGTCTTCCGCGCCACCTCCGAGGAGCCGACGCGGGTGCACCCGATGCAGGTGTGGCAGACGCCGTACGTCTCCGACACCTTCGCGGCCGCGCAGCCCGCCGGCACCGGCCCGCTGGAGCGGATCGGCAACGCCGAGCTGGTCCGGGGCATCTCCGACTGCCTGTCGGTCACCCGCATGGTGGAGGAGATGGCGCCGTCGGCCGCCACGTTCGAGGCACTGATCGCCGCCTGCACGCGCTCCTTCGACAGCTACCACTGGCTGGCCGAGCACGGCCTGAGCGAGCCGCTCGCCGACGTGCGCGCCACCGCCGAGCAGGTGCTTGACGAGTACGAGCACGTCGAGCAGCTCACCGCCCAGGCCGCCGCCACGCTCGCCGAGGCCGACGAGGAGGTCACCCAACTGGTCAGGCGGGCCGGGGCGGACGCGCCCGGCACCGCCGACGGGTGGGTGAGCCTGCTGGCCACGCTCCGCCGGGCCCAGGGCCACCTGGTGACGCTCCGCGAGGTGCGCTACATCGACACCGGCCGGCTGGACGAGCTGGCCGCGACCCTGGCCGGCGAGCTGGACGAGGCGGGCAGGCGGGCCGTGGCCTTCCTGGAAGGGGAGGACGCGTTCACCGGCTACCACGCGGCCGTCGAGGCGCTGGCCGCCGACGCGGCGGCGATCGCGACCGCCGCCGAGGCCGAGCCCGTCGCCGGCCGGCTCGCCGAGCAGTCCGAGGGCCTGGAAGTGGTGACCGAGGTGGTCGGCTCCCTGGACATCGCCGACGCCACCGTGCGCACCGCCATCCTGGGCCGCATCGCCGAGGTGCTCGGCGGGGTCAACCGGGCGCGGGCGGTGCTCGACGGCCGCCGCCGCGAGCTGCTGAGCAGTGAGGGCAGGGCCGCGTTCGCCGCCGAGTTCGCGCTGCTCGGCCAGGCCATCACCGGCGCGCTGGCGATGGCCGACACCCCCGACAGGTGCGACGAGCAGCTCGGCCGGCTCATGCTGCAGATCGAGAACCTGGAGTCGCGTTTCGGCGAGATCGACGACTTCGCCGAGCAGCTCGGCGGCAAGCGCGACGACGTGTACGAGGCGTTCTCGTCGCGCAAGCAGGCCCAGCTCGACGCGCTCGCCCGGCGCGCGGACCGGCTGTTCGCCTCCGCCGACCGCATCCTGGCCAGCGTCACCCGCAGGATCGCCACGCTCGGCTCCCCCGACGAGATCAACACGTACTTCGCCACCGACCAGATGGTGACCAAGCTCCGCTCGGTGGCGGCCGAGCTGCGCGAGCTCGGCGACTCCGTACGGGCCGAGGAGCTGGACGGGCGGGTCAAGGCGGCGCAGCAGGAGGCCGGGCGGGCGCTGCGCGACCGGCTCGACCTGTTCGCGGACGGCGGCGAGACGATCAGGCTGGGCCGTCACCGGTTCGCGGTGAACACCCAGCCCGTCGACCTCACGCTGGTGCCTCATGACCAGGAGATGCAGCTGGCCATCACCGGCACCGACTTCCGGTCGCCGGCGCCGGCCTCGTTCGCCGACACCCGGCCCTTCTGGGAACAGCTGCTGGTGTCGGAGACGCCCGAGGTCTACCGGGCCGAGTATCTGGCGGCCTCGCTGCTCGACCGGGTCACGCCGGGCGACGACCTGGACCGCCTGGTCCGGGAGGCCGCCGCGGCCCGCTACGACGAGGGCTACGAGCGGGGCGTGCACGACCACGACGCCGCCGCGATCCTCGACGCGCTGATCCGGCTGCGCGACGGCGCGGGCCTGCTGCGGTACCCGCCCGAGGCGCGGGCCGCGGCCCAGCTCTTCTGGGCGCACGGCGTGGACGAGGTTTCACGTAAAACATTGGCCACCAGGGCCGTGTCGCTGGTGCGGGCCCGCGAGGTGTTCGGCCCCGGGCCCGCGCTCGCCACGCTCTCCGCCGAGCTGGGCGCGCTGATCGCCGCCTTCCTGGCGACGGCCGGTCTGCCCGACACCGACGCCGCGCTCGCCGGTGAGTATCTGGTGGAGGAGCTGGCCGGCAAGCCTGCCGGGTTTGTCACCGGCAAGGCGGCCCGCGACCTGCTGGAGGGGTTCCACCACACGCTCGGGCCGGCCAGGACACGCGAGTTCGAGTCCGACCTCAAGGCGGTCGCCCTGCCGGAGCAGGTGCAGCTCGCCCGTGCCTGGCTCGGCGCGTACGCGCAGGGGCCCGAGCTGGCCGAAGCCGTCGCCGTGCAGCTGTGCGACCTGCCCAGGCACGACTCCGGCGCCACCGTCACCGCCACCGTGGAGGGCCTGCTCGGCTCGCACCCGCGGATCGCCGGCAGGAAGCTGGAGATCCGGCTGGACGAGCTGCTGGCCAGGACCCGGCGGTTCGCGGCCGAGCGGGTGCCGGGCTTTCGCGCGTACCAGAAGCGGCGCACCGAGCTGGTGGCCGCCGAGCGGGAGCGGCTGCGGCTGGAGGAGTACAAGCCCAAGGTGATGAGCGCGTTCGTGCGCAACCGGCTGCTCGACGAGGTGTACCTGCCGCTGATCGGCGACAACCTGGCCAAGCAGCTCGGCTCGACGGGCGAGGGCAAGCGCACCGACCAGATGGGCCTGCTGCTGCTCATCTCGCCGCCCGGCTACGGCAAGACGACGCTGATGGAGTACGTGGCCAGCCGGCTCGGGCTGCTGTTCGTCAAGGTGAACGGGCCCGCGCTGGGGCACGACGTGACCTCGCTGGACCCGGCCGAGGCGCCCAACGCGACCGCCAGGCAGGAGGTGGAGAAGATCTCGTTCGCGCTGGAGGCGGGCAACAACACGCTGCTGTACCTGGACGACATCCAGCACACCTCGCCCGAGCTGCTGCAGAAGTTCATCTCGCTCTGTGACGCGCAGCGGCGCATCGAGGGCGTCTGGAACGGCCGCACCCGCACCTACGACCTGCGCGGCAAGCGGTTCGCCGTGTGCATGGCCGGCAACCCGTACACCGAGTCGGGGCAGCGTTTCCGGATCCCGGACATGCTCGCCAACCGGGCCGACGTGTGGAACCTGGGTGACGTGCTGTCGGGCCGGGACGACCTGTTCGCGCTCAGCTACGTCGACAACGCGCTCACGTCCAACCCGGTGCTCGCGCCGCTGTCGGCCCGCGACCGGTCGGACGTGGAGCTGCTGGTGCGGCTGGCCAGGGGCGACGCCTCGGTACGGCCCGACCAGTTGAAGCACCCGTACACCAAGCCCGAGCTGGACCAGTTGCTCAGCGTGCTGCGCAAGCTGGTGCGGGTGCAGGAGGTGGTGCTGGCCAACAACCGGGCCTACATCGCCTCCGCCGCCCAGGCCGACTCCTCGCGCACCGAGCCGCCGTACCGGCTGCAGGGCTCGTACCGGAACATGAACAAGCTGGCCGAGCGGATCGTCCCGGCGATGAACGACGACGAGCTGGAGGCGCTCGTCGACGACCACTACCTGGGCGAGGCGCAGACGCTCACCGCGGACGCGGAGGCGAACCTGCTCAAGCTGGCGGAGCTGCGCGGCCGCCTCAGCCCTGAGCAGGCGGCCCGCTGGGCTGAGATCAAGGCCGCCTACCTGCGGGACAAGGCGCTGGGCGGCGACGCCGACGACCCGATGGGCCGGGCGGTCGGCGCGCTGGGCCTGCTGGCCGACCAGGTCCGCGACGTGGGCTCGGCGATCAGGAACCGCTGACGGGTCAGGTTTCCTGCCGGGTCAGGGCGGCGGTGGCGTCGCGCTGGATGGCCGTGGCCCGGCCGAGGAAGTCGAGGATGAGCTCCAGCTGCTCGTCGGTGTAGCGCTCGTACAGGCCGGCCAGGCCGGTCACCAGCGGCGCGAACAGCTCGTCGAAGCCGGCCAGCCGCTCCCAGTCGACCTCCACGATGACGCGGCGCCGGTCCATGGGGTGGCGGGCCCGCCGCGCCAGCCCTTTGGCCTCCAGGCGGTCGATCAGGTTGCTGACGGTGGCGGGGGCCAGGCCGGTGTGCCGGCAGATCTCCCCCGCCGTCAGCGGGCCGAGGCGTTGCAGCAGGTCGATGGTCTTCTCTTCGCTCATGCCGAGGCCCAGCCGCTCGCCCATGGCCGTGTGGTACATGACGGCGGCGTTGCTGTTCTCCCGCCCGGCCGTGGTCAGGGCGTCGAGCAATTTCTTTCGGCGATCCGAAACATCTGTGGCCATACGACCCCGCCTCGGCATATATTTCGTTCGGACGAACGAAAGGTTATCACGATGAAGGCTCTCATCACAGGGTGCGGGATCGGCGGCCCCGCCATCGCCATGGCGCTGCGCGAGGTGGGCATCGACGCCGACATCCACGAGGCGTACGACGCCGGCGCCGAGGGCGTGGGCGCGTTCCTCAACGTCGCCTCCAACGGGATGGCCGCGCTGCGCGTGCTCGGGCTGCACCACGAGGTGGCGCGCGCCGGCATCCCCACCCCCGACATGGTCATGTGGAGCGGCACGGGCAAGCGCCTGGGCCGGGTGCCCAACGGGATGGCGCTGGACGACGGCACGGTGAGCCACACGATCCTGCGCTCGGACCTGTACCGGATCCTGCGGGACGCCGCCGCCGCACGGGGCGTCCCGATCGCCTACGGCAGGCGCATGGTCTCCTTCGACGACACCGGCTCCCAGGTGGTGGCCCGGTACGAGGACGGCACGAGCGCGACCGGCGACCTGCTGATCGCGGCCGACGGCGTGCACTCGCGCACCCGGCGGCTGCTCGACCCCGAGGCGCCCGAACCGCGCTACACCGGCCTGTACAACTGCGGCGGCATCATCAAGGACCCGAACATCACCGGCGAACCCGGCGTCTACCACATGATGTTCGGCAGGCGCGCGTTCTTCGGCTACACGGTGACCGGCGACGGCGAGACGTGGTGGTTCGCGAACCTGCCTCGCGCCCTCGGCGACGAGCCGGCGGACTGGCGGCCGGTGCTGGAGGAGGCGTTCGCGGACGACGCCGGCATCGCCGCCGGCCTGGTCCGGCGCGCCGATCTGGGCCAGGTGCTCCCCATCCACGACCTGCCGCCGGTGCCCGTGTGGCACCGCGGCAGGGTGGTGCTCATCGGCGACGCCGCGCACGCCACCTCCCCCAGTTCGGGGCAGGGCGCGTCGCAGGCCATCGAGGACGCCGTGGTGCTCGCCCGCTGCCTGCGCGACTCCGCCGGCCACCGGGAGGCGTTCGGCCGGTACGAGAGCGAGCGGCGCGAGCGCGCCGAGCGGGTGGTCGCCTACGCCAGGAGGATCAGCAACAGCAAGGCCGCCGGGCCGGTCGGCCGCATCTTCAGGGACGCGCTGCTGCCGATCATCCTCAAGCGCCAGGCGAACCAGGAGTCACTCGCCTGGATGTACCGTCACCAGGTCAGCCTGTGACACCGACTCCGCGCTCGCGGGAAGCAGCGGCAGCCGCACGTCGGGGGTGGGGATGAGACCGCGGGCGTGCAGCACGCCCTTGATCACCGTCGGGTTCGGCTCGGCGAACAGCGCGGCCGACAGCCGGGCCAGCCGGTGCCCCAGCGCCCTGGCCCTGGTCACGTCGCCCGCATGCCAGGCCGTGACCAGCTCCGCGAACGCGTCCGTGGCCAGGTGCGCGGAGGCCAGGATGCCGCCGGACGCGCCGAGGGCGAGCAGCGGCGAGATGAACGCGTCGTCCCCGCCCAACACGTCGAACCCGTCCGGCAGGTCCCCGAGCAGGTCCACCGCGTCCTGGTCGACGCCCCCCGCCGCGTACTTGACGGCGGCCACGCGCGGATGGGCGCCGAGCCGCCGCAGGGTCGCCGCGCTCACGGCCTGCCCGGTCCGGTAGGGGATGTGGTAGATGACCAGCGGCACCGGCGTCTCCTCGGCCAGCGCCTCGAAGTGCGCGATCACCCCGCGCTCCGACGGCCGCAGGAAGTACGGCACGGTGACGAGCGCCGCGTCCACCCCGCCGGGCAGCTCCTTCAGCGCCTGCCCGACCGAGCGGGTGTCGTTGCCGGCGACCCCGACGGTCAGCGGCACGCCGCGCTCCCGGCAGGCGGCCGCGCTGGTCTCGATCACCCGGCTCCGCTCGTCCGGCGTCAGGGCCGCGACCTCTCCCGTCGTGCCCAGCGCGACCAGCCCCGAGGCGCCCTGGCCGAGCACGTGGTCGGCCAGCTTGCCGAGCGCGTCGAACGCCACCTCGCCGTCCGGTCCGTACGGAGTGATCAGCGGTACATGGATGCCTGTGAACATGTCTCCAGCCTGGCCCGGAAGGACACGTAAGGTCCAGCGACGTTTCCTAAGCTGCATCGTAAGATGAGCTGATGCTCGACCCTCGCAAGCTCCACCTCCTGCGCGAACTGTCCCGGCGCGGCACCATCGCGGCCGTCGCCGAGGCCGCCGCTTTCACCCCGTCGGCGGTCTCCCAGCAACTCAGCGCGCTGGAGCGGGAGGCGGGCGTGCCGCTGCTCCAACGCACCGGCCGCACCGTGACGCTCACCCCGGCGGGCCGCCTGCTCGTCGAGCACGCCCAGGCCGTGCTCGAACAGCTCGAACGCGCCTCCGCCGCCCTGGCCGCCGTCCGGGGCGGACCGTCCGGCCCGCTGCGCGTCGGCGCGTTCCCCACCGCGGCCCGCGTCCTGCTGCCGCCCGCGCTCGCCACGCTCGCCGCCGCCCACCCGGGGCTGGTGCCGATGATCTCCGAGATCGACCCCGCCGACGTCTCCGCCGCCCTGCGCGCCGGGGAGCTCGACGTCGCGCTCGTGCACGAGTACGACTTCGTGCCGCCGGTCACCGACGACGCCCTGGAGACCGAGCCGCTCTTCGCCGAGCCCATGTACCTCACCGACCGGCCCGCCATCGCCGCGGCCGCCGGCGACCCGTGGATCGCCGGCACGCCCGGCACCCTGTGCCACACGATGACGATCAGGGCCTGCCAGGCGGCCGGGTTCGAGCCGGACGTGCGCCACCACATCGACGACTTCGACACCGTGCTGTCGTTCGCGGCGGCCGGGCAGGGCGTGGCGCTGGTGCCCCGCCTCGCGGCCCTCTCCCCGCCGTCCGGGGTGCGGCTCACCCCGCTCCCCCTGCACCGCCGCACGCTCGCGGCCTTCAGGCGGGGGTACGGAGAGCATCCGGCGATCCAGGCGGCCATCGCCGCCTTCCACGAGGCCCTCGCCGGCCTCAGTCTCTGAGTACGGCGTCCAGCACGGCCGCGGTGCCGGGCCGGTCGAAGACGTCGTAGTCGCCGGCCGTGACCGCCACCACCAGGTCCCGCGACGGGATCACGAGCAGCCGCTGGCCCCCGTTTCCTGAGGCGCTCACGGCCGGCGTCGCGCCCGTCTCCACGTACCAGTGATAGCCGTAGTGGCGGTCCCCGTCGATCGGCACCCGCGGCCGGAGCGCCTCCCGTAGCCAGCCCTCCGGCACCACGCCGTCGCCCCCGCGCAGCACCATCACGCCGATCGCCGCCAGGTCACGGGGCGTCAGGCGCAGCCCCGCCGCCGCCAGCGGCACCCCGTCCGCCCCTTTCGTCCACTCGAACGCGCCGATGCCCAGCGGCTCGAACAACACCTGCCTCGCGTACTCGTCCAGCGGCCTGCCCGCGCCCCGGGCGATGATCCCGCCCAGCAGCGCCGTCGCCCCGCCGCAGTACGACCACCGCGTGCCCGGCTCCTCGACGATCGGGCGCTCCAGGACGTAGCGGTAGCGGTCGGGGGCCTCCTCCATCGCGATCTCGCTGTTGGCGGCGCTGGTGTACGGCACGCTCTCGTCCCATTCGAGGCCGAGGGTCATGGTGAGCGCGTGCTCGACGGTGAGAGCCGCGTCCGCCAGGTCCCTATACGCGGGGAACTGGTCGAGGAGCCGCTCGCCCGGATCCGGCACCAGGCCGCTCTCCAGCGCGATCCCGTACAGCAGCGCCACCACGCTCTTGGTGATGGACCGCACGTCGTGCGGCGTGCCGGCGTCGAACGTGACGTGCCCCAGCGGGTCGCCCAGCCGGAAGTCCTGCCCCGCGCCGTACCGCTCCAGCACCCGCTCGCCGCGCTGGACCACCACGATCCCGTGCAGACCGGGCGCCTCCCCGGCGTTCAGTACGGCGTCCAGCCGATCCACCATGCCCGTCATAGCCTCCATCCTGGTCTAATTCCTGACACCGTGTCAGGCTCGATCGCGTGGGTAGCTGGAGAACGCGCGCGGGCGCCAGCACCCAGGGCAGGTGACATGCACAAGACAGACCCCTTTCCCTTCGAACTTTCGGTGACGGTCACCGAACGGACCCCGGCGGCCATCGAAGCGGCCGCCTATCCCCTGGCGGAACGGTTCTTCGGCAGCGACGCGGAGGTCCACGTCGTCAGCGCCAAGGTCCAACCGGACCCGGACCACCACGACCGCTTCACAGCCACCGTCGTCTTCCGCCGAACCATCACCTAGCGGCGGCTCCAACGGAGCTCCGCCCGTACCAAAGGGCTCGCCCAACCAGGCGCTCCGCGCCCCTCGCAAGCTCGGCGTGCTTCCCGGGCCTCCGGCCCTCTTCGCGCGAGGGCAAGCCCTCGCGCTGTCGTCCGGGAAGACGGCGGCAGTGCGCTTTCACAGTCACCGGCAGAACGCTCACCAACCCATCGGCAGGCCGACCACGTGACCTCCGGCAGAACGCTCACACGTCGGAGTTGGTCACGATGGTCCAGTTGGATGGGACGCGTACCCCGAACGGCTCACGTGACTCGCGCGTCTTGCCCAATCACCCTCCGTAAGGCACGATGGGGGCTGCCGCCCACAGAAGCGGCTCGCTGACGGCTGGCTGCCGTCTGACCACCAAGTCGTGGGGAAGGGTTCGCGCGCGACGCATACCCGTAGGAGGCCCCGATCGAGGTGATCCTGTTCGGCGGAACGAGCTTCGATGACAACCTCGGAGCACCCCGCCAGGCTGACTTCGCCGAGAAGCCGTTCGAGACATCGGCGGCGCGCGCGTTCGGTGCGAACTGCGCGATCGTGGATGTAGATCGTGACGATTCCGTGGATGGGCATCTCTGTGAGCCGCTGGGCTATGGCGAACTGCCGCTTGACGGGCTCGTCACGCCAATGCAGGCGAGGGCTCTTGCCGACCCGGAGCGATTCAAGTGCGACACGGATGTCGTCTTGGTCGACGGAATCGATGTCGTCGCCAGGGCGCCGGGGAAGACTCTCATCAACAGCTCACCGAACGCGCCAGTCCTCCTTGCGGGGCGGGTAGGCGAAGGTCTGGGTGTCGGCCCAGTCCTCGCCGACGTTGCGGTAGGCGTGCTCAGCTTCGCCGGCCGGGTGCTCGCGGCCGATGTCGACCTCGTCACTGATCGACCAGACGCCGTCCACCTGCTGCTCAACGGTGTAGTAGAACTCGTTGAAGCCCGATGAGGACACCGAGGTGTTGACGATGGTGAGCGAGCTCCGCCCGGTGGTCAGCTCCGGTGGCAGCTCGACGACCTGGTCCCGCCACTTGTAGGTGCTCTCGCTGAGCAGTGGCCGCCATTCCGCCGCCGGCCGGCCGTTCACCGTGATGGTGGCGTGCTGCAGGGCGACGCCCACGTCCAGGCGGCGGATCAGCCGTACGGCGGTGTGGTCGGGGTCGACGGTCACGGTGAACCGGCTCCACCCGCCGCGGGGGAACGCGCGGCCGTCGTCGGTGACGAGGTGGCCGGGGTCCATGGTGCGGACGGGCAGGTCTTCGGGCACGCCGTGGCGGGACCTGACCGACAGGGCGATGACGGCGCCCGAGACCACGACCGCCACGAGCGCGGCGAGCAGGACGGCCCGCTGCCGGCTTCCTCCGGACCCGCGAACCGTCACCGCCTCGGCGGTCCCCTGATCCGCGAGCGGCGCGCCGCCGGGAGGTTCGCGGTCCTCCCCGATGGCCATCCGGGTGATCCGCACCCGCTCCCACGCCCGTTCCCACGCCGGGATCTGCTGCTCGGGCACCCGGCAGGCGCGGAGGAACGCCAGCATCACCGCCTTCTTGGGGAAACGCCGCCCGGCCAGCATGTCGGCGCACGTCGCCCGGGGAAGCCGGGCCCCGCCCGCCCGGTCGGCCCGCGACTCCAGCTCGCGCAGCGAAACGTCGGCCCTGGCGAACTGCTCGGCCAGCACCCTCACCAGCTCCGCGTGAGAGCCCACCCGTTCCAGCGCCTGATCGACAGACCGAAGATCTGGGCCCTCTTTGGGGTTCTCGTTCATCGTCGCGCAGAACCTTGCCCTCTCCCGACCAAGGGATGTCCACCAAGTGACTCCAAGTGTACGAGCAATTACCGAGAGCGTCCGATGCCGACCGCCGGACGTCCCGGCGCGATCGAGTCCGGCCGAGTCCGTCCGACGCGCTGTTGGACACCCCCGCCGCCCGGCTTACCTGAGTGCCGAGGCGCCGACCGGCGCCTGACACCACCACACCGGGGAGAACGACATGACACTCCACACCGAGGAAGACAAGAAGGCGGCACTGCGGGAGAACCCGGCCGTGACCGAGGTCCTGGCGCAGTTCGGCGACGGCGCCGAAGCCCTGCTGGACGAGCTGGCGGCCGGGCTCAGCGCCGAGCAGATCGAGGCGATACCCCCGTCACCCGCCGTACCGCGGGACGACGTGGCCATCGCGGCGCTGAACTGCTGGAAGGCCCGGGCCGTGTACGCGGTCTACCAGCTGTTCGGCATGGCGGTCTGCACCATCGTCGGCGGCTACACGGGCGGGCTGGCCGCGATCGCGTGCCGCTTGATCAAGGCCGCCGCCGGCAAGGCGATCGACTGGAACCGTCTCTGCTGACGCGCCCAGCCCCCGCCCGCACCCGCGCCACGCGGGCGGGGGCAGGCGGCGCGATATTGCGGTGCGGACGAGCCGGGATCCGGCCAGACTCAAGCATCTATGATGAAGCGCATCAATCCCGACGAACTACATAAGACCCCCGGCTACCACCACGTCACCATCGTGGAAGCCGGCCGAACGGCGTTCCTCGCGGGCCAGTGCCCGCTCGACCAGACCGGCGCCATCGTCGGCCCCGGAGACCTGGACGCCCAGATCGACCAGGTCGCGGCCAACGCCCTCGCCGCCCTCGCCGCGGCCGGCGCCCGGCCGGAGCACGTCGTACGATCCGTGATCTACGTGGTCAGCGGTGACAGCTCCGTGCTCGGCTCCGCCTGGCGGCGTCTCAACGACTCGGTGATCGCACCGGCCTTCACCACCGCCAGCACCCTCCTCGGCGTCGCCCAGCTCGGCTTCTCAGGGCAGCTCGTCGAGGTGGACCTCACGGCGGCACTGCCGAACTGATCAGGACGGGGAGGCGGTGGAGAGCGGGGCGGCGATGTCTTCGAGGCCGCGCCGTTCCGCCTTCACCCCGAAGATCATCTCCACGATCCCCGCCAGGATCATGAGGATGGCCCCGATGGCGAAGGCCAGCGCCGTGTCCCCCGGCACCCCGCTCGACACCAGCTTGGCGAAGATGAGCGGCCCGGCGATGCCGCCCGCCGCCGTGCCGATGGCGAAGAAGAACGCGATGGCCATCGCCCTGGTCTCCATCGGGAAGATCTCGCTCACCGTCAGATAGGCCGAGCTGGCCCCCGCCGAGGCCACGAAGAGCACCGCCGACCAGCAGGCCGTGAGCGTCACAGCGGTCAGCATCCCCTCGTTGAACAGCCACGCGGTCCCCAGCAGCAGCACCCCCGACCCCACATAGGTCGCCGAGATCATCGGAACCCGGCCGACGGTGTCGAAGAGCCTGCCCAGCAGCAGCGGCCCGAGGAAGTTGCCGACCGCGATGACGGCGAAGTAGTAGCCGGTGTGCGTGTCGATCTCGTAGAACGTCGACAGGATCTGCGCGTACCCGAAGGTGATCGCGTTGTAGAGGAACGCCTGCCCGATGAAGAGCGACAGCCCCAGGACGGTCCGCGTGGGGTAGAGGGCGACCATGGTGTGCGCGATCCGGATGAACCCGATCGACTTGCGCGTGTGGATGGTGATGGCCTGCCGGGGCTCGGGCAAGGCGGCGCCGACCTCCTTCTCGACCTCGCGCTCGACCCCCTGGACGATCTTCTCCGCCTCGTCGCCGCGCCCGTGGATGAAGAGCCAGCGCGGGCTCTCCGGTACGTGCCTGCGCACGAGCAGGATGGCCAGCCCGAGAACCACGCCCAGCCCGAAGGCGACCCGCCAGCCGATGTTGACGGGCAGGTTGTTCAGCAGCGGCACGGTCAGCAGGGCGCCTCCGGCGGCGCCGAGCCAGTAGCTGCCGTTGATGAGGATGTCGATCCGGCCGCGGTGCCTGCTGGGGATGAGCTCGTCGATCGCGGAGTTGATGGCCGCGTACTCGCCCCCGATCCCGAACCCGGTCAGGAAGCGGAACAGGAAGAACCACCACACGCTGAACGAGAACGCGGTGGCCAGCGTGGCCGCCAGGTAGACGAGCAGCGTGATGATGAACAGTTTCTTCCTGCCGAACCTGTCGGTCAGCCATCCGAAGAACAGCGCCCCCGAGCAGGCTCCGGCGACGTAGAGCGCGGCGGCGAGGCCGGCGACCTGTTCCTGGGAGATGTCCAGGCCGCTGCCGGGCTTGGCGAGCTGGGCGGACAGGTTGCCGACGATGGTGACTTCGAGCCCGTCGAGGATCCAGACGGTGCCGAGGCCGATGACGATCATCCAGTGCCAGCGGGACCAGGGCAGCCGGTCCAGGCGCGCCGGAACCTTGGTGGTGATCGTGCCGGTCTCGACATCGCTCATGAGCACCTCGGGTTACCCGGCGACCGGCGCTCAAACCTTCAGCGCCTCCACCATGCGGGTCCTCGCCCACGGCCCGCCGTACCAGTACCGCCGGCCCAGGTCGCGGCTGTGCACGTCGCGCGCGCCGAGCCCGCGCAGGACGGCCTCGTACGCGGGCACGTGCCTGACGTCCGCGACGAGCAGCAGCCCGCCGGGGCGCAGCACCCGGTACGCCTCGCGCAGGGCCTGCTCGCGCCCGGCGGCGCCGGGGACGCGGTGCAGGGCGAGCGCGGACACGACGACGTCGAACCGCTCGTCGCCGAACGGCAGCTCGTGCAGGTCGGCGGTGACCAGGTCGACGCGTTCCGAGACGCCTTCGGCCTCGGCGTTGGCCCTGGTGAGCGGCTCGCTGGTGGAGCGCCACGGGTCCACGCCGGCGGCCCGGCCTGACGACAGCCGCCGGGCGGCGAGCAGGAGCACGGCGCCGCGCCCGCAGCCGAGGTCCAGCACGTCCTCGCCGCCTTCGAGCCGGTCCAGCTCCTCGCCCCACACGGCGAACCTGCCGCGCCGGGTGGTGTAGAGGTGGCTGGCGGCGCTGGCGAGCGTGTAGACGGCGCCGCTGGTGAAGACCACACCAGTGACGAGGATCCCGGTGACGAACGAGACGGCCGCCAGCGCGACCAGCAGGACCGTCCCGAGCATGAGACCGGTCAACGCCCAGGGTGCGTCCAAACCGTACTTTCCGCGTCCATCACCCACATGGACGTTATAACGCAAAGAATCTCTTGACCCCATGTTTGGTGTTTCGTGTCATCAGGTGAGGTCAATCGGCCGCAAAGCTCATTAGCGTTGGAGAGATCTGCGGACACCAGGGGGTTTGACCAGGCATGAGAGGTAGGAAGCGCGGCTTCGGACTCGGTTCCAGCCTCGGGCTGACCCTGGGGTCCGCTCTGTTGTGGGGCGTCGCTCATCTGGCGACGCAGCGGCATCGCACCGCATTCGTGCTCATGTCGGTGCAGATCGTACTGATCGCCGCGATCCTTACGGTGTTCACCGCGTTCAGCACCCAGTTGCTGTCGCTGGCCGTCCAGCCGGGGTGGATGACCGGGCTGGCGCTCATCCTGGCCGCCGTCGCGATCGCCTGGACGGCCGTGATCATCTGGTCGTACATGCTGGTACGGCCCGCCGCGTCGGGCATGCCGGGCCGCGCCCTGGCCGCCGGCCTGGCCGTCTCCCTGTGCGCGCTGGTGCTGGCCCCGACCGCGTACGCGGCGCGGATGGCGTACGTGTCGCGCGACCTGGTGCACCACCTGTTCGCCGGCAACATGGGCCCGGTCGTGGCCGACGACCCGTGGAGCGGCACGCAGCGGGTGAACTTCCTGCTCATCGGGGCCGACTCGGCGCCGAACCGGCCCGGGGTGCGCACCGACAGCATGACCGTGGCCAGCGTGGACACCGCGACCGGCGCGACCACGCTGCTCGGCCTGCCGCGCAACCTGGAGGAGGTGCCGATGCCCGCGGGCCCGGCCCGCGCCAGGTTCCCCTACGGCTTCACCGGCGACGGCCTGGACTCCCACGGCCTGCTCAACGAGGTCTTCCAGTACGCCGAGAACCATCCGGAGGTGGTGCCGGGCGTGCCGGACGGGCAACGCGGCCCAGCCCTGCTGAAGGAGACGGTCGGCGGCGTGCTCGGCATCCCGGTCCGCTACTACGCCATGGTCGACATGAAGGGCTTCGCCGAGATGATCGACGCCGTGGGCGGTGTGCGGATCACCGTCGAGGAGCCGATCGTGTACGGCAAGTACCGCGAGGGCCTGCTACCGGCGGGCACCCGCCGGCTGAGCGGCGAGGAGGCGCTCTGGTACGGCCGCTCCCGCACCGACAGCGACGACTACGTGCGCATGGGCCGCCAGAAGTGCCTGATCAACGCGGTGGCCAGGCAGGCCGACCCGGTCACGCT
This sequence comes from Nonomuraea harbinensis, assembly GCF_019396385.1. Taxonomy (GTDB): domain Bacteria; phylum Actinomycetota; class Actinomycetes; order Streptosporangiales; family Streptosporangiaceae; genus Nonomuraea; species Nonomuraea ferruginea. The sequence continues at coordinate 25,833 of NZ_JAHKRN010000052.1, read as the reverse complement.
GCTCAACAGCTTCGACGGCCTGGCCACGGCCACCAAGCGGGCGATCTCCACGGACGTCCCGCAGGACCTGCTCCCCGCCCTGGTCGAGCTGGCGCAGAAGGTCCGCGACAACCCGATCAAGAGTCTCAACTTCGTCCCCCCGCTGATCAACACCGCCTACCCGGACTGGCGGTTCATCAGGCACAAGGTCAACGAGGCGCTCTCCCCGGTGCCGCGCACGCCCGCGCCCGCCGCCCAGGCGGCCCGCCCGACCGCGTCCCCCGAGGGCCCGGTGACCCTCGACAAGACCTGCGGCTGACGGTCAGGCCAGGGGCGCTCCCGGCGGCGCGCCCGCGCCGGCCGTCTTCGTCTCGCCCGCGGCCTCGCGCGGCACGGGGTAGGCGACGTGCATGCGCAGCAGGGAACGGTCGCCGGACCGTTCGACGACGACCTCGTCGCAGAGCCTGCGGATGATCCAGAGACCGTAACCCCGCGACGCCGCCGGAGGCGGGTCGGCGCCCTGCCGGTAGAGGTCGCCGGCCGTCAGCGTGCCCGCCGAGTCGGCCACGTCGATCCAGATGCCCCGGTCGTCGGCCCAGGCGTCCAGCCTGCCGGACCCGCCGCCGTGTTCGAGCACGTTGTCGGCCGCCTCGTTGACGGCGATCACCAGGTCGTCCAGCCGCGAGCCGGACAGCCCTTCCGCGCTGGCGAAGGCGCGCACGTGCTCACGAAGCAGGCCAAGGTCAGCGGTGATGGGGCAGCTCAGCGCTGTCTCCTCGCCCATGCTCAACTCCCGGCATGATTCGGCCCGGCTGCTTGCTGCCCGCTCCTCGTGGACGCATACATCGAGCGATCCTGACCTGGCCTCTTGCGCGTGCGGGCGCGCTCACACCGGGATCCCCCCGGCATCCGGACCACAGCGGAAGTTACACCGTCTGCACCGGCTTTTCCGAGCATTACGCCATATCGCGGTCATATCGACACTCTTTCCGCATGTCACCGGCCCGACATGACGCTCGATCGCCACTCCCGGCACCGGCTCCTGTGGCATGATGAGGACGCGACAGTGGAAACGGTTTTCATAATCGTGATCAGGAGGGACAAACCGTGAGAGTGGCCTTCGTCGGCAAGGGCGGCAGTGGCAAGACCACGCTGTCGGCGCTGTTCGCGAGATACGTGGCGAGCCGGGGAGCCCCGGTGGTCGCCGTCGACGCCGACATCAACCAGCACCTGGCGCTGGTGCTGGGCCTCGACCGGCCGCCCGAGCCGCTGGGCGCCCACCTCGGCGAGATCAAGGATCTGCTGCGCGGCGACAACCCGCGCATCCCGTCGGCCGACGCCATGGTCAAGACCACCCCGCCCGGCCGCGGCTCCCGGCTGCTGCGCTTCCGCGAGCTCGCCGCCTACGAGCACGCGGTCACCACCTCCGAGGGCATCAGGCTCATGGCCACCGGCCCGTTCGAGGAGGACGACCTGGGCGTCGCCTGCTACCACTCCAAGGTCGGCGCGGTCGAGCTGCTGCTCAACCACCTGGTCGACGGCCCCGGCGAGTACGTGGTGGTCGACATGACGGCCGGTTCCGACTCGTTCGCCTCCGGCCTGTTCACCCGCTTCGACCTGACCTTCCTGGTCGCCGAGCCGACCCGCCAGGGCGTGGGCGTCTACCGGCAGTACCGCGACTACGCCGCCGACTACGGCGTGGCGCTGGCCGTCGTCGGCAACAAGGTGCACGGCCCGTCCGACGTCGACTTCCTGCGCGAGCACGTCGGCTCCGGCCTGCTCACCTGGATGGAACACTCCGCGGCCGTGCGCGCGATGGAGCAGGGCCGGCCGTTCGCCCTCGACGACCTGGAGCCGGCCAACTCCGACGCGCTCGCCGTGCTGCTCAAGCACCTCGACGAGCAGGAGAAGGACTGGGCGCGGTTCGGCAGGCAGGCGGCCGAGTTCCACCTGCGCAACGCCAGAGCGTGGGCCAACGCCAAGACCGGCGTCGACCTCACCGGTCAGATCGACCCCGAGTTCGTCTACGGGCCCTGACCACACGACTGTCCCCCTCCAGCCATCTGGAGCGTTTCCAGATGCCCACCTAGCGTCAAAAGGCGATGTTCTTCTGAAAGGAGACAGCATGTCGCTGACCGTTCCGAACGATCTGCTCGACCGGGCCCGCGCGGGCGACGTCGACGACGCGGCCTTCGTGGCCTGCGTGCGCGACTCCCTGCCCTACGCCTGGTCGGTGATCAGCGAGCTGGTCGAGCAGCGAGACAAGACCGGAGCCGAGTTCGCCGACAACCAGGTGCCGCCGCCGGACGAGCAGGCGCGCGGGGAGCTCCTGCGCTGCCTGGCCAGCGATGCCATGCGCGGTGCCCTGGAGCGTCACTTCGGCGTTCGCCTCGCCTTCCAGAACTGCCACCGGGTGGCCGTGTTCGCGCCGTCCGCCGGCGAGGCGCTGCGCGAGTTCGTCACGCCCCGCGCGCAGATCCTCAACCAGAAGCCGGAGCTCGTCGACTGCTAGCTCCGCGCGCCTCCGGTGGGCGACCCGCCTACCGGAGGCGCGGCAGCACCTCAGCGCCCAGCCGCCGGACGTTCTCCACCACCCGCTCCCGGTCTCCCGCGCCCTCCACCATGAGCAGGAACCTCTCGACGCCGGTCGCCTCGGCCGTGCGGGTCAGCCGTTCCACGCAGAGCTCCGGTGAACCGACCGGGTGGATGCGGGTGAGGAGGTCCACGTACGCGCCGACGTCCCTGGGCGGGCGCGGCCGGCCGTCCACCGGCACGTAACCGGCGAGCCCCGGCTCCAGCCAGGCGGGCATCGCCCGCTTCAGCTCCCCGACCGCCTCCGGCGTGCTGTCGGCGACGTGCGCCACCGCCGCCGCCACGTGCCCCTGGCCCGCCCCGGCGTGGCCCGTGCCCTCGGCTCGCCGAGCGTAGTCGCTGACCATGGCGGCCTTCTCCGCGTCCCCGACGTGCATGCCGAGCAGCATCGGCAGGCCCCGGTCGGCCGCCAGCGCGGCCGTCGCCCCGGACGTGCAGGCCACGACGGGCCGCATCCGGGCCGCGGGCACCAGGTTCACCTCGCGGAAGGCGAAGAACTCGCCGCCGGCCTTGACCGGCCCGCCCGACAGCGCGGCGGTGAGCAGGTCCAGCGCCTCGGGGAAGCCGCGCTCGAACCGCGCCGGCCCGGTGCCGAACACCTCCAGGTCCACCCACGGCCCGCCCCTGCCGACGCCCAGCGTGAACCGGCCGCCCGACAGGTGGTGGAGCATCGCCGCCTGCTCGGCCAGCGCGATCGGGTGCTGCGTGGACAGCACGCTCACCGCGGTGCCGAGGCCGATGCGCGAGGTCCTGCCGGTCGCCACCGCCGCCAGCGTGGTGGGCGACGGGCAGACGCCGTAGGACATGAAGTGGTGTTCGGCGATCCACGCCTCGTCGAACCCGGCCCGCTCCGCGGCCACGATCAGGTCGACGGTGTCGGCCAGGACCTGCCCTGGCTCGCGGCCGGGAAAGCCGGCCGCGATGAGGAAGATGCCGATGCGCACCTCTCCGATGATGTCAGCCGAAGAGGCTGACCTGCCCCTCCCCCACGGCTGGATCCCGGTGTCGCTTCAGGTGCCGCCACGCGGGCAGGTCGTCGAGGTACGACCAGGAAAGCCGGTGATGCGGTGTCGGCCCGAGCCGGGCCAGCGCCTCCTGGTGGAGCGGCGACGGGTAGCCGGCGCTCTCCGCGAACCCGTACTCCGCGAACCCGATCGCCGCCATGTGAGCGTCCCTGCGGACCTTGGCCAGCACCGACGCGGCGGCCACCGACACGCTGGCCGCGTCGCCCCTGACCTCCAGCCGCACCCGCCAGGGCGGGCCGATGTAGTCGTGCTTGCCGTCGAGGATCACCGCGTCGGGCCTGACCGGCAGCGCCTCCAGCGCCCGCCTGGCCGCCCTGCGCAGCGCCTCGGTCATGCCCAGCTCGTCGATCTCCAGGTGGGACGCCTCGCCGAAGCCGACGCCCGCCGCCCACGGCTCCAGCTCGGCCGCCACCGCCTCGCGCCTGGCCGCGGTGAGCCGCTTGGAGTCGGTCAGCGCGGCCGGCGGCTCCCCGTCGCCCGCGACCACGGCGCAGACGGTGACCGGGCCCGCCCAGGCGCCCCGGCCCACCTCGTCCACGCCCGCGACCGTGCGGATGCTCGGCTGGGACAGCAGCAGGTGCTCGATGTCGTACGAGGGCGGCATGGCCCCAGAGGCTACCGGGCCGCGAGCCGTACGGCGGCGAGGTCGGCGGCGATGAGCCGGGCCGCGACGTGGATCGCGCGCAGCGTGACCGAGACCGAGGGCCGGTTCACGCTGGAGGCGCGGGCGACGGCGAGCACCTCGCGGGCCACCGGGTTGCCGGGGAAGTCGCGCACCGACAGCCCGCGCACCCCGGCGGCCAGCGCCAGCGCGGGCACGGCGGCGATGCCGATGCCCTTGGCCACCAGCGACAGGATCGTGCCGAGGCCCTCGAACTCCCACGGGACCGGCTTGGTGCCGCCCACGTCCATCAGCAGCCGGTCCATCGCCAGCCTGGACGGCTCGCCGTCGGGGGTGGCCATCCACGGCTCGTCGCGCAGTTCGCGCAGGTCGAGCGGCACTTCCGGGTCGGCGAGCCGGTGCTTGCGCGGCACCACGAGCACGAGCGGGTCGGACAGCAGCGGGAAGACGCGCAGGTTGTCGCTGTCGGCGGCTCGCCCGTACCAGTCGTCGACCAGGGCGATGTCCACCTCACCCGATTGCACCTCGCGCATTCCCCGTCCGGACCGGCTCTGCCGCAGGCGGAGCGTGAGTTCGGTGTGGCGGCGGAGGGAGCGGGCGAGCGCCGGGGCGAATGCCACCGCCGCTGTGGGGAAGGCGGTGACCACGACGCGCCCGGCGGGACTCCCCGCGTGGGCCGACAGGTCTGATTCCGCCTCTTCGACCATGGAAAGGATGCGTTCCGCGTGGGCCACGAGCCGCCGTCCGGCGTCGGTGAGTTCAGCGCTTCTGGCCGTCCGGTCGATGAGGGAGGTGCCCGCCTCGCGTTCCAGCGCCGCCAGCTGCTGGGAGACCGCGGAGGGACTGTAGCCGAGGGATTCGGCGGTCCCGGCGATGCTGCCCCGGCGGGCGAACTCGCAGATCAACATCAAACGCCGCAGATCAAGCATCAGACTTCCTTATGCCTACCCACAACAAGCCTCGCTTGTACTGATGCCTTCATCCAACCACCCTGGGAACGTGACAAACATGGCTGTGACTCTGTCTGCCACCCTGGCGGCGAACGAGGACATCGAGCGAAGACGACGCGCCGGGGAACGCGTGCTGAACCTGGCCTTCGGTGAGGCCGGTCTGCCCGTCCACCCGGCGCTGCGCGAGCAGCTGGCCGCCGCATCCCATCGCAACGGCTACGGGCCGGTCGCGGGGGCGGCCGGACTCCGCGGCGCGGCAGCGGGCTACTGGACTCGACGGGGGCTCATCACCGACCCCGAGCAGGTCGTCTGCGGGCCCGGCAGCAAGTCGCTGCTGTACGGGCTGCTGCTGGCGATCGGCGGTGACGTCGTCCTGACGATGCCCAGCTGGGTCAGCTACGCGGCGCAGGCCGATCTGGTCGGCTCCAGCCCGATCCTGCTGCCCCCGCCGCCGGGCGAGGGCGGCGTGCCGGATCCCGACCTGGTGGCCGAGGCCGTGCGCGGCGCCCGCGCGCGGGGCAGGACCGTACGCTCCGTGCTGGTGACGCTGCCGGACAACCCGACGGGGATGCTCGCGCCGAGGCGGACCATCAGCCGGCTGGTGGAGGTCGCCCGCGAGCTGGACCTCTACGTCATCTCCGACGAGATCTACCGCGATCTGCTGCACGATCCCGGCCAGGAGTACACCTCGCCCGCCGACCTCGCGCCCGAGCGCACGCTGATCACGACCGGGCTCAGCAAGAGCCTGGCGCTGGGCGGCTGGCGGATCGGCGTGGCCAGGCTCCCCGACGGCGCCGACGACCTGCGCGGACGGTTGCTCGCCGTGGCCAGCGAGATCTGGTCCGCGCCGGCCGCGCCGGTGCAGGAGGCGGCCGTCTACGCCTTCACCGATCCGCCCGAGCTGACCGAGCGCATCACGCGCAGCGGGCGCCTGCACGGCACCGTGGCGCACGCCGTCCGCGACCGGTTCCTGGCGATCGGCGCGTCCGTGCCGGCTCCGCAGGGCGGTTTCTACCTCTACCCCGACCTGGGCCACCTGGGCCTCGGCGGCTCGGCGGAGATCACCCGGCTCCTGCTCGACACGCACGGCATCGGCGTGCTGCCGGGCCACGCGTTCGGCGACGACCCGGCCGCCGCGCGGGTCCGCGTCGCGGTCAGCCTCCTGTACGGGGAGACGCACGAGGAGCGCATGGCCGCGCTGGAGAGCTCCGACCCGCTCCGGCTGCCGTGGATCAAGGCCAGCCTGGACCATCTGGCCCTGGGCCTGGCGGAGCTGTCGCTGACGCGCCCCGCCCTGGTCTCCTGACCCCTTCAGACATGCGGAGGCCCCGCCCTGTCCCCCCAGGGCGGGGCCTTCGACGTCTCGGCTGATATGCGCTCCCGATGCGGCCGCCCCCGCGGGCCACACCGTCCTTGTCTGAAGGGTCGCCCGTGAGGCTCAACGGGGAATCAAAGCCGGATCAACGCGAGAATGAAGGAATGGGTTCCTTTCTAGGTGCCGGCTGAGGTTGGATCTATCATTTGGTACCAATTCGTTCCATTGCTGTGGGGACAGGCGGCATGGCTGGTCAGGGAGTCGAGGGCGGGCTGCGGTTCGCCGTGCTGGGTCCCGTCCGTGCCTGGCGCCACGGGCAGGAGCTCGACCTGGGAACCCCGCTGCAGCGCTCCATCCTCGGCATGCTGCTGCTCAAGGAAGGGCGGGCGGTCACCCCCACCGAGATGATCGACGCCATCTGGGGCGAGGAATCACCGCCGCGCGCGCTGGGCGCGCTGCGCACCTACGTCTCCCGGCTGCGTACGGTGCTGGAACCCGACCGGCCCGCCCGCTCGCGCCCGGAGCTGCTGACCTCCGTCGGCAAGGGCTACGCGCTGCGGCTGGCGGCCGACGCCCTGGACCTGACCAGGTTCGAGCGCGGCATCGCGGCGGCCGAATCCGCCCGCAAGAGCGGCCGCCCGCGCGAGGCCGCCGAGAAGATGCGGGCCGCGCTCGCGCTGTTCGAGGGCGAGCCGCTGGCCGGAGCCGTCGGCCCGTACGCCGAGCACCAGCGCGACCGCCTCGTCGAGCGGCGGCTCGGCGTGGTCGAGGCGCTCATGGACGTGGACCTGGAGCTGGGCGACCACGCGGCGGTGGTGGCCGAGCTGATCGCGCTCACCGCCGACCACCCGCTGCGCGAGCGGCTGCGCGCCCAGCTGATGCTGGCCTACTACCGGTGCGGACGGCAGGGCGACGCGCTCAACGTGTTCACCGAGACGCGCGAGGCGCTGATCGACGAGCTGGGCGTCGAGCCGGGGCCGGAGCTGACCGCCCTGCACCAGCGCATCCTGGCCGCCGACCCGACCCTGGCAGCCCCGGCCGCGCCCGCCCACGGGGCCGCCGCCGAGGCCGGGCAGGACGCGCCCGAGCGCGACGAGGAGCCGGCGCCCGAACTTCCCAGGCCCGCCCAGCTCCCGGCGGCCGTCAACGACTTCACCGGGCGCAAGGAGATCGCCGGGCGGCTGCGCTCGCTGCTGTCGGCCCAGTCGTCGGCCGAGGGCGTGCCGGTCGTGGCGATCTGCGGGATAGGCGGCGTGGGCAAGACCACGCTGGCGGTGCACGTGGCGCACGCCACCGGCGACCTGTTCCCCGGCGGCCAGCTCTACGCCGACCTGCGCGGCTACACCGACGAGGCGGCCGACCCCACGTCGGTTCTGGGCTCGTTCCTGCGCGCGCTGGGCATCCCGGCCGACGTGATCCCCGAGAGCCCGGCCGACCGGTCGGCGCTCTACCGGTCGATCCTGGCCGACCGGCGCATCCTCGTGCTGCTCGACAACGCCCGCGACGCCGCCCAGGTCAGCCCGCTGCTGCCGGGCTCACCGGGCTGCGCGGCGATCGTGACCAGCCGGTCCAAGCTCGCCGACCTGCCCTCGGCCAGGCTCGTCGACCTGGACGTGATGGAGCCCGACGAGGCGCTGTCGCTGTTCGCCGCGGTGGCCGGGCCCGAGCGGGTGGCGGCCGAGCACGGCGCCGCCATGGACGTGGTCGCCGCCTGCGGGTTCCTGCCGCTGGCGGTGCGGATCGTCGCGGCCAGGCTGGCCGCCCGCCCGTCGTGGACCGTCGCCTCGCTGGTGCCCCGGCTGGCCGACGAGCAGCGCCGGCTGGACGAGATGCGGGTCGGCAACCTGGCCGTGGAGGCCACGTTCGCGCTCGGCTACGGCCAGCTCGACCAGACGCAGCAGCGCGCCTTCCGGCTGCTGTCGCTGCCCAACGGGCCGGACATCTCGATCGGGGCGGCGGCCGCGCTGCTGTCGATGACCGCGATCGAGGCGGAGGACGTGCTGGAGTCGCTGGTCGACGCGAGCCTGGTGGAGGCGCCCGCGCCCGGCCGCTACCGGTTCCACGACCTGCTCAAGCTGTTCGCCCGGCGGGAGCTGGACAGGGCCGAGCGGCAGCAGGCGCGCACGCTCGCGCTGCGCCGCCTGCTCGGCTTCTACCTGGCCTCGACCCAGTCGGCGCACCGGCTGGCCTACGAGGGCAGCATGATCTCCGACAACCTGGTGGTGGTCGGCAGCGGGCGCACGTTCGGCACCGCCGACGAGGCCGTCGCCTGGCTGATCGTCGAGGGCGACGCGCTGTTCGCCACCATCAACCAGGCCGCCGCCTCCGCCCGCGCGGGCGAGCAGCTGCTGCCCGCCGGCGACCTGCTGGTGGCCATGGAGCCGCTGCTGGAGTCCGGCACCCACACCCGCGAGTTCGACCACGGCACCCGCGCCGTGCTGGCCACCGCGCTCCGGCTCGGCGACCGGGGCAGCGAGCTGCGTGCCCGGTACGTGCTCGGCCGGGTGCTGTTCGCCGGCAACCGGCTGCCGGAGGCCGAGGAGCAGTTCACCCGGGTGCACGAGCTGTCGGCGACCCGCGGAGAGAAGATCGTCACCGGCGAGGTGCTCAACGCGCTGGCGGTCGTGGTGGGCCGGCAGCGCCGCCACACCGAGGCGCTGGCCTGGTTCGAGGCGGCGATGCGCTGGTACCGGGAGAACGGCGTGCCTGCGGGCGAGGCGCTGGTGCTCAGCTACTCGGCCCGCGACCATCTCGGCCTGGGCCGGCCCGAGGACGCCATCGCGGCGGCGGAGAAGGGCCTGGCCATCTTCACCGAGATCGGCAGCGGCGCCGGCACCGCCAGGGCCCGCTACCACCTCGGCATCGTGCTGTCCCGGGTCGGCCGGCTGACCGAGGCCGTCCACCACCACGCCGAATGCCTGGCCTTCTTCCGGGCCGGCAAGCAGCGGGTGTGGGAGCAGCGGGTGTGCTCGCGGCTGGCCGAGACGTTCATCGCCGCCGAACGCTACGAGGACGCGGTGCGCCACGCCGAGCAGGCGCTGGTCGTCTCCCGCGAGATCGGTCATCCGTACGGGGAAGCGCTGTCGCTCACGGTGCTGGGCCGCGCGCTCAAAGGGCTGGGCAGCGCGGCCAGGAGCGCCGAGTGCCTACGTGGGGCCCTCGCCATCTTCACCCGGCTCGGCGCTCCCGAGGCCGGCGACGTCAGGAGCCTGCTCGACAGCGTCCCCGTCGCCGGGAAGGCCGGCGGGAAGGTCGTCGAGTCCTGAGTACAGCTCGTCGTCCAGACGTGTCATCCACACATGGTTAAACAAGGCTGTCCTTTGGGAGTCACGAACCCCCGTGGTCCGTACAGGTGGATCGGCGGCCCGGCCGGCCGCCTGACCACCGCGCGTCGCTAGGGGGCCCGGTCATCCGGATGCTCCGCGCGGCGGCTAGCCGCCTCACAACGGCGACCGGCCGGACCCGACACGGTCCTCGAACCCCCCAGGGCCGCGTCGTGGTCAGAAGTTTCCACGGCGCCGGTCAACAGCCGATCAACGCCGGATCGCAGCCCTCCGGCGGAGCGGTCAGAGGAGGAAGTAGCCCTCGGCGATGAGGGGGCGGATGGCCTCGGTCTGCGGGGCGCCGCCGTCGCCGACCAGTTCGGCGATGACGTTGAGCAGGGGCCCGAGCGCCAGCTCGCCGTCGCACACGCCGGCCAGCGCCGCCTCGACCGTGCCGACCTCGCGGGTGCGGCGCAGCCCGGTGGTCTGGCGCAGCACGATGCGCATCGGGTCCTCCGCGCCGGGCAGCCCGACGCGCTCGTCCAGCAGGCCGTCGGCGGTGCGCAGCCGGACCGACGGCAGGTCCCGCACGCGGTGGGCGGCCGCGATCGCGTCGAGCACGCCGTCCACGTAGTCGCCGACCGGCAGCGCCACCTGGTGGGTGAGCTGCTCGACGCGGACCACCGGGTCGAGGGTGCCGGAGTTGCGCATGCTGATCCAGCCGAAGCCGACCGCCTCGACCTTGTGCTCCTCGAACCAGGCCAGCCACCGGTCGTAGCGCTCGGTGTAACCGGGGGTGCCCTGCTCGGCGGCGTCGCGCAGCCACAGCTCGACGTACTCGGCCGGGTCCTGCACGTCGCGCTGCACCACCCAGGCGTCGCAGCCGCCCTCGCGCAGCCAGCCGCCCACCCGCTCGCGCCAGTCTTCCCCCTCCACGTGCAGCCAGCTGGCCAGGAAGTGGGCCTGGCCGCCGGGGCTGAGATGGCGCGGCGTCTCCCGTACGAGATCGCGGCAGAACGCGTCGCCGCCGGCGCCGGTCTCGCGGTAGGTCAGCGTGCCGCCCGGAGAGATCACGAACGGCGGGTTGGCCACGATCAGGTCGTAGTGCTCGTCCGCGACCGGCTCGAACAGCGAGCCGACGCGGGCGTCCACGCCGGACACGCCCGAGAGCCGCCAGCTCAGCCGGGCCAGCTCGATCGCCCGCGGGTTGACGTCGGTGGCCGTCACGTGAGAGGCCCGGCCGTCGAGCGACACCACCTGCACGCCGCAGCCGGTGCCGAGGTCGAGCGCCCGGTCGGCGGGGCGGCGGGTGACGAGCTGGGCGAGGTTGGCGGACGCGCCGCCCGCGCCGACCACGTGGTCGGGGCGGAGCGCCGGGTCGCCGGGGCGCACCTTGCGGTCGGAGACCACGTAGCCGTCGCTCTCCCAGGGCTGCAGGTGCACGTCGGCGCGGACCGTGTCGCCGTCGGCGCTGACCAGCCCGGACTCCAGGACCACCGCCGGCAGGCTCGCGGCCTCGACGGGAACGCCGAGCCACCAGAGCCGGATCAGCGCGCCGAGCGGGTCGCCGTCGGCGGTGGCGCGCAGGGCCGGGACCAGCTCTTCGCGGGCGAGCGCGGAGGCCGCGACGTCGCCCAGCCGGTCGCGCACGCCGTCCACTGTGTAACCGGTCTCCAGGAGATGATCGCGCAGTCGTTCCACGACACCATCCTTTCACCGTGAACCAACACGCATGATCCGATACTGTCAGTGATCATACTGTTACGAGATACCGCAGCATTCTCCAAGCGAGGCACAAGTGTGGCGGGGTATCTCTTGGATGCTCTCCCCCGCCGTTCGAAGAGGAGCGGATCCCGTGCTCATCCCCTGTCTGGCCTGCGAGGCGCGTTTCGTGCCCGACGACTACTTCGCCGCCTGTTCCGACTACAACCGCGGCCTGGACCTGGTGTCGTGGACGTGCCCGCACTGCGGCAACCGCGACGACCTCCGGGTGCTGCCCGGCGAGCTCGGGTTCGGCTACTCGCGCGGCGGGCGCTTCGACGTCCAGGACCGCGTGCGCGTGCCGGGGCTGCGCCGGCAGCGGGGAGAGCTGCGGCTGGACATCTCGCTCGACGCGGCGAGCTGGAGGGTGCGGACGCGGGTGCGGCAGCCCGCCTGACCGCTGCTAGTCCTCGTCGCGCTGGCGCAGGCTGTGCCAGGCGGCCTCGCCCAGGCCCTTGACCTCTTCGTCGGTCGGGGTGTGCGCGCCGGCGAACCACAGCCGGCAGATCTCCTGCGCCGGCCCGAGCCACAGCACGTAGCACATGGTCGGGGAGACGGGCTGGAGCATGCCGTTCCTCATGTGCGGCCGCCACCAGTCGGACACCTGGCGGAAGAACTCGCGCCGGGCCTCGGCCACCTCGGCGCCGCCCGGCTCCTGCTTGCGCGGCGGGCGCTCGCTGACGAGCAGCCTGGCCCGCTCGGGGTGCTCGCCCGACCAGCGCATGTGGAAGGCGACCACGGCCTCCACACCGTCGCGGGCGTCGTCGTGGCGCCTCAGCTCGGCGACGAACTCCTGCTGGTAGGCCCGGAGCGTCTCGGCGTAGAGCACGCCGAAGACGTGCTCCTTGCTCGCGAAGTGGTGGTAGAAGCTGCCTACGCTCACACCACTCTCGTCACGGAGGCTGGCCAGGGTGGTGGCCGACACCCCATCCTGGCTGAATCGGCGGAGGGCCCCCTCGATGATCCGGGTCCGGCCGTCGCGTCCGTTCTTGGCACTCTTCACACTGTCAATGGTGAGCCACCAGAACCTTGTTCCGCAAATATCTGGGCCTCTCGGATCATAGCGGTCACCTCCACCGATCCGGCGGATACTTTCATCTGCGCACCCGGCCAGATTCTGCGGATCATGCCCAGCACCTTGCGGTTGTCACCGAGCACGTCCATGCCGACGGTGCTGGCCCCGCGCACGGTCGCCCTGGCCAGCAGCGTGTCGATCAGGGCGGGGCCGAGCCCGAACCCCTGCCACTGGTCGGCCACCACCACCGCGATCTCCACGTCGGTCTGGCCGCCCCGGTAGCTCATGGCGTGGCCGACGACCTCTCCCTCCAGCACGGCGACGAGCGCGTCCCTGGTCTCGTTCACCTCGATGAGCGCGCGCACCAGGCTCGCCGCCGGACGGCTGACGCCGGCGAAGAAGCGCAGGGTCTGCGTGTGCAGGGATAGGCCCGTCAGGAAGCGCCGGACGCGCTCGGCGTCGTCGCTCACGGCCGGACGGATCAGCACGCCGCACGGAGGTTCCCCCTGAGTTCCAGACATGAACTCAGCTTGCTTCAGCAGACCTGAGTCTGTCAATTGAACTCAGGTAGAATGTGCGGCATGAACGTGCCTTTCCGGGTGAACAACTGCTCGATCGAGAGCACCCTGGACGTCGTCGGGGAGAAATGGACCTTCCTGGTGCTGCGTGAGGCGTTCAGCGGCGTGAGACGGTTCGCCGACATGCAGTCCAACACCGGCGCGCCGCGCCAGGTGCTCAGCGCCCGGCTGACGCGCCTGGTCGACGAGGGGCTGCTGCGCAAGGTGCCCTACCGCGAGCCGGGCCAGCGGCAACGCGACGAGTACCGGCTGACCGAGAAGGGGCGCGACCTCTATCCGCTGCTGGTCGCGCTCATGCACTGGGGCGACAAGTACCTCACGGGCGAGGAGGGGCCGCCCGTGCTGCTCTCCCACCGCGGCTGCGGCGCCCTCGTCGAGCAGCACTTCCGGTGCGCCGAAGGCCACGAGGTGGGCGGCCCGGGCGAGGTCACCCCGCTGCCGGGAGCTGCGCGGAAGACCGCCTGAGCCGCGTGCGGGACCACCCGCCGCGGTGCCTACCCTTGAAGCGTGTACCGGTTCCTGCTCACACCCCGGTGGATCGCGCTCCACGTCGTCGTGCTGCTCGTGATCCCCGCCTTCGTGCTGCTGGGGCAGTGGCAGTTCGGGCGCTTCGAGGAACGCTCGGCCAACAGCGACCTGGTCACCCGCAACATCGAGAGCGCCCCGGTGCCCCTGGAGACCCTCGTCCAGCCGGGCCGGCCGGCCAAGGAGTCCGACCGGTTCAAGAACGTCACGGTCACCGGCACGTACGACCCCCAGCAGGAGCTCGTCGTGCGCCGTCGGCCGCAGGGCGGGCGGCCGGGCTACTACGTGCTCACTCCCCTGTCCATCGGCGGCGGCCACGCCGTTCTGGTCAACCGGGGCTGGGTCAAGGCGGGCGCCACCGCCGACGAGTATCCCGCGGTGCCGCCGCCGCCCACGGGTGAGGTAACTGTCACCGGGAGGCTACGCCCGAGCGAGACCGAGGCCGGCAGCGGCATCAGGGAGCGGTCCGGGCTGCCGCCCCGGCAGGTGCTGCTCATCAACCCGGCCTCGATCGGCCGGTCCCTGCCGTATCCCCTGCTCGACGGGTACGTCGAGCTGACCGGGCAGGAGCCCGCGGGCGCCGCCGCCCCCGAACCGGTGACCGAGCCCGACGTGGGCGCGGGCGGCGGGCTCAACCTCGCCTACGGCGTGCAGTGGTGGCTCTTCATCGGCATCGCGATCGGCGGCTGGGTGCTGCTCATCAGGCGCGAGGTGGCCGACAGGGCGCAGGAGTCCGTACCCGAGCCGGAGGAAGTCCGCGCCGATTAAGGTGTTGGACGTGATCCGGCACATCAAATTCGCCAACATCCACAATTTTCGTGACGTTGGCGGATATGCCACCGCCGACGGCCGGTCCGTCCGCTGGCAGCGCCTCTACCGCGCCGACTCCCTCGGCTGGCTGGCCGGCGAGGACCTCGACACGTTCCGGGCGCTGCGCGTGCGCACCGTCATCGACCTGCGCCACCCCTTCGAGGCGGAGAAGTACGGCCGGGTCCCCGAGGAGCACGGGCTGGCCTACCACAACCTGCCCATCGAGGGCCGCCGCTGGGACTTCGCCCTCTACGAAGAGGACCGGGGCGTCGCCCGCTACCTGGCGGACCGCTACCTGAAGGTGACCGAGAACGGGGTCGCCAACCTGCGCACCGCCATGGAGACGATCTGCCGCGCCGACAGCGCGCCCGTCGTCGTCCACTGCGCCGCGGGCAAGGACCGCACCGGCCTCCTCCTGGCGATCGTGCTGTCCCTCCTGGGCGTCGCCGAGGACGACATCGTCGCCGACTACGCCCTGACCGGCCTGGCCACCGACCGCTTCATCGCCGACTGGACGGCCCGCCATCCGGACGGAACACTCTGGCCCGGCTTCGGCCTGGCCCCCGCGGAAGCCATGCGCCTGTTCCTCACCGACTTACGCGCCCGCCACAACTCCATAGAGTCATACGCGACGAAAACCCTCGGCCTCGGCGCCGACCCCATCACCGAACTCCGCCAACACCTCCTCACCAACTGACGGGTAGTGCCAGTGCCTGGACTGAGGAGGGAGGGAGCCCCGCGAGGAGCGCCGGTGTCTGGACTGAGGAGGGAGGGAGCGCAGCGACCGAGCGACGAGGGAAGACGCCGGATCTGAGCGACGAGCCGCGATCCGCAGGATCGCAGTCAGCACAGCGCCGCGATCCGAAGGATCGCCAATCAAACACAGCAGATCGCAATTAGAGACCTCGCAGCTTGTTCCACGTTATCCAGCCGTCGTACGGTTACCTGCGTGACTACGCCGCTGCTTCCCGACCCAGAGCCGAGGCGGCGCGACTACGTGATCATTTCCGCCGACGATCATCTGATCGAGCCCCCCGACCTTTTCGAGGACCGGGTGCCGGAGAAATTCGCCGACGTCGCGCCGAAGGTGGTGGAGACCGAGGCCGGTCACCAGGTGTGGCGCTATGGAGGCGCCACCTATCCCTGCGCGGGGCTCGACGTCGGCGCCGGCCTGCCGCGCGAGCAGTGGACGCTCGACCCGGTCAGGTTCGAGAACATGCGCCCCGGCTGCTACGACATCGAGGCCCGCGTCAAGGACATGGACACCGCGGGCGTCTGGGCCGCGCTCTGCTTCCCCGGCATGGTGGCGGGCCAGTCCGGCATGGCCTTCGCCAGGACCCGTGACCAGGAGCTCGGCCTGGCCCTGGTCAAGGCCTACAACGACTGGCACATCGACGTCTGGGCCGGCACCTTCCCCGAGCGGATCATCGGCCTGCAGCTGCCCTGGCTGCCCGACCCCGACGTGGCCGCCAAGGAGATCAGGGCCAACTCGGCGCGCGGTTTCAAGGCCGTGGTGTTCCCCGAGTTCCCGACGCGGCTGCGGCTGCCGTCCATCCACAGCGGCCACTGGGATCCGTTCTTCGCGGCCTGCGAGGAGACCGGCACCGTGGTCGCCCTCCACACCGGCGCGTCGAGCTGGTCGCCGGTGCCGTCGCCCGACACCCCGATCGAGGCGATCACCACGCTGATGCCGACCGGCGCGATGTTCGCGTGCGCCGACTGGCTGTGGTCCGGGCTGCCGCTGCGCTTCCCCAACCTGCGCATCCTCATCGTCGAGGGCGGGGTGGGCTGGCTGCCGATGCTGGCCGATCGGGCCGACTACGCGCTCGACCACCCGGTGACGGGCGGCGAGACGTCGTGGGAGGGCGGGCTGAAGCCCAGCGAGGTGCTGCGCCGCAACTTCTTCTTCGGCACGCTCAACGACCACGCGCTCTCGGGGGTGCGGCTGGCGGTCGGCCTCGACCACGTGCTGCAGGAGAGCGGCTACCCGCACTCCGACTCGACGTGGCCCGACACGCAGAAGGCCGTGGCGCGCAACCTCGGCCCGCTGCCGCCGGCCGACATCGCCAGGGTCGCGTACGGGAACGCCGCGCGGTTGTTCGGCCACCCGCTCCCGTCACGCGCCTGGCTGCGCATGGAGGAGATCTAGCCTTCCTGCGGCCGGGCCTCCACGTGCCCGGTGACGACCTTGCGCTCCCAGTCGACGTAGCGGCCGCTCTCCCCGAGCAGCGACGCCATCAGCCACAGGAACACCCCGAAGTCGTCGGCGACCCCGATCAGGACGAGGAAGTCGGGCACCAGGTCGATGGGCGAGATCATGTAGACCACGCCCATCGCCATGAGCCCCAGCTTGCCCTTGCCCAGCCCGTCGTACCGGCCGCGCATCACGTCGCCGATCATGCGCGGGATCGCCCGCACCCTCGTCATGAAGGACGGGGAGCCCGGCTTGCTCACTTCGCGGTACGTCCGATAGACCGCGGCGGCGCGTGCTGGTTTCGGCTTCATGTGATCCCCTTACCCCGGTTTCACGACATAACGTGTTACCCACGGGGATTGGTTCCTAACGATCAGGCTTTCGGCGCGAGGTCCCGGACGGCCTGGGCGATCGGGGTCTCGCCGGGGATGGGCGCGAGCACGGGCGTGTCGAGGCCGTTGTCCACGTACTCCTGGATCCTGGCCCGGCAGGTGGCCGCGTCGCCGTGCACGATGAGCGCGTCGACGACCTCGTCCGGGATGGCCTGGAGCGCGGCCTTGCGGTCGCCGGCGGCCCACGCCTCGTGCAGCGGCCGCAGCTGCTCGCCGCGGCCCAGCCAGTCGTGGAAGGCCGCGTAGGCGGGCACCGTAAGGTAGCTGGCCAGCATCCAGCGCCCGCGTTCGCGTACCGCGTCCGCGTCCTCGCTGACGCAGACGAACAAGCGGGCGATCAGCTCGGTCTCCGGCCGGACCTCCGCGCGGACCTTGCGCACGTCGTCGGGCGAGAGCCAGTTCGTGATCGCGCCGTCGGCCTCCTCGGCGGCCAGCCGGAGCATCCGGGGCCGGAGGGCGGCGAGCACGATCTTCGGCGCGACCTTCGGCGCCCGCTCCAGCTTGAACCCCTTGACCGCGAACGTCTCGTACGTCTCCGACACCTTCTCGCCGGCCAGGGCGGCCCGCAGGAAGCGCAGGGTGTCGCGGGTGCGCGCGTACGGCTTGGTGAACTCCATCGCGTTCCAGCGCTCCACGATGGCCGGCGAGGACGAGCCGATGCCCAGCACGAACCGCTCCGGCGCCAGGTCGGCCAGCGTCGCGGCGGACATCGCCAGCAGGCCGGGGCCGCGCGTCGAGACGGGCACGATCGCGCTGCCGAGCCGCGTTCCCGGGGCCCACTGCGAGGCCAGGGCCAGGGGCGTGAACCCGTCGGCGCCGTTCACCTCCGCGGACCACAGATCGGTGTAACCGAGCGACGGCAGCTCCTCGATCAGCTCCTTCGACGCGGCGAGCGAACGGTCGTAGAAGGGAATGGTCATGCCCCAGTTCTGCGTCATGCACCGCACCATACCAATCGGTATGTGGTACGCCTATGCCCTGAGCTCGTGCATCGCGGCGATGAAGTCCTTGGTGATGCCGCGCAGCCCCGGCAGGTGCGACATCCCCACCAGCCGGTCGACCAGCGGCACGGTCACCTCGATCAGCCGGTACGTGCGCGCGCACCCCGGCGAGGTGTCGTGCACCCAGAACAGCACCATGCCCATCGACAGCAACCAGAGCAGCTCGGGCAGCTCCTCGCGCAGCTCTGCGTCCATGCGGTCGGCCGCGCCCTCGACCACCTGACGGTAGATGGCGATCGACGCCTCCCTGGCCGGGGAGGACTGGGCGCTGAACGGGCTGAGCGGGTTGGCCGGCTCGGCCGCGTGCTTGAAAAACTTGACGGCGAACGCGTGGTACGGCTCCGAGACCCGTACCCACTCCCGCAGCACGCCACTCAGGCGGGCCGCGAAGGCGCGCTCGGTGGCCAGCAACTCCGCGCAGGCCTCCTCGTGCTCGGCCTGGGCGCGGTCGTAGTACGCCTGGACCAGCGCTTCCTTGCTGTCGAAGTAGTAGTAGGCGTTGCCCACCGACACCCCGGCCTCGGCGGCGATGGCCCGCATCGTCGTCGCCTCGAAGCCACGCTCCCGGAACAGCCTGAGGGCCGTCGCGACGATGACCTCCCGGGTGCTCTCCGATCCTCGGTTTCGGGCTTCGGCCACGTTCGTCACTTTACGGCTTGATGCCGGGTTAGGTCATGAACCCGCACGGTGATCGCAGACACAGGGCAAAGATGCCGCTGAGACAGGGGTCATCTCGTGTGAAGCGTGGGATTGATGATTCCAGCGGAAGGGCTATTCCGCGAAAAGGCACAGACATGTGGATACGTAGGACAGTGCGGCTCTGCGTGGTCGCGCTCTTTGCTATAGAAACTTCCATAATCGCCATGGCCACCGCCGCCTCAGCCACTCCGATCCCTCCCGGTAAGGACCTGGGAGAGGAGCTGGTGCCGATCATTCGCATCGAGGACGCGTTCAAGGCTCCCCGCTGGATCGACTCACTCGAGAGCAGAAACGACGGCCTGGACTGGACGTACGGCGGCGCCCGCTCGCTGGCCCCTCGCCACGAGCATGCCGCGCACCGGATCCGCGAAGCCGGACGGCACGTCCGGGACATCGGCTGGTCCGGCTACCGCGCGGGCCCACCGGCCCACAGGACCAGGTGGCACGACTACGAAGCAGACTGGCGGTCCCGGGCCCACGAGGCGCTGGAGGGCACCGACAGCCGCGGCAAACGGCGCGTGAAGCTGGCCCGGGTCAAGCCCAGGTACGCGACCATGCACCTGTCGCACAGCCACGCCACCCGCTGGCTCAAGCAGGCCGGCCTGCGCTGGACCTCGTCGGGCGGCTGCGCGAACCGGCACGTCCGCCACTGCACCTCGCTCGAATCCGTACGCACCGCGACCGTGCAGCGGATGGTACAGCTCAAGAAGCGCAGCGGCTGCTCCGTCACCGTCACCGGCGGCACCGAGACCGGGCACGCGCCCGGCCGCTTCAGCCACGGCAGCGGCCACAAGCTCGACATCGGGCACAACAAGTGCATCGACCGCTACATCAAGAAGACCGCCGAACCGGCCGGGGTGCGGGGTGACGGCGCCCGGTTGTACCGTTCGCCGTCAGGCACCGTCTTCGCCGACGAGGGCGACCACTGGGACATCCTCTTCAGGTGACGGGCCCGTACCCCGGCCGCTCGGTCAGAACTCGGCGGCGACCAGCTCCGCGATCTCGGCCGCGTTCAGCGCGGCGCCCTTGCGGAGGTTGTCACCGCAGACGAACAGGTCGAGCGTGTTGGGGAAGTCGACCGCCTGGCGGACCCGGCCGACATAGGTCGGGTCGGTGCCGACGACGTCGGCCGGAGTGGGGAAGACGCCGTTGGCGGGGTCGTCCATGAGGACCACCGTCGGCGCCGCCTCCAGCACCCGGTGCGCGTCGGCCACCGTGATCTCGCGCTCGAAGCGCGCGTGCACCGCCAGCGAGTGGGTGGTGATCACCGGCACCCGGACGCAGGTCGCGGAGACCTTCAGGCCGGGGATGCCGAGGATCTTGCGGGACTCGTTGCGGAGCTTGAGCTCCTCCGAGGCCCAGCCACCGTCCTTGTAGGAGCCCGCCCACGGCACCACGTTGAACGCGACGGGCGCGGGGAACGGCGAGTCGTCAGGCAGCTTGTTGGCCAGCGCCTTGCGCACGTCGCCCGCCGCCTGGCCGATCGACCGGTCGCCGGCCAGCGCCTCGACCTCGTCGTAGAGCCTTGCCGAGCCCGCCACGCCGGCGCCGGACACCGCCTGGTAGGAGGCCACCACGAGCTCCTGGAGGCCGTACTCGGCGTGCAGGGCGCCCATGGCCGCCATCATCGACAGCGTGGTGCAGTTGGGCGTCGAGATGATGTTGCGCGGGCGCTGGCGCGCGTCGTGCGGGTTGACCTCCGGCACCACCAGCGGGACGTCGGGGTCCATCCGGAACGTGCCGGACTTGTCGATCACGATCGCGCCCCGCTCCGCGGCGATCGGCACCCACTCGGCCGACACCTCGTCGGGCACGTCGAAGATGGCGATGTCGATGCCGTCGAACACCTCGGGCGCGAGCGCCCGCACGACGACGTCCTCGCCGCGGACCCGAAGCACCTTGCCCGCCGAGCGCGGGGAGGCGACCAGGCGGACCTCGCCCCAGACGTCGTCACGCGACGAGACGATGTCGCGCATGACGGTGCCCACGGCACCGGTCGCGCCGATCAGGGCCAGATTGGGTCTGCTCATCGTCCGGTACCTCCATACACAACGGCTTCGACCTGGTCGACGTCGAGGTCGAAGGCGTGGTGGGCGGCGGCGACCGCCGAGTCCACGTCGTCCTGCCCGACGACCACGGAAATCCGGATCTCCGAGGTGGAGATCATCTCGATGTTGACCCCCGCGTCCGCGAGAGCCGCGAAGAACGTGGCCGTGACGCCGGGGTGGGAACGCATGCCCGCGCCGATCAGCGAGACCTTGCCGATCTGGTCGTCGAACAGCAGCGACTCGAACCCTATCCGGGCCTGGATCTTCTTCAGCGCCGTGAGCGCCGTCTGGCTGTCGGCCGTCGGCAGCGTGAAGGAGATGTCGGTGCGGCCCGTCGCAGCGGCCGAGACGTTCTGCACGATCATGTCGATGTTGACCTCGGCGTCGGCCAGGGTTTTGAAGATCGCGGCAGCCTCACCGACCTTGTCGGGGACCCCGACAACAGTGATCTTGGCCTCGCTCCGGTCGTGTGCCACGCCGGAGATGATCGGCTGCTCCATCTCGGTTCCTTCGGAGTAGGGGTCGGAGACGACCCACGTGCCTTCCTTGTTGCTGTACGAGCTGCGTACGTGGATCGGCAGGTCGAAACGGCGAGCGTACTCGACGCAGCGCAGGTGGAGGATCTTCGCGCCGCAGGCCGCCATCTCCATCATCTCGTCGTAGGAGATGCGCGGGATCCGGCGGGCGGCCGGCACGATGCGCGGGTCGGCGGTGAAGATGCCGTCGACGTCGGTGTAGATCTCGCACACGTCGGCCTCGAGCGCCGCCGCCAGCGCGACCGCGGTGGTGTCGGAGCCGCCGCGGCCGAGCGTGGTGATGTCCTTGGTGTCCTGCGAGACGCCCTGGAAGCCGGCCACGATCGCGATGTGGCCCTGGTCGATGGCCTCCTGGATGCGGCTCGGCGTCACGTCTATGATGCGCGCCTTGCCGTGGGTGGAATTGGTGATCACACCCGCCTGCGAGCCGGTGAACGAGCGCGCCTCGTGGCCGAGGTTGGCGATCGCCATCGCCAGCAGCGCCATCGAGATGCGCTCGCCCGCGGTCAGGAGCATGTCGAGCTCGCGGCCCTGCGGCAGCGGCGACACCTGCTCGGCCAGGTCGAGCAGCTCGTCGGTGGTGTCACCCATGGCGGAGACGATGACGGCGACGTCGTTGCCGGCTTTTTTCGTCGTGACGATACGCTGCGCCACCCTTTTGATGGAGGACGCGTCGGCAACGGACGAACCACCGTACTTCTGCACAACGAGTGCCACGAGAGTCTCCCGATCTGGACTGTGAAAGCCCAGTCTACTTGGGACGTCTCATGCCACTGATGTGCCAGCCACTATGTGGACACCTACCCGGTCGTGACCTCTTCCGCCACGTCGAGCCGCGAGTGCGCGGCCAGGGCCTGCAGCGCGCGCATGGCCGCGCCCGCGTGGTTGCCCCAGGTGTTGAAGTAGGAGTATTGCCACCACCACAGCGCCTCGTGCGGCCGGCCCGCCTGATAGTGGCGCAGTCCGTGGATGAGATCGGCGGCCACCGCCGTCAGGTCGTCGGACAGACGGTAGGGAGTCACCCCGGTGTCCTTGTACGGGTCGAACACCTCGGCGTAGTCGTCGACCGGGCCGAGCCGCTCGGCCAGGGCCGTGCGCACCCCGTCGATGTCGGGATCCTCGCTCAGCGGCGGTTCGTAGTTGCCCGAGAGGATCACGTCGCGGTTGGCGCCGAGCTTGGCGCCCGCCAGGCTCACCTGGGCGACCTCGACCAGGAGCAGCGACCAGATGGCGTCGCCCCCCTCGCCGCCCGCGACCCTCGCCAGGCCGTCGACGTAGTTCTGCGCGTGACCGGCGATCTCCTCCGCCAGCGCTCCCCACTCGTCAGACATCCAGCAGCCTCCGTCCTTCGAACGCGCGGCCCAAGGTCACCTCGTCGGCGTACTCGAGATCACCGCCCACGGGCAGACCGCTGGCCAGTCGTGTCACTTTCACACCCATCGGCTTGACCAGACGGGCAAGGTAGGTAGCCGTCGCCTCACCCTCGAGATTGGGGTCTGTGGCGAGGATGAGCTCCGTCACCCGGCCGTCGGCCAGCCGGGTCATAAGCTCGCGAATCCGCAGGTCGTCGGGGCCGACACCGTCGATCGGGCTGATGGCACCGCCGAGCACGTGGTAGGTGCCGCGGAACTCGCGCGTCTTCTCGATCGCGACGACGTCCTTCGACTCCTCCACCACGCAGATCACGTGAGTGTCGCGGCGCGGGTCGCGGCAGATGCGGCACTCCTCCTCGGAGGCCACGTTGCCGCACACCCGGCAGAACCGGACCTTCTCCTTGACCTCCAGCAACGCGTGCGCCAGCCGCTTGACGTCGGCCGGGTCGGCCGCCAGCAGGTGGAAGGCGATGCGCTGCGCGCTCTTGGGACCTACGCCGGGCAGCAGGCCCAGCTCGTCGATCAGGTTCTGGACGACCCCTTCGTACATCGCTAGAACCCTGGCAGCTGGCCGAGGCCGCCGCCGCCCAGCCCTTGGGCCAGCGGCCCGAGCTTCTCCTGCTGCAGGTCGCCGGCCGCCCTGACGGCGTCGCGCACGGCGGCGATCACCAGGTCGGCGATCGTGTCGGCAGTGTCCTGCGCGTCTCCGGCGTCGATGACACTCGGATCGATCTTGAGCTCCAGCAGCTCGCCCGAGCCGTTGACGACGGCGGTGACCATCCCGCCGCCGGCCGAGCCCTCGATCTGCGCGTCGTTGAGCTCCTGCTGGGCGCTCACGAGCTGCTGCTGCATGAGCTGGGCCTGCTCCAGCAGCTGCTGCAGGTTGACATCCCCTGGGTTCACCGTCGTGCGCTCCTCGTGGCTCCGCGTTCTTGACTGCCACGAGCCTACGGTGTTTGGGCCTCGGCATGTACTGGAGGCTTGCAGGTGTTTCGCTCCCGGGCCGTGAATCCGGACATCTTCTTGGCCGGGTCCCGGCCCCCCTCCAGCGTCCGGGACCCGGCCAATCGCGTCGACCGGAGCGGCCGCACCACGCCGACGCGGTACGCCGGAACGCTAGCGGCAGTGACGTTGCACACACGTTGCTATCGTTCAATCACCCTCGGCAATCCCCTGAACTGCTTGCGCGGGCGGCACCCCAACGCGGATGCTCCCCCTAGGGGACGATTACTTGGAGTGGCTGATGAGTTACGCTCACCTTGACGCATACTCCCGCCGTCTGCAGGCCGCGCACGAGGTGGTGACCGCTGCCGCCCCGGTTCCCGCAGGCCCGCGCAAGCTGATCCGCGACTCCTGGCGCCGCTCGCTCGCCGCCGGCATCGACCCCGACGCCCCCGGCGCGCCCGCCGCCCACGACCCCGGGCAGGTGAAGAACGCGTTCGAGACCCACCCCCTGCGGCCCCTGCTCCCGCTCATCAAGCAGACCCTGCGCACGGTCGCGGACGAGGGCGAGCACATCATGGTCCTCACCGACCGCGAGGGCCGCGTGCTGTGGCGCGACGGCCACACCGCCACCATGCGCCGCGCCGACGAGGTCGGCCTCGCCGGCGGCTACCGCTGGGCCGAGGAGGCCGCCGGCACCAACGGCATCGGCACCGCGCTCGCGCTCAGGCGGCCTGTTCACGTCTACTCCGAAGAGCACCTCATGCGCGTGCTGCGCGTCTGGTCCTGCAGCGCCGCCCCCATCACCGACCCGGAGACCGGGCAGCTCCTCGGCTGCGTCGACGTCAGCGGCACCGCGCCCAGCCTCCACCCCGCCACCGTCGCCCTCGTGGCCGCCACCGCGAAGCTGGCCGAGACCCAGCTCGCGCTCCGCATGCGCGACCACGACGATTCCCTGCGCCGCCGCTACGAGTCGCTCCGCGCCCGCCCCGCCGTGCTGCTCTCCGCCGGCGGCCGGGTCATCGCCGGCGACCCCGGCGGCCAGCTCGGGCCGCGCCTCCAGCTTCCCGTCACCGGCGAGCGCATGATCCTGCGCGACGGGCGGATCGCGCTCCTGGAGCCGTTCTCCGACGGATACCTGCTGCGCGCCACCTCCAACACCGCCTCCACACCCGCCGCGCTCGCCCTCACCTTCCTCGGCGACGGCCCGCCGACGGCCATCGTCGGCGGCCGCAAGGTGCTGCTCTCCCTCCGCCACGCCGAGATCCTCGCCATCCTGGCGCTCCACCCGCGCGGCCTCACGGCCGAGCAGCTCTCCTTCCACCTGTACGGCGACCTCGGCAACCCGGTCACCATCCGCGCCGAGATCCACCGGCTGCGCACCCAGTTGGACGTCCCCATCGACGCCAAGCCCTACCACCTGGCCTGCCCCGTCGAGGCCGACTTCCTGGACCTGCGCCGCCTCCTGGCCGCCGACCACCCCGCCTCCCTGGTGGCCCGCGCCTACCCCGGCCCCCTGCTGGCCCGCTCCGAGTCCCCCGAGATCCGCCGCGAGCGCGACGAACTGGAGGTCCTGGTACGCACCTGCCTCCTCCAGCGCGGCGCCCCCGAGGACCTGTGGACATACGCCCAGACGATGAACGGCCGCGAGGACTTCCAGCTCCTCGAACGCCTCACCTCCAGCCTCCCCCAGGCAGACCCCCGCGCCGCCGCCGCCCGCGCCCGCCTGCGCGCCCCTTGACCCCTCACACACCGCGAAACCCCTACGGCGCTCACTGAAGGCACACCCCGCCGCCCGCCCCCCGCACGGCCGTCACCCACCTCAGACCTGAGAACCCCCGCGGCACTCACCCCACGACCCCCCGCGCGGCCCCATTTGCCGTCTCCGCCCGCACGGCAAGCCCCGCGCCGAATCACAAACACGCCGCGCCCGTACGACCGGGAGTACAAGCATCCCGAAGCCCGACCTGCGGCCATGTGAAAGGTGGGACCGATTACCGGCTCCGACGTGCCGCCCGTACAGCTACCGACCCTTCCGTACGACCGCGCGCGAGTATCAGGAAGACGCACCCGAAGCGGCCCTCTTAGAGGACGATCCGTGAGCCTATGCCCGTGATGTCGTAGTGTGATCGAGTGAATCTGTAGCGTTATGCCCGGCTGGTGAGCGTGGACGTGTTGAGATAGCCGGGTGAGTGAACGCAAGCCGTACGCGA
>NZ_JAHKRN010000051.1 GCF_019396385.1 Nonomuraea harbinensis | reverse complement strand
GTCCTCGTCGAATCCGAGCCGGGGTTGTTCGCTCAGCCGCGTCCGTAGCTCCGCTACGAGTCACTTGACCAGCCCGCCTCACCCAATCGCAACGGCGAAAGGGGCATCAACTATCGAACCGCCCTCTTAGAAGTCCGAGCGGTCCCAACTCCGACGTGCCGCCCGTACGGCAACCGGTCTCTTGCGGCCGGGAGTGCGGTATCGGAGGAGGTCGGCCCTCGGGAAAGGCTGGCGGCTCGCTGTCAGGAGTGGTCGATCTCGCCGATGACCTGGGCGCCCAGTTCACGTTGCAGGAGAGCCATCCCCGAGAGCTCGTCCACGTCGGCGTCGGCGTCGTTCAGCGGGTCCACGTCATCCGTGTCGGGAGCGCTGGCTCGCTTGGGGATGGCGCTGGGCCACCCGGCCGAGCCGCCTCCCTGCCTGGCGGCCGGAACCCGGGGGCCCGCCTGCGCCGCCGCCCTGGCCGCCGAACGAGCGGCAGCCAGCCCGGTCCCGGTCATCACACCGGCGGGAGCGGCCTGCGACGGATCCGGCCCAGGCGGGGACCCGGGGCCGGGTTCGTCGGGAGCCGACGGCCAGGACTCGTCCGTCGTCGGCCGCTGCTGGGACCCGCCGGCCGCCTGAACGCCTCCAGCCTCCGCGAACTGTCCAGACGACACGGCACCCACGGCAGCGCCCGGCCCTGAGCCGACGCGACCGTCCGCCCCCGCTCCGGCGCCATGCGCCGCAGAGCCGGCGTGACCATTCGCACCGGCCACCCCGGTGCCCGCCCGGCCATCCACACCGGTCACCCCGGAGCCGGCCTGGCCATCGGCACCGGTCATCCCAGAGCCGGCGTGACCATCCACACCGGTTACCCCAGAGCCCGCGCGGCCATCCACACCGGTCATCCCAGAGCCCGCGCGGCCGTCTACACCGGTAACCCCAGAGCCTGCACGGGCATCCACAGCGCCCGCGCCAGGCGTCCCAGCTCCGGCGCGACCCTCGGCACCGTGCGTTGCGGAGCCCGCGTGGCTATTCGTGCCAGGCGTCCCCGCCCCCGGGCCGCCGCCGGACGACCCCGGGCCCTCCGGCCGCGTCCCGCCGGAGGCGTGGGCGCCAGGGGAACCGGCGGCGTCACCCCAAGAATCCTGGGAACCTCCGTACGGTCCAGCGGCTCCTCCTGGAGAACCCGCAGGCCCCGACCCCCCCGAGTGGGTCCCACGAGACGGCGGAGGACCGTTGCCGACCACGGCCTCGACCCGCCACGTGCCCCCCAGCACGTCGGCGAGCGCCGTGGCCACGACGGCGTCCTTGCCGCCGCCGGTGAAGTTCTTCATCGCGCCGATCTGGGTGAACCCGAGCGTCACCAGGTTGCCCTCGACGCCGACCACCTGCGCGTTGGTGCTGACGTTCGCCCACACGACGATGCTGCGCTGCTTGAGCGCCGCCAGCACCGCGGGCCACTGCTGCTGCAACGCCGCCGTACCGCCGCCCGGCTGCGCAGCCCCCGCCTGTCCGGAAGCCTGGGGACCACCATGAGCCGGACCACCCTGCTCCTGGCCGCCGCTCTGGGGCTGCCCACCGTACGCGGGAGCACCCGAGCCGGAGCCCGGCCGAACGGTCTCGGGCCAGTCGTCGGCCACAGGCCCACCGGTCCGGGCCGGGTGAGGCCCGTCCAGCGCCTGACCGCTCGGCGTCGCGACGGTGCCCGGCGCTCCCGCCTGCGAGGCCGCGGGCACACCACCACCGGCATGCCCCGTACCGACGCTCCCGGAAGCACCGTGACCAGACGAGGCCCCCGCAGCCCCGGACGAGGCGTGCCCAGAAGCCGCAGACCCAGAAGCGCCAGGCCCAGAAGCGGCAGGCCCGGAAGCCGCAGGCCCGTGGGCCGCGGGCCCGGACGACGGGTGCCCCGTGGCGGCGGGCCCGGACGAGGGCGGCCCGGCGGGTGGAGCGGCCGGGACCGCGCGGGCGGCCATGCCGGCGACGGCGCTGCCGCGTTCGAGGCGCTCCAGGCGGGCCAGCAGGGCGGCCTCGCCCTGTTCGGCCGCCGGGAGGAGGACGCGGGCGCACATCAGCTCCAGGAGCAGGCGCGGCGAGGTGGCGCCGCGCATCTCCGTGAGACCGGCGTTGAAGATCTCGGCGGCCCTGGTCAGCTCGGCGGGCCCCATCGAGGCCGCCTGCTGGACGAGCCGCTCCAGCTCGTCGGCGGGCCGGTCGAGCAGGCCGTTGGCGGCCGCCTCGGGGACGTTGGCCAGGATGACCAGGTCGCGGAAGCGTTCGAGAAGGTCGGAGGCGAAGCGGCGGGGGTCGTGGCCGCCTTCGACGACCCGGTTGACCGCCTGGAAGACCTGGCCGCCGTCGCGGGCGGCGAACGCGTTGACCACCTCGTCGAGCAGGTCGCCGTCGGTGTAGCCGAGCAGGGAGACGGCGCGGGCGTAGGTGATGCCGTCGTCGCCGGAGCCGGCGAGGAGCTGGTCGAGGATCGACTGCGAGTCACGGGCGGAGCCGGCGCCCGCGCGGACGACGAGCGGCAGCGCGGCGGGCTCGAACGGGACGTTCTCGGCGGTGAGGATCTCTTCCAGCAGCGCGCGCAGCGTCGCCGGCGGGATCAGCCGGAACGGGTAGTGGTGGGTGCGCGACTTGATCGTGCCGATGACCTTTTCCGGCTCGGTCGTCGCGAAGATGAACTTGAGGTGCGGCGGAGGCTCCTCGACGAGCTTGAGCAGCGCGTTGAAACCCTCGCGGGTCACCATGTGCGCCTCGTCGATGATGTAGATCTTGAAGCGCGCCGACACGGGGGCGAAGAACGCCCGCTCGCGCAGGTCACGCGCGTCGTCGACGCCGCCGTGGGAGGCCGCGTCGATCTCGATGACGTCGAGGTGGCCGGGCCCGGTCGGGGCGAGCGCCACGCACGACTCGCACTCGCCGCAGGGGTCGGGGGTCGGGCCCTTCTCGCAGTTGAGCGAGCGCGCCAGGATGCGCGCGCTGGAGGTCTTGCCGCAGCCGCGGGGCCCGCTGAAGAGGTAGGCGTGGTTGATGCGGCCGGTGCGCAGCGCCTGCCGCAGCGGGTCTGTGACGTGTTCCTGACCCTTGACCTCCGCGAAGGTCCCGGGTCGGTACTTGCGGTAAAGCGCAAGGCTCATGCGACCATCCCGCCTGCGAGGGGCTTCCCAACGAAGGAACCCCTCGCACACCCGCCAGAGCCCGCTTATCCTTGCTGCCTTCCGGCCCTGGGGAGGTTCACAGGATGACGCCGCGCGAGGGGTCCGGGGACAGTCTATCCACATGCGGCAGTGCTCGCTGCCACGAAATGGTGGTCCCGAGACCCTGCCGAGTCCGGTAAGCTCGTCGGCGGAGGATTCGCCTAGTGGCCGAGGGCGCACGCTTGGAAAGCGTGTAAGGGGCAACCCTTCGGGGGTTCAAATCCCCCATCCTCCGCGCCTGGTTGAGGCAGTAAACGCGAAGGGGCCGACCCTATCCAAGTCGGCCCCTTCGCTGTTTTCCGCCCTCATCATGCTCGCGCATGCCGAGGGCGCTGACCCGGCGGCGCGTCAGGTTCGGCGGATCCCGGTGAGCTTGTCGGGGTTGGTCACCGAGTAGATGCCGGCGATCCGGTCGCCGTCGGGCGTGAGGTCCACGACGACGACGGCCAGCGGGCTGTCGCCGGAGAAGACGAGCGCGCACGGGTCGCCCGCCACCCGCCGGTAGCGGATGTCCAGCCCGCCGTCGGGCAGCGTCGCGGCGACCGACACGAACAGCGCCGCCACCCGGTCGCGGCCGCGCACGGGACGCAGGCTGGTGGCGGGCCCCTTGCCGCCGCCGTCCGTCCACAGGGTCACGTCCGGTGCCAGCACCTCCAGCAGCGCCCGCAGGTCCCCGCCGAGCGCGGCGGCGGCGAAGCGCTCGGTGACCTGGGCGTGGACGTCCGGCTCGGTCCGGTGGCGGGGGCGGCGCGCGTGCACGTGGCGGCGCGCGCGGGCCGCGAGCTGGCGGACCGCCGCAGGCGTGCGGCCCAGCATGCCCGCGATCTCCGGATGGCCGAAGCCGAACACCTCGTGCAGCACGAACACCGCCCGTTCGAGCGGTGACAGGGTCTCCAGCACCACCAGCATCGCCATCGTGGCGACTCGGCCCGTTCGGCGGCCCCGGCCGCGTCCTCGGCGGTGACCAGCGGCTCCGGCAGCCACGGGCCGACGTAGGTCTCCCGGCGGCGGCTCAGGTCGGCGCGGCGGGCCAGCGCCCGGTTCACCGCGATCCGCACCAGATAGGCCCGGGGGTTCTCGACCGGCTCGGCGGCCGGCCTGCCGTGCCGGGCTGACCAGGCCAGCCACACCTCCTGCAGCGCGTCCTCGGTGTCGGCGACGCTGCCGAGCATGTTGTAGACCACCGAGAACAGCAGCTCGCGATGGCCGAGGAACTGCTCGGTGACGGTCGCGTGCATCATGGCGAACCTCCTCATCTGTCGCGACCGCAGAGACCCGTGACGCCGGGAGTGTGACATGGACGCCCGGGATGTGATCCATGCCACGGCCGGTCGTGGCCATGTCACAGCCGGCCGCCGGCATCCCTCTGTGGTGGCGTCCGTGACTCACGACCTTCAGAGGAGATGTTCGATGCGTACGCTGATCCGCGACGTCCGGGTGTTCGACGGCGAGCGGTCCATCGCCAGGGCCGACGTGGTGATCGAGGGCGAGCTGATCGCCGCGGCCGGCGCCGGTGCGGGTCACCAGGCCGACGTGGAGGTGGGCGGGGCGGGCAGGACGCTCCTGCCGGGGCTGATCGACGCGCACACGCACGTGTTCGACGGCAGCCTGGCCCAGGCCCTGCGGCACGGGGTGACCACCGAGCTCGACATGTTCTGCCTGCCGGAGATCCTCTCGGAGCAGCGCCTGCTGGCCGCGGGGAACGACGACGTGGCCGACCTGCGCAGCGCGGGCACCCTGGCCACCGCACCCGGCGGGCATCCGACCCACGCCGGCAGGGTGCACGGCGCCGACCTCCCGGCGATGACGCCGGACGTGGCCACCGCCCTCACCGAGGCGGCGCACGACGCCGGGCTGCGGGTCGTGGCCCACGCGATCACCGCGGCCGAGGTGGGGATCGCGCTCGACGCCGGCGCCGACGGCCTGGCCCACGTGTGGACCGACCTCGCGCCGGGCGACCCGGCTTCCCGGCGGCTGGCCGAGCGGGTACGCGCCCAGGGCGTCTTCGTCGTGACCACGCTCGCGTACTTCGAGGCGATCACCGCTGGGCACGTCGAGACCGCTGACCGCGCGCGTCCCGGCAGCTCGGCCGGGGCCGCCGGCGCGCTGCGGGACCTGCACCGGGCCGGGGCGCCCCTGCTCGCGGGGACCGACGCCACCCCGTTCGCGCCCGCCCACGGGGCCGGCCTGCACCGCGAGCTGGAGTTGCTCACCGAGGCCGGGCTCAGCGCCGAGGAGGCGCTCGCCGCCGCGACCGGCCTGCCCGTTCATGTCCGACACCAGCCCGCCGGTCCGGCGTTCGCTGTTCCTGCACGCGCCGATCCGGCGGGGGCCGCGCATGATGCTGGAGCGGATGCTCGCCCTGGTCGACGACGGCACCCCGGCCGACGGCCCCGAAGGCCCCGTCGCGGTGCTGGAGCGGCGGCTGGCCGAGCTGCTCGGCAAGGAGAGCGCGCTGTTCTTCCCCAGCGGCACGATGGCCCAGCAGACCGCGCTGCGCGTGCACGCCGACCGGCGCGGCCGCCGCACGTTCGCCGCGCACCCGAGGTCGCACCTGGACGTGTGGGAGGAGCAGGGCTACAACGCCGTCCACGGCCTGCGGTTCCGCAGGGCCGGCGACCCGCACGAGCTGATGACCGCGGAAGACCTGGCGGCGATCGGCGAACCGCTCGCGGCCGTCGTCTGGGAGCTGCCGCAGCGCGACCTCGGCGGCCTGGTGCCCGGCTGGGACGACCTGGGCGAGCAGGTCGCGCTCGTGCGCGCCACCGGCGCCGCCGCGCACCTGGACGGCGCCCGGCTGTGGGAGGCCCAGACCTACTACCGGCGGCCGTTCGACGAGATCGCCGCGCTGTTCGACACCGTCTACGTCTCCCTCTACAAGAGCCTGCAGGGCGTGCGCGGCGCGGTGCTCGCCTCCGACGCGGCCACCGTGGAGGTGGCGAGGGTGTGGCGGCAACGACTCGGCGGCGGCATCGGCGACGCCTGGCCGCTCGCCCTGGCCGCGCTGGTCCACCTCGACACCCTGGCCGGCGAGATGCCCGCGTACCGCGAGCACGCCATCGCCATCGCGGCCGCGATCAACGCGGACGGCGCCGCCCGCGCCTGGCCCGACCCGCCGCAGACGCCGCTGTTCCACATCCACCTGCCCGCCGACCGGCGCGCCGTCGAGCGGGCCGGCGCGGAGATCCTGGCAGAGCGCGGCATCCAGCTCTGGGGCCGGGTACGATCCGCGTCCGAGCCCGGCCACTGCGCCTTCGAGGTCAGCGTCGGCGAGAACGCCATGGAGTTCACCCCCGGCGAGGTGGTCGCCCTCATCCGCGACCTGCTCGCCCGCGCCGCCCCTTGAGCGACACGATCAGGAATCGAGAAGCGTCGCCGGGCGCGGCACGCCTAACGTGGCAGCCATGGACATCACCATTCACGCGAGCTTCCTCCCGCACTCCGACCCCGACGCCTCCCTGGCCTTCTACCGCGACGCCCTCGGCTTCGAGGTGCGCAACGACGTCGGCTACGAGGGGATGCGCTGGATCACGGTCGGCCCCGCCGGCCAGCCCGACACGTCCATCGTCCTGCAGCCCCCGACCGGCGACCCCGGCATCACCGACGACGAGCAGCGCACCATCGCCGAAATGATGGCCAAAGGCACCTTCGCCGGTATCGTCCTGTCAACCGACGACCTGGACGGCACCTTCGCCCGGCTCCGCGACAACAGCGCCGAAGTCATCCAGGAGCCGACCGAGCAGGACTACGGCGTGCGCGACTGCGCGGTCCGTGACCCCGCGGGCAACATGATCCGCATCCAGGAACGGCCCTGACCCTCCGGCGTTCACCGCGGTGGCCGCCCAGCTGACGAGCGACCACCACGTACCCATGGAGACACGATGACCACGAGAACGGACACGCGGTCGCCCGAGCCGCACGCCGCCGACACCCACGACCTGATCCGCGTGCACGGCGCGCGGGTGAACAACCTCAAGGACGTCAGCATCGAGATCCCGAAGCGCCGGCTGACGGTGTTCACCGGCGTCTCCGGCTCGGGGAAGAGCTCGCTGGTGTTCAGCACGATCGCCGCCGAGTCGCAACGGCTGATCAACGAGACCTACAGCGCCTTCGTCCAGGGCTTCATGCCGGTGCTGGCCCGCCCCGAGGTCGACGTGCTCGACGGGCTGACCACCGCGATCATCGTCGACCAGCAGCGGATGGGCGCCGACCCCCGCTCCACCGTCGGCACCGCCACCGACGCCAACGCGATGCTGCGCATCCTGTTCAGCCGGCTCGGTGAGCCGCACATCGGCTCGCCGCAGGCCTTCTCCTTCAACGTCGCGACGGTACGGGCGAGCGGCGCGATCACGGTCGAGCGGGGCGCGCGCAAGACCGAGAAGGCGACCTACACCCGCATCGGCGGCATGTGCACCCGCTGCGAGGGCCGCGGCACGGTCTCCGACATCGACCTCACCCAGCTCTACGACGACTCCAAGTCGCTCTCCGAGGGCGCGTTCACCATCCCCGGCTGGAAGTCCGACAGCTTCTGGACGGTGCGGGTCTACGCCGAGTCCGGCTTCGTCGACCCGGACAAGCCGATCCGCGACTACACCAAGAAGGAGCTCCAGGCCTTCCTCTACAAGGAGCCGGTCAAGGTCAAGGTCGACGGCGTCAACCTGACGTACGAGGGCCTGATCCCCAAGATCCAGAAGTCGTTCCTCTCCAAGGACCGGGAGGCGATGCAGCCGCACATCCGCGCGTTCGTGGACCGGGCGGTCACCTTCACCACCTGCCCCGAGTGCGACGGCACCCGGCTCAGCGAGCTGGCCCGCTCCTCGCGCATCCGCGGCGTCAGCATCGCCGACGCCTGCGCGATGCAGATCAGCGACCTCGCCGCGTGGGTCCGCGACCTCGACGAGCCGTCGGTCGCGCCGCTGCTCGCCAAGCTGCTGCACACCCTCGACTCGTTCGTGGAGATCGGGCTGGGCTACCTCTCGCTCGAACGGCCCGCCGGCACGCTGTCGGGCGGCGAGGCGCAGCGCACCAAGATGATCCGCCATCTCGGCTCCGCGCTCACGGACGTGACGTACGTGTTCGACGAGCCGACCATCGGCCTGCACCCGCACGACATCCAGCGGATGAACGACCTGCTGAAGCGGCTGCGCGACAAGGGCAACACCGTCCTGGTCGTCGAGCACAAGCCGGAGACGATCGCGATCGCCGACCACGTCGTGGACCTCGGCCCCGGCGCCGGCACGGCGGGCGGCGCCATCTGCTTCGAGGGCACCGTCGAGGGCCTGCGGGCCAGCGGCACCATCACCGGCCGCCACCTCGACGACCGGGCGTCGCTCAAGCCGGAGGTGCGCAGCCCCACCGGGAAGCTGGAGATCCGCGGCGCCACCCGGCACAACCTGCGCGACGTCGACGTGGACATCCCGCTCGGGGTGCTCTGCGTGGTCACCGGCGTCGCCGGCTCCGGCAAGAGCTCGCTGATCCACGGGTCGATCCCGGCCTCCGCGGGCGTGGTCGCGGTCGACCAGTCGGCGATCAAGGGCTCACGGCGGAGCAACCCGGCGACGTACACCGGGCTGCTCGACCCGATCCGCAAGGCGTTCGCGAAGACCAACGGCGTGAAGCCGGCGCTGTTCAGCGCCAACTCCGAGGGCGCCTGCCCCGACTGCAACGGCGCCGGCGTCATCTACACCGACCTGGGGATGATGGCGGGCGTCGCCACCACCTGCGAGGAGTGCGGGGGGAAGCGCTACCAGGCGTCGGTGCTGGAGTACCACCTCGGCGGCCGGGACATCAGCGAGGTGCTCGCGATGTCGGTGACCGAGGCCGCCGAGTTCTTCGGCGCCGGAGAGGCGCGCACGCCGGCCGCGCACGCCATCCTCGGCAGGCTCGCCGACGTCGGGCTCGGCTACCTCAGCCTCGGCCAGCCGCTCACCACGCTGTCCGGCGGCGAGCGGCAGCGGCTCAAGCTGGCCACCCACCTGGCCGACAAGGGCGGCGTCTACGTGCTCGACGAGCCGACCACCGGCCTGCACCTGGCCGACGTGGAGCAGTTGCTCGGCCTGCTCGACCGGATCGTGGACTCCGGCAAGTCCGTGATCGTCATCGAGCACCACCAGGCGGTCATGGCGCACGCCGACTGGATCGTGGACCTCGGTCCCGGCGCGGGCCACGACGGCGGACGGGTCGTCTTCGAGGGCACCCCCGCCGACCTGGTCGCCGCCCGCTCCACCCTCACCGGCGAGCACCTGGCGGCCTACGTCGGCGCCTGATGCGCGTTCGTAGCATGATTGACATCCGCGCGCAGGACAATGCCTCATGGCCGAACGAGAGCAGCGCACCGGCGACCCCGAGCTCGACCGCGTCATGGCGGAGTTCCGGGCGAACTCCACGGAGCTCGCCGACGTCATGGGCGCGGTCGGCGAGGTGACCGGCCACGCGGCCACCCCGGACGACAAGATCAAAATAAGGGTCTCGGCGTCCGGGCAGCTGGCCGCGCTGCACATCGACCCCCGGGCGATGAGGATGGGCTCACGCGAGCTGGCCGACACGATCGTGGACCTGTCGCGCCGGGCCGCCGAGGACGCGGCGCGACGGCTGGTGGAAGTGACGAGGCCCTACCTCGGCGAGGGCGACCGGAAAGTCACTTGAGTCGCGGGATCAGGCTCCGCGTGCCGTGGACGATGAACTTCTGGTACATCTCCTCCTCGGTCAGCCCGTGCTCGGTCCCGGGCAGGGGGTTGTCGCCGCGCTGCGCGTCCAGGGACATCGAGTACGCGGTCGAGCCGGCCAGTCTGGGGACGAAGTTGCCGGTGTTGAGTGTCGTCCCGTTCGGCAGGGTCAGGTTGGCGGTGACGGCCCGCAGCCCGGGCACCTTCGCCATCAGCGCCGCCGTGCCGTCGAGGACCCCGTTGAAGGTCATGTTGGCCACGAAGTGCTCGCGGAACGCGGTGAGGTTGTGGCCGAGTGACCTGACGTCGTTGCCGGACAGGTCGGTCTTGATGCCGCCCGCGTAGTTGAGCGCCAGGGGCAGCGCCACCTCGCCGGTCGCGTACGACACGCTGTCGGCCACCCAGTAGGAGAAGGTGGGCAGCAACAGGGTGACGAAGCGGTGCGCGCCCAGTCGGAGCAGGATCGCCTGTCTCTTCATGATCGCTTGCAGGAGCTTCCAGGTGAAGACCTGATAACCGATGGTGTACATCATGTCCACGGTCAGGATCCAGCACAGCACGTGCAGCGCGTGGTTGACCTTTTCCACGACGTCGGCGTAGGCCCGGCAGGCGTTGGCCGCGTTGCGGTGTTTGAGCGAGACCGCGAGAACCGCGGGGCCGTATTCCTCCTGCCAGAACTTCTTGAACGCGTCGACCGCCTCGTCGGAGCTTTTCTTCCATACCGTTTCCGCGGCCGTGTTCGCCTCCCGGAAACGCAGGTCGATCGCGTCGGCGAGGTCGTCGAGGACGTCGGCCGCCTGGCGGATCCGTTCGGGGTCGCCTTCGAGATAGGAGATGCCGAACAGCACCTCGGGTGCCAGCGCACCGGCCACGCCGGCGCCGGCCATACCGCCCAGGGCGACCTTGGTCGCGAGGCCGACGGGCATGTCAGGCCCTCTCCACCGGGGTGGTGGGCACGCTGACCTCGTCGTTCTCGCGCTCGGCGAAGGCGACCAGGTCGCGCACGGACGCGTTCCGGTCGACCATGCTCGCCCAGTCGGCCGCCTTGACGTTCTTGCTCATGGCCACGACGGCGGACCCGATGTCCCGGTACGCCTTGCCGAGGTTGTCCACGGCGGTGCTCAGGTCCTCGTAGGCGCTGTCGAAACCGGGGTGACCGTCGGCGCCCCTGCGGAAGATCCGCGCGGCCTCGTCGCTCGCCGGGTTTCCGAAGTAGGGAATGAGCGGCTCCAGTTCGGCGTGGAGCCGGCTGATCTTGCGGGCGAAATCACCATCCTCGCCGTGGATCGCCTTGCCGCTGCTCTCCATACTGGAATGGTCGATATCCAAGGTGGTCGCCTCCTCAGACGGCAATCAGCGGCCAGCCTTCACCTCATGTGTTACTCGTGGATGACTTCTCAGTTTCCGTTTGTGCGCTATCGCGCGGGCAGGACTTCGAGGGCGCCGGAATCGCTACGCAGGGTGATCTTGCGCGGGGCGGCGCCGTCGTGCGCGGCGTCGACGCGCCTGCGGCCCGAGTCGGTGGTGGCGGTGATGTCGTACGGGCCCTCCGGCACGCGAACGACGCTGGAGCCGGAGTCCGAGCTGGTCTCGACCTTGTCCGGCGCCGCGGCGAAGGACAGGGAGATGCCGCCCGAGTCGGTCCCGGCGACGACCTGCTTGCCGGTCAGGTCGGTGGCCTCGATCCGGCCGGAGTCGGAGTTCGTCTCGACCTCGCCGGACAGCCCGCGCAGCGTCACGGCGCCCGAGTCGGTGCCGGCCTTGACGCGCAGCCCGCGGGGGATCTCGACCTTGTAGCCGACGTCGCAGTGGAGCATGCCTCCCCAGCCGGTCGGGCAGGTGTACGCGAGCACCAGCGTGCCGCCCTCGACCTCGTGGGTGGGCTGGGGAGGCCGGTCGCCGGTCCAGGTGAGCGTCTCGGTGACGTGCACGCCCTGCCTGTCGGACTCGATCACCTCGATCGCGCCCCCGTCGGCCCCGACGTCGAGCGCGGTCACCGTGCCGGTGACGTCGTAGGAGGCGGTTTCCGTGTTCTCGGGACCGCCGATGCCGCAGCCCGCCGTCACCGCCGCCAGCCCGAGCAGGCCGGCGATCATCGCTGTTCGCCTGACGTCCATGGGCTCAAGTGTCGTGGGTCAGGGGCCGGGGGACCTCAGGTGACTCCCTGAGACTTCCCCTGAATCCGGCTAGGCGGTCGTCAGGGCTCTGGACCGGTCGGTCGCCAGATGGACGGCCATGCCGCCGAGCACGGTGCCCATGAAGTAGCGCTGGACCCGTACCCAGACCGGGCGGCGGGCGAGGAAGGCGGCCAGGCCGCCGGCCGAGATGACGATGAGCCCGTTCACCAGCGTGCCGACGGCGATCTGGGCGGAGCCGAGCACGAGGCTCTGCAGCATGATGTGGCCCATCGAGGGGTCGATGAACTGCGGCAGCAGCGACATGTACAGAATGGCGATCTTGGGGTTGAGCAGGCAGGTGAACAGGCCCATGGCGAAGAGCCGGCGGGCCGGCTCGACGGGGAGCTCGCGGGGCTCGAAGGCGGAGGTGCCGCCGGGCTTGATGGCGCTCCAGGCGAGGTAGAGCAGGTAGGCGGCGCCCGCCAGCTTGAGCGCGGTGTAGGCGGCGGGGACGTACGCGAAGATCGCCGTCAGGCCGAGACAGGTGGCGGTCAGGTAGACGCTGAACCCGAGGAAGACGCCGACCAGGGAGATGAGGCCCGCCCGCCGGCCCTGGGTGATCGACCGGGAGACCAGGTAGATCATGTTCGGCCCCGGGGTGAGGACCATGCCCAGGGAGACCAGTGCAATCCCTACTATTCCGCCCGTCATAGGGGAAGACTAACGGAACAACATAGGGATGACCATCTGCCCAGGGGGAAGCAGTGATCCACCCCCACGGAAGGAACACCGGGCAATGGACTTCAGGGACGACGTCAATCTAGACCCCTCACAGGTGGAGGACCGCGGCGGCGGGGGCGGCGGCGGCCGGTTCCCCGGCGGCATGGTCGTCGGCGGCGGCGGGATCGTCAGCCTGATCGCGCTCGTCCTGGTCTTCGTGCTCAACAATGTGGGCGGCGTGGACACCGAGCCCGGTCAGGGGCAGCCGCCCGCCAACCTGGCCGAGGAGTGCCGCACCGGCAAGGACGCCGACCAGGCCGGGAAGTGCCAGGTCGTCGGCGTGGTCAACAGCATCCAGGACTACTGGAAGACCGAGCTCCCGGAGTACCGCCTGGCCAAGACCGTCCTGTACTCCGGTGGCGTGCGCACCGCCTGCGGCGCCGCCGACTCCTCCGTCGGCCCGTTCTACTGCCCCGGCGACCAGCGGGTGTATCTCGATCTGACCTTCTTCGACGACCTGGAGACCCGGTTCGGGGCCAAGGGCGGCCCGTTCGCGCAGGCGTACGTGATCGCCCACGAGTACGGTCACCACGTGCAGAACCTGCTCGGCGCCCTCGACTCCGGCAGCTCGGTGGCCGTCGAGCTGCAGGCCGACTGCTACGCCGGGGTGTGGGCGAAAAAGGCGTACGAGGGCGGCTTCTACGCCGCCGAGTTCACCGCGGCCGAGATCGCCGAGGCGCTCGACGCGGCGGCCGCGGTCGGCGACGACCGGATCCAGCAGCGCAGCGGCGGCCGGGTCGATCCCGAGTCGTTCACCCACGGCAGCTCGAAACAGCGGACGGCGGCGTTCCAGCGCGGTTACGACACCGGAAATCCGGGCCGATGCGAGGGCGCCGAGCTGATGTGAGGAGTGCGGAGAACACGAGCGTGCGAAATCCAGCCTAAAATCGGGGGGGTGATCTTCAAGATGGTCGGCGACGGACGCCCTTATCCCGAACACGGATTGTCCAACCGCGATTGGGCCCAGATACCACCGCGGCAGGTCCGGCTCGATTCGCTGATCACCACCAAGGCCATGCTCGACCTGCACTCGCTGCTCGCCGCCGATTCCACGTTCTACGGTGATCTCTTTCCGCACGTCGTGCAGTGGCAGGGCGAGCTCTATCTGGAAGACGGCCTGCACCGGGCGTTGCGCGCGGCCCTGCACCAGCGGTCCATCCTGCACGCCAGGGTTCTCGAACTTCACAGCTAGGGGAAAGCGCGCTCTTTTCTTCCGGGCCGCGGCGGCCCGGTCATTTCGCGCGGCCTGAAAGGCGAAGGGGCCCCCGCTCGACGCGGAGGCCCCTTCGGGTGGCGGTGGTGGTGGGATTTGAACCCACGGATGAGTTGCCCCATCACACGCTTTCGAGGCGTGCGCCCTCGGCCACTAGGCGACACCACCGCCGATGAGCTTACCGGATCCGGCGAGTGCCGAAGAACTTCTTGAGGACGGCCGCGGCCTCCTCGGCCAGCACGCCCATGACGACCTCGGGCCGGTGGTTGAGCCTGCGGTCGCGGACGACGTCCCAGAGCGAGCCCACGGCCCCGCCCTTCTCGTCGACGGCTCCGTACACGATCCTGTCGACGCGCGCCAGGACGGCGGCTCCCGCGCACATCGTGCAGGGCTCCAGCGTGACGACGAGCGTGCAGCCGTCGAGCCGCCAGGCGCCCCTGCGGCGGGCGGCGGCGCGGAGCGCGAGGACCTCCGCGTGGCCGGTGGGGTCGGCGGCGGACTCGCGGTCGTTGCCCGCGGCGGCGAGGACCTCGCCCGAAGGGCCGAGCACCACCGCGCCGACGGGCACCTCGCCGCGCTCGCCGGCGGCGGCCGCCTCGGCGAGCGCCTGCCGCATCGCGGCGGTCCAGGTCACCGCAGGCGGTCGAGCTCGTCGGCGAAC
This sequence comes from Nonomuraea harbinensis, assembly GCF_019396385.1. Classification (GTDB taxonomy): domain Bacteria; phylum Actinomycetota; class Actinomycetes; order Streptosporangiales; family Streptosporangiaceae; genus Nonomuraea; species Nonomuraea ferruginea. The sequence goes on along the minus strand of NZ_JAHKRN010000051.1, from coordinate 48,772 downwards.
GACAGCCGCTCGGCCAGCACCGAGACGATGTCGGCCGGGAGCATGTTCTCTTCCATGCTGAGTTCGAGCAGCTCCTCGGAGCTGATGCCGAGGTCGCTCAGCAGCTCGAAGTCGCCGGCCGGGCGCACCCCCAGCTCGTTGCCCTCCTTGTCGGGCGCCACGCCGGCGAACTCGGCGAACAGCTCACCCAGGTGGTCGGACATGATCGCGTGAGCGTCGGAGAGGAACACCCGGGGCTCGTCGTCCCCGCGGTAGCGCACGATCGCGAACCATTCGTCCTCGACCTCGACGCAGAGCAGGGCCAGCTCGTCGCCGACCAGCCCGAGCGCCTCCGTCACGGCGTCGCCGAAGTCGTCGACGATCTCGGTGGCGGACAGGTCGACCTCGGCGCCGCTCCAGCCGTCGGAGGTCCTGACGAAGGCCGCAGAGAAGGTGTTCGCCGCCATGTGCGCTCCAGGGGTCAGTCGAAGACCGATTCGATGGCACGCTCGAACGGCTCGGAGAACCCGAGCCGCGCCGCGATGCTGGACAGGACCTCGTCCGGCAGCAGGTCGACGTCGCCGGAGAGGATGCCGAGCTCCATCTCGTCCAGCCCGAGGTCCGCGAAGATCGACAGGTCGCCGGCCGGAAGCGCGGTGTCCTCGTCCTGGAGGATCTCGTCGAGCTCCTGCTCGTCGGGCACCGGCACGTCGAGGTAGTCGAGCACCTGCGTAGCCAGCGGGAAGTCCCACGAGGCGGCGATGTCGGAAAGGAAGACATCGACCCGCTCACCCAGGACCCGCAGTGCCACGAAGAACTCATCCCCCACGGCCACGAGGCCAATCGTGCCGCTCTCGCTCGGCTGCTGGCGGAGCGCCTTGACGAGCCCCTGCAGATCGGACGTGAGCGCCACGGGGAGCAGCTCGGCGTCCCAGCGCTCGTCCTCTCGATAGACCACGATGGCGAAATCGAGTGCCTCTTCGTCTGTCATCGCGATCCCCCACCCGACCCTGACACCAGAGTCTTCACAGGTTTCCAATCGTTCCAGACCAGGCTGCCCGTCGTGGGCCGCTCCGACCAAATTGTGATCAAAACCAAGACCGGGACGTGCCGGTACGTAACACACAAGATAGCGTTGTCCCTTATGGAAACCCTCGTCGTCGATCATCCGCTCGTGGCCCACAAGCTCACCGCGCTGCGCGATGTCCGCACCGACTCCCCCACCTTCCGCAGGCTGGCGGACGAGCTGGTGACGTTGCTGGCGTACGAGGCGACCCGCGACGTGCGCGTGACCGAGGTGACGGTGCAGACCCCCGTGTCCCCCGCGCGCGGCCTGCGGATGGCCAAGCCCCACCCGCTGGTGGTCCCGATCCTGCGGGCCGGGCTGGGCATGCTCGACGGCATGACCCGGCTGCTGCCCACCGCCGAGGTCGGCTTCCTCGGCATGATCCGCGACGAGGAGACGCTCCAGGCGGAGACGTACGCCACCCGGCTCCCTGACGACCTGTCGGGCCGGCAGTGCTACGTGGTCGACCCGATGCTGGCCACGGGCGGCACGCTCGCGGCGGCGATCAAGTTCCTGTTCGACCGGGGCGCGGTGGACGTGACGGCCATCTGCCTGCTGGCCGCCCCGGAGGGCCTGGCCTACATGGACAAGGTGTTCGCCAACTCCGGCAAGCCGATCCGGGTCGTCACCGCGGCGCTGGACGAGCGGCTCAACGAGTACGGCTACATCGTGCCGGGTCTCGGCGACGCCGGCGACAGGCTCTACGGCGTGGTCTGACCTGCGCCAATCCCCCACCCAGGGTGGCCACTTCGTTACATACTGTGATTGCATGGGTACGTAGAGCCATGAAAGACACTGGGGTGTGGGGGATCACCATGTGCGTTTGTCCGAGCTCCGGAGTGTGCTCGTGAACGGTCACACCGAGTCGGAGCCGAGCCCGTACGCGGAGGTCGAGGCGGCGCTGTGCGACGAGTTCGCCGGCGTCCACTCCGCGGCCACCGTGACGAGATGTGTCGAGGCGGCACATTACGGCGCGCTGGAGGTCACCGGGTTCGCCCACCCCAACCTTGTGGAGCGGATCGCTCGCAAGCATCTCCACGTGCTCGCCCTCGTGGCCAGCGACCGTGGCTAACAAGATCGGAACCAAACCGTCGAGTCACCTTTACCCCCGCATGGGGGTGGGTAATGTATGAGACGGGTGGAGTGGGTAAGTCGGTTCGGAGGCGACAGTGCAGGTCAAAAAGGTCCTCACATACGGCGGCATCGGTTTTGTCGCCTACTACCTGTTCGCACGGCCCGCTGACGCCGCTGACGCGGTCAGAGGGGCGTTCGACACCGTGTTCACCGCGGCCGATTCGCTGGCCCAATTCGTGAACAACCTCGCATGAGACTTGTGACCCACGGGGACTCTGCTCCGTCGTCGGTCAACCGCTACCTTCTCCCCCACGAGCAACAAGTCATCATGGTGCGGCGCCACCCCGCCGTGCTGCTCCGCCCCGTCGCCGAGGTCTTCGGGGGCCTGATCGTCGCCGGACTCCTCAGCCGGTTCTTCAGCGGCGAGGGCAGCGCCGGCACGGCCCTGGTGGTCGTCTGGTGGCTGTGGCTGCTGCTGTTGATCCGTTTTGTCTGGAAGGTGGCTGAGTGGTCGGTTGACTACTTCGTCGTGACTTCCAAACGGATGCTCTTGACCACCGGGCTGATCACGCGCAAGGTCGCGATGATGCCGCTGGGAAAGGTCACCGACATGAGCTTCCAGCGGTCTCTGCTGGGGCGCATGCTCGGCTACGGTGAGTTCATCCTGGAGTCCGCCGGCCAGGACCAGGCACTCTCCACCGTGGAGTACATTCCGTATCCGGAGACCCTGTACCTGGAGGTCTGCTCGATGCTTTTCCCGGGCAAGGACGACGGAGACGATTAATCTCCAGGTAGAGAATTCTTCACGCGGGTATACCCCATTCGGCTACTTCATGCAATCATTGCGGGGTGTTGACCCTTCCCCGCCTTGAGAGATGAGATGCCGAGTCAGGGAACCATCGGTGACCGCGTCCGAGGATTGCGGCTTAACAGGCGGATGTCGCAGGCCCAGCTGGCCGGACCCGACCTGTCGGACAGTTACGTCTCGCTCATTGAGTCGGGCAAGCGCACGCCGACTCCCGTCGTCGCCCGGCTTCTGGCCGAGAGACTCGGCTGCACCACCGAGTTCCTCCTCCATGGCATAGAGCCCCGCCAGCGCATCGACACCGAGCTCGGCCTGCGTCATGCGGAGCTGGAGCTTCACCACGGTGATCCCGCCGTAGCGGCCGACCGATTCACGGAGATCGTCAAGGCCGCCGACGAGGAGAACGCCATGCTGACGGCGCAGGCCCGCTTCGGCAGGGCTCGCGCGCTGGAGGCCCAGGGCAGGCTCGGGCAGGCCGTCGAGGCCTTCGAGCGGCTGCGCAGGGAGGCCTCGGCCCACCCTGAGCGGCTGGCCGACCTGCCGATCACGGTCGCGCTCAGCCGCTGCTACCAGCGGGCCGGCGACCGGCTGCGGGCCCGCGACCTGGCGTCGAAGGCGCTGGAGCAGGCCGAGCGGATGTCGATCGTGCAGGGCGAGCTCGCCGTCGACCTGGCCTGCGCGCTGGTGGCGCACGCCGGCCGCGAAGGCGACTCCCCCGAGCTCGTCTACGTCAAGAAGGTGCTCGACGTCGCTGGCTTGTCTGATGTTATGGACCGTTCCGGAGAGGTTCGCGCTCTCTGGCGGGCGAGCGGCGAGGCGGCCGCGGGCGAGGACTCCGCGCTGGCGGTGCGCCTGGCCGACGACGCCATCAGCGCAGGTCGCGACGGCCGGATCGCGCTTCAGCTGGCTCGCCTGGGCATGCACTGGGCGCGGCTGGAGTGGGCTCCGGCGGACGAGGCGGAGCGGTTCGCCGCCGCGGCCGCCCGCACGTTCGCGTCGGCGGGCCTCGGTCACGAACGGGGCGAGGCCCTCATCGTGCTGGCCCGGGTCATGCTGCGCGCGGCCGATCCGGACCGCGCGGCCGAGCTCGCCGCCGAGGCGCTGGGGCTGCTCGGCGGCGGCAGCGCCGTGGCCGAGGCACACCTGGTGAGCGCCACGGTGGCCGTCAGGCGCCAGGCCGACCCGGCCGACCACCTCACCGCCGCCCGCGTCGTCCTCGACGGAGCAGGCCGCCAGCCGTACGGCGCCGACCGGGTCTCCGCCCGGTGCTGGCGTGAGCTGGGCGACCTGTTCGGCCAGGTCGGCGACCGGGCCGAACAGACGGCCGCCTACCGTAAGGCCCTGGAAGCCGCCGGGGTGCGCTCGATGATGGCGGGGCTGACCGTCGACACGACGATCGCCCGCTGACCGCCGAGGGGGGTTCCAGACTCGGGCATTCCCGGGTCTGGAATACACTGGGGTTCCAGTCATTGACTCATAGGATGATTGGTTTCCCCAGAGGAGGCGGACTGTGAGTCTGCGTACGGCGCAGCGGGCTTCGCTCGTCGACCAGGTGATCGATCAGCTCAAGGAGCAGATCACCACAGGGTCGTGGCAGATGAACGGCAAGATCCCGACGGAGACCGTGCTCGCCGAGCAGCTCGGTGTCGGGCGCAACACCGTTCGGGAGGCCGTGCGCGCGCTCACCCATGCCGGCCTGCTGGAGTGCCGCCAGGGCGACGGCACCTACGTGCGCGCCACCAGCGAGCTCTCGGGGGCCATGCTCAGGCGCCTGCGTCAGGCCGAGCAGCTGGAGATCTTCGAGGTCCGCCGCGCGCTGGAGGTCGAGGCCGCCCGGCTGGCCGCCACCCGCCGCACCGACGAGGACATCGCGCTCATCGAGGCGGCGCTGGCCGAGCGCGACCATGCCTGGGAGCAGGACGACCCCGCCCGGTTCGTGGAGACCGACCTGGCCTTCCACATGGCCGTCGCCTACGCCACGCACAACCGGGTGCTCATCGACCTGTACGAAGACTTCTCCGCGGCGCTGCGGGCCAGCATCACCGCGGCCGGCACGTCGCTCAACAAGACCTACATCCCGCACGACGCGATCGCCCGCGCCATCGCCGCCGGCGACGCGTCCGCCGCCGAGCGCGCCGGACACGCGTGCATGGAGCACATCCTCATCGCGCTCACCGAGGGCTGAGGCCGGCCCGAGGGCCGGGTCAGCCGCCGAGCCGGTCGGCGTGGTCGGCGGCGAACGCCTCGAACGCGCGGGCTTGGTGTCCCATCACCTCGGCGAAGTCACCGGTCGTGTAGTCCCCCCAGCCGCTCGCGTACGCGCGGGCGTACTCGACGTTGACCGCCGCGTCCCACTCCGGCAGCCCTGCCTGGATCATCGCCTGGCGCGCGTCCTCGGGGCCGACGGGCTGATAGCCGGCGCCGATCCTGGCGGCGGCCTCGCGCAGCGAGATGCTCTCCGGGCCGGTGATCGTGTAGGTCCTGCCGTGGTGTGGCCGCGCGTCGGCGAGCACGCGGGCGGCGAAGGCAGCGATGTCGCGCACGTCGATGAGGCCCATCCTGCCCTCACCCGTCGGGCCGTACAGCGTGCCGGCGTTGACCGACCCGAACAGGTTCTGCATGAAGAAGGCCGGCCGGATGACGGTCCAACTCAGCCCGGAGGCGGCCAGTTCGATGTCGGACAGCACGTGCAGGCGGCCGTTGCGGGTGGGCGCGTCGTGCCCGGCGCCGATGGCCGACATCCGCACCACGTGCCGCACCCCCGCCTCGCGGGCCGCCCACACGGCGTTGGAGCCGGCGTGCGGCGCGTCCGGCCCCATCGCGGTCAGCAGCCATACGGTTTCGACCCCCTTGAAGGCGTCTTCGAGCGTTTCCGGCCTGTGCAGGTCGCCCACCGCGACGTCCACCCCTCGCGGCGCCCGCGCCGGGTCACGGACGAGCACGCGCACGTCGTCGGTGCCGGGCAGGGCGTGCAGCAGCGCGCCGGAAACGGTGCCGGTGGCACCGGTTATCAGCAGAGTCATGTCAGCTCTCCTTCTTCGGTGGAAACCAGGTCGTCGATCAGATCGAAGAAGGCTCGGATGCCGGGCAGGTCGCCGCCCTTGGCGCGCGAGGCGGCCAGGTCGGCGGGGCTGCGCCACTCCACGATGTCCAGCCATTCTCCGCCGGGCAGCCGGACGAGGCGGGCGCCGAGGAAGCCGGTCCGGCCTGTCCGAAAGCCGGCCAGCATGCCGGGGCGGGCGGCCAGCAGTTCGCCGGTACGCTCCGGGGCCACACGGAATCTCGTCAGTTCCACTGTTGCGGTCATGCCGGAAGCCTAATAGTAAAAAATAATGACCGTCAATATTAGTGACTAATTGGAGGATGGCATGCGCCGGAGCGAGCGCAAGAGAAACGAACCCGACCTCGGCATCCTGAGCAGCCGCACCCTCTTCAGCCTGCAGAAGGAGTTGTTCGCGGCGCTGGCCGAGCAGGGGCACCCGCGGCTGCGGCCGCGCCACGGCGCCGTGCTCGCGTACCTGGACGAGGAGGGCAGCCGGGCCACCGACCTCGCCGCCCGCTCGGGGCAGCACAAACAGGTCATCGGCACGCTCGTGGACGAGCTGGAGGAGCTCGGTTACGTGGAGCGGCGGCCCGACCCGGCCGACCGGCGGGCGAAGCTCATCGTGCCGACCGGCAGGGGCCTGGACCAGATGGCGCGTTCGGAGGAGATCCTGGCCGCCATCGAGGAGCGGCACGCCGAGGCGGCGGGCGCGGCCGACTACGCGACGTTCAAGCGGGTCTTCAGGCTGGTCGCCGAGCGCCAGTCAGGTCAGGCGGAGTGACATCACGAGATAGCGGAAGTCGGGGCCGGCGTCGCCGGGCACGTCCTGGACGAGGGCCGGCCGGGTCGTGGACTCCATGTTGATGCGGGCCAGCTCGGTCTCGATGCCGGTGAGCCCGTCGAGCAGGAACTGCGACTGGAACGCGATCTGGATGTCGTCGCCGCGCAGCTCGCAGTCCACCACCTCGGCGCCGCGGCCGATGTCGCCGCCGCCCGCCTGGATGAGCACCTGGCCCTGGCTGAACGACAGCCGGATCGCGGTGTTGCGCTCGGCCACCAGCGCCACCCGCTTGATGGCCGCCACGAACGGCGCCACCCGCACGTCGGCCCTGATCGACCACTGCGAGGTCAGCCTGCCCCGGTAGTCGATGAACTGCTCGTCGAGCAGCCGCACGGTGGTGCTGCGGCCCACGCTCTCGAACCCGGCCACCCCGTCGCCGAGCGCGACCTGCACCTCGCCGCCGCGCAGCGACCTGGCCACCTCCACCAGCACCCGGGCGGGCACCATGGCGGAGACGGCGGCGTCGGGGCTGACAGGCCGCCAGCCGAACTCGCGGGCGGCGATGCGGTAGCGGTCGGTGGCGGCCATCGTCACCGACTCGCCCTCCACGTCGACCCGGATGCCGGTGAGCATGGGCAGCGTGTCGTCGCGGCTCGCCGAGGGCGCCACCTGGCCGACGGCGGAGGCGAACACGCCACCGCCGATGGCGCCGATGGCGGGCGGCATCGTCGGCATGGTCGGGAAGTCTTCGACCGGCATGGTGATCAGGCCGAACTCGGCGCTGCCGCAGGTCAGCACCGCCTCCTGGCCCTCGGTGAGGATCTCCACGTCGTCTTCGGGCAGGCTCCGGCTGATCTCGGCGAGCAGCCGGCCGGGGATCAGCACGCGGCCGGACTCGGCCACGTCGGCGTCGACGGCGGCCCTGGCCGAGACGTCGTAGTCGAACGCGGACAGGCTCAGCTCCTCGCCCGCCTCCAGCAGCAGGCCGGACAGCACGGGGGTCACCGGGCGGCTGGGCAGAACCCTGGCGGCCCAGGCGACGGCGTCGGCCAGCACGTCACGGTTAACCCGGATCTTCACCTGATCGACCCTTTCTTCTCGGCATGCCCTTAGAAGGTATCCGAGGCCACCGACAAAGCCCGCCTAGCGGTTGTTGAGGTAGGCGAGGACCGCCAGCACCCGGCGGTTGTCGTCGTCGGACGGGGCCAGGCCGAGCTTGCCGAAGATGCCCGCCGTGTGCTTGGCCACGGCGCTCTCGCTCAGGTAGAGCCGCTGGGAGATGGCGGCGTTGGAGCGGCCCTCGGCCATCTGCTCCAGCACCTCGCGCTCGCGCGGGGTGAGCGCGGCCAGCGGCTCGTTCTTGGCGTTGCTGGCCAGCAGCTTGGAGATGACCTCGGGGTCCATCGCGGTGCCGCCCGCCGCGACCCGGCGCACCGCGTCGATGAACTGCTCGGCGTTGAACACCCGGTCCTTCAGCAGGTAGCCGATGCCGCCCGAGCCGTCGGCCAGCAGCTCGCGCGCGTAGAGCTGCTCGACGTGCTGCGACAGCACCAGGATCGGCAGCCCCGGCACCTTCTTGCGCGCCTCCAGTGACGCCTGGAGCCCCTCGTCGGTGAGCGTCGGCGGCAGCCGCACGTCCACCACGGACACGTCGGGACGGAGCTCCAGCAGACCCTTCAGCAGCTCGGGGCCGCTCTCCACGGCGGCGACCACGTCGAACCCGTGAGCCTGCAGCAGGTGGACCAGCCCGTCTCTGAGCAGGTAGAGGTCTTCGGCGACGAGCACCCTGTTCATCAGCAGAACCCTACGCCCTCAAGCGGGTTGCGGGGCGCCAAGGGGTGGTCCTTGTGGTGGGCCGGGATGGCGACCGCGGTCGCGTACATGGCCGTGCCGAGCAGGATCATGAAAGCGATGCAGGGCCACTGCCACGCATCGGGCAGGTGCAGCGCGAGGAACCAGGCCTTCTCGTCGAAGCCGACCAGTTTGAAGATGCCGGCCACGACGCCCTGTGGGAACAGCGGGCACCAGGCCGTCCCGTACAGGGCGATCACGGTGGCCAACTTCCAGCGAGGCAACTTGGCCACGTCTCCGGCCCAGTGCTGGGGCAGCACCTTCGGCAGCTCCAGGGTCACCGTCGTCGGCCCGCCCGCCGGGCTGTGGATCGCCATCACGCCGTCGAAGGCCGCCAGCCGGCGCTCGATCCCGGTCAGGCCGCTGCCCTTGGACGGGTCGGCGCCGCCCCAGCCGTCGTCGGTGACCGTGATGCGCAGGTTGGCTCCGCTGGTGCTGATGTCGATCTCCACCGACTCGGCCCCGCCGTGCCGGGCGGCGTTGGACAGCAGCTCGCTGACCGCGAAGTACGCCGCCGCCTCGACCGGCGCCTCGGGCCGGTGCGTCAGCTCCACCTGGACCGACACCTTCAGGGCGCTGTCCATCGCCAGCGCCCGCACCGCGTCGCCGAGGCCGCGCTCGGCCAGCACCGGCGGGTGGATGCCGCGGATCACCCGGCGCAGCTCGGTGAGCGTCTCCGCCGACGCCTCCCTGGCCTTGGCCATCAGCGCCCTGGCCGCCTTCGGGTCGGACTCCATGAGCTGCTCGGCGGCCCCGATCGTCATGCCGAGCGCCACCAGTCTGGCCTGCGTGCCGTCGTGCAGGTCACGCTCGATCCTGCGCATCTCGGCGGCCTGCGTGTCGACGGCGAGGTTGCGTGCCCGGTTGAGACTGCTGAGCTGGCCGGCCATCCGGCTGGACGCGGTCGCGGCCAGCAGCAGCTCGCACCAGAGCCCGTACACGCGCAGCCCTCGGCCCGGCAGCAGGATCAGCAGCGGCAGCAGTACCATCTTGACGCCCGGATCGAGCAGCAGCCAGAACCCGTCGCGCCAGGTCGCCGGGTCGGTGAGCATCCACTTCCAGCGGTCGTTCCAGGCCGGCATCCGGGGCGTCTTGTAGAGCGTGCGGTGCGACCGGTAGAGCCCGTCGGGCTGCGGCTGCGGAGGCGGCGGCTTCGGCAGGTACGGCGGCTCGATCACGATCCCGGACGAGGAGCGCACCAGGTAGCGCGTCATCCCGGTCACCCATCTGATCATCCGCACCTGCGGCGGGAACAGGAACACCATGCCCAGGCCGAAGCAGAGGACCAGGCACAGGAACGCCGACACGAGCGTCAGGAGCTGCACGACGACGAGCGCGAGCAGCGCGAGGACGTGACCGATCTTCCGCACCATGACAACCAGTGTGCGCGATGGAGCGGGATGCGCACACTGCACCTAAGTACACCTATGCCCGGCAACCAGCTCGATTCCCCGGCAGAACCGGCGTCCCTAGCGTCGTAGACATGAACGTCATCGAGGTCAAGAACCTCCACAAGCGCTACAAGGACCACGTGGCGGTGGAAGACGTGTCGTTCGAGGTCCGGGCCGGTGAGATCTTCGGCATCCTCGGCCCGAACGGCGCGGGCAAGACCACCACCGTGGAGTGCGTGTCGGGCCTGCGCGTGCCCGACGGCGGCACCCTGCGTGTCGCCGGCATCGACCCCGTACAGGACAGGGACGGGCTCCGGCGCGTGCTGGGCGTGCAGCTGCAGAGCTCCGCGCTGCCCGAGAAGATCAAGGTGTGGGAGGCGCTCGACCTGTACGCGTCCTTCTACCAGGACCCGGCCGACTGGCCGGAGTTGCTGGAGCGGGTCGGCCTGGGCGCCAAGCGCGACGCCATGTTCGGCAAGCTGTCCGGCGGGCAGCGCCAGCGGCTGTCCGTCGCGCTCGCGCTCGTCGGCAAGCCGCGCATCGCGGTGCTCGACGAGCTGACGACCGGGCTCGACCCGCAGGCCCGCCGCGACACCTGGGAACTGGTCGAGCAGGTGCGCGACTCCGGCGTGACGATCGTGCTCGTCACCCACTTCATGGAGGAGGCCGAGCGGCTCTGCGACCGGATCGCGCTCATCGACTCCGGCCGCGTCGCCGCGATCGACTCGCCCGCCGGGCTCGTCGCCCGGGTCGGCGGGGAGCAGAAGGTGCGGTTCAGGCCGTCCGCGCCCGTGGCCGACTCGGTGCTGACGTCGCTGCCCGAGGTCAAGGAGATCAGCCGCACGGGCGACCAGGTGGTCGTCACCGGCATCGGCAACCTCGCCCCCGCCGTCACGCTCGCGCTCGCCGAGCAGCGGATCGTCCCCAACGACCTGCGCATCGAGCAGGCCACCCTGGACGACGCGTTCCTCGCACTCACCGGAAGGAAGCTGGCATGAAGAAGATCCTGCTCGTCGAGACCAAGCTGCTGGCGCGTGACTGGCTCGGCGTCGCGCTCTCGCTGGCGCTCCCGGTCGGCCTGCTGCTGGTCCTGGGGCAGATCCCTGACCTGCAGAAACCCGACCCGAACCTGGGCGGTCAGCGGTTCGTCGACGCCCAGCTGCCGGCCCAGATGATCCTGCTCGCCCTGCTGACGACCGCTTTCACCATCCTGCCCGGCGCCATGGCCACGTATCGGGAGCAGGGCGTGCTGCGCCGGATGTCCACCACGCCGACGCACCCGGCGCGGCTGCTCGGCGCGCAGCTCCTGCTCAACCTGATCATCGCGCTGTGCAGCGCCGTGGTGGTGATCCTCGCCGGGTGGCTGGTGTTCGGCTCGCAGATCCCCGGGCAGCTCTTCGGGTTCCTGCTGGCGTACCTGCTCGGCGCCGCCGCGATGCTGGCGCTCGGCCTGGTGATCGCCGCCATCGCGCCGAACAGCAAGACCGCGCCCGGCATCGGGTCGGTGGCGATGTTCCCGCTGCTGTTCGTGGCCGGCATGTGGATCCCGCGCGAGATCATGCCCGACACGCTGCGCACGATCAGCGACTTCTCCGTGGTCGGGCCGTTCGTCAACGCCATGCGCGACACCTGGGCGGGCGACTGGCCGCAACTGCCGCACCTGGCCGTCATGGTCGGCGGGCTGGTGCTGTTCAGCGGGCTCGCCGTGCGCCTGTTCAAGTGGGAGTAGTTTGTTCCCATGGTGGCCTTCGCACAGATCAGCGACATCCACATCGGCGGCTCGCCGGCCAGCGAGGAGCGAGCCGCCGCCGTCCTGCGCCATGTCGACTCCCTCGGCCTCGACGCGATCCTGGTCACCGGCGACATCGCCGACCACGCGCTGCCCGAGGAGTACGACACCGCCGCCGCGCTGATGCGCGTCGGCACCCCGCTGATCGTCTGCCCGGGCAACCACGACTCGGTGCCCGAGTTCGACAAGCGGATCGGGCCGGCCAACCAGGTGCTCAGGCTCGACGCGGTGACGCTCGCGCTGGCCGACTCCAGCGTCCCCGGCGAGGCGTACGGGTTCCTCGCCGACGAGACGCTGGCCTGGCTCGACGAGGTGCTCTCCGAGCGGCCGGGGGTGCCGGCCTTCGTGGGCCTGCACCATCCGCCCGTCCCGCTCGGCATCCCGTTCGTGGACAGGATCGGCCTGCGTGAGCCGGAGCGGCTCGCAGACGTGCTGGCCCGCCACCCGCACGTGACGGCGGTGCTGGCCGGGCACGCGCACACCGCCGTCCAGGCCCGGTTCGCCGGGCTTCCGCTCGTCGTCGCGCCCGGCGTCGTCTCGACCTGCCTGACGAGCGTGGAGACCGCCGACACGTTCCCTGTCTCGTACGAGCTGCCACCCGCGTTCGCGCTGCACCTGTTCGACGGCGGGAACCTGGTCACCCACTTCAGGCCGGTCGTCCTCAAGTAATGTCGAGGTCGTGACCAAGGTTGCCTGGAACTCCAAGGAACTGACCGTGGGCCAGCTCGCCGAGCGCAGCGGCGTCGCCGTCTCGGCCCTGCACTTCTACGAGGCCAAGGGTCTCATCGCCAGCCGGCGCACGGCCGGCAACCAGCGCCGCTACACCCGCGACACCCTGCGCAGGGTCGCGTTCATCCGGCTCTCCCAGCGCCTCGGCATCCCGCTCAAGACCATCAAGGACGCCCTCACCGAGCTGCCCGAGGGCCGCACCCCCACCAGGGACGACTGGGCCCGGCTGTCGGCCGCCTGGCGCGGCGAGCTCGACGACCGCATCGAGCAGCTCCAGCGGCTCCGCGACGACCTCACCGACTGCATCGGCTGCGGCTGCCTCTCGCTCGACCGCTGTGTGCTCGCCAACCCCCACGACCGGCTCGGCACCGAAGGGCCGGGCGCCCGGCGCATCGACACCCGGATCTGTCCCCCCAGCACCTGCCGCTAGCCCGGCCGGGGACGATACGGCAGGGGACGGCAAAAAGGTCAAATACCTCCTGTCCGGATTATGGGGTGAGGCCGAGGAGAAAAACCGAGAGGTACCGGCATTCACGCCCAAGGAGGAGTCATGGCTGATACCCAGACGCAGCCGTCCACAGCCCAGGACAAGAAGGTCACGCTGGACCTGCCCATGATGTCCATCCAGCTCCACAAGCCCGACATGAAGCTGCCGCACGTCCCGATGCCGCACATCAGCAAGCAGGAGATGGGCCACGCGGTCGACGTCGCCAAGTCGATCCTGCCGCCGCCGGAGCGCGTCGCCTACTACGGGGCGCTCGGCGCGCTCGCGGTGTTCGGCGTCGTCGAATGGCCCGTGGCGGCCGCCATCGGCGTGGGCACCGTCATCGCCCAGCGCGCCCGCAGGAACGGCAACGGCAAGCCCACCTCGGCCCGCAAGCCCGAGAAGCCCAAGCAGAACGAGATGGAGACGAGGCAGAAGACGGCGAGCAAGGCGGCCGAGGCCGCCACCGCGAAGAACAAGGCCGCGGCGGTCAAGAACGCCTTGACCCGGCAGAAGGAAGCGGTCGAGCGCACCCGTCCGAGCAAATAGGCCGAACCAGCCGAGAGAACAGGGGGCGGCATGCCGGCGTTCGGCCTGTTCTCCGCTGACACCTTGCTGGACCTCCTTCCTGAGCCGGTACGCGGCCTCGTCCCACGTCCCCGCCGGGTGCGGGCGTGCCCCGGCGGGACCCGCGTGGAGCTGCGCCACCTGGGCGGGCCGGGAACGGAGGAGCGCGTCCGCGAGCTGGAAGGGCGGCTGCTGGCCCACGGCGCGCGCCGCGCCGAGGTGAACGGGGCGCTCGGCTGCGTGTTCGTCGACTGCCCGCCTGGCGGCGAACTGGACGAGCTCATCGAGCTCATCGAGGAGCACGACACCGAGGGCCCGCCCCCCGCCCGGGTGCTCGACGGTGCGGAGCAGCAGGCCAAGGCCGCCGTGAGCCTCGGGCTCAACCTCGTCGGCGCCGCCCTCGCGCTGACCGGCCAGGTCGCCCGCGTCCCCCGGCTGTCCGACGCGGTGCCCAGCTTCGCCGCGCTGGCCGACGAGATCCCCCGGGTGCGCCTTGAGCTGGAGCGGCGCCTCGGCGCGTCGGCCACCGACGCGATACTCGGCACGACCAGGATCGTCGCCAACGCGCTGGCCGCGCGACCCGTGACGCTGCTCGTCGACTCCGCCGCCGCCGCGGGCCGGTACGCCGCCGCGCACACCGGCCGCCGCGCCTGGGAACGGCGCGAAACGGCGCTCGCCGGCCACGACGGCTCCTACCGGCACATCAGGGCCGAGGAGTCCGAACGGCCCGCCCCGCTGCCCCGCGGCCCGCTCGAACGCTACGCCGACCTCGCGGGCCCCGGCGCGCTGGCCGCGCACGGCGTGACCACGTTCCTCACCCGCGACCACCGGCGCGGGCTTCCCCTGCTCATCTCCGGCACGCCCAAGGCCGGCCGGCTCGCCAGGGACGGCTACGTCAGCGCGATCATGGCCGCTCTGGCCGGACGCGACGCGATGGTGCTCGACCGCCGGGCGTTGTCCCGCATGGACCGCGTCGACACCGTCGTCTTCGACGCCGCCGTGCTCACCTCCGGCCGGTGGGCGATCGAGAGCGTGCTCCCCCTCGTACCCGACGTGGACCTGGACGAGCTGCACGCCTGCCTCTACACGCTGCTCGACCTCACCGACCCGGACGCGCGGCGCGAGCAGGACGGCTGGACCGCCGCCCCCGCCGGCCTGGACGTCGCCCGCTCGGAGTGGGTCGACCAGGGCATCCGCCCCGTCACCGTCTCGAAGGACGGCGCGGAGGTCGCGCTGGTCGGGCTGGCCAGGGAGCCGCATCCGATGGCCGAGGCGCTGGTCTCCGCGGCCAGGAGCGCCGGCACCGTGATCATCGCCGGCGACGAGGACGGCCTCGCCCTCCGGCTCGGTGTCGATCCGTCCCCAGAGTCCGAGCCGGCTGAGCTGGTGCGCGAGCTGCAGGCTGACGGGCACGGCGTCGCCGTGGTCTCGCGGCGCTCGCGGCGCGCGCTCCGCGGGGCCGACCTGGGCATCGGCGTGCTGGAGCCGTCCAGGCGCTTCCCCTGGGACGCCGACGTGGTGGGCGGGCTGGACGCGGCGCACCTGGTGCTGCGATCCCTGCCGGTCGCCAGGAAGGTGAGCACCCGCGGCGTGTGGCTCGCCGCCTCCGGCGCGGTCGCGGGCTCGGGGCTGGCGTTCATCGGCCCGGAGGCGGCCGCCCCACAGCGTGCCGGCTGGGTGCGGGACGCCGTGTCGGCGGTCGCGCTGTTCTTCGGCTACTGGTCGGGCCGCGCCACCGGGCGCGGCACCCCGCCTGTCCAGGCCGACCCCACGCCCTGGCACGCCATGGCCATACCCGACGTGCTCGCCCGGCTCGACACCTCACGCAAGGGACTGACCGAGGAGGAGGCCGCCCGCCGCAGGACCCCGCCCGCCGCGACGGAGGAGGCGCCGGTGTCCCTGACCGGCGCGGCGGTCCGGGAGCTCGCCAACCCGCTGACACCGGTGCTCGCCGCCGGCGCGGGCGTGTCGGCCGCCGTCGGCTCGGTCCTGGACGCCGGGCTCATCGGCGGCGTGATGCTCATCGACGCCTTCCTGGGCGGCGCCCAGCGGACCGGCGCCGACCGGGCGCTCAACCGCCTCTCCGAGATCACCGCGGTCACCGTGCGCGTACGCCGCCCCGGCGGCACGGTCGACTGCGACGCCGGCGTCCTCGTCCCGGGAGACGTGATCGAACTGCGCGCGGGCGACGCCGTGCCGGCGGACGCCAGGCTGATCAAGGCGTCCGGGCTGGAGCTCGACGAGTCCACGCTCACCGGCGAGTCGCAGCTCGTCACCAAGACCATCAGCCCCACGGCGGCGCCCGCCGTCGCCGAGCGCAGCTCGATGGTGTATCTGGGCACCACCGTCGCGGCGGGCAGCGGCCGCGCCGTGGTCGTCGCCACCGGCGAACGCACCGAGGCCGGCCGGACCGCCGCGCTCGCCGCCCTGGAACCGCCACCGAGCGGCGTGGAGCTGCGGCTGCGCGAGCTGAGCCGCAGGATCCTGCCGGCCGCCGTCGGCTCCGGCGTGGTGCTCATGGGCATCGACCTGCTCCGCGGCTCGCCGCTGGCCACCGCGCTCGGGCCCGCCGTGAGCATGATGGTGGCCGCGGTGCCCGAAGGCCTGCCGTTCGTCGCCACCATCGCCGAACTCGCCTCCGCCAAGCGGCTCTCGCAGCGCAACACGCTGGTCCGCAACCCGTCCACGATCGAGGCGCTGGGCAGGGTCGGCGTGCTCTGCTTCGACAAGACCGGCACCCTCACCGAAGGCCACATCAGCCTCGGCCGGGTGTCGGACGGATGGCACCAGAGGTCGCCTGACGAGCTGACCGACGAGATGCGGGCCCTCGTCGGCGCGGCGCTGCGCGCGGGGCCCAAGTTCGGCGACGACCGCAGGATCGCCCACCCCACCGACCGGGCCGTCATCGAAGGCGCGAACGCGCTCGGCATCACCCTCGACGAGGGCCTGAAGTCCTGGAAACGCGTCGACGAACTGCACTTCGAGCCCGCCCGCGGCTACCACGCCGTGCTCGGCACCTCCGGTCCCGGACACCTGCTCAGCGTCAAGGGCGCCCCCGAGGTCGTGCTCGGCCGCTGCTCCACCGTCCTGCGCGACGGCCACCACGTCCCGCTGGACGACCGGATCAGGCTGGAGCTGGGACAGGAGGTGGAGCGGCTGGCCCGGCAGGGCTACCGCGTGCTCGCCGTCGCCGAGCGGTCCGCCTCCAGCCGCGCCGACCTGGACGAGTCCCGCATCGAACGGCTGTGCTTCCTCGGCTACCTCGGCCTGGCCGACCCCATCAGGCCCACGGCCAAGGCGAGCGTGCGGCAGCTCATCGGCGCGGGCGTCCGGGTCATCATGATCACCGGCGATCACCCCAGCACCGCCGAGGCCATCGCCGCCGAGCTGGACGCGATCAACGGCCGGCGGATCATGACAGGGCCCGAGATCGACGCGCTCGACGACGAGCGGCTCGGCGAGGTGCTCTCCGACGTGGCCGTCTTCGCCAGGACCACCCCGGAGCACAAGGCACGCATCGTGACCGTCCTGCGCGACACCGGCAAGGTCGTCGCCGTGACCGGCGACGGCGCCAACGACGTGCCGGCCATCCGCCTCGCCGACGTGGGCGTCGCGCTCGGCTCCACGGCCACCCCGGCCGCCCGGTCGGCCGCCGACATCGTCGTCCTGGACAACCGCATCGAGACCATCATCGACGCGATCGTCGAGGGCCGCGCCATGTGGGGGTCCGTACGCGACGCGCTGGGGATCCTGCTCGGCGGCAACGTCGGCGAGATCGCCTTCACCCTCGGGTCGAGCCTGCTGACCCGGCGCAGCGCGCTGAACGCCCGCCAGTTGCTGCTGGTCAACCTCCTGACCGACATGCTGCCCGCACTGGCCGTGGCCGTGCGGCCGCCCAGCGCCGCCAGCCCGGAGAAGCTGCTGGCCGAAGGGCCGGAGGCCTCGCTCGGCACCGCGCTCACCCGCGAGATCTACCTGCGCGCCGTCACGACCGCGGCGGCGGCCGCCGCCGCATGGCTGCTGGCCAGGATGGGCGGCACCCGCGGGCGCGCCGACACCGTCGGGCTCATCGGCCTGGTCGCCGCCCAGCTCCTGCAGACCCTGGCGCTCGGCCGGCGGGACCGCCTGGTCGTGGCGGCGTCCGTGTCGTCGCTGGCCGCCCTCTTCGTGGTCGTGTCGGTGCCGGGCCTCAGCCAGGTCTTCGGCTGCCGCCCGGTCGGCCCCATCGGCTGGGGGATCGGGCTCACCAGCGCGGCCGCGGCCACGCTGGCCGCCGTCGCGGTCGAGAGCCTCGGTATCAGATAGACATCGATCGTTCACCTTCCGGTCACTCGGACTACAGTTCCCGGCGTGTTTTGTGGTTAATTATGCGAGGAAAGACATATTCGTCCCCGCGAGGTACCTAATGTCCGAATTCCTGGCGTCTCTGCTGGCCAAGGCGGCGGTCATGCTGCTCGAAGCCCTCATCATGCGCCTCGTCCAGTCGATCGTCACGTCGCTCGTGAGCCCTGCCGGAGTGCGCCTGGCCTAGTGTTGCGCCATGTCGACGAAGCGGCTGTAGTGACCCTGGAAGGCCACGGTCACGGTCGCCGTCGGCCCGTTACGATGCTTCGCCACGATCAGGTCGGCCTCGCCCGCCCGTGGCGACTCCCTCTCGTAAGCGTCCTCACGATGCAGCAGGATCACCATGTCGGCGTCCTGCTCGATGGAGTTGTGCAGGCTGATCCCGTTCGCGATGAAGTTGTGCGTGCCCAGCACCGTGGCGTCGAAGACCGGCTGCTCGCCCAACGACTCGACTGAGGCGATCTCATCCCAGAAGACGTCGTTGGTGGCCAGCAGTTCGAGGTCCGAGGCGTCCAGGACCGCGGCGACCCGTCCGAGGCGCTCCCGGCTCGGCGCGTGTTTCCAGAGCGTGGTCCCGCAATAGCTCGTCCCCATGCCGGCGGCGAACTCACGCTGTGACATACCTCGTTCCACCAGCGCTGTGCGGACGCGCGTCCAAACCTCCTTCGGCACCGTGTCGATGTTGGTGTTACCGGTGATCAGCCGTAGGCGCCCGGCGCACTGACGCGCAGCCGTCTCGCGCCCGCCGTGGACACCGATCTCGTCGAGGAAACGCAGCTGGTTCTCCGCTCCGTAGACGAACAGCTGGTAAGAAGGGCGGTGATCGCCCTTGCGGGACTCCTTCACCCGAGTCATCACGTTGAACCGCAGCAGGAGCCGCGCCACGTCGTCCACCAGGCGCCTGCTGGTGGACGCGTAGTAGATGCGCGCCTGCCCGGCCTTCTCGTCCCACCACACGCACCCGTCGGTGGCCCACAGATGCCTGAGGAAGAGCGCGGCCTGCCGCTTCGGCAGCGCGAACAGGCCGTCCGGCATGAACTTCTCATGACTGCGCAGACCGAACAGGCCCAGCCCGTCGAGCCAGGCGGCGATGGGGTTCCGCTTGCCATGGGTCAGCCGATACGGCGCGGGCAGCCGCAGGGAGGTGCACCGAGCCGCGGCGTGCTCGTCCCGCACGGCGGTGATGTGGAAACGCCGGGCGGCCGCCTCCGTGACGACGGCCAGGTTCGCCTCGTCGGTGCTGCTGTAGCGGATCGGCTGCCCGCGTACGAACGAGCCGTCGCCGATCAAATGGGCGAGCAGGACCAACTCGTCCTCGTCCCAAGACTCGACGTCCAAGGGAGCGGGGACGTGTCGCGGCACGGCCACCCGCGCCCCGGCGGCGAGATCCGCCAGGGGACGCCAGCCGTCGTAGGTGAGGAACGGGTGGCTGGCCGTCGCCTCCACCTCTCTGCCTGACCGGAGCCGGACCCGGTAGACCTCCCTGACCCCGCTCGGGAAGACGTGCGTCATCGTCCGGGGCACGAGCTTCAGCCGGTCGTCGAGGGACCAGACCGGGATGTCGCGCGCACCCGATGCGAGCAGATCTCCCAGCGAGACCTCGGCGCCCGTGTCGGCCCGCATGACGCGGGTGGCGGCGGTCAGGCAACCGGACTCACGCAGGTCGCTCACCTGGGGGCGTTTGTCCGTACGCTGCTCCGGGCCTCGGTTGAGCTGGGAGATGGCGATGACGGGGACCTCCAGCTCCTTGGCCAGCAGCTTGATGGCACGGGAGATCTCCGACACTTCGTTCTGACGGCTCTCGGTCTTCTTCGGCGAGCTCATCAGCTGCAGATAGTCGATGACCACGAACCGCAGGTCGTTGCGCTGCTTGAGGCGGCGGCACTTGGCCCGGATCTCCATCATCGACATGTTGGGCGAGTCGTCGATGAACAGCGGCGCCTCCGCCACCTCGCTCATCCGCCGCGCCAGGCGTGTCCAGTCGTCGTCGGTCATCATGCCCGAGCGCATGGCGTGCAGCGCCACCCGCGCCTCGGCCGACAGCAGTCGCATGGTGATCTCGTTGCGCGACATCTCCAGCGAGAAGATGACGGTCGACATGCCGTGTTTGATCGCCGCCGACCGGGCGAAGTCCAGGCCGAGCGTGCTGTTGTGGGTCGGGATCCAGGACCGGCTCGCCAGGTAGAGGTGGTCGGCGTTGTCGACCTGCACGCAGCGTACGGGCCGGGACGGGACGGGGCGCACGTCCACGATGTGGCGGGCCGACGCCTTCGGGTCGGCGCCGCCGACCTGCCCGACGGCCTTCCCGGGGAGCCGGAAGACCTGGTCAGGCGTGGTGAAGCCGATCACGTAGGTGGATGACGCCTTCATCCGCTCGATGCGGACGGCCGGCTGGTAGCCGAGGCTCAGGATCAGCTCGCGCGCGTCGCCGGCGAGGCGCCGGTCCGTCACGGCGAACCGGATCCGGCCTGCGGCGTCGACGCGTCCGCCGGAGTCGAGCAGCCCTGCCAGCAGGGCGCGGCGCTGCCGCTCCGACGCGCGCAGGTAGCTCACGGGGATGTGCCTGTCGTCCAGGACGCCGAGGGAGCGCAGGACACCCTGGAGGCCGGGGCTCACGCTCGCGCCCCGGCCGTCACCCAGCCAGATCCCGAGGGCGTAGGGCGGCAGGGGAAGGTCCGCCTCCTCCCCCTGGAGAGCCGCGGCCACCTCGACGGCGTGGTGGGGCCGCTGATCGGCGGGACACCGCAGGGTGGCGGCGATCTCCTCGGTGGTCACGACCGAGCGGACGGCCGCGCGCGTGCCCCCCTCTCCGCCAGGCCGGGAGAGCGATCGGCGGGAGGCACGGGTCGTGGTGCGCCACTGATGGCCGGCGTCGGCCACGATCACCGTGCCGTCGCTGAACTCCAGCTCGTAGCAGGGCCTGCCGTGCATCACCTCGGTGGCCGCGACCACGCGGGTCGGCCTGCCGTCGGCGCCGATCAGGTCGTCGCCGACCCGGACCTCGCCCATCGTGGTCCAGCCCGTCGGCGTGGGCAGGGGGGTGTCGAGGGCGAGAGCCTTCCCGATGGCCGGCCGGGCGGCGACGACGATCATCTGGCCCGGGTGGAGGCCGTTGGTGAGCTGGTCGAGGTCGGCGAAGCCGGTCGGGACGCCGACCATCTGACCGCCGCGGCTGCCGATGGCCTCCAGCTCGTCGAGGGCGCCGGGCATGATGTCGGCCAGGGCCGCGTAGTCTTCGGACGTGCGGCGCTCGGTGACCTTGTAGATCTCGGCCTGGGCGCGGTCGACGAGGTCGTCGACCTCTTCGTTCTGGCCGCCGTAGCCGTAGGAGACGATGCGGGTGCCGGCCTCGATGAGGCGGCGCAGCACCGCCTGCTCGCGGACGATCTTGGCGTAGAAGTCGGCGTTGGCGGCGGTCGGGACGACGGCCGTGAGGGTGTGGAGGTAGGCGGCACCGCCCACGCGGGCCATCTCGCCGCGTTTCTGCAGCTCGGCGAAGACCGTGACCGCGTCGGCCGGCTCGCCGCGGCCGTAGAGGTCGGTGATGATGTCGAACACCATCTGGTGGGCGGGGCGGTAGAAGTCGTCGGAGCGGATGATCTCGATGACGTCGGCGATCGCGTCCTTCGACAGCAGCATGCCGCCCAGCACCGACTGCTCCGCCTCGATGTTGTTGGGCGGTGTGCGCTCGAACCCCGGGCCCGCACCGATCTCTTCGTCAATGCTCACCGCGCCCCCTCAACTGCTCGCAGCGGTCGAGCCACCCCCAGTTGTAGCCGACCGGTCTGACAGTTTCGCGGCTCTGCGGCCCATCAGCAACGCGGCCTGTGGACAAGGTTGTGGTCAAGCTGTGTACGCAGCCCGCTCAGGGTGTGAAAGGCCTGTGGACGAGCCTGGGGATAACTGTGGACATCATCATCCACATGCCCTCCGACCTGCGGATACGATGTCCACCGGCTGTGGAGGGAAGAAAGTTGGCAACCTGCGTCCCGTAAGGGGCATAATCGATGAATGCCCATTACGCCCCAGGATAGGGAGATATTGCGGCTGGCCGTGCCCGCATTCGGCGCGCTGGTGGCCGAGCCGCTCTTCCTGCTCTCCGACTACGCGATCGTGGGCCACGGGCTGGGCACCACCGCGGTGGGCGCGCTGGGCGTGGCCGGCACGGTCCTGACGACGCTGGTGAACCTCTGTGTGTTCCTCGCGTACGGCACGACCGCGTCGGTGGCGCGGCAGACCGGGGCGGGCCACCACGAGCGGGCGATGCGCCACGGGGTGGACGGCATCTGGCTGGCGCTCGGCATCGGCGCGGCGCTGATCGCGGTCATGTGGCCGCTCGCGCCGCCGGTGGTGGACCTCTTCGGCGCCGCCCCGGACCAGGCCGAGCAGGCCGTGACGTACCTGCGGATCAGCCTGCTGGGCACCCCGGGCATGCTGGTGGTGCTGGCCGGTACGGGAGTGCTGCGCGGCCTCCAGGACACCGTGACGCCGCTGGTGGTGGCGGTCGGCTCGTTCGCGCTCAACGCGGTGCTGAACGCCTGGTTCGTGCTGGGTCTGGACTGGGGCATCGCCGGGTCGGCGTGGGGCACCGTACTGGCGCAGACGCTCGGCGCGACCGTGTACGTGGCGGTCGTGGTCAAGGGCGCGCGGCGGCTGCGCGTCCCCCTGCGGCCGGACCCGGCGGGGGTGCGCCAGGCGGGCACGGCCGGGTTCGCGCTCCTGGTCAGGACCGTGTGCCTGCGGGTGGTGCTGGTGGTCGCCATGGTGATCGCCACCAGGATGGGGCAGGCCGAGCTGGCCGCGTACGCGATCGCCACGCAGGTGTGGACGATGCTGGCGTTCGCGCTGGACGCCATCGCCATCGCGGGGCAGGCGATCACCGGGCGGGCGCTCGGCGCCGGGGACGTCGAGGCCACCCGGCGGGCCACGCGGCGGATGGTGACGTGGGGCGTCTGGTCGGGTGCGGTGCTGGGGCTGCTGGTGCTGGCGGCGCGGCCGCTGCTGCCGGGCCTGTTCGACGCCGACCCGCAGGTGACCGAACAGCTGCTCGCCGTCCTCTGGCCGGTGGCGCTGTTCCAGCCGATCTGCGGGGTGGTGTTCGTGCTCGACGGCGTGCTGATCGGCGCCGGTGACCAGCGTTACCTGGCGTGGGCAGGGGTGTGGACGACGCTGGCGTACCTGCCCGCCGCCGCCCTCGCGTCCGGGATGGACATCGTGGCCCTGTGGTGCGCGCTCGGGGTGTGGATGGTGGCCAGGCTCGTCACCCTGGCCCGTCGCGCCGCCGGCTCCGCCTGGCTGGTGGTCGGGGCTTAGCACCGTGACGCTTCCGTGCTTGCTGTCGCCGGAAGTGGTGAGGCACTGTGGGCGGGTCTCATGAGCGGGGTGTGTCACTTTGTCCGCAATGATGCGACGGCTGCCACCAGCCGAGGCGACCGGCCTCCGCACCGGCGCGCGCCATGCGCTGGCCCAGGTGTACCGGACCTCCGACCTCGTGGTGCTCGGACTCGGCGTGATGATCGGCGCCGGGATCTTCAGCATCGCCGGGCAGATGGCGGCGACGAAGGCCGGTCCCGGCGTCATCCTGTCCTTCATGATCGCGGGCATCGCCTGCCTGCTGGCCTGCCTGTGCTACGCCGAGCTGTCGTCGACGATGCCGACCTCCGGCAGCGCCTACACCTTCACCTACGTCATCTTCGGCGAGATCTGGGCGTGGATCATCGGCTGGGCGCTGATCCTGGAGCTGCAGCTGGCCGCGGCCGTGGTGTCGCGGGCGTGGGCGCAGATCACCGTGGGCGCCATCGGCAACTTCGGCGTGCGGGTCCCCCGGCCCGAGGTGGTCGAGAACGTCCTCGTCCTGGTCATCCTGGTGCTGCTGACCGGGGTCGTGGCGGCCGGCGCGCGGATCGGCCTGCGCGCGCTGTGGGTGATGGTGACCGCGAAGCTGCTGGCCATCGGCGCGGTCATCGTGGTCGGCGCGACGTACGTGGACGTGGCGAACTTCGGCGACTTCCACGCCGAGCCGCAGCCGGTCACCACGCCGACGGCGACCGTGCTGGACCTGTTCGTCGGCCAGGGCCAGACGTTCGGCTGGTCAGGAGTGTTCGCCGCCGCCCCGGTGATCGCGTTCGCCTACATCGGGTTCGACATCGTCGCGACCGCGGCCGAGGAGACGGTGAACCCGCGCACGGTGGTGCCGAAGGGCATGATCCGCAGCCTGGTCGTGGCCACGGTGATCTACATCGCGGTGGCCGCCGTCATGGTGGGGATGGTCCCGTACACGAGCATCTCGGTGGAGGCGCCGCTGGCGAGCGCGTTCCAGGCGGTGGGCGCCGGGTGGATGACGCACGTCATCGACGTGGGCGCGGTGCTCGGGCTGACCACGGTGATCCTGGTGCTGCTCGTGGGGCAGACCCGGGTGCTGTTCTCGATGGCGCGCGACGGGCTCATCCCGCGCCGGTTGGCGGTGATCAGCCGGGCCTACCACACGCCGTCGCGGGTGACGCTGGTGATCGGCGCGGTCGCGATCGTGCTGGCCGAGTTCGTGCCCGTGCTCACGATGCAGGAACTCGTCGTCATGGGGACGCTGTTCGCGTTCATGTTCGTGGCGGCCGGGGTGATCGTGATGCGGCGCAGGATGCCGGAGCTGGAGCGCGGCTTCCGGGTGCCGCTGTCGCCGCTGCTGCCGATCCTGTCGCTGGTCGCCACGTTCTGGCTGATGGTGAACCTGCAGGTGCACACCTGGGCGTGGTTCGCCCTGTGGATGGCCTTCGGGGTGCTGGTCTACCTCGGGTACGGCAGACACCGCAGCCTGCTGGCCGACCCCGGCCGGGCCGCCGCGGCGACGCCCGGACGGGGCAGGCACCGGCGTTAGAACCGGCCCGACTCCAGCACGCTGCCCAGGAAGGCGCGGGTGCGGTCGTGCTCCGGCTCGGTGAAGATCTTCTCCGGCGGGCCCTTCTCCAGCAGCACGCCGCCGTCGAGGAAGCACACGGTGTCGGAGATGTCGCGGCAGAAGGACATCTCGTGCGTCGTCAGGATCATCGTCATGCCCGACTCCTTGAGCTCCCTGATGACGGCGAGCACCTCGACGACCAGCATGGGGTCGAGCGCGGAGGTGACCTCGTCGAGCAGCATCACCCGCGGCTTGGTGGCCAGGGCCCTGATGATGGCCACCCGCTGCTGCTGGCCGCCGGAGAGCCGGTCCGGGTAGGCCCCGGCCTTGTCCGCCAGCCCGAACCTCCGCAGCAGCTCGTGCGCCTCCTCCTCGGCCTGCGCGCGGCCGACCCGGTGGACCTGGCGCGGGGCCAGGGTGATGTTGTCCATCACGGTCATGTGCGGGAACAGGTTGAACGCCTGGAACACGGTGCCCAGGCGCCTGCGCACCGCGTCGACGTCGACCCGCGGATCGGTGATCTCCTCGCCGTCGAGATGGATGGTGCCGTCGTCGGCCGTCTCCAGCAGGTTGACGCAGCGCAGCAGCGTCGACTTGCCCGAGCCGGACGCGCCGATCAGGCTCACCACCTCGTGCTGCTCGACCTCCAGGTCGATGCCGCGCAGCACGACGTTGCCGCCGAAGCTTTTCCACAGGTTGTGGATGGTCAGCACGCTCATGAGCCCTGCCTCTTACGCGCCTTCGCCGACAGGTGGTCGGTGTACCGGGCCAGCGGAATCGTCAGCAGGATGAACAGCAGCGACGCCACCAGGTAGGACGTGTAGTCGAACTCCCGCGAGGCGATGATCTGCGCCTGCCGGACCGCCTCCATGAGGCCGAGCGTGGCCACGAGCGAGGTGTCCTTCTGCAAGGAGATGAAGTCGTTCAGCAGCGGCACCACCACCCGGCGGGCGGCCTGCGGCAGCACCACGAAACGCATGGCCTTGCCATGGCTCAGACCCAGCGAGCGCGCCGCCGCCACCTGGCTGGGGTGGATCGACTCGATGCCCGACCTGAACACCTCCGCGACGTACGCACCGTACGAGAGCGTCAGGGCGATGACGCCGAGAGTGACCAGATCGTTCGGGATGCCTTGCAGCTTCAGTGCCGGGAGTCCGAACCCGACCATGAGGATGACCAGCAGCGTGGGCACGCCACGGAAGACGTCGACGTAGAGCGTGGCCAGCGCCCTGATCGGGAAGAGCGCGGGGCTCCTGGTGCCGCGGGCCAGCGCCACGAGCAGGCCAACGACCAGGATCAGCGGCTCCGCGATCAGGAAGATCTTGATGTTGATCAGGAAGCCATCGGCGACCGCCGGCACCGATTCGAGGAACATCTCCGGATCGAAGAACGTCTCCTGCACCCGGGGCCAGCCGGGTGCGCTGATCACGACGGTGACGACCAGGGCGACGAACAGGATCGTGGAGATCGTCGCGACCGAGGCCGTGCGGCGGCCCTGTGACGCGAGAACCCGCTCGCGTTCGCGCTGGCGTTCGCTCTTGACCCAGACCGGGTCGGCGGTCACTTCAGCTCCGGCGCGCCCGCGGCCTCGCTCAGCCACTGCTGCTCGATCTTGTCCAGGTCACCGTTGGACTTGAGCTTGTCGACGGCCTTGTCCACGCAGGACTTGAGCCCGCTGCCCTTCTCCATGACCAGCCCGAACTCCTCCGGGGTCTCGCCGGTCGCGCCGAACTGGCCGACGATCTTGGAGCCCTCGACCTGCGCCGCCGTCACGTAGAAGGCCGTCGGCAGGTCGAGCACCAGAGCGTCGATCTGCTCGTTCTTCAGCGCGTTGATGGAGTCGATCTGCTCGTTGTAGACGTTCGGCTCCGCGCTGGGCTGGATCACGCTCTTGACGGCGTCCAGCGCGGTGGTGCCGACCTGCACGCCGATCTTGGCGTCCTTGAGCTCGGCCAGCGAGGCGGCGCCGGCGAACTTGCCGTCGCCCAGCGTCACCACGGACTGCTTGACCGTGTAGTAGCCGTTGCTGAAGTCGACGGCCTTGGCCCGGTCGGGCGTGATCGAGACCTGGTTGATGTCGAAGTCGAACCGCTTCTCGCCCGGGGCGAACGCGGTGTCGAACTTGACCGTCTCCCACTGCACCTCGTCGCGGTCGAAGCCCAGCTCCCCCGCGACCGCGTACGCGACGGCGCTCTCGAACCCCTGTCCGTTGGCCGGGTCGTCGTCCTTGAACCACGGCTCGAAGGCGGGCTTGTCGGTGCCGATGGTCAGCTTGCCCTGGTTGACGAGCGTGAGCTGGTCCTTGGTGCACGCCGTGGACGAGGTAGGAGAGGCCGCCGCCGTCGTCGCCGTTTCGTCGACGGGCGCGCAGGCGACGGTCGCGGCCGCCAGCGCACCGAGCGCGATCAGCATCGAGGGACGGGCCATGGGGAGCCTCCAGGGGGAACGCGAGAGGAAGAACGTGAGAATTCTACGCGGCCACGGTGGGGATCAAGTCCCCCCACCTGCGCGTACAGGGCCGCGCGAGCGGCATAGTACGGACACGACCCTACGAGCGCGGCCCTGGCTGCGGCAAAAGGGGGCAAAAGGCAGGCCCCCTCCCCGCCGGAACGGGAAGGGGGCCGGTGAGGCCGGGGCCTGGTGTCAGCCCGCGACGACCTCGACGTCGACGGACGCCGAGACCTCGGGGTGCAGCTTGACGGTGACCTTGTGGGCGCCGGTGCTCTTGATCGGGTTGACGATCTCGATGCGACGGCGGTCGAGGATCGGGCCGCCGGCGGCCTTCACGGCGTCGGCGATGTCGCCCGTGGTGACCGAGCCGAACAGCCGGCCGGACTCGCCGGCGCGGGTGGCCAGGCGCACGCGCAGGGCGCCGAGCTGGCCGGCGACCTCCTTGGCGGTGCCGAGGTCGCGGATCTCGCGGGCGTCGCGCGCCTTCCTGATGGACTCGATCTGGCGCTCGGCGCCACGGGTCCAGCGCATGGCGTAGCCGCGCGGGATGAGGTAGTTACGGCCGTAGCCGTCCTTGACCTCGACGATGTCACCGGGGGTGCCGAGGCCGGAGACCTCGTGGGTGAGGATGAGCTTCATGTCGACAGACCTCCTTAGCGCGCGGTGCTCGTGTAGGGCAGCAGAGCCACCTCACGGGCGTTCTTGATCGCGGTCGCCACGTCGCGCTGGTGCTGGGTGCAGTTTCCCGTCACCCGGCGCGCACGGATCTTGCCGCGGTCGGAGATGAACTTCCGCAGCAGCGCCGTGTCCTTGTAGTCGACGTAGGAGATCTTGTCGTGGCAGAACAGGCAAACCTTCTTCTTGGGCTTGCGCAGTGCCGGCTTGGCCATCGTGGTGCTCCTCTCAGAGCCCCGCTGTCAGAAGCGGGAATGGACTCGGACTGGATTTCTGGTGGGTTAGAAAGGCGGTTCGTCGCTGAAGTCGCCACCGCCGCCGAAGCCGCCGGAGGAGGACCCGCCGCCCTGCTGCTGGCCGCCGCCCTGGTAGCCGCCGCCACCGCCGAAGCCGCCGCCCTGGGGCGGGGCGGGCGTGGCGGACGCCCAGGGGTCGTCGGCCGGGCCGCCGCCGAAGCCGCCGCCGCCACCCTGCCGGGAGGTGCGGTTGACCTTGGCGGTGGCGTTGCGCAGGGACGGGCCGACCTCGTCGACCTCGACCTCGTAGACGGTGCGCTTCTCGCCTTCCTTGGTCTCGTAGGAGCGCTGCTTGAGCCGCCCCTGGACGATGACCCGCATCCCGCGCTGGAGGCTCTCGGCGGCGTTCTCCGCCGCCTGGCGCCACACGTTGCAGGTGAGGAAGAGGCTCTCGCCGTCCTTCCACTCGTTGGTCTGGCGGTCCATAAAGCGCGGAGTGGACGCGATGCGGAACCGGGCCACCGCTTGCCCCGTCGGGGTGAAGCGCAGCTCGGGGTCGTCGACGAGGTTGCCGACGAGGGTGATTACGGTGTCGCCTGCTGCCATGGCTTGCGCTCGCCTTCCTGCACGTCTTCGCTTGGGATTACGGCTCAGACTACGGTCGCGGCCCGACAAAAAGCCGGGCTACGAGCGGCTCCTTCAGTGGTTGTCCGGACGCAGGACCTTGGTGCGCAGAATGCCCTCGTTGAGGTTCATCTGCCGGTCGAGCTCCTTGACCGTGGCCGGCTCGGCGGACAGGTCGATGACGGCGTAGATGCCTTCGGACTTCTTGTCGATGTCGTAGGCGAGACGGCGACGGCCCCAGACGTCGACCTTCTCCACGGTGCCGCCGTCGTTGCGGACCACGGTGAGGAACTGGTCGAGGGACGGTGCCACGGTGCGCTCATCGAGCGAAGGGTCCAGAATGACCATTACTTCGTAACGACGCATGCGGGACTCCTACCTCCTCTGGACTGTTGCGGTCACGACGCTCTGCCGTGACAGGAGGACGCTGACGTCTGACCCGGACGCCCCCTTCGGCGCTCCGGGGTGACGGGTCTCCCATCACAACGCAGCCTGACCAGGTTACCAGCAGCCCGCTGATGGGAAAGCCTGTCAGAAAGCCAAGGAGGTGCTCCGCAGTGCCACACTTCCTCCAGCCCGCCCAGACCGAGCGGTTCCGGCTCACGCTCAACACCGACGGCCGCCGGCATCCGGTGGAGAACACCCTCGCCGTGGCCGCGGTGGTGTGCGGGCTCGTCGCGTTCGCATCCCTGTTCTTCCCCGGCGGGCACGTCGTCGCTTCCTGGGCGGGCACGCTCGGTCTCGGCATCGGCTTCTACTCGCAGTACGTCTCGGTGACCACGCCGCAGCGTTCGCTCAACATCGTCGGCATGGTGTCCGCGTTCGTCGGCGTCGCGCTCGGCATCGCGGGCGGCGGCTACCTTCCGTAAAGCGAACGGCCCGGGCCGGAGCCGGGGCCGTTCGGTGATATCGGTCATCCTCCGATGTGCAGGTCCACGCCGAGCAGGACCAGGAACCAGAGGAAGATGGCGAGCAGCGCCTCGGCGACGTCCCTCAGGATGGCCGGGGTGATGTAGTCGTACACCCACGCCACGTAGATGCCGATGATCACGTAGACGAGCAGGATCAACGACCGCCAGCGCCAGCGGGTCATATCGTCTCCTCGGGGTAGGGGGTGCAAGCCGACTGCCCCGCCGCAGGTCAGTCAAACGGATAGGCTCCATGACATGGTGCGCATCGGAGCTCACGTCCACCAGGACGACATCACGGCCCACGCCGAGGCCGTCGGCGCCGAGGTCGTGCAGTTCTTCCTCGGCAACCCCCAGGGCTACAAGAAGCCCGTGCTGCCCGCCCAGCCGGTCGAGGGCGTCGACATCTACATCCACGCCCCCTATCTGGTCAACGTCGCCACGACCAACAACCGGATCAGGATCCCCAGCCGCAAGCTGCTCGCCCAGCACCTGGAGGCGGCGGCGAGCATCGGCGCCAAGGGCCTGATCGTGCACGGCGGCCACCTCGGCAAGGACGAGGACCCGCAGGTCGGCTTCGACAACTGGCGCAAGGTGTTCGAGCGCATGGAGTGCCCGATCCCGGTGCTGATCGAGAACACCGCGGGCGGCGACAACGCGATGGCCCGCAGGCTGGAGAGCATCGCCCGGCTGTGGGACGCGCTCGACGGCTTCGACGTCGGGTTCTGCCTCGACACGTGCCACGCGCACGCGGGCGGCGAGGAGCTGCTCGGGCTGGTCGACCGGGTCAAGGCGATCACCGGCCGGATCGACCTGGTCCACTGCAACGACTCGCGCGACGACTTCGGCTCGGGCGCCGACCGTCACGCCAACATCGGCAACGGGCGGATCGACCCGGAGCTGATCCTGGAGGTGTGCCGGATGGCCGGGGCCCCGGTCGTGGTGGAGACTCCGGCGGAGGGCCAGGCGGACGACATCGCGTTCCTGAGGAAGAATCTGTAGACGATGTACACAACCTGTGGATAACTTCCCTGGATTACCGATGCCGTCTAACGGGTATAGAGATCAGCCCGCCCAGGCGCCTTCCAGGAACCGGGCCGTGTTCAGCACCATCAGCGGCCCCGAGACCAGCGCGTACGCCACGATCACCCACCGTCTCCTGGTGGCGAGCAGGGCCAGCGCCACCCAGAGCGGAAACCACAGCAGCAGCGAGCGCGGCACCGACAGGTAGTACGCCGACGTCATGAGCGCGGCCGCCTGCAGCCCCGTGTAGACGGCCTCGCTCCACCTGCGCAGCGCCAGCAGCCAGATCAGCCCGATCACCGCCACCACGGCGCCGGCGATCTCCATCCGGAAGGCCGGCGCCATGTCGCCGCCGCCCATCGCGTTGTTCCAGGTGACCGCCCAGGCGTCCCAGGGCCACACCATCTCGCGCCCCCAGCCGGCCTCCTGCGCGTGCTTCCACGCCAGCCAGTCGCCGGTACGGGTGTAGTGGTAGAAGGAGTAGCCGGCCAGCGGCAGGAACGGCACGGCCAGCCAGGGCGCGCGGCGCAGCGGGGCCCTGCTCAGGGCGAACTCCGCGATCAGCGCCGCGGCCAGGAACAGCCCGGTGATACGTACGCACGAGGCGCCGGCGGCGAGGGCCGCGGCCGCCGGCCAGCGGCCCTGCCGGGCGGCCAGCCAGGCGGGGATCGCGAAGGCCAGGAACAACGACTCGCTGTAGCCGGCGCTCAGGAACACGGCGGCGGGGAAGAGCACCAGCCCCAGCACCGCCATCCAGCCCTGCGCGCCCTCGTGCTCGGCCAGCCTGGCCAGCGCCACCATGGCCACCGCCCCGGCGACGAGCGAGACGATCAGCCCGGCCGCCGACCAGTCGGGCACCACCAGGTGGACCAGGCGCAGCGCCGCCGGCAGGCCGGGGAAGAAGGCGGGCAGCCCGTCGTCGGCCGGCCGGGCCGGGTCGCCGTCGTAGCCGAAGCGCGCGATGGTGACGAACAGGTGCGCGTCCCACCGCTCCCACCGGCCGAGATACTCGTGCAGCGACACGCCCAGCAGCGTCGTCACGAGCAGGCCGATCCGCGAGCCGAACCAGATCAGCAGCGCGTCCCGGCCGGCCGAGCGGGTGATCATCGGAAGGCTAGGCTCCGCAGCGTGAACCGGTCAGGCGCCTCGTCGAACACCCCGCCGATCTGGTCGTCCACACCTCCCTGGCGCACCAGGTCCTTGTCCGGGCGCAGGATGTCGCGTACCACGAACGCCATCATGATCCCGATGGTGATGACCCGTCCCCACACGGCGGTGAAGTACGTGTCGTCCCCGATGCCCAGGTCGGTCCGGGAGAGCGGCGCCTGGTTGAGCAGGTAGAGCCAGATCGCGAAGAAGTACCAGACCTCGGCCACCTGCCACAGCGCCAGCGGCTTCCAGTTCGGCCTGGCGAGCACCGCGAGCGGCACCAGCCACAGCACGAACTGCGGCGACCACACCTTGTTCGTCATCATGAACGCGGCCAGCGCCAGGAAGCAGATCTGCGCCAGCCGGGGCCGGCGCGGCGCGGTCAGCGTGAGCACCGCGATGCCCAGGCAGAGCAGCGCCAGCGAGACCATGCCGAGCGTGCTGACGTCGGTCTCGCCCAGGATCGGCCAGCCCTTGTTGTGGAAGAACAGCCACGGCGAGCCCCAGTCGACGCCACGCTCCTGGGAGAAGACGTAGAACCGGCGCCAGCCGTCCCAGGCGAAGACCATGAAGGGCAGGTTGACCGCGAGCCACACGCCGGCGGCGTAGCCCATGGTGACCAGGAACGGCCGCCATCGCCCCGTACGCCAGGTGAGCAGGAACAACGCCCCCACGAACATCAGCGGGTAGAACTTCGTGGCGATGGCCAGCCCCAGCAGCACGCCGGCCAGCACCTGCCGCTTGCGCGCCCAGGCCAGGAGCATGCCCACGGACAGCGCGCCGGCGACGAGGTCCCAGTTGATGTAGGCGGCCAGCACGACCGCGGGCGCGAGCGCGTACCAGACGGCGTCCCAGCGGCGGGTCGGCCCGGCGGCGGCGGCCATCAGCAGCACGCCGGCCACCAGGCAGAGGCCCATGAGCACGACCGTGATGTCGTAGAAGCGCGCGGCCTGTGCCGCTATCGCCTCCTGGGTCACGCCCGGCTCCAGCCACCGCGCGATCCAGGCGACCACCTGCATCACCTCGCCGAGCACCACGGGGTACTCGACGTGCTTGTCGAACGGGACGTCGGCGAAGTAGGGGTTCTGGGTCGCGAGCTGCCGGTCGAAGTAGAGCGGGTAGATGTCGGTGTAGCAGAAGTTGGTGTACGTGGCGGTCTGGTCGTTCCAGCCGCCGTTGCGGCACGGCAGCCGCATCACGTACGCGAGCGTCGCCCCCAGGACCGCGAACAGCCCCAGGGGGAGATACGGCACGACCCGCGCCATGGACGGGCCGCGCCTCAGTATCGCCGTCACCGTTCCTCGCGCCTGCCCGGCGGGGAGTCCTGCCCGTTCCTGCTCCCGCCCATGAAGCCGTCGTCCACCGGGATCTCGTCGTCCTGGTTGGGGTCGACCGACACGTTGCCGTCGTCGTCGGAGCACGGCCCGATGACGCAGTCCTGCTCGGTGCCCTGCTGGTCGTTGTCGAACGGGTCGCCGGTGTCGAGCTCCAGCGAGTCCTCCGTGGGCGTCGGGGTCGGGGTCGGCTTGGGCACGAGGTCCTCGGTGACACCGGTGTCGGCCCGCTCGGGGAACGGCACGACCTTCTGGCCCTTGGTGGCCTCGGTCATGAACGACTTCCAGATCGCCGCCGGGTAGGTGGCGCCCTGGAACCCGGAGCCCAGCGGGATCTCGTACGGCCTGGAGTACGGGTTCTCCATGGTGTACTTCTTGCTCTTGCCGCGGGCCCAGGGGCAGTTGTCGTTCACCGGCTTGACGACCTTGCCGCTGTCGGTACGGCACTGCTGCCTGAACAGGCCGACCGCGGTCGACACCTGCGGGGTGAACCCGACGAACCAGGCTTCCTTGTTCTCGTTGTTGGTGCCGGTCTTGCCGGCCACCGGGCGGTCGTAGAGCGCGGCGTTGCGGCCGGTGCCCTGCTTGACCACGGCCTCCAGCGCGATGACGGCGTCGGCGGCGGCCTCCGGCGAGATGACCTGGGCGTAGCTCTTCTTCTCGGTGAGCACGGTGTCGCCGTGCTTGTCCTTCACCTCGATGACGACGTGGTTGTCGTAGTGCCTGCCCTGGTTGGCGAAGATCGAGTAGCCGCCCGCCTGCTCCACCGCCGACACCGTGCCGCTGCCGATGGTGATCAGGTAGTGGTGCTGCTCCATGGCGGCCTCGAGCCGCTTCTTGCTGAGGCCCGACTTGCTCGCGATGTCGATGACCTTGTCGAGGCCGACCTTCTCCCCCATCTTGGCGTAGGCGGTGTTGACGGAGCTGGCCGTGGCGCTCACCACGTCGACGCCCGGAGCCTTGAACGCGTGGTCGTTGTCGATCGGGGTGGTGCCGGGCAGCTTGACCGGGCCCTTGGTGGGCACGTAGCTGCGCAGGCTGTAGCCGGCGTCCAGCCAGGCGGCCAGCACGTACGGCTTGAACGCCGACGCGGCCTGCTTCTGCGACTGGAAGGCGTCGATCCACTGGTCCTTGGCGTAGTCGGCGCCGCCGTAGAAGGCGAGGACCTGCCCGTTGCGCGGGTCGACGGCCGCCAGGGTGGTGTTGATCTCCGGGTCGAGGCTGCCGGTGTGCTTGTCCACCGCGGCCTTGGCGGCGCGCATGAGCTTGAGGTCGAGCGACGACTTGATCCTGTAGCCGCCCTTCTCGACGTCCTCCCTGGGGATGTCCAGCGACTCCAGCTCGTCCAGGACCACCTGGACCATGTAGCCCTTGATGCCGTTGAACGGGTTCTTCGGCTTGTACTTGGTCCGCTTGGGAGCCGTGGGCGACTTGGCCGGGAGTGCGCCGTAAGCCTGCGGGTCGAGCTTGGCCATCTGCCCGAGCGCGTAGTCGTAGCGCTCCTCGGTCGGGGCGAGGTTGCCCGCCTTCTCCTCGCGGTCGAAGCGGTCCGGGTTCTGGATGCGGCCGGCGAGGTAGGCGCCCTGCTCGGGCGTGAGCTTCTCCACCTTCTTGCCGAAGAACGCCTCGGCTGCCGCGCCGATGCCGTGGGCGCCCCGGCCGAAGTAGATGGTGTTGAGGTACTGCTCCAGGATCTGCTCCTTGGAGATCTTGTCGCTCAGCTTGACCGCGACGAAGATCTCCTTGACCTTCCGCTGGATCGTGCGCTCCTGGGACAGGCCGTCGTAGTAGGCGCGGGCCATCTGCTGGGTGATGGTGGACGCGCCCTGCACCTGCTGGCCGCTGACCGTGCTGTAGAGGGAGCGGACCATGCCGCTGAAGGAGATGCCGGAGTCATCCCGGAAGGTGTCGTTCTCGGCGGCGATGACCGCGTCCTGCACCGCGCGCGGCACCTGGTCGTAGGTGACCGGGATGCGCTTGGTGCCGAGCCTGGCCAGCTCGGTGCCGTGCCGGTCGACGATGATGCTCTCCTGGTCCTCCACACCGTCTTGGACCTGGTCCTGGGTGGGAACGGGAGTGTTGGCGTACGCGACCGCGATCATGCCGAAGACGCCCGCGGACAGCACCACGAAGCTGGCCACGACGAGCTTCCAGCTCGGCAGGAACTTGCGCCACTTGGGGCGGTCGTCGCCGCCCTTCGGCGGGCCGTCCGGCGGCTCCGACGGGCCGCCGGGCCCGCCGCCGCTCCTGCGCGCGCGCCGGGGCGCGTCGCTGACCATCGTCTCCTGGTTGCTGCGGGCCCGGGTCTCCTGCTCGGGAGCCCGGCGGCGGGAACCGGCCGCGCGCCTGCGACCGGGCTGGCCCGGAGCGCCCGGCTGCTGACCGGGCTGAGGGCTCGGCTGGCGGCTGGGCTGCTGACCGGGACCGGGCACGCCCGGCTGGGCGGGCGGCGCCGAGCGCGGGTTGGCGCGGGTGGGCGGGTCGTTGTACGGCTGCGCGGCCATCGCGCCGGTCTGCTCGTACGCGGCCTCGGGACGACGGGCGGGCGGCCCGCCCCAGCTGGACTCGCCGGTTTGCGGCGGCGGCTCCTGGGGCACGGAACGAGTTGAGCCGGAGCGGCGGCGCCTCCCCGGACGGGCCGTCCCTTCGTTGCTGCTGTAACTCACGCGTCCTCGCATCGTCGTCGGATAGCACGGCGGATTGGGGCGTGACTCCTCGCCGTCCTCGGTTCTGTCGTGCGGCCGTTTGCCCTAGCTCCGGCCGACGAGGCCCGGCGGCCCGTTCCCGAGGACGAACGAGACCGTCAGGTGATTCCAGGAACAACCTTGGCAGACCTCGACCACGTACACCCGGAACTCGTCGTAATCATGAGCCATCTCGGTCAGGTCTGAGGTCACCTTTGCCTGACCGGCATGGCGTCCGAGCGAGTCCCCGTACACATAGGTCACGTTGGTGACGTTCTCCCGCTCGCACATCGGGCAGAGGCGATCGGTCGGCTCGCCGAAGTGGCGGGCCGCCCGGAGGAGGTACGGCTGTGCGTCGCAGACGTCGCCGGGCGGAGTCCGCCCCGCGCGCACGGCGTGGACGACCGCCCGCTTGGCGAGCCCGTAGTCCACCACCCTTCGCTGTGACCACATGGGCGCCAGACTACGGCTTTTTTCCGATTGATCCCAACGACTTGGGGAAGTCGTCAATTGCTCGATATAGCGGCGCGACGTATCCTCTGGATGTATCGGCTCGATACATCGACGCGAGAGGAGGGCGGTTCCCATGGCCGGCGGACAACGCAGGGTGCTGGAACTGGCCGTGCTCGGGTCGCTGCACGAGACGCCGCTTCACGGCTACGAGCTGCGCAAACGGCTCAACACGCTACTCGGCATGTTCCGCGCGTTCTCCTACGGGTCGCTGTATCCCTGCCTGCGCTCTCTGCTGGAGCAGGGGCTCATCGCGGAGGAGCAACCGGCCCAGGCCACGATCGTGGGCGGCCGATCGAAGATCGTCTACAAGCTCACGGCGGAGGGCAAGGAGCGACTGCAGGAGCTGCTCACCCAGGCCGGCCCGTCGGCCTGGGAAGACGAGAGCTTCGGCGTCCACTTCGCGTTCTTCCGCCACACCGAGGCCGAAGTCCGCCTGCGCATCCTCGAAGGCCGGCGCAGCCGGCTGGAGGAGCGCCTCGACAGCGTGCGCACCGCCCTGGCCCGCACCAGGGAGCGGCTCGACAGCTACACCCTCGAACTCCAGCGTCACGGGCTCGAGTCCGTCGAGCGCGAGGTGCGCTGGCTCAACGAGCTGATCGCCACGGAAAGACGGGCCTCAGAGCGGGGCCCGGCAACAGACACCACATCAAGTGATGAGTAAGGGAGCGAGTGCGATGGGTTCGGTTCGCGTGGCCATTGTCGGTGTCGGCAACTGCGCGGCGTCACTGGTCCAGGGCGTTCACTACTACAGGGACGCCGACCCGGCCGCGCGCGTGCCGGGCTTGATGCACGTGAAGTTCGGCGACTACCACGTGGGCGACGTCGAGTTCGTCGCGGCCTTCGACGTGGACGCCAAGAAGGTCGGTCGCGACCTGTCGGAGGCGATCGTCGCCAGCGAGAACAACACGATCAAGATCACTGATGTGCCTCCGACGGGGGTGATCGTCCAGCGTGGCCACACCTACGACGGCCTGGGCGAGTTCTACAGCGAGATCATCGAGGAGTCCGACGAGACTCCCGCCGACGTGGTCCAGGTGCTCCGCGACAACCGGGTCGACGTGCTCGTCTCCTATCTGCCCGTGGGCTCCGAGGACGCCGCCCGGTTCTACGCGCGGTGCGCCATCGAGGCGGGGGTGGGCTTCGTCAACGCGCTGCCCGTGTTCATCGCCTCCGACCCCGAGTGGGCGGAGAAGTTCACCGAGGCGGGCGTGCCGATCGTCGGCGACGACATCAAGTCGCAGGTCGGCGCCACCATCACGCACCGCGTCATGGCCAAGCTGTTCGAGGACCGCGGGGTCGAGCTGCTGCGCACCTACCAGCTCAACTTCGGCGGCAACATGGACTTC
This sequence comes from Nonomuraea harbinensis, assembly GCF_019396385.1. Lineage (GTDB taxonomy): Bacteria > Actinomycetota > Actinomycetes > Streptosporangiales > Streptosporangiaceae > Nonomuraea > Nonomuraea ferruginea. The sequence goes on along the minus strand of NZ_JAHKRN010000051.1, from coordinate 11,034 downwards.
ATGAACATGCTGGAGCGCAAGCGCCTCCAGTCGAAGAAGATCTCCAAGACGCAGTCGGTGACCTCGCAGATCCCGCACGAGATGGCCAAGGCCGACGTGCACATCGGGCCGTCCGACCACGTGCCGTGGCTCGACGACCGCAAGTGGGCCTACGTGCGACTCGAAGGCCGCTCGTTCGGCGACACGCCGCTCAACCTGGAGTACAAGCTCGAGGTCTGGGACTCTCCCAACTCGGCCGGCATCATCATCGACGCCGTGCGCGCGGCCAAGATCGCCCTCGACCGCGGCATCGGGGGCCCGATCCTGAGCGCTTCTTCGTACTTCATGAAGTCGCCGCCCGTGCAGTACTCCGACGACGAGGCCCGCGAGCAGGTGGAGAAGTTCATCCGCGGCGAGGTCGAGCGCTGACCCCGGTCTTCGCGGCGCGTTTCTAGGGGGCGTACGGCTGGCGCGCGGCGGGCGGCAGCTCGTCCTCCGAGGCCGTCGGCCACTGGAGCGGGTCGGGGCCGAGCGCCGACAGCAGCGGCATCTGCTCGCGGCACCACGGCGAGATGGAGATCAGCTCGCTGAGCACGCCCTCGGCGAACTCGGGCCACGGCATCCACCTCGTCTCCCCCACCTCGTCGGGGTTGGGGCTGGCGGAGCCGTCGACCAGCACGCGGTAGACGGGGCACAGCTCGTGCTCGACGATGCCGTTGCCCATGACCGCGCGGTAGGAGAAGCCGGGCAGCACCAGGTCCGCCCGCTCGACGGACAGGCCCAGCTCGAAGGAGAGCCGGCGCAGGACCGCCTGGTCGAGCCGCTCGCCCGGCAGCGGGTGGCCGCAGCAGCTGTTGGTCCACACCCCCGGCCAGGTGAGCTTGTGGCCGGCGCGCCTGGTCAGCAGCACGCGGCCGTCGCGGTCGAAGGCGTAGCTGGAGAAGGCCAGGTGCAGCGGAGTCTCCCGGCCGTGCACGGACAGCTTGGGCGCGGTGCCGAGCGCGTGGCCGGAGCCGTCAACGAGTACCACGTGTTCCACAGTCGTCACGCTATGAAGCGTATGTGATCACGTGCTTCCCCTGAACCCGTTCGCCCACCTGATGCGCCAACCTCTTGTGTCCCCGCGCATCACAGGCTCAGGGCTAGGCTGACGGGGTGTCATTCGTCGCCGATCTGCGCGTGGTCCTCCGAGGCCGGGATTTCCGGCGGCTTTTCGGCACGAGACTGGTCTCCCAGTTCTCCGACGGGATCTTCCAGTTCGGCGTACTCGGGTTCGCCTTCTTCAACCCGGAGAGCCAGACCACCGCCCTGGGCGTCGCGGCCGGTCTGGCGGTGCTGCTGTTGCCGTACAGCGTGCTCGGGCCGTTCGTCGGGGTGTTCATCGACCGGTGGTCGCGGCGGCAGATCCTGATGATCGCGCCGATCGTGCGCGGCGCGCTGCTGCTCGGCGCGGCCGCCCTGGTGGCGGCCGACGTGCCCGACCCCGTCTTCTACATGGCGGCGCTGGCCGTGCTGGGCGTCAACCGGTTCTTCCTTGCGGCGCTGGGCGCCTCGCTGCCGCACGTGGTGCCGAGAGACCAGCTGATGGCCGCCAACGCGGTCACCCCGACCTCCGGGACCGTCGTCACCTTCGTCGGCGTGGGCGCCGGGTTCCTGCTGCGCGAGCTGTTCGGCATCGGCGACACGGGGGTGGCGTGGCTGCTGGCGACCTCCGGCGTGGTGTTCGGGCTCAGCGCGCTGATCGCGCGCACGATGGAGCGCTCGCTGCTCGGCCCCTCCCACGACCCGGACCGGCCGCAGACGCGCGAGGCGCTGCGCAACGTGGTGGCCGGGCTCGCCGACGGCGCCCGCCACCTGGTCGGACACCGGGTCGCCGCCGCCACGATGGGCGCGATGGCCGCGCACCGGTTCTTCTACGGCATGGCGACCGCGCTGGGCATCATCCTCTACCGCTACTACTTCACCGACGGCGATCCGGAGGCGGCGCTGAACGGGGTCAGCCTCGTGGTGGCCACCTCCGGCGTCGGCTACTTCCTCGCCGTGATCATCACCCCGTACGCGACCGAGTGGTTCACCATCACCCGGTGGGTGCCGATCGCGCTGACGTCCGCGGGCGTGCTCGCGGGCGTGCTCGTGGTGCCCTTCCAGGAGTGGGGGCTCCCGGTGGCCGGGTTCGTGCTCGGCCTGGCCGGGCAGAGCGTCAAGATCTGCGCCGACACGACCGTGCAGCGCGACCTCGACGACGTCTATCTCGGCCGCGCGTTCTCCGTCTACGACATGCTCTTCAACGGCATGTACGTGCTCGCGGCGGCCCTGTCGGCGGCCATCCTGCCGCCCGACGGCAAGTCGTACGCCGCCGTGGTGATCATCACGGCCGGCTACCTGGCGAGCGCGCTGGCCTACCGGATGATCACCCGGACGCGCGAGACGGTCAGCCCGTGACGACGCCGTTGGATTCGGCCCAGTCGAGCAGCGCGGCCGTGGCCTCCTCCTTGCCCAGCACGCCTTTGTCGAGCCGCAGGTCGAGCAGGAACTTGTAGGCCTTGCCCACCACCGGGCCGGGGCCGACGCCGAGCACCCGCTGGATCTCGTTGCCGTCGAGCTCGGGGCGGATCTTGGCCAGCTCCTCCTCCTCGGCCAGCCGGGAGATGCGCTCCTCCAGCTGGTCGTACGTGCGCGACAGGGCGGCCGCCTTGCGTTTGTTGCGCGTGGTGCAGTCAGCCCTGGTCAGCTTGTGGAGGCGGGTCAGCAGGTGGCCGGCGTCGCGCACGTAGCGGCGCACCGCGCTGTCGGTCCACTCGCCGGTGCCGTAGCCGTGGAAGCGCAGGTGGAGCTCCACCAGCCGCGACACGTCGGCGACGACGTCCTTGGGGAAGCGCAGCTCGGTCATCCGCTTCTTCGTCATCTGGGCGCCCACGACCTCGTGGTGGTGGAACGACACCCTGCCGCCGGGCTCGTGACGCCTGGTCTTGGGCTTGCCGATGTCGTGCAGGAGCGCGGCCCAGCGCAGGATGCGGTCGGGCTGGCCGTCGTCCTCCTGGGCGATCGCCTGGTCGAGCACGGTCAGGCTGTGCTCGTAGACGTCCTTGTGGCGGTGGTGCTCGTCGATCTCCAGGCGCAGCTTGGGCAGCTCGGGCAGCACGTGGGCGGCCAGGCCGGTGTCGACGAGCAGGCGCAGGCCGTCGCGCGGGTGGACGCCGCAGACCAGCTTGTCGAGCTCGTCGCGGATCCGCTCGGCCGAGACGATCTCGATGCGCCCGGCCATCTCCGTCATCGCGGTCACCGCCGCCTGGTCGACGGTGAAGCCGAGCTGCGAGGCGAACCTGGCGGCGCGGAGCATGCGCAGCGGGTCGTCGCCGAAGGAGCGCTCCGGCGGGCCGGGGGTGCGCAGCCGCTTGGCGGCCAGGTCGGGCAGGCCGCCGTAGGGGTCGACGAACTCGTTGGAGGGCAGCCGTATCGCCATCGCGTTGACGGCGAAGTCGCGGCGCTCCAGGTCGGCGTCCAGGGTGTCGCCGTACATGACCTCGGGTTTGCGCGACTTGGGGTCGTAGCTCTCGCTGCGGTAGGTCGTGATCTCGATCAGCCAGCCGCCTTTGCGCAACCCGACCGTGCCGAAGTCGATGCCGATCGTCCAGACGGAGTCGGCCCAGTCGCGCACGATGTCGAGCACCTGTTCGGGCCGCGCGTCGGTGGTCAGGTCGAGGTCCTTGCCGACGCGGCCGAGCAAGAGGTCGCGCACGGGACCGCCGACCAGGGCCAGCTCGTGGCCGTGGTCGGCGAACACGCGGCCGAGCTCGTCGGCCACGGGGGCGATCTTGCGGAACAGGTCACGCATGGCCCGCTGCTGCGTTTCGGTCAGATTTGAGTCGGACAAGCTGGGTAGGTCCTTCGATTCCGGAACATATCCCCCGAGCCACACCGGGTCCGGGTTACCTTCGGTCAGGGGACCGACGGCGCGATGGAACGAGGCAAGGAGGTCTCATGAAGGACGCCCTCGCGATCCACCGCTGGCTCCTCGCACACCAGGTCCACCATGAGATCGTACGCCTTCCGCGCCCCATCACTTGCGCGGACGAGCTTCCCGAGACGATCTCCGCCGCGCCCGAGAGGTGCGTGACGGTCACGGTGTTCGAGGTCGCTCCGAGGATAGGGCGCGAGTTCGTCGTCGCCGTCGTCCACCCTCTCGCCACTCCCCCGGGACCGGCCGCCGTCGGCGGCCTGCTCGGTGTCCGTACGGTACGCCTCGCGCGCGCGCACGTCGTCAACAGGGCCACGGACTACGCGGCCGGGCTGGTCGGCCCGCTGCTGCTGCCCGACGAGCTGCCGCTGTTCATCGACGACCGCCTGAGCGCCGACACCGAGCCGGTCTTCTCCGCCACCGGCGAACGCCACGCCGTGCTCAGCATGCGCGCCCTCGACCTGCTCACACTCGTGTCGGGGAAGACCGTCGACCTCCGCGTGCCGCAGCCCCGCGGAAGCCTGGAGGCGGTCGCGCCGGGGCACTGAGCCCGTACCATTGCGGGCGTGTGTCGTAATCCAGCCAGGGCGCAGGCGTGATCCGGAAGGCCACGCTGCTCGCCGTGCTCTCGGCCGCGCTGCTCGTCCCCTCCACGGTGGCGGCGGCGCCGGGCGCGGCTGCCGCGAGCGCCGCCGCGCGGCAGGGCATCGACCTGACCCTCACCTCCGTCACGCCCGATTACGCCACCGAGCGGGCGACCGAGATCAAGATCACCGGCACGGTGCGCAACAGCGGCTCCGTCGCCACGCCGGGCCTGCGGGTCAGGGTGCGCTACTCCTCCCAGCGCTTCGCCGACCGGGCCGCGATGGCCGCCTACGCCGACGACACCACGACGGCCACCCAGCCGCCCAACGTCTCGACCCAGTCGAGCATGGTCATCTCCGAGCTGGCCGCCAGCGCCTCCCAGGACTTCGAGCTGACCATGACGCCCGCGCAGTTCGGGCTGACCTCGTTCGGCGCCTACCCGCTCGCCGTCGAGGTGGTGCAGTGGGACGCCGTGCAGCTCGCCTCCCAGCGCACCTTCCTCACGTACGCGCCCGCGACCGGCCAGCAGCAGCCGGTGCGCAACCGGCTGGCGCTCGTGCTGCCCGTGATCGACCAGCCGCGCCGGTCCGACGACGGCACGTTCGTCGACGACGAGCTGGGCGCCGAGCTCACCGGCAAGGGCCGGCTGGCCGACCTGGCGCGCATCGCCGAGATCTCGCCCTCCAGCGTGACCTGGGTCGTCGACCCGGCGCTCTTCGACGACGTCCAGGCCATGACCAAGCCGTTCCGGGTCAAGACCGGCGACGGCAAGCCCGAGGAGCGGCCCGCCGACGCCGCGGCCTCCCAGTGGCTCGTCGGGATGCGCGCGGCGCTGGCCGACAATCCCGTCATCGCCACCCCGTACGCCGACCCCGACGTGACCGCGCTGGCCCACCGGGGCCTCGACCGGCAGCCGGGGCGCGCGCTGGAGCTGGCCGCGAAGAAGGCCGCGCTCATCAAGAGCGACGTGTCGACCTCGACCTACTGGCCGGTCGGCGGCATGCTCGACGCCGACGCGCTCGACCTGCTCGCCGTCGGCGCGCCCGGCGCCACCCGGGTCGGCAAGGTCCTGCTCGACCCGGCCAGCCTGCCGACCCAGCAGGCCGCCTCCGCGGCGACCGTGCTCCCCGCCGTCACCCCCGACGCCGCCACCACGCTCGACACCGTCATGGGCCCCGTCACCGCGCTGGTGGCCGACGCCGAGCTGAGCCACGTGCTCGAACCCACCCCCGGCACCCGCGGCTCGATCCTGCTGAGCAGGCAGCGGTTCATCGCCGAGACCGCGATGATCTCCGTCGAGCCGGGCCAGACCCGCGCGCGTTCCCTCGTCATGGCCCCGTCCCGGCGCTGGAACCCCAGCCCGACGCTCGTCTCGACGCTGCTGAAGACCGCGGGCAAGCTCCCGTGGCTGTCGCTCACCCCGCTCGACTCGATCAAGGTGCCCCGCGACCGGGTCCCGCGCGCCGGGCTGACCTACTCCGACCGCGACCGCAAGCAGGAGCTCAGCGGCAAGTACCTGGAGCCGGTCCGCGAGGTCGCCGCGCAGGCCCAGCTGGCCGCGGAGGTCACCGGCCAGCAGCAGTCGTCCTTCGACGCCGCGGTGCTCAGGCTCGCCTCCTCCGCCTGGCGCGGCGACACCAAGGCCGGCCGCGCCGTCACCGAGCAGGTGAGCGAGGCGGTCAAGGACCGCATCGGGAAGGTGTCGATCACCGGCGCCGGCCCCGACCAGCCGCGCACCCTCGCGGGCAGCGACGGCGAGGTCCCGATCAGCGTGAAGAACGAGCTGAGCACCCCCGTCTCGCTGTACGTCGACGTCAAGTCCGACGACCCGGGCCTGCTCGAAACCCATCTCCCGCAGCTGGAGCCGCTGCAGATCGACGGCGAGCAGAGCGGCACCGTCCAGATCCCCATGACCGTGACCTCCTCCGGCGGCGGCGACGCCTCGGTGACCGTCCAGCTGCGCACCGCCGACGGCCGGGCCTACGGCGAGCCGGTCAAACTGATCGTGCGCACCACCGGCTACACCGGCATCGCGCTGGTCATCGTGGGCGGCGCGCTGACCGTCATGCTGGCGGCGGTGGTCACCCGGATACTCCGGCGCAGGTCGCAGCGGCGGGTCGCACGGGCCGCCCGGACACGTGAGAGTGAGGCCATATGAGCCGCCTGCTGCGTGCCAGCGCCATCATGGCCGCCGGCACGATGGTTTCGCGCGTCACCGGGTTCGTCCGCACCATGGTGCTGGCCTACGCCATCGGCACGGCCGCGCTGGGCGACGCCTACAACGTCGCCTACGCCATCCCCTACAGCATCCTCGACCTGCTGCTGCTCGGCGTGCTCAGCAGCGTCGTGGTGCCGATGATCGTCAAGGCCCAGCAGCGCGACGCCGACGGCGGCCGCGCCTACGAGCAGCGGTTGCTGACGCTCGCCACCATCGCGCTCATCGTCGTGGCCGCGCTGGCGGTGCTGGCCGCCCCGCTGATCATCGACCTCTACACCGACTGGGACCGCGGGGAGCGCAAGTTCGAGGTGGCGGTGCGGCTGGCCCAGTTCATCCTGCCGCAGCTCGCCTTCTTCGGCATCGGCGCGGTGGCCGGGGCGATCCTCAACACCCGTGACCGGTTCGCCGCCCCGATGTGGGCGCCGGTGGTCAACAACCTGGTCGTCATCTGCGTCATGGTCGCCTACGCGATCATCGTCACCAACGGTTCCGACGTCGACGCCGTCACCAACGGCGAGCTGGCCCTGCTCGGCCTCGGCACCACGGCCGGCATCGTGGCCCAGGCAACGGTGCTGGTGATCGCGCTGAAGCGGGCCGGGTTCCGCTTCGTCGCCCGCTTCGACCTGCGCAACGCCCGCCTCGGCGAGATGGCCAAGATGGGCGTCTGGACCATCGGCTACGTGGTCGTCACCCAGCTCGGGTTCCTGCTCACCACCAACCTCGCCAGCGCGGCCGGCGACGTGGTCAGCGGTCACGGCGTCTCCCCGTACACCCTGGCCTTCCAGCTCTTCCAGCTTCCGTACGGGGTCGTCGGCGTCTCGGTGATCACCGCGATGCTGCCCAGGATGAGCCGGGCCGTGGCCGAGGGGCGCTTCGACGAGGTGCGGTCCGAGTTCGGCTCCAGCGTGCGGCTCGTCGGGGCGGTGATGGTGCCGGTGTCGCTGCTGCTCATGGTGCTCGGGCCGGCGATCGCCGTGCCGCTCTACGGCCACGGCGCCAACACCGTCGCCAACGCCGTCTACATCGGCAACGTGCTGCAGGTCTACGGCCTCGCGCTGGTGCCGTTCGCGGTCTTCCAGCTGCTGTTGCGGGTCTTCTACAGCTTCGGCGACACCCGCACGCCCGTCTTCGTCGGCGCCGGCACCACCGCCGTCAACGCCGCCCTGATGGTGCTGCTCTACAACCTGCTGCCGGCCCGCTACGCGGTCATGGGGCTGGCCCTGGCCTACGCGATCGCCTACGCGCTCGGCGCGCTGCTGGCCTGGGTGCTGGCCTCCCGCCGGGTCGGCGGGCTGGGCGGCTGGCAGGTCTGCATGTCGATGACCAGGATGTATCTCGCCGCCCTGCCCACGGCGGTGCTGGCCCTGGCCACCGTGTGGAGCATGCAGGAGATCTTCGGGATGCCCGGCTTCCTCGACTCGGTGATCACTTTGGCCGTCGGCGGCGGGCTCGGGATGATCCTTTACCTGTGGGTCGCCCACCGCGCGCGCATTCCCGAGGTCAGCTCGGTCGTTGGGATGGTCGCCGGGCGGGTACGCCGCTAAAGAGCGCGGGGAGCAACCGGCTCGGGCACTAGCATGGTGCCGACACGCGCGAATGGAAGCAGGAGGGGCGTGGGCGGATCCATCCGGCATAGCGTGCCTGCGCAGGACACCGCCAGGCAGGCACGTCGAGCCGTGACCAGGGATGATCGGGCGAGCGAGGTGAGCCAGTGAGCACATCGGCGATCGAGCCCGGCACCCGCCTCTCCGACCGGTTCCGGCTGGAGGACCGGGTCAGCGAATCCGACGGCGCCACCTACTGGAAGGCCATCGACGAGATCCTCGCCCGCCCCGTCGCGGTGCTGACCTTCGCGCCCGACTTCCCGCGCGTGCAGGAGGTCGTCACCGCCGCCCGGGCCGCGAGCAGGCTCACCGACCCCCGACTCACCCAGGTGTTCGACGCCGCCCAGGACGACGATCGCGCTTACGTCGTCAGCGAGTGGGTGACCGGCGACACCCTCGCCGACCTGCTCTCTTCCGGTCCCCTGGATCCCGAGCGGGCCGCAGGGCTGGTGGCCGAGGCCGCCGAGGCGCTCGCGCACGCCCACGAGGCCGGCCTCTACCACCTGTGCCTGCGCCCCGGCAACCTGGTGTGGACCACCGGAAACACGGTCAAGGTGCTGGGCGTGGCCGTCGACTCGGCGCTCTACGGACTGACCACCGACCAGCCCGGGCTCGACGACGCCGAGGGCCTCGGCCGCCTGCTGTACGCGGGGCTGACCGGCCACTGGCCCGGCGACGAGGAGGAGGGCACGCTCCCGGCCGCGCCGATGACCGACGGCCACTTCTGCACCCCCCGCCAGGTGACCGCCGGCGTGCCCGGTTATCTCGATACGGTCACGATCCGGGCCTGCCTTCCCGAGTCGCGCCGGGGGCAGGGCGCGCTGTCCAGCCCCGCCGAGATCGCCGAGGCGCTCGCCGACGTGGCCAGGCCGATGCCGATCTCGATCCCGTACGGATCCGCGCCGTCGGTGACGACGTCGGCCTCACCCAGTGAGGGCCTCGACACCGACCGGCGCAGGCTCACGGCGCCGCAGCACCTCCAGCCGGCCGTCCAGACCGGGCCGCAGGGCGGCGGCAACGTGCTCAACCGGGCGCTGATGACCGCGGTCGTGCTGCTGGTGATCGTCGCGGTGGGCGTCGGCGCCTGGACGATCGGCCGCAGCCTCGGCAGCCCCGACGGCCAGGAGGCGCAGCCCACGCCGACCACCGCCACCACGTCGCCGCCCGCCCAGGCGCAGGCGGTCAAGGCCGAGAAGGCGACCGGGTTCGACCCGCTCGGCGACCAGGAGGAGAAGGCCGAGCTGGCGGCCCTCACCATCGACGGCAAGCCCAGCACGTTCTGGAAGACCGACAACTACAACAGCGCCGCGCTGGGCAATCTCAAGGACGGGGTGGGCCTGCTCCTCGACATGGGCAAGTCCATGCAGATCAGCGACGTGGTGGCTACGCTGGGCGAGGCCCCCGGCGCGACCGTCGAGCTCAAGGTCGGCGACCAGGCCGACCTGTCGTCGCTCAAGACCGTCGCCCGGGTGAAGGGCGCCTCCGGCAAGACGACCTTCAAGCCGGAGCAGACTGCCAGCGGACAGTACGTTTTGATCTGGTTTACCCGTCTTCCGGCGGACGCGGGCAAGTTTCATGGCACCATCTATGAAGTAGTCGTGCACTCTCCAGGATCGGCATAACCAGGAATCCCTCTTGTGAACTCCCCACCCGAGACCCCCTCACCAGCGGATCGGCCTGCGGTCAGCGACGCCGATCTGCTGGCCGCGCACATCACCGGGGATCCTCACGCCTTCAGCGAGATCGTCAAGAGGCACCGCGACCGGATGTGGGCCGTCGCGCTGCGCACGCTCGGCGACCCCGATGAGGCCGCCGACGCCGTCCAGGACGCCTTCGTCTCCGCCTACCGCAAGGCCGGCTCGTTCCGCGGCGAGGCCGCCGTCACCACCTGGCTCCACCGCATCGTCGTCAACGCCTGCCTCGACAGGATGCGCCGCAAGTCCGTGCGCCCGGTGGCCGACGACGAGCTGATCGAGGCCGCCGAGCGCGACGCCCAGCTGCCCGACCAGACGGTCGAGCGTGAGGTGTCGATGGAGGTCTCGGCCGCGCTCAAACTGCTCCCCGCCGACCAGCGGGCCGCGCTCGTGCTGGTCGACATGATGGGCTACTCCGTCGAAGACGCAGCTCAGGTGCTGCAGGTGCCCAGCGGGACGGTGAAGAGCCGATGCGCCAGGGGCCGCGCGAAACTTGCCCCGATTCTTTCGCATCTGCGGAACCGATCTGACTTGAGTCGCGTCTCATCCGCGAAGGGAGACAGAACTTCGTGACGGGTGAAACGCACTACGATCTGGACGCCCTCGCCGATTTCGCCGAGGGCCTCCTAGACGCCGACACGGCCGGCCTGGTCCGCGACCACCTCGCGGTCTGCCCCCCATGCGGGGAGCTGCTGGCCGATCTAGCGGCGGTTCGAGAGGTGCTCGCGGCGACTCCCACGCCGGCCATGCCGATGGGTGTCGCACTGCGCATCGACAAGGCGCTGGCCGCCGAGGCGGAGTCCCAGCGCGGCGGAGTCGGCCTGGCGGATGCGCCGGACTGGGACAAGCTCATGCGTGACGCTCCATGGGAGCGGCAGGAGCCGGAGCCCGTGCGACTCGGGGTGGTCTCCGACGACGGCACGGTCGTCCCGGCCCGCACGCGCACCGCCCGGCGGCGCCGGTGGGCGATGCCTGCGGTGGCGGCGGGCGCCGCGG
>NZ_JAHKRN010000050.1 GCF_019396385.1 Nonomuraea harbinensis | reverse complement strand
GAGGCTCCCCCGGCCCGCCGTCGTGACCACACTCAGTCCAGATAGTCGCGCAGCATCTGCGCCCTCGTCGGGTGGCGGAGCTTGGCCAGGGTCTTCGACTCGATCTGCCGGATGCGCTCCCGGGTGACGCCGAACTCCCTGCCCACCTCCTCCAGCGTGCGCGGATGGCCGTCGGCCAGGCCGAAGCGGAGCTGGATGATGCGCTGCTCGCGGTCGGACAAGGTCGCCAGGATGTCGTCGAGCTGGTCCTGCAGCATGATGAACGCCGCCGCCTCCATGGGCACGACCGCGTCGGCGTCCTCGATGAAGTCACCGAGGTCGGAGTCCTCCTCGCCGATCGGAGACTGCAGCGACACCGGCTCCTGCGCGATGCGCTGGATCTCCACGACCCGGTCGACGGGGAGGTCCATCTCCTTGGCGATCTCCTCCGGGATCGGCTCGCGGCCGAGGTCCTGGTGGAGCTGCCGCTGCACCCTGACGAGCTTGTTGATCGTCTCCACCATGTGCACGGGGATGCGGATGGTCCGCGCCTGGTCGGCGATCGCCCGCGTGATGGCCTGACGGATCCACCAGGTGGCGTAGGTGGAGAACTTGTAGCCCTTGGTGTAGTCGAACTTCTCCACGGCCCGGATCAGGCCGAGGTTGCCTTCCTGGATCAGGTCCAGGAACAGCATGCCGCGGCCGACGTACCGCTTCGCGATCGACACCACGAGCCGCAGGTTGGCCTCGATGAGGCGCTGCTTGGCCCGGGTGCCCTGCCAGACGAGCTCCCTGAACTCAGGGAAGGCCAGACGCGAGACCCCGTTGCCGAGCTTGTCCTCCGCGAACAGGCCGGCTTCGATCGACTTGGCGAGCTCCACCTCCTCTTCCGCCGTCAGCAGCGGCACCCGGCCGATCTCCCGCAGGTAGATACGGACCAGATCACTGGTCGGCGCCCGCTTGCCTACGTCTTCCTCATCGGCGCGGGTGGTCTCCTCGTCGCCCTGGGGCTCGAGGACCTCCACACCGTTCTCGGCGAGCATCCGCACGACGCGCTCCAGCGCGTCGGAGGGAAGCTCGGATCGGTCAAGCGCGGCTGCGACGTCATCGACGGTTACGCTCCCGCGCTCCCTTCCCTTAGCGACGAGGTCCGCCACCTGATCTACGGATGGCGGTCCACTTGGCAGCACCGATGCACCCACGGGAGACAGTCTGCAGTATTGGTTCCATAAAATGGCAGACCCATTTTTGTCACCGAAGGTAAGGCCATCACCCTTACCGAATTGAGATCCCTTTAAGGTTTAGCCGGAGTTTGATCAGGAAAGTAAAGTCAATTACGCGGTCTGGATTGGTGTGTCCGGCTCGGTGAAGCGCCGGACACATGGGTCTTGCTGCCCGGATGCCGCTTTGTGCGGCATTACCGGGTCTACCACTCGGCTATGCGCCGATCAGCCGCCCGCGTGGCAGACGGTCCCCGCCGGCGGGCCTGTCGTACGTTTCGACGATCTCGGCCCGCTTCTCATCGAGATCCACGCGCACCCGCCGGCTCATTCCCCCGGGCACGTACACAGCCGGCCGCCATCCGTCGGCGGCCGGGGAAAGGTCGCCAAGGACGCTAGCTTCCGGCCGCCCGGTCGCGGAGGACCCGGCGCTGCTGCTCCAGGGCCACCAGCTCGCCGAAGAGCTTGTTGTATTCCTGCTGCTCGTCGACCGGGTTGAGCCGCTGGATGCGGGACTTCACCTGGGCGATGGCCCGGTCGACGGCGATGGCCTCGATGGCCGCGAGCATCGCGCCCGCGTAGCGCTCCTCGGCGTGGGAGTCGGCCTGGATGGTCTCTACCGCGAACCGGGTCACCAGCGCCGCCGCGCCCTCCTCGTGGGCGTGTTCGAGCAGCCGGTCGACCCACGGGCGGCCGCCGTGGCCCGCCGCCGCCAGCCCGCCCGCCGCCGCTATCAGCCGCTGCAGCGTCACGTGGTCGGGCGCGGTGAACGCCTGCGGGTCGAGCGCGTCGAAGCGCGGCCCGAGCAGCGCCGGCCGCTGCACGGCCAGCTTGAGCAGCTCGGCCTCCACCCGTACGTGCGGATCGACCGGAGCGGGCCGGGGAGCCTGCTGCGGGCGGCCCGCCTGCGCCCGCCCCACCTCGCCGATGCGCTGCATGACGAACCGCTCGTCCATGAACCCGAGCCACCGGTCGAGGTCGATGGCGTAGCGCTTGCGCAGCCCCGCGTCCTTGATGCCGGCCACGATCGGCGCCGCCGCGTCGAGCGCCGCGATCTTGCCTTCGTTGCTGCGCAGGTCGTAGCGGTCGATGGTGCTGCGGATGGCGAACTGGAACAGCGGCTCGCGGCTCGCGACCAGGTCGCGCACCGCCGCGTCGCCCTGCTTGACCCGCAGGTCGCACGGGTCGAGCCCGTCGGCCTGGATCGCGACGTAGGTCTGCGTGACGAACTTCTGCTCGTCGGCGAAGGCCCGCAGCGCCGCCTTCTGGCCGGCCGCGTCGCCGTCGAAGGTGAAGATCACCTCGCCCCGGAACTCGGCCTGGTCGAGCAGGAACCGGCGCAGGATCTTGATGTGCTCCTCGCCGAACGAGGTGCCGCAGGTCGCCACCGCCGTCGGCACGCCCGCCAGGTGGCAGGCCATCACGTCGGTGTAGCCCTCGACGATCACCGCCTGGGCCCGCTTGGAGATCTCGCGCTTGGCCAGGTCGATGCCGTAGAGCACCTGGCTCTTCTTGTAGAGCGGGGAGTCGGGGGTGTTGAGGTATTTGGGGCCGTCGTCGGAGTCGAGCAGCTTGCGGGCGCCGAACCCGATCACGTCGCCGGTCGAGTCCTTGATCGGCCAGACCAGCCGCCCGCGGAACCGGTCGATCGGCCCGCGCCGCCCCTGCTTGGCCAGCCCGCCCTTGACCAGCTCCTCGGCGCTGAACCCGCGCGCCAGCAGGTGGCGGGTCAGCGCCTCCCACTCGGCCGGGGCGTAACCGACCTGGAACAGCTCGGCGTCGGCCCGCTCGAACCCCCGCTCCGACAGGAACCGCCGCCCGGCGCCGGCGTCGGGCGCGAACAGCTTGGCGGCGTAGAACTCCGCGGCCAGCCGGTGCGCCTCGATCAGCCGCGCCCGCTCGCCGTGGTCGCGCCGCGGCACGTAGCCGCCCTGTTCGTACTGCAACTGGATGCCGGCCCGCTGCGCCAGCCGCTCGACCGCCTCGCCGAAGGTCAGATGCTCGACCTTCTCCACGAAGGTGATCACATCACCGCCTTCGGAGCAGCCGAAACAGTAGTACATCCCCCGCTCGGGGGTGACGTTGAAGGAAGGCGACTTCTCATCGTGGAACGGGCACAACCCCTTGAGGTTGCCGCCTCCGGCGTTGCGCAACTGGATGTGCTCGCCGATCACGTCGGCGATGGGGGAACGCTCGCGTACGAGCGCGATGTCGACGTCACGGATCCGGCCAGCCACGCCGGTGAGTCTATGCGGAGCGCCCGACACTTCTCCCACTGAGAGCGATGTGACCTGCGGGACGGAGAGGAAGCAGCGGGATGGAACAGGTCGCACCCGTTGGTCCGAAAGACGTTATGGGACCGCTCCCTGTCGGCTACAAAGGTAAAGGTTGTCCTCGGATACGGTGGAGATCATGCGAGCGGGGCGGATCGGCCTGTTGGCGGCGTCGGCCGGCGCCGCGCTGCTGGTGAGCGGCTGCAGCCAGCCGGCCGGGATCGCGGGCGTGCGGTCGGCCGCCACCACGTCCGGCGCGGGCTCCGCGGCGGTGACCTCGCCGGCCCCGACACCGGCCCCGCAGGGCCCCGTCGAGCCGCCCGCGGGCGACGACCCGGTGCGGGTGCCGCCGCCGAAGCTGTCCAAGTACACCTACACCTTCCCCGTCAAGGGCTGCGAGGTGACCTACCAGAGCAAGCTGCTGGTGCTGCCGAAGACGACGATCTGGGCGCCGCGGGGATGCGCGTTCGTGGCGCCGGTCGACGGCGTGGTCGACGAGGTCAACACCGCCAACCGGTGGCTGCCGTCCACCGACGAGGGCGCCCACCGCGAGGGCAGGTTCGTCACGGTCATCGGCGACGACGGGGTGCGCTACCTGGGCGCCCACCTCGACAGCGTGGCCGAGGGCATCCGGCCGGGTGTGAAGGTGAAGGGCGGCCAGACGCTGGGCCGGGTCGGCACGTCGGGCAACGCCCGCGACACCGGCCCCAACCTCTACTTCGCGATCTCCTGGAAGACCGGCCCGGCGTTCTGGTGGGTGCGCAGGGGCATGGTCGAGCCGTGGGACTATCTCGACGCGTGGCGGTCCGGCAACCGCACGTTCTCGCCCCGCCAGGAGACGCTGGCGCTGCGCCGCAAGCTCGGCGAGACGCCGCCGTGCAGGCTGCTGTGCGGCGGGAAGCGGGCCGAGCCCGCGTCGGCCGAGCCGACCCCGACGCCGACGCGGAAGAAGAAGCGCGCCACCCCGACGCCGGAGCTCGCGATCACGCTCGCGCCGACGGCGTCGGTCGGCACCGTGCGGTGACGCGCTCAGCGTGACAGCCGCCGGTGCCAGGCGACGGCGGAGGTGTCGGTCAGCGAGGCGATCTGGTCGATGACCACCCGCACGCGGGCCGCGTCGCCGGCCGCCTCGTCGAAGGCGGGCCTGAAGGCGGGCTCCAGCGTGCCCGGCGCGCCGAGGGTGATGAGCGAGGCCAGCTCCATGATCAGCTCACGCTGCCTGGCCTGGTTGGCGTGGTGGTCCTCGGTGGCCATCACGTAGTGGGCGGTGATGCCCTTGAGCAGCGCGCACTCCAGGCGGGTCGACTCCGGCACGACGAGGCTGGTCCGGTGGCGCAGGCCGTACGACTCCCTGGTGGCCGTCTGGGCGGCGCGGCAGAAGCGGCCGATGAGCCCGCTGGTGAGCGCCTTGAGCCCGGCCAGGTCGGAGAGGGTGGCCGTGAAGCGGCGGGGCCACGGCGGGGCGGCGACCAGCTCCGCGAAGAGCTCCTCCAGCTCGGCGAGGTCGGCGCCGGGCGCGTACCAGGTGCGGGTCGTCACGCAGACGGCCGCGCGCTCGGCGGGCGAGCGCAGCGCCTCCGGGACGACGTGGCCGGAGTGCAGCGCGTCCTCCAGGTCGTGCACCGAGTAGGCGACGTCGTCGGCCCAGTCCATGATCTGCGCCTCGAAGCTGACCCGGCCGTCGGGCGCGCCGTCCCTGATCCACCGGAACACCGGCAGGTCGTCGTCGTAGACGCCGAACTTGGGCGACTCGCCGCGGGTCCACGGGTACTTGATGGAGGCGTCCAGCGCGGCCCTGGTGAGGTTGAGCCCGGCGCTGGTGCCGTCGTCGGCGATGACCTTGGCCTCCAGCCGGGTGAGCAGCCGCAGGCTCTGCGCGTTGCCCTCGAAGCCGCCGCAGGGCTCGGCCAGCTCGGCGAGCGCCGTCTCCCCGTTGTGGCCGAACGGCGGGTGGCCCAGGTCGTGGGCGAGGCAGGCGGTCTCCACCAGGTCGGGGTCGACGCCGAGGGTGGCGCCCATCTCGCGGCCGACCTGGGCGCACTCCAGCGAGTGGGTGAGCCGGGTGCGCGGGATGTGCTGGCCGGCGCCGAGCGCCTCGGCCGGGCCGACCACCTGTGTCTTGGCGGCGAGCCTGCGCAGCGCGGCGCTGTGGAGCACCCGTGCGCGGTCTCGTTCGAACGCGCTGCGCTCGGGGTTGCCGGGTGGTTCGGGCACCCAGCGTGCGGTGTCGTGTTCGTCGTAGCCGGCCATAAGGGAGCGATTTTATCCGGTTTCCGGTTTTCGCTAGGGTCGAAGCCACGCCAGAGTCCCCCCGTCCCCGGGAGCCCTCACCCATGACGACCGCGTTCCGGGCCGTCCTCGCCTTCTGCCTGCTCGCCGGCTTCTACGTGCTCGTCGGCGTGATCGTGCTGGCGGCGGTCGCGCTCGACGTGCTGCTGATCATCGACTTCCACGCCAACTTGATCAAGTTCGCCGTGGTGCTGACGCTGGCCGCCGCCGCGCTCGTCCGGACGCTGATCATGGTGAGCCGCCGGCAAAGCGGCGAGCAGCCGGGCGTGGCGGTCACCAGGGAGCACGAGCCGGTGCTGTGGCAGACCGTCGAGGACCTGGCCCGCCGGGTCCGCACCGCGCCGCCCGACGAGATCCGGCTGCTGCCGGACGTCAACGCGGCGGTCGCGGAAGACACACGGTTCCTCGGGCTGAAGGCCACCAGGCGGCGCATGTACATCGGGCTGCCGCTGCTGCAGACGCTCACGGTCGACGAGATGCGGGCAGTGCTCGGGCACGAGCTGGGCCACTACAGCGGCGCGCACACCCGGCTCGGCGCGCCCGTCTACCGCGGGCGGGTCTCGCTCATCGCGACCGTGCGGGGCCTGGACCGCCACCCGTTCGTGCAGCGGCTGTTCACCTGGTACGCCAAGCTCTACATGCGGGTGTCGCAGGCCGTGTCGCGCAGGCAGGAGCTGGAGGCCGACGAGCTCGCGGTGGCCATCGGCGGACGGCAGGCGATGGCCGACGCGCTGCGCAAGATCCACTACACGGCGGCGGCCTGGGAGCTCTACACGGCCACGTACCTGTCGATGGCGGGGGCGGGCGGCTGCCGGCCCGCGGCCGTGTTCGGCGGCTTCCAGTCGCTGCTGAACGACGAGTCCCGGCGGGCCCAGCTGACCGAGCTGGCCGCGCGGCCCGAGGAGACGTCCCCGTACGACTCGCATCCGAGCCTGGCCGAGCGGCTGGCGGCGGTGGAGCGGCTGCCGGAGCCCGAGCACGTGCCCGACCCGCGCTCGGCGCTGATGCTGCTGCACGACGCCGACGTGGCCGCCAACGCCGTGGAGGGGTCCCTGTGGACGCCGCAGGCGGCGGCCGCGCTGCGTCCGGTGTCCTGGGACGAGCTGGTCTCACAGGGCATGTACGAGGGACGCAACGCCGAGGCGCTGCGCGACCTGGCGGTGGCGGGGGCCCGGGTGGTCGGGGCGTCCAGGCCGTACCTGGACGCGGCCTTCGAGGCCATCGCCAGAGGGCGTCAGGCGGAGCTGGAGGCGGCTCTGCGCGAGCTGGGGTGGGCCCCCGAGGAGGGACTGCTCGCGCGCGTGCTGGGCGCCGCCCTGGAGGGCCTGCTGATCCAGCACGGCCAGGCCCGCTGGGCGCTGTCCTGGTCGGGGCCGGCGCGACTGCTGTACGACGACGGCGAGGAGGTGGCCCTCTCCGGCTACGCGGCCCAGGTGTCCGCCGACCCCACGGCCATCGGCGGCCTCCGGACCTGGCTCGGCGACCTCGGCGTACGCCACGACTACATCCCAGCCAACGCCGAACCAACCCCCATCCCGTCCCCCTGACCTCCCCCGTACGAGCCCCATCCTCAAGACTCTCTGTACGGGACCTTCCCTCGTACGACCCTCGCCCGTACGAGACCTCCCCCCGACAGGACGCGTCCCCGAAACTCCCCGTACGGGACCTCTCCTCGTACGAGACCCTCCCCGGGTAGGACGCGTCCCCGAAACCTTCCATACGGGACCATCCCCCGGACGAGACCGTCCCCGAACCCCCATGCGAGACCCTCCCCAGGCAGGACCCGTTCCCGAAACTCTCCGCGCGGGACCATCTCCGCACGAGACCATCCCGGGAAGTCTCCGTACGGGACCTTCCCCGTACGGGACATTCCCCGAGGTAGGACGCGTCCCCGAGACCCTCCGTACGGGACCGTCCCCGGGACGGGACCGTCCCCGAAACTCTCCGTACGAGACCTCTCCTCGTACGGGATCTCCCCCCAGATAGGGCGCGTCCCCGAAACTCTCCCTAGGGGACCATCGTCCGCCGGAAACTCCCCGTACGGGGGCCTCTCCTCGTACGAGACCTCCCCGGACGGGACCCGGCCCGGGAGCTCCCCGTACGAGGACTTTCTCGGACGGGGAGTTCCGGTGGGTGGAGTTCCGGGGGGAGGTTGGTCAGCGGGTGTCGGAGTCGGTGTCGCTGAGGGCGGCGCGGCCGGCTTCGAGGCGGGCGACCGGGATGCGGAAGGGTGAGCAGGAGACGTAGTCGAGCCCGGTGTCGTGGCAGAAGTGGACGGAGTCCGGGTCGCCGCCGTGCTCGCCGCAGATGCCGATCTTGAGGTCGGGCCTGGTGGCACGGCCTTCCTCGGTGGCGATCGCGACCAGCCGGCCGACACCCTCGCGGTCGAGGGTCTCGAACGGGGAGACGCCGAAGATGCCCAGCTCCAGGTAGCGGGAGAAGAACGAGGCCTCGACGTCGTCGCGGGAGAAGCCCCACGCCATCTGGGTGAGGTCGTTGGTGCCGAACGAGAAGAACTCGGCGGCCTCGGCGACCTGCCCGGCGGTCAGGGCGGCCCGCGGCGTCTCGACCATGGTGCCGATCAGCGCGTCGACCCCCGCTTCCGCGAGGATGGCGGCGGCCTCCTCGCGGACGCACTCCAGCTCCTGCACGGCGGCGATGAGCGGGATCATGATCTCCGGGCGGGCGCCGGGGACCTCCTTGGCGGCCTGGGCGATGGCGCGTACCTGCATGGCGAACAGGCCGGGGATGACCAGGCCGAGCCGTACGCCGCGCAGGCCGAGCATCGGGTTCTGCTCGTGCAGTCTCTTGACCGCGGCCAGCAGGGCGCGGTCCTTGTCCGTGGCCTCGCCGGTGGCGACCTTGACGGACAACCCGACGATGTCGGGCAGGAACTCGTGCAGCGGCGGGTCGATGAGCCGGATGGTCACCGGCCGGTCACCCATCGCCTGGAAGATCCCCACGAAGTCGGACTTCTGGAGGGGTTCGAGCGCGTCCAGCGCGGCCTGCCGGTCCTCGGCTCCGGCGGCGAGCACCAGGTCCTCGACGAGCTGGCGGCGGTCGCCGAGGAACATGTGCTCGGTGCGGCACAGCCCGATGCCCTCGGCGCCGAAGCGGACCGCCCTGGCGGCGTCCTCGGGGTTGTCGGCGTTGGCCCGCACGCCCAGGCGGCGCGCCCCGTCGGCGTGCCGCATGATGCGGTCGACGGCCTTGACCAGGTCGTCCTCGGGCTCGGCGCCTTCGAAGTACTCGACCACGGCGGAGGCGACGACCGGCACCTCGCCGAGGAAGATCTCGCCGCTGGTGCCGTCGATGGAGATCACGTCGCCCTCGTTGACGACCACGCCGCCGGGGGCGGAGAACGTGCGGCCGGCCGTGTCGACGTCCAGTTCCTCGGCGCCGCACACGCAGGTCTTGCCCATGCCGCGGGCGACCACGGCGGCGTGCGAGGTCTTGCCGCCGCGGCTGGTCAGGATGCCGCGGGCGGCGATCATGCCGGACAGGTCGTCCGGGTTGGTCTCGCGGCGCACCAGGATGACGTCCTCGCCCCGGGCGGCCAGCTCGGCGGCCCGCTCGGAGGAGAAGACGGCCTTGCCGACGGCCGCGCCCGGCGAGGCGTTCATGCCCTTGGCGATGCGCCGCTTGTCCGCGCCGGCGTCGAAGCGGGGGAACATGAGGCGGGCGAGCTGGTCGCCGGTGACCCGGGTGACGGCCTCGTCCATGGTGATGAGGCCCTGGTCGACGAGCTGGGTGGCGATGCGGAAGGCGGCGCCGGCGGTGCGCTTGCCGACGCGGGTCTGCAGCATCCAGAGCTTGCCGCGCTCGATGGTGAACTCGATGTCGCACAGGTCGCGGTAGTGGTTCTCCAGCGTTTCCATGATCGACAGCAGTTCGTCGTAGGAGCGCTTGTCGAGCCGCTCCAGCTCCTGCAGCGGGATCGTGTTGCGGATGCCGGCGACGACGTCCTCGCCCTGCGCGTTCTGCAGGTAGTCGCCGTAGATGCCCTGGCGGCCGCTGCCGGGGTCGCGGGTGAAGGCGACGCCGGTGCCGGAGTCGCCGCCGCAGTTGCCGAAGACCATGGAGCAGATGTTGACGGCGGTGCCGAGGTCGGCGGGGATGCGCTCCTGGCGGCGGTAGAGGATCGCGCGCGGCGCGTTCCAGGAGTCGAAGACGGCCATGACGGCCATCCGCATCTGCTCGCGCGCGTCGGCGGGGAAGTCGTCGCCGGTCTGGTCGCGGACGATGCCCTTGTACGACTCGACCAGGCGCTGGAGCTCACCGGCGTCGAGGTCGGTGTCCTGGCGGCCGTCCTTCAGAGCGTCGAGGGCGTCCTCGAACAGGTCGCCGTCGATGCCGAGCACGGTCTTGCCGAACATCTGGATGAGCCTGCGGTAGGAGTCCCAGGCGAAGCGGTCGTTGCCGCCCGCCTGCTTCGCCAGGCCGTGCACGGACTCGTCGTTGAGCCCGATGTTGAGCACCGTCTCCATCATGCCCGGCATCGAGAACTTGGCACCTGAGCGCACGCTGACGAGCAACGGGTCGTCGGCCTGGCCGAGCCGCTTGCCCATGCTCTCCTCGAGCGCCCGCAGGTGCTCCTCGACCTCCCGGTCGAGCCCTTCGGGCAGGGCGCCCTCTGCCAGGTAGTGGCGGCACGCCTCAGTAGTGATCGTGAACCCCGGAGGAACGGGCAGCCCGAGATTGGTCATCTCGGCGAGGTTGGCGCCCTTTCCGCCCAGGAGATCTTTGAGATTCCTGTTGCCCTCGGTGAAGTCGTAAACGTACTTGGCCACCACAGCTCCAATCAACGCTTCTACTCGGACTCTACCGGCGGAATTGATGATGAAACTGCACTCTTCGGTTAAGTCAACGTTTCCCCAGCTCAGACGCCCTCCAGAGGTCTAATCCATTGATTATTCCGACCACTTCGGGAAGTGGTTTATACCAATGGTTCAAACCAATTCTTGAGTATGTCCGGCATCGGGGTGCACATTCGGATCACTGCTATACAAGCCGTCAGAGGGGCCGGCGTACGCGTCGGACCGCGGCAGCAGGCCGGACCGTCAGGGGAACGGGTTGTGGTCGGGCGCCGGGCCGGAGGCGCCGCCGCGGGCCGGTAGCCACAGCACGAACGTGGCCCCTTCCCCGATCCGCGAGTGCACCGCCACCCTGCCGCCGTGCGACTCCACGATCTGCCGGACGATCGCCAGCCCCAGCCCGGTGTGCCGGTCGCGGCGGCTGGCCTCACCGCGCCAGAACCGGTCGAACACCCGCGCCTGGTCCTCCGCCGCCAGCCCCGGGCCGTCGTCGCGCACGGCCACCCACAGCCAGCCGCCGGCTTCGTCCACGGCGGCCTCCCGGTGACCGGCCTTCTGGTGGCCGGACCTCGCGGCCGCCCAGCCCGCCGCGCGGTGCAGCGGCCGCAGGCGGGACACTCCGCCGGAGATCATGTCCGTCGCCCCCCACCGGCCGGCGGCCACCCGCACCCGCCCGCCCGGCGGGGACAGCCGCACCGCGTTGGACAGCAGGTTGGCCACCGCCCGCCGGAGCGCGTCCTGGTCGCCGGTCGTCTCCAGGCCGGGCGTCAGCCGCCTGGTGATGGTGAGGCCGCGCGCGGTGGCCAGCGCCGCGTACTCCTCGCAGGCCTCGACGGCCACCCGCGACAGGTCAAGGTCGGTGTCGGCGAACGCGGTGCCCTGCCTGCGGGCGCTGGCCAGCAGGTCCTCGACCAGGCGGGTCATCCGGGTGGTGGCCCGGTCCACGACGGCGACGGCCCGGCCGCGCTCCTCCTCGCTCGCCTCCGGCGACAGCAGCACCGCGTCCACGTTCGCTCTGATGATCGTCAGTGGGCTGCGCAGCTCGTGGGAGGCGTCGTCGATGAGCTGCCGTTGCGCCCGGAACGCCTCCTCCAGCCTGTCGAGCATGGTGTCGATGGTGTCGGCCAGGTCCTTCAACTCGTCGCTCGGGCCGCGCAGGGTGATCCGCCGTGACAGGTCCGTCGCCTGGATCTCCTCGGTGGTACGGGTGATCGACCGGACCGGCCGCAGCACCCGGCCCGACAGCAGCCAGCCGATGCCCAGGCTCGCCGCGAACAGCCCGCCCAGCGTGTACAGCGAGTAGTCGCGCAGGGTGGCGAGCGTCCCGACGTTGATCGCGTTCTCCACCTCTTCGATGAACACCACTTCCTGCTTGCCGACGTACTCGCCGTCCCGGTACGTCTTCGCGATCTCGGTCGCGTACGAGCGCTGCTCGGTCGTACGGGAGACCGCGTAGTAGATGCCGCCCAGCACCAGCGCCGCGAGCAGGAAGAGCAGCCCCGAGTAGAGCACGGTGAGCCGGAACCGGATGGTGTGGATCATGCGGGCTCCCTGAGCCGGTACCCCCGGCTGATGACGGTCTCGATCAGGCCGTCGGCCTGGAGCTTACGGCGCAGGTTGCCGACGGTCACCCGGACGGTGTTGGTGAACGGGTCGGCGTGCTCGTCCCAGACGTGCTCCAGCAGTTCCTCGCTGGAGACCACGTAGCCCGGCCTGGTCATCAGGTAGTGCAGGACGCCGTACTCCTTGGGGGTGAGCGCCAGCGCCCGCCCGTCCAGCGACACCTCCATCCTCGCGGTATCGATCCGCAGCGTTCCCACCTCGAGGACGGAGGTGCCGCCGGTGTCCCTGCGCAGCAGGGCTCTGACCCTCGCCAGCAGTTCGGGAAAGGCGAACGGCTTGACCAGGTAGTCGTCGGCGCCCTCGTCGAGTCCGCGCACGCGGTCGTCCAGCCGGTCCCGCGCGGTGACCATGATGATGCGCACGCCGTCGCCCGTCGCCCTGACCGCCCGGCACAGCTGGAAACCGTCGCCGCCGGGCAGGTTGAGGTCGAGCAGCACCAGGTCGTAGGAGTTGACCTGGAGCTTCTCGTGCGCGGTGAGGGCGTCGGCGGCCACGTCGACCGCGTATCCGGCCCGGACCAGGCCCACGCGTAACGCCTCCACCAGGTCTTCCTCGTCCTCGACGACCAGCAATCGCATACTTCGGACCCTAGTTTCGGATGAGGCGGTCCGCGATGGGCGCGGCCCGGTCGATGGGGATGGCGAACCCGATGCCGATGTTGCCGCCGCCCCGCCCGGCCGCGATCGCGGTGTTCACCCCCACGACCTCGCCACGGGCGTTGACCAGCGGGCCGCCGGAGTTGCCCGGGTTGATGGAGGCGTCGGTCTGCACCGCGGTACGGGACGCGCCGCCCAGCCGCACCTCCCGATCGGTGGCGCTGACGATGCCGGCGGTGACCGTCCCCGACAGGCCGAGCGGCGAGCCGATGGCGAGCACCTGCTCCCCCACCGACAGGTCCGCCGACCGGCCCAGCGTGGCCGGCGGCAGGCGGGCGGAACCCGCGCCCGCCACCTCCAGCACGGCCAGGTCCTCGTCGTCGTCGGAGCCGAGCACCCGCGCGCCCAGCCTGCGGCCGTCGCTGAGCACCACCGTCACGTCGGACGCGCCCCGCACCACGTGCGCGTTGGTGAGGACATGGCCGCTCCCGTCCACCACGAAGCCGGACCCGCCTGCCCGGCCCGCCTCGACGGACACCACGCTCGGCAGGACCATCGCGGCCGTCGCGCTCAGCCCGGTCGCGCCGCCCGAGGCGGCCGGCGCCGCCCGGGGCAGTGCGGTGGCGGGTTCCCCGTATCGGAAGGCGGCCGCCCCCGCCAGTCCGGCCGCGGTACCGGTGACCGCCGCGACGAGCACGGCGGTCACCAGGAGACGACCGCCCCGGCGCGCGGGTTCCACGGGGCGGGAGGGCGGCGGGACGGCCAGGGGCACCTGCGTGAAGGCGGGGCCGCTGGGCCTGCCGAGCCCGTTCACGGCAGCCTCGCGAACCAGAGCATCGAGGTGGCCGCCGCCAGCAGCGCCGCGATCAGCCCCGCCGCGACGAACCACTGCCAGATCTCCTGCCGTTCGGTCCGATAACCGACCGAGGTGCCGATGTCCTCGTACACGGCCTGGAGCTCATCGCCGCTGGCCGCCTCGTAGAAGCCGCCACCGGCCGTCTCCGCGAGCCGTTGCAGCGCGGGGCCGTCCACCGGCACGGGCAACTGTCTTCCCTGGAGTTCGATGACGCCCTCCTGCGTGCCATAGGCGATCGTGGTGACGGGCACGCCTCGGGCCGCCGCCTCGCGCGCCGACTCCTCGACGGTCCGGCCGGTCGTGTTCTCGCCGTCGGAGAGCAGCACGATGTGCGCGGGCGGGGCCTGCTCCTCGGTGTCGAGCGCCTCGATGGCGTCCAGCGAGGAGTAGACGGCCTCGCCGATGGCGGTGCCCGCGGTGGTGGTCAGCCGGTCGAGCGCGCCGAGCACGGCCGGGCGGTCGGTGGTCGGCGGCACGACGACCGAAGCGTTCTCGGAGAACGCCACCAGGCCCAGGTTGAACCGGGGCGGCAGGTGCTCCACGAACTGGGTGGCCGCCTGCCTGGCCGCGCTGAACCGGTCGGGGCTGACGTCGGTGGCCGCCATCGAGGCGGACACGTCGAACGCCACCATGATCGTGGCCCGTTCCCTCGGCACCGTCACCTCGGCCGTCGGCCTGGCGAACCCGGCCACCAGCAGCACGAACATGGCGAGCGACAACGCCGCCGGCACGTGTTTGCGCCACCCCGGCCCGCGCGGGGCGACCTTGTCCAGCAGATCGAGATTCGTGAACCGCACCGCGTACTCGGTGCGCCGCCTCTGCGCGACCACGTACCCTGCCGCGAGCAACGCGACGGGCACCAGCAACAGCAGCCACATCGGCGAGAGCAGCGTCATGCGACCTCACCCCCTCCCGGCGGAGGCCCCTCACCGACGACCTGCCCCCTCCCAGCCGGCCGCCCCTGACCGAGCGGACGGTCTTCCTCAGACGGGGCGTCGGAGCGGGCGAGGGCGCGGCGGAAGGCGGCGAGCCGGGCAAGTCCCCGTCTCCGGCCCTCTCCGGATCCAGCGGGCTCGGGTGAGGGGCCGTTTCCGGAAGGGCGGCCTGCCGTCGTGGTGGTTGAAAGGGGTGCGGGGGAAGGTCCCGCGGTGGCGGAGCGGTGGGCGAGGCGGCGGTGTTTCAGGACGTGGCGCACCAGGTCGCGTACCCAGTCGCCGTCCGTGCGCAGGCGCAGGTGGGCGACCCCCGCGCGGCGCAGGCCGGCTTCGATGGCGGCCCGCTGGCCGGCGGCCGCTTCGGCGTAGCGCAGGCGGAGGCGGGCGCCGGCCGTGGAGACCTCGCGCCGCCGCCCCGTCTCCGGGTCGACGAGCGTCAGGACGCCCACGTCGGGGAGCGACAGCTCCCGCGGGTCCAGGACCTCGACCGCCAGCACCTGGTGCCGGGCGGTGAGCCGTCGCAGCGGCCCCTCCCACGTCCGCGGCGCGTCCAGGAAGTCCGACACCACGACCACGAGGCCGCGCCGCCTGACAGTCCGGCAGAGCTGATCGGCGGCGGCGCCCAGGAGCGACCCAGGGGTGCCGGGCGGGGTGCGCGGCAGCGAGAACACGGCTCGGAGCAGCGCCATCAGGTGCGGCCGCCCTGTCCTGGCCGGCAGCACCCGGACACCGCCTCCGTGCAGCAGGTGCGCGCCCATGCGGTTGCCGGTGCGCTGGGTGAGGAAGCCGACCGCGGCGAGGGCGGCCAGCGCCAGCTCCCGCTTCTCCATCGACGCCGTGCCGAAGTCCATACTGGCGCTGGCGTCGAGCAGCGCCCAAATCTCCAGCTCGCGGTCGGCGACGAGCTCGCGCACATGGGGTTCGTTCGTGCGCGCGGTGACGTTCCAGTCCATCCGCCGCACGTCGTCTCCGGCCTGGTACGGGCGAGCCTCCGCGGGTTCGCTGCCCGGCCCGGGGAACAGTCCGAGATGCTCGCCCTGCAGCAGCCCGTCCAGCCGCCTGGTGATGGTCAGCTCCAGCCTGCGCAGCGCGGGCTCGGCCGTCAGGTAGGAGCTCATGCCGCTGACTCCTGCTGCGGGGCGACGACCGGCAGCG
Source organism: Nonomuraea harbinensis (assembly GCF_019396385.1). GTDB lineage: Bacteria > Actinomycetota > Actinomycetes > Streptosporangiales > Streptosporangiaceae > Nonomuraea > Nonomuraea ferruginea. The sequence goes on along the minus strand of NZ_JAHKRN010000050.1, from coordinate 49,381 downwards.
GCACCGCCGCGAGCACCCGGTCCACGACGGCCCGCGGCGGGACGTCGTCGGCCAGCGCGTCGAACGACAGCACCAGCCGGTGCGCCATCACGTCGTGCGCCAGGTCTCGCACGTCCTCCGGCAGCACGTACTCGCGACCCCGCATGAGCGCCAGCGCCCGGCCGGAGGCGAGCAGACCGAGGGTGGCGCGCGGGCTGGCGCCGAAGGCGAGCAGCCCGCGCAGGTCGGGCAGCCCGTAACGCTCGGGCTCGCGGGTGGCGTGGACGAGGCGGACGGCGTACTCGGCGACGGCGTGGTGCACGAACACCTCGTCGGCGCGCCGTTGCAGCGCCACCACCTGGTCGGGGGTGAGGACCGGCTGTGGTCGCGGCGGGTCCACGCTCATCCGGTAGGCGATCGCCAGTTCCTCCGACTCGCTGGGATAGCCGACGTCCACCTTGAGCAGGAACCGATCGCGCTGCGCCTCCGGCAGGTGGTAGACGCCTTCCGACTCGATGGGGTTCTGGGTGGCCAGCACCAGGAACGGCCTGGGCACCTCGTAGGTGCGCCCGCCGATGCTGACCTGACGCTCAGCCATGATCTCCAGCAGCGCCGACTGCACCTTGGCGGGCGCCCGGTTGATCTCGTCGGCGAGCAGCAGGTTGACCATCACCGGGCCGAGCTCGATGTCGAAGGTCTCGGTCGACGGCCGGTAGATCCGGGTGCCGACGATGTCGGACGGCACCAGGTCGGGCGTGAACTGGATGCGCGAGAACGTGCCGCCGACGACCGTGGCGGTGGTCTCGGCGGCCAGCGTCTTGGCGATGCCGGGCACCCCTTCGAGCAGGCAGTGCCCGCGGGCCAGGACCGCGACGAGCAGCCGCTCCACCATGTGGTCCTGCCCCACGATCACCCTCTTGACCTCGAACAGCGCCCGTTCGAGCAGCGCGGCTTCGGTCATGGCCTGGCCTCGGGGCAGTCGTCGACGACGACCCGCAGTTCCAGCGCCGAAGGCTCCGGCTCGGCCATGGCGGCGCCGCCGGTCGCGAGGAGCGCACCGGCGGCCAGGACGAGCGCGAGAAGTGTTGTGCGTGCCATGGATCCCCCTGTCTTTCAGCTATGGGGGCCACTCCATCAAGGGCACGCGAAAAGGGGCGTAACACTGGCTTTTACATGATTTTTCGGTGCACGGGGTCTGGAGTGAGCGGCGCGGCACACAACAGAAGGGGGCCCCTCCGTAGAGAGGCCCCCCGCGACGCGGCGCGCGTCAGTCGTTGAGGTGCTGGCGCAGGTAGCTCTCCACCTGGTCGATGGAGATGCGCTCCTGGCCCATGGAGTCGCGCTCGCGGATGGTCACGGCGTTGTCCTCGAGCGTGTCGAAGTCGACCGTGATGCAGAACGGAGTGCCGATCTCGTCCTGGCGGCGGTAGCGGCGGCCGATCGCGCCCGCGTCGTCGAACTCGACGTTCCACCGCCTGCGCAGCGCCGCGGCCAGGTCGCGGGCCTTGGGCGACAGGTCGGCGTTGCGCGACAGCGGCAGCACCGCGGCCTTGACCGGGGCGAGCCGGTGGTCGAGCCGCATGACCGTGCGCTTCTCCATGACGCCCTTGGCGTTGGGCGCCTCGTCCTCGGTGTAGGCGTCGATGAGGAAGGTGAGCGTGGCCCGGTCGACGCCGGCCGACGGCTCGATCACGTAGGGCACGTAGCGCTCGCCGGTCTCCTGCTCGAAGAAGCTCAGGTCGGTGCCGGACGCCTTGGAGTGGGCGGTCAGGTCGAAGTCGGTGCGGTTGGCGATGCCCTCCAGCTCACCCCACTCGCCGCCGGCGAAGTTGAAGCGGTACTCGATGTCGACGGTGCGCTTGGCGTAGTGGGAGAGCTTCTCCTGCGGGTGCTCGTAGAGGCGCAGGTTGTCCTTGGCGATGCCGAGATCGGAGTACCACCGGAAGCGCTCGTCGATCCAGTATTGGTGCCACTCCTCGTCAGAGCCGGGCTTGACGAAGAACTCCAGCTCCATCTGCTCGAACTCGCGGGTGCGGAAGATGAAGTTGCCCGGCGTGATCTCGTTGCGGAACGACTTGCCGATCTGGCCGATGCCGAACGGGATCTTCTTGCGCGCCGACTGCTGCACGTTGAGGTAGTTGATGAAGATGCCCTGCGCGGTCTCCGGCCGGAGGTAGGCCAGGCCGGACTCGTCCTCGACCGGGCCGAGGTAGGTCTTGAGCAGGCCGCTGAACTGGCGGGGCTCGGTGAAGGCGCCCTTGTTGCCGCAGTTGGGGCAGGTGACGTCGGCCAGGCCGCGCTCGGGGGCCTTGCCGTTCTTCTCTTCGTACGCCTCGAGCAGGTGGTCGGCGCGGTAGCGCTTGTGGCAGGACTGGCACTCGGTGAGCGGGTCGGTGAAGGTCTCGACGTGGCCGCTGGCCTGCCACACCTCGCGGGCCAGGACGACGCTGGAGTCGAGGCCCACCACGTCGTCGCGCGACTGGACCGTCGACAGCCACCACTGCCGTTTGACGTTGTTCTTCAGCTCGACGCCCAGCGGGCCGTAGTCCCAGGACGCGCGCAGTCCGCCGTAGATCTCGCTCGACGGGTATACGAGCCCGCGGCGCTTGGCGAGGCTGACGATGGTGTCCATGACGTCGGTGCGTCGTGCCATGTTGATCGGATCTCTTTCCGGCTGGAGGTCGGCGAGGAAATGAATGTGTGAGATCCCAGCTTAGGGGAAGGGCGAGCGGCTCCGCGCCCGACTATCGCTACGCCCCGTCTTGGACGAGAACGTCCTCGAAGGCGGACGGTTCGTTCACCATGAGGATCATGAGCGGGTACATCTCCATCCGGGCGGTGGACAGCGCCCGGCGGTAGAACCCGGCGCCCTCCCACTCGGTGACCAGGGCCCACAGGTTGGGCTCGTCGACCGATCTGGCGAGCCTGCCGCGCAGGTAGCCGGGCTGGGCGGCGAGCGTGTCGAGGATGACCTCGGCCTGCTTGGCGAAGCCTTGCGACTGGGCCTCTGGAACGGTGTAACGGATCACGGCGAGCACGTCCCCAGCATGTCAGACGATCCATGGATGCCGGGGCGATTCGGGCGGCGCTAGGCTCGGGCCGTGGCCACTGACGACGACCGCCTCAGACATCCGATGGCGCAGCCCCGCGAGGATCACCAGGGCAGGCCCAAGCGGCCGCTGCCGCCGGGCGAGCAGTTCTTCACGCCCGGGGCGACGGGGATGCGCAAGGCCGTGGAGCGGCGCAGCGCGGCGCCGATGGCGTTCCTGTTCACGCAGGTGCCGCGCTGGGTGACGCCCGCCGTGATGGTGGTGCTGCTGCTGGCCGGGTTCGCGGTGCAGAGCTGGCTGGGCGGGCTGGCCGTGCTGCCGGTCGTGGTGTTCGTCGGCTGGCTGGCCTATCTGTCGTGGCCGTCGCTCGGGGTGGGCGGCAAGCTGTTGCGGGTGGCGATGCTGACGTTCCTGGTGCTGCTGGTGGCGACCCGGTTCGGGCTCCTCTAGGGGATCAGCGTGTAGCCGGGGAAGTTGCCCGGCAGGCGCTCGCCGTCGGGGCCCTGGGTGGCGGCCCTGACGAGCAGCTCGCCGCCGACGAACGCGCCACGCCAGGAGGCGCCGAGCCCGCCGAACAGCTCCTCGCGGTCGCCCCGCGAGCGTGGCCGGTTGTGGCCGACCTTGAACGCCCGCACGTCCGGGGCGAGCCTGCGGTACGTGTCCTCCTCGTCGCAGGAGAGCGTGGCGACCAGCGCGCCGTTGCTGGCGTTCATCGCGGCCAGCAGCTCCGCCTCGGTGTCGACGAGCACGAAGCTGTCGACGGGGCCGAACGGCTCGGCGTGGTGGAGCGGGGACGAGCGGGGCGGGTCGAGCAGGGCCACCGGCGCAAAGTAAGCCGAAATATCCTGACCGGGCAGGAAATTTCCGGACTCCACGGACGCCCGGTGCAGCGGCACCGCACCCCGCGCCACCGCCTCGTCCACCTGGTCGGCCAGCTCCTTGGCCTTCGAGGCGTTGATCAGCGGCCCGAAGTCCAGCTCCGGCAGCGGATCGCCGGGATGGGCGACGGCGAGCGGATGCCCGAACCGCAGCGACCCCACCGCCTCCAGGTAGGCCCCGAGGAACTCGTGGAACAGCGACCGCTGCACCACGAACCGCGGGTAGGCGGTGCACCGCTGCTTCCCGTAGTCGAAGGAGGCCCGGATCTGCCGGCTGAGCAGCTCCCAGCCGGAGTACTCCCACACGCCCCAGCAGTTGAGCCCCTCCTGCTCCAGCACGTGCCGCCGGTCCAGGTCGGACAGCGAGCCCGCGACGTGCCCGCCGGCGTCCCTGCCGCCCACGAACGACACGCAGCCCAGCGACCTGCCCGCCACCAGCACCGGTGACAACTCCGCCCCGCTCCCGCTGACCAGCGTGAACGGCAGCCCTTCCCGGACCGCGAGCGCGCACGCCAGGGTGAGGCAGCACAGCCCGCCGTCGGTCGGCGTCTTGGCGATGACCGCATTGCCGGCCAGCGCCTGCACGAGCATGGCGTGCATGAGCACGCTCATCGGGTAGTTCCAGCTCGCGATGTTGCTGACGGGGCCGGGCAGCGGGGCGCGCCCCGCCGCCATCCGGTCGATCTCCTCCACGTACCAGCGCACCCCGTCGAGGCAGCGGTCGACGTCGGCGCGGGCCGTCTTCCACGGCTTGCCGATCTCCCACACCAGCAGCAGCGCGAGCAGGTCGCGGTGCGCGGCCATGGACTCCACGGCCGCCGACACCCGCGCCTTGCGCTCCTCCAGCGGGACGTGCCGCCACCGCCGGTGCTCCTCCACCGCGCCCGCCACGGCGCGCGCGGCGCCGGCCCGGTCGAGCCGGGGCGGCCCGGCGATGGCGGTGCCGTCCACCGGCGAGAACACCGGCGCGGGCCGCCCGTCCCGCTGCCAGAACCCGCCCCAGTGGTTGAGCACCCTGTCGTGGTGGAACGCCTCCGGCGCCGCCTCGCAGCACCTGTCGTACGCGTCCTGCCAGGATGTGCCCGGTTTGACCTGCATGAGCCTTCCTCTCAGTCTGACCAGTCGACGGCGACGAGCTCGGGCAGCGGCTCGAACTCCTTGACGGCGTCCAGCGAGGGACCCATGGCGGCGTTGGCCTCGCGCTCCACCATCACCTCCACCAGCACCGGAAGCCGCCGGCGGGCCGCCTCGCCGGACGCCCATGCCAGCGCGTCGCGGATGTCGCCGGGCAGTTCCACCCGGCGCGCCGGGCAGCCGAAGGACTCCATGGCCTTGACATGGTCGATGCCGCCCTCCCCGTAGTGCAGGTCCACCGCGAAGTTCATGCCGTACGGGATCTCGGCCTGCCTGATGAGACCCAGATACTCGTTGTTGATCATGACGATCACGAACGGGATGTTGTACTGGGCGGCGACCGCGACCTCCTCCATGAGGAACTGGAAGGAGTAGTCGCCGACGACCACCACGACGTCGCGCTCCGGGTGCGCGGTCTTCACCCCGATCGCGGCCGGCACCTCCCACCCGAGCGGCCCGGCCTGCCCGCACACGAGGTAGCGGCGCGGCAGGTAGGTCGTCTGGAACTGGCCGGACCAGATCTGGTAGAGCCCGATGGCGGTGACGAACGTGGTGTCCCTGCCGAAGTGCTCGTTGATCTCGCGGAACACCCTCGGCGGCTTGATCGGCACGTCCTCGAAGTCGTCCCTGCGGACCAGGGTGGCGCGCAGCTCGCCGACCCGGCGCACCCACTTGCCCGGCCGGCGCGGGGCGGGGTGCCGGGAGCGCGCCTCGTCCAGCAGCCCGGCCAGCACCGGCCGGGCGTGCCCGACGATCCCGAGGTCGGGCTCGAAGACCCGGCCGAGCTGCATGGGCTCGATGTCGACGTGGATGAACCGCCGGTTCCCCCGGTAGACGTCGAGGTCGCCGGTGTGCCGGTCGCCGAACCTGGCGCCGACGGCCAGCACGAGGTCGCTGTCGAGGAAGGCGGCGTTGCCCCACCGGGTCTGGGTCTGGATGCCGGCCATCCCGGCGAACAGCGGGTGGTCCTCCGGGAAGGCGCCCTTGCCCATGAGCGTCACCTGCACCGGCACCTGAAGGTGCTCGGCCAGGCGGCGCAGCTCCTCGTGCGCGTCCGCGATGATCACGCCGCCGCCGGCCAGGATCAGCGGCCGCTTGGCGGCGGCAAGCAGGTCCACCGCCCTGCGCACCGCCTGGGGCAGCGGCCTGGGCTCCTCGACGGGCAGCGGCGCGTCGACCGCGGGATCGTACCGGCAGGTGCCGCGCTGCACGTCCAGCGGCAGGTCGATGAGCACCGGCCCCGGCCGGCCCGAGCGGGCGATCCGGAACGCCTCGCGGAACAGCCACGGCGCCTGCGCGGGCTCCTTGAGTTGCACCGCCCACTTGGTGACCGGTTTGGCGATCTCCACGATGTCGACCGCCTGGAACGCCTCCTGGTGCAGCTTCGAGCTGACCGCCTGACCGGTGACGCAGATCATCGGGATCGAGTCGGCCATCGCCGTGTAGAGCCCGGTGATCATGTTGGTGCCGGCGGGGCCGGAGGTGCCGATGCACACGCCCACGTTCCCGGTCACGCGGGCCCAGCCGTCGGCGGCGTGCGTGCCGCCCTCCTCGTGGCGGACCGTGATGTGCCGGATCGAGCTGTGCTGGAGCGCCGCGTACAGCGGCAGGATGGCGGCGCCCGGGATGCCGAAGACGGTGTCCACGCCCTCCGACTCCAGCACCTTGACCACGGCCTCCATGCACGGGACGGCGTTCATCCGTTGAACCTTTCGACGACCTTGAGCAGGGCGGAGTGGTCGAGCGAGCCGTGGCCCTGGGCGCGGGCGGCCGCGACGAGCTGGGCCACCTGCGCGGTGAGCGGCAGCGCGACGCCGGCCTCGCGGGCGGCGGCCACGGCGATGCCCATGTCCTTGTGGTGCAGGTCGATGCGGAAGCCCGGGGCGAACTCCCGTCTGATCATGGTGTGCCGCTTGATGTCGAGGATCCGGGAGCCGGCCAGACCGCCCGCGAGCACGTCCAGACCGGCCACCGGGTCCACCCCCGACGCCTCCAGGAGCACGATGGCCTCCGCCACCAGGCCGTAGATGCCGCCCACCACGAGCTGGTTGGCGGCCTTGACCGTCTGGCCCGCGCCGGGCGGGCCGACGTGCACGATCGTGGTGCCGAGCGCGCCGAGCACCGGCCGGGCCGCCGCGAAGTCCTCGGGGTCGCCGCCCACCATGATCGACAGGGTGCCGTCGACGGCGCCGCGCTCGCCGCCGCTCACCGGCGCGTCCAGGGCGCGGACGCCCTTGGCGGCGGCCTCGCGGGCGACCCACCGGGAGGTGTCCGGCCTGATCGTGCTCATGTCCAGGTAGATCAGGCCGGACGCGCCGTGCGCGACGACGACCGGCGCGACCTCCTCGACCTGCGGCGAGTCGGGCAGCATGGTGATCACCACGTCCGCGTCGGCGACCGCCTCGGCCACCCCGGCCGCGCCCTTGCCGCCGCGGGCCTCCAGCTCGGCGACCCGTTCGGCGCTGACGTCGTAGCCGACGACGTCGTACCCGGCCTTGACGAGGTTGGCGGCCATCGGGCTGCCCATGATCCCGAGGCCGATGAAAGCTATGGTCACTGCCGCCTCCAAGCGAACGCGCCCGGCCCTTCGTGCCGGTACTCCAGCCCGACGTGCCCCCGGTAGCCCGCCGCCGCCAGCCGGGCGAAGATCTCCGGGTACGGCATGCGCCCGCTGCCGGGTTGCCCGCGGCCGGGGTCGTCGGCGATCTGCACGTGACCGAACCGGGCGGCGTGCGCGTCGATGAGCGCGAGCACGTCCTCTCCCATCACGTGCAGGTGGTACAGGTCGGCCAGGAAGGCCACGTTGTCCCGGCCCACCTCGTCGATCAGGTCGAAGGCGGCGGCCGACGAGGTGATCGGGTAGTGCGGGTTCTCCCGGGAGTTGAGCGCCTCGACGACCACGGTGGCGCCGGCGTCCGCCGCCGCGTCGGCCGCCGCCCGCAGGTTCGTCAGGGCCAGCGCCCGGTCGGTGCCCGGGTCGTTGCCGTACAGCGCGTTGAGCGTGCCGCAGCCCAGCTCGGCGGCGAAGCCGGCGGCGACGCCGACGTTGGCCAGGAACCGCGCGGAGTCGTCCGGCCGGGCGAGCAGGCCGCGCTCGCCCGCCGCCATGTCCCCGGCGTCGAAGTTGAGCCCCACCAGGCGCACGCCGGCGTCCTCGATGGCCGCGCGGAGCGCGTCCAGCTCGGCGCGGGACGGCTCGGCCGTGCCGAACGGCCACCACAGCTCCACCGCGTCGAACCCGGCCTTGGCCGCGGCGGCGGGCCGCTCCAGCAGCGGCAGGTCGGTGAACAGGATGGACAGGTTGACGTCGAACCTCATGGCGAGAGCCTCCCGAGCGCCGAGCGCAGCAGCCGCGCCGTCTCGGACGGGGTGCGGCCGACCCGGACGCCGACCGCCTCCAGGGCCTCCTTCTTGGCCTGGGCGGTGCCGGACGAGCCGGACACGATCGCGCCCGCGTGCCCCATGGTCTTGCCTTCCGGCGCGGTGAACCCGGCGACGTAGGCCACGACCGGCTTGGTGACGTGCCCGGCGATGTAGGCGGCGGCCCGCTCCTCGGCGTCGCCGCCGATCTCGCCGATCATCACGATCGCGTCGGTGCCGGGGTCCTCCTGGAAGGCCGCCAGGCAGTCGATGTGCGTGGTGCCCACCACCGGGTCGCCGCCGATCCCGACCGCGGTGGAGAAGCCGAGGTCGCGCAGCTCGTACATGAGCTGGTACGTGAGCGTGCCGGACTTGGAGACCAGGCCGATCCGCCCGGCGGAGGTGATGTCGGCGGGGATGATCCCGGCCGACGACTGGCCGGGGCTGATCAGGCCGGGGCAGTTCGGGCCGATGATCCGGGTGCCGGCGCGGGCCGCCAGGGCGCGGAACCGTACCGTGTCGTGCACCGGCACGCCCTCGGTGATGACCACGCAGAGCGGCACCCGCGCGGCGACGGCCTCCTCGACGGCGCCGAAGGTGAAGCGCGGCGGCACGAACACCACCGACACCTCCGCGCCGGTCTCCGCCGCGGCCTCGGCCACCGAGCCGAACACCGGCACCGTGCGCTCGCCGAAGTCGACCGTGCGGCCGCCCTTGCCGGGCGTCACCCCGGCCACCACGTCGGTGCCGGCGGCCAGCATGCGGGCCGTGTGCCGGGTGCCCTCCGCGCCGGTCATGCCCTGCACGAGCACCCGGCTGTCCTTGGTCAGGAAGATCGCCATCACGCACCTGCCGCGAGTCTGGCCGCCGTCTCGGCGGCGCCGTCCATGGTGGGGACCTGCCGGACCGCCGGGTGCCTGGCCTCGCTCAGGATGCGCCGCCCGGCCTCCGCGTTGTTGCCGTCCAGCCGTACGACGATCGGCCGGCCGAGGCCGCGCTCGCCGAGCAGTTCCAGAGCCGTCACGATGCCGTTGGCCACCGCGTCGCAGGCGGTGATGCCGCCGAAGACGTTCACCAGCACCGAGCGCACGTCCGGATCGGCCAGGATGATCTCCAACCCGTCGGCCATCACCTGGGCCGAGGCGCCGCCGCCGATGTCGAGGAAGTTGGCCGGGGCCGCGCCCGCGCCCGCCACCACGTCCAGCGTGCTCATCACCAGGCCGGCGCCGTTGCCGATGACGCCGACCCGCCCGTCGAGCTTGACGTAGTTGAGCCCTTTGGCCCTGGCCCTGTCCTCCAGGCTGTCCGCGGGCTCCGCGTACTCCCAGGAGTGGCGGTAGGCGGCGTTGCCGTCGAGCGTCACCTTGCCGTCGAGGGCCACGATCCGCTGGTCGGTCGTGCAGATCAGCGGGTTCACCTCGACCAGGACGGCGTCCTCGGCCACCATCACCCGCCACAGCCGCTCCAGCACCTGCGCGGCGGCCTCCGGCAGCCCCGCCTTGGCCGCGAGCTGCCGGGCCGTCTCCGCGTCCACACCGGTCTCAGGGTCGATCTGGACGCGCACGATGGCGTCGGGGTCGGTGGCCGCCAGCTCCTCGATCTCCATGCCGCCCTGGGCGGACACCATGGCGAGGAACCCGCCCTCGGCCCGGTCCACGAGGAAGGCCGCGTAGTACTCCTCGAAGGGCACGGTGGCGGTCTCGACGAGCACGCGGTGCGCGGTGTGCCCCTTGATGTCCATGCCGATCACGTGGCCGGCCTCGTCCTCGGCGGCGGCCGGGCCCGGGGCGGTCCTGATGCCGCCCGCCTTGCCGCGTCCGCCGGTCTTCACCTGGGCCTTGATGACGACGGGCGCGCCCAGCTCGGCGGCGATCGCGCGGGCCTCCTGGGGGGTGGCCGCGACCCTGCCCGCGGGGATCGGTATCCCGTGGCGCCCGAAGAGCTCCTTCGCCTGATACTCGTACAGGTCCATTCGAGCCTCCTTTGTAGACGGTATACCGTATGGAATATCCCTCGTCCAGACCCTCGACAGCGGTCGGTGTACCGGATATTCCATACGGTATGGAGAATGCAACAACTGTCAGAGACTGGCGCGGGCGCTCCTACCTCGTGGGACCGGTGCCCGCCGACCGCACCCGGATGTTCCGTCTCGCGCTGGCCGCCATGGCCGCGATCGGTCCCCTGCAGTACGGCTTCGCGGCCCTGCTGGCCACGGACGCGAACGGGCTGATCCTGCTGGCCGCCTGCATCGTCTTCCAGGCCGTGGGCGCGCTGCCCGCCCTGCGGCTGGTCCGCCGCGGCCGCCTGCCGGTCCGCGCCGCGCTGGCCGCCGGCGCCGCCCTCACGACGCTCGGCTTGCTGACGGCCGCCGTCGTAGGCGCCGGAACCGGAACGGCGGCGTTCCCTCTCGCCCTGCTCGGGTACGCCGTGCTCGGCGGACTCGGCGCCGGAGCCGTGTACGGGGTCTGCGGCGAGGTGGTCTCCTCCTGGTATCCCAACCGTCCCGCCGCCCGGGTGAGCATGGTGACGGGCGCCTTCGGGTACGGGTCCGCGCCGCTCCTGGTGTGGGCCGGGCTCGCGCCCGCCATGACGCCGGCCGTGTTCGCGGTGGCGGCGCTGCTGGCCGCGGCGGCGATCGGGACGGCGGCCAGGTCCCTGCGGCTGGCCCCCGAGGGCTGGTGGCCGGAGACGGTGGAGCCGCGCGCACACGCGCTGGAGGCGGCGCGGCTGCGCAGGACGCCCGGCGCGGTGCGGCAGTTCGGGCTTTCCCAGGCGCTGCGCACCCGGGCGCTGCCGGCCCTGGCGGTGATCCTGGCCTGCGCGGGCGCGGTGTCGGTGTTCGACGTGGTGGTCGTGGCGAGCACCGGAGCGTGGGGGGCGCTGGCCCTCATGGTGGCGCTCAACGGCGGCGGGCGGGCGGTCGCGATGCGGCTGTCGGAGTTCTTCGGCCGCCGCCTGGTGCTGGCCTCGGTGCTCGGACTCCTCGCGCTGGGCCAGGTCCTCCTGGCAGGCGCCATGAACCCCACCGCCAGGCCGGACGGCGGCGTGGCGGGCCTGCCCCCGGAAGCCGCGAACGCGGCCGCGCTGGACGCGGGGACCGCGCCGGGGACCGGGGCCGCGCTGGACGCCGGGGCCGTGCTGGGGGTCGCGGCCGGGAGTCCGCTGCTCTGGCTCGGCGCGATCGCCGCCGGACTGGGCGGCGGGGCGTTCTACCCGCTGGTCGCGAGCCTGGTCAGGGAGTTCTTCGGCGAACGGCAGACCTGCGAGATCCACGCGGTCGTTTACAGCGCCAAGGCCGTGGCAGGAGTGCTCGGTGTGGCCATGGCCGCGTACGCGCTCACCGCGCCCGCGACGGCGCTCCTGCTCGCCGCGGGGCTCGCCGCGCTGCCCGCGCTGGCGTCGACGCGGTTGCGCACCCCCGGCCTGCCCGCCACGATCCCTTTGTGACGGGCCGGCCCGTCACGATCCCTTTGTGACGGGCCTGCCCGTCACGATCCCCCCCTGTGACGGCACTCCCCGTCATGATGCCCCTGTGACCTCGGTCTCTGTGATGAGACTCACGATCAGCCGAAGGTACGGGGCGGTATGCTGTAGGCAGTCGACCAAAACCATTTCGTCAGCCCCTGGAGTCAGAATCATGTTGCTGTCGGATCAGGCCGGTCGGGCGGCGGCCCCCAAGATCCCCCGCCCCGCCACGCTCCGGGAGAGCGTGATCGAGGCCATCCAGGAGCTCATCGTCTCCGGCCAGCTCAAGCCCGGCCAGCACCTGGTCGAGAGCGAGCTGGCCGAGCTGCTCGGCGTGTCGCGGCAGCCCGTCCGCGAGGCGCTGCAGCAGCTCAGCGGCGAGGGCTGGGTCGACCTGCACCCCGGCCAGGGTGCGTTCGTGCACATCCCGACGATGGAGGAGGCCGACCAGCTGCTCGCGGTCCGCGCGCTGCTGGAGACCGAGTCCGCCAGGCTCGCCGCGCGGCACGCCGGCGAGGACGGGGTGGCCCGGCTGCGCGCCCTGTGCCGGCGCGGCATCGAGGCCGTCCAGTCCGACGACGTGGACGGCGCGGTGGCCACCAACTCCGAGCTGCACGCCCTGGTCACCGAGCTGTCCGGCAACAAGGTGCTGTCCGAGCTGGCCAGCCAGGTCGCCCGCCGCGTGCGGTGGTACCACACGCCCGTGGCCCGGCAGCGCGGCATGGCCTCCTGGGAGGAGCACACCGCCCTGATCGACGCCATCGAGCGCGGCGACCAGGAAAGGGCCGCCCACATCATGCGCGAGCACACCGAGCACACCCGCGCCTCCTACATGGAGCAGCGCGAGAGCGAGCCGGTGGAGCCCGCCCCCAAGCCGGTCCGGCGCCGCCGCCCGCGGACGCCGGCCACCGGTTGACCCGGCGTTCACACCCGGACGCCTATCCCGTAACACCTCGGGCAGAGGATGGGGACGCGGAAGTCGCCCCCGGCACTTCGAGCAGAGGTTTGGGACGATTTTTGTCTGAAACCAGGCGACGAAAGGAGGTGAACAGAGATGAAGAAGCTTGCCCGCTTCCTCCTTGGAGATCCCCTCGGTCAGCCCGCCGACGGCCGGCCGATCGGGATCGGCCTGGCCACCGCGCTCAGGAAGCAGCGTTCCGCCGACGACGCGGAGCGGTTCCTGACCCGGTGGGCCGAGCAGCGCCACGTGCACAAGAGCGTGCGCTGACGGCTGAGGTGCCGCGCACAGGGGTGGCGCCCCCCGCGCGCGGCGCGCCTCAGCGCTCCGAGTCCGAACGCACCGGATCGGACGACGCCGAGTCCTCCTCCAGCGGCTCCCCTGCCGCCTTCGCGTCGCGGGCCGACTTCATCAGGCTCAGCACCGTGGTCACGGCGAGAGTCCCGAGGATGACGCCCAGAGAGACCAGGATCGGGATCTCCGGCGCCCACGACACGCCGTCGTGGTGCATCGCCTCCAAGATGAGTTTGACTCCGATGAAGGCCAGCACCACCGACAGTCCCTTGCTCAGGTAGACCAGCCGGTCGAGCAGGCCGCCGATCAGGAAGAACAGCTGCCGCAGCCCCATGAGGGCGAAGGCGTTGGCGGTGAACACGAGGTAGGGCTCCTTGGTGAGCCCGAAGATGGCCGGGATCGAGTCGAGCGCGAACAGCAGGTCGGTGGTGCCGATGGCGACCATGACGATCAGCATCGGCGTCACCATCCTGCGACCCAGGTGCACGGTGAGCCGGGCGCCGTAGTAGGTGTCCGTGGTCGGGAGCACCCGGCGCACCGCGCGCAGGGCGGCGTTCTCGCTGAACTCGGCCTCGTCCTCCTCGTGCCCGATCAGTTTCCAGGCGGTGTAGACCAGGAAGGCGCCGAAGACGTAGAACAGCCAGTCGAACCTGGCCACGGCCTCGGCGCCGGCGGCGATGAAGGCGCCGCGCATCAACAGGGCCAGGACGATCCCGATGAGCAGCACCTTCTGCCGGTACTGCCGGGGCACCCTGAACCTGCTCATGATCAGAATGAAGACGAACAGGTTGTCGACGCTGAGCGAGTATTCGGTGATCCATCCCGCGAAGAACTCGCCGCCGTGCTGCGCCCCCGAGACGAAGAGCAGCCCGCATCCGAAGGCGATGGCCAGGGCGACGTAGAACGACACCCAGGCCACGCACTCCCGGAAGGAGGGCTCGCGGGGGTTGCGGGCGACGAGGTAGAAGTCCAGCGCGAGCACGATCGCGAAACCGCCGATCGTGGCGAGCCAGACCCAGGCGGGCAGGTTCATCGACGAGCTCCCTTCCTGGTCTGCATGACCTGGGCATGGCGGACGTACAGGCCGAACAGCGCCTCGGCGCGGGGGTTGCCCGCGCGGCGGCGCATCAGCCAGGGCGGCATGACCCGTTCGTGCAGGAAGACGAAGCCGATCGCGAAGCCGAGACTCACCATCGCCTGGAACAGCAGGAAGGTGAGCACGCCGTCGTTCGCCCCGGCCCCGGCGACGCTCTCCTGGAGCAGCCGGGACAGCGGGAAAGCGGCCATCCAGTAGAGCCCGGTGGGGCCGAACGTGCCGGGCCGGAACACGCCGCGTCCGAGCAGCACCCCGTACAGCCCGCCGAAGAAGGCGAGCGGCGCGGACAGTGCGAGCGCGGACTGGGCGGCCAGGCCGGCGGGGACCTCCGCGAGGAGGGTCAGCCCGCCGGCCAGCGCACCGGCGACGGCTCCGATCGTCGCCCCGGGCAGGGCGAGTTCGAGGTCGTCCCGATCGATCATCAACCCACGACCACCCCGAAGGCGAACAGGCTGTAGAACAGCATGCCCAGATAGAACACCGCGCCGAGGCCGATGATCACGTTGGTCCACCACTTCGGCCTGATCGGTTTGGGCAGCATGCGGTTGTTGACCAGCAGCAGCGTCACGCAGTACGCGCCCATCGCGAACGTCGACAGGAACGCCAGCGTGTCCAGGATCCCCTCAGGCCCGTCGGCCGGGCCGAAGAGCAGGATCAGGATGCCGAAGATGATCACGCCCCACAGGAAACCCGCGTACAGGTGCGACATGCGCAGCTTCTTCGCGCCGGGCACGAAGTTGTAGGTCATGTCGGCCTGGCCGCGCGAGAACGAGTCGAAGAGCCCCAGCGTGGCGTTGAGCCCGATCAGCGCGATGAACCCGAGGAAGACGCCGCCGAGCACCGAGCTGCCCGCCGAGGAGACGGCCTCGGACATGGCGCTCAGCGCCACGTCCCGGTCGTCGCCCCGCAGCGCGGTCTGCACCTCGGGGTTCAGCCGCGCCGCCGACTGGGCGATCACCGTGAAGGAGATCGTGACCAGCATGGTGATGCCCCAGAAGAGCGCCAGCGCGTCGAACGTGACCCAGCGCCGCCAGCCCTTCCACTTGGCCATCTCCGCGGGGTCCTCGGTGTCGAACATGAAGCCCCGCGAGGGCATGGCCTCTTCCTCGCCCGCGTGCCGCAGCCCGCGGACCTTCGGGATGTGCGCGCCCATGCCGGCGCCGGAGTCGCGCAGGTGCAGCGTGTACCACATCTGCTGCATGCCCGACGGTCCGGCGAAGGCGCAGGCGCCCACGATGACCGGGAACCACGCCGCTGTCATGGCCTCCTCCGGAAGATAGCCGAAGGCGAACATGCCGGTGATGGTGGTGACCACGTCGTTCCACGAGCCCACCATCGCGGCGACCACGGAGGTGCCGATCACGAGCGTGCCGATGAGCAAGGACAGCACGTTCTCCAGGACGTTGTAGATCACCTTGGCCAGGCTGAAGATCACCCCGACCAGGATGAGCCCGGCTATGGCCGTGACCATCCACGGGATCCCGGTTATCTGCTCGAACGCCGCCGCGCCGGCCGACAGGTGGCCCGGCCAGATGTAGACGAGGACGGCGACGATGAAGAAGAACCACATGATGGGCTTGAACACCCGGGCCGCGCCGGAGAAGATGCTCTCTCCCGTGGCCATGGCGTACCGCGCCATCTCCAGCATCACCACGGCCTGCAGGGTGACGCCGATCAGGAACAGCCACCTGATCTCCGGCCCGAACAGCAGCACGAGCCTGGGCCACATGTAGGACTCGCCCATCCCCACGCCCAGGGCGACGAGGAAGACGGTGGGCCCCAGGATGTGCACCGAGGGAGGCGCATCGGGGAGTTTCCTGATGGGCATCGGCTCAAGCCGGCCCGCTTTCCATACTCGTTTGTCCTCATCCGGCGGCGCAGACGTCGCCGGGGTGTTGGATGTGTCCACCTACGGACCTCCTGGGGGGTTGGTTGTTCTCCTGCGCTGCCCCGATCGCCCCCTCGCCAGGTGATGAGCTCGGCTCTTAGCTCAGCAGCCCGGCCGCTCTTGCCCAGCGGTACTTGGCGCCCAGCACCGCCACCGGCTTCTCGGTCGTGTAGGGGTACGCGACCACGCCGTGCTCGAACAGGTACTCCGACGCCTCCTCGACCTCGGTGTCTCCGGCAAGCGAAGCCACGACGGGCTTGACGTTGCCCTTCTCCCGCTCCTCCGCCACGACGCGGGCGATCAGCTCCGCGAAGACCATCGGCGGGGTCACGATGGTGTGCCAGTAACCCAGCACGAGCGCGTGGATCCGGTCGTCGGCCAGACCGAGCCGGACCGTGTTCTGGTAGGTCGACGGCGGCTCGCCGCCGGTGATGTCGACCGGGTTGCCGGCCGCCCCGAACGGCGGGATGAAGGCGCGGAACGCCTCGTCCAGGTCCGGCGGGATGTCCATCAGCGTCAGCCCGGCGTCCACGCAGGCGTCCGAGAGGAGGACCCCGGAACCGCCCGCCCCGGTGATGATGACGACGTTCTCGCCCTTGGGCGCGGGCAGGATCGGCAGCGCCCGCGCGTACTCGAGCATGTCGTTGAGCCCGGGCGCGCGCACCACTCCGGCCTGCCGCAGGATGTCGTCGTACACCTTGTCGTCGCCCGCCAGCGCCCCCGTGTGGGAGCCGGCGGCCCGCGCGCCCATGGCGGTGCGCCCCGCCTTGAGCACGATGACCGGCTTCTCCTTGACGACCCGGCGGGCCGCGTCGACGAAGCCGCGGCCGTCCTTGAGGTCCTCCAGGTGCATGGCGACGGCCTTGGTGTTGTCGTCCTGCTCGAAGAACGTCAGCAGGTCGTCCTCGTCCACGTCGGCCTTGTTGCCGACGCCGACGATCGCCGACACGCCCATCTTGGTGGTCCGGCTGAAGCCCAGGATGGCCATGCCGATGCCGCCGCTCTGCGAGGTCAGCGCCACGCTGCCCTTGACGTCGTACGGGGTGCAGAACGTCGCGCAGAGGTTCTCCGGCGTGTAGTAGTAGCCGTAGATGTTGGGGCCGAGCATCCGCACGCCGTGCCGCCTGGCGATCTCCACGATCTCCTGCTGGCCCTCGACGTTGCCGGTCTCGGCGAACCCCGACGGGATCATGATCGCGCCGGCCACTCCCTTGCGCCCGGCGTCCTCCAGCGCGGCCGGGACGAACTTGGCGGGGATGGCGAACACGGCCACGTCCACGTCGTGCGGCACGTCGGAGATGCTCTGGTACGCGGGCAGCCCCATGATCTCGGGGGCCTTGGGGTTGATCGGGAAGATCCTGCCCTGGTAGCCGCCGTTGATGAGGTTGCGCATGACCGAGTTGCCGATCTTGCCGTCCTCGGCGGAGGCGCCGATCACGGCCACCGAGCGCGGCTTGAAGATCCGCGTCATCTGCCGCAGGATCTCCTCCCTCGGCAGCCGGTCGGGCTCCCTGGCCGGCTCGCCGATGATGATGCGCACGTCCGCGGCGACCGCCCCGCGCGCGTCGGCGAAGACCGGGTTGAGGTCCACCTCGGCGATCTCGGGGAAGTCCGTGACGAGCCTGCTCACGCGTTCGATCAGTTCCGCCAGCGCCTTGCGGTCGGCCGGCTCCGCGCCGCGTGCCCCACGCAGCACCTCAGCCGCTTTGATGTCGTCCAGCATCCCCAGCGCCTCATCACCCGAAACCGGGGCAAGCCGGAAGGTGACGTCCTTGAGCACCTCGACCAGGACACCGCCGAGACCGAACGCGACGACCTTGCCGAAGGTGGGGTCGGTGACCGCACCCACGATGACCTCGTGGCCGCCGCCGACGAGCTGCTGCACCTGGACGCCGTCGATGCGGGCGTCGGGGTCGTACGCCCGCGCGTTGGCCAGGATCTCGTCGAAGCCCTCCCGTACCTCCTCGGCCGTCCTCACCCCGACCAGCACGCCGCCTGCGTCGGTCTTGTGCAGGATGTCCGGTGAGACGATCTTCAGGACGACCGGGAAGCCGATCGCGGCCGCCAGTTCGGCGGCCTGCCCCGCCGAGGTGGCCAGGCCCTCCCCGGGGGTGGCGATCCCGTACGCCTGGCAGATGCCGCGCCCCTCGGGGGCGGTCAGTGCCGTGCGGCCCTCGGCCAGCGCCTTGTCCAGCACGTCCCTGACCGCGCCGCGCGCCCCTTGCTCCACTAGATGACTCCGTTCGTCTTGAGCTCGGCCAGCTCGTCGGCGCTCACGCCCAGCTCGCCGTAGATCTCCTGGTTGTGCTCGCCGAGCAGGGGCGACGTCCTGACCTCCACCGGGGAGTCGGACAGCTGCAGCGGGCTGCCGACGGTGAGGAACTCGCCCCGCTCCGGGTGGTCGACCGCGACGACCATGCCCTCCTCGCGCAGCGACTCGTCCTCGATCAGCTCCTTGGTGGACAGGATCGGCCCGCACGGCACGTTGGCCGCGTTCAGCTTGTCGAGGACCGTCCACTTGTCGTGCCTGATCGTCCACTCCTCGATGAGCTGGAACATCTTGTCCAGCTTGGGCAGCCGCGCCTCGGGCGTGGCCCACTCGGGGTCGTCGGCCAGCTCGGCGCGGCCGATGATCTCCGAGATGGGCTTCCAGCCGACCGGCTGGACGATCACGTAGATGTAGTCGTTCGGCCCGCCGGGCGCGCAGCGCACCGCCCAGCCGGGCTGGCCGCCGCCGCTGGCGTTGCCGGAGCGGGGCACCTCGTCGCCGAAGGTCTTGTTCGGGTACTCGCGCAGCGGGCCGTGCGCCAGCCGCTGCTGGTCGCGGAGCTTGACCCGGGCGAGGTTCAGCACCGCGTGCTGCATGGCCACCTGCACCCGCTGGCCCCGGTCCGTGGTCTGGCGCTGGTAGAGCGCGGCCAGGATGCCGGCGACGGCGTGGATGCCGGTGCCGGAGTCGCCGATCTGCGCGCCGGTGGCCAGCGGCGGGCCGTCCTCGAAGCCGGTGGTGGTCATCGAGCCGCCCATCGCCTGGGCGATCACCTCGTACGCCTTGAACGCGCGGTAGCGGCCGGGGCCGAAGCCCTTGATGGAGGCGTAGATCAGGCGCGGGTTGAGCTCCTGGAGCCGCTCCCAGGTGAAGCCCATCCGGTCGACGGCGCCGGGGCCGAAGTTCTCCACCAGGACGTCGGACTGCTTCACCAGCTCGGTGAAGATCTCCTTGCCGCGCTCGGACTTCATGTTGAGCGTGATGCTGCGCTTGTTGCAGTTCAGCATCGTGAAGTAGAGGCTGTCGACGCCGGGCAGGTCACGCAGCTGCTGCCGGGTGATGTCGCCGGTGATGGACTCCAGCTTGACCACGTCGGCGCCCAGCCAGGCGAGCAGCTGGGTGGCGGACGGGCCCGACTGGACATGGGTCATGTCGAGGACGCGGACACCTTCGAGTGCCTTCATGTTCGGACCTGCCTACTTGTACATGGTCTGGTTCATGGTTCCCGGGGCGTACACGTCGGGATCGACCCAGACGTTGATGAGCGACGGCTTGCCGGACTCCCGGGCCCGCTCCAGCGCGGGGCGGATGTCGGCCGGGTCGCGGACCTCCTCGCCGTGGCCGCCGAGCAGCTTGGCGAACTCGCCGTAGCGGACGTCGCCCAGCGTGTTGCCGACGCGGGCGCGGTCCTCGCCGTACTTGGCGGCCTGGCCGTACCTGATCTGGTTCATGGACGAGTTGTTGCCGATCACGCCGATGAACGGCAGGTCGAAGCGGACCATGGTCTCGAAGTCCCAGCCGGTGAGGCTGAAGGCGCCGTCGCCGAAGAGGCAGAGCACCTCCTTGTCCGGGCGGGCCTTCTTGGCGGCCATCGCGAACGCCATGCCGACGCCGAGCGTCCCGAGCGGGCCCGGGTCCATCCAGTGGCCGGGCGACTTGGGCTGCACGACCTGGCCGGAGAAGGTGACGATGTCGCCGCCGTCGCCGATGTAGATGGTGTCCTCGGTGAGGAACTCGTTGATCTCGTGGACCAGCCGGTACGGGTCGATGGGCTGGGCGTCGGAGAGCTGGCGGGGCAGCCGCTTCTCGTACGCCTGGGTCTCGACCGCGCGCAGCTCCTCGATCCACTCCTTGCGGCGGGCGGCGCCGTTCTCCACCCGCCCGCCGGCCGCCTGCGCCGCGGCCGACAGGATGAGGCCGGGGTCGCCGACGATACCGAGGTCGATGTCGCGGTTCTTGCCGACGGTGCGGTAGTCGAGGTCGATCTGGACGACCTTGGCGGTGGGCGACAAGCGCTTGCCGTAGCCCATGCGGAAGTCGAACGGGGTGCCGACGATGATGATCAGGTCGGCCTCGGTGAAGGCGTAGCGGCGGCTGAGCTGGAAGTGCATCGGGTCGCCCGGCGGCAGCGTGCCGCGCGCCGAGCCGTTCATGTAGGCCGGGACGTCGAGGCCGCGCACGAAGTCGATCGCCGCGTCGGTGGCCCGGCAGGTCTGCACCTGGCTGCCGAGCAGGATCGCCGGCTTCTCCGCGTGCGCCAGCATGTCGGCCAGGCGCTCGATCGACTCCGGGTCGCCGGCCTGGCGGGTGGAGGCCCGGTAGTTCTTCGGGATCCTGGCCTTGTCGAGCGGCACCTTGGCGTCCAGCACGTCACGCGGGATCTCCAGGAACGACGGCCCCGGCGCGCCGTGATAGCACTCGCGGAAGGCCATCGACACCAGGTCGGCCACCCGTTCCGTGGTCGGCACCGTGGCCGCGAACTTGGTGATCGGGGCCATCATGTCGACGTGGGGCAGGTCCTGCAGCGAGCCCATCTTGTGCTGGCTCAGCGCGCCCTGGCCGCCGATCAGCAGCATCGGGCTCTCGGCCCTGAAGGCGTTGGCCACGCCGGTCACCGCGTCGGTCGTGCCCGGCCCCGCGGTGACGACCGCGCAACCGGGCTTGCCGGTGATGCGGGCGTAACCGTCGGCGGCGTGCGCGGCCACCTGCTCGTGTCGTACGTCGATGACCTCGATGCCCTCATCGACACAACCGTCGTAGATGTCGATGATGTGGCCGCCGCAGAGCGTGTAGATCACTTCCACGCCCTCGGCCTTGAGCGCTTTGGCTACCAGATGACCGCCAGAGATCGTTTCCGACATCGTGCACCCTTTCCGGCGACTGTCTATCGCATACTGCATACCGTATGAAGGCAATGGTTACCCTCTCCTCACCGAGCTGTCTAGCCCCCAGTGGGCAACTCGATCAGCTCGACCTGCTCCCCCGACCACCCCGGCGGCACCACCGCCAGGGCCTCGGCCAGCGCCGCTCCCCACAACGACCCCGGCCTGTCGTGCCCCACGGGAATCGCGCCCCGGCCCGACCTGAGCACCGGAACCAGCCGGGTGTCCCGCTCGTGCGCCCGCACCGCCCCCGCCAGCGCGCTGCTCTCCCGCCGCACCCCTGCCCCCCGCATCCCCCGCAGTACGGGAACGAGCAGCGTCATGGCGGCGGCCAGCGCCGCGAACGGGTTCCCCGGCAGGCCCACCACGAGCGTCCCCCCGGGCAGGCGGGCGAGCAGCTGCGGATGCCCCGGCCGCACCGCCACCCCGTCCACGAGCACCTCCGCCCCCAACTCCCCCAGCACCCCCCGCAAATGATCAGCCGGCCCCCGCGACGACGCCCCACAAACCACCACCACCTCCACCCCACCTCCCTCCCCGGAACGGGCCAGGAGGTCCTCTCGGGCTTCACGACCCTCATCAGCAAGAACCCGCAGGTCTTCGCAGGACGGAAGTCCCTCCCGCGGCGGGGACTCCTCACCGGAACGGACCCGAAGGTCCTCTCGGGGCGGACGGCCCTCATCGGGAAAAAGCCGCAAGTCTTCGCGGGGCGGAAGTCCCTCCCGGGGAGGGAAGCCCTCCGGGGGCGGGGACTTCTCGCCGGAACGGAACCGGAGGTCTTCTCGGAGCTGGGGGTTCTTTCCGGGAGAGAACCCCTCTCGCGAAGGCTCCTCGCCTCGGGGTTCGGGAGAAGATCCTTCTCGGGGTGGGGGGTTCTCGCCGGGGCGGGAGCTGAGGTGTTCTTGGGGGTTCTGTCTGGGGTGGGGTGGCGGGGCAAAGGCTGACAGGGCTGTGTGGAGGGGGGCGGCGCCGTCGGGGAGGCGGCTGTGGGAGGTGAGGCGTCCTCCGGCCCAGTCGATCAGTCCCGGGAGGAACGGGCCGATGGCGTCGCGGACCCGGCCCGGTCCTGGGAGGCCGTGGTCGACCACCTCGTCGCCGGTCACCAGCACCGCGACGGACGGCACTGGCCGTACGGTGAGGATGTCGTGACCCAGCGCGGCGGCGAGCCCGGCGACGACAGGCGTCACGACGGCCCCGGCCCCGAGCACGACGGCGCCCTCGGCGATGTCCTCGCCCCGCCGCCGGATGTGCCGCCCGGCCTCGATCCGCCCGTCCACCCACGAGCCGCCCGACGCCCGCTCGTACGGGAGCACCGACTCGGACCCCGGCGGCACCGGGGCGCCCGTGGCGATCTCCACCGCCTCACCAGGCCACAGCGCGTCCCCGTACGGGAGACCTCCCGCGAGGACCCGGCCCACCACGCGCCAGGGCGGCGCCCCCGCCACCGCGTACCCGTCCATCGCCGACACGTCCGAGCCGGGCACCGCCACCAGGGCACGCAGCGGCCCAGCGAGGCGGCAGCCGAGCGCCCGGGAGAGGGGCAGGTCAGCCGGGGGCAGCGGACGGGCGGAGCGGGCCGCGAGGTCGCGGGCGGCCGGCCACGAGAGCGCGCGCACGGCGGCCTCATGTCGAACAACGGTCATCGACGTGCTCCTTGACCCGAATTTTTCCATACTGTATACCGAATGCAAATCCGACGCGAGAACGGAGCGAGAGCATGAAGGTCGCTGTTCTTGGCGCCGGCGCCATCGGCGCGTATGTGGGGGCCGCCCTCCACAGGGCGGGAGTCGAGGTCCACCTCATCGCGAGAGGGCCGCACCTCGAGGCCATACGCAAGTCCGGTGTGATGGTGCTCAGCCCCCGGGGCGATTTCGTCGCCCACCCCCATGCCACCGACGACCCGTCCGAGGTCGGCCCGGTGGACCACGTCTTCCTGGGCCTCAAGGCGAACCACTACGCCGCCTCGGGCCCCATGATCAAGCCGCTGCTGCACGAGGCCACGAGCGTCATCGCCGCGCAGAACGGCATCCCGTGGTGGTACTTCCACGGGCTCAAGGGCCCTTACGAGGGCTACCGCATCGAGAGCGTCGACCCGGGGGGCACGGTCACCGCCGCGCTCCCCCTGCACAGGGCTGTCGGATGTGTCGTCTACGCGGCCACCGAGATCGAGCGGCCCGGAGTCATCCGTCACTACGAGGGCACCCGCTTCTCCATCGGGGAACCGAGCGGCGAGCCGACCGCGCGCTGCGCGGAGTTCAGCGAGGCCATGGTGGCGGGCGGGCTGAAGTGCCCGGTGGAGACGGATCTGCGCAGGGACGTGTGGATCAAGCTCATGGGCAACATCGCCTTCAACCCGATCAGCGCGCTGGCCCGGGCCACGATGGCCGGGATCTGCCGCCACGACGGCGCGCGGGAGCTGGTCAGATCGATGATGACCGAGACGGTGGACGTGGCCAGGCGGGTCGGCTGCGATCCCGGGATCTCGATCGAGCGCCGCCTGCGCGGAGCGGAGAAGGCCGGCGAGCACAAGACCTCCACCCTCCAGGACCTGGAGAAGGGCAAACCGCTGGAGCTCGACGTGCTGCTCGCGGCGGTGGTCGAGCTGGCCGATCTCACCGGGGCCGACGTGCCCACGCTGCGCGCCATCCACGCGGTGAGCGACCTGCTCAACGAGAACCTTGTCCGTGCGGTCTGAGGACACATACCGTAGCCTGTATACAGAATGGAGGGATCATGAGCTATGACCGCCTGACCCATCCACTGGTGCGCGAGGACGGCGTGCTGCGCAGGGCGACCTGGGAAGAGGCGCTCGACCGCGCCGCCGAGGGTTTCCGCCGCAACGTCGCCGAGCACGGCCCCGACAGCTTCGCCATGCTGTCGTGCGCCCGTTCGACGAACGAGATGAACTACGTGGGCCAGAAGTTCACCCGCGTGGTCATCGGCACCAACAACGTGGACTCCTGCAACCGCACCTGTCACGCGCCCAGCGTGGCGGGGCTCTCCGCGGTGTTCGGCAGTGGCGGCGGCACCTCCTCATACCAGGAGGTCGAGGACACCGACGTGATCGTGATGTGGGGCTCGGCGGCCCGGAACGCGCATCCGATCTTCTTCCAGCACGTCTTGAAGGGCATACACAACGGCGCCCGGATGTTCGCCGTGGATCCACGGCGCACCGGCACCGCGCAGTGGGCGGACCTGTGGCTGGGCCTGAACGTGGGCACCGACATCCCGCTCGCCCACGCCATAGCCCGCGAGATCATCCACGCCGGGCTGCACAACGAGGCGTTCATCGAGCGCGCCACGACCGGCTTCGAGGAGTTCCGCGCGTCGGTCGAGCCGTGGACGCTCGGCGTGGCCGAGCAGGTCACCGGCGTGCCCGCGGACGCGATCAGGGAGCTGGCGCACGCCTACGCCCGCGCCGACCGCGCCCAGCTCTGCTGGACGCTCGGCATCACCGAGCACCACAACGCCACCGACAACGTCCGCGCGCTGATCAACCTCAGCCTGCTGACCGGCCACGTCGGCCGCTACGGCTCCGGCCTGTCGCCGCTGCGCGGCCAGAACAACGTGCAGGGCGGCGGCGACATGGGCGCCATCCCCAACCGGCTGCCGGGCTTCCAGGACATCCTGGACCCGGAGATCCGGGCCTCCTTCGAGCGGGCGTGGGGGGCGCCGATCCAGCCGAAGTATGGCCACAACCTCACCGAGATGCTGGAGGCGATGGCCGAGGGCCACGTCACCACCTGCTATCTCATCGGTGAGAATCCGGTGCAGTCCGAGGCCGACTCGCTGGCCTGCATCAAGCGCCTGTCCATGCTCGACCACCTCGTCGTGCAGGACATCTTCCTCACCAAGACCGCCCAGATGGCCCACGTGGTGCTGCCCGCCAGCGCCGCGTGGTGCGAGGCCGACGGCACGTTCACCAACAGCGAGCGGCGGGTGCAACGGGTGCGCAAGGCGCTCGATCCACCGGGCGAGGCCCGCGACGACATCGAGATCCTCTGCCAGCTGGCCCGCAGGCTGGGCCACGACTGGAGTTACGACGGCGCCGAGCAGGTCTGGGACGAGCTGCGCTCGGTCTCCCCCGTGCACCACGGCATGACCTACCGGCGGCTGGACGAGCACCAGGGCATCCAGTGGCCGTGCTTCTCCGAGGACACGCTGGAGCCGCCGTACCTGCACGCGCGGCTGTGGGAGACCGACCCGGTCAAGCGCGGCATGCCCGCCGCGTTCGCGGTGCTGCGCCACTCGCCGCCGGTCGACCTGCTGGACGAGGAGTACCCGCTCCGCCTCACCACCGGGCGCAGGCTCGACTCGTACAACACGGGTGTGCAGTCCTCGGGGTTCGCCTCGCCGCTGCGGCGCGGGGAGACGATCGACATGTGCCCGGAGGACGCCGAGCGGCTCGGCCTCGTGGCCGGTGAGGAGGTGCGCATCACCTCGCGCCGGGCCTCGGTGGTCGCGCCCGTGTACATCGACCCCGCCCTGCGGCCGGGGCTGGTGTTCATGACGTTCCACTTCCCGGACGAGGTCGACGTCAACTCGCTGACCATCGAGGCCACCTGTCCCATCGCGGGCACCGCCGAGTTCAAGGCGGCCGCCGTACGCGTCGAGAAGCTCGTCAAGGTCGGGTGAGCGATGGACCTGCGATTCCGTGACGCGGAGCCGACGGCCGAGGAGCGCGAGGCGGTCGACGCGCTGCTCGGGCCGCCCGCCTCCGCCTGGGACGGCGGCGAGCGGACCGCGACCGACCTGCGGGTCGCGGCCCGCGCCGAGAGCTCCCGCGACCTGCTGCTGCCGGCCCTGCACGCGGTCAACGACCGGGTGGGGTGGATCAGCGAGGGCGCGCTCGACTACATCTGCCGCCGCCTCACCGTGCCGCCCGCCGAGGCGTACGGGGTGGCGACCTTCTACTCGCTGCTCTCCGTGCAACCGCGCCCGCCCCGGGTGCTGCACGTCTGCACCGACCTCGCCTGCCACGCCAAGGGCGCGGACGCGGTACGGCGGCGCGTCGAGGAGCGGCTCGGCCCGCCCGGCGAGTCCTGGCAGCCGAGCCCGTGCCTCGGCCTGTGCGAGCGCGCCCCGGCGGCCCTCGCCCTGGAGGCGGGCGACCCGCCCACGGCCGACGTGTACGGGCCGGTCCTCCCGGAGACGATCGGGGACGGAATCTGGACGGGCTTGCCCGGCCCGGACGGCGTCCCGCTCAACGGCTCCTCCAGCACGACCTCCAACGGCACGGCCGCCTCCGACGGGCCGCGCGCCAGGCAGACGGGGGACGCCGGGGAGCCTCCCGCCGAGGCCGCCGTGCCCCAGGCCGGGCAGGACGGGCTCGTCCTGCTACGCCGCATCGGCGTGGCGGACCCGGCGAGCCTGGACGACTACCGGGCCAACGGCGGGTACGCCGCGCTGCGCCGGGCCTTCCGGCTCGGCCCCGCCGGGGTGATCCGCGAGGTGCTGGAGTCGGGGCTGGTCGGCCGGGGCGGCGCGGCCTTCCCGACGGGCCGCAAGTGGGACGCCGCCGCACGCCAGCCCGACCACCCGCACTACCTGGTGTGCAACGCCGACGAGAGCGAGCCGGGCACCTTCAAGGATCGCGTGATCATGGAGGGCGACCCGTACGCGCTCGTCGAGGCCATGACGATCGCCGCCTACGCCACCGGCTGCGCCAAGGGCTACCTCTACATCAGGGGCGAGTACCCGAGGGCCGTCAGGA
Organism: Nonomuraea harbinensis; assembly: GCF_019396385.1. Lineage (GTDB taxonomy): Bacteria > Actinomycetota > Actinomycetes > Streptosporangiales > Streptosporangiaceae > Nonomuraea > Nonomuraea ferruginea. The sequence continues at coordinate 22,415 of NZ_JAHKRN010000050.1, read as the reverse complement.
GGCTGGAGCACGCGATCGCCACCGCCCGCGCCAGGGGCCTGCTCGGCGCCGGCATCCTCGGCCACGACTTCGACTTCGACATCGAGCTGAGAAGAGGCGCGGGCGCGTACATCTGCGGCGAGGAGACCGCGATCTTCAACTCCATCGAGGGCTTCCGCGGCGAGCCGCGCAGCAAGCCGCCGTTCCCGGTGGAGAAGGGCCTGTTCGGCAAGCCCACGGTGGTCAACAACGTGGAGACGCTGGTCAACGTGCTGCCGATCCTGGAGCACGGCGCCCAGGCGTACGCCGCGACCGGCACCGGGTCCTCGACCGGCACGAAGCTGTTCTGCGTGTCCGGCGGCGTCGCCCGGCCCGGCATCTACGAGCTGCCGTTCGGCGCGACGCTCCGCGAGCTGATGGACCTGGCGGGCCCGGTGGGCGAGACGCGGGCGGTGCTCCTCGGCGGCGCGGCCGGGGCGTTCGTGACCGATCCCGACATCCCGCTGACGTTCGAGGGCACCAGGCAGGCGGGCGCCACGCTGGGCTCCGGCGTGGTGCTCGTGCTGGACGACAGCGTGGACCTCAAGGCGATCCTGCTGCGCATCGCCGAGTTCTTCCGTGACGAGTCGTGCGGGCAGTGCGTGCCCTGCCGGGTCGGCACCGTACGGCAGGAGGAGGCGCTGCACCGCCTGTCGGAGCGGGTGGACGAGCGGGACCTGCTGCTGCTGCGCGAGGTCGGGCAGACCATGCGGGACGCCTCGATCTGCGGGCTCGGCCAGACCGCCTGGAACGCCGTGGAATCAGCCATCGACCGCTTGGGGGTGTACCGGTGATCCCGCTGCAGCCGCCTCGGCGGCTCGTCGACGTCGAGATCGACGGCGAGAACGTCCGCGTGCCTGAAGGCTCGACGATCCTGGACGCCTGCGCGGCGGCGGGCAAGGACGTCCCGACTCTCTGCTACGGCGACACGCTCACCCCGAAGAACGCCTGCCGGGTGTGCGTCGTCGAGGTGGAGGGCTCGCGGACGCTCGCCCCCGCCTGCTCCAGGAAGGTGGAGCCGGGCATGACGGTCGGCACCGACACCGAGCGCACCCGCCACAGCCGCAAGGTCGTGCTGGAACTGCTCGGCTCGTCGGTCGACCTGTCCACGACGCCGCGGGCGGCCGAGTGGATCGAGGAGTACGGCGCCGAACCCGGCCGGTTCGGCGACGACGCCGCCACCGTCGAGCAGCCCGCCAAGGTCGACAACGAGCTGTACGTGCGCGACTACGGCAAATGCATCCTCTGCTACAAGTGCGTCGACGCGTGCGGCGAGCAGTGGCAGAACTCGTTCGCCATCGGCGTGGCCGGCCGGGGCTTCGACGCGACGATCTCCACCGAGTTCGACGCGCCGCTCACCGACTCGGCCTGCGTCTACTGCGGCAACTGCGTGGAGGTGTGCCCCACCGGGGCGCTGTCGTTCAAGACCGAGTTCGACATGCGGGCCGAGGGCACCTGGGACGAGTCGCGGCAGACCGAGACCACGACGATCTGCAGCTACTGCGGGGTCGGCTGCAACCTGACCCTGCACGTACAGGACAACAAGATCGTGAAGGTGACGTCGCCGCACGACAACCCGGTCACCCATGGCAATCTCTGCGTCAAGGGACGGTTCGGGTTCGGCTATGTCTAGGGTCTCCGTCAAGCGCCGCATCCTGCGCATCAGGGACGCCGCCCCGACGCGCAGGATCGACTCGCTCGCCGCGGAGGAGCCGCTGGAGATCCGGCTCGACGGAACCCCGCTGACCGTCACCATGCGGACCCCGGGCGACGACTTCGACCTGGCCGCCGGTTTCCTCGTCAGCGAGGGGGCCGTCGGCTCGGCGGACGACATCGCCACGATCCGCTACTGCGCGGGCGCGACCGCGGACGGTCAGAACACCTACAACGTCCTGGACGTGCGGCTCGCGCCGGGCGTCCAGGCCCCGGCCCCGCGCAACTTCTACACCACCTCCTCCTGCGGGGTCTGCGGCAAGGCCTCGCTGGAGGCGGTGCGCACCGTCGCCCGCTGGGCCGCGCACGACGACCCCGTCGAACTCGGCCGGGCGACCGTGGCGGCCCTGCCCGGCAGGCTGCGCGCGGCCCAGCGGGTCTTCGACCGGACCGGCGGGCTGCACGCCGCCGGTCTGTTCACCGCCGAGGGCGAGCCGCTCTGCGTCCGCGAGGACGTGGGCCGGCACAACGCGGTGGACAAGCTCCTGGGCTGGGCGCTCAGGAACGGGCGGCTGCCGTTGCGGGGCACCGTCCTGATGGTGTCCGGCCGGGCCTCCTTCGAGCTGGTGCAGAAGGCGGTGATGGGGGGCGTTCCGGTGCTCGCCGCGGTGTCCGCCCCGTCCTCCCTCGCGGCCGAGCTGGCCGCCGAGGAGGGCCTGACGCTCATCGGGTTCCTGCGCGGGGACTCGATGAACGTCTACGCGGGCGAACAGCGGCTGGACCTCACCTCGGGTGCCGGCTACGGCTCAGCCGGCGTACCTCCCCCGAGGTGATGGCGGGATGCCGTGCGGAAGGCCTGGCCCCCAGCCGCCGTCCGGCATCCCAAGCCATCGACTTTGACAACCATTTTCATTCCCCGGCATACTGACTCACATGATGTCAGGACATTCCCGTATGCGGGTCGCTGGGGCGCTCGCGGGCGCGACGTTGCTGGCCACGACCGCGTGCGGCGCCGACGCCGGGACCGGCGCGGCCACCGGAGACACTCCGCAGGTGGTCGCCGCCTTCTATCCGCTGCAGTGGATCACCGAGCAGGTCGGCGGCTCCGACGTCCAGGTGTCGAGCCTGACCACTCCCGGTGTCGAGCCGCACGACATGGAGCTGGGCGCCCACCAGATGGCCCAGCTGGAGGACGCGGCGCTCACCGTCTACATCAAGGGCGTGCAGCCCGCGGTGGACGAGGCCGTCGCGCCCGACACGGCGTTCGACGCCGCCACCGCCGTCCGGACGATCCCGGCGGGCGGGCACGACGAGCACGAGCACGAGGAAGGCGAGGAGGCCCACGACCACGAGGTCTCCTACGATCCGCACCTGTGGCTCGACCCGTCCAGGTTCGCCGCCGTCGCCACGGAGCTGGGCGAGCGGCTGGCCGCCGCGGACCCCGCGCACGCGCAGGCGTTCAAGGACCGCGCCGCCAAGACCGCCGCCTCGCTCACCGCGCTGGACGAGGAGTTTAGCAAGGGCCTGGCCACCTGCTCGACGCGCACGATGGTCACCGCGCACGAGGCGTTCGGCTATCTGGCCGACCGTTACAAGCTGGAGCAGGTGGGCATCACGCTCGACCCCGAGTCCGAGCCCTCGCCCGCCCGGCTGGCCGAGGTGGCCGAGCTGGCCAAGCGCGAGAAGGTGACCACGATCTTCACCGAGGCGCTGGTCAGCCCCAAGGTGGCCGAGGTGCTGGCCGGCGAGGTCGGCGCGAAGACGGCGGTGCTCGACCCGCTGGAGAGCGCGCCTTCCGGCAATTACGCGTCCGCGATGCGCGACAATCTGAGGACATTGCAGACGGCCCTGGGGTGCACCACATGAGCGAGACCGCGTTCGCGATGACCGGCGGGCGGGTCGCGCTCGACGGCCGGCCTGTGCTGGCGGGCGTCGACCTGACCGTCCGCGAGGGCGAGGTCGTGGCCATCATGGGCGCCAACGGCTCGGGCAAGTCGACGCTCGTGCGCGCGCTGCTCGGGCTCACGCCGCTGTCCGGCGGCACGACCCTGCTCTACGGCTCACCGCCCGCGCGGTTCCGCCACTGGTGGCGCATCGGCTACGTGCCGCAGCGCCTGGCGATCGGCGGCGGCGTGCCCGCCACCGTACGGGAGGTCGTCACCTCCGGCCGGGTCGCCCGGCGGCGCAGGCTGAGCCCCTACCGTCAGGAGGACAGGGAGGCCGTGGCCCGCGCTCTGGAGGCGGTGGGGCTGTCCGACCGGGCCGGCGACTCGGCGCAGGCCCTGTCCGGAGGCCAGCAGCAGCGGGTGCTCATCGCCCGCGCGCTGGCCGGGGAGCCCGACACCTACGTGATGGACGAACCGACCGCCGGCGTCGACGCCGGGACCCAGCGGCTGCTCGCCGACACGCTCGCCCGCCTGGTGTCCGCCGGGAAGACCATCGTCCTGGTCGCGCACGAGCTGGGCCCGCTGGAGCCGCTCATCACGCGCGGCGTGGTGGTCCGGGAGGGCCGCATCGCCCATGACGGGCCGCCCCCCGAGCCGGAGGGCGACTGCGCCAGACCGGGTCACGAGCACGTGCACCCGCACGCCGCCGAAGCCGCCGCGGGCCCGCTCCGCGGCTGGCAGGGAGAACCATGATCGACCTGAGCCTGCTCGACAAGCAGTTCTTCCAGCTCGCGCTGATCGCCGCCCTGCTGGTGGGGCTCTGCGCGCCCGCCGTGGGCACGTTCATCGTGCAGCGCAGGCTGGCCCTGCTCGGCGACGGCATCGGCCACGTGGCGCTGACCGGCGTCGCGCTCGGCTTCCTGACCGGCACCGCCCCGGTGCTGACGGCCGTCGTGGTGGCGATCGCGGGGGCTCTCGCCATCGAGCTGGTCAGGGCGCGCGGCCGCACGAGCGGCGACGTGGCGCTGGCGCTGCTGTTCTACGGCGGCATCGCGGGCGGCGTCATGCTCATGGGCATCGCGCCCGGCGGCAGCAACGCCAAGCTCAACTCCTACCTGTTCGGCGCCATCGCCAGCGTCACGACCGAGGACATCTGGGTCATCGGCGGCCTGGCCGTGCTGGTGCTCGGGGTGGTCACGGTCTTCGGCAGGGAGCTGTTCGTGCTCTGCCAGGACGAGGAGATGGCCAGGGCCAGTGGGCTGCCGGTGCGCTTCCTCAGCGTGCTGGTCGCGGTCACGGCCGCGCTGACCGTGGTCATCGCCATGCGGGTGGTCGGCCTGCTGCTGGTCAGCGCGCTCATGGTGATCCCGGTGGCGACCAGCCAGCAGCTCACCAGAGGGTTCCGCACGACAATGCTGCTGGCCATGGTGTTCGGCGTGGTGGCGTCGGTGGGCGGGCTGCTCGCCTCGACCGCCTCCACGCGGGTGCCGCCGGGGGCGGCCATCGTCCTTCTCGCCCTGGCCGGCTTCGTCCTGGCCCTCGGTGTCGGTAGATTCGTACGTCAAGGCCGATCCCAGGAGTCGAACGTGAGCCAGCAGGCAGGCAGCGTCCGCGTCAAGGAGGTCAGATGACCTCCAGGCGGCAGGCCGTCCACGAAACCCTGCGTCAGAGCGAGGGGTTCCGCAGCGCCCAGGACGTCTATACGGAGATGCGCCAGCACGGCGCGAAGATCGGGCTGACCACGGTCTACCGCGCGCTGCAGACGCTGGCCGACCACGGCAAGGTCGACGTGCTGCGCAACGACGAAGGCGAGTCGGTCTACCGCGCGTGCGCCACCGGCGAGCACCACCACCATCTGGTCTGCCGCCGCTGCGGCCACACCGTCGAGGTGGCGGGCCCCGCCGTGGAGCGCTGGGCCGAGACCATCGGCGCCGACCACGGCTTCACCGAGATCACTCACACCGTCGAGGTCTTCGGCACCTGCTCGTCCTGCTCCAAGCCGCCGGAGGCGGGCTGATCGCGACGTGACCCCCACAGCACGCCCAGCACGACCACCGCGCAGCCCGCGAGCTGCAGCGCCGACGGACGCTCGCCGAGCACGGCCGCCGACAGGCCGACCGTCGTCATCGGCTGGACGAGCAGCAGCAGCGCGGTCAGCGCGGCGGGCTGGCGGGGCAGCGAGTACGTGATGAGCGACCAGCCGAGCACCTGCGGCCCGAGCGCGAGCACCAGCAGCCAGCCGTGCTCGGGCCAGCTGACGGTGAGGTCGGCGCCGCCGAAGACCGGGCTGAGCGCCGTCATGGCGAGCGTGGCCACGACGGTGGCGTGCGCGAGCGGCGCCGCCGAGCGGTCGGAGGCGCTCTTCATGAGCAGCAGGAAGGCCGCGTACGAGAGCGACGTGGCGACGCCGGTGACCACCCCGAGCACCGGGTCGACGCCGTACGCGGCCCGGTCGAACACGCCGGAGATCAGCACGACGCCGCCGAACACCACCGGGGTGGCCGCCATCAGGGCGCGCGACGGCCGCTCACGGAAGATCGCCCAGGCGGCGAACGCCACGATGAACACCTGGAGGTTGCCGAGCACGGTGGCCAGCCCGGCGCCCACGTACGCGATCGAGTGGTGCCAGAACAACAGGTCGAGCGCGAACATCAGGCCCGCGACCCACGCCAGCAGGCGGGGCCTGCCCCTGAACGGCCCGCGCCGGCGCCGCTCCAGCGTGGCGAGCACGATCAGGGGCGGGATCGCGTACGCGCACCGGAAGATCGCCGAGGTCGCCGGCGCCACGTCGGCGAGCCGGACGAGCGGCCCGGAGGTGGAAATGATCAGAGCGCCTGCGATCGCGATCAGCACGATTCGGCGGTGTGAACTCATCGGAAATCCCAGGCCCCCCGTGGGAGAGATACGCTGCGACCACGCTAGAACCGGCCCCGACAGGAGTCAACATGCCCTTTGGCCATGACATGCAGCATTCCCTGGGCACCGTCGTCGAGCTCGTCAACACCTCCCCGTCGACGGGCGGCGAAGACCGGCTCGCCACTCTGACCGAGCTGCAGTCCTTCGTCGAAGGGCGGCAGGTCAGCGGTCTGGGCGGGCTCACCGCGCGTGATCTGGGCCAGGTCCGGATGATACGGGAGGCGTTCTACCGCGTCTTCACCGCGGCCGACCAGCCGACGGCGGTGCGCCTGCTCAACGGGCTGCTCTCCGAGACGCGCATAACGCCGCGCCTGACCGAGCACGACGGCCATCCGCTGCACGTCCACTACTTCGCCCCGGACGCCACGCTGGCCGAGCACCTGGCCGCCGACTGCGGCGTCGCCCTGGCCCACCTGCTGGTGGAGGACGAGTGGGAGCGGCTCCGCACCTGCGCGGCGCCCGACTGCGAGCACGTCTTCGTCGACGAGTCGCGCAACCGCAGCCGCGTCTACTGCGACAGCCGCACCTGCGGCAACCGCATGCACGTCGCCGCCTACCGCGCCCGCCGCCGCGCCTGACCCGCCTTGAGCTTGCCGGTCAGCAGGGTCGCGGCGGTGGCGAGCACGATGAGGTTGAACGCCATCTGCACCAGCACCAGCCCTCTGGCCAGCTGACCCTGCGCGTGCACGTCGCCGAAACCGACGGTGGCCAGCGTGGAGACCGCGAAGTAGAGCGCGTCCGTCCTGGTCTCCAGGCCCGCGAACTCCCCCTCCCGCCAGTAGGCCACGTTGTAGTCGGCGAGCGCGAACAGCACCACGCCCGCCACGGTGATCAGCGCCAGCGTGGCCGGGGTCAGCCCGCCCTCGTCGCCGGCCGACTGCTGCCTGGCCTCCCTCACGACGCTCCAGCACACCAGGGCGAGACCGGCGATCACGCAGGCCACCCGCAGGAACCGCACCCAGTCGGGCTGGTCCTCCTGCAGGGGCACCACGTAGTAGGCCGCGATGATCAGCGCGGTGTGCCAGGCGAGTCGCCGCATGCGGGAAGAGTTCCCCGCGCGGGGAACGGTTAGACCGGGTTGGGCAGAGCTCCGCCGTAACGCCGGTCGCGCTTGGCGTAGATCTCGCACGCCTCCCACAGGTCCCTGCGGTCGAAGTCGGGCCAGAGCCGGTCGAGGAAGACCATCTCCGCGTAGGCCGACTGCCACAGCAGGAAGTTGGAGAAGCGCTGCTCGCCCGACGAGCGCACGAACAGGTCGACGGCCGGGATCTCGGGCTCGTCGAGATAGCGGGCGAAGACCTTCTCGTCGACCTTGGACCGCTTGACCCGGCCCGCCTGGAGGTCGTCGGCCAGCCTGAGTGCCGCGTCGACGATCTCGGCCTGGCCGCCGTAGTTGACGCAGAACTGCAGCGTCAGCTTGCGGTTGGCCCGGGTCATCTCCTCGGCGGACTGCAGCTCGGAGATCACGCTCTTCCACAGCCGGCCCGGCCTGCCCGCCCAGCGCACCCGCACGCCCATCGCGTGCAGCTCGTCGCGGCGGCGGCGGATCACGTCGCGGTTGAAGCCCATGAGGAAGCGCACCTCGTCGGGCGAGCGCTTCCAGTTCTCCGTCGAGAACGCGTAGGCGCTCAGGTAGGGGATGCCCAGCTCCAGAGCGCCCTCGATGACGTCGAACAGCGACGACTCCCCCGCTTTGTGCCCCTCGGTGCGGGGCAGCCCGCGGGCCTTGGCCCACCGGCCGTTGCCGTCCATGACGATGGCCACGTGGCGGGGCACCAGCTCACGCGGGATCGGCGGCGGGGTCGCGCCGGACGGATGGGGTGTCGGCGGGCGGACGTTCAAACGGGCTCCCTTTCTACGTGGCGGAGCGAGCGTATCCCGTGTTCGAGGTGCCATTGCAGATAGGCGGCGACCAGGCCGCTGCACTCGCTGCGGTGTCGCTGCTCGGACGCGTCGGCCGTCGCCCAGTCGCCGCGCAGCAGCGCCGTCATCAGGCCGATCGTCTCACCGGCGGGCACCGCCGCGCCGGCGGGCCGGCACGCCCCGCACACCACGCCGCCCGCCACGATGGCGAACGCCCGGATCGCGGGCGCCCGGCACTTGGCGCACGCCTCCAGCGCGGGCGCGTATCCGGCGACGGCCAGCGAGCGCAGGAAATAGGCGTCGAGCACCAGCCGGGGTTCGTGATCGCCCTCGCCGAGCGTGCGCAGCCCGCCCACCAGCAGCAGGAACTGCCGCAGGGCCGGCTCCTTCTCGCCGTGGGTCAGCCGGTCGGCGGTCTCCAGCATCGCGGTGCCGGCGGTGTAGCGCGGGTAGTCGCTCGCCAGCGCCTCGCCGTACGGCCTGATCGTCTCCGCCTGGGTGACGACGTCGAGCGTGCGGCCGGTGTGGAGCTGGAGGTCGACGTGGGTGAACGGCTCCAGCCTCGCCCCGAAGCGCGAGGTGGTGCGGCGCACCCCCTTGGCGACGGCCCGGATCTTGCCGGTGCGCTTGGCCAGAACCGTGACGATGCGATCGGCCTCGCCGAGCTTCTGCGTGCGCAGGACCACGCCCTCGTCACGATAGAGACTCACCCGGCCATCCTACGGTCGTATCAAAGTGACGACACTTCGTGCTACTCCCATGGCGGTGTGACACGCCTTTCCGCAACCGTCACTAGACTTTGACGCCTGTTCCGCATTGCCCACTGTTCACCCCTCCGTTACCGCCGAAAGGTAGTCATGACCCGCGTGGTCCTGCTGGGCTCTTCACCCGGCCCCGACACCGCTCCGACCGGCTTGAGGCTCGCCGCACTTCCCGGCAATCCCACCGTCGCGGAGCGACTGCGCAACCAGGTCCTCACCATGGACCCGACGCCCGCCACGATCGGCTCCGGCGACGTGGCCGCCGCCCTGCGCGCACTGGCGGAGGTCGCGGAGTCCGCGACCGAGCCCCTGTTCATCATCCCGGAGAACTCGGTCATCCACGACGAGCTGATCTACCAGATCAACAAGACCAAGCGCGGCGCGCTGGTCCTCGTCGCCAAGGAGCCGCGCCCGGTGGCGGAAGAGGAGGGCGAGGAGACAGAGGACGACCAGCTCAACGGTAACGTCCCGATAGCGGAGGCCGAGCCCGAGATCGGCATGAACGAGGTGGAGGGCCTGCCGGTCCGCTCCCGCATCGGCAAGACCCGGGTCATCTCGGTCGGCACCGCCACCCACCTGGTGACCAGGCCCAACGCCGTGCTGCTCGGCCCGATGTACATCAGCGCGCGCAACGCGCCGATGCTCGCCGAGACCTGCCGCGAGCTGGCCGCGATGGCGTCCGCCTTCGGCGACGACGACGACCTGGTCCAGATCATCGCCTTCGGCCTGGTGCGCAAAGGCGTGTCGGTCGGCATCCGGGGCCGCCGCGACCTGTTCTACCGCCGCGTCACCTCCCAGGAGCAGGCCAACGAGGCCGCCGTCGAGATGTCCGGCTTCGACGAGGACCGCGCCAGGCTCAACAACGCGGTCAAGGGCGCCGACGGCTTCTTCACCACCTACTTCGTCTCGACCTACTCCCGGTTCATCGCCCGCTGGGCGGCCCGGCGGGGGCTGACGCCCAACCAGGTCACGCTCATCTCGATCGCCCTCGGCGTGGCCGCCGCCGCCTGCTTCGCCACCGGCCAGCGGCCGTGGATGATCGCCGGCGGGCTGCTGATCTACTTCGCCTTCGTGTTCGACTGCGTCGACGGCCAGGTCGCCCGCTACGCCCGCAAGTTCGGGGTGCTGGGGGCGTGGCTCGACGCCACGTTCGACCGGTTCAAGGAGTACGTCGTCTTCGCCGGGCTGGCCGTGGGCTGGGTCGTGGCGGGCAACGGCGGCGACGACATCTGGATCTTCGCGCTGGCCGCCCTCGGCCTGCAGTCCGTGCGCCACCTGCTCGACTTCTCCTTCGGCATCTCCAACCGCCGCAAGCCCCCGGCCAAGCTGCCCACGCTGGCGCTCGACGCCCGCGACGACCGTGACCTGCGCCAGGCCCTGGAGCGCCGCAAGGTCGAGCAGAGCAGTGGCGTCAAGCGCATGCTCAAGATGTGGTCCAAGGCCGGCAAGTACCGCGCGGTCCACTGGGCGCGTAAAATGATCGTGTTCCCCATCGGCGAGCGGTTCGCGGCCATCGCGATCACCGCTGCGCTCTTCGACGCCCGCATTACCTTCCTCACGCTGGTGATCTGGGGCTCCGTCGCCGCCGTTTACACTCTCACCGGACGCCTCATGAGGTCGCTCGCATGATCACCCAGCCGCAGGCCGCCGCAACCCCCACGCCGGACCCCGACGAGGAGCGCCGGCGCATCCAGACCGCCCGCCTGCTCGCCTACCGCGACGACGGTCCCCTCGTCCACGTGCTGTCGGGCAGGCTCGGCAAGGGCCTGCCGCCGGTCCCCGCCACGCTGGCCGCGCTGCTGGCCGTCATCGCCGTCACGGTGACCGGCCTGGTCCAGCCGGGCTTCACGATGCTGCTGCCGTCGCTGATCGTGCTGCTGCTGGTGCTGCCGACCGCGCCGCGCGACCACCTGGGCCGCTTCGACTGGCTCACGCCGCCGCTGCTGCGCGCCGCCGAGTTCCTCGCCATGATCGTGGTCGGCCTCGCGGCGGGGGCGCCGAAGTGGCTGCTGTTCGTGCTGGTGTACGTGGTCGGCTACCACACCTACGACACCGTCTACCGGACCCGGCAGAGCATCTGGCCGCCGGCCTGGGTGTTCTACGCCGGGCTCGGCTGGGAGCTGCGGCTGCTCATCATCGGCGCGGGCGCGGCGTTCGGCCTGGTCACGCCGGTGCTGGCGGTGCTGACGGCCTACCTGTTCGTGCTGTTCGCCGTCGAGAGCGTGACGAGCTGGGTCCGCCTGGACAAGGCGTCGGCCCAGGCGGCCGCCGACGCCGAGCAGGACCTGGAGCAGTCCCCCGAGGACGCGCTGGAGCAGGCCGCCGGCGAGGCCGAGAAAGCCTGATCTCCCCTACGCGAAAGGCGGGGCCGCCCTCACGGCCCCGCCTTTCGCGTTTCCTCCGGCACCCCGGCTTCCGCGAGGGGAGCGTTTAGGCTGGGGACTCAGGGACTCTGAGCCGGAGGAGCCGGATGGCGTTCTTGTCGCGGCTGTTCAAGCGGGGCGACCCGCTGGCCGAGCGTGAGGAGGCGCGCCGGCAGGGCATGCGCGACGCCCGGCGACACCCGCTGACGACCTTCACCGACCCCGAGAGCCGGCCCCCGTTCGTCGCCGAGGTACGTGCCCGCGCCCGCGAGCAGATCGCCGACGCCGGCCGCCGGCTGGCCGCCCGGCGCGGCGAGTTACTCGACCAGTCCCTGGCCGCCCGGGAAGCGATCCTCCTGGAACTCAGCCGCACCGACCTCCTCCCCCAGCCCCCACCCAACGGCCACCCCGGCCCACCCGCTGATCCGTATCCGCCAGGTTCCAGGCCTTCACCCGATTTCGCAGGACCGTACGGCAATCCGCCAGATTCCAGGCCTTCACCTGAACCGGCGGGACGGTACGGCGATCCGCCACCTGACCCGCCGGGACCGTACGGCGATCCGCCACCTGACCCGCCGGGACCGTACGGCGATCCGCCAGACCCCTATTCCGCGGGACCGTACGGTGACTCTGGGGCACGCGCAGCAGGACCGTACGGTGGCTCAGGGGCACGTGCGGCGGGATCGTACGGTGATCGCGGCGGGCGCCCGGCGGCTCCCTACGAGGAGGACGCGTTCATCTCCATCGCCGAGGCCCGATGGAGGCGGGGTGAGGCGCGGCGGCGGGACGCGGTGCGGGAGAGCCAGGAGAGCGTGCAGCGCGCCGGCGCCCGCATCGGCCAGTACGCGCAGGAGTGGGAGAACGCCCTGGTCGAGCACGACCACGAGGTGGAGGCCGTGCACGCGCGGGCCGAGCAGATCATCGCCGCCTACCGGAGCGGCGTCATGGAGACCCACCCGCGCCGGGAGGAGATCCCGCCGCTCTGGCAGGGCGAGGTCATCGCCATGGAACCCACCGGCGAGACCCGGCTCGGCATCTCGGGGCGCGACGAGCTAGGCCGGATCCTCCACGAGGTGGAAGCCCGGGTAGCGGACTGGCACACCAAGGTCCTCCCCCACGAACTACCCTCAGCCCTCCGCCTCCCCCCGCTCGAACCTCCCCACCGGACTCAGTCCCCCAACCTCAAGCAGACCACTCCCCCACCACCCCATCTCCTCCGAAAACCCCCCACTCCCTGACGGACTCCACCGCTCCCACATCTCAGCCGCAGGCCACCGAACCCACCAAGGCCCCCACCCCCACCGCATCCCCGGGGGAGACCACCCAACCCCCAGCGGACCCGACCCCCACCACATCCCCGCCCCAAACCACCCGACCGGAAACGCCCCCTACCGTCTCCCCTCCGGAGACCACTCATCTCCCGGCGGATCCCACCGCCACCACATCCCAAGCCACCCGACCCGAAACGGCCCTCGCCGTCTCCCCGCTGGAGACCACCCACCCCGCACTGGATCCCACCGCCACCCCACCTCCGCCGCGAGCCGCCCGACCCGAGACGGCCCCCGCTGTCTCCTCGCCGGAGCCCCATCCCGCGGTGGACCCCACCGCCACCCCATCCCCGCCGCCAGCCGCCCGACCCGAGACGGCCTCCACCGTCTCCCCGCCTGAGAACACCCACCCCGCGCTGGATCCAACCGCCACCACATCTCCGCCGCCAGCCGCCCGGCCCACGATGGACCGATCCCCCACGTCTCTTCCAGAAGCCGTCTCTTCCTTACGTACGGCAACGGCCCCTGCAGAGGTCACGTATCCCCCGGCAGGTACCTCCGGCATGGCTCCGTCACCGTCGCAAGCCGCCCACCCCTCCCCGGATCCTCTGCACGAGACCGCGTCCGTACCAGGTGAGGCGGTGGAGACCCGCGAGACCGACGCCCTCACGCCTTCGCCTGCGAACGATGAGCATCCGGGGCATGACGAGGACGACTCCGAGGCTTCCGCCGACGGGCCGGCGAGCGCCGGGCCCGGCTCCCCTCGTACGGACAGCGATGTCGGCGAGCCAGCCGGCGACGGCCCGCGCGAACCACACCAGGACGCCGAAACCGACGTCCATCCCGGACCGGACCACGCCACCGAGACACGCACTCCAACGGCACACGACCGCGCCGCCGAACCACACACCCCACGCACACAAGACACCACCGCGACAAGCACCCCAACCGGACAGGACCGTGCCAGAGGGCAGCGGCGGACCTATCCATGGCGGGAGGCGTTCGGCGACCCGAGCGCCGCATCGCCCAGCACACCACGTGACGGCGACGGAGAGGAGCGGCGTTGGCCGGGTTAGGGAGCAGAGGGGTGGCCGTGCTCGGCGTCGCGGCGCTGGTGGCCGGTGGTGTGGCGGGGTGCGGGACGGACGCGGGGGCGGTGTGCGGGGTGGTGGTGGACTCCACGAGCTACGCGGAGCCCGCCACGTCCCGTGAGGACGTGACCTCGAAGCTGCCCGAGTTCGCCCAGGGGTGCGACTGGGTGGGGTTCGCCGCCGTCACCGGCGCGTCGGAGAGCAGTTCGTGCCGGGAGGACCCGGTCACCGTGGCCGCCACCCGCGCCGAGAACCCGAACGACAACCCGGTCGTCGAGGACCGGGTGAGGACGCACCGGATCAAAGAGGTGGTGCCCAGGGCGGTGCGGCTGTTCGACTGCCCAGCGGAGGGCGAGGGCTCGGACGTGCTGGGCGCGCTGCGGTACATGGTGAAGCAGATGACCGCGCGGCGGCAGCCGGACAAGGAGCACCGGCTCATCGTGTTCAGCGATCTGAGCAACAACCGCGGCGAGCTGAACATCAACCGCCTGGATCTGGGCGAAGCGGCGCGGAAGCGGAAGGTCGAGGAACTGCGGCGGGCCGGCCTGCTGCCCGCCATGGGCGGGTACGCGGTGACGGTGCACGGGTTCCTGCGGGAGCGGACGGCGAACCCGGACCGGTTCCCGCTGCTGGAGGCGTTCTGGGCAGAGGCGTTCGAGGCGGCCGGCACGACGGCCGCCGACCTCCTGTAGGGAGAGCGCTCTCTCACAGCATGCCGGACTGTTCACCTTCCTGCAACGCCTGCGGTGACGATTGTTGACAACAGGTAAGGAACTGTGTTTTCGTTCGGCGTGAGAGCGCTCTCTTCACTCCGCCTCCCTTCCCCCCAGGAGCAGTGATGACATCACCACCGTCCAGGGTGCGCCGCCGCATAGCGGCCGCCGCCGTGGCGCTGGCCGCCGTCGGTGGCCTGCTCGTCCAGGTGGCCACGAGCGCCGCCGCCTCCGTCCCGGCCACCCCGTCCGGCTGGTCGCTGGTCTGGGCCGACGACTTCAACGGCTCGTCGGGCTCGCTGCCCTCGTCCAGCAACTGGATCATCGACACCGGCCACGGCTACCCCGGCGGCCCCGGCAACTGGGGCACCGGAGAGATCCAGAACTACACGTCCAACCCCGCCAACCTGAGCCTCGACGGCTCCGGCAACCTGCGCATCACCCCGCTGCGCGGCTCGAACGGCGAGTGGACCTCCGGCCGCATCGAGACCCGGCGCTCCGACTTCAAGCCCGCCGACGGGCGCATCCTGCGCATCGAGGGCCGCATCCAGATGCCGAACGTCACCGGCGACGCCGCGCTCGGCTACTGGCCCGCGTTCTGGGCGCTCGGCTCCCCCTACCGGGGCAACTACTGGAACTGGCCGGCCATCGGCGAGTTCGACATCATGGAGAACGTCAACGGCCTCAACACCGTCTGGGCCGTGCTCCACTGCGGCGTCAACCCCGGCGGCCCGTGCAACGAGACCCAGGGCATCGGCGGCAGCCGCGCCTGCCCCGGCTCCACCTGCCAGTCGTCCTTCCACACCTACCGCTTCGAGTGGGACCGCAGCGTCAGTCCCAACCAGCTGCGCTGGTACGTGGACGGCCAGCAGTTCTTCAGCGTGAGCCAGTCGCAGCTCGACGCCACCACGTGGAACAACATGACCGGTCACGCCGGCTACTTCCTCCTCCTGAACGTGGCCATGGGCGGCGCCTTCCCGAACGGCGTGGCGGGCTTCGGCACGCCGACCGCCGCGACCGTGTCCGGCCGGCCGATGCTGGTCGACTACGTGGCCGTGTGGCAGAGCGGCACCGGCACCCAGCCGACCGACCCGCCGACCGACCCCCCGGGTGACGGGTTCGACGCGCGCTCCACCATCCAGGCCGAGGGCTACAGCGCCCAGTCGGGCACCATCACGGAGACCACCACGGACTCCGGCGGCGGGCAGAACGTCGGCGCCATCCGCAACGGCGACTGGCTCCGCTTCGACAACGTCCGGTTCGGCTCGACGGCGGCCCAGCAGTTCAAGGCCAGGGTCGCCTCCGGGGCGGGCGCCGGTGTGAGCGGGCTCGTCCAGGTCAGGCTGGGCAGCCCGACGGCGCCGCCGATCGGCGACTTCGCGATCGGGAACACCGGCGGCTGGCAGAGCTGGCGCACGGTCCCGGCCAACATCACGCCGACGACCGGGACGCACACCGTCTACCTCACGTTCAGCAGCGGCCAGCCCGCCGACTTCGTGAACGTCAACTGGTTCACCTTCTCCACCAACTAAGGCTCCACCAACTAAGGGGATCACCGGCCGGGCGCCGCACGGCGCCTGGCCACGATCCGTTCGGCCCAGCTCGCCGCCTCCGGGTCCCGTAACCCTTCCACCACCCCGCCCAGGTAGGCGGTGGCCAGGCTGTCGAAGCCGCGGTCGAGCTGCCGGGTCCGGCCGGCCAGCCGCCGGTCGACCGACTCCACGTACTGGGCGATGCTCTCGGCGTATCCGGCGTCCTGCTGGTAGACGCCCTGCGCGGTCGCGAACGCCCTGGACTCGGCGTCCAGCTTGGCGCGCAGCTCCCGCAGCGTCCGGTCGTTCGGGTTGTGCATGCGCCGGCCCAGGTCGGCGGCGATGAGGGCGGTGGCGATCAGCAGGGCCAGCAGCAGCACCATGGTGGGCAGCGTGCCGGCCCCCTCGGCGGTGGGCCCGATCTCCTCCCCGTCCACGACCAGCGGCCGGACCAGCGCGTCGCGCCGGAGCACGGCCACCGCCACGATGAAGCCCAGCCACACCAGCGCCACGCCGATCAGCAGCCAGCGCCCCTTGGCCGAGCCGCCGTGCTCCTGCCAGGACCGGAACGCGCGCCCGTACATGTGCGGCGCGACCAGCATGATGAGGGCGGCGCCCGCGGCGAGCAGCGCGGTCATCGCGACGCTGTCGCCCCAGTCGAGGATCACCTGGTAGAGGATCGGCACCTCGACGATCACCAGCAGGAGCAGCAGCAGCGCGGCGGGCAGCCAGCGGCGCACGACGGGCCACCGGCTGCCGGAGATCGCGATCGAGCTGGGGCGGCCGTCGCCGGGGCGGCGGCTGGGCTGCTCCAGCTCGGCGACCCGCGGCCGGGTGTCGTCGAGGGCCGCGCGGGCGGCGGCGAAGGCGCGCTGCGACTCGGCGAGCCTGATCTTCTGCCCTTCGAGCGCGGCGCGCGCCTGCCGCAGCTCCCGCTCGGTGAGGTCCTCGATGCGGGCCAGCTCGCCGAGCCGCTCGTCCTCCAGCTCGTGGAAGCGGGGCACGCTGCCGGTCTGCAGGGTGAGCGTGTCGATCTGGCCGTCGGCGGCGTGCCGCCGCCCCAGCTCGCGCTCGGCGTCGCGGCGCGCCGTCCAGTCGGGCAGGTGGTAGAGGTCTCCGTCGTACGCGACCGCGGGCGCGACGCGGATGACCTGCGCGGGCTCGTCGGGCTGCGTGGGACGGCGGCGTGACAGGCGCATCGGGCCTCCAGACGACCCTCCGGACGACACTGTCCCTCGATGCTAACCGCCCCACGCCCTCCCGGACCGTCCCTCCGTGCCGGTCAGCCGCTGGAGCGTGTCACCAGCCTGGCGGGGAGCACCACCGGGGTGGCGTGGCGGCCTTCCAGGCGGGAGAGCATCAGCCGGGCCAGTGCCATGGCCTGGTCGGAGGCGGGCGTCCGTACGGTGGTCAGCGCGGGGGTGGTGTACGCGGCCGCCTCGATGTCGCCGAAGCCCACCACCGCCAGGTCGTCCGGCACCCGCCGCCCGGCCTCGGCCGCGGCCCTGAGCACGCCGATCGCCAGGTGGTCGGAGGTCGCGAGGACGGCGTCCAGGCGGCGCTCGTCGGACAGCAGCCGGGTGAGGGCCGCCGCGCCGGACTCCGCCGTGTCGCCGGCCAGCGCGACGTGCGGCAGCCGTCCGGCCCGCTGGAGCGTGTCGCGGTGCCCGGCCATGCGGTCCTGGACGGCGACCAGGTGGGTGGGGCCGCAGACGAGGCCGATGTGCCTGCGCCCCTGCCGCAGCAGGTGCTCGGTGGCCGCGGCGGCGCCCCCCGTGTTGTCGGCGTCCACGTACGGCACGAGCGAGCTGATCGCCGGCCGGCCGAGCAGGACGAGCGGCACGTCGGTGCGGGCGAGCCGCTCGGCGAGCGGGTCGGCCCCGTCCGTCGGGAGCAGCACCACCCCGTCGGACAGCCCGGCCTCGACGTGCCGGACGATGCGCCGGTGGCTCTCGGAGGTGTCGGCGAGCATGAGCGTGATCTGCTTGCCCGCCCCTTCCAGGACGCTGGTCACGTACTGGACGACGGCGGCGGTGAGCGCGTCGTCGGGGCGCGGGATGGACAGGACGAGCGCGACCGTGTCGGTGCGGCGGGTGGCGAGGCTGCGGGCGGCGGCGTTGGGCACGTAGCCCAGTTCCTTGACGGCCCGCAGGACGTTCTCGCGGACCTCGGGGCTGACCGCGGCGTCGCCGTTGACGACGCGGGACACGGTGGCCCTGGAGACCTTGGCCCGGGCGGCGACGGTCTCCAGGGTGGGCCGCTTGGGCCGGCCGTCGCCGAGCCCGTTGCGGCGCACCACGTCGCGGTACCACAGGGCGCTGTCCTTCAGGCGGCGCCGCTGGGTGGCGAAGTCGACGTGCACGATGCCGAACTTGCGCTGGTAGCCGTCGGCCCATTCGAGGCAGTCGAGCAGCGACCACAGCAGGTAGCCGCGGACCTTGGCGCCCTCGTCGAGGGCGGCGAGCAGGGCCCGCAGGTGCTCTTCGACGAAGCTGACGCGGTCGACGTCGTGGATGCCGTCGGCGGTCACGGTGTCGACGAAGTCGGCCCCGTTCTCGGTGATCATCAGCTCCTGGTCGGGGTACTCGCGGGACAGGCGGCGCAGCAGCACGGTGAGCGCGCCGGGCACGATCGGCCAGCCCATCGCGGTCACCGCGGTCGGCACCGTGCAGAACAGGACGCCGTCGCTGCCCGGGTAGACGGGGTCGGCGGGCTCGCCCGGCTGGGCGCGCACCACGCTGGGCGCGTAGTAGTTGACGCCGAGCAGGTCGAGCGGCTGGGCGATGACGGCCAGGTCGCCGTCGCGGACGTGACCGAGCCCGGCGGCGGACTCCACGACGTTCAGCAGCCGCTCGGGGTAGCGTCCGCGCAGCATCGGCTCCAGGAACTGCCCGTGCACCAGCTCGTCGATCCTGGCGACCGCGTCGGCGTCCTCCTCCGACAGCTCCCTGGCCGGGTCGGTGACCTGGCCGGGGGTCATCACGGGCGCGAAGTTGAGCACCGCGCCGACCCTGGCCGCGCCGGCCGAGCGCAGCGCCGAGGCGGCCAGCCCGTGCCCGAGCAGCATGTGGTGGGCGGCGCGGAAGGCGTCGGCGGCCGACTTCCGGCCGGGCGCGTGCACCCCGGCGCCGTAGCCGAGGAACGCGGCCACCCACGGCTCGTTCAGCGTGAACCAGGTGTGCACCCGGTCGCCCAGCCGCTCGTGCACGACCCGGGCGTAGTCGGCGAAGCAGAGCGCGGTGTCGCGCTCCGGCCAGCCGCCCCGGTCCTCCAGCGCCTGCGGCAGGTCCCAGTGGTAGAGGGTCGCGTACGGGGTGACGCCGGCCGAGAGGAGCTCGTCGACCAGCCGCTCGTAGAAGTCGAGCCCGGCCGTGTTCACCCGGCCCGAGCCCTCGGGCAGGACCCGCGGCCAGCTCACCGAGAACCGGTAGGCGGCCACGCCCAGATCCTTCATCAGCCGCACGTCGCCGGGGTAGCGGTGGTAATGGTCGCAGGCGGCCTGCGAGTCGGAGAACGCGTCCCAGATGGAGGGCCCCCGGCCGTCTTCCGCGTTCGCGCCCTCGATCTGGTACGCGGAGGTCGACACGCCCCACACGAAACGATCAGGGAACGTCCCTCTGCTCATCACTCGCCAACTCCCCGTGCCATGCCTCATCGAAGGGGCCAGTTTGCCCCGGTTCGATCGTCGCGCGCCACACGACGTTGGCGATATACAGAGCCCGTGGAACTGGATCGGCTGGACCGTGACATCATCGCCGCGCTCGTCGAGGACGCCCGGCAGACCTACGCCGAGATCGGGCAGGAAGTCGGCCTGAGCGCGTCGGCGGTCAAGCGGCGGGTCGACCGGCTGCGCGAGAGCGGCGCGATCACCGGCTTCAGCGCCATGGTCGCGCCGGCCGCGCTCGGCTGGACCACCGAGGCGTACGTCGAGCTGTTCTGCCAGGGCAAGACGAAACCGTCCGACATCGCGCTGGCCGTGGCCCGCTATCCGGAGGTGGTGGGCGCGGCCACGATCACCGGCGAGGCCGACGCGCTGCTGCACATCAGGGCGACGGACGTGCGCCACGTGGAGCGGGTGATCGAGCGCATCGCCGCGGAGCCGTTCGTGGTGCGGACGAAGAGCGCGATCGTGCTGTCGAGGCTGGTCGACAGCCCTCCCGGCACCACCTTGCCGGACGCGCGCAACGGATCACACGTCCCCGGCTGATACTCGCAACAGAACTTCACACGCGCGCAATCCCGCCCTCTTCCGCCGCGTGAGGGGCGTTCTTAGGCTGTGCTCGACCCCTGACATGGGGAAACACTCTGACGAAGACGACGGAGTCTGCATGCCCAGACGCTTTCTCATGTGCCCGCCGGAGCACTTCGCGGTCGAGTACGCGATCAATCCGTGGATGGATCCCGCGGCGGGCGCCGACCGCGCCGTGGCGATCCGGCAGTGGGAGGGCCTCAAAGCCGCGTACGAGAGCCTCGGGCACGAGGTGAGCCTGATCGAGCCGATCGAGGGCCTGCCCGACATGGTGTTCGCGGCCAACGGCGCGCTGGTGGTCGGCGGCCGCGTGTACGGCGCCCGCTTCGCGTTCCCGCAGCGGGCCGCCGAGGGGCCGGCCTACCTGCGCTGGTTCGCCGAGCGCGGCTACCCCACGCTGGAGCCGGAGCACGTGAACGAGGGCGAGGGCGACTTCCTCACCATGGACGAGATCGTCCTGGCCGGCACCGGGTTCCGCACCCGGGTCGCCGCGCACCACGAGGCCCAGGAGTTCCTGGGCCGTCCGGTGATCTCGCTGCGGCTGGTGGACCCGCGTTTCTACCACCTCGACACGGCGCTGTTCCCGCTCGACGGCCGCAACGTCGCCTACTACCCCGGCGCGTTCTCCGAAGGCAGCCGGGAGGTGCTGCGCCGGCTGTTCCCCGACGCGGTGCTCGCCACCGCCGACGACGCCGCCGTGCTCGGGCTCAACGCGGTCAGCGACGGCGTCAACGTGGTGATCAACGCAGAGGCGGGCGATCTCCAGCTAGAGCTGAAGCGACGTGGGTACGAGGTGATTCCGGTCGATCTGTCGGAGTTGCGCAAGGCGGGTGGCGGCCCCAAGTGCTGCACACTCGAGATCAGGGGGGAGAACTGACATGACCACCAGCGCGGAGCTGATCGAAGTAAGCGAGCGCCGCAGCGCGCACAACTACCA
Source organism: Nonomuraea harbinensis (assembly GCF_019396385.1). Taxonomy (GTDB): domain Bacteria; phylum Actinomycetota; class Actinomycetes; order Streptosporangiales; family Streptosporangiaceae; genus Nonomuraea; species Nonomuraea ferruginea. Next base: position 1,165 of record NZ_JAHKRN010000050.1, on the reverse strand, counting down.
TCCGCTGCCCGTGGTCCTCCACGAGGCGCACGGCGCCTGGGTGACCGACGTCGAGGGCAGGCGCTATCTCGACTTCCTGTCCGGCTACTCCTCGCTCAACTTCGGCCACGGCAACGAGAAGATCCTCGCGGCGGCCCAGGAGCAGCTGAGGAACCTGACCCTGACCAGCCGGGCCTTCTACCACGACCAGTTCGCCCGGTTCTGCGCCGGGCTGGCCGACCTCACCGGCAAGGACATGATCCTGCCGATGAACACCGGCGCCGAGGCCGTGGAGACCGCGATCAAGGTCGCCCGCAAGTGGGGCTACCTGGTCAAGGGCGTCGAGCGCGACAAGGCCAACATCGTGGTGATGGAGGACAACTTCCACGGCCGCACCACCACGATCGTCAGCTTCTCCACCGACCCGGACGCCCGCGACGACTACGGCCCCTACACCCCGGGCTTCACGATCGTGAAGTACGGGTCCGCCGACGCGATCCGCTCGGCCATCGACGACGACACGGTCGCGGTGCTCGTCGAGCCGATCCAGGGCGAGGCCGGGGTGCTGGTGCCACCGGACGGCTACCTCACCCAGGTGCGGGAGATCTGCACCGAGCAGAACGTGCTCATGATCGCCGACGAGATCCAGTCGGGCCTGGGCCGCACCGGCAGGACCTTCGCCTGCGACCACGAGGGCGTCGTGCCCGACATCTACGTCCTGGGCAAGGCGCTCGGCGGCGGCGTGGTGCCGGTGTCGGCGATCGCCGCGGACGAGGACGTGCTCGGCGTGATCAAGCCGGGGCAGCACGGGTCCACGTTCGGCGGCAACCCGCTCGCCTGCGCGGTCGGCAGCGCGGTCGTGGAGATCCTCCGCACCGGCGAGTTCCAGGTCAGGGCGGCCGAGCTGGGCGGGATCATGCACGCGCGGCTGCGCGAGCTGGTCGGCCACGGCGTGGTGACGGTGCGCGGGCGCGGCCTGTGGGCGGGCGTCGACATCGACCCGTCGCTCGCCACCGGCCGCCAGGTGTCGGAGGCGCTGATGGCGCGCGGCGTGCTGGCCAAGGACACGCACGGGTCGACGATCCGGCTCGCGCCGCCGATCGTCATCTCGGAGGAGGACCTCCTCTGGGCGCTCGACCGGCTCGCCGAGACGGTCGACTCGCTGCGCTGACCCGCCGAGTCCAGG
>NZ_JAHKRN010000005.1 GCF_019396385.1 Nonomuraea harbinensis | reverse complement strand
CCGCGCCTGGATCCGCGTGATCTGGCGCTGCTGGCTCGACGGTGTCCCCTACGACCCCGCCAAACACGGCGCCGCAGCGGCGCTCAACGAGTTCGTTGCTGCCTGAGGTTGACACAGGGAGTGTCATGCCGCCACCCGCTCGATGACGGCGGCGATGCCCTGCCCGCCGCCGACGCACAGACTCGCGACGCCGAAGCGGGCGTCGCGCCGCTCCAGCTCGTGCAGGAGGCTGACCACGACGCGCAGGCCGCTCTGGCCCGTCGGGTGCCCCAGCGCGATGCCGCCGCCGTTCACGTTGACCCGGTCCTCGTCGAGGTCCAGGGCGCGCACGTTCTGCACGATCTGCGCGGCGAACGCCTCGTTGATCTCGAACAGGTCGATGTCGCCCACGGACAGGCCGGCCTTCTTCAGGGCCGCGGGGATCGCCGCGGTGGGGCCGATGCCCATCATGGTGGGATCGACGCCGACGGCGGCCACGGACACCAGCCGGGCACGCGGGGTGAGACCTCGCTCGGCGGCGGCCCGGCCGCCGGCCAGCACGACCGCGGCGGCGCCGTCGGCCATCTGGCTGGCGTTGCCCGCCGTGACCGTGCCGCCGTCCTCGAAGGCGGGGCGCAGTGTCGAGAGCTTCTCCGCGGTCGATCCCTGGCGGAACGTCTCGTCCCTGGAGAGCGACCCCTCCTCGTGCGCCACCTCGACGATCTGGCCGTCCAGGATGCCCTCGTCCCAGGCGGCGGCCAGGCGCTGGTGGCTGCGGACCGACCAGGCGTCCTGGTCGGCCCGGCTGACGCCGTACTCGCGCGCCACCTTCTCGGCCGTCTGTCCCATGTTCATGCCGCAGATCGGGTCGGTGCCGCCGTCCCGCCAGCCGTCCGCCAGCAGGATGTCCCCGCGCCGCACCCCGCCCCAGCGCAGGGTGTACGGGGCGATGTACGGCATGGTCGACATGCTTTCCGCCGCCACGGCCAAGGTGAGCTCGCTCTCCCCCAGGAGGATGGGGTGCGCCGCGAGCTGGAGCGCCTTGAGGCCGGAGGCGCACGCCATGTTGACGGTCTGCGCGGGGACGGGCTCCGGGAGGCCCGCCTTGAAGGCGACCTGGCGTCCCGGGTTGGGGCCGTTGCCGGCCTGCCTGCAGTTGGACAGCACCATCTCGCCGATGTCGTCGGGCGACACCCCGGCGCGGTCGAGCGCCGCTCGCCCGGCCAGTCCGCCGAGCTCGACGAGCCGGACGTCCTTGAGGGATCCCCCGTACCTCCCGTGCGGTGTCCGTACGGCGCTCACGATGTAGACGTCGTCAGTCACGTTCACTCCTCGGTGTTCAGATCTCGCGGACCAGGCGCTTGGCCTTGTGGGTGCTGCGGGCGAGCGAGCCGGACGGGACCGGCTCGACCACCGCGCGGACGGTGAGCTCGGCGCGGATGGCGTGGGCGAGCCGGTCCACGGCGGACTCGGCGGCGCCGTCCTCGGTCTCCAGTCGCACCTTGACGCCGGTCAGGTAGCCGGTGGCCCGGTCGACCACGTCCTCGTCGATCACGATGAGGTACTCGCCGGTGGCGCCCGGGGTGCTGCGCACCAGGCTCTCCACCGAGCTCGGGAAGAAGTTGACCCCCCGTACCACCAGCATGTCGTCGGCGCGGCCCAGCACTCCCCCGCGCAGGCGGCCGTGGGTGCGGCCGCACGCGCACGGGTCCGGGTCGCGCACCACCACGTCGCCCGTCCACCAGCGCACGAACGGAGACGCCTGCTTGTCGAGGTGGGTGAGGACGAGCACGCCCGGGCTGCCGTCCGGGACCGGGGCGCCGGTCTCGGCGTCCACGACCTCGGCGTACACGAAGTCCTCGGCGAAGTGGCCGCCCGCCTGCCGCTCGCACTCCCAGGCGATGGGCTGGAACTCGAGTGAGCCGTAGCCGTCGAACACCTTGGCGTCCCAGCGTTCCTCGATGAGGGCGCGGGTCTCGGGGATGCCGCCGCCCGGCTCGCCGCCGACCTGGATCCGGCGTACCCGGTTGCCCGTCACGGGACGGCCGAGCCGTTCGGCGGTCTCGGCCAGGTGCAGCATGAACGACGGCGTGCCGCTGACGGCGGTGGTGCCGTACCTCGCCATGACGTCGATCTGGCGCTCGGTGTCGCCCGACCCGCCGGGGATGACCGTACAGCCGATCTTGGTGTAGGCGGCGGTGACGCCGAGCCCGCCGACGAACCAGGCGAAACCGAACAGCGCCTGGTACACGTCGGTGCGGCGCACGCCCTGGCTGTACGCGAACCTGGCGTACAGGTCGGCCCAGCGGTCGAGGTCCTGCCGGGTCCAGCAGACCGGCGCCGGAGAGGAGGTGGTGCCCGAGGAGAAGTGCACCCGGGCCACGTCCTCCGGGTGCACGGCCAGCATCGAGCCCCACGGCCCCCGTTCGGCCAGGTCCGCCACGTAGTCCGCCTTGCGCACGACGGGCAGGGAGCGCAGGTCGTCGAGCGAGCGCAGGTCACCCGGCTCGAAGCCGATCCCGGCCCAGGCCGCCTTGTAGTAGGCGCTGTTCGCCCCGACGTAGGCGAGTTGCCGCCGCAGTGCGGCGAGCTGGAACTCCGCGATGCGGTCCCTGGGCCAGGTCTCCACCTCGCTCCAGTATTCGGCCGAGCTCGGGCTGTCCATCTTCAGCTTCCTTTCAAACCGTTCACGATGAATCGGGCGAAGGTGTCGGCGACTTTCTCCACGTCGAGCGGCGTGCGGTCGGGGGCGTACCAGATGGGGATCCAGTTCAGGGCGCCGAGCGCCGACTTGACGACCAGGCCGCTGTCGGTGGCGGCGAAGTCGCCCAGCCGGACGCCCTCCTCGACCACGTCGATGAAGATCTGCTCGTACCGGCGGCGCAGCGCGAACACGTCGGCGAGCACGTCCTGGTGGATCGCGATCTCGGCGACCGAGCGCATCTCGATCGCCTGCACGGAGACGCGCTGCGCGTGGTTGCGCAGCATCATCATGGACGCGTGCAGGTGCGCCATCTGATACATGCGCTCGCCGGGTCCGGCGTCCTGGCGGGCGCTGATCGGTTCCACCGCGGCGATGAGATCGCGCATCCCGGTGACCACCACGTCGAGGAAGATCTCCGCCTTGCCCCGGTAGTAGTGGTAGACACGGCCCTTGGTGGCGCCGAGCTCGTCGGCGATCGCGTCGATGCTGGTCGCGAAGTAGCCCTTGCGGGCGAAGGCCCGCGCCGCCGCGTCCAGGATCGCCTTGCGGCCGTCCTCGCCGGGGCCCGGCCGGCCCAGTGCGGGCCGGCCGATCTCACTGCTGCTCAACGGGTGTACCGCCCTTACGTCCGAGGTACCAGGGCCAGTGGACGTATCGGTGAGCCGGTGCCGCCGAGGATGGGAAGCGGCGCGGCGATGAAGAAGAACTCCCAGGCCTCGCGCTCGCTGAGAGGTGCGAGGTTCATCGCCTCCATGATCGGCACACCGTGGTCCACCAGCAGATGACAGTGGACCGGCAACGTCGCCGCCGGCATCTTCTCGTAGGCGACGGTGTCGGTTCCGGAGGCGATGATCCCATGGCTGGTCAGCCATTCCGCCCCGGTGAGCGTGACCCCTGGGGCTCCGGTCGACGTGCCGAGGAAGGTGGCGTTGTCGTCCCAGTGCCGGTCCCAGCCCGTCCTGATCAGGACGACCGAGCCGGGCGCCGGCAGCGGGCGGGTCCGGAACCAGGCGTCGAGCAGGTCGGCGTCCACCCCGTCATCGGGGGTGAGGTCCCGCCCCAGCGCGACGGTGGCGTCCACGAGGTGGCCCGGCGCCAGGACCGGGGGCATCTCGTGGACGGAGTGCACGGCGACGCCGTCGGCGTACGACTGGTTCTCGGTCACGTCGAGGCCGCCGTAGATCCTGCCGAACCTGGAGACGTGCGCGAAGCCGTCCATGTGCGTGCCCACGTGACCGCCCGTGGTGATCATCTCGGCGGCGGCGGAGACGCCGTCGGGATACATCACCTCTCCATGCCGCTTGGTGAGGGTGAAGGAGTAGGGCGGATGGTTGGGGTGGTGCGGGATGCCGGTGTGGAGCCGGTGCGCCAGGTCGTACACGGTCGACGGGCCCGGCTCCGGCCATGGGACGTCGAGCGTCCAGTGGTCGGTGAATGTCACCGGCTCGCCTCCTCGGCCTCGGCCTTGATGAACCGCCCGAGCACGAGCCGCTGGATCTCCGACGTGCCCTCGTAGATCTCCAGGATGCGCTGGTCCCGGTACAGCCGTTCGGCGGGGCACGGCCTGCAGTAGCCGGCGCCGCCGAAGATCTGCACCGCCAGGTCGACGCTGCGGTGCGCCGCCTCGCTCGCGTAGAGCTTGGCCATCGCGCCGAGCACGCTGACGTTCTCTCCCCTGTCGTACGCGCGCGCGGCCTCGACGGTGATCATGCGTGCCGCGGTGATCTCGGTGGCCACGTCGGCGAGCGGGAAGGAGATGCCCTGGTTGTCGATGACGGGCTTGCCGAACGTCTGCCTGCGGCAGGCCTCCCTGCTGCCCACGTCGTATCCGGCCAGGCCGACGCCGACCGACTGGGCGGCCACGGAGATCCGGCCCGCGTCCAGCGTCCGCATGGCGAGACGCATCCCGCGGTTCAGCTCACCGAGGATGTCGTCGTCGCTGACGACCGTGTCCAGCTTGAGGTTGCTGGTCAGGGTGCCGCGGATGCCCATCTTGTCCTCGTAGCGGTCGATCACCACGCCGTCGGCGTCCTTGTCGACCAGGAAGGCGGTGATCCCGCGCGTGCCCGCTTCCGGGTCCGTCAGCGCGAACACGATGTAGGACTGGGAGGCCCCGCCGTTCCCGATGAAGATCTTCTCTCCGCGCAGGCGCCAGTGGTCGCCCTCGCGGACCGCGGTCGTCCTGATGCCCGCGGCGTCGCTCCCCGCGCCCTCCTCACTGAGCGCGAAGCTGACCGCCTTGCCCGCCGCCAGGCCGCCGAGGTGTTCGGCCTTCTGCCGGTCGGTGCCGGCGAGCAGGAGCGGCGTGCCTCCCAGGGCGTACGCCGCCAGGATCGACCCGGTGGAGGTGCAACCACGCGAGACCGTCTCGATGACGGCACAGGTGGTCTCCAGGTCGGCGCCCTGCCCGCCGTACTCCCGGGGCACGAACAGGCCCGCGAGACCGGACTCGACCAGTCTCTCCACGCTCTCCCACGGATAGCGCTGGTCGCGGTCGAGCTCTTCGGCCAGGGGGGCGAAGTGGTCCTCGGTGAGCCGGGCGGCGAGATCGACCCATCTCCGCCGTTCCCCGTCGAGCTCCGGTTGCCAGATGACCGCCACGGACACTCCTAACATACTACTGAGTAGGTTGGTTCGAGGATAGACCTGTGCCCGCCGGGCGGGAGGTTCCGTCCGGCGGGCAGGGGGCTAGGCCAGCGCGTCGAGCCCGGCCTGGGCGACCGTCATGTCCTGGCTGTAGTGGCCGCCGCTGACGCCGATGGCGCCGATGACCTGGCCGTCGGCCGTGATCGGGAAGCCGCCGCCGAAGACGACGAGGCGGTCGATGCCGGCGGGGGCGCCGATCGCCAGCGGACCGTCGTCCTTGATGAAGTCGTACCAGCCGTCCGTGGGCATCCCGAAGCCCGCGGCCGTGTACGCCTTGTCCTTCGCCACCTGGACGGAGAGCAGGGCGGCGCCGTCCATGCGGCCGAAGGCCTTGAGCACGCCGCTCTCGTCCACCACCGCCACCACCATGGCCAGACCCTGCTCACGGGCCTTCTCCACGGCGGCCGCGACGGCTCGCTGCGCGTCCTCGTAACTGATCGACGGCTTGTTGATGGGTTGCATCGTCGGGTCTCCTCTTTTCGATGGTCGTCAGATGACGCCGTCTGCGCGCAGACCGGCCAGCTCTTCTGGGTCAATTCCGGCGAACCGGGACAGCACCGCCTCATTGTGCTCGCCCATTTCGGGGCCGAGCGAGCGGATCCCGCCGGGGGTGGCGGAAAGCCGGGGGAAGACGTTCTGCATGGGGAACTCGCCGAATTCCGGGTGCGGGAGGCGGACGATGGCCTCCCGCGCGGCGAAGTGCTCGTCGGCGAACATGTCGCGGGCCGTGTAGATCCGGCCCGCGGGCACCCCGTGCTTGTGCAGGTGGTCGAGCAGCGCGTCGGCCGGCATGGTCGAGCACCAGTCCGCGATGATCTGGTCGAGCCACTCCTGGTTCAGGCCCCGGCCGCCGTGCGTGGCGAAGTCCGGATCGGCGGCGAGCTCGGGACGGCCCATGGCCTGGGCGAGCCTGCCGAAGACGGTGTCCTGGTTGGCGGCGATCAGGACCATGTCGTCGTCCTTGGTGCGGTACGCGTTGCTCGGCGCGACGTTGGGCAGGATCGACCCGGTCCGCTCGCGGGTGTAGCCGCCGATCGCGTACTCGGGCACGGTCGACTCCATCAGGGCCAGGACCGCCTCGTAGATGGCGCTGTCGACGATCTGTCCCCGCCCGGTCGTCTCGGCCACGCGCAGCGCACCCATGCACCCGAGCGCCGCGAAGGTCCCGGCCAGCGCGTCGCCCAGGCTGATCCCGACCCGGCTGGGCAGGGCCTTCGGATCGCCGGTGACGTGGCGGATGCCGCCCATGGCCTCACCGATGGAGCCGTATCCGGCCCGGCCGGCATAGGGACCGTCCTGGCCGTACGCCGACACCCTGACGATCACCAGGCGGGGGTTGATCTCCCAGAGCGTCTCAGGGCTGAGCCCCCACTTCTCCAGGGTTCCCGGGCGGAAGTTCTCGATCAGGACGTCCGCGTCGGCGATCAGCTTACGGAAGACCGCCTGGCCCTTCTCCACCCGCAGGTTGCAGGTCACGGACTGCTTGTTCCTGCCCAGGATGGGAAACCAGAGCGACTTGCCGTGCGGACGCTCGCGCCCCCACTGCCGCATCGGGTCGCCTTTGGCGGGGTCCTCCACCTTGATGACCTCCGCTCCGAGATCACCGAGGAGCTGGCCGCAGTACGGACCGGCGACCAGGACACCCGTCTCGATGACGCGTACCCCGGTCAACGGCCCCTGCGAGAACGCTTCCATGTGATTCATGCACCTTTCTCCATGCGGTCCGGCCCTCATCCGGTCGCGGGCTGGGCGATCAGCGGCCGTCGCACGCGTCCGCGGACCAGGTCGAGAGAGACCGCTCCGATGAGGGTGAGCCCGAGCAGCACGTCGGTCAGCGGCAGGGGCAGCCCGCGCAGCCGGAAGATGTTCCTGATCAGCTCCAGCGCGAACAGGCACACCAGGCCGGACAGGGCGCTGCCCCGCCCTCCTCCGGCGAGCCGGTAACCCGAGATGAGCAGGGCGCCGTACACGAGCAGCTCGACGCCCTCCCCGAGGTTGACCGCGGACGCGCCGGTCCGCATGACCTGGAGCGAGCCGGCCAGCGCGGCCACCAGGGCGACGACCACGAACAGCCACATCCGCATGCGGTTGGCCGGGATCCCGGCACGCCGGGCCGCGACGTCGTCGCCGCCGACCGCCCGCAGGTGGTTGCCCCAGCGGGTGTACCTGATGATCCAGCCGACGAGCACGGCCAGGACGACCACGCCGACCAGGACGACGGGGACGGGACCGATGGCGGTCTTCAGCGCCGCGCTCAGCTCCGGCGTGTAGGCGGCCACCGAGCTGCCGCCGCTGATCACGCTGACCAGCCCGCGGGCCGCCACCAGCATGCCGAGGGTCGCGATCAGGGGCCAGATGTGGAACCGCACCGAGAGCACGCTGTTGAAGAGGCCGACGGCGACCCCCGCCGCCGCGGCGGCGGCGACCCCGGCGAGCGGTGACTCCGAGAGCTGGAGCACCGTGGCGTACACGACGCCCCCCAGCCCGAGCACGGACCCGAGACTCAGGTCCGCGACCCCTCCCGTCATGGCCAGGCAGGCCACGAGAAGGATGATGGCCGGAGCCATGATCCCGCTCGACACGCTGGCCAGGTTGGCGACCGACAGGAAGCTGGGGGCGAACACGATCCCGCACACGATCACGATCGCGAGGAAGGCGAGACTCGTGGCCATGGGGCTCAGCAACGCGGTCGCCGAAGGTTTCGGGCGGCTGGTCAAGGTTCTCACCTCTTCTTCTCGCGCAATGAGTTGACGGCCAGGGCGACGGCCAGGACGAGGCCTTCGATGACGGGCTGCCAGCTCGACGACACGCCCCAGGTGACGATGGCCGTCGGCAGCGTGCTCAGCAGGAGCAGCGACGCGAACACCCCGCTGAACCGCCCGCGCCCGCCGGTCAGGGCCAGGCCGCCGAGCAGCAGGATCGAGATGACCCTGAACTCGGTGCCGGCCGTGAGACTGGACTGCACGATGTCGCCCTGGGAGGCGAGCACCAGCCCGGCGATGCCCGCGCAGAGCCCGCACAGGACGAACGCGACGCCCTGGACGCGCCGCGGGCTGATGCCACGGGCCCGCGCGGCCTGGGCGTTGCCGCCCACCGCGACGAGATGCCGGCCGGGACGCGTGCTCCTGATCACCAGGCCGACGATCGTGAAGACCACCAGCATCACCCAGAAGACCCTGGGGACGCCGAGCCACGCTCCGGCGGCCTGCTGGCGCAGGAAGGAGTCGCGCGGGATGGCGACGAAGTCCACGAAGATCCGGGTGACCCCGCTGACCAGGAACATCATGCCCAGGGTCGCCACGATCGGATGGATGCCCAGCCACAGCACGAGCCAGGCGTTGGCGGCTCCGATCAGCACCCCGAACAGCACCGCGACCAGCATCGCGGGCGGGAACGACCAGCCCTCGACGAGAAGCTGCGCCACGATCAGCGCGGAGGTGACGGCGGTGACCCCGACGGAGAGGTCGAACTCGGCACCGGACATCATGACGATGCCGACGCCGGTCACCATGATCCCGACAAAGGCCATGTTGAACGCCACGGCCACGACCGTCTGGCCGGACAGGAAGCCGGGGGCCCGCAGGCCGGTCGCCACGACGAGCGCCAGCCAGGTGAGCAGCAGCACCAGCGTGGTGGCGCCATGCCCCCGGGGGGCGAGGGCCGAGACCCTCGCCCACCGGTTCGTCAGTGCGATGCCTGAAGTCGACATTGGTCCGGCTAACCCTTGAGCCCGTACGTCTCCACGCCCTCGGGGCAGTACTTCTCGGCGGCCGAGGCCGAGCCCGCGTCGCCCGCGTACAGCTCCTCGATCCTCTGGTCCAGGCTGGGAATGCTCTTCACCTGGTCGTTGGGGAACTGGCACGCCGGGTTGAAGTGCGCGTTCGGGTCGGTCGGGGAATCGACGACCGCGGGAGCCTCACCTGCGACGATCTTGTCGAGGAGCTTGAAGATCTCCTTCGCGTATCCCTCGTACCAGAAGGCGGTCGAACCACCCAGACCGGGAGTGTCCACCCCGAACAGCATGAGGTCGGCGCCCAGCCCGTAGCCGAACACGTTGCCGGCCCGGCCCAGTTGCTCGGCGGCGTTGATGGTGCCGATCACCATGTTGTCGTTGCCGCCCAGGGCGAGGATGTTCTTGGCGTCCGGCTTGGAGACCAGGATGTCGCGGGCGACGCCCTGGGCGCCGTCCGGCGTGGTCGGCGAGTTGCGCCGCTGGATCACGTCGTCGGGAAGGTCGGGGCACGCCTCCTTGAGGCCCTTGAGAATGCCCTCGGTGCGCAGCAGCGCCACGTCACCGGAGGCTTCGTTCTCCAGCAGGGTCACCAGGTCGGGCTTGCAGTCCCAGTTCTCCTTGGCGTGGTTGCCGCCCGCGAGCCCGCTGAGCCGCCCGGCCTCGACGTTGTTGATGCCGAAGAAGTGCGCGCCGGGGTGGGCGATGTCGATCGCGATGACCGGGATGTTCGCGGCGTTGAAGGTGTCCATGAGCTGGGGGGCGACCTTGCCGTCACCCTGGAACTCCACCGCGTGCGTCACGCCCTGGGCGACCATCGTCTCCGCGTTGGAGACGGCGGTGGGCCCGTCCCGGTCGTTGTTGAGGACCACCAGGTCCCAGCTCCGCTTCTCGGCTTCCTTGCGCATGCCGGTGTCGAGCGCCTTCAGCACCGGGCTCTCCGGCTCGGCGAAGTTGGCGAAGCCGATGAACACCTTCTTGTCCGCGGCGGACTCGCCCGCCGCCGGCTCGGCGGTGTCCGTGGAGCCGCCACAGGCCGCGACCGCGGCGGTGAGCGACATGATGGCCACGGCCTTCAGCGGCCAGCGTCGTAGTCTGGACGTTGACATTTCGTACTCCGATCTCGCCCACACCAGGTGGGGTTCGACGAGGTTTCCCCGATCTCGGTGCCGCTCAGGACACCTCTGATCCCCCGGTGATGAGTCCGACGATGTCGTTGGCCACGACATCGCGGATGTGCCGTTCGCCCACCGTCCGGCCCTGGCGCATCACCGTCACCCGATCCGCCACCTTGAACACGTGCTCCAGATTGTGGGAGATCATGAGCACGGACACGTCCTGTGACTTCAGGGCCGTGATGATCTCCAGGACGCCCTCCGACTCCTGGACCCCCAGGGCCGCGGTGGGCTCGTCGAGCATGACGATGTTCTTGCCCCAGAGCATCGCGCGCGCCACGGCGAGCGCCTGGCGCTGACCTCCCGACATCGCGGATACGGAGTCCGCGAGTGACGGGATCTTCGCGCCGATCCCGGCCAGCGCCTGACCGGCGTCGTCCGCCATGCGGCGGCGGTCCACGAGCTTGAAGAGCCGGCCGAGCGGCCCGGCCTTGACGGGCTCCCGTCCCAGGAAGACGTTCTCGCTGGCCGACATGGAGTCGACGAGGGCGAGATCCTGGTAGACGGTCTCGATCCCGGCCCTGAGCGCGTCGCCGGGGCCGGCGAAGCGTCTGGACTCGCCGTTGATCAGGATCTCCCCGGAGTCGGGGACGACCACGCCGGCGATGGACTTCACCAGGGTCGACTTGCCGGCCCCGTTGTCGCCCATCAGGGCCATCACCTCACCACGACGCAGGTGCAGGGACGCTCCCGCCAGCGCCGCCACGGCCCCGAAGTTCTTCCTGAGATCCGTCGCGACGAGCACGGACGTGCTGTCGGGCCTGCCGCCGGACCGGGCATCGTCCTGCAGCGTTGCGGGGGATGCTGCTGTGTCGCCGTTCATAGGGCCTGAGTATCGGCCGAATCGTATGCAATCTGTCAAGGGGCAACCGGAACATTACTCCCCGGAGCAAGATGCTGAAAGGTCTAGTCCACGACTTCGGACTTCAATCTCTGATCATTGATACGAGATATCACCGCAGGTCACAGGCATTGGCTGCGTTGAATGACGGCAACAAGAAGGGCTGTCAGAGTCGGACCCGGCTGTCGGGACGTCTTGACGCCCCCGGAGGGTCGAGCCTAGATTGCACACACTTCACGAGGTGGACCGTTACAGGCGCCACACCCGTAGCCAACGCTGGAGGTTCCATGATCGGCGACATGCTCGTCATCGATGCCGTTGTCCACGGATACGACTTCCGGCCGGAGAACCGGAACCCGAACTGCCCGCAGGCTTCGTACGACGGCATGGTCGACTTCCTCTACCGCGTCGGGCACACGTCCGTGGAGTCGGGCAAGCCCGGCTACCTGATGTCCCGGGACGAGTTCACCGCCGGATGGACGGCCGAGGAGCTCGCCGAGATCGTCTTCGTGGAGAGCGACGTGGACGTCATGTACTACCACGGCGTCGAGATCGACGGATTCTTCTCCGGCGGCGCCTCGCCCTACGAGCTGGGCAAGGCGCTCAAGCGCGCCTACCCCGGCCGGGTCCAGCTCTACGCCCCCGTCGACCCGCTGCGCGGGCCGGCGGAGCTGGAGCTGATGGAGCAGCGCATCCGCGAGGACGACATCGACGGGCTGAAGTTCTATCCGACGAACGGCGTCATCGATCCGGAGATCAGCTCCTCGAAGCTCACCCTGCTCAACGACCGCGAGCTGGTGTTCCCGTACCTGGAGAAGGCGCGCGAACTCGGCATGCGGCGCATCGCGATCCACAAGGCGGTGCCGGCCGGGGCGGGTCCGCGGGTGCTCAACCACGTGGACGACGTGACCACGGCGGCCATCGCGTTCCCCGACATGACCTTCGAGGTCGTGCACAGCGGCTGGGCCTTCCTGGAGGACTGCGCCCTGCAGCTGCGCTCGCACGGCAACATCTACGCGACCATCGAGTCGGTCTCCAACATGATCGTGCGCAAGCCCCGGAAGTTCGCCGAGATCATCGGCACCCTCATGGCGCACGGCGGAACCGACCGGATCCTGTTCGCCACCGGGGTCCCGTCGGCGCACCCGCAGCCCATCGTCGAGGCGCTGCGCGACTTCACCATGCCGGAGGACCTGGTCGAGGGCTGGGGCTTCCCCGAGCTCACCGACGAGATCAAGGCCAAGCTCCTCGGCGGCAACGCCGCCCGCCTGCACGGCCTGGACCCGGCGGAGGTCAAGCGGAGGATCAGCACGGACGGGATCGCCGAGCGGCGCGCCGCCTACCTCGCCGAAGGCGAGCGCCCGTGGAAGCTGCACCGGGAACGGCTGGCCGCCTGACGCCCGGTTCTCTCAAGGAGGTGGAGATGGAAGCCGAACAGCAGGATCTGGTGGCCCGGGTCCTCGACGCGTGCAACGGGGTGCAGGACCCGTGCAGCCTCGGGGTCGGGCAGCCGATGGGGATCGTCGACATGGGCCTGGTCGAGTCCGTGGAGGTGCGGAAGGCCGCCGACGGCCGTGCCGTGGGGGTCGCCCTCAAGCTCATCACGACCGCTCCGATGTGCATGTACAGTCCTTATTTCGAACAGAGTGTCCGCCGCGAGCTGGCCAGCGAGCTGCCCCAGCTGGAGGATGTCGCCATCACCTGGGGCGACAGCACGGAGTGGGACGAGAGCCGTATGACACCGGCCGGCAGAGAAAGGCTGGTGGCCAACCGGAAATCCGTCCTGTTGCCGGTCGAAGTCGTACGAACACGGCACGCCGCCGTCCGATGAGCCGTCCGGTCTTGGCCCCCGTGGCGGTCACCTGTCCCCCGCTTCCACTGTCCGAACGTGAAGGTTGAGGTGCCGGCGTGGCCAAGGCTGAACGTACCTACGAACTCATCCGCGATCTCCTGCTGGGCTCCGCCTACAAGCCCGGGGACAAGCTCACGGAGGCGAGCCTGGCCAGAGCGGTGGGGGCGAGCCGCACCCCGGTCCGCGAAGCGCTGCGCCGGCTGCACACCGAGGGCTTCATCGAGTGGGAGCACAACATAGGAGCCCGGATCCCCGAGTGGAGCCCAGAGGATCTGTGGGACCTGTTCACGGTGCGGGCCCAGCTGGAAGGAGCCGTCGCCCAGCGGGCCGCGCACCGCATCACCGCCGAGGAGCTCGAACAGCTCCGGGATCTCAGCAGGCGCATGGAGGCGATGGCGGAGCAGGCCGAGCCCGGACACCTCGACCAGATCGCCGAGCTGAACGGCCGGTTCCATCAGATCGTCATGAACGCCAGCCGCAACCAGCGGTTGAGCAGCCTGCTCTCGGCCCTGGTGCAGGTCCCTCTCGTCTATCGGACCTTCCGGCAGTACGACAGGGACGCGCTGTCGCGCAGCATGGCCCACCATCGGGAAGTCCTGGTGGCCTTCGCCAACCGCGACGGGGAATGGGCCCAATCCATTATGCAGTCGCATATCTACAGCGCCCGTTCGACATTGACGAACATGGGCCGCGCGAAGAATCCCGACACGGAAAGCGATTGATCTTGGGGAACACCCATTCTGTCGGCATCGTCGAGGTCGGCCCGCGGGACGGCCTGCAGAACGAGCCGGAATTGCTCGACACGAGCACGAAAGTCGAATACATCGACCGCCTGATCCGGGCCGGCGCGCGCCGGATCGAGGCGGTGAGTTTCGTCCATCCGAAGCGCGTGCCACAGATGGCCGACGCCGAGGCCGTGATGGCCGCCGTGCCCAGGCCGGCCGGCGTCTCCTACATCGGACTGGTGCTCAACCGGCGTGGCCTGGACAGGGCCTTCGCCGCCGGCGTCGACGAGGTCAACTACGTCGTCATCGCCACCGAGACGTTCAGCCTGCGCAACCAGGGCATGGGCGTCGAGGCGTCGCTCGACGCCTGGCACGACATCGCCGCGGCTGCCAGGGCCGCCGGGATCCGGGTCAGCCTCACGGTGTCGGCCGCCTTCGGCTGCCCCTTCGAGGGCGAGGTCCCCGCCGACCGGGTCCTGGAGATCGTCCGGTCGGCGCTCGCCACGCCCGCCGACGAGATCGCGCTCGCGGACACGATCGGCGTCGGGGTGCCGCACCAGGTCCGGGACCTGGCGGCCCGGGTCGCGGAGGCCGCTCCCGGCGTGCCGCTGCGCATGCATTTCCACAACACCCGCAACACCGGGTACGCCAACGCCCTGGCAGCGGTGGAGAGCGGGGTGCGCACCCTTGACGCGAGTGCGGGCGGGATCGGCGGCTGCCCCTTCGCCCCCGCCGCCACCGGCAACATCGCCACCGAGGACCTGCTGTACACGCTGCACCGCAGCGGCATGCGGACCGGCCTCGACCTCGAAGCGACCGCCGCGACGGGCACCTGGATCTGCGAGCGGCTGGGGAAGACGCAGCCGCCCGCGATGCTGGGCCGAGCCGGCGGCTTCCCGGCCGGGGCGCGTTAGCACCGCGCCGGCCCGCTCTCCTCGCGGAGAACGAGCCGGCGCCCCGGATCAGCGTCCCTGGAACTGAGGGGGCCGCTTCTCCAGGAAGGCGTCGATGCCCTCCGTCCGGTCGGCCGACGACAGGGCCACCATGAGCTGGGACCGCTCGAAGTCCAGCCCGGCGGAGACGCCGATCTCCTCGGAGGCGCGCAGCGCCGACTTGGCGAGCAGACCGGCCACGGGGCTGTGCCGGGCGGCCTCCTCCGCCATCGCCACCCCGGCCTCCACCACGCACTCCGCCGGCACGACCCTGTTGACCAGGCCCATCCGCTTGGCGGTCCACGCGTCGACGGTCTTACCGAGAAGCACGAGCTCGGCGGCCTCGAACCGGCCGGCCACCCGGGCCCACCGCTGCGTCCCCCCGGCGCCCGGGATGAGCCCCAGGCGGATCTCGGGCTGGCCGAACACGGCCGAGTCGGCGGCCACCACGAAGTCGCAGCTCAAGGCCACCTCGCAGCCGCCGCCGAGGACGTATCCGGCGACGGCGGCCACCAGCGGCTTCTTGAAGGCGGCGATCCTGGGCCAGGCCTTCTGACGCTCCGCACGCAGGTAGTCGGCGGGGGTGGTGTCCCGGAGCTCACGCAGGTCCGCCCCGGAGGCGAACAACTTGGTGCCGCCGGTCAGCACGACGGCGCGGACCGAGGACTCGCCCTCCGCCCAGTCGAGCGCCTCCACCACGCCTTTCAGCATTTCCGAACTCAGCGCGTTGCGTTGCCGGGGGCGGTTCAGCGTGACAATCGCCACGTGTTTCCGCTGTTCGATCAGAATGGGCTCGTCCGGTCCGTTCACGAATTCCTCCAGGACTAGGCTTTCTGAATGGACATACTACCTAGTAGGTTGCCCATTATCCGAGCGGCTTCGCGGCATTCCACGCCGATTTCCCGGGAGACGCGTGCCGTCGCTGCCGGTCGGGTCGTACCGCGCGAGGCGCGCCCCTCCGCCGGGCGGTCACGGGCGGCGCCGGCACGGCCCGGTTTCGCCGGAGCTCTTGATCACGGGTTCATGATCGCGATACTTTTCCGCCGAACATGACAGATCGTCATCTTCACGTACCGCAGGAAAAGAGACATCGGCTGATGCGCGACCACCCACCTCGATCGGCCTTCGTGACCCGCCGGACCGTGCTGCGCGTGTCCGGCGTGGCAGGATCCACCCTGCTCGTCGGCGCCGCCGCGGCCACCCCCGCCTCGGCCACCGCCGAGGCGTTGTCGCCCGAGCAGCGCACGATGGCGCTGCGGGTGGCCAAGGCCGGAGCGATCTACCCCATCGAGGTCCCCGGCTTCGGCGAAGGGGGCACGGCGAGCAGCCGGGCCACCGCCTCCCGGCTGCGTGCCACCGAAGCCAGGCTGCGGCCGGCTCGGCTGGCGGCGGTCCGTACCGGGGCCGACCTCCTGATCTCCCAAGGCCTGCTGGCCGCGCCACGGCCGGCGCTGCTCGCGGGCATCGGCCGGGCCGCCGCCACCGCGGCGCCCGCCGAGCGGCAGGGCCTGATCGCGCTCGCCGCGCTCGGCGCGGCCACCGTCTCCCGCCACTTCGACCCCGCCTCCGACAGCCTCGCGACCGTGTGGATCGGCGGCCTGGCTCACCTGCACGAGCAGGGCATGCGGCCCGACGCCCTGCGACACCTGGAGACGCGATGAAGCTCAGCCGGGAGACAGAGGACCGGCTGCACCGGGGCAAGCGGAAGATCCTGGACTCCTTCGGCGCCGACCCCAACGTCACCGGCGCCGGCATCGGGTTCCGCCGCCGCGGCGGGCAGTGGACCGAGGAGCCCGCCGTCGTCGTCCTGGTCGCCAAGAAGCGCCCCGCGGCGCTCGTGTCCAACCGCCGGCTGCTGCCCGCGACCGTCGAGGTGGACGGGGTCACCTGCGAAGTGGACGTGATCCAGGCCGGACCGTTCACCATGGGCACGGTGACGGCGACCGCGGCCGCCGACAAGGTCACCGGGCGCATGCGCCCGCCGCGGCCGGGCTGCAGCATCTCCAACCCCATGGACGGCGACACCGCGGGCACGCTCGGGCTGTTCGTGCTGGACAACAAGGACGGCAAGGTGTGCCTGCTGTCCAACAACCACGTGATCGCCCGCATGGGACGGGCCACCCCGGCGGAGGACATCATCCAGCCGGGCGCCTACGACGGCGGCACGCGGCCGGACGACATCATCGCCTACGTGAAACGCTGGGCGCCCATCGACGACGGCACCAGCGTCGACGCCGCCATCGCCGAGCTGACCGACCAGAAGGGCTTCGTCCTGGAGCCCGCGCTCGACCGCATGCCCGGCCCGTCGGCCGATCACCCCGTCGTCGGCATCCACACCGCGGGCGACGGGTACGGCACCAACGCGCTCGTCAGGATGGACAAGGCCCTCGCCGCCCTCGACGTGTCGGTGGCCGTCAGGGACGCGAGCGGCAAGGTGGTGGCGGCCCCCGACGCGGTGGTGGCCCCCGAGCCGTACATGAAGATCGAGAAGGTCGGCAGAACCTCGGGCTACAGCTCCAGCACCATCACCGCCATCGGCGTCGAGTCGTACCTCGACTCGATCCGGTTCACCGATCTCATCCTCACCGAGAGCTTCGGCTCACCCGGGGACTCCGGCTCGGCGGTGTTCGCGGGAGGCGACGGCTCCACGTTCGTCGAGCCCGAGAACCAGCGTCCGTGCCCGCTCCTGTCGACCGTCGGCGACTACTACCGCCTGCCGCTGACCCAGGACAACGACCTCGCCGACGACCTGCGGGACGACTTCCTGGCCCAGAGCCTGGTCGGCAGGCTCCTTACCCGCCTCGCCTACCTCAACCAGCAGGCGGTGGTCGACCGGCTGGCGGGCAAGCAGGCCACCGGGTCGGAGCTCTCCTACGCCTCGCAGTACTACACGAAATATCACGACTTCATGGCCACGGTGCTGGCCGACCCCGGCTCGACCGCCGTCGTCACGGAAGAACATCTCGAAGACGTCGCCATGATCATCTACGGCCTGAACCAGACGGTGCTGACCGCGGAGGAGGGCCGGCTCGCCTTCAAGCTCTTCCAGGAGGCGCTGACGCCCACCCTCGGCATGAACCGGCGGCAGGTGCTCGCCTACATGAACCAGCCGGACCTGTACAAACTCGTCTACGACGCCATCGCCGCGGTGCCGACCATCGAGACGAACGGGCCGCTGGAAATACCGGGATGACGACCACGGCACCGCCCGGATCCTTCACCGCCGGGGTGCACGACCGGCTCTCGCGCCTGGCCGACGATCTGCCGGAGCTGGTCCGGGGCCCGGTGCGGACGCTGATCGCCGGGCCGGGCAAGTTCGCCCGGCCGCGGCTGCTGGCCGCCTGCGCGGCCTTCGGCACGCCCGACCCCGGCCGGCTGGTACGCCTCGGCGCCGTGGTGGAGCTGGCCCACCTGGCCTCGCTCCTGCACGACGACGTCATCGACGAGGCGCGGACCCGCCGGGGAGCGCCGGCCGCGCACACGGCGGTCGGCACCGAACAGGCCATGCTCGCCGGGCTGGCCTGCTTCGCGCTGGTGGGCACGGAGGCCGCCGACCTCGGGGAAGGCGTCGCCGGGGCGGTCAGCACGGCCGTCGCCACGCTCGCCTACGGCGAACTGCTCGACGTCGAGCGCGCCTTCGACACCGCCTTCCCCCTGCCCGCCTACCTGGAGGTCGTGCGGTGCAAGACCGCCGAGCTGTTCCGGCTGTGCTGCCTGCTCGGCGCCGCGGAGGGCCGGTGCGGGCCGGGTGAGACGGACGCGCTGGTACGGTTCGGCGCGGCGCTCGGCGTCACCTTCCAGATCCTCGACGACTGCCTGGACCTGAGCCCGTCCGGCTCGGGCAAGCCGATCGGCACCGACCACGCGCTGGGCCTGTTCGGCGCCCCCACCCTGTACGCGCTACGCGCCGACCGGGGCGGGGAGCTCGCCAGGCTGCTGCTGTCGCCGTCGTTCGGCGTCCGGGACCTGCCCGAGGCGCACGCTCTCATCAAGGACCGCGGCGGGCTGGAGGCCGCGGCCCGGCTGGCCGCCGACTGGCATGGTCAGGCGCTCGACGCCCTGCGCGGGCTGCCCGCGGGCGACCCCCGCGACCGCCTGGCCGCGCTCACCACCTCCCTCCTGGACGTCCCTTCATGACCGTTCATCTCGCGGCCGACGTGCTCGTCGTCGGCGCCGGGCCGGCCGGGGCGATCGCCGCCGCCGAGCTGGCCCGGCACGGCCTGCGTGCCGTGCTGGCCGGTCAGGACGACGGGCGGGCGGACCACGACCTCGTGCTGAGCGGGGCGGCCCTGCGCGGCCTGGCGTCGGTCGGCGCGCTGGAGGAGGCCGGCGCCCGCGTCGTCGACGCCGTCGAACTGCGGCTGGGCCCGGGCGACGGCCACGTGCTGCCCGAGGCCGTGAGCGCCGTCTGCGGCCGGCGCCGCCTCCTCGACGGGCTGCGCCGGACAGCCGTCACCGCGGGCGCCACCTGGCTCCCCGGTACGGTCTCCGACCCCGTACGGGAGGAAGGCGTCTGGCACGCCTCCACCGGCGGCACCACCGTGTCGGCACGCCATCTCGTGCTCGCGACCGGGGCTCCCCCCACCGGCACGTCGCACGCCACAGGTCTGCTGTGCGCGCGCCCGTACAGCGGAGTGGACCTGACCACGTCGATCGTGCTGGCCCTGCCCGCGCCGCGGACCATCGACCCTGCGGAACGGCCCACCTGCGTGTGGGCGGTGCCGGGCGGAACGGCCGGCACCTGCACGATCGGCGCCTCCAGGCTCGGCCCCGCCGACCCGGATGAACTGCTTCAGACCGCCCTGACCGTCCTGGCCGGCGGGGACCCGCGCTTCGCCGCGGCCGTCCCCACGGGCCCGGCGGTCACCGGGGCGCTCAACAGCGGCTTCTCCCCCGAGCGCAGCGTCCAGGACGGGCGGCTCCTGGTCGGCGACGCGGCCGGGCTGGTCAACCCGTTCACCGGCGAAGGGCTGAGCTACGCCGTGCAGAGCGCCGTTCTGGCGGCCCGTGCCATCGCCGGCCATCCCGGCGACGCGGCCGCGGCCGGGCGGGCCTACACGCGGCGGCTGTCGGCGACGTTCGTCGGCTACTTCGAGACGGCGACACACGCCGCCCGGCGTTACCACCTCGCCTGGCGGGTCCTGGTGGCCACGGCCGGCGACGAGCGGCCCGTCTCGGCCAAGGTCCGGCGGGCCGTGCTGACCCCGGAAGGGTTCTCCGGGCTGACGGCCGCCGACCTCATGCCGCTGCCCGCCGCCGACGTGGCGCTTCTCGGGCCGTTCCTGCTCGCCTGCGACGAGGTCGCGGTGCGTGCCGTCCGTGCGGAATGGCCGTTCATCGCCCGTCTGCTGATCGCCGGGGAACAGGCTCCCCACCAGCGTCTGCGCCCCGCCGTGCCGTTCTTCGCCGCGTTGCTGGCCGGTGGGAACCCGCCCGACGCGACGATGGCCACCCTCGCCGCCGCGATCGAGCTCGCCACCCTCGGGGCGCTGGCCTTCCTCGGCCCGATGCCCTCGCGTGCGGCCCCGGGCAGGAGGGTGGACTGGGCCGTCGCCAGCACCGTGCTGGCGGGCGACTTCCTGCTGGCCCAGGCGTCACGGCTGGTGGCGGCCTCGGCGCCGGAGGTGTCGTGGTCGTTCGCGGACTGGCTGGGCGAGCTCGCCGCGCTGCGCGCCGCCAGGATCGACCCGGCGGGCCGGTCGCGGGCGGGAGAGGTGTTCGCCGCGCTGCTGGAGTTCCCCTCCCGCATCGGGGCGCAGCTCGGCGGGGCGTCCCCCGAGACCGTCGGCGCGCTGCGGAGCTTCGGCGGCCACAGCGGGCACGCCTTCCTGCACGCCGAGGAGGTCCTCGCGCTCCGCGGCGAGCGCACCCGGCTCGACGTCACCCTGCCCGCCATGCTCGCGGGACGGCTCTCCGCCATCCCCGACGACCTGCCGGGGATCACCGGCGGCCTGCTCGCGGGCGACCCTGGCGCCCGGTCCGAGGCCATGGACCTGGCCGCGACCGGCTGCGAGGACGCCCACCGCGCGGCCCTGGCCGCGCTGCGGAACGTCACCCATCCGGTGTCCGCGCGCATCCTGCGGAGCTTCGTCGCGACCTTGTGCGCCCCCTGCGCACCACCGTCAGCCGCCGGCCCAGCAGGAACGGCTCCGGCGGACCGGCCCGACCCGTCCGCGCCGGTGAGCTGACGGGTCGTGTGGAGCCCGCCGGCCGGGTGCCGGCGGGCTCGCCGTCGGTCAGCCGAGCGGGATGACCGGTTCGGTCGAACGGGTGGCGTAGAAGCAGCCCGTGGTGGGCAGGCTGCTCGCCGCCGGCGGCGTGGCGCCGTCGTAGACGGCCAGCAGGAAGTTCTGCGGGCACCGCCTGGTGCTGCCGGTACGGATGCCGAAGTGCAGGTGCGGACCGGTCGAGTTGCCGGTGTTGCCGGTCAGCCCGATCTGCTGCCCGGGGGCGACGGCCGCGCCGTTGGAGACCGACCACGACGAGAAGTGGCAGTACGTGTAGACGGCCCCGTCGGTTCCGGTCAGGTTGATGCCGCGCCCGCACGAGCTGTCGTCGATGACCGTCACCGTGCCGGCGCGCACCGCGTACGCCGGGGTGCCGGTCCAGACCGGGAGGTCGATCGCGGGATAGTCGTGGTGCGGGTCGTCGTACTCGCCGCGGGGCAGCGCGCTCCGGGGGACGGGCAGCGAGAACGCGACCGCTCCGGTCGAGGAGGTGATCCGGACCGCGTCGGCGACGACGTAGCCGGGCTGGCTGGTCCAGCGGCTGACGCCGACCACGTTGTAGTCGCCGGCGGCCAGGGTGAAGGTGCCGAGGCTGACCCAGCGGCCGCCGTTGGCGCGCTGGTCGACGACCACGCTGCGGGTGCCGCCTGTGGTCGCCACCATGAACGGGGTGGCGCTGTTGTAGCCGGCGTCCGCCGGATACCAGACCTCGACCAGGTGGGCCCCGGCCTCGGCGATCGACGCCTTGAACCAGGCGGCGTCGCTCGTGACGGTGTTCGGTGCCGCGAACCGGTAGTCCGCGCCGTGCCGCTGGGCGGACCATGCCGACGTGCCCCAGTCGGGGCCTGCGGTGAACCGTCCGGCGGTGGCGTTGTCGACCGTGGTGGTCGCGGCCGCCGCGGGGTCCGCCGGGCCGAGCAGGACCAGAGAGGCCGCCACGACGGTGGATAACCAGCGGGTGATGATTCTCATGGGCTGTTCCCTTGGGGGGTAGAGGGAATGACAGGTGAAAGTATTCAACCAATATGGAATCGTCAATGAAAGATATCTCCATCAACCGGTTGCTCAGCCCGAGGTCAGCGGCCGGAGTTACGGGAGGTTCGGGCGCGGCTCACCGTGGCAGAGTCGAGATAGCCACTCGCCCGTCAACCTATGATCTTTTCATGTGATATCCGCCAGATTGTCGGAAAGGCCTTCATGATTCACCCCCTCAGCCGGCGGTCCGCCCTGCTGGGCGCCGCGGCCGTGACCGGTCTCGCCCTCGGGGACAGACCGGCCGAGGCGGTCGGGAGGGCCGCGTTCGACGCCGCGCGTGAGCGCTGGGTGGACCTGCTGGCCGGCGGGACGTACCACGCCGCCCACGCCGACAAGACGCGGGCGGTCGAGGGCTCGGCCCACGCGGTGCTGCGCAAGCTGAGGCCCGACCACGATCGGCCGAGCCTGTGGCCGGACCTGCCGCTGGACGACCCCCGGACGGGCGACTTCAACCGCGCCTACAACCGGATGCGCACCCTGGCGCTGGGCTGGGCCACGCCGGGCACCGCCATGCACCGGGACGAGCAGGTCGCCGAGACGGCGGCCAGGGCGCTGGACTTCCTGTACGAGCACGCCTACCACGAGAAGCTCGACCCGAGGGGCAGCAACTGGTACTGGTGGGAGATCGGCGTGCCCCGCTCGCTGACCGACACCTGCGCGCTGATGTACGACGGCCTGCCCCAGGATCGCCTCAGACGCTGGCTGCGCCCGTTACGCCGCTGGTGCCCCGACCCGGAGCGGCGCGTCAGTCACCCCGGGGTGGTCGAGACCGGCGCCAACCGGGCGAGCAAGGCCATGGCCGTGGCGATGCGGGGACTGCTGACCCACGACGCCCGCCTCGTCAAGCGGGCCAAGGACGCGGTCTCCGACCTGCTGCGGACGACCAGGGGCCCGGGCGACGGCTTCCACCGCGACGGCTCGTTCATCCAGCACGACGTGTACCCCTACACCGGCAGCTACGGCGTCGACTACCTGGAGAGCGTGGCCAAGCTGATCGCCATGCTCGCCGGCTCGCCCTGGGCGATCCCCGACAGCGGGAAGGTCCACGACATCGTGGACCGCTCCTTCGTGCCGTTCGTCTTCGACGGGCTGATGATGGACTGCGTACGCGGCCGGGCCATCTCACGCCAGGGCCACCGCGACTACCACGCGGGGCAGAGGACGGTCGAGGCCATCCTCACCCTGCTGGAGGCGGCGCCCGAGCGCCATGCCAGGCGCTGGCGGCCGATGGTGAAGGGCTGGCTCACCCGCAACCAGGCCGTCCCGTACGAGACGCTCGCGCCGCCGGCGAGCATCGCGAAGGCCAGGGCCCTGCTGGAGGACCCGTCCGTGCCGGTCGGACCGCGCACGACGGGCACGTACGTCTTCCCCGACATGGACCGGGTCGTGCACCGCCGCCCCACCTGGGCCTTCGCGATCGCGATGAGCTCGGAGCGGATCGGCGCGGCCGAGGCCATGAACCGGGAGAACCTGCGCGGCTGGTACACCGGCGACGGCATGACGTACCTCTACACCGACGACCTCACCCACTGGAACGACGACCTGTGGCCCACGATCGACCCGTACCGGCTGCCGGGCACCACGGTCGACCGCCGCAGACGCGCCGACCTCCGGCACGGCGAGCGCCGCCTGCCGCCGACCCCGTGGGCCGGTGGCGTGGCGCTCGACGGCGGGTACGGCGTGGCGGCCATGAGGCTGGTCGCCGGCGGCTCCTCGCTGCGGGCCAAGAAGGCGTGGTTCCTGCTCGACGACGCGGTGATCGCGCTCGGCGCCGGCATCACGGCCTCCGACGGCCGCCGCGTCGAGACCGTGGTGGAGAACCGCAACACCCACGACTGCCACCCCGCGCTGACCCGGGGCGACGACTGGATCCATCTGTCCGGCGTGGGCGGCTACGCGCTGCTCGACGGCACCGCCCCGAAGCTGGTCCGCGAGAAGCGCACCGGCCGCTGGCGCGACATCGACAAGGGCGCCACCACCGGAGGCGACACCACCCGCGTCGCCAGGCACTACACGACGATCCTCGTCGACCACGGCGTCGACCCGCGCAAGGCGCGCTACGCCTACGCCGTGCTGCCCGGCGCCTCCTTCGCCCGGACCTCGACCTACCGCGAGGAGGTCGAGATCCTCGCCAACAACGGAACGGCGCAGGCGATCTCCCGCGACGGCCTGCTCGCCGCCGTCTTCTGGCGCGCGGGGACCGTGAAGACGCCGGACGGGCCGCTCGCCGCCGACGGCCCGTGCGCGCTGCTGGTCCACCGCGACGGCGGGCGGGCCAGGCTCGCGGTCTCCGACCCGTCCAGGACCGCCGGCGAGGTGAGGATCACGCTGCCCTGGGCGGTGAAGTCGCTAGGGGAACGCGACCGCGGCGTCCGCAGAGCCAAACGGGCGGTCAAGATCGAGCTGGACGGCACCCGCGGACGCACCCGCACCGCGGTGGTACGGGTCTGACCCGGGTCAGGACGATCCGGCGGCGGTGAGGCCGGCGACCGCCGCGACGACCTCGTCCACCTCCTGTTCGGTGTTGTAGTAGTGCGGCGACAGGCGCAGGCACCAGTCGACGTCCTTGTCGCCGAAGTCGAACTGCGCGAAGTGGCGGAAGCTGAGCGCCGAGTTGATCCGGCGGGCGTCCATGGCCGCCTTGAACGGCTCCGGCTCCCAGCCGTCCACGACAAAGGTGACCAGGGCGCCCAGGCGCCGGCCGTGGTCGAGGACGCGGATCCCCGGCAGGCCGGCGAGCGCGTCGCGCAGGCGGGCGGCCAGGGCTGGGGTGCGGCGGCCGATGGCGTCCATGCCGACCTCGCGGGCGTAGCGCGCGGCGGCCGCGCAGCCGAGGACGAGGGCGTACGGGAACTCCCAGTCCTCGAACCTGGCCGCCGTCTCGACCGGCTCGTAGCGGCCGGGCTCGACCCAGCGCGCCCCGTACATGTCGATGAACAGCGGTTCGTAGCCCGCGCGCAGCACCCGGTCGGACACGTACAGGAAGCCGGAGCCGCGGGGGCCGCGCAGGAACTTGCGGCAGGTGGCGGTGAGCAGGTCGCAGCCGATCTCCTCGACGTCGATCGGGTACTGGCCGACGGACTGGCAGGCGTCGACCAGGTAGAGCAGGTCCAGTTCGCGGCAGAGCCGGCCGATCTCGGCGACCGGCTGGACCAGTCCGGAGTTGGTGGGGATGTGGGTGACGGTCACCAGGCGCGGGCGGTGCAGGCGCATCAGCGCGGCCATCGCCGCCACGTCCACCCCGCCCTCGGGCACGTCGGGCGCGTGCACGATCCGTACGCCGAACCTCTTGCGCAGCGACAGGAAGGCGATCTGGTTGGAGATGAAGTCGTTGCGGGTGGTGAGGATGACGTCGCCCGCCTCGAACGGGATCGCCGACAGGGCGGTGGAGAACGCGTGGGTGGCGCTACCGGCGAAGGCGATGTTCTCGGGAGCGCAGTTGATCAGCGCGGCGGTCTCGGCGTAGAAGCCGCGGACCTGCTCGGCGCGGGCGGCCGCAGCCTCGTACCCGCCGAGGTCCGCCTCCAGCCGCAGGTGGTCGACCATCGCGGCCAGCACGGGCGCGGCCATGAGGCCGCAACCGGCGTTGTTGAAGTGCACGACGCCCGCGGCCCCGGGAGTGTCGGCGCGCAGGGCGGCGACGTCCAGAAGCGATTCTGGGGAGATGCTGGAAGCGCTATTATCGATCCTCATGTCAGACGGTAGCAGTTCGGTCGAGCTGGCGGCCAGGCTTCGCGCGGAGATCGAGCGGCTGGCGCCGGGTGACCGGCTGCCGAGCAGCCGGGAGCTGATCCGGCGCCACCGGGTGGGCCCCGCCACCGTGTCGCAGGCGATCGCCACGCTGGCCGCCGAGGGCGTGGTGGTCACCCGTCCGGGCAGCGGCACCTACGTCGCCGCCCGCGCCCGGCGGCGCGCCGAGGTGGCCGACACCTCCTGGCAGACCGTCACCCTCGCCGACCGGAGCGTGGACACCCGCCTCCTCACCGACGCCGGCGGCCCGCCGCCCGCGGGGACGATCATGCTGGACGGCGGCTACCTGCATCGGTCGCTCCAGCCCGGCAAGATCCTGACCGCGGCGCTGGCCCGCGCGGCGCGCCGCCCCGACGCCTGGGACCGCGCCCCCGCCGGCGGCCTGGCGGCCCTGCGCAGCGTGTTCGCCACCATGGCCGGCGACGGCGTGCACGCGGACGACATCCTGGTCACCGCCGGCGGGCAGAGCGCCCTGTCCATGGCGTTCCGCGCCATCGCCGGGCCCGGCGACCCCGTCCTGGTGGAGTCGCCCACCTACCCGGGGGCGATCGCGGCGGCCAGAGCGGCCGGCCTGCGCCCGGTCCCGGTGCCCATGGACGCCGACGGCCTGCGGCCCGGCCTCCTGGCCGACGCCTTCGGCATGACCCGCGCCCGCCTGCTCTACTGCCAGCCGACCCATCACAACCCCACCGGGGCCGTGCTGGCGCCGCCACGCCGCAGGGAGATCATCGACGCGGCCAGGGCGGCGGGCGCGTTCGTGATCGAGGACGACTTCGCGCGGCACCTCGGCCACGGCACGCCGGCGCCGCCGCCCCTGCTGGCCGACGACCGCGACGGCACCGTGATCTACCTGACCTCGCTCACCAAACCGGCGGCGCCGAGCCTGCGCATCGGCGCCCTGGTGGCCCGGGGCCCCGTGATGGCACGCCTGCGCGCCGTCCGGCTGGTCGACGACTTCTTCATCAGCCGCCCGCTCCAGGAGACGGCGCTCGAACTCCTCAGCTCTCCGGCGTGGGACCGGCATGTCCGCGCCCTGGCGGTGGCGCTGCGGGAGCGGTGCGGGACGCTGGCGGCCGCCGTCACGCGCGAGCTTCCCGGCTGGACACTCGACCGCGTCCCCGCGGGCGGGCTCCACCTCTGGGTCCGCCTGCCGCACGGCGCCGACGAAACCGCGGTCGCCGGCACGGCCCGTCAGCACGGCGTCGCCGTCAGCGCCGGCGACCGCTTCTTCGCCACCGAGCTCCCCGCCGCCTACCTGCGCCTCAGTTTCGCCGGCGCCGCCGACCGGGCCGAGCTGATCGAAGCCGTACGCCGGCTCGCGTCCTCCGGTCCCTGACGCGCGATCCCACATCTCAGGGCGCCCACGGGTCAGAGCACTCCGGGAAGCCCGACCCGTACTGGCAAATCGGGGGCTTTCGACTCAACTGCCTCATGGCTACGATCGGGCATCGGTCGCCGATGTGGCGATCTTCTCCAAGAACGCACCGATCGCCGAGGAGAGTGTCCCGCACGTGGCTGAGTCAGGCAGGACCGGGCGACAACGGACGGGGACGATGGACGACGGGAACGGGTTAGCGGGGCCGTCCGGCGACGGCCCACGGCGACGGGGCGGTGTCCGGCGGCTGCCGTTGCGCACCGTGCTGCTCATCGTCGTGTTCGTGCCGAGCCTGACCTTCGCCCCGCTGCTCGCTTCGGGCATGAACCAGTTGTTCACGCAGTGGCAGGCGGAGAAGGCCCAGATGGACCTGGCCACCACCACGGTGGGCGTACCCGCGTCCGCCCTGTTCTTCGGCCTCGACCGGGAGCGGCGGCTCACCGCGGAGGTGCTGGCCGGCTCGGCGAGCGCCCGCGCCGAGCTCACCGAGCAGCGCCGGGTGACCGACCAGGCCGTGGCAGCGTTCCGTCCGCTGACCGCCCTGGACGTCCCCGACGCGCAGGAAGGGCTCGCCGACGCCATCGCCGAAACCGATCGCGGCCTCGGCCTCCTCGCCGAGCAGCGCCGGGCGGTGGACGCCGGCCGGTCCGGCGCGCAGCGCGCGTTCGACTACTACAGCGGCGTGCTGGAGTCGGGCCTCGGCGTGCTGACCACGCTCGGCAGGACCGACGAGGGCCAGGTCAACAGGGAGGCGCAGGCGCTGAGCGACCTTTACTGGGTCGTCAACCTGCTCGGCCGCGAAGACGCCGTGCTGGCCCGCGGCTGGGGGACGGGGCGCCTGACGAGGAACGAGTACGTCCTCGTCTCCGACGCCATCGGCGCCAGGAACCACCTCATGCGCTCCCGGGTGATCCCCGCTCTCAAGGGCGACGAGACCCCGTACGCGAAGCTGACGGACGGCAAGGCGTGGGCGACCATGACCGCCATGGAGGAGCGGCTGATCACCAGCGCCCCCGAGGGTGACCAGGTGACGCTCCGCGGCGACAGCGTCGCCTGGCGCTCCTCGGTGGAGGCGGTCACCGGACAGCTGCGGCAGCTGCTCGACCTCCGGTTCGAGAACGTCAGCAAGATCGGTTACGACCACGCCCGCATGGTCTTCACCGTCTTCGTCAGCATCTCCAGCGTCGGCCTGCTCGCCCTGGCTCTGGTGATCTTCACCAGCTGGCGGCTCACCGCCATTCTCCGCCGCCGCATCCTGCACCTGCGCCACGAGGCCCACGAGCTCCAGGAGCGGCTGCCCGACGTGGTCGCCCGGCTCGAACGCGGCGAGGACGTCGACGTGGACGCGGAGGTGCGCACGCTCCAGCCCACCCCCGACGAGCTCGGCGAGCTCGGGCAGGCGCTCAACCTGGCCAGCCGCAGCGCCGTGCTCACCGCCGTGCGGCAGGCCGAGCAGCACCGCGGCTTCCAGCGCATGCTCCAGCGCATCGCCCGCCGCACCCAGATCCTCATCGGCCTGCAGCTGAAGAAGCTGGACGAGCTGGAGCGCAGGCACGAGGACCCCGAGGTGCTGGAGGGCCTGTTCGACCTGGACCACCTCACCGCCCGGCTGCGCCGCTACGAGGAGAACCTGGTGATCCTGGGCGGCGGGCAGCCGCAGCGCCGCTGGCGCAAGCCCGTCCACCTGCTCGACGTCCTGCGCGCCGCGCAGGGCGAGGTCCAGGACTACCGCCGGATCGCGATCGACGTCGAGGGCGAGTCCTGGATCGCGGAGCGCGCGGTCGGACCGCTGGTCCACGTCCTGGCCGAGCTCATGGAGAACGCCACCGCCTTCTCCAGGCCGCTGACCCCCGTGGAGGTGCGCGCCGCGCCGGTCAGCCGGGGCGTCGCCGTGGAGATCGAGGACCGCGGCCTGGGCATGGAGCCCGAGCAGTACGAGGCCGCCAACGACCTGTTGCGGTCGCCGCCGCGGCTCGACGTGATGACCCACGCCGACGACGTGCGTCTCGGCCTGTACGTGGTCGCCCGGCTCTCCGCGGGCCTGGGACTCAAGGTGGAGCTGCGGTCGTCGGCCTTCGGCGGCACCCGGGTCATCGTGCTGATCCCCGAGTCGCTGGTGGTGGACCGGCCCCGCGCGGTGCCGGTTCCCGAGGAGGTCTCCAGTCCCCGGGAAGACGCCCGCCCGGCTCACGAGGAAGGCGATCTGCCGGCCCGTTCCAGAGGACGCGCGATGGCGCACGTGACCGCCTCGGCGTCACCGGAACGGGACGACGCGCCGGCGACGTCCGGCCTCCGGCCGCTCCCCCAGCGGGTGCGCCAGGCCAGCCTCGCCGCGGAGCTCAAGGTCCCGGCGGCCAGAGACGAACGGACCGGCCAGGAGTTCGCCGTGCGCGACCAGCCCGGCCGGTCCAGTGCCGCGATCGGCGCCTTCCAGAGGCAGTCCCGCAAGCGCCGGACCGGTGACGACGCCTCCCGGCCCGGGCAGGGCGGATCCGCCGAGTCCAGTTCCCCTACGACGGAAGATCGATGATGACGCAGCGCACCACCGCCACGAACATAGACGTGGACTGGCTCCTGGACGGCCTGGTCGACCGGGTCGCGGGCACCCGGCACGCCATCGTGCTGTCCGACGACGGCCTGGTGATCAGCCGGTCCAGGACCATCGAACGCGCGGACGCCGAACGCCTGGCGGCGATCGCCACCGGCCAGCAGAGCCTGGCCCGCGGCGTGGGGCAGCTGTTCAGCGGCGGCCCGGTCCACCAGGTGATCATCGAGATGGCCGACCTGTGGCTGTTCGTCACGGCGGCGGGCCGGGGGACCCATCTGGCCGTGGTCGCGTCCCAGGAGGTCGACGCCGAGCTGATGAGCGTCGCGATGCACACCCTGATCCAGCAGGTGGGCCAGGCGCTGGGCACCGAGGCGCGCCCCCCGCATGACGGGGGGAGACACGGATGAGGCACTGGACGGAGGGCTTCGAGGACGAAGACGCCGACGAGTCCCTCGTCCGTCCCTACACGATCACCGGCGGACGGACCGCGCCCGAGCGGGACGACCTGGCGCTGATCACCCTGGTGACGACGGTCTCCGAGGCCTTTCCGGAAGCCGCGCGCGGCCGGAGAAGGATGCAGCCGGAGCACCGCACCATCTTCACGCTCTGCAAGCGGCCGCTGGCGGTGGCCGAGGTCGCCGCCGCGCTGAACCTGCCGGTGTCGGTGACCAAGATCCTCATCGGCGATCTGATCGAGTCGGGTCAGGTGCTGGCCCGGCCGCCGCTCTCCTTCGCACAGGCAGGCGGTTTCCCCGACATGGCAATCCTTGAGGCGGTGAGGGATGGGCTACGCGAACTCTGACCATGCGGACGCCGCTCCCCTGGCAGTGAAGATCCTGGTCGCCGGCGGTTTCGGCGTCGGGAAGACGACCCTGGTCGGCGCGGTGAGCGAGGTCGCCCCCCTGCGCACGGAGGAGTACCTGACCCACGCCAGTGTCGGCGTCGACGACCTGGAGGGCGTGGGCGGCAAGTCCACCACCACCGTCGCGCTGGACTTCGGCCGCATCACCATCAACAGGCAGCTCGTGCTCTACCTGTTCGGCACGCCCGGCCAGGAGCGCTTCTGGTTCATGTGGAACGACCTCGTCAACGGGGCGATGGGCGCGGTCGTCCTGGTGGACACCCGCCGGCTGGAGGTGAGCTTCGCGTCGATCGACTTCTTCGAGAGCCGCGGCATCCCCTTCGTCGTCGGCGTCAACTGCTTCCACGGTGTCCGTGACCGGACGCGGGAGGAGATCCGCAAGGCGCTCGACCTCGACCCGCAGGTGCCGCTGGTGCTCGGTGACGCCCGCGACCGGGCGGCGGGGCGCGACGTGCTGCTGGCGCTCATCGACCACCTGATGGCCACCCGGTCCCGCACCGCGCCGCATCCCGTGGCCTGACGCGTCCTACCAGGCGGAGCCGTCGTGGCTCCGCCTTGGCGGGCGGTTCAGGCGCGGCCGTTGGCGGCGCACCAGCCTGCCCAGGTGGTGGCGCCCTTGCCGAGCTGCTTGTTGTAGAAGGAGGTCCACGAGTTCTCGCTCGGCCCAGGCGCGCCGGGGGCGGCCTTGTACAGCGGATGGCTCTTCTCGACCTCGGCCCGCAGCCACGGCTCGATGTCGGCGTACGAGCTCAGCGACCAGCTGCGGGCGTGGTAGGTGAGCTGGCCGCGCACGTCGGTCTCCGCCAGGCACATGAACGGCGCCCACGGGCTGGTCCGCGACCAGCTGATCTTCGTCTTCATCGCGCCGGACGGGACGCCGGGCTTGGTGCGGGCCGCCACCTCGCGGTCGTCCACGGAGAAGTCGAACATCTCCTGCGCCGCGTACACGCCGCCGACCAGGCCGAACCGCTCGCCGAGGGTGGCGCCGAAGTCCGTCCGCACGGGGATGTCGCTGGTCCACACGGTCTCGTCGTGCAGGCGCTGCAGCGGCGGGCCGACGTAGGAGGAAGTGATCGGGAACGGGCCGAAGTTGACCGTGTCGTTGTTGATGGGGACGACGGGATACGTCTTGCCGTCGACCGGGTTCTTCCACGTGCGCACGACGTGCTTCGGGTCGGCCGGGTCGGTGTAGAAGACGATCTCGCGGGAGAGCTGGTAGAGCTGGGTCGTCCCGGGGACCCGGTACAGCCGCCGGATGTTGTAGCCCTCGATGTTGAAGAGCTTCTGGCCGTGGCGCAGCTCCGGGTCCAGGCTGTTGCCCTCGATGTTCGCGTACACCGAGCCGGAGATCCGGAAGACCATGTCCTTCCCGTCCGGGCGTCCGAACGTCTGGAGGGAGAGCTTCGCGCTCTTGTCGGTGACCGTCTTGTAGACGGGCCCGGGGTCTGTGGGGGCGCCGCCGTCCGCCGCCGCGCCCGGCATGCCGGTACCGAGGACCAGGACGACAAGGGCTAAGAGCCCCGTAACGCTTCGTTTTAACACGTGAACGCCTTTCACTTGGAGACGCAAGCGAACAGCGCCATATGTGATCATGCCGAGCGAAGGGTTGTCCAGGCGGCGTCAGCGCCGGGGGTCGATGTGGATCTTCGGACCGGCGCCTCCGGGACGGCGGCCGGCGAGGACGCCGGCCGTCTCGGCGAGGCCGACCGTGGCCGCGACCAGCGGGCGGGCGTCCACCGAGCCGTCGGCGTAGGCGGCGATCGCGCCGGCCAGACCGGCCGAGCCGCCCAGGATGCCGACGGCGGTGACGTCCTTGAGCACGAGGTCGCGGGTGTCGAGGGTGGACGGGGTCCGGGCCAGGCCGATGTAGACGAGGCGGCCGGCGGGTTCGACGAGGTCGAGCGCGAGTGCGGGCAGTCCGGGCGCGTTGGAGGCGTCGATGACGGCGTGCCAGGGCAGCGCGGGCAGCGACGCCCTGGTCCAGGCGCCGGTGAAGCCGAGGTCCGCGGCCAGGCGCAGGCCCTCGTGGTCGCGGCCCATCAGGTGGACCTCGACGCCTTGGGCGCGGGCGAACAGCGCCGCGAGCAGGCCGATCGTGCCAGTCCCCAGGACCAGCAGCCGCTCGCCCGGATCCAGGGCGGGGCCGCGGACGGCCCGCAGCGCGTTGCCGCCGGGCTCGACGAGGGCGCCGAGCGCGGGGTCCACGGTGTCCGGCAGCCGGTGCAGGGCGGTGACGGGCACGGCGACTTGTTCGGCCAGCGCGCCGGGGCGGCCCCGGCTGATGCCGATCTCGGCCAGCTCGGCGCACACGTGGTGGCGGCCGGCGCGGCAGCGGGCGCAGTGGCCGCAGCCGAGCATGGTGTCGCCGGTGACGCGGCGGCCGAGCCAGGCGGGGTCCACGCCCTCGCCGGCGGCCGTGACGCGCCCGCACCACTCGTGGCCCGGCCGTAACGGGTAACGGGACCGGCCGGTGCTCAGATAGCTCATGTGGCCGGTGAACAGCTCGACGTCGGTGCCGCACACGCCGGCCCTTTCGACGTCCACCACCACCTCCCCGGGCGCGGCGACCGGCGGCTCGACCTCCTGGACCTCCGCCTCCCCCGGGCCGGTCAGCACCAGCGCCCGCGTCACCGGGGGCCGATCACCTTCTGGCGCTGGCTGCCCAGGCCGTCGATGCCGAGCTCCATCACGTCGCCGGGCCGGAGCCAGACGGGCGGGTTCTGGCCCATGCCGACGCCGGGCGGGGTGCCGGTGTTGATCAGGTCCCCCGGCTCCAGCACCATGAACTGGCTCAGGTGGTGCACGATGACGTACGGGTCGAAGATCATCGTCTTGGTGGTGCCGGTCTGGCGGCGCACGCCGTTGACCGTCAGCCACATGCCGAGGTTCGTGACGTCGGCGATCTCGTCAGGGGTGACGAGCCAGGGACCGGCCGGGTTGAAGGTCTCCGCGGACTTGCCCTTGCTCCACTGGCCGCCGCGCTCCATCTGGAAGGCGCGCTCGCTGACGTCGTTGACCACGCAGTAGCCGGCGATGGCGTCGCGGGCCTCCTCCACCGAGTCGAGGTAGGAGGTGCGCCTGCCGATGACGATGCCGAGCTCGACCTCCCAGTCGGTCTTGGTGGAGCCGCGCGGGATGCGCACGTCGTCGTACGGCCCGACCAGGGTGTTGGGCGACTTGGTGAACAGGATCGGCTCGTCGGGGACGGCCTGGCCGGTCTCGGCGGCGTGGTCGCTGTAGTTGAGGCCGATGCAGAGGATCTGGTGCGGCCTGGCGATCGGGGCGCCGACGCGCTCGCCGGCGAACGCGCGGCGCCGGCCCGCGGCGACCCGGTCGGCGAGCAGGGCGGCGCCTCCCCGGGCGAAGAACCGCTCGTCGAAGTCGGGGGTGACGTCGGAGACGTCGATGTAGTGGGTCTCGTCCACGCGGACGACGGGCTTCTCGGCGCCTGGCGCGCCGATGCGCATGAGCTGCACGTGTCTTCTCCGTTAGCTGGAAGGGGGCCGATCGCCGGAGACGATGGCGAGGATGGCGGGCAGGTCGTCCACGAGCGCCCGCACGGGGGTGCGGTAGGCGAGGCCGCTGATGCTGATCGCACCGCTGGGCACGGTGGGCGAGGTCAGGTAGGCCGGGACCGCCAGGCAGTTGACGCCCGGCTCGTTCTCCTGGTCGTCGACGGCATAGCCCTGCCTGCGGACCCGTACCAGCTCGGCGTGCAGTTCCCCGGCCGTGCCGATGGAGCGGCCGGTGGGCCGCTCCAGCGTCCTGTCGCCCACCCAGGCGCGCACCGCGTCCTCGTCGGGCAGTGCGGCGGCCAGCAGCATCTTGCCCACGCCGGTGCAGTGGGCCGGGTTGCGGCCGCCCACCACGGAGCTCAGCCGCACCGCCCCGGACGGCGGGTCGAGCTTGGAGCGGTAGACGACCCAGGGGCCGTCGAGCACCGCGTAGTGCACCGTCTCGCCGTACCGGTCGCACAGCGCCTCAAGGATCGGGGTCACCCGGACGTGGTCGGGGCGGGCCTCGTGGTGGGCGAAGGCCATGCGCAGGAACTCGTCGCCGAGCACGTAGCGGCCGTGTCCGTGCCGGCTGGCGAACCCGGCCCGGCGCAGCGAGGCCAGCGCGCGGTGCACCGTCGGCTTCGAGCTGTCCACCGCCCGCGCCATCTCCTCCAGCCCCACCCCGTCGGGGTGACGGGCCAGCTCCGCGAGCACCGCCAGCACGCGATCGGAGCCTACGAGCCGCTGCTCCTCCGTCCATTCGGGCATATTCCGTACGTTAGACCGTCGTTCCAGGAAACGGAAGTTGCTCCCGGAGAAGCCTTCCCTCAGGCGGCGGGAGCCGGTTAGCCTCGCAGACAGTTCCACTCATGTGTTATCGGTTCCAACTATTGGAAAGAGACATGCGCACCGCTCTCATCACCGGCGGGGTCAGCGGCCTGGGCAGAGCCGCCGCCGTCCGCCTGGAAGCCGACGGCGTCCGGGTCGTCACCCTCGACGTCGCCGACGGCGCGGACCTGGTCGTGGACGTCACCGACGCCGCCGCCGTCCAGGCCGCCGCCGACGAGATCGGCCCGGTCGACATCCTGGTCAACTCCGCCGGGATCGTCGGCCCCAACGCCCCGCTCTGGCAGCTCCCGCTCGACGGCTGGCGGCGCACCTTCGAGGTCAACGTCGACGGCACCTTCCACACCTGCCGCGCCTTCGTGCCCGGCATGCGCGAGCGCGGGTGGGGCCGCGTCGTCAACATCGCCAGCATGGCCGGCAAGGACGGCAACCCCGACATGGCGCCGTACTCCGCCTCGAAGGCCGCCGTCATCGCGCTGACCAAGTCGCTCGGCAAGGAACTCGCCACCAGCGGCGTGCTGGCCAACGTGATCGCCCCGGCCGTCATCGAGACCCCGATGAACGCCGACACCGGCCCGGAGGCGCTGGCGCACATCACCGGGCTCATCCCGATGCGCCGCGTCGGCCGCCCCGAGGAGGTCGCCGAGCTGATCGCCTGGCTGGCTTCCGACAAGGTCAGCTTCTCCACCGGCGCCGTGTACGACATCAGCGGCGGACGCGCCACGTACTGAGCTTCATAGGCGAACATTTGACCGTTTTGTGCCTTTTTGCTACGTTTGAGGCTTGCAGCAGCGGGGTCCGCCATGCGACCGCTGCGTTCTGCCCGGACCGCGCCTTCGCGCGGCCGCCTAATCCGCCATCCGGCGGAGCCGGGGACCCACTCTCATTCCGGGGTGAATCGGCGCCCGATCTCGCGCCGTAGGGCACTTCCACGCCCGAACCCGTCAGCTAACCCGGTAGGCGGCATGGAAGCTAGGAGCAATCCCCTCATGCGTCTCACCCATCGGATCAGCCATCGGATCAGCCATCGGATCAGCAGCGCCCTGCTCGGCCTCGCCGTAGCCGCGGGCGCCATGACCACCGCCGCCGGCGCCGCCCAGGCCGCCACTCCGGCCGCGGCCGTCGAGCGGCCCCTCGCCAACGCCCCCTCCGTGGCCGGCAGCGCCGCGTACCTGATGGACGCGAAGAGCGGCGAGGTGCACTTCAGCAAGGAGGCCGACCTGCGCAGGCCGGTCGCCAGCCTCACCAAGGCGATGACCGCCTACACCGTGCTCAAGCAGGCCAAGCCGACGGACAAGGTCACGATCACCGCCGAGGACGTCGAGTACGGCAGCCAGGGCGGCGCGTCGGTGGCCCACCTGCGCGCCGGCGACACCCTCACCGTCGAGAACCTGCTGTACGGGCTGATGCTCCCGTCCGGCGCCGACGCCGCGCACGCGCTCGCCCGCGCCTACGGCCCCGGCGTGCCCGGGTTCGTCGCCGAGATGAACGACACCGCCCGCAAGCTCGGCATGACCGACACCGTGTACGTGAACGCCGACGGCATGCCCTACCAGGGCGGCGGCCACTCCACCGCCCGCGACCAGGCGACACTCGCCAAGGCGACGCTGGACGACCCGACCCTCAAGAAGATCACCTCGACCCGGTACCACGCCGTGGAGTCGACGTCCGAGCACGGCTCGTACGCGTGGAAGAACACCAACCGCCTCCTCGCCGCGCCGGGCGCCCTCGGCGTGAAGACCGGCTACACCAGGGACGCGGGCTACACGCTCGCCTTCGCCGGCGAGCGCGACGGCAACCGCCTGGTCGGCGTGATCCTCGGCGAGACCGACTCCGGCCGCCGCTTCCAGACCGCGCAGGCTCTGCTGGACTGGGGGCACGCGGGCCACCGATAGGTCCCTTTCCTGCTTGTTGCCTGGGAAGATGTGGCCTGGTGGCAGCCGGGGCCGCACGATCGGCTAGCGTCGAAAACGGCGCGTGCGGACGGTTTGTCCGGCACGCGCCCACTCGCCGGTCGCAGGTCCAGGCCCCGGCTTCGAAAGGAAAGAGATGGTGGAGCCGGTGCCGGCTGACCTGAACACGATTGAGTGCCGAGGCGCGGTGCCGGGACGGGGGTGCGCGCGATGAGCGTCGCGCTGGGCCTGGTGGCCATCTTCGTCCTCACCCTGGCCACCGGCTACTTCGTCGCCCAGGAGTTCGCCTACGTCACCGCCGACCGGCTCGCGCTGACGCAGCAGGCGGCCGCAGGCGACAAGAAGGCGGCCAAGGCCGTCAAGGTGCTGGAGCGGCTGTCGTTCATGCTGTCCGGCGCGCAGCTCGGCATCACCGTCACCGCGCTCGTGGTCGGCTTCATCGCCCGCCCGGCCCTGGCCGACCTGATCTCACCCGCCCTGACCGCGCTCGGCATGCCGGCGGGCGCGGTGGACGCGGTGGCGCTGGCGATCGGGTTCGCGCTCGCCACGATCATCCAGATGGTGATCGGCGAGCTCGCCCCGAAGAACCTGGCGCTGGCCAGGCCGGAGCCGCTGGCCCGCGCGCTGGCCTCGTCGACCCTGATCTACCTGGCCGTGGCCGGGCCGATCATCAAGCTGTTCGACGCCACCGCCAACAGGCTGCTGCGCGCGGTCGGGATCGAGCCGGTCGAGGAGCTGCACCACGGCGCCACCCTGGAGGAGCTCGGCCACATCATCGGCGAGTCCGAGGCGCACGGCCACCTGCCCGGCAGCCAGGCCGACGTGCTGGAGCGGGCGCTCGCCTTCTCCGACCACACCGCCGAAGAGGTCATGGTGCCCCGGGCCGACGTGGTGGCCGTCGCCGCGTCGGCGACCGTCGCCGAGCTGGACGAGCTCATCGCCGCCCACGGCCACACGCACTATCCGGTGCTCGGCGCCACGCTGGACGACGTCGCCGGGCTGGTCAGCCTGCGGGACGTCGCCGCCGTGCCGACCGGCGCGGCGGCCACCACCCGGGTCGGCGACCTGGCCCGCGAGGTGCTCGTCGTGCCGTTCTCGCAGCCGCTGCCGGACCTGGCCGGCCAGCTCCACGCGCGCGGCGAGGAGGTGGCCTGCGTGGTCGACGAGCACGGCGGCCTGGCCGGCCTGGTCACCTGGGAGGACGTCGCCGAAGAGCTGGTCGGGGAGATCGCCGACGAGAACGACGCCGACACGCCCGCCGCGGTGCGCCGCGGCGACGGCTGGGAGCTGGACGCGGGCCTGCGGATAGACGAGATCGCCCTGGCCACGGACCTGAGTCTGCCGGACGAGGACGACTACGACACGCTGGCCGGGCTCATCCTGCACCGGCTGGGCCGCTTCGCCGTGCCCGGCGACGTGATCACCGCGGACCTGCCCGCCACCCTCGACCCCGGCGCGCCCACCCACGCCCGCATCGAGGTGCTGACCCTGAACCGCCACGTCCCCGAGCGCGTCCGCCTCACCCCGTACCGGCACGAAGGCGAGCAGCAGTCGTGAACCTGTCCCTGGGCCTGGCCCTCACCCTGTTCCTGCTGGCCGGCAACGGCTTCTTCGTCGCCGCCGAGTTCGCCCTGGTCGCCGCCAAGCGCCACCGCCTGGAGAAGGCCGCCGCGCAGGGCAGCCGGTCCGCCGCGGCGGCGCTGGCGGGGATCAAGGAGCTGTCGCTGATGCTGGCCGGCGCCCAGCTCGGCATCACGCTCTGCTCGCTCGGCCTCGGCGTGGTCTCCGAGCCGCTCATCGCCGGCACGCTCACCCCGCTGTTCCACGCCGCCGGGCTGCCCGAGGCCGCCGCGCACGCGGTCGCCTTCGTCATCGCGCTGGCCATCGTGACCTTCCTGCACATGGTCCTCGGCGAGATGGCGCCCAAGTCCTGGGCGATCGCTCATCCGGAGCGCTCGGCCACCGTCCTGGCGCTGCCGTTCCGCGGCTTCACGCTGGTCGTCCGTCCCGTGATCAGCGTGCTGAACGCCGTCAGCGACGCGCTGCTCCGCCTGTTCAAGGTCCGGCCCCGGGAGGGTGACGCCAACCCGCGCACCCCCGAGCAGCTCCAGCACCTGGTGGAGGAGTCGCGCAGGCTCGGGCTCATCGAGGCCGACGACCACGCCGTGCTCACCCAGGCCCTGCACGCCCCGAACACCGGCATCGCCGGGCTGATCACCCCGATCGACCGGATCGTCGGCGTGCCCGCCGCCGCCTCGGCCCAGGACGTGGTCGACGCCTGCCTGAGCGCCGGACGCTCGCGCCTGATCGTCGGCCCCGCCGCGGCGCCGCTGGGCGTCGTCCACATCCGCGACGCCTACCTGGCGCGCCGCCGCTCCCGCGACGTCACCGCCGAGCAGCTCGCCTACCGCGTCCCGGCCCTGCACGCGGGCGCCTCGGTGTCGGACGCGGTGTCGGCGCTCCGGGCCGGCCACAGCCAGCTCGCGCTCGTCCGCGACGACGACGCCACGATCGGCATCGTCAGCCTCGACGACCTGCTGACCACCCTGCTGGTGCCCGCGGCGCGCTGACGTCCAGGGTGCTTCTCCGCCCCGGCTCGTGACCTACCTGCTGATCCTCGTACGTCTGATGGCTCGTCGGTCTCCGAGCATCAGCGGGATCGTCACCGGCCCTCAGGTCGTCCGTCCACGGCGTTCCCGGAATCCCGCAGGTGGGTGGCGAGCTGTTTGCGCACGGGCCCGTAGTGGGCCTCGATCGCCGCCTGGAAGGCGGCCACGTCGCGCCGCCGGGCGGCCGCCACGATCTCCGCGTGCGCGTCGGCCGTCTCCCGTCCGTCGGCGGTGGACGGGGCCAGCAACGGGGCGACCATGCTGTGGACGTCCCAGAACGCCCCGGTGAGCTGCTGGACGAGGTCGATCTTCAGCGGCTCCATGAGCAGCAGGTGGAAGGCGCGGTCCTGCTCGACGAACGTCTCCCCCTTGTCGGCCAGCTCGCGCATCTCGGACACCAGCGCGGCCAGGGCGTCGAAGTGGGGCTCCTCCAGAGCCGCCACGAGGGAGGCCGCCAGGCCCTGTTCGAGCAGCTGACGAACGCCGATCACCTCGCCGAGCACGGTGAAGTCGTCGCGGCTGCTCAGCTGGACGCGGAAGGCGAGGCTCTCCACCAGGGCCACCAGGGACAGGCGGCCGACGTACATGCCGTGGCCGTGCCGCACCTCCACGATGTCGAGGGCGCTCAGCGTCTTGATCGCCTCACGCACGCTGGAGCGGCTCGCCCCCAAGCTCTCGCAGAGCACGGACTCGGTGGGCAGCGGATCGCCGGGCTTCAGATGGTTCCGCAGGATGAACGCCTTGATCTGCTCCGTCACCTCCTGCCGCCGCAACGGATGCCGCCCCGTGGCGGGTCCAGGGAAGTCCAGCGCCATCTTCTGCCTTTCCCGCGATGCCGGTCTCTGGCGTGCACCCTAAGCATAGGACGTCAGACGTCGTACGCCTCCCGGCTGCACCGGGTGCCCGGGGACGATTCTGCCGGAACCATGGCTGTCACGCCCCCGGCCTCGTCACCCTGTCGGCGAACCAGCGGGTGATGGTCGTCGGGTGGGTGATGGCGGTGCCGACGACCACGGCGTACGCGCCCGCCTCGACGGCTGCGGCGGCCTGCTCCGCTGTGTGGACCCGCCCCTCGGCGATCACCGGGACGGGCAGGTCGCGGGCGAGCCCGGCGACCAGTTCGAGGTCGGGGCCGGGTCCCGGGCGGGAGTACGCCGTGTACCCGGACAGGGTCGTCCCGACCACGTCCGCGCCTGCCTCGGCGGCGGCGATCCCTTCCTCGTACGTGGAGACGTCCGCCATCACCAGCCGGCCGGTACGGTCGTGCACGGCCTTGACGGTTTCGGCGAGCGTGCGGCCGTCGGGGCGCGGTCTGCGGGTGCCGTCCACGGCCACGATGTCCACGCCGGTCGCGGCGACGGCGAGCGCGTGGTCGAGGGTCGGCGTGATGAAGACGTCGCCGTCGCCGTCCTTCCACAGGCCGATGAGCGGCAGGTCCAGCGCCGCGCGGATCCGCCGCAGGTCCTCCAGCCCCTGCGCCCGGATCCCCGCCGCCCCGCCGGCGGCCACCGCCCGCGCCACCCGGCACATCGTGTCCGGGTCACGCATCGGCTCCCCGGGGTACGCCTGACACGACACCACCAGACGGCCCCGAATAGCGGCCAGCGCAGGGTGCTCAGCGGCCGACGTCATGATCCTCCTCGATGGTGCTCGCGCGAATCCTCGATGGTGCTCGCGCGAAGCGGGCCGATCACTCGCGCGTCCAGTACGGTTCCAACCGCCCAGCGGGGCCAGCGCACGGCGGGCCGGCGCGAAGCGGGGCGGCGCGAAGCGGAAAGTGGTGTCGGTCATGGGGACGCTTCCAGGGCCATGCGGGCGGCGCCGAGCAGGGCGGCGGCGCCGGCGAGGGCGGCGGGTTCGACCGGGACGTCTCGCAGTGCGGGCAGTACCTCGGCGGCGATGGCGGCGCGCAGCGGTCGCCACCACGGTTCGCCGCATCCGGCGACCCCTCCCCCGATGACCACGATCTCGGGGTCGATGACGTTCATCAGCCCGCCGATGAGCGAACCGAGCGCGGCCCCGCCCTCGGCCAGGACGTCCGCGGCTAGAGGATCCCCGGCCGCAGCCAACCGAGCCACCCCGGCGAGGTCCGCGGCGTCCGTACCGCCCCGGCGACGGTACTCACCAATCAGGGCGGGGCCGGACGCGACCGCCTCCACATGCCCCTGCCCGCCGCACGGGCACGGCCTCCCGGCCGCCGCCGCCACCGGCACATGGCCCGCGTGACCGGCCACAGCGTGCGCCCCGTGCCGGACCCGCCCACCGAGCATGACCGAGGCGCCGACGCCGGTGCCGACCGCGACCAGCAGGACGTCCTCCCGGCCGGCGGCGGCACCGCGCCACTGCTCGCCGAGCGCGTGCGCGTGCACGTCGTTGCCGACCACCACCGGCACCCCGAGCCTGCGCGACAGCTCGCCACGCAGATCGGTCCCCGCCCACCCAGCCAGCGCCCCGGTCGCCGAGACCACCACACCACGCCCCGGATCGACCACCCCAGCACTACCGACACCGACCGCGGTCACAACCCCCCGGCCACCGAGACCCCCGACACCAGCCGGATCCACGGTCCCATCGCGGAGGTCACGCCCGACCTCCGCACTACCACCCGCCCTCACGGACCCCCGGCCATCGCGGAGGCCTCCACCGAACTCCGCACCACCGTCCGAGCCCACGGACCCCCGGCCATCGCGGAGGTCACGACCGACCTCCGCACTACCGGCCGCGATCGCAACCCCGCGGCTCTCGGTGAGGGTGTGGATGAGGGCGGTGGCGGTGGTGAGGATGGCCTCGGGGCCTTCGGTGGCGGGGGTGGGGCGGGTGGCCGTGGCCAGGAGGGTGCCGGAGTGGTCGACCAGGCCGGCGGCGATCTTCGTGCCGCCGATGTCCACGCCGACGACGAGGCTCACAGCAGCCCGGCCTCCTCCAGATGGGCGGCGACGGCGCGGCCCTCGTCGGCGGTCAGCTCGCGCATCGGCGCGGCGACGGCCGCGTGGCCGATGACCCCGCGCAGGGCCAGCGCGGTCTTGAACGCCCCGACGCCCCGCGTGCTGCCGCCGGCGGTGGCAGGGGAGGCCGCCTCGACGATGCGGAACAGCCGGGTCAGACGGTCCTGCTCGGACTTGGCGTCGGCCCAGCGCCCGTCGGCGCAGGCCCGCAGCAGCCGTACGTAACCGTGCGGGTCGACGTTGGCCAGGCCGGGCACGGCGCCGTCGGCCCCGGCGAGCATCATCGCGTCGACCACGACCTCGTGCCCGGTCAGCGCCGAGAACCCGGCGAGCCCGGCGGCCCGCAGGACCACCTGGCGGAACCCCACGTCGTCGCCGCTGGAGTCCTTGAGCCCGTCGACGACCCCGTCCGCGGCCAGGGAGAGCACCAGGTCGGCGGTGAGCTTGGTGTGCACCGACACCGGCACGTCGTAGGCCAGGAGCGGCAGGTCCACGGCGGCCCTGACGGCGCGGAAGTGCCGGTCGACCTCGACGGGATGGATGCGGGCGTAGAACGGCGCGGTCACCACGACGGCGTCCGCGCCGAGCTTCCTGGCGATCTCCGCCCGCTCGATCACGCGGCCGGTCGTCGTCTCGATGCAGCCGGCGAGCACGGGCACCCGGCCGGCGGCCGCCCGCACCACGACCTCCAGCGCCTTGTCCCGGCGGGCGTCGGTGAGGAAGACCG
The DNA here is from genome assembly GCF_019396385.1 of Nonomuraea harbinensis. Taxonomy (GTDB): domain Bacteria; phylum Actinomycetota; class Actinomycetes; order Streptosporangiales; family Streptosporangiaceae; genus Nonomuraea; species Nonomuraea ferruginea. The sequence continues at coordinate 289,991 of NZ_JAHKRN010000005.1, read as the reverse complement.
CCTCGCCTGAGCTGCCGAGGGCGAACAGGCCGCTGACGCCCGCCTCGATCAGGAACTCGACCAGCCGCTCCAGTGACGCGGCGTCGATCTCGCCGTCCGGCGTCAGAGGGGTGACGACCGGCGGGATGACGCCGCTGAAGCGGGGCTTGCGGGGGCTCAAAGAAGGCTCCTTACGGGCGATTCGGGGTGGACGCAGTGCCAGAAGTGCGCCTCCGCCTGAGTGGCGGGCGGGAACTCCTGCGCGCACGCCTCGGTGGCCTTCCAGCAACGGGTGCGGAACGGGCAACCGGACGGCGGGTGGGTGGCGGACGGGACCGGGCCGGTGAGCACGATCCGTTCGGTGTCGTCGAGCAGGCTGGGCGTGGCCGAGAACAGGGCCCGCGTGTACGGGTGGCGCGCCCGGCCGGCCACGTCGGCGACCGGCCCCTCCTCGACCACGCGGCCGAGGTACATGACCGCGATCCGGTCGGCGAGGTAGCGGACCGTCTGGATGTCGTGGGAGATGAACACCAGGCCGAGCCCCAGGCTCGTGCGCAGGTCGAGCAGGAGGTTGAGCACCTGGGCGCGGACGGAGACGTCCAGCGCGCTGGTGGGCTCGTCGGCGACGATCACGTCGGGTTCGAGGGTCAGGGCGCGCGCCACGGCGACCCGCTGGCGCTGGCCGCCGGAGAGCTGGCCGGGCAGCGCCTCGGCGACGTGGCCGGGCAGCCCGACGAGGTCGAGCAGGTCGCGCACGCGTTCCTCGCGCTGCTTCGGCGTGCCGCGCCGGTGCACGTCGAGGGGGTCGCGCAGGATGCGGCGCACGGCCAGGCGGGGGTTCAGCGCGGTGGAGGCGTCCTGGAACACCATGGCCACGGCGGCGCCGAAGTCCCGCCGGCGGCGCCGTACCGGCAGCGTCCACAGGTCCTCGCCGCGGAAGCGCACCGTGCCCGAGGTGGGCGCCTGGAGGCCGACCACCACCTTGGCGAGGGTGGACTTGCCGCATCCCGACTCGCCGACCACGCCGAGGATCTCGCCCCGGCCGACGGAGACGGTGGCGTCGGTGAGTGCGTGCACCTTGTCGCGGCGCACCAGGCCGCCGCTGCGCGCGGTGTGCACCACGTGCACGTGTTCGAGGCTGACGACTGGTTCGTTCACCGTTGTCCCCCTCCGGGGTGGAAGCAGGCCCGCGCGTGGTCGTGCGGGTCGCCGGCCAGCGGCGGCGGGGCGGTGCGGCAGGTCGCGTCCGCGGCCGCGCACCGGCCCGCGAAGCGGCAGCCGGGCCCGAAGTCGCGGGGCGCGGGCACCACGCCGGGCACCTGGTGCAGCCGTTTGGCCCCGCTCTCCAGGGAGAGCACCGAGCCGAGCAGGCCCCGGGCGTAGCGGTGCTCGGCGCCGGACAGGAGCGAGCCGGTCGTGCCGATCTCGGCGAGCTGGCCGGCGTACATCACGGCGATCCGGTGCACGAGCTGACCGACCAGGCCGAGGTCGTGCGAGACGAGCAGCATCGCGAAGCCGAGCTCGTCCCGCAGCTCGACCAGCAGCTCCACCACCTGCGCCTGCACGGTCACGTCGAGCGCCGTGGTGGGCTCGTCGGCGACCAGCAGCCGCGGGCCGCGGGACAGGGCCATCGCGATCAGCACGCGCTGGCGCTGGCCGCCGGACAGCTCGTGCGGGTAGCTGCGCCGGGTGCGCGCCGGGTCCAGGCCCACGAGTTCGAGGAGCTGCTCCGGCGTACGGGTGCCGCCCCTCTTGGTGAGCTGGCGCAGCTGGGTGCCCACGAGGACCGACGGGTTCAGCGACGACATGGCGTCCTGGTAGACCATGGCGATCTCCGGGCCGGAGATCGCCCGCCGTTCGCCTGGCGGCAGGTGCAGGATGTCGCGGCCGTCGTAGACGATCCGGCCGCTCACCTGCGCGGCGCGGGGCAGCAGACCCATGATGGCCAGGCTGGTCAGGCTCTTGCCGCAGCCGGACTCGCCCACCAGCCCGAGCGTCTCGCCCACCCGTACGTCGAAGGAGAGCGACTGGACGACCGGGACGTCCCCGTACCGCTGCGGGAAGCGGATGGTCAGGTCCTCGACCGACAGCAGCGGCGCGGCTCCGGGCGGCAGCGGCGGGACGCGTGGCGGGCGCTCGCCCGCCACGACGGCGAGCCTGGCGAGCGCGTCCCCGGTCTCGGTGCTCTCCTCGGCGGGTACGGCCGCCGCCGCCTCGTCGCCGGCCGGTGCGGCGGCGCGCCGGGCGGAGCGGGGCGCGGCCCACGCGTCGGTGAGCCCTTCGGCGAGCAGGTTGAGCGCGAGCACCGTGACCAGGATCGCCAGGCCGGGGAAGAACGTGGCCCACCAGCCGCCGGCCAGGACGAGCTGCCGGCCGTAGGCCAGCACGTTGCCCCAGCTCGGCGCCGGGTCCTGGATGCCCGCGCCGATGAACGAGAGGCTGGCCTCGAAGATGATCGCGTCGGCCACCAGCACGGTGGCGAACACCATGATGGGCGCGGCGCAGTTGACGGCGACGTGCCTGACCAGGATGTGCGGCCTGGTGGCGCCGATGACCTTCTCGGCGGCGACGTAGTCCTCGCCGTACTGCGCCAGGACGTTGGCCCGCACCACCCGTGTCAGCTGCGGCACGTACAGGAAGGCGATCGTGCCGATCAGGACGGGCAGGTGGCGGCCGAAGACCGCCACCAGCACCGCGGCGAGCGCGATGCCGGGGAACGCCATGACCACGTCGAGGACGCGCATGATGCCCTCGCTGACGGCCTTGCGCGAGGTGGCCGCGAGGCTGCCCAGCACCGCGCCGGCGGCGACGGCGAGCGCGGTGGCGCCCAGGCCGATGAGGAGGGAGGACTGCGCGCCGTGCGCGATCCTGGCGAAGACGTCACGCCCGGTCCTGTCGGTGCCGAGCCAGTGGTCGGCGCCGGGCGGGACGGCGGGTGTGCCGGTCGCGAGCGGATCGCCGGCGAAGAGCGGCGCCAGCACGGCGAAGAGCGCGATCGCCGCCAGCACGGCGAGGGAGACGACGGCGACCGGGGAGAGGCGCGTGAAGCGGATGCCGGGGCTGGACAGCCGGGCGGTCAGGCCTGGTCGGAGCATCTCACACCGCCCTGATCCGTGGGTTGACGAGCAGATAGAGCAGGTCGACGACGAGGTTCACGAGGAGGAACGCCACCGCGATCGTCAGCACCGCGCCCTGCACCAGGGCCACGTCGCCGTTCGTGACGCCTTCGAGGATGAGCTTGCCCATGCCGGGCAGGTCGAAGATCGTCTCGATGACCACGGCGCCGCTCAGCAGGTAGCCGACCCGCAGGCCGAGCACGGTGAGCGGGGTGATGAGCGCGTTGCGCAGCGCGCCGCGTACGACGATCGCGCGGGGCAGGCCGTTGCCGGTGGCGGTGCGGACGTAGTCCTTGTCCAGTTCCTCCACCATCGAGGTGCGCACCAGGCGCGACAGCGAGGCCGCCGTCGGGACGGCGATCGCGATCGCGGGCAGGGCCATCGACAGGAGCCAGCCGGTGAGGGAGTCGGCGGGGTTGACGTAGCCGCCGGTCGGGAAGATCGGAACGCCGAGCGCGAACTCCTGGATGAGCAGGATGCCCAGCCAGAAGGAGGGCATCGCCACCCCCGCGATGGACAGCACGCGGGTCACCTGGTCGGGCCACCGGTCGCGGTGGAGCGCGCCGGTGACCCCGAAGGCCAGGGCGCCGGCCACGGCGAGCACCAGGCCCAGCACGGTGAGCTGGATCGTGAGCGGGAAGGCCGTGACGACCCGGTCGATCACCGGCGTCGCCGGCGGGGCGGTGTAGCCCAGGTCGCCCTGCGCCAGTTGCCCCAGGAACCGGACGTAACGCAGCGGGAGCGGGTCGTCCAGCCCGTGCTCCGCCCTGTATGCGGCGCGCGCCTCCGGACTCGCGCCGTCGCCGAGTGCGTTGTACGCGGGATCGTTGGGCGAGAACTGGAGGACCACGAAGACCAGCAGCGTGACCCCCAGCAGCATGGGCGGCAGGATCACCAGCCGTCTCACGGTCAGCCGTAGAAGTGCGAACATGGTGCTTTCTCGTGGGGGCGGTCAGACGCGGGCGACGTCGAGGAAGGACAGGCCCGTGGTCGGGATGGGCTTGAAGCCGGTGAGCGCCTTCTCGTCCCACGCGGTGGGCAGCTTGCGGTGCAGGATCGGGTAGAGCGGCACCTCCTCGGCGGCGAGGTCGACGGCCTGGCTCCACAGCTTCTTCTGCTCGGCCGCGTCGTCGGTCCGCACCGCGGCGTCGAGCAGCTCCAGCATCTTCTTGGCCTCGGCGGTCTCGCTCCAGCGGTAGCGGTTCTCCGGCCAGACGCCGTCGTAGAACCAGCGCAGCAGCAGGTCCATGTCGTTGCCGAAGACCGAGGGGTCGCCCGGCGCGACCAGGACCTGGAACTTGCCGGGGTCGATCTTGTTGGTGTACTGCCCGCCCGACTGGCCGATGTCGAGCGTGGTGGTCACGCCGACGGCGTCCCAGGACTCCTTGATGATCGGGACGATGTCCTTCACCCAGCCGGTGTCGGTGGTGACCATGGTGACCTGGAGGTTCTCGACCCCGGCCGCCTTGAGCAGTTCCTTGGCCTTGTCCGGGTCGTAACCGTAGACGGTGGCCGCCTCGGCGTACGCGGGATGCGACTCCTGGACGTAACCGGTCGCCGCGGCGGCGTTGCCCAGCATGCCCGTCCGGATGACCTTGTCCTTGTCGATCGCCCAGTGCAGCGCCTGGCGCACCCGCTTGTCGTCGAAGGGCTTCTCGGCGCAGTTGAACATGAGGAAGATCAGGCCGAAGGACTGCACGGCCTCCAGCTTGTGCTTCTGGCCGACCTTCTCGGCGTCGAGGTACGGCACGTCCTCGATCACCGCGACCCGGCCGGACTCCAGCGCGGTCACGCGGGCGGACGGGTCGGACAGCAGCCGCCACGTCATGTTCTTGACCTTCGCGGGGCGCGGCCCGTTGTACTGGTCCCACCGCTCGAAGACGATCTTGTCTTCCTTGGTCGCCTCGATGAGGCGGTACGGGCCCGAGCCCACGGGCTTGGCGTCGAAGGCGGCCTTGTCCTTCTCCACGACCGCCCTCGGCACGATCTTGACGACCGCGAGCCGCTCCTTGAGCAGGGGGAAGGCGTGCTTGAGCTTGATCTCCGCCGTCGCGTCGTCGACCGCGGTGACACTCTCCACGAACGGGATGAACTGCACCATGAGCGAGGCGTTGGCGGGGTCCATGACGCGCTCGAAGCTGAAGGCGACGTCCCCGGCCGTCACCGCGGAGCCGTCGTGGAAGGTGGCACCCTGGCGCAGGGCGACCTTGTACGTGGTGTCGTCGACCTTCTCCAGCTCTCCGGCGGCGAGCGCGGCGTACGGCTCGCGGGTCACCGGGTCGAGGTCGAACAGCGCCTCCAGGGTGTGCATGTTGGCCGCGACGGGCGTGGCGCCCGACGAGGTCATCGGGTCGAAGCCGGTCGACAGGGCGTACGAGATGCCGGCCTCGATGCTGTCGGCGGCAGCGGCGGGCGCCGCGCTGCCGGTGGAGGCGGGGCCCGAGCACGCGGCGAGCGAGCCGGTGAAGGCGGTGGCGGCGCTCATGGCCCCTACGAGCCGCAGGAAGTTGCGGCGGTTTACAGATGGGGCGGGATCGGGCATGGCTACCCCTCTCCTTTGATGGTGACCGTTTTGGGGGGTATCGTCACGGGTGCGGCACAGGACACATGACGTCTGATGTCTGATGCCGATGCGGGGAATGTAGACGACTTTCGGACGAAAGGGCAAGATGTTGGCCGTGATCGAGCCCATCTCGCGACCGTCCCGCGGTACGCAACTGCGACAGCGAGAGGTGGCCGAGCGCATCAAGCAGTACATCCTGCACCACCATCTCCGGCCCGGCGACGCGCTCCCCACCGAGGCTGAGCTGTGCGCGGCCATCGGCGCGAGCCGCTCCAGCGTGCGCGAGGCGATCAAAGCCCTGACCGCCCTCGACATCGTCGAGGTACGGCACGGATACGGCACGTACGTGGGCAAGCTCTCACTCGCCGCCCTGGTCGAGAGCCTGAGCTTCCGAGGGCTGCTCAGCCGGTCCGACGACTACCAGGTGCTCTCCGAGCTGGTCCAGGTCCGCCAGACCCTGGAGCAGGGGCTCGCCTCCGCGATCATCCCCGCCCTGGGCGAGGATCTGCGCGGCGAGCTGGAGAGGCTCACCGACGAGATGGACGAGCGGGCGCGGGCGGGCGAGACGTTCATCGAGCAGGACCGCGAGTTCCACCTGCTCCTCATGAAGCCTCTGGGCAACGAGCTGGTCACCCAGCTCACCGCCGCCTTCTGGGACGTGCACGCGATCGTCGCGCCCACGATGCCCACCACCCCCGAGTCGGTGCGCGAGACCGTCGCGGCGCACCGCGCGATCGTGCGGGCGGCCTCCGCCGAGGACCTCCACGGGTTCGCGGAGGCGATCGCCGCCCACTACGCGCCGGTGCGGCGGCACCTGAAGGAAAATCGCGGGCATTGACGGCTCTCCACCCCGCATTTACAGTACGGGACGTCTGATGTCTGATGCTCCTCGGCTCCAACCCCCCGAACCGAAGGAGCGATCGATCCGTGACGTCCCTGCCCAGAAGGCTCCTGCGCGGAGTCTTAGCTTTCGTCCTGTCCATCACCGCCGCGGCGGTCTTCGTCCCCACCCCCGCCCTGGCGGCCGTCCCCGGCGTCTCGTCGACCGTCGGAGCAGACTGCCCGCTCAGCCGGCTCCAGCTCACCCTGGACAACAAGTCGGCCCAGACCCAGACGTACACCGTGACCTGGCCCGGCCGCTCCGGATCGCCGTGGACCCGCACGGTGGCCGCCGGAGGCAGCGCGCTGCTCTACTGGACGCTCGACCCCGGCACACCGTACACGCTGCGCACCACCACTCCGACCGGCCACGACACCACGCAGAGCGGCAGGTTCCACTGCGGCGGCGGGATGTCCGCGCTCGTCGGCTTCGACTGCACGGAGAGCCGCCTCCAGCTCACCCTGGAGAACCGGACCAGCGCCGCGAAGACGTTCACCGTCACCTGGCCGGGCCGGACCGGCTCGCCCTGGACGCGTACCGTCGCCGCGGGCGGTAACTACCTGCACTACTGGACGGTCCCGGCCGGCACGCCGTACACCCTGCGGACCACGGCGGAAGGCTTCGACGACACGCGTTCCGGCGTCGCGCGCTGCGGCCTGGCCGCCGACGCGCCCCAGCTGAACTCGACCGCCGTGCTCCGCACCAGCACCACCATCAGAGGGCTCAACGGCCCGAACGGCCGCTACGACGGCACCGTCCGATCGGTGCGGATCCCCGGCATGGCCGTCACCGGGAACGGCACCGTCATCGCCGTGGCCGACGCGCGCGTCGACGGCTCCTACGACCTGGGCGGCGGCACCAACAACATCCAGATCGTGCTGATGCGCAGCACCGACCACGGCCTCACCTGGGAGCAGCCGCGCGTCATCCACCACGCCGCCACGACGTCCCAGGGCGCCGGGGACCCGAGCGTGCTCGTCGACCGCTCGACCGGAGAGGTCTTCGTCTTCTACACCTATTCACCGCGGCCGGGCATCAGCTTCTGGTCGGGCGGGTCCGGCTCCAACGCCGCGAACGACCCCGACAGCCTGCACATCCAGTACGTCAAGAGCACCGACCACGGCGTCACCTGGAGCGCCCCGGTCGAGCTCAACCCGTCGGTGAAGGACCCGGGCTGGCAGCAGCTCTTCGCGTCGTCCGGGCACGGCATCCAGACCAGCTCCGGCCGGCTGATCCAGCCGATCGTCTACCGCGACGCCGCCGGGACCAGCCACGCCGCCAACATCTACAGCGACGACCACGGCCGGACCTGGCAGCGCGGCTCGTCGGCGAGCGGCAACGTCAACGAGAGCAAGGCCGTGGAGCGCAGCGGCGGCGCCGTGGCGCAGAACATGCGGCACAACGGCGTCCGCTCCCGCTTCCTGGCCACCTCGGCCGACGGCGGCCGGACGTTCGGCGGCGCCGCCGCCAGCCCGGTGCTGACCGATCCGCTGTGCAACGCCGACGAGCTGTCCTACCTCACCCCCGGGCAGCGCGGCTCGAACGGCGCGCCGATCCGCACCGCCACGGTCCTGTACAGCGGCAACGCCCACCCGACCGCCCGCAACGACCTGACCGTCCGGCTCTCCACCGACGACGGGACCACCTGGCCCGCCAGGGCGCTGGTCAAACCCGGCGCGGCGGGCTACTCGACCATGGCCGTGCTCGCCAACGGCCAGGTCGGCGTGCTCTACGAGATCGGCGACACCGGCGGCATCGTCTTCGCCCGGTTCACCCCCGCCTGGCTGAGGGCCGCCTGACCTGCCGAACACGGACCCGCCGGCCTGCGAACGGCCGGCGGGCCCCGGGGCCACCGGCGGTGGTAGCCGACCAGGGCGATCGCGGCCCGGGAGCGCCGGGCTCGTACAGGACCATGGCCGACCGGACCGTGTCATGGGGGGTCGGGCCAGAGGTAGCGGACGGCCGCCAGTGCGGCCAGGCCGCCCGCGAGGTTCATGGCCAGCCGGGCGACGGACGCGGTCCACGGCTCCGGATGGCTGAAGTCGGCCAGCAGCAGCACCATGACCGGCATCCAGATCGACCAGTAGACGTAGTTGGCCGCCCGGTAGGCGTGCGCCAGCGTGCCGGCCGCGCCCACGCACAGGGCGGTGACCAGGGTGGACGGACGGCAGAGCAGGATCAGCGCCGCCAGCGCGCTGCCGGCCAGGCCGCCCAGCATCCGCTTGACGTAGCGGGTGCCGGTGGCCTCCGGGGTGGGCCGCAGGGTGACGAGGATCGCGGTGACCAGCCAGTGGCCCTCGGCGACGCGCAGCCCGAGCAGAACCGTGATCGACATGGAGACGGCGACCAGCACGCCGAGCCGGGCGGCGTGCCGGGTGCGGCGGGCGAGGCTCAGCTCGGACGGCGGGACCGTGGCCGACAGCCGGCCCAGGGGCAGGACGACGAGGGCTGCCCACGCCGCCCCGGCGAGCTGGGCCAGGCCGGGCACGCCGATGCCGGGGTCGTCCATGATGGCCATGAGCAGGGCTCCGAGCGCGGCCGTCGTCCCCAGGAGCGGCCAGAAGCTCCCGGCGACGGCCGCCGCCGTCACGCCGGCCGCCAGCAGCCAGGGCTGCCCGGCGACGAGCCAGACGAACACGCCCGCCGCGGTGACCGCCGCCCCGCGCACGAGCATGACCCGGGACAGCGGCTGGGGCGCCGGGTACAGCATGAGCGTGGCCGCCAGGGTCACCGCCGCGCCCAGCGAGGTCCGGTGCAGCGCGGCCCCGGCGAGCAGCGGCACCACGATCAGCACGCCCGCCGCCAGCCCGGCCGTGACGTCCGGCTTGCCTTCCGGCCGCAGCAGGTCCCACACCCGCCCGGCCGGGTTCAGGGTTTGCGCCTGTCGGGTGCCGGGCTTCCGGTGATCATCCGCCTGGCGACGTCCCACAGGCGTTCCAGCGCCGCGATGACCGGCGGGGACTCCGGCCCGAGCAGCCTCGCCCAGGCGCCCGCGTGGTTCGGCAGCGTGCTGGCCCCGCCCGTGAGGCCGCTGCCCGCCATCGCCCCGTGCAGCGCGTCGGCCAGCTCGGCGGCGTCCACCGCGGACGTGATCACGTACAGGGTGGACAGCACGCCGTGGCCGCCGAACATGGCCGGGCCGGTGACCGGCGCCCGTCCGGGGACGAGCCTGATCGGGTCGGCGAACAGCAGCTCGCCGTCCGGGCCGCACACCTCCAGGTCGCTGCAGCAGGCGTCGTAGGCGTGCCGTTCGCCCCTGGCCAGCCGCCCGGCCAGCATCGTCTCGCCGAGGATCACGGTGGCGGTGGGGTCGGCCGTCACCCTGATCCGCTGGTAGAAGCGCGAGCCGGTGAACGGGATGACCGGGTCCGGCAGGTACTCGACGTAGCCGCCGGGCCCCGCCGTGATGGTGACGAGCTGGCTGGCGTAGTCCTGCTCCATCCGGTAGATCTTCGTGGCGGCCTGTGTCGTCACGTGCGTCGACGCCCCGGCGCCGCAGGCGAGGTCGATCCGGTAGCGGTCGCCCTGCAGCACTCCCCCGCCCGTGGACATGACGATCACGTACGGCAGGTCGGGCCGGTCGGGGTCGTAGTAGAGCGGCCGCATGATCTGCAGCGGCGCCTTCTGGTAGTGGCCGGTCAGCTCCGAACGGCCGCCCCGCCGCTCGAAGGCCAGGTCGAGCACGCCGACCTTGCCCGGACTGCCGACCGGCAGCGTGTGCGGCACCTCGGCGTGCCGCGCCACGTCCTCCGGGATCGAGGTGATCGTGTAGTGCGAGGCCGCCAGCCGGTCTACGCGCTCGGCGACCATACCGGCCTGCGGCTGGCGATGAAGTCCGCGACCTCCGCCACGCCCGTGCCCTCCAGCGAGTCGGTGAGGATCACCGGGCGCCCGTCACGGACCCGGCGGGCGTCGCGGGTCATCACCTCGAGGTCGGCGCGCACGTACGGGGCGATGTCGATCTTGTTGATGACGAGCAGGTCGGAGTCGGTGATGCCCGGCCCGCGCTTGCGCGGCATCTTGTCGCCCTCGCCGGTGTCCAGGACGAACACGTACACGTCGGCCAGGACCGGGCTGAAGGTGAGCGTGAGGTTGTCGCCGCCGCTCTCGTACAGCAGCGTGTCGATGTCGCCGAAGCGGCGCAGCATCTCGGTCCCGGCGGCCAGGTTCATCGTGGGGTCGTCGCGGACGGCGGTGTGCGGGCAGGAGCCGGTCTCCACGCCCACGATGCGCGCCGGGTCGAGCACGCCGTCGAGGGTGCGCTTGACGTGGTCGGCGTCCTCCATGGTGTAGATGTCGTTGGTGATGACGCCGACGCTGTGCCCCCGCCCGATCAGGATGGGGACCAGCGCCTCGATCAGGGCCGTCTTGCCGGAGCCGACGGGCCCGCCGATGCCGACCTTGAGAACGCCTTCCAGCTCGCGGGGCGTGTCGTGGTCCAGGTGATGATGGTGGTGGGTGTGCATGGCGTACCCCCTTTCAGGTGGTGAAGAGCCGGGCTTCCGCCCGCTCGTGGACGGCGCTCATGGCGTCCGCGACCGGGGTGGCGGCGTGCAGGTCGAGGGGGCCGCGGGCGGCCAGCGCGTGCGCGGCGGCCAGCCCGATCGCGCCCCCCGCGCCGTACAGCGTGGCCTGCGCCCGCCGGAAGTCGAGCCTGCCGAGCCGGACGGCGGCGCTGACCCAGCTCGCGGCGAACGCGTACAGGTCGCCGATCACCGCGTCGTCCACCGGGACGCCGAGCCCGGCGTAGGCGGCGCCCAGGACGACGGCGTGGTTGCCCGGCGTGGTCCCGGTCTCGACCAGCTCGGTGAGCCGGGCGAGCTCCGGGGTGGCGAAGACCAGGGTCGCGGTGCGGAGCACCTGGTTGCCGGTCCTGGTGGCGGCGGCGCGGATCTCCCGGTTGAGCTTGATCGCGTGCAGCCGCCGGTCCGTCTCCACGACCGCGTCCCAGTCGCCCGCCGTCACCGCCCGGTGGATGAGCACCAGGGCGGTGGCGTCGCCCGGCCCCGCCGCGTGCAGCAGCACGTCCTCCAGCAGCGCGCCGACGTCGACCGGCCCGGCCTGCGTGTACGCCTCCAGCCCGTGGGAGAGCGTGTAGAGGCCGCCGGGAAAGGCCGAGTCGGTCAGCTGAAGCTGGGCGAGCAAGGTCATGCCAGGAAGAACAGGTGGTTGAGCGGCAGCTCCTGGGCCGGCGCGATGGTGGCGTGCTCGCCGTCGACGGTGACCTTGTACGTCTCCGGGTCCACGGTGATCGTGGGCAGCGCCGAGTTGCGCACCATGTGCCGCTTGTCGACCGTACGGGTGTGGCGGACCTTGGCGATCAGCCGTTGCAGGCCGAGGCGTTCCGGCACCCCGGCGGCGATGGCGGCGTCGGGCAGGAAGGTCACGTTGCTCTTGCGCTGCGCCATGCCCATCGCGCCGAACGACGGCCGGTAGTAGACCGGCTGCGGCGTGGGCAGCGAGGCGTTCGGGTCGCCCATCTGCCCCCAGTTGATCATGCCGCCCTTGATCACCAGGGACGGCTTGGCGCCGAAGGAGTGGAACGGCCAGAGCACGATGTCGGCCAGCTTGCCGTCCTCCAGCGAGCCGACCGTCTCGGCGATGCCGGTGGTCCTGGCCGGGTTGATGGTCAGCTTGGCCAGGTAGCGCAGCACCCGGAAGTTGTCGTTGCGCTCGGAGTCCTCCGGCAGCTTGCCGCGCTGGTCCTTGTTGTGGTGCGCGGTCTGGAAGGCCCGGGTGAAGGTCTCCCCGATCCGGCCCATCGCCTGGGAGTCGGAGGAGAACATGCTGATCACGCCCATGTCCTGGAGGACCGTCTCGGCGGCGATGGTCTCGGCCCGCACCCGGCTGTCGGCGAACGACACGTCCTCGGGGATGTCGTGGCTGAGGTGGTGGCAGACCATCACCATGTCGAGCAGCTCGTCCACCGAGTTGATCGTGTACGGCAGCGTCGGGTTCGTCGAGGAGGGCAGCGCGTTGGCCTCGCCGGCGATGCGGATCAGGTCCGGCGCGTGCCCGCCGCCCGCGCCCTCGGTGTGGAAGGTGTGGATGGCGCGGCCGTTGATGGCGCTGATCGTGTCCTCGATGTAGCCGGCCTCGTTGAGGCTGTCGGAGTGCAGTGCCACCTGGACGTCGTACTCGTCGGCCACCCGCAGCGCGCAGTCCACGACGGCCGGGGTGGAGCCCCAGTCCTCGTGCACCTTCAGCACGCACGCCCCGGCCTTGATCTGCTCGACCAGCGAGGCCGGCAGGCTCGAGTTGCCCTTGGCCATGAGGCCGATGTTCACCGGCAGCGCCTCGACGGCCTGCAGCATCCGGCCGATGTTCCACGGGCCCGGCGTGCAGGTCGTGCCGCGGGTGCCGTCGGTGGGGCCGGTGCCTCCGCCGATGAGCGTGGTGATGCCGTTGGTGAGCGCGGCCTGGGCCTGCTGGGGGGTGATCAGGTGGACGTGCGGGTCGATGGCGCCCGGCGTGGCGATGAGGTGCTCACCGGCCAGCACCTCCGTGCCCGCGCCGATGACCAGCCTGCGGTCCACGCCGTTCTGGGTGTGCGGGTTGCCGGCCTTGCCGATGCCGACGATCCTGCCCTCCTTGATGCCGATGTCGCCCTTGACGACGCCGAGGATCGGGTCGAGCACGACCGCGTTGGTGATCACCAGGTCGAGCGCGATCGTGGCGTTCTGGGAGAGCGGGTCCGCCGACATGCCGTCGCGTGCGGTCTTGCCGCCGCCGTAGACGGCCTCGTCGCCGTAGTAGCCGGCCGTGTGGTCCTTCTCGATCTCGATCACCAGGTTGGTGTCGGCCAGCCGGACCCTGTCGCCCACCGTCGGGCCGAACATGGATCCGTACTGCTTGCGGCTCATCGTGGCCATGTGTCAGCCCTTCTTCCCGGCTTGCGGCTTCTTCCCTGCGGACGGCTTCTTGCCGGAGGGAGGCTTCTTCGCCGCCTTGCCGGCCCCGACCGGCTTGGCGGCGCCCTTCGGGCGGATCTCGGCCGACGGCTCCGGCTCGTCGGTGTAGCCGAGCTCGGCCAGCCGCCGCAGCGCGTGAGTCCGGGCGTCCCTGGCCTTGATGCCGCCGTTGAGCAGGCCGGCGAAGCCGACGATGCGCATCCCACCGCCGTACTGGACCAGGTTGACCTGATGGGTGTCGCCCGGCTCGATGCGGACCGCGGTGCCCGCCGGGATGTCGAGGTGCATGCCGTACGCCTTCTCGCGGTCGAAGCTGAGCGCCCGGTTGGCCTCGAAGAAGTGGAAGTGCGACCCGACCTGGACGGCCCGGTCCCCGGTGTTGCGCACGGTAAGCGTGACCGTGGCCCGGCCGGTGTTGATCTCGATGGGGTCGTCGGCGTAGACGACCCTGTCCGTGTCCGTCATGACGAACCGGTCCCTTCTGGTCGGGCGGCGGTCAGCCGCCGATCGGGTCGTGGCAGGAAACGAGCTTGGAACCGTCCTTGAACGATGCCTCGACCTGCATCAGCTTGAGCATTTCGCGCACTCCCGGCATGACGTCGCCGGCGCCGAGCACGTTCTTGCCGAGCTCCATGCACTCGGCGACGGTCTTGCCCTCGCGGGCCGCTTCCAGGACGGCGGCGCTGATCAGGGCCACCGCCTCGCTGTAGTTCAGCTTGAGACCGCGATCCCGCCGTTTGGCCGCCAGGTCGGCGACCACGTAGATCAACAGTTTGTCCATCTCGCGAGGGGCGAGGTTCATCAGCTCTCCTTAGGTAGGACTGCGCCGCAGGCCGGAGAACGCCGGCACTGCCGCCAGGAAGATCCAGGTGACGATGACGAAAGGCCAGGTCAGGGTGTGTCCGCCGACGGGCTTGAAGAAGTCGGTGACGAACGCCGTGAGCACGGTCGCCGCTACCGCCCCGGCCACCGCGTACAGCACGCCGAGCCGCGACAGGACGACGAACGTGCCGGTCAGGGCGATGCCGGTGAGCACCGCGTTGTAGCCGTACAGTCCGGCGCCGATGTCGGCGGCGGGCGCGCCGAGCACGATCGCCACCACGATGCCGACGGCGCTGGCGAGGAGCGCGGACAGCGCCACGAGCCGGCCGGCGAACGCCAGGCCGATCAGGAAGATGAGCCCGACGTACCACTTGCTCTGGAAGAACACCTGGCCGACCCCGTTGAACAGGCCCTGCCACAGGTCGGTGAACGTCAGCTCGCGTCCGGGGTAGGCGGCCGACGGCGGCGCCGCCATGCTGCGCCCCCTCCAGATCCGCTCGAAGGCCGGGGCGCCGACCACCATGATGGTGGTGACCGCGCAGAACGGCGCGGTGAAGGTCGGCAGGTTGTACGGGCCGAGCAGCGCGACGAGCGCCGAGGTCAGCACGCTTCCCATGATCGCGCCGATGATCACCAGCAGCACGGTCACCCAGCGGACGTCGAAGTACAGCACCAGCGCGACGCCGATCAGCGTCCCGTTGAAGCCCTCCAGCCCGCCGGTCACCCGATCGGACGAAACGCCGAGCACCACGGCGGTGAGCGTGGCGACGGCGGCGCCGAGCAGGCCGAAGACCCCGAACTGCCAGCCGCCGACGAACAGGGCGACGATGAAGCACAGAGCCGTCCGGTAATCGACCTGGAAATCGACCTGGCTGACACCGCGGGCTATCGCGGGCGGCAGCTCGGAAGCCTTCACATTCAACGCCCGCCCCTGTCTCTCCGGTGCCGATGATGCAACGAGGCGCAGCATTCCCTGGCGTGTTCCCGCTAAAGCGCAAATGCCATTAGCTGGACATTTATGAGAGAATGCCACCTAACTCTTGAACCGCGATCAACCCGCGACGGCTCTGCCGAGCAGATAGCAGAGGCTCACCGCGACGAGACCCGCCACGACGTTCATGCCGATGTTGATCAGCCCCTTGCCGGTCGAGCCGGACGAGAGCAGCTTGTACGTGTCGGTGCTGAACGTGCTGAACGTGGTGAGCGCACCGCAGAAGCCGGTGCCGATCAGCGACAGCACGGCGTGGGAGAGCGCGTCGACCGAGGAGAGCCCCATCAGGAAGCCGAGGATGGCCGAGCCGATGACGTTGACGGTCAGCGTCCCCCACGGCAGGGCCGACCCGACCCTCTTCTTGACGGAGGAGTCGACCAGGTAGCGGGCCGGCGCGCCGACCAGGCCGCCGATGAAGACGGCGAGGACGGTGATCATTTCCGGCTCCCTCCCAGCGTGATGCCGGCCCAGACGGCCAGGAGTCCCAGCCCGACGCTGAGCACGAGGTAGACGGCGGCCCAGCCGGGCGAGCCGCCCACGGTCAGCTCCCTGACCCCGTCGACGAAGTGCGAGAACGTGGTGAAGCCGCCCAGGAAGCCGGTGCCGAGCAGCATCTTCACCGGCTGGCGGTGCAGCGGGTGGCGGGTCAGCTCGCCGGTGAGCAGGCCCATCAGCAGGCAGCCCACGGTGTTGACGATCAGCGTCGGCCAGGGCAGCGGGTGGGAGGCGCCCAGCAGCGCCTCGGTGAGCAGGTACCGGGCGACCGCGCCGAAGCCGCCGCCGACCGCGACGAACACCAGGGCGCGCCCCACGCGCGGGGCGTCGGCCATCATTCCTCCTTGCCGAGTTGCATGTCGGAGCCGGCGAGCTGCTCGGCCTCGGTTTCCCGCATGCGCAGGAACCGGTCCACGACCTTGCCGATCACCCAGGTGACGACGAAGGAGTAGATGGCCACCGCGATGACCGCGACGATCTGCTTGAGCAGCAGCGTGATCGATCCCCCGTACAGCAGGCCCTTGGTGGTGCTGGCGGTGGCGCCGGTGGCGAACAGGCCGATGAGGACGGTGCCGACGACGCCGCCCGCGCCGTGCACGCCCACCACGTCGAGGGTGTCGTCGTAGCCGAGGACGAGCTTCCATGTCACGGCGAACGACACCACGACGGCGGCGACGATGCCGATGACCAGCGCGCCCTCGACGTTGACGAAGGCGCAGGAGGGGGTGATGGCGACGAGCCCCGCGAGCGCGCCGGTGGCGGAGCCGAGCCGGGTGAAGTGCCGGTACTGGAACCACTCGATGACCAGCCAGGTGAGCATGCCGGCGGCTCCGGCGATCATGGTGCTCAGGAACGCGGTGACCGCGGTCCTGCCGTCGGCCATGGCCGAACCGGCGTTGAAGCCGAACCAGCCGAACCAGAGCAGGGCGAGACCCAGCATGACCAGGGGGATGTTGCTCGGCTGGGGCGGCTCCTTCCTGCGGAACCTGACGCCCGGTCCGAGCGCGATGGCGAGGGCCAGCCCTGCCATGCCGGAGTTCAGCTCGACGACCAGTCCGCCGGCGAAGTCGAGCACGCCCCACTTGTTGATCCACCCGGCCGGGTCGAACACCCAGTGCGCGATCGGGAAGTACACCAGCGTCACCCAGACGACGGAGAACACCACCCACGGCCCGAGCCGCGTCCGGCCGGCGACGGACCCGCTGATCAGCGCGACCGTGATGATCGCGAAGGTGAGCTGGAAGAGCGCGAAGGCGTACGTGGGCACCCGGCCGTGCAGCATGCCGGGCGCGATGTCGGAGAACCGCAGGTCGCCGAAGCCGATCAGCCCCACACCGCCCACGTCGGGGCCGAACACCAGCCCGTAGCCGTAGGCGAACCACACGATCGTCACCAGTGAGATCGAGACGAAGCTCATGAAGATGATGCTCAAAACGTTCTGCGCGCGGACCATGCCCCCGTAGAAGAAGGCCAGTCCGGGGGTCATGAGCAGCACCATGGCGGTGCTCACGAGTACCCAGGCGGAGTCTCCGGTGTTCAGACCTGGCGGCATCGCTCGACCTCGTTTCTATTCCTGCTTCTCCAGGAGTGATCAGAGAAGTGGGAACCAAAACCGAGGATGGGGGCGCTTTTGCCATTCCCTTTCGAAATTAGACTCGCTATCAGAAACCCCGAAAAATCAGGATAAACAGGGGAATTCGACGCCCCGGGATGATCTACGGCGGCGGCGAGTGCGTACTTTTCCACGCTCCGGCCGTTGAACTCGGCGGCGCGGCCGGCCGTACCAAGCCACAGAGAACAGCGAAAGGGTCAAGATGCACAAGCGCACCCTCGTGGCTCCCGGCCTGGCCGCCGCCACTGCTCTGATCGCCACCTCGCTCAGCCCGGTCTCGGCGCAGGCCACCACCCCCGTCTACCTGGCGGCGGCGCTCAAAGGCGCCAACGAGGTGCCCGCCAAGGGAGGGAAGGCCGGCGACCCCGACGGCGACGCCCTCGCCGTGTTCAGGATCCACGGTCAGCGCGTCGACTACGCCATCAGATGGCACGGCGTGGCCGCGCCCAGCGGGTTCCACATCCACCGGGGCCAGAAGGGACAGAACGGCCCCGTCACCGTGCCGTTCTTCGGCCAGGCGCTGCCCGCCACGCTGCACGCCGTCAAGGGCACCGTCCGGGTGAAGGATCTCGGGCTGCTGCGCCGTATCATCACCAACCCCGGCAACTGGTACGCCAACCTGCACAACGCCCAGTTCGCCGCCGGAGCCGTACGGGCGCAGCTCTACCGGATCCATCCGGTGGAGCTGGAGTCGGTGCTCTCGCACGGGTTCGGCAAGACGCTCACCACCCAGGCGAACGGCCGCCAGGAGGTGCCGGCGCCCGGCACGAAGGCCGGCGACCGCGACGGGCGCGCCGGATGGCTGGTGCAGCCGGAGGGCAGGCGCGTCTGGTTCGCCACCGCGTGGAAGCGGATCGGCGCGCCGGTCGCCGCGCACATCCACCGCGCCCCGAAGGGCAGGAACGGCCCCGTGGTGGTGCCCTTCTTCGCCGCCGGGAAGGGCCTGCCGGCGGGCGTCAACGGCGTCGCGGGCAGCGTGCCCACTCCCGCGGCGACGGGCCGCCGCATCTGGAACAACCCCAAGAACTGGTACGTCAACCTGCACAACAAGCAGTTCCCCGGCGGCGCCGTCCGCGGCCAGCTCTACCGCGGCGACTGGTGATCCGTCAGGGTCTCAGCCGGACGCGGCGGTCGAGGACTGCGTCATCCGGTAGTGCGACGGCGGGACGCCGTAGCGGTCGACGAACGCCTGGCGCAGGGTCTCGGCGCTGCCGAACCCGCATCGCGCCGCCACCACGGCCACCGGCAGGGACGTGGCCGCCAGCAGATGGGCGGCCGCTTCGGTGCGGGCCTGCCTGATGAACCTGCCGGGCGTCAGGCCCGCGTGCTTGAGGAACAGCCGGGTCAGGTGACGCTCGCTCACGCCCGCGCCGGCGGCCAGCGTGGCCGTGGTCAGATCGCCGTCCAGGTTGGCGACGATGTGGCTCATGACGCGCTCGACCAGGCCGTTGCCGGGCGGGGGCGCGGCGGTGAACATGCTCATCTGCGCCTGGTTGCCGGGCCGCTGCATGTAGGTGACGAGGTTGCGGGCGACCCGCCGGGCCACCTCCGGGCCGTGGTCCTCCTCGACGAAGGCGAGGGTGAGGTCGAGGGCGCTGGTGACCCCGGCCGAGGTGGCGATCTCGCCGTCGCGGACGAAGATCGGATCGGGATCGACCGAGACCTTCGGGTATTTCGTGGCCAGATGCCGCGCCCACTCCCAGTGGGTGGTGACGCGCCGCCCGTCGAGCAGCCCGGCCGCCGCCAGGATCTCCGCCCCCGTGCAGACCGACGCGACCCGCCGGCTCTCCCTGGCCAGGCGGCGTACGTGGGCGAGGATCCGCGGGTTGTCCGCCGCCGCCATGCAGCCGATGCCGCCGGTGACGACGAGCGTGTCGAGCGGGCCCTTGACCTGTTCGAGCGCCTCGTGGGCCTGCAGGGTCAGGCCGCTGGCGCAGGTGACGGGATGGCCGCCGGGACTGGCCATGACCATCCGGTAGGCGGGCGCGGCTCCGTACCAGTTCGCGCTCTGCAGCGTCGAGGTCACACAGGCGATGTCGAGCAGCTGTGCGTCGGGATAGCCGACGACGACGACACGACGCTCGTGCATGAGAAGACTGTACGGCGTGCGGGCCGTGAGCGGAGGACCCCGGCGGCGGTCAGATCATCCGGGGCCGGGGCGGTGCTCGGTGGGCAGGGGCGCGGGAAGCAGCTTGCCGAACGGGACGGCGCGCATGGCGCGCAGGCGTTCGGCGGCGCGAAGGTGGCCGTGTCCCGCGGCGAGCCTGTAGTAGGCCCTGGCGATGTCGAGCTTGGACGGGCCCTCCTGCTCGTAGGCCCGGCCGTAGGCGAAGGCCAGATCCGCCGCCAGGTCGATCGGCGGCCGGTGACGGTCGAAGGCCTCGGCGCCGGGATGACGCCGCTGCACCGCGACGTAGGCCCAGTGCCGGGACTCCGCGACCTCGCCCAGCAGCGCCTTGATGATCGCCAGGCGGTAGGCGGGCTCGGAGTCGCCCTCGGCCGCCCGGCGGACCAGGTACGCGACCATCCTGGAGGTGCGCCGGTCGGCCTCCTCCGCGGGCGTCCGGTAGAGGTCGTACGTGCCGGTCGTGTGCGTGCGCGGCTCGTACGCGCCGGCGGCCTGCGCGCGGGGCTCCTTCCTGGCGGCGAGCCAGCGGGCCTGCCACTGCGGCACGGTGCCGAGGGGGGCCACCGGCAGGCCGGTCTGCTCGGCGTGGCGATGACAGACCGTGACGAAGGAGGAGACCAGCTCCCAGTCAGGGAGGCGTTCCCGCTTGCCGTTGAGTATGTCGCTGAGCGTGCTCGTGGGCAGTTCCTTGGGGATGCCCGGCGCGCGCGACAGCCGGTTCATCCGGCCATAGCTCGGCTGCCCGGCCGCTTCCCGCAGCTCTATGAGCTGGGCTATGAAGGCGTGGTGCTCGCCCTTATGCGTTTCAGTCATCGTCCTTGAAAGTGTCGAGCGGATCAGGTTGTCGCCATATTTGCAGAAAAAATCTCGCAGTTTGGACGGTTTTCCGATATCCATCTATTTCGGCATCAACGGCCACTTCCATTGATCTCCGGCGCAGCCGTACCAGGTGTGGTCCCGCTGGTCAGAGGGCCGCTGGGATCTTCTGCGGGGGCTGATTTCCGGATAAGTCCGGAACAAGCCGGACGACCTCGTACGATCGCGGAAGTTTGCCCCCGGGGACGCTTCGTTGTCGATCTCGTCCGGCTCTGTCCGGGCATGTTTGCACCACTGGCCGGCGCCTTTCCCGGAGCCACACCATGGGTCGCGTCCACCGCCGCCCTCCGGGAGGCCAGCGCCCCCATGCCGCTTCTCACGGCTCGCCCCTCAAGCATCACGTACCGCGCCGACGCTCCCTGCCCGGCGGACGAGCACCTGCTGGTCACCCTCCTGACGACCTGGGTGCTCGCGACCGGGCGCACACCTCCTGCCGTGCGCCCGGAAGAGATGACCCCCGAAGAGCTCATCGACTTCTGGGCCGACGACCGCGCCTGAAGAAAGAGGACCGATGTTCACCACCTGCCAGCTGCTCACGCTCACCGTGACGATCATGATCGCCGCGATCACCTGCGCGCTCTTCCTGGCCACCGGCGCGCCCTGGCCGGCCGCCCTGCTCGGCGGCGGCGGGGCGGGCGGGGCGACGCTGGTGGCCCTGCCCAAACTGCTGAACAGGCTCGACCCGTGACGCGTGAGAGATCCGCCTTTCCCGTGAGCTGTCCTGCTACGGTTTAGCCGCTCAATGGACACATAAGGGGATATATGTTCGGCATTGTCCGCCCATGCCGGCACGTCATGTGCGAGGGACTCTTCGCGGACTGGATGGGCCATCTGTGCGGGCTCTGCCTGGCGCTCCGTGACGAGCACGGGCACCTGTCCCGCCTGGTGACCAACTACGACGGCCTGCTCGTGTCCGTCCTCACCGAGGCCCAGTCCCCTGCATCAGCGCCGCGCCGGCGGGCGGGCGCGTGCGCGCTGCGCGGCTTCAAGGGCGCCGACGTGGTGGAGGCCGAAGGGGTGCGGCTGGCGGCCTCGGTGTCGCTGCTGCTGGCGGCGGGCAAGGTACGCGACCACGTGGCGGACGGGGACGGCGTGTACGCCCGCCGTCCGGTGGCCGCCGGAGCCACCCGGCTGGCGAGCCGCTGGTCCTCGGCGGGCACGGCCATGGCGGGCACGCTCGGGTTCGACCCGGGCCCGCTGACGGCGGCGGCCGGCCGTCAGGCTCTCCTGGAACGCGCGCCCGCCCGCGCCCTGCGGGAGCTGACCGGGCCCACCGAGGACGCCGTGGCCGCCGCCTTCGGGCACACGGCGGTGCTCACGGAGAAGCCGCACAACCGGGCGGCCCTGGAGGCGGCCGGGCGCGGGTTCGGCAGGCTGGCCCACCTGATCGACGCGGTGGAGGACCTGGCCGACGACAAAGCGTCCGGCGCGTACAACCCGCTCGCCGCCACCGGCACCGGCCTGCGGGAGGCCCGCCGCCACTGCGACGCCGCCCGCGCCGACGTCCGCGCGGCGGTCGGCGAACTGGACCTGCCGCGTCCCTCCTTGGCACGCGCTCTCCTGGTACGGGAGACCGGCCGAGCCGTCTCCCGAGCCTTCGCCGCCGCGGAGAGCCCTGAGGCGCGGCGCCACCATGCCGCGGACCACCATGCCGCGGACCACCACGCCGCGGACCACCACGCCGGGCGCGTGCCCGAGACGCCGCCCGGTGATCCCGGGGCGCCGCCGGACGGCCGGCCGCCGAGGCGGGATCCCGGAGGCTTGCTGTCCTCGTTGTGCGCCGCGCTGACCTGCTGCACGTGCGGGCTGTACCGGCCCGCGTGGGACGAGGAGCACGAGAGCTCCTGCTGCCAGCGCTTCGACTGCTCGGGCTGGGACGCCTGCGGCAATTGCAGCAACTGCGGCGAATGTTGCAACTGCTGCAACTGCTGCGGCGGAGACGGGTGCTCCTGCGACTGCTGATCTCCCGTAGGGAACTTGACACTGCATACTGCCCTATTGCATCTTGCAATATAGAAGGAGGCAGTATGAGACTGTTAGTGATCGGGGCGACGGGCCGTACCGGTGCGCACGTCCTGGAGCAGGGTGTCGCGCGCGGCCACGAGGTGACGGCGTTCACCCGGAAACCGGAGCTCCTGAAAGGGCGCGAGGGCCTGCGCGCCGTCGTGACCGGGGACGCGACCGACCTGCCCACCGTGCGCGAGGCCGTGGCGGGCCAGGACGCCGTCATCTCGGCGGTGGGCACGAGCGGCATCGCGAGGACGCTGATCGCCGCGATGCGCGAGACCGGCGTGCGCAGGGTGGTGATGACCAGCAGCCGCTCCATCCCCGCCACCCGCCCCCGCCTCGCCGTCGGCCTGGCCTGGCTGTTCTTCCGATCGGCCTATGTGGACCTGGCGCGGGCTGAGGGCATGCTGGAGGTCTCCGGCCTCGACTGGACGATCGTCCGCGCCACCATGCTGACCGGCAAACCCGCCAACGGCCGGCTGCACGTCGACTTCGAGGCCAACGCCACCGGCGGCGAGGCGACGCTGCCCCGCGCCGACTACGCGACGGCGCTCCTGGACGCGGCCGAGGACGACGCCATGATCGGCAGGACGCCGGGCGTGTGCGGCGCCCGGGCCTGAACCGGACCCGCGAAGCCCTCCACCGTCGTCATGGGGTGCACGTGTAGCCCACCGGCAGGGATGGCCGCCGCCGGTGCGGGTGGCCTGGAAGCCGAAGGACGTCTCGCCGCCCGGCGCGACAGTGGCGTTGTGCGCGGCGGGGCAGGCGGCGGCGTCGGCATGGACTGAAACTTGCACCCTTCCCTAACAAGATCGCGCCATGTATGGTCAAGCCGTTGCCGAAAGAAAGTTTCACCCACGGAGGATCGATGGGCAAGAAGCTTCACCTGCTGGCCGTTCCGATCGCGGCCGTCGCCATGGCCGCACTCACCAGCCTTCCCGCACAGGCCGCCGACGGCTACGACCGGTGCCAGCCGGGGAACTACTGCATGTTCTCCGGCCTCGACGGCACCGGTGACATCATCCAGATCACCGCCGACACCCCCGACCTCGCGGCGCTGGGCATGGCCAACCGCGCCAACTCCGACTGGAACCGTACGAGCTCCCTCGTCCACCTCTACTCCGGGGCGAACTACACCGGCTGCACGGCCGTGACCCGCGCCGGCTCCAAGGGCAACTTCTTCGCCACCTACCGCGAGTTCTTCGAGTCCGTCCGCATCGGCGGCCCCAACGGCCCGTCGTGCGGCACGCCGCCCGGCGAGGACTCCCCCACCGGCTCTACGAGATAACCGGCTCTACGAGATGACCGGCTCTTCGGGATGACGGCCGCGCCCCCGGCCGACGAACGGCCGGGGGCGTCGCTCAGCGGATGAAGCGGTCGACGTAGTCGGCGCCCAGCCCCACCTCGGCGTAGTGGCGGCGGGCGTTCTCGATCTTGGAGAAGACGTCCTCCACGCCGGTGGGGTTGCCGTCCGGGTCGACGTAGATGTACGCGCCCGTGACGTGGAACAGGGTCCGCATCTCCTCGACGCCCTCGGGGACTTCGAGGGTGTGGATGTCGCCCGGCGGCTCGAAGGCGTAGCTGCCCTCCTCGGCCCACCAGTCGTGCTCCAGGTAGTGCCAGCGGCCCCGGAGCGTCGTCGCGTGGACGGGGCCGGCGTGGCGGTGGCGCGACAGGATGCCGGACCTCCTGACCCGCAGGATGTTGACGAAGTAGCCCTGGGTCGCGCTGAGCAGGAGCGGCCTGAAGGTCACGTCGGGCGCCTGCGGCACCCAGAGGCGCTCGTCGCACTCGACGTCCAGCGCGCCGAGCTCGACGAGGTCGTCCACGGTGTTCGGCAGGAGCGGGCCGCGGTAGGGGATCGCGGCTTCGTCGCGGATCCTGCCGGCGTCCGGAGTGTCCGTCATGATGGTCGGTCCTTTCTCGATCGGCGCAGGCGGGAACGCCGCCGGTGCTCCCGTACGGGAGCCGGCGCCGGAAGGGTCGTGCTATCGGTGGTTGTCGGACGGCAGGGGCTTGCCCCACCAGGCGGCGGGCCGGGCCCAGCCCAGGTCTCGCGACGCCCGCTCGGCGGCCTCGACGGTGAGCTCGGCCAGCCGGTTGGCGGGGTCGAGTATGACGTCGCGCAGGCCGCTCACGGACAGGGCGCCCTCGAGCTCGTTGCGGAAGTTGAACACCGGGGCGCCGACGGCGGCGATGCCCGGGGTGACGTTCTGGTCGGAGACGGCGTAGCCGCGCTGGCGCGTGACCTTGACCTCTTCGTTGATCTCGGCCGCGGTGGGCCCGTCCTTCGAGCCGTTCTCCGCGAAATCGAGCAGCCACTCCCGATAGACGTCCTCGGGAGAGAACGCCAGGATCGCCATCGGCCCGGCGCCCAGGTGGAGCGGCATCGAGCCGCCCAGCTGCAGGGCCAGGCTCTGCACCCGGCGGCCGTCGAGGCGCTCCACGCAGACGGCGTCGAGACCGCGCCGGATGCACAGGAAGACCGTCTCGCCGCTCTCGTCGTGGAGGTGCTGCATGTGCGGCATGGCGGCACGGCGCGCGTCCATCCGGCGGACCGCGCCGGAGCCGAGACGGAACAGGT
This sequence comes from Nonomuraea harbinensis, assembly GCF_019396385.1. Taxonomy (GTDB): domain Bacteria; phylum Actinomycetota; class Actinomycetes; order Streptosporangiales; family Streptosporangiaceae; genus Nonomuraea; species Nonomuraea ferruginea. Next base: position 265,027 of record NZ_JAHKRN010000005.1, on the reverse strand, counting down.
GCAGGCCGATCCCCCACTGACCGCGGGTGCCTGACTCGACCCAGCCGAGGGAGGCGAGGTTGCGCAGCAGCCGGTGGATGGTGCTGCGCGGCTCCCCCAGGGTCTCGGCGAGCTCCGCCGCGCTGACCCACTCGCGCTGGGCGAGGATCTCCAGGATGGCGGACGCCTTGTCGAGCAGGCCGACCGGCTCCCCGTCACTGGTGGAGGGGGTGCCTGGCGAAGCCTGTCCTCTCATGGAACAACCCTATCTTGGTGGTCGCGTGACAATAGTCGGATCAACGATCGGGAAAGTCGTCCTCCCGGTGGAAGGTCCCGTCGACCGTGATGCCTCCGTCGACGGGCAGCACCACCCCGGTGACGAACGCCGCCTGAGGGGAGACCAGGAAGGCCACGGCGTCCGCGACCTCCTCCGGCCTGCCGAACCTGCCCAGCGGGGTGCGCCGCAGCAGGGTCTCCTCGTCGAGGACGCCCATGACCAGCCCGGAGCGGAACATGTCCGTGTCCATGTAGCCCGGCGCCACCGCGTTCACCCGGATGCCGCGCCGGCCCCACTCGACCGCCAGCACCCGGGTGAGCCCCGAGACGCCGGTCTTGGCCGTGGTGTAAGCGAGCCGCAGCGGCAGGCCGAAGGTCGACCCCACCGACGCCAGGTTGACGATCGCGGCCCGGGGACTGCGCTCCAGCAGCGGGAAGGCCGCGCGGGAACAGCGCATGGCGCCGCCGAGGTGGACGTCGAGCTCCTTCATGAAGCCCTCGGTCGGGAAGCTCTCGGCCGCCGCCCGCGCGATCACGCCGGCGTTGTTGACCAGCGCGTCCAGCCGCCCGAAGCGGGAGCGCACCTCCTCCAGCAGCCGCCCGACGCTGTCGTCGTCGGTGACGTCGGCGTGCACCCCGACGGCCGTGCCGCCTTCCTTCGCCACCACGTCCGCAGCCGCGGCGGCGCCTTCGCCGTTCAGGTCGGCGATCACGAGGTCGAAGCCGTCCGCGGCCAGCTTGACCGCGATGGCGGCGCCCAGCCCGCGGGCGGCGCCGGTGACGAGGGCGACGGGCCGAGCCGTCTCAGCGGACATCGGAGGTCATCCTCCCCGACTTCAGGAACGCGCGGGCCTCTTCGGCGATGCCCGGCCCGTCGAGACGGTAGTGGCGGTAGAGATGGGTCGGCGGGCCGATGGGAGCGTACTCGTCGCGGATGCCGTGCCGCAGCAGGGGCACGCCGATCCCGCGGTCGGTGAGCGTCTCGGCGACCGCGCCGCCGAGCCCGCCGTAGACGTTGTGCTCCTCGACCGTCATCAGCCCGCGTGACCCCTGGGCGGCGGCCACGACCGCGGCCTCGTCCAGCGGCTTGATCGTGTGCAGGTCGATCACGCCGACGCTGTGGCCCTCGGCGCGCAGCTCCTCCGCCGCCAGCAGCGACGGATGCACCGTCGTGCCGGTGGCGATGATGGTGAGGTCGTCGCCCGTGGCGTGCACGATCGCCTGACCCGGCCGGATCCGCTCGTCGTCCGGCTCGTACACGATCGGCTCGCGGCCGCGGCCCATCCGGAAGTAGACCGGCAGCGGGTGGTCGGCGTACGCCTTCAGGAGCACGCCCATCGCCACGTGGTCGGCGGGCGCGACGACCGTCATGTTCGCGATCGTACGCATGATCGCGATGTCTTCCGTCGCGTGGTGCGAGGTGCCGTAGAAGCCGAAGGTGATGCCGGAGTGGTGGCCGATGAGCCGGACCGGCTGCCGGGTGTAGGCGATGTCGGTGCGGATCTGCTCGCAGCACAGCAGGGCCAGGAACGAGGCGAAGCCGGTGACGTACGGCCGCAGCCCGGTGGTGGCCAGACCGGCGGCGACGGACACCGAGTTCTGCTCGCTCACCCCGAGCTGCAGGAACCGCTCGGGATGGCGCTCGTGGAACGCCCACAGGCCGTTGGAGAACGACAGGTCCGGCGTGAGCACGACGACCGGCTCGCCGTCGTCGACCAGGGCGCCCAGCTGCTCTCCGAGCGCGAGCAGGCCCGGCGACTTGAGCAGCATGCTGGGGATGTGCCAGGAGCCCTCCGCGAGCGGCTGCCCATCGGCTCCGCGCGGGACGAGGCTGTCGGTGTTCAGGTTCACTTCTCGTCCTTCAGTTCCCGGATGACCGCGGCCTCGTCCTGCTCGGCGAGCCAGCCCAGATGCCAGCCGAAGTCGCGCTCCATGAAGCCGACGCCCTTGCCCTTGACGGTGTGCGCGATGACGGCCGTGGGCTTGGCCGGCGCGCCGTCGCGGAGCCGCAGCAGGGTGTCGAGCAGCGCCGGCACGTCGTGGCCGTCGACCTCCACGACGTCCCAGCCGAAGGCCCGCCAGCGGTCGGCGAGCGGCTCGATCGTGATGATGTCGTCGACCTTGCCGTCGAGGCAGTAGCCGTTGCGGTCGACGATCGCGACCAGGTTGCCCACGCCGTAGTGACCGGCCGCCGCGGCGGCCTCCCAGATCTGGCCCTCGTGCAGCTCGCCGTCGCCGAGCAGGGCGTAGACGTTGAAGTCACGCCCGGTCATCCGGGCGCCCAGCGCCATGCCGAGCCCGACGGAGAGGTTGTGGCCGAGCGAGCCCGAGCTGAAGTCGCAGCCCGGGACCTTGGTCATGTCCGGGTGGTCGCCGAGCGGGTTGCCGAGGCGCGTGTAGCCGTCGAGCAGCTCGGGGTCGAAGAACCCGTGGTCGGCCAGGATCGGGTAGAGCCCGACGGCGGCATGGCCCTTGCCCATGACGAAACGGTCGCGATCCGGCCACTGAGGGTCTCCGTGGCGCAGGCGCAGCACCCCGTAGTACAAGGTCGCGAGGATCTCCGCGCACGAGAACGTCGACGAGTAGTGACCCGTCTTCGCGATCGAGATCAGGCGGACGGTCTCGAGGCGGACGAACTGGGCGCGCTCGCGGATCCGCTCGACCACCTCCGATGAGGTCGTGAGGGACGCGCCTTCACTTGCGGGCATGCAGTCGATTCCTTTTCATGAGGTCAGACCATCGGCGGCCTAGCCATCCAGAGCTGCCTGGTCCCACTATGAACGATGTACAAGACTCAGTCAATGACACATACTCTCAAGCTGTGAGAGCAGACAACAACTCTGTCTCATTCAACGAATGTGTGTCCTACTCATTGACATCGCCCGTTCTGGTTGCCACGCTGCTCGTCATCGCCCCGACCCAACGGAAGGAACGCCATGGAGGCGCTGGTCTACGCCGGTCCCGGCGCGGTCGAGATCCGCGACGTGCCCGAGCCCGAGCCGGGTCCGGGCGAGGTCCTCGTGGAAGTCGGTCACGTCGGCGTCTGCGGGACCGATCACCTCCTGGTCCGCGGCGGCCTGGCACGGGTCCGGCCGGGGGTGGTGATCGGTCACGAGATGGCCGGGCGCGCCGTCGGCGGCGACCTCGGCCGGGCGGGGCTCCGGCCCGGCGACCCGGTCGCCGTCGAGCCGCTCATCAGCTGCGGGACCTGCCGCACCTGCCGCCGCGGGCACCGGCACATCTGCGAGGCGCTCGGGCTCTACGGCATCGACCGCGACGGCGGCGCGGCGAGCCACGTGGTGGTCGCGGCCGACCGCCTGCACCGGCTGCCGGACGGCGTCCCGCCGCGGGTCGCGGCGCTCGCCGAGCCGCTCTCGGTGGCGGTCCACATGGTCTCCCGCGCCGGCGTGGCGGTCGGCGACGTCGTCATGATCTTCGGCGGCGGGCCCATCGGCGCGCTCCTGGGCCTCGTCGCCCGGCTGTCCGGCGCCTCCGCCGTGCTGGTGGCCGAGCCGCGCGCGGACCGGCGGGAGCTGCTGGCGGAGCTCGGCATGACCGTCACCGACCCGCTCGGCGCCGACGTGGCCTCCTGGTGCGAGAGCCGCGCGCCCGGCGGGGTGGACGTGAGCTTCGAGGTGTCGGGGGCCGACTCCTCCTACGCGGCCGCGGCCGAGGTCACCAGGCCCCGCGGCACCGTCCTGGTGGGCGCGCTCACCGACCGGCCGGCCCGGGTGCCCATGTCCCAGGTGATGCTCAAGGAGCAGACGCTGGTGGGCTCCCGCGTCTACACCGGCGACCACATGGCCCGCGCCGTCAACCTCATGGGGACGGCGGGGCTGCCTCTCGAAGCGCTGGTCAGCGACGTGGTGCCGGTGCGCGAGGCGCCCGGCCGCGTCTTCGGCGACGGGCCCGCGGGGCTGATGAAGACCCTGATCGCGGCGGGGGACGCGTCATGACCGTCCTGGTGGCGGGCGCCTCTGGCGTCATCGGCCAGGCCGCGGTCGAACGCTTCCTGGCCGACGGGACCGACGTCGTCGCCCTGTCGCGGCGGCCTCCCGACGTGGCTCCCCACCCCCGGCTCCGGCACGTCGCCGTGGACCTGACGGACGCAGCCGCGTGCCGGGACGTCCTGGGGCGGCTGGCCGGCGTGACGCACGTCGTCTACGCGGCGCTGTTCGAGAAGCCTGGGCTCGTGGCCGGGTGGCTGCAGGAAGACCAGATGCGCACCAACCTGGCCATGCTCACGAACCTCGTCGAAGCGCTGGTCGGCGCGCCCCGGCCGGTCCTGCGCCACGTCAGCCTCATGCAGGGCGCCAAGGCGTACGGCGGCCACGTCCACCCGCCCCGCCGGATCCCGTCACGCGAGCGGGAGCCGCGCGACCCCCATCCGAACTTCTACTGGCTGCAGGAGGACTACCTCAGGCAGGCGGCCGACCGGCACGGCTTCGACCTCACGATCTTCCGCCCCCAGATGCTGGTCGGCGGAGCCACCGGCTCGGCGATGAACGTGGTCCCCGTCATCGGCGTCTACGCGGCGCTCTGCGCGAGACTCGGCCTCCCGTTCGGCTTCCCCGGCGGGCGGTCCTACGTCTGGGAGGCGGTCGACGCGCGGATCGTGGCCGCGGCGCTGTCGTGGGCCCGCTCGTCGCCCGCCGCCCGGGGAGAGACCTTCAACATCACGAACGGCGACGTCTTCGAGTGGCGGGACCTGTGGCCCGCCATCGCGGCGGAGCTCGGCATGGAGCCGGCGGCCGACACACCCCGGGCGCTCGCGGACTTCCTGCCCCGGCACGAGCACGTGTGGAAGGAGATCGTGCGGGAGCACGGGCTGCGCCCGACGCCCCTGCCGGCCTTACTCGGCGAGTCCCACCACTACGCGGACAAGTGCTTCGCGTACGGGTCGGAGAAGCCGATGCCGCCGAAGTTCCTGAGCACCGTCAAGCTGCGCCGGGCGGGCTTCCACGACTGCCTCGACACCGAGGAGTCGTTCCGGTACTGGCTCGCCCACCTGCGCAAACGCCATATCTTGCCCTATATACACCCTTGAAATCTCATTCCCACTCTGATGTCATATGTCCACTGAGTTGGACAAACGGCTCCAGCAAACGGCCCACGTCCCGCTTAGCGCTACGTCGGGATCGAATGCGACGGCATCTCTTCGTACGACGCCATAAGACAGGAGAAGACGTGATCGCACAGTCGGCCCGTCGGTTCAGCAGGATCCGCGCGCTCGCCGCCATGGGCGCCCTGGCGGCCGTGGTCGCCGCATGCGGGTCCAGCCCTTCCACCGACCAGGCGGGCACGCCCGCGGAGGGCGACCCGTTCAAGGTGGGCATCGTCGCCCTCGACGCGACGCAGATCACCGCGCTCAACGAGCGCACCGCCGCCCAGAAGAAGATGAAGAGCATCGGCTGGGAGACCACGGAGATCAACTCCGACGGCGACCCCGCCAAGGCCATCTCCGCGATGCAGAACCTCGTGCAGAGCGGCGTGAACGCCATCATCGTGCAGACCTACACCCCCGACCAGCTGTCCGCCGGCCTCGCGGCCGCGAAGGCGGCCGACATCCCGGTCTTCTCGACCGCGGGCGGGCTGGCCGGCGGCGGAGAGGCCGGCGCGGTCGAGCTCGTCGCGGCGGCCAACGTCAACGACGAGGTGATCGCGGCGATCAAGGACAAGCCGAAGGTCGAGCTGCTCCAGCTGCGCTACACCCCCGGCGCCCCGTGCCGGTCCAGGGCCGAGGACCTCGACGCCAAGCTCGAAGGGCTGTCCAACGTCAACGTCACCCGCCAGGAAGTGAAGATCCCCGGCGGCGAGCAGTCGGCCCAGGAGGCCACCTCCGCCTGGCTGCAGGCGCACCCCGACGACGGGCAGACGACCTTCATGATCTGGCCGTGCTTCTCCGAGGCCGCCATCGGCGCGGTGTCCGCCGAGAAGCAGGCCGGCCGCGGCCCCTACCCGCTCTACACCTGGGACATCTCCAAGCCCGCGATCCAGGCCATCCAGGACGGCTACGCGACCGGCGTGCTGTGGATCCAGGTCGACAAGGCCGGCGAGCAGATCGTGGAAATGATCAAGGAGTGGCGTGACGCGGGCGGCTCGTGGCAGCCCAAGGACGTCACCGCGCCCAGCGTCCTGCTGACCAAGGACAACATCGAGCAGACGCTCCAGGAGAACCCGGATCTCCTCAGCTAGCGGTACCGGGACCCACCACCAAGGCCTGACGAGGGAGGCGAGTCATACGTGATGGCGACAGGGCATCCGGCCGCGCGGGCGGCCGGAGACGATCCGGCGCCCCTGCTGTCGGTGCGGGGCGCGGTGAAGAACTACGGCCTCGTCCAGGCCTTGCGCGGTGCCGACCTCACCGTCGGGCGCGGGGAGGTGCACGGGCTGCTCGGCGCCAACGGCGCCGGGAAGTCCACCCTGGTGAAGATCCTCGCCGGCCTCGCCAAGCCGGACGAGGGAGACTTCGCCATCGACGGCGCCCCGTTCCGCCCCGGCAGCATCCGCGAGGCGGCGGCGGCCGGCGTGCGCCTGGCCCACCAGGAGCTCGCCATCGTCCCGGCGCTCAGCGTGCGCCAGAACCTCCACCTCGGCCGCTACCTCCATCCCGAGCTGGCCGGCGCCAAGGAACGCGAGCGCGCGTACACGGAGCTGTTCGAGGAATGGGGGCTGGACATCTCGCTGGACGCCGTCATGCGCGAGCTGTCCCCCGCCCACCAGGCGACCGTGGCGCTGGCCAAGACGCTGGTCGGCAGCGGACGCCTGCTCATCCTCGACGAGCCGACCGCCTCGCTCGGCCCGAAGGAGGTGAGCGGGCTGTTCTCCATCATCCGCCGCCGCGTCGAGGCCGGCGCGGGCGTCATCTTCGTGAGTCACCGGCTGGGCGAGGTCAGCCGGCTGTGCGACGCCATCACCGTGCTGCGCAACGGCCAGCGGGTGCACGACGGCCCGATGGAGGGCGTCGACGAGCACGCGCTCGCCGATCTCATCGCCCACGACGCGGGCGGTGACCGGCGCCGCGCCGAACGCACCACGACGGCCCCGGCCGCCTCGGTCAAGAAGAGCGCGAGCCCTGACGGGCCGCTGCTCTCGGTCAGCGGTCTCCGGCTGCAGAACCGCGTGGACGACGTCTCGTTCGAGGTGAACCCCGGCGAGATCGTCGGCATCGCGGGCCTCGTCGGCGCCGGCCGGACCGAGGTGCTGGAGGCGCTGGTCGGGCTCCGCCGGGTCGTGTCCGGCGAGATCAGCCTCGGCGGCCGGGCCTACCAGCCCCGCGACCCGGCCAGGGCGCTGAAGCAGGGCGTCGTCCTGGTGCCGGAGGAACGCCTGGCCCAGGCGATCTTCACCCAGCGGGACATCGTGTTCAACTTCTCCAGCTCCCGTTTCCGCACGCTGGGCGGCGGACCGGGAGGCATCCTGAGCAGGCGGTCCCGCTACCGGGAGTCGGCCCAGCGGCTCGCCGAGTCGCTGCGGCTCAAGGCGCGGTCGCTGAACGACTCGATCATGTCGCTCAGCGGCGGCAACCAGCAGAAGGTGGTGCTCGGCCGGGCGACCGTCGACGGGCTGCGCCTGCTCCTGCTGGACGAGCCCACCCGGGGCGTGGACGTCGGCGCCCGTTACGACTTCCAGCAGATGGTGCGCGGCCTCGCCGACCAGGGCGTCGGCGTCGTCTACGTCTCCTCCGAGCTGGCCGAGCTGGAGTACTGCGACCGCATCGTGGTCATGGTCGAGGGCCGCGCCACGGTGCAGTTCGACAACGGCGACGGTTTCGACGAGGACGAGCTGACCCGCCTCTGCTTCCTGCGCGCCGGCGCGGCCGCCGCCGAGCAGGCATAGAAAGACGATCCAGGAGAGTTCCATGAACACCGTCCGTCACACCGCGGCTGGCCAGCAGCCCGCCGCGCCGCCACCTGGCTCGCATCAGGCTGAGCAGGCGGGCGCGAGCTCGATGACGCTGAAGGCCGTCAAGTTCCTCGGCCGTTACGGCACGCTGCTCGTCCTCATCCTGCTCGTCGTCGTCTTCTCCTTCCTGGACGGCAGCCGCTTCCTGTCGTTCACCAACTTCCAGAACATCCTCCTGCAGTCGACGATCTCGGTCGTGATCGCGCTCGGCCTCACGGTGGTCCTGGTGGTGGGCGAGTTCGACCTGAGCATCGGCTACACGGCCAGCCTCGCCGGCGTGCTCACGGCGGGCCTGTACGCGGGCTCCGCCGGGGGCAAACTCGGCGCCATCGGGCTGGTCATCGCCGTGGGGGCACTGGTCGGCCTGGTGAACGGCCTCATCGTGACCAAACTGGGCGTCAACGCGCTGGTCGGCACCTTGGGCATAGGCAGCGTCGTCATGGGCGCCACCTACATCGTCACCGCCGGCGTGCCGCAGAGCCTGGACGCCTCCGGGATGGACCTGATCCAGGTCTACCTGGGCAAGCTCGGCCCGATCCCGTGGCCGATCGTCATCCTCTTCGCGGTCGCCGGCATCCTCTGGCTGCTGCTCAACCGCACCTCGCTCGGCCTGGAGTGGCAGGCCGTCGGCGGCAACAGGACCGCCGCCGAGCTGAGCGGCATCCGCGTGCACCGGGTGGTCATCTTCGCGTTCGTCGTGTGCGGCGTCCTCGCCGCCGCCGGCGGCGTGCTGATCACCGCGAACGTCGGCAGCGGGCAGATCGCGGGCGGCCAGGGCTACCTGCTGTCCTCGTTCGCGGCGGCCTTCCTCGGCTCCGCGTGCCTGCGCGACGGCGAGTTCCACGTCGTCGGCACCGTGATCGGCGTGGTCACCGTGGCCGTCGGCTTCAACGGCATGGCGATCCACGGCGTGTCCACGTCCGCGCAGTTCATCTTCCAGGGTCTGCTGCTCATCGCGGCCGTCGGCATGAGCACCAGCGCCCGGCGCATGGTGTCCGGAAGGAGAGCAGGCCACTGATGAGCGTTCCCGAAGGCCGCAGGCTGATCGTCGGCATCGACAAGGGGACCACCGTCACCAAGGCGGCGGTCTTCGACGAGACCGGCAACGAGCTGGCCCGCGCGGCCCGCTTCATCGAGGTGCTCAGCCCTCGGCGGGGCTGGCACGAGGAAGATCCCGCGGTGAGCCTGCGCAGCACGATGGACGCCGTGGCCGAGGCGGTCGCCGCGCTGCCCGGCCGCGCCTCCGACATCGCCGCAGTGAGCGTGTCCGGTCACATGACCGGCGCCTGGCTGCTCGACGAGACCGGCCGGCCGGTGCGCAACGCGATCGCCTGGCCGGACGCGCGCACGCTGGACACGCTGACGGCTTTCGAGGCGAGCCCGCCGTACGAGGAGTACCTCGACATCTCGGCCACCAGCGCGCTGCCCGGCATGACGATGCTCCTGCTCGGGCATCTGGCCAGGCACGAGCCGGACGTGATCGCCAGGACCCGCTACTTCGCCTGCGCCAAGGACTACGTCCAGTCGTTCCTGACCGGCCGCGTCGTCACCGACCCGACCGACGTGTCCCTGATGCCCGGCGACATCGCCACGGGCCGGATCTCGCCGCGGCTCATGGAGCTGGTCGGGGCGGAGGCGTTCCTCTCCCGGGCGCCGGAGGTGCGCCCGTCCGGGGAGATCATCGGTACGGTCACCCGCGAGGCGTCGCTGGCCACCGGCATCCCCGAGGGCACGCCGGTCGCCAACGGACTCGGCGACGCCGTCTCCGCCATGCTCGGCACCGGGGTCGTCATGCCCGGCCAGGCCGTCTCCGTCCTGGGCACGAGCTGGCTGAACCAGATGGTCAACCGCTACCTGGACGACGACCTGCGCGGGGTCGGCTGGGTGTACCCGTCGCCCGACGGCGAGCACTGGATCCGGTGCCTGGCCCACACCGCGGGCGCGGGCACGTTCGACTGGGCCGTGCGCACGTTCTGCCGCGACCTCGCCGGCGGCGCCGCGTCCGACTTCGCCGCCGTCGAGGCCGAGGCGCTGGCGTCGGAGGAGGCCGGCCACGGCCTCACGTTCCTGCCGTACCTCTCTCCCGCCGGCGTCCAGGCGCCCTTCAAGGACGGGAACGTGCGCGGGGTGATGCTCGGCCTGGAGCACGGGACGACCCGCGGCGACATCCTCCGCGCCGTCTACGAGGGCCAGGTGTATGCCGCCATGGACTGCTACCGGCGGCAGGGCGACGACCTGAGCCTGCTCAGGCTGACCGGCGGCGGCGCGCGCAGCCGGGTCTGGAGGCAGACCTTCAGCAACGCGCTCCAGGTGCCGGTCGAGCTGGTGACCACCAGCGAGTCGGCCGCGCTCGGCGTCGCCATCCTCGCGTCCGTGAACGTCGGGATCTGGAAGGACCTGGAGACCGCGGTGTCGGAGATGGTCCGCACCGTCGGCCGGGTCGAGCCCGACCCCCGCCTGGCCGAGCCCCACCAGGAGGCGTTCGACCGCTTCCTCCGCGCGCAGGCGGCGGCGCGCGAGCTGTTCGCCGGCTTCGGCCGCGCAGGCAACCAAGGAAAGGACTGATCGTGTACACCGCAGAACCGGCAGGGCTGGTCCGCACGGTGCTCGGTGACGTGTCACCCGAGTCCCTGGGAGCGATGCTCGTCCACGAGCACCTGCTGACGGCGCCGCCGGCCTACGCCGTCCACCGGGATCCCGACCTGGAGTTCGGCACCGCGGAGGGCGCCGCCGAAGAGGTCTCCGACTTCGTCGAGGCCGGCGGCGGCGGGCTGGTCGAGCTCACCACGGTCGACTACGGCCGCGACGTCACGGCCGCGCTGTCCGCCGCCAGGGCCACCGGCGCCCACATCGTCCAGGGCACCGGCCTGCAGAAGGGCATCTACTACCCGGCCGGCACGTCCAGGCGGACCAGCGAGGAGCTGGCCGCCGGCTTCGTCGCCGACATCCTGACGGGGTTCGGCCCGGAGAACACCCGGGCCGGCGCCATCAAGGCCGGGACCTGCTCCACCGAGGAGATGTGGGACGTCGAGCGCAAGGTCCTCACGGCGGCGGCCATCGCCGCCAAGGAGACCGGGGCGCCGATCCTGACCCACACCCAGGCGGGCCGCCTGGGCCACGAGCAGCTCGACGTCTTCGAGGCCGCCGGGCTCGACCTGGGTCAGGTGTGCGTCGGCCACCTCGACCGCAACCTCGAAGCCGACTACCTCCTCTCGCTGGCCCGCCGCGGCGCCTGGCTCGGGCTCGACCAGTGGACCAAGGACAAGTACGGCCACGACACCGACCGGGCCGCGATGGTCCGGCGCCTCGTGGACGCCGGCCACACCCGGGTGATGGTGTCCGGCGACCTCGGCCGCGGCTCCTACCAGCGCGCCTACGGCGGATCGCCGGGGCTCGGCCCCTGCCTCGACGCCATCAGGAAGGCCCTGGGCGACGAGCTGGCCGAGCTGGCCCTGGTCGCCAACCCGGCCGGGTTCCTCGCCTTCAGGGAGGTCACGCGATGACGCGGGCGGTGCTCTTCGACCTCGACGGGACGCTCGTCGACTCCCGTCCCGCGATCCTGGACTGCTACCGGGCGGCGCTCGCGCCCGTCCCCCAGGGCTGGGAGTCCCTGCTGGAGCTCGGTCTCGGCCGGGTGATGCGCTGGCGGATGCGCGAGGTGATGGCCGAGGTCGCGGGCGAGCGCGCCCCCGAGTGCGTGTCCCGGTACGAGCGCCACTACCTGGAGGACGGCCACCGGAAGGTCGTCCTCTACCAGGGGGCGGCCGACATGCTCGACGCGCTGCGCGGGCAGGGGCTGCGGCTCGGCATCGTGACGAACAAGGGCCGGGAGCGGACCGAGCACGACCTGCGCCACGTGCACGGCGCGCGTGACCTGCTGCCGCTGTTCGACGTGGTGGTCACCACCGAGGACACCGTCGAGCGCAAGCCGTCGCCCGAGCCGATCCTGCACGGGCTGCGCCGCGCCGGGTGGACGGCCGGCGACTGCGCCTACGTGGGCGACGGCCCGCACGACGCCGAGGCGGCCATCGCCGCCGGGACCGCGTTCGTCGGCGCCGGCTGGGGCTACTACCCGGATGAGCTCGCGTCGGCCCGGCCCGCGCTGGCCGTCGCCGCCGCCCCGGGTGATCTCGCCGGACTCCTGCCCGGCGGCCGGTGAGCGACCGTCATGGCGTCGTTCACGTTCACCCCGCTCACGCCGTCCGCCTTCCTGGAGCGGTCCGGGGCCGTCTTCCGCGACCGGATCGCGGTGATCGACGGCGCCAGGCGGCTCACGTACGGTGAGTTCCTCGATCGGGCGCGGCGGCTCACCGGGGCGCTGGCGGATCTCGGCGTCGAGCCCGGCGACCGGGTGGCGGCGCTCTGCGTCAACAGCCACGTGATGCTGGAGCTGCACAACGGGGTGCCGATGCGCGGCGCGGTGCTGGTGCCGCTCAACATCCGGCTGTCGGCCGGGGAGCTGGCGCACATCGTCGAACACTCCGGCGCGCGCGTCCTGGTCGCCACGGACGAGCTGGCCGGGCGGGCCCGTGAGGTCGCCGCCGCGACCGGGGTCAGGCTCGTCCTGGCGGGCGGTCCCGGTGACGAGTACGAAGAGCTGCTCGCCGCCGCCGAGCCCCGCCTCGCGGCCTGCGAGGACGAGCGCGGGCTGCTGGCGATCAACTACACGAGCGGCACCACGGGGCGCCCGAAGGGGGTCATGTACCACCACCGGGGCGCCTACCTGCAGACGCTGGCCATGGCGTTCCACGCCGGGCTCGGCCCCGCCAGCGCCTACCTGTGGACGCTGCCCATGTTCCACTGCGACGGCTGGTGCTTCACCTGGGCCGTCACCGCGGCCGGCGGCACCCACGTCTGCCTGCGGGCCGTGGACCCGGCCGAGATCTGGCGGCTGCTGCGCGAGGAGGACGTCTCCCATTTCAGCGCCGCGCCGACCGTACTCACCATGATCGCGAACGCGCCCGAGGCGCGGGCGGGCGCCCCGCTCGGCCGGACCGTGCGCGTGCAGACGGGCGGCGCGCCGCCGACCCCGGCCCTGCTCGCCCGCATGGCCGGGCTGAGCATGGAGGTCACCCATCTGTACGGGCTCACCGAGACGTTCGGACCGGTGGCCGTCAACCAGTGGCAGCCGCAGTGGGACGCCCTCCCGTCCGGCGGGCAGGCCGAGCTCAAGGCCCGACAGGGCGTGGGCAACGTGATCGCGGAACAGGTGCGCGTCGTGGACGGGTCCGGCGCGGACGTGCCGGCCGACGGCGGGACGGTGGGCGAGATCGTGGTCCGCGGCAACGACGTGATGCTCGGCTACTACCGCGACGAGCAGGCCACCGCCGAGGTGGACGCCGGCGGCTGGCTGCGCACCGGGGACCTGGCCGTGCGGCACCCCGACGGCTATCTGGAGATCCGCGACCGGTCCAAGGACATCATCATCTCCGGCGGCGAGAACATCGCCTCCGTCGAGGTGGAGCGGGTCCTCGACGGTCACCCGTCCGTGCTGGAGTCGGCCGTGGTCGGCGTGCCCGACGAGAAGTGGGGCCAGGTGCCCGTGGCCTTCGTCGCGCTCCGGCCGGAGGCGCCCCCGGTGACCGAGGACGACGTCATCGCGTACGTCCGCGAACGGATCGCCCGCTTCAAGGCGCCCAGGAAGGTGGTCTTCGGGGAGTTGCCCAAGACCTCGACGGGGAAGATCCAGAAGAACGTCCTCCGCGCGACCGGGGAGCACCCATGAGTAGGCCAGCGGCGCTGGTGACCGGCGCCTCCCGGGGCATCGGCCTCGCCATCGCCGAGCGCCTCGCCGCCGCCGGGCATGACCTGACCGTCTGCGCCCGGGGTGGCGACGCGCTCTCCGCCGCGGCCGCCAGGCTCGCCGCGCTCGGGGCGGCCGTCCGCGCCGAGCCCGCGGACATGGCGGCCGAGGACGACGTGCGGCGGCTCGCCAGGGCGCACGAGGACGCGTACGGGCGGCTCGACGTGCTGGTGGTGGCGGCGGGGGTCGGCACGGCGGGGCCGGTGGACACCGCGCCCCTGCACCGGTTCGACAAGCAGTTCGCCGTCAACGTCCGGGCCCCGTACACGCTGGTGCAGGCGCTGCTGCCGACGCTCAGGGCGACCGCGGCGGCACGGCCGGACCACGGCGTGAAGATCATCATGCTGTCGTCGCTCACCGGGGCCTTCCCCGAGCCCGGCCTGGCGGCGTACGGGGCTTCGAAGGCGGCGCTCATCTCGCTGTGCCGGTCGCTGAACGCGGAGCTCTCCGCCGACGGCGTCACGGCCACCGCCATCTGCCCCGGTTACGTCGACACCGACATGTCCGCGTGGGTGCACGACCGGATCGACCCCGCCGACATGATCCGCACGGCGGACGTCGCCGAGCTGGCGATGAGCCTGACGCGGCTCTCCTCCAGGGCCGTCGTGTCGGAGCTGGTGGTCACCAGGCCCGGAGGGCAGCTCCACCGGGCCTGAAAGGATCACGCCTATGAGAGGATTTCTCCGGTTATAAGGGCATGGAGGGCGAAATGTTCGCAGTTTCCTTGGGTGACGGCGCGGAACTGCGGCCGCTGGAGCCCTGGCACGCCGGGGAGTTCCTGAGCCACATCGACCGGGGCCGGGAGTTCATCGGGCGGTACGTCGGGCTCCCAGACTCCGTCACGGACCTGGAGTCCAGCCTGGCGTTCCTGCGGGCGTACGCGGAGAAGGCCGCCTCCGACACCGGGCGGGTCTACGGCATCTGGGTGGACGGCGAGCTGGCCGGCGGCGTCCTGTTCAGGACGATGGACGTCCCGAAGGGCACCGCCGAGGCCGGCTGCTGGCTGGAGCCGTCGGCGGCCGGCCGGGGCCTGGTGACCAAGGCGGTGCGGGCGATCATCGACTGGGCCGTCGAGGAGCGCGGCATCCACCGCGTGGAGTGGGTGGTCTCGTCGGAGAACGCGGCCAGCATCGCCGTCGCCCGGCGGCTCGGCATGACCAAGGACGGCGTGCTGCGCGAGAGCTACCCCTACCGCGGCCGGCGGCACGACATGGAGGTCTGGTCAGTGCTGGCGCCGGAGTGGCGGGCCGGCCGGAGCGACTGATCGGCCCCGGTGGCGACGCCCTGTCCGGGATCGGCGCGGAAGTGGATCGATTCCGTTCGAGTCCGTCCGCGCCCCTGTTGGACACCTCGGCCGGGCGGCTTCTCTGGTTCCCGTCCAGCGGAACGGCCGCCGGACACCGAGGGAGGAATCCAGAGATGAACACCCGTACCCGCACCGCGTCCTCCGCCGCCAAGGGGCTCCTCGCGGGAGCGATGCTCCTGACGGGGCTGCTCGCCGGGACCCCCGCCGCGCACGCCGACCACCAGTCGTGCAGCAACCGGACCGACGTCCCCGGGGTCTGCCTGAAAGTGGTGAACGAGGGGGTGCGCGTCACCTACGCCGAGGCCTACCACGACGGCCGCACCGGCGCCTGGACCGGGCACATCGACCTGCATCGCGAAGGCCGGCACACGATCCAGCGGGGCGACCACACCCCGCCCCAGGCGGCGATCTGGAGCGGGGTGGACGACTACACCGCCGGGTCGAGGATCTGCGCGCAGGGCTGGGAGAAGGTCGGATCCGGCTGGCGTCCCAAGGGCCGCACCTGCTTCGAAGTGCGCTGATCACCGCACACCGTCCTGAGCCCGCCCGGGTCGGACCCGGGCGGGCTCACGCGAAAACCCCACGAAAGTGGATCAGTTCGCCGATAAAGTTCAGCGGTGAGCGACTTAGAGGCCCTCGTCATCGCCCGGCGCCTGCGCGTCCCCGTCGACGCCCCCGCCGGTGCCGCCCCGGGCTGGGGAGAGGCCGCCGCCCGGCAGCTCGACGCCGCGCTGCTGACCGCCGGCTTCACCTGCTCGCCCGCCCTGCTCGGACGGCTGTCGCACCTGCCCGGCGAGGCCGTACTGGATCTGGGCGTACGGGTCCTCGCCGCGGTCAGGACCCTGGCCGGCGACCACGTCCTCCACAACGCCTACTTCGTCGACTTCCCCAGGAACGTGCCCGACACCCTGGAGTTCTGGGCCGGCCTGCTCCGCCAGGCGCTGCTCGACCCGGTGACCGCCGAGCGCGCGCGGCCGGAGATCGTCGACCTGCTGGACTTCCCCGCGTACGGCCGCTACCAGCACACCTACGCCGACCTGCTGGCCGCGCACGCCGAGCTGGTCCCGCTGGCCTCCGACCGGGTGACGGTGCTGGAGCTGGGCGGGAGCCTGGAGGCGGAGACCCGCGCGCTGTTCCTGTCGATGGCCGGCTCCGAGGCCCCGCTCGCCGAGGAGGACCTGGCGGCGCTGCGTCTGCTGGCCGCGAGCTGCGCCGACGAGCCGGAGCGCATCCCGGTGCGCGAGAACCGCGCCGTGCTCAACGAGGCGCGGCTGGCCGCCGGGCGTCCGCCGCTGGTGGACACGGTGACCGACGTGCTCCGCCTGGCCTGCGCCCTCTCCGGCGGGGACGTCACGCTGGCCACCCCCACGCGGTTCCGGTCCTTCCGCCGCGCCGAGCGCCGCGCGCTCCTGCGGGCCCTGGACGCGGTGGCCACCCCCGCCAAGCTCGGCGACGTGCCACGCCACCGGGAGCGGTGGAAGCGGCTCGGCGAGCGGCTGCACCCGCACGAGTACCCGCTGCTGCCGCGCGCCGCCCAGGTCTTCGAGGTGGCCAGGGGTACGCGCGAGGCCCCGAGCCTCGACAGCCGGGTCGAGGCCGCCCTGGCGGATGGCCGCCCCGCCGAGGCCGTCACGCTGCTCGCCAACGCGCCCGGCGCGCTGCTGCGCCGCCTGGACCACCTGCTGCGCCTCAGCCCGTCCGCGCGGGACGTGCTGGACGCGGCGGCGCGGGCCGCGGCGCACGCGTCCGGCCGCGTGCTGCTGTCGCTGCGCGAGCACGTGCAGAACCGCCTGTCCCCCGCCCCCGGCCGCGTCTTCACCAACCGGCACGGCCGGGCCTTCACCACGCCCGACTCCCGCCCGCCGCTGGACCGGGAGGTGCTGGCCCACGCGCTGGCCCTCCTGGACGAGGAGATCACCCGCCGCCTCCCGGACCCCGGCGAGCTGATCGTCGACCCCGACATGCTCGGCGTCGCCCTGCCCCTGTCGGGCAAGGCCGTCGCGCCCGGTCTCGGCATGCTGCCCCGCGGCTCGATCTCACCGGTGGACGGCGAGCTGCTCCGGTTCTTCGTGCACTGGCGGCAGGCCGAACGCCGCACCGACTACGACCTGTCCGCGCTCATGCTGGACGACTCGTACGGCGACGAGATCCACGTGTCGTGGACCAACTACAGCAGCGGCTTCGCGCGGTATTCCGGCGACCTCACCGAGGCGCCGGAAGGCGCGTCGGAGTTCGTCGACATCCGGCTCGCCGCCGCCACCCGGTCGATCATCATCCCCCAGGTCCACGTCTACGCGGGGGAACCGTTCGACGAGGCCGCCGAGGCGTTCTTCGGCTACATGACGAGGAACGACGAGCAGCGGGGCCTCCCCTTCGAGCCGCGTACCGTACGGATGAAGTCCGATCTGCGCGGCTCCGGCCGGGTCGCGCTGCCCCTGGCCTTCCTGCGCGACGGCGACGGCGCCTGGCGGGTGAAGTGGCTGCACCTCTACCTGAAGGGATATCCGGACTTCAACCAGGTGGAGGGCAACCGGGTCACCGCCTCGCTGCTGGTGCGCTCGATCGTGGAGCGCGAGTATCTGACGGTCCGCTACCTGGCCGACCGGCTGCGCGCCAAAGGCTCTTCGGCGGCGCACACCACCTATCTCGGGCCGGCGGCGCCGGCGGAGCTGCCGGAGGGGGCGCGCGTGGTCACGCCCGCGACCCTGCACGAGCTGATCCCCGCCTGATCCCCGCCTGATACGGTGAAGATCGCGAGGCCATGGGAGGGCTTCCTTCTCAAAACTCTTTTGGATCCAGCCTTCCCGCTCTCCTCGCCCGTACGTCGTCAGCGCGCGATGTCCCGCCGCAGCGGCGCCGCCACGGCGACGGCGGCCGCGACCAGGGCGTAGGCGACCAGCACGGCGCCGCCCGCCGCGGCCGGAAGCAGGGCCGTGGCGGAGGTGCCGGTCTGGGTGGCGACGGCCTCCGACAGATAGGTGAATCCGGTCAGCGCCGCCGTGGCGCCGCCCGGCAGGAAGGGGTAGAGCTCCTTGACGCCCGGGACGAGCATCAGCGCGGTCTCGACCATGTAGAAGTACGCGCCGACGACGAGGAGCGCGAGCACCTGGTTGCGCAGGAGGGCGCCCACCGCCACCCCCAGCAGGGTGTAGACCGCCATGGTCAGGGCGATGCGGCCGAGCAGGACCGCGACGGTGCCGGCGGGCAGTCCGAGGGTGACTCCCTTGAGCGCCGCCGCCCCGAGGAGCGCGCCGCCCGCCACGGCCGTGGCCAGCAAGCCGTAGGCGAGCCCCGCGACGGTGTAGGCCGCCAGCTTGGCGGCGAGCCACGTCCAGCGCCTGGGCGCGAACAGCGCCGTGGCGGTGATGGTCCCGTGGCGGTACTCGGCGGCCACGGCGTTGGTGCCGAGCAGAGCGGGGGCGAACACGGTGAAGCCCAGCAGGCCGAGCAGGACGCGGGTGCCCTCCTCGGTTTCGAGGCCGGGCAGCGGCGGGGTGAAGTTCTCCGGGCCGACGAGCGCGGCCAGGCCGATGAGCGCCCCGCTGCCCAGCGCCGCCAGCAGGCCCCACAGCCAGAGCCTGGTGCTCGTCAGGCGCGTCCACTCCGCCGCGACCAGCGTCATCATGGGGAACCTCCGGTGAGATGCAGGAACGTCTGTTCGAGGGTGGGGCGCTCGGGGGTGATCTCGTGCAGGACCACGCCGTACGAGGCCGCCAAGGTGGCGATCTCGGCGGTGGTCAGGCCGTGGACGCGCAGGACACCGGGACGCGGCTGGCCCACCTGGGTCCCGCGCTCCGCCAGCCGGGCCGCGAACGCCTCCGCCTGCGGGGAGTGGATCACCACCGCCGCGCTCCCGTACAGCTCGGCCATGGGCCGGTCGAGGACCAGCCGGCCGTCGCGGATCACCACGACGTGGTCGGCCAGATGCTCGACCTCGCCGAGCACGTGGCTGGAGACCAGGACGGTGCGGCCCTCGGCGGCCATGGCGCGCAGGAACCCGCGCAGCCAGGCGATGCCCTCGGGGTCGAGACCGTTGCCCGGCTCGTCGAGCAGCAGCACCCCGGGGTCGCCGAGCAGCGCGGTGGCCAGGTTGAGCCGCTGCCGCATGCCGGTGGACAGGGTGCGCGTGGCGCGGTCGCCGAACGCCGACACCCCGGTCAGGTCGGCGACCTCCGCGACCCGGGCCGCGCCGTGGCGGCCCATGCGGGCGTAGATCCGCAGGTGGTCGCGGGCGGTGCAGGCCGGGTGGAAGCCCGCGCCGTCCAGCACGGCGCCGACGGCCGCCGACGGCCTGGCCAGGTCGGAGTAGCGCCTGCCGGCGTAGGTGACGGTGCCGGAGCCGGGCGCGACCAGGTCGAGCATCATCCGCATGGTGGTGGTCTTGCCGGCGCCGTTGGGCCCGAGGAAGCCCGTCACGGCGCCGGGCGCGACGTCGAAGCTGAGGCCGGTGACGGCGGCGACCGGCCCGAACGTCTTCGTCAGGCCGCGCACCTCGACCTTCATGCCCGCGCCGCCGTCAGGTCGTGGTGGAGCCGCCGGGCCTCGGGGACGCCGAGGATCAGCTCGTCATAGCCGGCCACCCGGTCCTTGAGCACGACGCGCACGCCGGGGACCTCGCGCCGGGCGGCGGCCAGGCGCCTGACGCCGCCGGGGGACGTCCACGTGCCGAGCTTGACGACGCCGGAGACGAGCAGGCCCGAGTGAAAGCCGGTGAGGGCGGCGAGCGGCCGGTCGAGGTGGTGCACCTCGGCGATGGCCGCCAGCGGCACGCTCACGACGCCGGTCCTGGTGAACAGCCGCGCCCACGGGGCGAAACGCAGGGTCAGCGTGCCGTGGGCGATTTCTACATGCATCATCTTTGTGCCTCCTCAACTATCTGTTCTATAAGTTGTATATCAGATAGACTGCGGACGTGCACCTGACCCTCGACCTCGACAGCGAGGTCCCGATCTACCAGCAGATCCGCGACCGGATCGTGGAGGCCATCGCCCGCAGGCAGGCCGGGGAAGGCGACCCGCTGCCCTCCACCCGTCAGCTCGCCGCCGACTTCGGCGTCAACTTCCATACGGTGAACAAGGCGTACGACCTGCTGCGTCAGCAGGGCGTCATCCGGATCAACCGCAAGAGCGGCGCGGTCGTACGGCGGGACGCCGGCAGCGGCCCGCCCGAGGCCCCCTTCACCGAAGACTGGGAGGAACGCATGCGTGTGCTACTGGCCGAGGCCACCGTCCACGGCATGGACCGTCAGGACGTGCTGCGCCGGTGCGCGGCCATGCTGGACGGCTTCGGAGAGCCGGCATGACCCCGTTCATCGTCACCGCGCTCGTCTCCGTGCTCGTCTCCGTCGCCCTGATCACCTGCCTCATGCTGGCGCTGCCCGCGCTGGCCAGGCCGGCCCTGCCGTTCGGCGTGCGGGTGCCCGCCGACCGCGCGGGCGATCCGGCCGTGGTCCGCCAGCGGCGCCGCTTCGCCCGCCTGGTGATCGTGGTGGGCGTGGTCGCCGCCGTGATGGCCGTTCCCGTGCTGCTCGTCACGGGCTACGCGGCCGGGGTCACCGTCACGGTGTCGGCGGTGATCGTCGCGGACCTGCTGCTCTACTACCTCGCCCACCGCCGGATCAGCGCCGCCAAGCGGGCCGGCGCGTGGTCGGCCGGGCGCCGCCAGGGCGTCACCGTCGACACCACCTTCCGTACCGATCCCGTCCGGGTGCCGTGGAAGCACGGGCTGCCCGCGCTGGCCGTCCTGCTGATCACCGGGGGCATCGGCTGGTCACGCCTCGGCGGGCTGCCCGCCACGTTGCCGCTCTACCTCGGGTTCGCCATCGACCCCGGGGAGCGCGTGGCCACGACCCCGCTGCGGGTCTTCGAGCCGCTGCTCTACCAGGTCGCGGTCCTCGTGGTCGTCGTCGCGCTGGTCGTGGTCGTGCTCCGCGCCCGTCCCGACCTCGACGCC
The DNA here is from genome assembly GCF_019396385.1 of Nonomuraea harbinensis. Taxonomy (GTDB): domain Bacteria; phylum Actinomycetota; class Actinomycetes; order Streptosporangiales; family Streptosporangiaceae; genus Nonomuraea; species Nonomuraea ferruginea. The sequence goes on along the minus strand of NZ_JAHKRN010000005.1, from coordinate 243,806 downwards.
GCCCGCCCCCGGGGGTCGGCCCGCCGCTACCGCCTCTACCTGCGCGGCGTCGCGGCGATGTCGCTGCTGGCCGCCGCCTGCCTCAACCTGAGCCTGCTCGTCGGGGCGCTCCAGCTGTGGGACGTGGTCACGCCGGGCATCGGCTGGCAGGTGGCCGCGTACGTGCCGCTCGTCGCGCTCCTGGCCGGCTGGGTCGGCTGGGAGATCAAGGCCGGGCAGGCCGGGCACCGCCTGCCCGCCCTGCCCGGCGAGGAGGACGAGGACTCCGGGATCGAGCAGCGCGACGACGACCGCCACTGGTTCCTGGCCGGCGCGGTCTACGCCAACCGCCGCGACCCCGCCCTGCTGGTGCACGCCCGCCTGGGGACCGGCTCGTGGACGCTCAACCTCGGGCACCCGATCGCCTGGCTCCTGCTCGGCGTCCTCGCGGTCGCTCTCCTCGTGCTCGGCGCGCTCTCGCTGTCCGGCGTCGTCGACCTGCCCCGGCGGCACAGCCTGTGGTGACGGTTTCCCCTTGGCCGGGCTGGGCAGGCGGCCAGAAAGGACCACCTGCCCAGAGAACGAACGGCACGGACACGCCCGATCCCGACGAGCGCGTCCTGTCCCAACAGGATCTGGCCGAGGAAGGCGAGCGCAAGGGCTGGGCGCCGGCCCGTGGATGGGGGGGCCGCGCTTCCTGCTCGCCGGGAGCACGTTGCATACTGCAAGGAGACGCGAGGGCGGGGGTGACCGCCATGGGCCTTTCACACGAGGAACGCCAGACGCTTCAGGAGATCGAGGAGCGGCTGGCCTTCGACGATCCGGACCTCGACGCCCTCCTGTCCGGGTCCCAGCAGGGGCACGCGAAGGAGGTGCCGGTGGCCTTCTGGTGGGTGCTCGCCATCGTGGCCTACGTCGTGTTCCTGATCGGCGTGGTCATGACCGTGGCCGCCCCGCAGAACGCCTGCCAGGGCGGCGGGAGCGGCTGCGATCATCCGGCGGTCCGCACGTCCCAGACCGGCCCGTAGTCGCCGCGCGGGCAGCCGTCCGGTTGCCGGCCACGAGGAGGCAGTCATGAGGGTGAGGACGGCGGCCTGGCTCGCGGCGCTGGCCCTGGGCCTCGCGGGCTGCGGGGCCTCGACCGCCGGTGGGCCGACCACGGCCGCCACGCCACCGCCGCCGACGGCCGAACCGTCTCCCGCGCCGTGCCGCACCGCCGAGCCCGTGGTCGCCCTCGGCGACGCCGTCGATCCCCTGCCGGTCGCCTGGACGTCGGCCGAGCCGGTGAGCGACGGCCACGGCCTGCTGGTCACGTGGACGTCCGGCGTGGCGCCGTGCCGGGTGCTCGACCGGGTGGACGTCTCGTACGGGACGGACACGGTCCAGGTGACGCTGTACGAGGGCTCGGACCCGGACGTGCGCGACCCGGTGTGCGTGGAGATCGCGATCGAGAAGCAGACGCTGGTCAAGCTGCGTGAGCCCGTCGCGGGGCGCGAGATCGTCGACGGGGCGGGCCCGAGCCCCTCGTAGCGGTGAACCGCCGCTCCGGGGGCAGGGGGCGGGGATGAACAGGAAGGACGACGATCCCGGCGACGAGTTCTTCGCGCCCGTGCTCCGCGAGCCGCCGCCTCCCGAGGAGGTCAGCCGCTCCGGTGTGGTGAGTGACACCGGCGTGCCCGACGTCCCCGGCGGCGGCCGGGGGGACCCGGACGAGAGCCCGCCGCCCTCGAACGCGTCGAGCTACCGCCTGCTCGGCGCGGCGCTCGTGCTGCTCGCCGGGGTCGTGCTGGCCGTGCTGGCCCTGCTGGCCGGGATGCCGTGGCCGGCGCTCGTCCCGGCCGCCGTGGCGCTGGTCGCGGCGGGCTACCTGATCCGGGTGAGCGTACGCCGCTCCCGCTCGGGAGGCGGCCCGCCCGCCTTCGGGTAGTCAGCGGGGTTCGTCGCCGAGGTTCCCGCGCACCGGCTGGTACGTGGCCGCGCGGAACAGGAACGAGGCCCACGAGCGGTAGGGCCGCCAGTGGTCGGCCAGCTTCCGGTAGGCCACGGCGGGCGCGTCCTCGGGCAGGCCGTACACCTCGCGCAGGATCGCGAACAGGCGGGGCTCGTCGCCGGGGAAGGCGTCGGGGGCGCCGGCGCCGCGGATCAGGATCAGCCCGGCGGAGAACGGGCCGACGCCGGGCAGGGCGCGCAGCTCGGCCAGGGCCTGCTCCGGGGCGAGGGAGCGCAGGTGCTCGGCGGTGAGGACGCCGTCGAGCGCGGCGCGGGCCAGGCCGCGGATCCACTCCTCCTTCTGCGCGGGCAGGCCGAGGCCGCCGGCCTCCAGGAGCGTCACGGGCGGTGGGAAGACGGCGTGCTCGCGGCCGTCCACGGCGACCGTCGCCCCGTACCGCTCGGCGATGCGCTGCTTGAGGCGGGCGGCGATGAGCATCGACGAGCGCTGCACGATCATCGCCCAGCACGCCGCCTCCCACGGGCTCCAGAAGCACACCGGCCGCAGGCCGGGGCTGCGGCGCTGCAGGTCGCCCAGCACCGGGTCGGCCTCGCCGAGCGCGGCGAACCCCGAGCCGTCCACGTCGAGGGAGAGGATGCGCGCGACCTCGCCCCGGATCCCCGCGCCGGCCGGCCGCGTCGTGGTCACGGCGACCCCGCCCGGCGCGGCGGTCACGGACACGCCGATCGGCAGCCAGTCGGTCTCCGGGCAGAACCCGAACCGCAGCGCCCGCCCGTCGGAGGGCAGGGCGCTGGTCGCCGGCCAGTCCTCGACGAAGCGCAGCGAGGCGCCGAAGTCGAACGGTCCGCCGGCGCTGATCGTGAATCCGAACGAGGTCATGCGCCGTATCGTAGGAGCTCGCCCCGACAGCGCTGGGAATCCGCCCTCCGAGCGTGGATCCACCCAACAGATTTTCACCGCGCCCGGGTTTGCCCGCTCCGGTCCACGGAAGGGGCTACACGTGGCACGCATAGCGATCGTGGGCACCGGCTTCGGCGGGTACACCTGCGCGAAACTTCTGGAGCGCTGGCTCAGGCCTGGCGAGGCGGAGATCGTACTGATCACGCCGAAGGACTACACGCTGTACCTCCCGCTGCTGCCACAGGTGGCCGGCGGGGTGCTGCAGCCCCGCTCGATCGTGACGCCGCTGCACACGCGGCTGCGGCGCAGCAAGCTGCTGCCGGGCGTGGCGCACCAGGTGGACCTGGACGCCCGCACCGTGGACGTGCTCAGGATCGACGGCGAGCCGGTGCGGGTGCCGTACGACGTGCTCGTGCTGGCCCCCGGCAGCATGACCAGGACGTTCGACATCCCGGGCCTGCAGGAGTACGCGCGCGGCATGAAGACGCTGGCCGAGGCGGTCTACCTGCGCGACCACTCGATCGCCCAGCTCGAACTGGCCGCCTCCTCCGACGACCCGGAGGAGCGGGCCGCGCGGTGCGGGTTCGTGGTGGTGGGCGCCGGCTACTCGGGCGTCGAGACGGCGGCCACGCTCCAGCTCGTCACCCGCCGGGCGATGGCCCGCTTCCCGCGGCTCGACCCCGGGCTGCTGCGCTGGACGCTGATCGACATCGCGCCCAAGGTGATGCCCGAGCTGGGCCCCGAGCTGGGCGAGGCGGCGACGCGGCTGCTGGAGGAGCGCGGGGTCGAGGTGCGGCTCGGCGTCACGCTCGACCGGGTCACCGTGGACACCGCGAAGCTGACCGACGGCACCACGCTGCCCTCCCGCACGGTCATCTGGACGGCGGGGGTGACGCCCAGGCCGGTGGTGTCCAGCCTCGGCACCGAGACGGTCAAGGGCCGCCTGGTCGTGGGCGCCGATCTGCGGGTGCCCGGCTGCGACGGCGTGTTCGGGCTGGGCGACGCCGCGGCGGTGCCCGACCTGACGGCCGAGCCCGGCACGCCCTGCGCGCCGACCGCCCAGCACGCCCACCGGCAGGCGAGGACCGCGGCGCGGAACGTGCTGGCGGCCCTGCGCGGCGGCAAGCTGCGCGAATACCGTCACCGCGACCTCGGCCTGGTGGTCGACCTCGGCGGCTCGGACGCGGTGGCCAGGCCGTTCGGGATCGACCTCAAGGGGCCGCTGGCGCAGCTCGTCACCCGCGGCTACCACCTGCTGACGACGCCGTCGGGCCGCTCGCGGCTGCGCGTGAGCGGCGACTGGCTGCTCAACATGATGGCCCCCGACGACCTGATCAGGCTCGACTTCCTCAAGGACACCCCCGGCACGCTGGAGGACCTGGAGCACATGCCGATCACGCCGCGCGCGCGCCGGATCAGCGTGACCGAGGAGCCAGCGGGATCCCGACGGTGATCTCCTTGCCGAGCTTGTGGTCGCCGAGCAGATCGAGGTCGTCGCCGCTCCAGAACCGCCCCGGGTCGTACCAGTTGGGCCTGCGGCCCGGGGGCAGCAGGCCCATCTCCTGGTAGGTCACGGCCACCACCTCGGCGCAGTAGGCGTTCTCCAGCGCCCGCTCCCCCGCGACCCGGCGCGGGCGCGGCAGCCGGCCGCCCACCCAGCGGGCCGCCAGCCTGGCGGTCGACGGGAACGGGGTGCCGTCGAGCCGGGCCACCGCGCGCAGCGCGGCGTCCTCCATCTCGCGGGTCGCCTGCGGCTCCAGCTGGCGCAGCCACGCGCGCTGGCCGTAGCGGTCGGCCCAGACCGTCACCGCGTCGCGCAGGTCGTGCAGCTGCACGCCGCGGTGGTGGGTGCCCGACCACAGGTCGAGCAGCGACTTGCCCAGCTCGGCGTGGAACATCATGGGCGGCAGGTCCTCGATGACGATCGCCATGCCCACGTGGTTGACCGGGCTGTTGGTCATGGTCTGGATGGCCCGGTCGGGGACGGTCCGGCCGCGGAAGATCCACAGGTCGCCCGTCCGGGTGAGCTCAACCGCCTCGTCGAGAGTCAGCATGGGGCTAGCCTAGGCACATGCGCTGGTGGAAGATACTCGGCCTGGCGGGGGTCGCGGGCGTCGCGGCCACGGGAGTGGCGATCGCGCGCGCCGAGCGCCGCCGCCGCGCCTACACGCCGGAGGAGATCAGGGTACGGCTGCGCGAGCGGGTCGAGGGTCAGCCCGAGGGCCGCAGGTCGTAGACGAAGACCACGTCCGGATAGGCCGGGTTGTCCACGTATCCCTGCACGCTGCCCAGGTAGGCCCGCCGGTAGTTGACCACCCACGGCATGGCCGCCGCGGCCTGCTGGTCCAGCACCCTCCTGGTGGCCCTGGCGAACGCCTGCTGCGCCGTCCGCTGGTCCGTCACGGTCAGCTCGGGCAGCGAGTCCAGCAGTTTGTCGGTGGTCGGGTCGTTCAGGTAAGAGAGGTTGAACACGGGCGGCTCGGCACTGTGGAAGACGTTGCCGAACCACGAGTAGCCGTCGGCGTAGTCCGGCCACCAGTACATCGCGAAGATGTCCTGGCCGCCCTTCTTGCCCAGCTCCCACTGGTCGACCCAGGGCATCGCCCGGACCCTGAGCGTGACGTTCAGCGTCTTGAGGTCGCGGCGCAGCCGTTTGATCAGGACCAGCTGGTCGCTGTCACCCTCGGTGTAGGTGAGGGTCAGCCGCAGCGGCCTGCCCTGCGGCCCGTACCCCGCCTGCCGGAGCAGCTCGCCCGCGCCCGCGAGGTCCTGCCGGGGCACCCGGCCCGGCACGTGGCCGAGCAACCCTTCCGGCACCACGCCGCTGTGCGGGCTGACGCCGCCGCGCAGCGCCCGGACCGCGCCCCGGTAGTCGACGGCCTTCTGCACAGCGCGCCGCACCCGCTGGTCGGACATGGGCCCCTCGGCGGTGTTGAACAGCAGCATCGCCGTCTGGAACGAGGGCCGCTCGGAGGTGCGCAGCCCCGGCGCGGCCTCCGCCCGGGCGAACAGCCTCGGCTCCAGCCGGCGCAGGAAGCTGACCTCGCCCTGCAGCAGCAGCTGCCAGGCGCGCCGCTGGTCGGGTATCACGCGGAACTTGACCGTGCGGTAGCGCGGCTGGTCCCAGCCTCCCCAGTAGTCGTCGTACGCCTTGAGCGTCAGCTCGGTCTCGGCCCCGTCCTTCCAGGTGTCCACCTTGTACGGCCCGGTCCCGGCGTCCCGGCCGGCCTGGAACCACTTCCCCAGGTCGGGGGCCGCCTCGGTGTCGTAGATGTAGGCCGCGTAGGCGGAGGAGGCCGCCAGGTCGAGCGGCACCGGGTAGCGCAGCGCGAACGTGAGCGTATGAGGGTCCTCGACCCTGATGGAGGAGACCGCGTCCCAGATGTAGTAGGCGCCGGCCTTGGTGGACATGGTCCGCTCGATGGACTGCTTGACGGCGGTGGCGTCCATGGGCCGCCCGGTGTGGAAGGTGACGTCCTGGCGCAGCGTGAACGTCCAGGAGCGGCCGTCGGCGGTGGTCCGCCACGAGGTGGCCAGGCGGGGTGAGCTCTTCTTGGTGACCGGGTTCCAGAGGGTGAGCGTCTCGTAGACGTTCTGCAGGGCGACGACCTCGTTGGAGTAGGACGTGCCGGGATCCAGATCCGTGACCACGTCGCCGTGCTGGACGTAGACGAACGCCGATTCCCCCAGCCGCGGCTGCCGCACCACTGCCGGTGCCGAGCACGCCGTGAGGAGCAGCACCAGCGTGGCGACCGCTGCGAGACGACGGCGCAACGCATCTCCCTCTATGACCGATCTCCTGGGAGAACCTACTAGACGATCATGGCCCGATGGCCGAAACCACCGAAAAATTGGGCAATCCGGAGATCGAATTGCTATTCTCGTGCCTTGTCCCGTCCGGGGTTGCCAGCAGGGGACCGACCGGAGTGAGGTGCCATGGGTCGTAGCCGAACGATCCGCCTGAAGATCATCGGCCTACTGCTGGTTCCGCTGGCCTCGATGGTGGTGTTGTGGGGGGTAATCACCGCCGTCACGGCGGGCGAGAGTCTGGAGCTGAGGCAGTATCAGACGCTCTGGACGAACCTGCGACACCCGGCGTACAAGCTCGGCAACGAGCTGCAGCGCGAGCGCCTCGCCTCCGTTCAGCTCCTGGGCGCCGGCGTGTCGGCCGACAGGTCGGCGCTCATCGAGCAGCGCTCACGCAGCGACAGGGCGAAGGAGGAGTTCAAGAAGTCCTCGGGCAGGTCCCGGGATACCTCGGAGGCGATCCGCAAGCAGGTGGACGCGGTGTACACGCAGCTCGACAGGCTCGACGCGGTCAGGGGAGAGATCGACACGGGCCTGTCCGACCGTCTGCGCACGGTGGAGGGGTACAACACGATCCTCGACGCCCTCTTCGACCTGCACCGGCGGGTCGGCTACATCGACGACCTGCCGATCTACGAGCAGTCCAGGATCGTCATCGACCTCGGCTACGCCAAGGAGCTGCTCACCCGCGAGCAGGCACTGGGCCTGGGCACCACCACGGTGGCCGAGCGCAGGCTGTTCACCCGGCTGGTGGGCAACCGGCGCTTCCTCATCGACCACTCGCTCGGCCAGCTGGACCCCAGCCTGCGCGAGACCCAGGTGTCGATCATCACCTCGCCCGTCTACCAGCGGATGCGACTGATGGAGGACCAGATCGTCGCGGGCGGCTCGCCGCGCGGATGGCTGGACACCACCGAGTCTCTGGCGAAGTCTTTCCAAGAGGCCCAGATGCGCGCGAGCATGATCCTGCAGGAGCGCTCAGAGCCGGTGGCCGACGCCGGGCTCACCCGGGCGCTGCTGCTGGCCGGGACATGCTTCGCGCTGATCCTGGTCTCGATCGCGTTCTCGCTGCGGATGGGCAACCGCCTGTCCAAGGAACTGGCCAATCTCCGCGGGGCGGCGCTGGAGGTGGCCCAGGAGCGGCTGCCCGAGGTCGTCGCCAAGCTGCGGAAGGGGGAGACGGTTGACGTGCCCGAGCTCTCCGTCGCCAGCACGACCGTCGAGATCGACGACGTCGGCCAGGCCTTCTCCACGGTCCAGCAGACCGCGGTCGAGGCGGCCGTCGGCCAGGCGCAGCTGCGGGACGGCGTCGGCCACGTGTTCCGCAACCTCGCCAGGCGCAGCCAGGCGCTGCTGCACCGCCAGCGCATCCAGCTGGAGGGCATGCAGCACCGCGCCACCGACCCCGACGACCTCGACGACCTGTTCCGGCTCGACCACCTGGCCACCCGGATGCGCCGGCACGCCGAGGGCCTGATCATCCTGTCGGGCGCCACCCCCGGCCGCGGCTGGAGCAAGCCCGTGCCAATGCTGGACGTGGCCCGCGGCGCCGCCGCCGAGGTGGAGGACTACCAGCGGGTGATCGTCGACCCGATGCCGGCCCAGCGTCTGACCGGGCCCGTGGTCGGCGACGTGATCCACCTGGTGGCCGAGCTCATCGAGAACGCCACCGTCTATTCTCCCCCGCACACCTCGGTGATCGTGCGAGGCGAGGTGGCGGCCCGCGGCTTCGCCTTCCACGTGGAGGACCGGGGGCTCGGGATGAGTGACGAGCAGCTGGCCGAGTACAACGAGCGGCTGGCCAGCCCGCCCGAGTTCGACCTGGCCGACAGCGAGCGGCTCGGTCTCTTCGTCGTTTCCCGCCTGGCCGCCAGGCATGACATTCGCGTGATGTTGCGCGATTCACCATATGGAGGGACCACCGCCATCGTGCTGATCCCGGCAGAACACGTAACAGATCCTCCGGACGAGCCGGAGGAGCCCACCGCGGCCCCGGCCCGCCCGATCCGGGTGGTGCAAGGTGAGTAGAGACGAGCGCTGGCTGGACGAGGACGCCGGTCCGATCGTCCCCGCCTACTTACTCACCCGGGGCCGGACGGTGCCCGCGAGCGAGGCCATCGACCTCATCGCCGTCATCATCACCTCCGGCGGCCTGACGCCGCCGGTCGGGCTCGGTCCCGAGCATCTGATCATCCTGCAGAAGTGCACCAAGCCGACGCGGCTGGTGGACGTCGCCGCGGAGCTGAACCTGCCCATCGGCGTGGTCCGGGTCCTCGTCGGCGACCTGCACCAGCAGAAGCTCGTCCAGGTGGAGTCGCCGCCTCCGGCGCCCGACGCCACGGTGCTCCTGGAGGTCATCGACGGGCTGAAGGCTCTCTGAGCACGTCCTCGGCCCGGTGGCAGGCGACCCGGCGCCCGTCCTGTCCCTCCTGATGCCCTCCTAGGTCCCGCAGCGCGGGCGCGCGATCGCACTCCGTCACCGCCATCGGGCAGCGCGGCCGGAACGGGCAGCCCGTCTCCGCCGGCCTCACCTCCGCGCGCCCCCGCGCCACGGGCGGCTCTCCCCCCAGCTTCGGGACGGCGTCGCGCAGCGCCAGCGTGTACGGGTGAGCGGGCCTGGCGAGCAGGTCGGCCGTGGGGCCCGACTCGACCACGCGGCCCGCGAAGAGCACGTGCGAGGTGCGGCACAGCTTCCCCACCACGGCCAGGTTGTGCGTGATGAGCAGGCGTTCCGCCGCCAGCCCCGCGATCAGGTCGAGGATCCTGGCCTGGACCGTCACGTCCAGGGCGCTGGTGGGCTCGTCGAGGATGAGCAGTTTCGGGTTCACGGCGAGCGCGCGGGCGATGACCACCCGCTGGCGCTGGCCGCCGGAGAGCTGGTGCGGCCGGCGGCTCGCCAGCGCGGGGTCCAGGCCGACCTGTTCGAGCAGCTCGGGGACGCGGTGGCGGGCGTCCCGGGGCAGCGCCTCGGCTACGGAGCGGCCGACGCGCATCCGGGGGTCCAGGGCCTCGGCCTGGAAGACGGGCTGGACGTCGCCGCGGAAGCGCCTCATGTCCACTTTTTTCAGGTTCTGGTCCCCGTACAGGATATTTCCGGACATGGGGGTGAGGAGGCCGAGGAAGGCGCGCGCCAGCGTGGTCTTGCCCGATCCGCTCTCCCCGATCAGGCCGACCCCGCCCCCGGTGATGTCCAGGGTGACGTCGTGGACCACGGGCGTGCGGCCGTACCCGAGCGTCACCCGCTCCGCCCTCAGCAGGCTCCCCGACGATGTCACGGCAGCGCCTCCAGCAGTTCGCGGGTGTAGGGGTGGGACGGCTCGGACAGCACGCGGCCGGCGGGGCCGCTCTCCACGACCTCGCCGGCGCGCATGACCAGCACCCGGTGGGCGATGGTGGAGACCAGGGCCAGGTCGTGCGAGACGAGCAGCAGCGCCAGCCCGCGCTCGGCGCAGAGCGTGCGCAGCACGGCCACCACCTCGGCCTGCACGGTCACGTCCAGGGCGCTGGTCGGCTCGTCGGCCAGGATCGCCTCCGCGCCCAGCGCGATGGCCAGCGCGATCGCGAACCGCTGCGCCTGCCCGCCGGAGACCTCGTGCGGGTAGCGGCGCAGGATGGCCGGGTCGAGCAGGACGGCCTCGACCGCCTCGGCCATGACCCGCTCCGCGTCGCCGACGCCGTGCAGCCTGAGCGCCCGGCGCATCAGCGTGCCGAGCCGGAGGGTGGGGCTGAGCGCGGCCTGCGGCGACTGCATGACGAGCGCCACCCTGGCTCCCCTGATCGCGCGCAGCTCGGCCGGCGAGGCGCTCGTCACGTCCACCCCGGCCACCCGGATCCGCCCGCCGACCTCGGCGCCCTCGGTGAGCCCGAGCAGCGCCAGCAGCGTGGTGGACTTGCCGGAGCCGCTCTCCCCCACGATCGCCACGCACTCGCCGGGGGCCACGTCCAGCTCCGGCACCTTCGCCACGACCCGCCCGCCGTAGCTCACCCGGAGGTCGCGTACCTCGATCACTTCACGATCCTCCGCGGGTCCAGCGCGTTGCGCAGCCCTTCGCCCAGCACGTTGAACGCGAACGCGGTCAGCAGGATCGCCAGCCCGGGGAAGGTGACGACCCACCAGTTCGTGGTGAACAGCGACTGCCCCTGCTCCACCATCAGCCCCCACTCCGCCGTCGGCTCCTGGGCGCCCAGCCCCAGGTACGACAGCGCCGCGGCGGTGAGGATGACCCCGCCGCCGTCCAGCGAGACCTGGACCAGGACGGGCGTCAGCGAGTTCGGCAGCACGTGCCGCAGGATGATCATGGGCGCGGGCACGCCCAGGCAGCGCGCGGCGTCCACGTACGGGCGGGTGGCGATGGAGGCGGCCATCGACGCCGACAGCCGCGCGTACCACGGCCACCAGGTGACCGCGATGGCCACGATCACGGTGGTGACGCTCGGCTGCAGCACGACCGCCAGGGCCACAGACAGCAGCAGCGCGGGGAAGGCCAGGAACACGTCCGTGATCCGCATGATCACGTCTCTGACCCAGCCGCCCGCGTACCCGGCCACGACGCCCAGCAGGACGCCCGTGGTGGCCGAGACCGCCAGCACGGTCACGGCGATGAACAGCGACGTCCGCCCGCCGTACAGCACCCGGGTGAGCACGTCGCGGCCGGCCGCGTCGGTGCCGAACCAGTGCGCGGCGTCCGGCGGCCGCAGCGCGGCGAACGGGTCCACCTCGTCCGGCGGGTGGGGGGCGAGCCAGGGCGCGAGCAGGGCGGCCAGCGCGATGAGCGCGATCAGCACCGCCCCGGCGAGTGCGAACCGGTCGGTGACCCTCGGCAGGGTGCGGCGCAGCGGCGCCGCCTCGGGCAGCGCGCTCACCGGGCCCTCGCCCTCGGGTCGACGACGCCCTGCAGCAGGTCCACCACGAGGTTGGCGAGCACGTACATCAGCGCGACCAGCAGGGTGACGCCCGCGACCGCCGGGGTGTCGGAGCTGGAGATGGCGTTGACCGCGTAGCGGCCCAGGCCGGGCCAGTTGAAGACGGCCTCGACCAGGAACCCGTTCACGATCGCGTACGCGAACACCAGCGCGATCAGCGACAGCACCGGGTTGAGCGCGGGCCGCAGCGCGAACCGGGTCAGGATGGTCGTCTCGCGGAAGCCGAGCGCCCGCTCCAGCCGGGCGTGGTCCTGCGACGCCTCCTCGATGAGCGTGGCGCGCACCATCTGCGCGATCACGCCCGCCGGGTACGCGGCCACGACCAGGGCCGGGAGCACCAGGTGCGCCAGCGTGCTGGTGAGGATCGGCCAGTTGCCGGTGATGAGCGCGTCCACGACGGTGATGTTCGTCCAGAGCGTCAGCGGGCTGGTGGTGTCGAGCGCGCTGTCGTACTCCCCGGCGACCGGGAACCAGCCCAGGTTGCTGGCGAAGACCGTCTGCAGGGCCAGCGCCAGCCAGAACACCGGCAGCGACACCGCGAGCATGCTGGTCAGCCGGACCGAGAAGTCAGGGAAGCGGCCCCTGAACCGGGCGGCCAGCACGCCGACGGGGATGCCTGCCACGACGGCGATCACCAGGCCGGCCCCGACCAGCTCCAGGCTGGCCGGGAAGGCGTGGTACAGATCCTCCAGCACCGGCCGCCGGGTGTGCAGGCTGGTCTGCCAGTCGCCCGTCACCAGATCCCTGACGTAGTTGCCGAGCTGCACCCAGAGCGGGTCGTCCAGCCCGAAGCGGGCGCGCACCTCGGCGAGCTGCTCGGGCGTGGCCTTGGGCCCGGCGTAGGCGACCGCCGGATCGCCGGGCACCATCCTCGTGATGACGAAGGTGAGGGCGACCACGCCGGCCATGACCAGGAGTGCCTGGCCCAGCCGGCGGATCAGGTAGCGCGGCATCAGTCAGCTGGCGGGCTTGAGGTCGTAGAAGGAGACCACGTTCGGGTAGGCCGGGTTGTCGACGTACCCGAGCACGTCCGCGGTGAGCGCGCGCTGGTAGGTCTGCACGTACGGCACCGCGACCGCCGCCTCGTCCTGGATGATCTTCTTCTGCAGGTCGGCGTAGGCCTGGTCGGCCGCCAGCTGGTCGGTGGCGGTGAGCTGCGGCAGGCCGTCGATGGCCTTGTCGATCGCCTCGTCCTTCAGGTACGACAGGTTGAACGAGACCTCGTCCGCGCTGCGGAAGACGTTGAGGAACCACGAGTACGGGTCGGCGTAGTCGGGGAACCAGTACATGACGAAGATGTCCTGGTCGCCCTTCTTGCCCCTGTCCCACTGCGCGTTCCAGGCCATCGCCCGCGCTTCGAGGGTGACGTTGACCTTCTTCAGCGCCGCGGTGAGCAGGGTGACCAGCAGCTTCTGGTCCTCGTCGCCCTGGGCGTAGGTGAGCGTGAGCTTCAGCTCGGCGTTGTCCGGGCCGTACCCGGCGTCCTGCAGCAGTTCCTGCGCCTTGGCCAGGTCCTGCTTGGGCTCCATGCCCGTGGTGTGGCCGAGCAGCCCGGGCGGCACCAGACCGCCGGCCTTCTGCGCGGAGCCCTTGAGCGCCGCCACCAGGCCGTCGTAGTCGATGGCGTGCTGCAGCGCCTGCCGGACGCGCACGTCCTTCGTCGGCCCCTCCGCCGTGTTGAACAGCACCAGCAGGTTCTGGAACGACGGCGTCTGCTTGGCCTGCACGCCCTCGGTCATGCCCGCCTGCTCGAACAGCTGCGGGTTGAGCCGCTGCACGAAGTTGACCTCGCCGCGCTGGAGGAGCTGCCACGCCGTGGTGATCTCCGGCGTGACGCGGAAGGCGACCTTCTTGTACTGCTCCGGCCGCCAGCCGCCCCAGTAGTCGTCGAACGCCTTCAGCGTCAGCTCGGTCTCCTGGCCCTTCTGCCACGAGTCGATCGTGTACGGGCCGGTGCCGGCGTCGAGCTTGCCGTTCTTGACGTCGTCCTCGTTCTTCTCCAGCGCCTCGGCGTCGTAGATGTGGGCGGCGTACCCGGAGGAGGTGATGAGGTCCATCGGGGCCGCGTACTTGAGCGTGAACTTCAGCGTCGAGGCGTCCGGCGTCTCGATCTTGTCGACCGCGCTCCAGATGTAGGCGGCGCCGCCGCCGGACTTCATCGTGCGCTCGATGGCCTTCTTGGCGGCCTCGGCGTCGAGCGTGGCGCCGGTGTGGAACTTCACGCCCTGGCGCAGCTTGAACGTCCACTCCTTGCCCTCGTCCGCCGAGGACCACTCGGTGGCCAGGCGCGGCCGGACCTCCTTGGCCTCGGCGTCGTAGCGGGTGAGGCCCTCGTAGATGCTGGTCATGGCGATGATCTCGTTGGAGTACGAGGTCGCCGGGTCCCAGTCGGTCACCACGTCGAGGTTGGGGGCGTAGACGAAGGTGGCGTCGTTCTCGGTGGACTGGGTGGCCTGCGTTCCGCCGGTGCTCGGCTGGGGGGTGCCGCCGGCGCCGCGTACCTGGCCGCCCGCGCACGCGGATGCGGCCAGGGCGACGACACCGGCGATCCCGGCTACGAGCAGACGCTTGTGCCAGCGCATGGGGGGATCCTTTCGAATTGTCACCGGGTGAGGGGTCCGGCGGCTTTGGCGTGTATCCGCACGGCGGGCTCCGCGAGGTAGCTGAGCGGCACCTCCAGGAGGTCGACGATCTGGACCCGGTCAGGGTCCGCGCCCGCCGCCACGGCACGTGCCGCAGCCTCCCGCCTCACCCTTTCGATCGCCTTTGTCCGGCTTTCACCCGCAGGCATGATCGTATCGACTCTGCCGCTCGCCAGGGCGATGGCGGCGCCGACGGCGTTGGCCACCTCGGCGTGCTCCGGGCGGATGACGCGGCTCACGCCGGGGATCCGCTCGGGCAGCAGGAAAGCGCCGCCACCCACCGCCACCAGGGGACGGCCGGCGCGGCCGAGCGTCATGCGGTCCACGGCGTCGGCGGCCAGCGCGTCGGTGGCGGCGATCGCCCTTTGCAGAGTGTCGCGGAAATCTTCCGATATGTCGCCCAGGTCCCAGGTGACGCCCGGCGGCCGCCGCCCGGCCGCGACCGCCGCGTCCGTGAGCGTCGCCGTGCCGCCTCCGAACACCAGCGCCTCCTCCGCGATCCGGTAGCCCACCGAGTCGGGACCGGCCTTCGCGCCGCGCACGACGGTGCCGCCGCCCAGCGCGATGGCCAGGATGTCCGGCATGCGGAAGTTGGTGAGCACGCCGCCGATCTCCACGGCCGCCGCCGACTCGCGCGGGAACCCTCCGGTCAGCACCCCGAGGTCGGTGGAGGTGCCGCCGACGTCCGCGACGACCGCGTCCGGCACGCCCGACAGGAACGCGGCGCCGCGCAGCGAGTTCGCCGGGCCGGAGCCGATGGTCGACACCGGCAGCCGCGCCGCGTGCTCCAGGGTCATCAGCGTGCCGTCGTTCTGCGCCAGGTAGGGGGTGGCCGCCAGCCCGCGTTCGGCCAGCGCGGCCGTCAGCGCACTCGTGACGTGCCCGGCGACCTCGTACAGGGCGGCGTTGAGCACGGTCGCGTTCTCGCGCTCCAGCAGCCCGAGCGAGCCGATCTCGTGGCTGACCGAGACCGGCAGCCCGTACTCGCTCCTGATCAGCTCCTCGGCGGCCCGCTCGTGGTCGGCGGTGGCCGGGCTGAACACGGCGGTGACCGCCACCGCGTCGGCCTCCACCCCGTCCAGGAAGCGGCGGATCGAGCCGGGGTCGAGCCGGCCGATCTCGCGCCCGTCCACGTAGTGCCCGCCGGGCACCACGGCCTCGCCTGCCGAGACGACCTCGCGCAGGCCGTCGGGCCAGTCGGACAGCGGCGGCACGGCCGTGGTGGCGGGGGCGCCCAGCCGCAGCACGGCCACCCGGCCCAGGTTCCTGCGCTCCAGGATCGCGTTGGTGGCGTGGGTGGTGCCGAGCATCACCCGGCCGACCCGGCCGTGGGCGTGCGGGCCCAGCTCGTCCAGCACCGCGTCCAGCGCGGCGCGCAGCCCTTCGGTGACGTCCCGGCTGGTCGGCCGCTTGGCCTTGGCGATCACCCGGTCGCCGGAGTCGAGCACCACCGCGTCGGTGTTGGTGCCGCCGACGTCGATGCCGATCCGCAGGTCCGGCTCAGCCATGCGCCAGCTCCTCCACGGGAACGTAGTCCAGGTCGTAGCCGAACGCCCGCGGCCCGGCCGTGTCCAGCCCCTTCCGGGTGCGCCACAGCGGGTCGCACGGCCAGGCGAGCACGGTGACCCGCTGGCCGTAACGCAGGCCCTCGGTCTGGATCGCGGCCGCGGTCTCGGTGTCGACCACCGTGATCAGATCCGGCACCATCGCCCTGACCTGGTTGTCCTCGACGGCGACCAGGTTCTCGTTCTGCAACTCCAGGACGAGCGTGCGGCCGCGGTCGTCGCCGGTGCCCTCGATCGTGGCGGTGCCCCTGACGAACCCGCCGGTGGTGCGCCGCTCCACGTCGGTCAGCTTGCCGGTGATCAGCCTGACCGCGCCCAATTCGGCGGCCAGGGAGGTCAGCGGGTCCGTCGCGTCCTCGGTGGCCCGGCCGATCTCCAGCGCGCGCGTGACCGTGCCCTCGACGACCGCGCCCCGCGCCCGCCCGGCGGTGAGTACGTAGTCGGCCATCAGCGCCGAGGAGCCCGCGGCCACGCAGACCGCCCGCGCCAGCCGCTCCGACCACAGGCCGTCCACCGGCCGGATCGTCACCACGTTGCCCGCCACGTCCGACATGATCACCAGGTCGGCGGGCAGCCCCGCGACGTACATGGAGACCATCTGGACCTCGGGGAACGCCCGGCCCATGCCGTCGGCGTCGAGCAGCGGCAGCCCGAGCTGGGCGGCCCAGGCCACCGGCGCGACCCCGTTGGAGCCGCCGATCTCCGACGACATCACGGCCGCGGGCGGCCTGCCGAAGAGCCGTTCGACCTCCTCGGCGATGCGCTTCGGCTCGTCCTCGCCGTGGATCATCTCGTGGCTCACGGTCGGCGCCCCGATCCCGGACAGCGGCACCACCAGCGCGTCGGGGGGTAACTCGGCCAGCCGCACGAGCGGCACCGGCCCGTACGCCCTGATGGCCCGTACGGCGGCCAGCGAGCCGGCGCGCACGTCACCGCCGCCGCCGGTGCCGAGCACGGCGCATCCCCGCGCCAGGGCCGGAATGTCAGTTTCGCGGATGCTCATATGGGGCCCCAACCAAGCACATACACCGGCATTGCGCCAGTCACGCTCTCGCATCGGGCCCTTCACTGGTAGACCTGAGGACAGGTTCCCGGCCGGAGGAGGGCAGGATGCGGATCTCGGTGGCGGCCGACAGCCTGGACGGGGTCGCGGAGCGGCTGGTGGCCGTTCTGCGGCGGCGCGGCCACGAGGTGGTCACGCACGGCGCGCTCAACGGCGACGAGCGCGACGACTGGGCCTGGGCGTCCGAGGCGGCGGCCCGCGACGTCGCCGAGGGCCGCGCCGACCAGGCGGTGGTGTGCTGCTGGACCGGCACCGGCGCGTCCATCGCGGCCAACAAGGTGCCCGGCGTCAGGGCCGCGCTCTGCGTCGACTCCTACACGGCCGACGGCGCCCGCAAGTGGAACGACGCCAACGTGCTCGCCCTCAGCCTCCGCCTCACCTCGGACGTCCTCCTCGACGAGATCCTGGACGCCTGGCTGCGCGGCACCCCGAGCACCGACGAAACCGACCAGGCCAACGTCGCCCACCTCGACCACATCTGACCCCTCACCCCCGCGACAGCGGCGCCCCGCAAAACGTCGGTGCCGCGCGAACCACCCCAGAATCACCCCACCGAACCCGGACGGTGAGGGCCGCAGAACGTCGGTGTCGCGCTTTAGGGTGCAGGGCATGACAGACGTCCTGCTGCGCGGCGGCCGGCCCTGGGGGGCCGGCGGCCCCGCCGACGTCCTCGTCCGCGACCGCGTGATCGAGCTCGTCGCGCCGTCCGTCGAGGCCCCCGGCGCGCGGGTCGTCGACGTCGCGGGGCAGCTCGTGCTGCCCGGCCTGGTCGACGCCCACTGCCACCTCGACAAGACCCTCTACGGCGGCCCCTGGGTGCCCCACTCGGCCGACGACACCCTCGCCGGCCGCATCGGCAACGACCTGGCCCGCCGCGGCGAGCTGGGCGTCCCGAGCGTGCCGCGCATGGTGTCCCTGCTGCGGACGATGAGCTCGTACGGCACCACCAGCGTGCGCAGCCACACCGACATCGACCCGCAGACCGGGTTGCGCGGCGTGGAGGCGGTCAGGGAGGCGGCCGCGCAGGTGCCGGTCGACGTGACCCAGGTGGCGTTCCCGCAACACGGCCTGCTCACCAACCCCGGCACCGCCGAGCTGCTGGAGGAGGCGCTCAAGAGCGGCGTGGAGGCGGTCGGCGGCCTCGACCCGGCGGGCATCGACCGCGACCCCGTACGCCACCTCGACCTGATCTTCGGCCTGGCCGACCGCTACGGCGCCCACGTCGACATCCACCTGCACGACGGCGGCTCGCTGGGCGCGTGGGAGGTGGAGCTGATCACCGAGCGCACCCGCGTGCTCGGCCTGGCGGGCCGGGTCACGATCAGCCACGCGTACGCGCTCGGCCAGGTCGACGCCGCCCAGGCGGGCAAGCTGGCGGAGGGACTCGCCGGGGCGGGCGTGGCGGTCTGCACCGCCGCCGTCTACAGCTTCCCGGTGCCGCCGGTCAAGACGCTGCGGGCGGCCGGCGTCACGGTGGCGTGCGGCCACGACGGCATCCGCGACCTGTGGGGCCCGTTCGGCAGCGGCGACATGCTGGAGCGGGCCATGCATCTGGCCTACCGCAGCACGTTCCGCCGCGACGACGACATCGAGCTGGCCCTGGAGGCCGCCACCTACGGCGGCGCCCGCGCGCTCGGCCTGCGCGGCTACGGGCTCGCGCCGGGCGATCGGGCCGACCTCGTCGTGGTCGGGGCGAGCACCCCGGCCGAGGCCGTGGTCGTTCGCCCCGGGCGCACTCTTGTCATGAAAGACGGCATCGTCCTGCACAATTGACCGGCGGGACCATCGAAAGGCAGGGCAAGTGCTCTCTATTCACCAGCGGATCGCCGAAGAGCTCGGGGTGCGCGAGGGGCAGGTGCGGTCCGCGGTAGAGCTGCTCGACGGCGGCTCGACCGTGCCGTTCATCGCGCGCTACCGCAAGGAGGTCACCGGCGCGCTCGACGACGCCCAGCTGCGCACGCTCGAAGAGCGGCTGCGCTACCTCCGTGAGCTCGACGAGCGGCGGGCCGCGATCCTGGAGTCGATCGAGTCTCAGGGCAAGCTCGACGACGAGCTGCGCGCCCAGATCATGGCGGCCGAGACCAAGGCCCGCCTCGAAGACATCTACCTGCCCTACAAGCCGAAGCGGCGCACCAAAGCGCAGATCGCCCGTGAGCTGGGGCTGGAGCCGCTGGCCGACCAGCTGCTCGGCGACCCGTCGCTCGACCCCGCCGCGACGGCCGCGGGCTTCGTCACCGAGGGCGTGGCCGACGCCGGGGCGGCGCTGGAGGGCGCCAGGGCGATCCTCATCGAGCGGTTCGCCGAGGACGCCGACCTGATCGGCGCGCTGCGCGAGCAGCTGTGGGAGCGGGGCAGGCTGACCTCCAAGGTGCGCGACGGCAAGGAGGAGGCGGGCGCCAAGTTCTCCGACTACTTCGACTTCGCCGAGCCGTTCACCAAGCTTCCCTCCCACCGCGTCCTCGCCATCTTCCGCGGCGAGAAGGAGGAGGTCCTCACCGTCGCGCTGGAGCCCGAGGAGACCGCCGCCTACGAGCTGCGGGTCGCCGCCCGCTACGGGATCTCCGACCGGGGCAGGCCCGCCGACGGGTGGCTGTGGGAGACGGTCCGCTGGGCGTGGCGCACCCGCATCCTCGTCCACCTGGGCATCGACCTGCGGATGCGGCTGTGGCAGGCGGCGGAGGACGAAGCGGTGCGGGTGTTCGCGACCAACCTGCGCGACCTGCTGCTCGCCGCGCCCGCCGGCAGCCGCCCCACCATGGGCCTCGACCCCGGCCTGCGCACCGGCGTCAAGGTGGCCGTGGTCGACGCCACCGGCAAGGTCGTCGAGACCGCGACCGTCTACCCCCACGAGCCCAAGCGGCAGTGGGACCAGTCGCTGGCCGTGCTGGGGGCGCTGGCACAGCGCCACGGCGTCGAGCTGATCGCCATCGGCAACGGCACCGCCTCCCGCGAGACCGACAAGCTGGCCGGCGAGCTGGTCAAGCTCATGCCGTCGATGACCAAGGTGGTGGTGTCGGAGGCGGGCGCGTCCGTTTACTCCGCGTCCGCCTACGCCTCGCAGGAGCTGCCCGAGCTCGACGTGTCGCTGCGCGGCGCGGTGTCGATCGCCCGCCGCCTGCAGGACCCGCTGGCCGAGCTGGTCAAGATCGACCCGAAGTCCATCGGCGTCGGCCAGTACCAGCACGACCTCGCCGAGTCCAAGCTGTCCCGGTCGCTCGACGCGGTGGTCGAAGACTGCGTCAACGGCGTGGGCGTCGACGTCAACACCGCCTCCGCGCCGCTGCTGACCCGCGTGTCGGGCATCGGCGCCACGCTCGCCGAGAGCATCGTCCGCCACCGCGACGCCAACGGCCCGTTCCGCGGCCGCACGGCGCTGAAGGACGTGCCGCGGCTGGGGCCGAAGGCGTTCGAGCAGTGCGCGGGCTTCCTGCGCATCCAGGACGGCGACGACCCGCTCGACGCCTCCAGCGTGCACCCCGAGTCCTATCCCGTGGTCCGCCGCATCCTCGACGCGGTCGGCACCGACCTCAAGTCGCTGATCGGCAACACGGCCACGCTGCGGTCCCTCGACCCGCCGAAGTTCACCGACGACACGTTCGGCCTGCCGACGGTCACCGACATCCTGCGCGAGCTGGAGAAGCCCGGCCGCGACCCGCGGCCCGCCTTCCGCACGGCGGCCTTCAAGGAGGGCGTGGAGAAGCTGTCCGACCTGGAGCCGGGGATGATCCTGGAGGGCGTGGTCACCAACGTGGCCGCGTTCGGCGCCTTCGTCGACGTCGGCGTCCACCAGGACGGCCTGGTCCACGTGTCGGCCATGTCGCGCACCTTCGTCAAGGACCCGCGCGACGTCGCCAAGCCGGGCGACATCGTGCGCGTCAAGGTGCTGGACGTCGACATCCCGCGCAAGCGCATCTCCCTCACGCTCCGCCTCGACGACGACGCCGCCCAGCCGGCGGCCTCCGGCGGCCGGGGCGAAGGCCGAGGCGGCGGCCCCCGAGGCGACGGCTCCCGAGGCGACGGTGCTCGCGGTAACGCCGCCCGGGGAGACGGCTCTCGCGGCAACACCGGGGACGGCTCTCGCGGCAACGGCACCCGGGGCGACGGAGCCCGCGGCGGGGCCGCCCGGGGCGACGGCTCTCGCGGCAACGGCACCCGGGGCGACGGTGCTCGCGGAGACGCCCGCCGTGACGCCAAGGGCGACCGGCGCGGCGGAGGCGAGGGCAACCAGCGCGGCAACGCCCAGCGTGACCGCCGCGGCCAGTCCCAGCGCCGCGCCGAGCCCACGGGCGCCATGGCCGAGGCTCTCCGCAAGGCCGGCCTCACCGGCAACGACAAGTAACCACCCGGCCTCCCGGACACCCGGTCCGGGAGGCCGGAGGTGTGGTCAATCCCGCCTACGTCGGACGCCATGACCATCGTCGCCAAGTGCACGCGCGCGTCATGGCAGTCCACGACCCCAAGCCCGGTCAGTACGGCGTGCCCGTCCCCCAGAACCTGATCGGCACCACTCGGCCTAGTCCTGTCGCACATCCTCAAGATCGCCCATGGGCGCAGGTCCGCTGACCGTCTTTCCAGACGCCGCGCTCCGCCCGGATGAGGAGACGTTCTCCGTCTCCACGTACCGCTTGTGAGGATCCGGCGGCTAAGAAAGAGGACGTTCTCGGTTCCCGCGCACCCGCGCCGAAGGATTCGGCGGCTCAGGGATGGGACGTTGTGCCGCCCGTGAGGACCGGGCGACTCCAGAAGAGGACGTTCTCCGTTCCCGCGCCGCGCTGGAGGATCAGCCAGCCTGGGAAGGGGACGTTCTCGCTTTCCATGTATCGCCCGTGAGGATCCGGCGGCTCAGGAAGAGGACGATCTCGGTTCTCGCGTGAAGCGGGATGGGACCGTGGATGGACGCCGTCAGGGACGAGCTGATTGCGACCCGGACCGGTGGTGACGGCTGTCATGACCGGTGGGACGATACGGTCGGAAGGTGACCACGTACGACCGCGCGATCGAGCAGGCCCGTGACCTCCTCCGGTGGCGTTCGCCGCTGCGCACCGAGCTCTGGGCGGCCCGCCTGGTGTCCGAGGGCGACCCTGACCTGCTGGGCGAACTGGCCGGTTCCGAGCGCCCCGAGGCGAGACTCGCGACAGCGGCCCTGGCCACGCTCGAACTCCCGGACGACCTCATCACGACAGCCAGCGCGACGCCGTACGACGCCGAGGCCGTCCAGGAGATACCCACCTCGGACGAAGAACGCGACGATCTCACCGCCGCCGCCCGGGAGGACGAAGAACGCGACGATCTCACGGCGACCGTCCCACGGACACCTCCCCCGTACGGTGTCGATCTCGCCGTGGCAGGGCGGGAGGCGTTGGAGTGGTTGCCCAGGTGGGCGGCCCGGATGGGGGAGGTGGTGTGCGAGGGGGCGTGGTACGGCAGGGGTGATCGGCACGGCGAGCAGGTGCTGGCCGCGCTCGCGTTCCGTTACGCCGACGGCCGGGAGCCGCATCTGCTGGTGGTGGGCATCGACCAGGCGCACGGCGGGCTGGCGGTGGACGCGGTGGTGGAGGAGCCGAAGTTCCTCGACGACCTCGACCTGGCGCGGGCGCCGGCGGACGTCGTGGCGGGGCGGGTGCTGGACGCGTTCGAGGTGACGGACCTGCTCATGGGCGCGGAGGTGGCCGACACCCTGCCCGCCGTCCGCCCGCTCGCGCTGGCACGCGCCCGGTCCGTCCCCGATCCGGTACGTCACGCGCCGGATGAGACGTTCACCGCTTTCGACGCCCTGCCCGACACGCCCGGGGCGGACGAGGCGTTCGGCGCGCTGGCCGAGTTCGTGGGCGCGCGGCCGCTGTGGTGGAGCCCGGCCAGGGTGTCGGTGTTCCTCACCTCGTGGCTGCCCCGCGAGGCGATCCTGAGCGACGCGGCGATCGCCGCGATGCCGGAGGTCCTGCGGGCCTGGACCCGCCACCTGGGCGACCACGAGGAGATCCACGACCGGATCGCCGCGGAGGCCCCCAGGTTGCCCGCGCTGATGGCCGATGAGTCGCTCGCCGGCCTCGCCAAGCGCATCGCCGCGAGCCGGACGGACGAGCCGGGGGCCGATCCACCGGCGGGGGGCGGCTATGGTGTGCAGTGACGTTCACGCTGCCCCCGCCCGGGCGTTGAGAGGGAGATCTACACGATGTACAAGGAGTTCGCTGCCGAGGCGGTCGTCTGGCTCGTGCCGGTCGTGGTTCTCATCGGCCTGGCCCTGCTGGTCACCTCCTGACAGCCAGGGGCGTTTCGCCCCTGGCCCTCACCCTCAACGCGCGCAGGTCGAAGCGGATCTCTCCGTCGAGCCAGCGTCTCCAGAGCCTCGACAGCGTCGTGGCGCGATTTCCGGCATGGCGTCTGCGCACTGGTGCCCCCATGACTGACCGGCCGCCGCCTCCCCCTGTTGAAAGCGGCATCCTGATTAACCACCAGATCGGGAGCAAGGTCAACGTCCACATTTGCCGATATTTCGGCTCATGATGCCCAGGCGAGCAGCGGTCCGCCCTCCCGCAGGCGTTTGAACGCCTGCTTCTCCAACTGCCGGATGCGCTCCCTGGTCAGCCCCATCTGCGCGGCGATCTCCGTATAAGTCATGATCTCGCGCCCGGCCAGCCCGAACCGCAGCCTGATGATGTACGCCTCGCGCGGCGGCAGCGACGTGACGAGCCGGTTCAGCTCGGCGCCGAGCGCGCGGCGTTCGGTGAGCTCCTGCACCTCCAGGCCGTCCTCGTCGGCGATCAGGTCGCCGATCCTGCCCTCGCCCCGGTCGCCGACGGGCATGTCCAGGCTGACCGTCTCCTGGGCCAGCATCCGTAACCTGGCCACCTGCCGGACCGAGCGCCCGGCGGCCTCGGCCAGCTCGTCGAGGCCCGGGTCGCGGCCGAGCTCGACGGCGAGCCGCCGCTCCACCGTGAGCAGCCGCGCGAGCTCCTCGGCCACGTGGATCGGCAGCCGGACCGTACGGCTCTTGTCGTGGATGCCGCGCTCGATGGCCTGCCGGATCCACCACATGCCGTAGGTGGAGAACTTGTATCCGCGCCGGTAGTCGAACTTCTCCACGGCCCTCATGAGCCCGAGGTTGCCCTCCTGGACGACGTCCGTCATGGGCAGCCCGCGGTGGGCGAACTTGCGCGCCGCGGCCACGACGAGCCGCAGGTTGGACCTGATGAGCAGCTCCTTGGCACGCTCGCCGTCGCGGCGGACGTCTTCGAGCTCCGGGGAGCCCGCGCCCCGGCCGATCAGGTGACCCGCGTACAGGCCCGCCTCGATCCGTTTGGCCAGGTCGACCTCGTCCGCGGCGGAGAGCAGAGGGATCACGCCGATCTGCTGCAGGTAGAGGCCGAGCAGATCGGGCTCTTCAGCCGACATGCGAGGCGACTACCCGGTAAAGGGCGGCGAATTCCCCTCTTCGCTCAGCTCGGCGATGGCCAGCTCGG
Source organism: Nonomuraea harbinensis (assembly GCF_019396385.1). Lineage (GTDB taxonomy): Bacteria > Actinomycetota > Actinomycetes > Streptosporangiales > Streptosporangiaceae > Nonomuraea > Nonomuraea ferruginea. Next base: position 219,516 of record NZ_JAHKRN010000005.1, on the reverse strand, counting down.
CGGTCGTCCTGATGTCGAAGAACTTGTCGAGCGCGGTGATCGCGAACAGGTGCTTGCACCGGCCGTTGAGCCCGGACAGCAGCAGCTTGCCGCCGGAGGCGGTGACGGCCTTGTGCAGGTAGACCAGCACGGACAGGCCGGAGGAGTCGCAGACGCTGACCGCCTGCATGTCGATCACGAGCATCGGCGGTTGGGTGAGGTCGAGAGCCTTGGTGACTCGGTCGCGTACTTCAGCGGCGGAGCCGAAGTCGAAGTCGCCCGTCAGCCTCGCGATGACGCACGGCCCCTGGAGACCGAGACTGATCGACAAGGCTTGATCCGAAGTCACCCAGCTCCACCTACCTGCGTTGCGTCTGACTTCCCCTTACTTTACGAGAAGTATCGACGGGGGTTGAACACCAGCATCTGCTCGATCTGCCCATCCGTCACGCCCGCCTCACGCAGCGCGGGCAGCACATCATCGTGAATGTGGTCATAGCGCCAGTTGGGAGCGATGACGCCGACCATGTCCCACTCGTTGGGGAAGTAGTCCATGAAGCAGGACGCGTCGTGGCTGAGCACCATCCGGTCGGTATAGCCGCGCTCGCACAGCGCCGCGATCGTGGCCACGCGCTGCGGCGTCGGGTTGTAGAGGTCGAGCCCGAACCGGTCCATGCCGAGCGTCGCCCCGGTGTCGGCGAGCCGCCGCAAGTAGTCCAGATCGTTACTGTCGCCGGCGTGGCCGACCACGACCTTGGTCAGGTCCACCCCCTCCTTGGCGAACAGGTCGAGCGCGACGATCCCGCTCTGCGCGGGCGAGTTGGTGTGCACGGTGATCGGCGCCCCGGTGCGCACGTGCGCCTGGGCGACGGCGCGGCAGATGCGCTCCACACCGGGGGTGAGCCCCTTCTCGTCGACCACGCACTTGAGGAAGGCCGCCTTGACCCCGGTGTCGGCGATCCCCTCGGTGAGGTCGCGGACGAAGTCGTCGATCATCGGGTCGGGCATGTCGAGGAGGAGCCCCGGGCCGCGGTGCTCGTACTGGTGAGGCAGCTCCTCGAAGCTGTAGATGCCGGTGGCGACGACGATGTTGAGGTCCGGAACCCCGGCGGCGACCCGCTGGATGCGGGGGATGTACCGGCCGAGCCCCCACACGGTCGGGTCGACGATCGTCCGCACCCCCTTGGCCGCCACCGCGTTCAGCTTGGTGATCGCGTCGGCGACCCGGACCTCCTCGTCCCACCAGGCGCCCCTGCCGTAGTTCTCCAGGTGCTCGGCGGCGGCGACGAAGATGTGTTCGTGCATGAGGGTCTGGCCGAGTTCGGCGACGTCGACCGGGCCTCGGACGGTGCTGACGACGGGCATGGCCACCTCCGTGCCGGCGGATCTTCCCGCGCCACCGTAAGCGGCCCCTGACTCCCCGTCAACCGCCGCCCAGCCGGGGGAAGAGCGGCGCCGGCCGCGGCAGCCGCCCGTCCTCCTCGCGCACCGCCGCGGCCACCCGGCGCGCCGCCGTGGGCAGGAAGGGCTCCAGTTGTACGGCGAGCTCCCGGCAGGCGTGCACCAGCGTCGCCAGGGAGGCGTCGCGCCCGCCGGGATCCTGCTTCCACGGCCGCGTCCGCTCCACGTACTGGTTGGCCTCCTCGACGATCGCCTGCACGGCGGCCGCCGCCCGCCGGAAGTCGAACGCCTCCAGCGCCTCGTGCACCCGCTCCCCCGCGCGGCCGGCCGCCTCCAGCGGCTCCGGCCGGGCGTCGGGCACCCGCCCGTCGCGGAACCTGTGCACCATCGTGACGACCCGGTTGACCAGGTTGCCGGCGCCGTTGGCGAGGTCCTCGTCGGCGCGGGCGATCAGCCGCTCCTCGGTGAAGTCGGCGTCGCCGACGCGCGGCACCTCGCGCAGCAGCCACCACCGCACCGCGTCCACCCCGTACGCGGCCGACAGCGCCACCGGGTCGGCCGTCGCGCCCCCGGACTTGCTGATCTTGCGCCCGCCCGCGGTGACGTAGTCGTGCACGAAGATCCGCGTGGGCAGCGGCAGCCCGGCCGAGAGCAGCATGGCCGGCCAGTACACGGCGTGGAAGCGGATCACGCCCTTGCCCATGAGGTGGAGCTTGCGGGGCTCGCGCTCCCACCAGCGTCCGTAGTCGTCGCCGTCCAGCGCGGTGATGTAGTTGGCCAGCGCGTCCCACCACACGTACACCACCTGGCCGGGGTCGCCGGGCACCGGGATGCCCCAGCCGCGCGAGCGCTCCGCCGACCGCGAGACGCTGATGTCCTCCAGGCCGGACTCCAGGAACGCCAGCACCTCGTTCCTGCGGCTGACCGGCTCGATCGCCGGGGTGCCGCTCCTGATCAGGTCCAGCAGCGGTTCGCGGTAGCGGGACAGCCGGAAGAACCAGTTCTCCTCCGACACCCGCCGCAGCGGTTCCGGGTGCCCCTCAGGGCAGGGTTCCTCCTGGTAGAACGCCTCACAGCCGACGCAGTAGAGCCCTTCGTAGTGCCTGCGGTAGAGGTCGTGCGCGGTCGCCCGCCACAGGCGCTCCACCCCGGCCCGGTGTCCCGGGTGGGAGCTGGTCCGGACGAACGCGTCGAACGACAGGTCCAGCGGCCCGCGCAGGCCCTCGAACGCGGCGGCGTTGCGGTCGACCAGCTCGCGCACCGGCACGCCCGCCGCCTCCGCCGCCAGCACGTTCTTCAGCGAGTTGTCGTCGGTCCCGGTCTGGAACCGCACCGGCTCGCCGCGCCGCCGATGGTGGCGGGCCAGCACGTCGGCCTGCACGATCTCCAGCGCGAACCCGAGATGCGGGCGGGCGTTCACATAGGGAATGGTCGTCGTGATGTACATCGGGTGCCTCCCGGGGACCCCTGACACGACGAGAGGCCCCGCTCGCAGGGCCTCATGAAGGACGTCGTCCGGTGAACCCCGCTAGGGGGCCGTCATCACCGCGAACGCCGTCATGCCGCCCATCGTACCGATCGGCCTCACGCGTCTCCCGCCATTTTCCGCGTACGAGGAAGCAGGCGTACGAGGAGGCGGGCGGCTCAGGCCCGGCGGCGGCGCAGGGCCCACAGCGCCGTGCCGACGGCGAACATGACCAGCCCGGCCACCACCGACGCCACCGGCAGGGTGGCGGCGAGCAGGAGGCAGAGCGCCAGCCCGAGCACCGGCACCGCCTTCGGCGGCGCGCCCTCGTCGGGGCGCAGGGTCAGGGCGGCGGCGTTCGCGATCGCGTAGTAGACGAGCACCCCGAAGGACGAGAACCCGATCGCCTCCCGCAGGTCGGCGACGAGCACCAGCACCACCACGGCCGCACCCACCGCCAGTTCGGCCCGGCGCGGCGCCTGGTGGACGGGGTCGACGGCGGCGAGCGCGCCGGGCAGGTCGCGCTCGCGGGCCATGGCGAGCACCGTGCGCGAGACGCCGAGCAGCAGCGCGAGCAGCGCGCCGAGCGCCGCCACCGCCGCGCCGGCCCGCACCACCGGCTCCAGCCACAGCGCACCGGCCATCTTCACCACGTCCACCAGCGGCTCGGCGGACTGGGCGAGCATCCCCGGCCCGAGCGTGTCCAGCGCGGCCACGGCGACCAGCGCGTACACCACCAGCGTGAGACCGAGCGCGACGCCGATGGCGCGCGGGATCGTCCGGCCGGGGTCGCGGACCTCCTCCCCCAGCGTGGCGATGCGCGCATATCCGGCGAACGCGAAGAACAGCAGACCGGCCCCCTGGAGCACACCCCACCCGGTCACCTCGGGATCGAGGAACATGCGGAGGCCCGGCGGCTGGTCGTACGCGGGACCGGCGACCAGGTCCGGCAGGAACGCCACCGCCACGACGGCGGCCAGCACCAGCAGCACGAACCCGACCATGATCCGCGCCGCCCCCGCCGACCGCCGCACCCCGAACAGGTTGAGCGCCGTCAGCACGACGACCGCGCCGACGGCCAGCGGCCTGGCCAGGCCGGGCGCGGCGTACGCGCCGAAGGTCAGCGCCATGGCCGCGCAGGAGGCCGTCTTGCCGACGGTGAACCCCCACCCCGCGAGGTAGCCCCAGAAGGGCCCCAGCCTGCGCCGCCCGTACACGTAGGTCCCGCCCGACTCCGGGTGGCGGGCCGCCAGGCGGGCGGAGGAGGTGGCGTTGCAGTAGGCCACGACGGCGGCCAGCCCGAGCGCGGCGAGCAGCCACGCCCCGGCGGCCCCGGCCGCCGGCGCGAACACGGCGAACACCCCGGCCCCGACCATCGCGCTCAATCCCACGACGACCGCGTCACCGGTGCCCAGTCGCCTGGCCAGCCCTTCGCCCACGCACCCCTCCCTCACCGTCCGGCGCACTCTGCCGCATCGGACCGGCGCGATCAACCCGCGGCGGGAGAACAGCGGCTGAACAGCGTGCTATTCGGCGGGTCTCGGGCCCGGCACGACCAGCACCGGCCGGCCCGCGTGGTGCAGCACCCGGTCCGAGGTACTGCCGAGCAGCAGCGACCGCACCCCGCCGAGCCCGCGCGTGCCGGTCACGATCAGCTCGGCGTCGAGCTCGTCGGCCACGTCCACGATGGTCGCCCACACGGCCGGCGCGTCCGGCTCACAGCGCGGCCGTGCCTCCAGCCCCGCCGCGCGCGCCAGCTCGGTCCCCTGTCCGGCGAGCTCGGTCATGGCCCGCTGGATCGCCTCCTCCTCGGCGGGCGAGGTGTCCACGACCATCACCAGGCCGGCGGAGGCCCGCGCGGTGGTCATCGCCAGCCGCTCCCACACGGTCAGCACCACGGCGTCCCGGCCGGGGAACATCTTCCCGCAGCACTCGATGGCCGCCTTGGCGTCGTCGGATCCGTCGTACGCGATCAGAATCGTCATGCCCGTCCTCTACCGAAAGGCGGGGCGATTACGCCAGGGCCGGCGCCGTCGAGCGGCGGGCGGGCCGCCCCGGCATCGACAGGCCGGCCAGCGCCAGCACGCCCAGCTCGGTGATCACCACGGTCCGCTGGATCAGCCCGGCGGGGAAGTCGTCGTTCTCCAGCGGGATGCCCAACATCCGCACCGCGTACGGGATCACGACCATCACCAGCGCGCCCAGGGCCACCATGCTGAGCACCCGCACCCATCCGGCGTACCGGACTCGCGCCCTGGCCAGCAGCAGTCCGGCCAGCGGCATCACCAGGAACGCGACGAAGGCGGCATAGCGGTGGACGGCCCCCGAGAAGGACAGCGGCAGCCCGGGCGCGTCGGTCGGGAAGGCGCCGACCAGGAACATGCTCGCTCCCCACACGGCCAGCAGCGCCACCACCCACCGGTCCGCGCCGGACCGGCGCAGCGCCTCGGCGATCAGGGCCGCGCCCGCCGCGAAGAGAGTCAGCGACAGCGGCAGCAGCCAGCCGGCCGCCTGGAAGGCGTACTCGCTGATGACGGTGTGCATCGGGTCGAGCCCCGCCTCGGCGTGCAGGGCGACCATGGTGCCGGTGCCGGTGCCGATGGCCGTGAATCCGCTGGCAAGCAATCCCTTCATGCTTCCAACGTCGCGGCACGCGGCCTCGCGGAGTATCGGAGAAGAGCCCCAGCGCTCCCTGGTCGATCCCTTAGTACTTAGGTCGGATCGTCCCCTAAGACCCTGCCCTGACCTGCGAGGACCCGACCCTGGGTAGGGCGGGCCCGATCAGGGAGGGTGGGGCGGACGTCAGCGCGGCGCGTCGAAGTAGACGCGGACGACGGTCGCTCCCGCGCGGGTGTGGACCCGGACCAGATCGCTGAGCAGGTTGACGATGAGCAGCCCGCGCGAGCCCGCCACCTGCGGGTCGACCGGCCTGCGCCCGGCCAGCGGGTCGGCGATGTGGCCGGCGTCGCTCACCTCGCAGACCAGGCGGCCGCCCTCGCGCCACACCCGGATGAGACCGGCGCCGCCGCCGTGGTCGAGGCTGTTGGCGCCCAGCTCGGCGACCACCAGGCGGACGTCGTCGAGCCGGGGGCCGCCGAACCCCATCTCGGCCGCCGCGGTGGCGGCGAGGCCGCGGGCGGCGGCCAGGTTGTCGTGGTCGAAGCGGAGCGAGACGAAGTCGTCGGGGTCGGCGAGCGGCCGGTTGTGGCCGTCGACGACGAGCCACGGGGCGTAGCTGCCGCTCGGCCGCTCGCCGGCGGCGTCGAGCAGCACCGGGTGGGTGAGCTCGGCCTCGCGGAGCACCTCCGCGGTGAGCCCCTCGGCGTCGTACGGGCACAGGATCGTGACGTGGCGGCCCTCGAACGCGAAGTTGATCAGCGCCTCGTGCTGGGCGCACGCGGGGTATTCGGTGTCGGTCCGGTCGGGCCAGATCGGCTCGCCGACGATGCGGACGTGGGCGTCGCGGTGGCGGTCGGCGAAGTCGAGCAGCACGCCGGGGATGATGCGGCCGGGGTTGCGGCCCTCCCGGTTCATGTCGAGCATGAGGACGCGGGCGGCGTCGGCGCCCAGCTCCCGCTCCAGCAGCTCCAGCTTGGGACCGGGCACCGCGACGGCGACGGGCTCACCGGCCGCCAGGCCCTCGCGCACGAAGGCCGTGACGGCAGCCGTGTATTCCCGGTCGCCTCTGTAGAAGAGGGCCGGATGTGAGAAGGAGAAGGACTCGGCCAGCATCGTGATTCAAGCTACCCGGAATTGACGACTTCAAGGCACCTCGTTGGGGGTACCCCCTCAGTGTGAAGAGATACCGGGTCGTCCGGCGACCCCGCCAGCCGCGTCCAGCGTTCTCCCTGGATCTGCGCACCCCATCCGGCCGTCAACTCCCGTTCTAGGTTTCCGATCCCTATGCTCGGAGTATGTCGGAATTGCGGATGCGCGCCTCGGACGCGGACCGGGAGCGCATCACCCAGCAGCTGCAGCAGGCGTTCACCGAGGGTCGGCTCGATCAGTTCGAGCTGGAGGAGCGCCTGGAGAGGGCGTTGAGCGCCAAGGTCTACGGAGATCTGGTCGCCCTGGTCGACGACCTGCCCGCGGCGGCGGCCGGGCCGGCGCGCGACGAGGTGACCCTGGAGAGCACGCACGACAGCATCCGGCGCACCGGCGACTGGGCGGTCCCGCGACGGCTGCGGATCGCCTCCAAGCACGGCGCCGTCCACCTCGACTTCACCGAGGCCGTGGTTCCGCACCGGGTGGTCGAGGTCGCGTTCGACCTGAAGTACGGAGCGGCCAAGATCGTGCTGCCGCCGGGCGCGTCGGCGGACATCGACGGGTTCCGCAGCGACTGGGGCAGCACGAGCGTCGCGGACGTGCCGGGCCGCCAGCAGCCCGGCGCCCTTCACCTGGTGATCGTCGGGCAGAGCAAGTACGGCGGGCTGACCGTACGCTATCCGCGCAAGCGCTGGTTCACCCAGTCGTGAAAGGCGGAGATGTGGTGCTCGCTCGGCACCAGCACGCCGCCTGACCGGTAGGCCCGCGAGTACATCCCGGGCTGGGTCCGCTCGCAGGCGTCGAAGTCCTGCTCGTTGACCCGGTGGAACAGCTCGACCGACAGCGACAGGTCGGCTCCCGAGGCCACCACGTCGGGGTGGTAGAGCCAGTCGCACTCCACGACCGTGCGGTCGACGGCCATCGGGAACATCCGGTGCACGATGACGTGGTCGGGCACCAGGTTGACGAACACCTGCGGCTTGACGGTGATCGCGTAGTAGCGCCGGTCCTGCTCGGCGGAGACGTCGGGCAGCTTGCCGAAGCCGGGGCTGCCGTCGACGGTGAAGCCCTGCACGCGCTCGGCGAACTCGGCGCCGTGGCCCACGTAGTACTGGGCGGCGTATCCGCCGGCGAACTCGGGCAGCACGGCCGTGAGCTCGGGGTGGATGGTCGCGCAGTGGTAGCACTCCATGAAGTTCTCGACGATCAGCTTCCAGTTGGCCCGCACGTCGTAGCGGATGCGGCGGCCGAGGGCGAGCTTGTCGGTCTGGTAGTGCTCGATGGCGGCCGGGTCGCCGAGCCGTTCCGTGGCCGCGTGCATCACCGTGTCCTCGAACGAGGGCGGCTGGTCGGCGAGGCAGACCCAGGCGTAGCCGAGCCACTCGCGCAGGGCCACCGGGACCAGGCCGTGCTCGACGCGGTCCACGTCGGGCATCTTGACCAGGTTGGGCGCTGCGGCCAGGCGGCCGTCGAGGTCGTAGGCCCAGGCGTGGTACGGGCACTTGAGCGTGCGCTTGACCTCGCCCGTCTCCTCCACGCAGAGCCGGGCGCCGCGGTGCCTGCAGACGTTCAGGAACGCGCGCAGCTCCCCGTCCCGGCCCCGGACCACGATCACGCTCTCCCTGCCGACCTGGACGGTCCTGAACGCCCCGGGTCTGGCGAGTTCGTCCGACCGGAGCGCGCAGAACCACAGGACCTCGAAGATCCTGGCCTGTTCCGCCACGAACAGCGCCGGGTCGGTGTAGGAGCGTCCGGGCAGCGTGGAGATCAGACTCGATGTGCTGGTCAAGGGACACTCCTTGTTGCGTAATACGCACCGAGTTGCTCTATATGCGACATATTCGGGTCGGCCTGAGGGCGTGTCAAGAGGCCTCCGGGGCGGCGCGCGCCGGGGCTGGTCACGGCGTTCCACCCCGGCTGGCCACCTGCTGTCACCGTGATCGTTAGCGCGGTCGTTAGCGCGGTGCAAGCGACCGTCAAGAACGCGCTTCTACTGTCCGTTCGTCCCTGAACCTACGAAAGGCACAACCATGACACCCCCTCGCCGTCGCCTGGCCCTCGCGGTCGCGACGTTCGCGTTCGCAGGTATGACGATCACCGGCTGCGGCGCCCTGAGCCAGGCGGTCGACTGCAACACCGCCGCCGCGGAAGTCACCACGATCATGAACGAGTTCAACACCACGGCCGCGACGGCCGCGACGGACCCGAAGGCGCTGGAGACCGCGGGCAAGGAGGCCGGCGCCAAGGTGAAGACGCTGGCCGGCAACTACGACGGGGAGGTCGGCGCCGCGCTCAACGACCTCGCCACCGGCCTGGAAGGCATCAAGATCGACGGCTCCGACCCGGCGGGCTCGATGGAGTCGGTCAGCAAGCTGCAGGGCTTCATCACCAAGATCCAGCAGGCCTGCAGCTGACCAGAGAACGGTTCCGGGGGCAGTCGCCGACCGCCCCCGGTCGCGTCACGTAGGGGTGGCCGCGTTGGGAGAGGCGAGCCGGGCGGCTATCGCCCGCTCCCATGACCCGAGGAAGTCCGCGTAGCCGTCGGCGAACCCGCGCAGCTCGCGGGCCCCCTGCGGGGACAGCGCCGTCAGCTCGTACGTGACCTCGACCGTCGTGCCGCCGTGACCGTCGTCGACGGCGGTGACCGTCACCGTGCCGGCCCGCGAGCCGGGGGTCACCCTCGCGTAGCTGATGCGGTGGCCCTCCTGCCGGTCGGCCACCACCCAGATCGTGCGCTCGCCGTGGGAGTCGGTCTCGAAGACGGTGCCGGGCCGCGAGTCGTCGGGGGCGGGGACGGGGAAGCGGGGCCGCCAGCCCTTGATCCACTCCTCCTCGCCCCGCGGGGTGAACAGGCGCAGCGCCTCCGGCGGCGGCAGCGGGACCGGCACGTGCCCGGTCAGCGTGCAGTGCCCGTCGCTCACCGGTCGACCAGCTTGTGGGCGTCGTCGGCGGTGAGCGTCAGACCGTAGACGGACTTGAGCTGGGCGATCTTGCCGAGGGTCTCGTCGGAGAACGGCGCGCGGCCTTCGAAGGCGTGCAGCGTGATGCCCTCGACCAGGTCGCCGAGTGACATGTCGAGGTATTCGGCCAGCCCCTTGAGGACCTTCAACAGGTTCTTCTCCACTCTCAGGCCGGTCTGCGTCCGCTCAGTTGGTACCACGGTAACAAGATAACACCCTTCAGGCGCGGCCGGCCGCTTCCGCGTACGCCCGGTCGAAGCCGGCGAGCACCGTGGGCCAGGAGCCCGCCGCGGGCGGGTTGGCCCGGTTGTGGCGGGTGATCCGCTCCCGCAGCCCGCGGTCCTCGCAGAGCCGCGCCACGGCCTCGGCCACCGCGCCGGGATCGCGGCCGAGCAGGCCCTCCGTGCCGTGCTCGACGAAGTCGGCCACCCCGCTCTGCGTCCGCGCGACCACCGGCAGCCCGGCGGTCCTGGCCTCCAGCGCGGCGATGCCGAACGACTCGCGCGGCGCCGGCGCCACGAACACGTCGGCCGACTCCAGCACCTTCGCGATGCGCTCCCTGCTGTAGCGGCCGGGCAGCGACACCCACCCGCTCATGCCGTGCCTGGCCAGATAGCGCTCCATGGCCGGCCTGGCCGGGCCGTCGCCGACCACCGTGGCGCGCAGCGGGATCGCCGCGGGCACCCGCGCCCTCGCCTTCTCCAGGATCCGCAGCAGGCCCACCGGCTGCTTGCGGGGGGCCAGCCGGCCGACCGCCACCACGTGAACCTCGTCACGCGGCTCGGGCCCGCCGCCTCCGGGAAAGAGCCGCCAGCCGGACAGGTCGAGGCCGTTGGACACCACCCGCACCGGCACCCCCGGCCCGGCCACCCGCCGGATCGGCACAGCCGCCGCGTTGCTGACCGTGGTGGCCACCAGTCCCCACCGCTGCCACCCGTACACGAGCCCCAGAAGGCGGTAGAGGGCCCGCGTGACGGGGTCCCACATGCTGTGGACGGTCACCACGCACGGCAGCCCGCGGCGCACCGCGGCGCGCACCCCCATCCACGCGAACGGCGAGACCGCCCCCATGTGCACGTGCACCACGTCGGGCCTGGACAACGCCAGCCGTCTGGTGAGATGGCTCACCCCGCGCGGGTGGACCGGCAGGTCGAACGGCATCCTGGCGGCGACGCGGTGCACCCCGTCGAGCGGCTCCCCCCGGGTGGCGGTGGCCACCTCGACGGCGTGGCCGGACTCGCGCTGCATCCGCACGAGATCGGCGACCTGCACCTCGATGCCCCCGAGCCGCGGGAGGTAACAGTCGCTCACGTGAAAGATCCGCACCTCTCCCAGACTAATCTGGGGCCTGTGCCTCCACGTACCGCAGTCTTCTTCCACGCCCACCCCGACGACGAGGCCCTGCTGACGGCGGGCACGATGGCGATGCTGGCGGCCGAGGGGCACCGCGTGGTGCTCGTGGTGGCCACCGCCGGCGAGCGCGGCCTGGCCGACATGGATCCCGGCGAGGCGCTCGGCGAGACCCGGATGAAAGAGCTCTACCAGTCGGCCGCGGTGCTCGGCTGCGCCCGCGTGGAGTGCCTGGGCTACGGCGACTCGGGGCTGAGCCCGCAGGGCGGCGTCGCCGACGAGCGCCCCGACAACGCGTTCATCGACGCCGACACCGAGAAGGCCGCCGGCGCGCTCGCCGCGATCCTCCGCGAGGAGGAGGCCGACCTGCTCACCATCTACGACCCCGCCGGCGGCTACGGCCACCCCGACCACGTGCAGGTCCACCGGGTGGGCAGGCGGGCGGCGGAGATCGCCGGCACGCCGATCGTCCTGGAGGCCACGGTCAACCGCGACCCGCTGCTGCGGCTGCTGCGGATGGCGGGCAAGGTCTACCGGTTCCCGCCGGAGTTCGACGTGCGCACCTTCGAGAGCGCCTACTCGGCGGGCGACACCATCACCCACCGGGTCAACGTGCGCCGCTACGCGCGGCAGAAGCGGGCCGCGATGGCCGCGCACGTGTCCCAGGCCTCCGGCGGCGACAGCGACCGCACGCTCGCCGTGATGCTCAAGGTGCCTGGCCCGCTCTACCGCCTGGTCTTCGGCACCGAGTGGTACGTCCGGCGCGACCTGCCGCCGGGCACCCGGGTGCGTCATCCCTTCGACCCGGGGCCGAAATAGTCCCCCAGATGGACCCGGCCACGCCGCGCAGCCGCCAGACTGGGAGCCGATGAAGAACAAGTGGCTGCAGATCACGCTGTCCGCCCTCTCGCTGGGCCTGGCAGTGGTGCTCGTGGTCTACCTGCCGCAGATCGTGCACACCCTGACCGGCAAGCACGTCTCGTGGCGGGAGATCTGGGCCGTCTTCGGCTCGCTCGGCGCCGGCACCATCGCGCTGATGACCGGGCTGTGGCTGCTCAGCCTGCTGGCGTACACGTTCGTGCTGACGGGATCCCTGCCGGGGCTGGGGCGCCTGCAGGCGCTCACGCTCAACGCGGCGGGCAGCGCGGTGAGCAACCTGCTGCCGTTCGGCGGCGCCGCCGGGGTGGCGCTGACGTTCGCGATGGCCAGGGGGTGGGGCTTCCACAGCCGCTCGATCGTGGTCATGACGCTGGTCAGCGGCGTGTGGAACACCCTGTTCAGGTTCGTCCTGCCGGCCGTCGGCATCATCGCGCTGCTGATCGCGGGCCGGGTGCCCAACCCGACGGTGGCCAACGCGGGCTGGGCGGGCGCGGTGTCGATCCTGGTCCTCGTCACGGTGGTGGCCGTGGCGCTCTACTGGGACCGCGCCGCGGCCGTGCTGGGCCGGGGTCTCGACTCCCTCGTACGGCTGATCCGGCTGCGGGTGCGGCCGTCGGAGGCGTTCCACCGGCTGCGGGCCGACACCGCGGACGTCATCAGGACCCGGTGGCCGCCGTTGACCGCGGGCATGGTCGCGTTCCTGGTCCTGCAGGGGGCGATCATGGTGGCCTGCCTCGTCGCCACCGGCGCCTATCCGGGCCCGGCCGAGTCGATCGCGGTCTTCGCGCTGTCGCGGGTGCTGACGACCGCGCTGATCACGCCCAGCGGGGCGGGCATCATGGAGGCGGGCGTGGTGGTGCTGCTCACCAGCGCGTTCGGCGTGCCGCTCGCTCCCGCGACGGCCGCCGCACTGCTTTTCGGCTTCTGGACTTACACTATCGAGATCCCGTTCGGTGGCCTCGCGCTCGGGGCGTGGGCGCTTCTGCGCAGGCGCGACAGGCGTGGCGCCGCCGCGGAGCCCCCGTCCACGATCTCGAAGGCCCCCAGGTGACGATCAGAAACATAACGCTCGATTATCAACCCCGGGCCTTGTGCGTGATTCGGAAGCCCGCATAGCGTGGCGGCTGAAATGGTGGCGTTCCGAGTTCTGGGGCCAGTCGAGGCGTACGCACACGACGACGAACTCGACCTCGGCGGGTTGCGGCAGCGGGCCGTCCTCGCCCGGCTCCTCGTGGCCAGGGGTCAGGTCGTGCCCGTTGACACCCTGCTCTACGACCTGTGGGACGACGACACGGCCAAGGGCGCCCAGTCCGGCCTGCAGGTCTACATCTCGCGGCTGCGCCGCGTGCTGGAGCCCGGCCGCCCGCGCGGCGGGCCCAACCGGCTGCTGGTGACGGTGGCCTCCGGCTACGCGCTGCGGGTGGCGCCCGACCAGGTCGACGCGCTGCGGTTCGAGCAGCTCGTGCGCGCGGCGGGCGAGCACCTGGAGGAGGGCGACCCCCAGTCGGCGCGCGGCCGGCTGGAGAAGTCGCTCGGCCTGTGGCGCGGCACCCCCTATTCCGACTTCGCCGACCAGACGTGGGCCGAGGCCGAGGTCAACCGGCTCGCCGAGCTGCGGCTGGTGGCCCGCGAGCGGCACGCCGACACCGGCCTGCGCCTGGGCCTGCCCTCCGAGACCGTGCCCGACCTGGAGGCGCTGACCACCGAACACCCGCTGCGCGAGGAGGGCTGGCGGCTGCTGGCGCTCGGCCTCTACCGCTGCGGCAGGCAGGGCGACGCGCTGGCCGCGCTGCGCAGGGCGCGCGGCATCCTCGCCGACGAGCTGGGCATCGACCCCGGCCCGGCGCTGCGCAAGCTGGAGTCCGACATCCTGGCCCAGTCGCCCGAGCTCGACCTGACCCCGCCGCCGCGCCCGTCCAGGCCGGTCCCGGCGGCCGACACCTGGCCGCCCCGCCCGGCCACGCCCGTCGAGCCACCGCCGCTGGAGCCTGAGCCGTTCGTCGGCCGCGACGCCGAGCTGTCCAGGCTGACCACGGCCGCCGCCCGCACCGGCCGCTTCCAGGTGGCGATCGTCACCGGCGTCGCCGGCGCCGGCAAGACCACGCTGCTCCGCCAGCTCCAGGGCAGGCTCACCGCCGACGGCTGGATGACCTCGTCGGGCGCCTGCCCCGACTCCAGCGCCACCCCGCCAGGCTGGGCCTGGGTGGAGATCCTGCGCACGCTGGTCCGCGTGACCGGCGCGGGCGAGTACGCCCAGTTACTCGCGCCGCTGCTCGACGACGCCGCCCCCGACCCCGACGACGACGAGGTGTCGGGCGGCTTCCGGCTGCACCGCGCCGTCGGCGGCTACCTGGCGGGCGTGGCGAGCCGCTCGCCCGTGCTGCTCACGCTGGAGGACCTCCACTGGGCCGACGACCAGACGCTCGCGCTGCTGCGCGCGCTGCCCAGCCTGCTGGCCACCAGCCGGGTGCTGCTCGTGGTCACCTGCCGTGAGAGCGAGCTCGACGACAACCAGGCCGACGTGCTCGCCGCCCTGGCCCGGCTCGGGCCGCTGCGGGTGAGCCTGTCCGGGCTCGACCCGAAGGCCGTGGCGCAGCTCGTGCGCGCCACCTGCGTGCGCGAGATCGAGGACGACGCGGTCGAGTCGATCGTGGAGCGCACCGCGGGCAACCCGTTCTTCGTGCGCGAGACCGTACGCCTGCTCGACGCCGAGGGCGCGGCCGACCGGGCCAGCGCGGCGGAGGTGCTGTCGCAGGTGCCGTCCGGGGTGCGCGACGTGCTGCGGCGGCGCATCTCCCGGCTGCCCGCCGGGGCGCAGCAGATCCTGCTGCAGGCCGCGGTGATCGGCCGCGACGTGGACGTGGACGTGCTGGTCGACGTGGCCGGCGACGAGGACGCGGTGGTCGAGGCGGTCGAGGCCGCGCTGCTGGCGGGGCTGGTGACCGAGCCGGGCCCCGGCATGCTCCGGTTCGACCACGACTTGGTGCGCGACACGATCTACTCCGACGCCTCGCGGCTGCGCCGCACCCGGCTGCACGCCGCCGTGGCGGCGGTGATCGAGCGGCGCGCCCCGTCCGACGTGGCGGCGCTGGCCCATCACTACTACCTGGCCGACGCCGCCGACAAGGCGGTCCACTACGCCGGGCTGGCGGCCGAGCAGGCCGAGCGGCGCTTCGCCCACCGCGAGGCGGCCACGCTGTGGGAGCAGGCCATCGCCGCGTTCGACCGCACCGGCGGCGACACCAAGCAGCGCCTGCAGCTCATGCTGCGCCGCATCAAGGCGCTGGCGCTGTGCGGCGACATGACGGCGGCCCGGGTGCTGCGGCGCGAGGCGATGGACGCCGCGCTGCCGCTCGGCGACCTGGAGCTGACGGCCCGGGTGGCCGCGTCGCTGGCGGTGCCGCACAAGGGCATGGCCCGCGACTTCACCCGCACCGCCTGGGAGATCGTCGACATCACCGAGCGGGCGCTGTCGGAGCTGCCGGAGGGCGAGCAGTCGCTGCGCGCCAGCCTGCTCACCACGCTGGCGCTGGAACTGGAGGGCTCCTCCTCGCCCGAGCGGGGCCGCCAGGCGTCGCTGGAGGCGCTGGAGGTGGCCCGGCAGAGCGGCGACCCGGCGCTGATCGCGGTCGCGCTGAGCGCGCGGCTGCGGCAGTCCTACGACATCCCCGCGGTCGACACCCGCGAGAGCATCGGCCGTGAGCTGCTGCAGGTCGCCCAGCGTTCGGGGCAGATCGCCACCCAGGCGCTGGCCCACCTGGTGCTGCTGGAGTGCGCGGCCGCGCGCGGCGAGTTCGCGGCGGCCGACGAGCACGCCGCGGCGGCCGACCAACTGGCCCGCCAGTACGACCTGCCGGCTCCCGCCGCGGTGCACGCGTGGTACGTCGGGCTGCGGCGCATGATCGCCGGCGACTACCCGGCGGCCGAGCACGCCTACCGCGACGCGGCCCGGCTGACCGCCAGGGCGGGCATGCTGGAGGGCCGCCAGGACCTGCCGCTGATCACCGCGTTCTGCCTCCACCTGGTCGACGGGCGGGCCGCCGAGATGGTCGACCTGCTGGCCGAGGCCCACCAGCGCGGCGCCAAGTGGACCCTCGACGCCTACGCGCTGGCGCTGGCCTCGGCGGGCCACCTGGCCGACGCCAAGGCCGTCGCCGCGGTGCGCCCGCCGGTGCGGCCCGACTTCCTGTACGAGCTCGCCATGACGTGGCGGGCGCTGGCCGGGATGCTCCTCGACGACCGGGAGAGGATGGTCGACTGCTACGACAAGCTCAAGCCGTTCGCCGACCGCGTCGCGGGCGCCGGCACCGGCGTGGTGGCGCTGTGGCCGGTGGCGCTGACGCTCGGCGACCTGGCGATCCGGGTGGGCCAGCCCGAGGCCGCCCGCGACCACTACCTCAAGGCGCTGGAGGTGGCCAGGCGGGTGGGCGTGCCGCGATGGGTGGAGGCGGCGCAGCGCTCGGTCAGCAACTCACCTGGAAACGGTCGCTCTTGACGGTCTTGGCGCCCTCGACGGCCAGCTCGACGCGATACCAGCCGGGGTTGCCGGAGACCGTGGCCTCCCACTCGGCCGTGCCGCGCGCCCCGGCGAAGCCGGAGTAGTCGACGAAGTAGGTCCGCCAGGTCTTGGCCGACGGGCTCCAGCGGGCCAGCTTCCAGCTGTAGGAGACGGTCCGGCCCGGGTCCGGGTTGATCAGGAGGGTGCGGGCCACGTACGGCTTCAGGCAGCCGGGCCCGGCGGGCAGCGCGCTGACGGTGACGGTGCCGGCGGCGAGCGCCCGCGCGGTCAGGGCTGTGGTGACCGGCGTCTCCTCGGCCGACAGGCTCACGGCGGCCGGCGCGGGGGCCTGGGCGGAGCTCGCGATACCGTAGGCCGACAGGCCCGCGTACGCGGCGGTGAAGGCCAGGGCCGCCACCACGAACTTGGCCGCGTTCGCCGTACCACTGGCCAGCACCGCTCCGCTTCTCGTCGCCATGGTCACCACCTCTTTCGCTCACCCTCAGGTCTACTGGGAGGTGGTTGACCACGACTTGCAGCCCGATATGGCAGTCGTTTGCAAGGTGAAATAAGGTAAGCCTGACCTAACGATTGGGGGTGTGGAGTTCGCCATGAGGCACCTCCCGCTCGCGATGCCGGCGCCGACGGACCCGTTCTGGCTGGGCCTGCCCTACTGGCTGGTGGGCGTCATCCTGATGATCGCCCTCTTCGTGGTGTTCCAGGTCTACTACTGGGCCGGCCGCCGGCTGGGCGAGAAGCTGTACGAGTCCCGCGTCGGCGAGCGGATGGGCCGGGAGCGGATCGCCAGGATCGAGCGGACGGTCGAGAAGTGGGGGGCTCTCGCCGTCTACGGCTGTTTCTGGGTGCCCATGCTGCGTCACACGCTGCCGTGGGTGGCGGGGGCGCTGCGGGTTTCGTATCCCTGGTACGTGGTGGCCAGCGCGCTCGGGTGCATGACCTGGGCGCCGCTGTGGTGGTTCGGCGGCATGGTCGCGCTGTGGGCGTGGCTGCGGCTCGCCTACCAGTCGCCGATCACGGCCGCGCTGGTGGCGGTGGCCGTCGTGGCGGCGGTGGCGGTCTACATCGCCCGGCGGCGCAAGAAAAGGGCGCAGCGGGAGGAAACACTCCCGGCCTGACCGTCCCGGCATGTTTCACCGAATCCGCGCCCTCTTGATGTCAACATGGTGCGCATGCGCTTCGCTGCTCTCGCCTGTTCCACCATGCTCGCCTTCACCGTGGGGGTCTCCGCCGCGCCGCCGGCCGTCGCGGCCCCCGCCGTGGCCGCCAGGCACGCTTACGTGGTCGACTCCCACGGAACGGTCCACTTCGGCAAGCGCGAGACCGCCCGGGTGCCGGTGGCCAGCCTGGTCAAGGTGATGACCGCGTACGTGGTGCTGCGCGAGGCGAAGCTGACCGACGTCGTCACCGTCACCGCCGCCGACGTCCGCTACGCCGCCAAGGGCGGCGCGGCGACGGCGGGCCTGCGCGCGGGCGAGCGGCTCACGGTCCGGGACCTGCTGTACGCGCTCATGCTGCCGTCCGGCGCCGACGCGGCCAACGCGCTGGCCCGCACCTACGGGCCGGGCAAGCCCGCCTTCGTCGCCAAGATGAACTCCGCCGCCCGCAGGATGGGGCTCGGCGACACCCGCTACACCAACGCCGACGGCATGCCCACCCCGCGCGACGGCGGCTACTCCACCGCCGTCGACCAGGCGAGGCTGGCGCAGTACGCGCTCGACATCCCGGTCTTCAAGACGGTCGTGAGCCGCCCGACGCACAAGGTGACCAAGACGGCGCTGCACCAGGCGCACACCTGGACCAACACGAACAAGCTGCTCGGCCGGGCCGACGGCGCGATCGGGGTCAAGACCGGCTACACCCGCAAGGCCGGGTTCTGCCTGCTGTTCGCGGCGGAGCAACGCGGCACGCGGGTGGTCGGCGTGCTGCTCGGCGACAGCGACGAGCGTCGGTTCAAGACCGCCGAGCGGCTGCTGGAGCACGCCGCCGGGGAGATCGTCATCGGCTGAGGCTCAGCACTGCACGACCGGGTCGAGGCGGTCGGCGGTCCGGCGCAGGCTGTGCGCCAGACGGACCCTGACCCGGGCCCGGTCGCGATGCGGCAGCACCGGCGCGTCCGGCAGCGCCGCATGCGCCGACTCCCGGTGTCCCATCGCGGTCCGGTACGCGAGGACCTGCATGGCATCCATGGAACCCTCCTTCTTAATCCATTAAGACCTTAATCGATTAAGAGGTGGTCGGCAAGAGATCCGCTACGGTGGGAAGATGGCCAGGGTCACGCTGCAGACGATCGCCGATCGGCTGGGCGTGTCCAGGGCGACCGTGTCCTACGCCTTCTCCCGGCCCGACCAGCTCAGCGACGACCTGCGGCGGCGCATCCTCCAGGTCGCCGACGAGCTGGGCTACGCCGGCCCCAACGCGGCCGCGCGCTCGCTGCGCCTGGGCCGGGCCGGCGCGGTGGGCCTGCTGTTCAGCGAGACCCTCGCCTACGCCTTCGCCGACCCGTACGCGCTCGGGTTCTTCCAGGGGCTGGCCACCGCCGCCGAGGAGGCCGGGGTCGGGCTGCTCATCCTGCCGCTCCCGCGCGGCGAGAAACGCCCGCCGCCGGTGCGCGACGCCGTGGTGGACGCGTTCTGCGTGGTGTCACTGCCCGACGGCCACCCGGCGCTGGCCGAGGTGCTGGCCCGCAGGCTGCCCACGGTGGTGGTCGACGAGCCGTACGTGCCCGGCCACCCGTTCCTGGGCATCGACGAGCCGGCCGCCGGGGCGCAGGCCGCGCGTCACCTCGTCGAACTGGGCCACCGGCGCGTCGGCGTGGCCATGGTCGGCCTGCACGACGACGGGCGGACGGGCTGGGCCGACCCCGGGCGCCAGCGCGGCGCCGTGTTCGAGGCGATGCGGGGGCGGCGCTCCGGCTACGAGGCGGCCTGCGTGTCAGCCGGCGTCGACTGGGCGTCCGTGCCGTTCTACGAGCTGAGCAGGAACTCGCGGGCGGCCGGCAGGGAGGCCGGCCACGCGCTGCTCGGGCGCACGCCGCGGCCGACGGCCATCCTTACCAACACCGACGTGCTGGCGCTCGGCATCCTCGACGCCGCCGCCGACCTCGGGCTCGACGTTCCCCTCGACCTGTCGGTGGTGGGGTTCTCCGACAGCGCCGCCGAGGAGGCCGGGCTGACCACGATCCGGCAGGCGAAGCAGGAGATCGGGGCGGCGGCCGGGCGGCTGCTGCTGGAGCCGCCGGACGAGCCCGAGCGGCTGCTGTTCCCGCACGAGCTGATCGTCCGCGCCTCGACCGCGCCACCGCGTCCGTAGCCGAAGATCCGGGGACGAGACGCCTCCCTCTCTAGTCAAGTGGCGTAAACGGCAGGTTTTCAGCTCATTGCACGCGATTGACCTTTGTTGTGCGGTACGCGTAGTTTCGGTGATCGAAGTGCCAGATCCGCGAGCCTGCGAGGGAGACGTGTGATGGGGACCACGGGCGTGGCGATCGTCGGATGCGGCAACATCGCCCAGAGGTACGCCGCCGACCTGGCCTCCTACCCCGAGATCGAGCTCCGCGGCGTGCAGGACGTCGACCCCGCGCGGGCCGGGACCCTCGCCGCCGCGCACGGCGTCCGCGCGTACGCGACGATGGACGAGCTGCTGGCCGACCCCGGCGTCGACATCGTGGTCAACCTGACCGCGCACAAGGCCCACTACGAGGTCATCCGCCGCGCCCTGGAGGCGGGCCGGCACGTGCACAGCGAGAAGCCGCTCGCGCTGCGCTACGAGGAGGCGGCCGAGCTGGTGACGCTGGCCGGCGAGCGCGGGCTGCGGCTCGGCGGCGCGCCCGCCACGTTCCTCGGCGAGTCCCAGCAGACGGCGCTCAAGCTGCTGCGCGAGGAGGCGATCGGCCGCGTCCGGCTGGTCTACGCGGAGGTGAACTGGGGCCGGATCGAGGTGTGGCACCCGGAGCCGGCCGGCTTCTACGAGGTGGGGGCGCTGTTCGACGTGGGCGTCTACCCGCTCACGATCGCCACGGCCGCGCTCGGCCCGGCCCGCCGGGTGACCGCGTTCTCCTCCACCCTGCACCCCCAGCGGACCCGCCTCGACGGCCTCCCGTTCACCCTCACCACGCCCGACTACGTGGTGGCCAACATCGAGTTCGAGGGCGGCGTGCTGCTCCGGCTGACCTGTGACTTCTACGTCGACCAGCGCAACACCCACCAGAAGGGCATGGAGTTCCACGGCGACGGCGGATCGCTGCTGCTGCGCGGCTGGCACGACTTCGACGCGCCGCTGGAGATCGCCGCCTTCCGCGAGGAGCCCCGGCCGGTGAAGCCGCTGCGGGAGCCGTACGCGGGCGTCGAATGGGGCCGGGCCGTGCGCGACCTCGCCGCCGCGATCCGCGAGCGGCGGCCGCACCGCGCCACCGGTCAGCAGGCCGCGCACGTGGTGGAGATCCTCTGCGCCGCCCGCGCCTCGTACGAGAAGGGCGGGACTGTCGAGCTGGTCAGCTCGTTCGAACCGCCCGCGCCGATGAGCTGGGCCGAATGACGGGTAGGCCCTCCCCGTAGGCGGCGCACGAGGGGGACACGATGCCGATGAAAGGGCCGATCAAGGGGCCGATCAAGGTCACGGTGTGGGGCGAGAACCGTCACGAGCAGCGCGAGGAGGAGGTGCGGCGGCGCTACCCCGACGGGATGCACGGGGCGATCGCGGCGGGGCTGACCGAGCACCTGGGCTCCCGGGTTCGCGTCCGCACCGCCGTCCTGGACGACCCCGAGCACGGGCTGTCGGACAAGGAGCTCGCCGAGACCGACGTGCTGACCTGGTGGGGGCACATGGCCCACGAGGACGTCGCCGACGAGGTGGTCGAGCGGGTGCGGTCGCGGGTGCTCGGCGGCATGGGGCTGCTGGTGCTCCACTCCGGCCACTACTCGAAGCTCTTCCGCTCCCTGATGGGCACCACGTGCACCCTCAACTGGCGCGACGCCGGAGAGCGCGAGCTGGTGTGGACCGTGGCCCCCGGCCATCCGATCGCCGAGGGGGTGCCGCGCCCGATCGTCATCGGCGAGCACGAGACGTACGGCGAGCCGTTCGGCGTGCCCGAGCCTGACGAGCTGGTGTTCATCAGCTCGTTCGGCGGCGGCGAGGCGTTCCGCAGCGGCTGCTGCTACCGGCGGGGGCTGGGCCGGATCTTCTACTTCAGCCCCGGCGACCAGAACTACCCCGTGTACCACCATCCCGACGTGCGCCGCGTGCTGGCCAACGCCGTGCTGTGGGCGGCCCCGCCGGCGGGCGTCGGCGAGCCGCTGGACAACGCGCACACGCCGGTCCGGTGGTAGGAGTGCTTACCGGACTTCCCACCGCCGGTCAGGAAAGAGAAAAACACCGCTAGACCGTTCCAGAAAAAAACGGTAAAGCCCATGATCAGCGACTTTACCGGTGAGTTGATCAGCCTCTTGACGGGCTGAATCCGATCATGAAAAGCTCTGGTCGCGCGCAGCATCGGCACTCGTCAAAGGGTCGGCATGACTTATTTATCCCGCGTCCGCGCCATCGACAATTCCATTATTCAACTAGAAGTCGAGGACAACGACAAAGAACTGCTGCACGTTTGGTGCGGCCATGTGCGTTACAACCCGAAATACGGGAGCCGCGACACGACGGCCGATGTCTGGGCCCTCGAACTCGCGCCCCTGACCTCGCTCGGCTCGGCCGTGCAGGCGGTCGGCGGCAGGGAGCGTGAGCGCCTGTCCGTGGCGGGCGGCGAGCTCGTCATCCACGACTGCAAGGACCCCCAGGACGCCCGCTGGGCCGCCTGGCTCGGCCCCTGGCACATGGTGCACGGCATGTTCTACGCCCCGGAATGGGAGACGAAGGACATCATCGACACCTTCGCCCGGGTCGCGTGGACCGACACCCCCGAAGGCATGACCGCCGACGCCGGGCAGCGCTTCCAGCTGTCCATGGCCATGTACACGCAGACCATCGCCGGGGTCGGGTCGCTGCTCGTCGAGCCCAAGCGGACCAGCTCCAAGCGGATCCCGGCCTGGCGCGGCTACGAGACGAGCGCGGGCGAGATCTGGCGGGACGACGACGAGTCCAACACCCACGCGCAGCCTCTGATCATGGTCACCGACACCGCCGTGGTCACCCTGTCCCCGTGGGACGCCCCGCGGCAGGACCGGCCCGGCGTCTCCGTGCGCTCGCTGGGCGTCGCGGCCGAGGACGCCGCCGCCACCTTCCTCACGAAGATCAAGCGCCTCGAGTGGACCGCGTAGGTGGAGCCCACCACCGCCGCGATCATCGTCCTCGCCGTCCTGGTCGGACTGCTCTTCGCGGCCGGGGCGGGTCTCTACCGCCGGGTCCGCGAGCTGGAGCTGGCCACCTACGAGGGCGTCGGCGTCCGCTTCACCTCCGGGCAGCACGAGCAGGCACGCTCGGCCATCACCAGGCCCGACGGCACGACGCTGGTCGTGAAGATCAACAGACAGTGCTCCATCTGCGACGACGTCCTCGTCGCCGTGGCCAAACTGGCTCCCGAACTCCCTGAGGACCACTCCTTCGCGGTGGTGTCCGACGACCCGGGCTTCGGCAAGAGCCTCCCCGAGACGGTACGGGTGATCAAGGACCCCGAGATGTGGCGGTCGATCACCGTCCCGTACGCACCCGCCCTCCTCGTCGTCGGCCCTGACGGGCTGGTCGTGTTCTCGACCCCGGTCGGGTCCGGCGAGGCGCTGGTGGACGTCGTGGAACGAGCGTTGGAGAAACGAAGGGAAGCACAGCCGTGACCATCTCGGACGAGAAGAGTTCGATCCTCGACCAGATACCGAGCGCGAATCGGGAGCCCGTGGACGCGGTCCCGTCCCGGGTCGCCGCGACCAAGCCGCGTCCGAGCCGCCGGGGCGTGTTCGGCCTCGCCCTCGGCGTGGCGACGGCGGCCGGGCTCGGCGCCCTCGACCTGCTGCCCGGCTCCCGCCCGCGCAGCGCCGCCGCCGCCGTCTACAAGACCGTCTGGGACACCTGCAAGGGATTCATCAACGCGTCGTCGGTGTGCGTGCCGTCCTCGGCCTACTACGGCTCCGACAACTGCACGGGCTCCTGGCACCGCGACGACGGCTACTCGGGCACCTGCGTCAGCATCAACTACACCTCGTACGCCGACTCGTGCGCCGGCCGCAACGCCTGGCGCTGGACCGGCGGCAGCACGACCAGCAAGCGGCGCAAGTGCTCCGACGGCTACCGCTACGTGGTGGCCTGCGGCGCCAGCGGCTCCGGCCAGTTCTCGATCTGCAGGACCACGATCTGAGTGAGTGACAACACGTCGGCCTCCCTCCGCCTGCTCTGGCCCGGCTTCGGGCTCATCGCGGCGGGGGAGGCGGCCGTGCTCGCGGCCCTGACCTCGGCAGGGGCGCTCGGCGCGGGCACGACCGGCTTCGTCTGGCTGGTCGCCGCCCTGGTCGCCGGGTTCTCGCTGTCGGGCTCCGTTTGAAGCCTCAACAGCGCCTGGGTGCTGTCCTCGTCGGTCCGGCGGGGCTCTGACGTCTCGGGGTTCGTCCTCGGTCTTTTCTTGGGTGCGATGGGCACCGCGTTCGCCTTCGTGGTGGTCGGCTCGCTCCTGCGCGTGCCGTTCCCGCCCGCCGTGGCGCGGGTGGTGGTCGTCGTCGCGGCGATCGTCCTGCTGCTGCAGGAGGTCGGCGTGCTCCGGTTCCCGATCCTGCAGAACGCGCGGCTCGTCCCGCAGTTCGTCACCAGGATCCCGTTCTGGGGCTCGGTGCAGTTCGGCATGGAGATGGGCACGGGCATGCGCACGTACTCGCCGACGGCGCTGCCGCACATCATGGCGATCTCCATCGTGTTCCTCGCCTCCTGGCAGCAGGCGCTCCTGGCCGGCGCCGGGTTCGCGCTCGGCAGGGCCGTGATGCTGCTGACGTTCGTGGCCGCGCGCAGCAAGAACAGCGCGGACAAGGCCTTCTACTTCGAGCTGCCGAGGCTCCGGCCGCTGTTCGTGGTCCTGGTGATCCCGATGCTGGCCCTGATGGTGATCACGTGATCGTCGTCCGGTACGCGCTGGGGCTGGTGCTCGTCCTGGCCGTCGCGGGCAAGCTGCGGGATCCGCGCGGCTTCCGCGACAGCCTCGGCGCGTACGGGCTGCGGGGCGCGGCGGGCACGGCCGCCGCCGGCGCGGTCGTGGCCGTGGAGGTGGGCACGGCCGCGCTGCTGTTCTCCCCCGCCCCGGGCCTGGCGGCGGGGGTGGCGGCGACGGTGCTGGGGGCCGGCTTCACCGCGGCGCAGACGTACCTGGTCGCCGCGGGCGGGCCGGCCGCCTGCCAGTGCTTCGGCGTCCGCGAGCCGGTGTCCTGGCGCACCTGGGCCAGGGCCGCGGCGGTGCTGGCCCTGGGCCTGCTGCTGCTCGCCGTCCCGGCCTGACTGGCACGATCTCGCGAACGGCTCAACCTCCGGCGGGGTGCGGAGAGTCCTCTCCTATGACGCCGCAGGACTGAAGGGCTGGGCCGATTGATCGACACCGAGGGTTTCCGCGACTTCGTGGCCGCGCGTGGCCACGCCCTGTCCAGGACGGCGTTCCTGCTCACCGGCGACCACGGCCAGGCGGAGGACCTGCTGCAGGAGACGCTGGTCAAGGCCGCCACCCGGTGGCGCAGGGTCTCCGCCGCGGCCGATCCCGAGGCGTACGTGCGCACGATGATGCTCAACCAGCTGCGCACCTGGCGCCGCCCTCGACGGCTCACCATCGTCCCGACCGCCGACCTGCCGGACTCCGGGCCGCACCACGACCAGTCCACGCAGGCCGACCTGAAGATCATGTTAGGGCGCGCGCTCGGCGTGCTCACGGCCAAGCAGCGGATCGTGCTCTACCTGCGGTTCTACGAGGACCTCCCGGAGTCGGCGGTCGCCGCGCAGCTGGGCTGCTCGGTCGGGACGGTCAAGCGGCACGCGCACGACGCGCTCAACCGCCTGCGCCGGGTGGCGCCGCGACTGCTGGAGAGGGTATGCCCATGAACCTCCGCGACACGTACCACCGGCTCGGAGCCGACGCGCGCGACTACGCGGACGCGGACCTCGCCCTGCGCGTCCTGCGCCGCCGCAGGACCGTACGGGCCGTGACCGGCGCCGCGGCGGCGGCCCTGCTCGTGGCCGGCGGGTTCGGGCTGCTACAGAACCTCACCCGCTCCGCCGAGACCATCACGGCGGTGCCGGCGGTCTCCACGAGCGCGGAGTACCCGGTCCTGCCTTCGAGCGGGCCGGTGGGCCGCGGCGCGGTCGTGTACGCGCCGTGCCGGAGCTCCTGCCCCACGCTGCTCACCCTGGAGGACGGCCGGACCTACGGGCTCGGCGCGCGGACCGTGCACCCGCAGGGCAACATCACGCTGTCCCCCGACGGCCGCTGGCTGGGCCTGCCCACGCCGGACGGCTACGAGCTCAGGGACCTGCTGGGCGGCACCGCGCATCGGGTCCCCGCGCCCGGTGACGGCCGGGCCGACAGCGCCTACAGCCCGTGGGCGTGGTCGGCCGACTCCCGCAGGCTGATCCTCGGCTACCACGCGAGCGGGGACGTGCACGCGTACACCGACGTGCGTCTCGATGACGGGCGGACGGAGCCGCTGACCCCGCCGGAGGGGTACGAGCCGGTCGGCGTGCTCCCGTCGGGCGAGCTCGTCCTCCTGGCGCTCGGGCAGGACGGCGACGGCGCGCGCGAGCGGGTGCGGCTGCGGGTGGGCGGGACGGCCCGCACGCTCTCGGCGACCGGGTCCGGGGTGCTGTCCGACGCCGACCACGGGCTGTCCGTCCAGGTCAGCGGGGAGCGGATCTTCGTGCTGGAGTACACCGGCGACAGCGTCGCCGTGCTGCGGTTCGATCCGCGCGGCACGCTCGTCGAGCGCACGCCGCTGCCCGACGGGCAGTACGCGCTCGGGCCCACGAGAGACGGGTACGCGGTCGTCCAGCCACCGGCCGACCAGCGGGGACGCCTGCGGCTGCTGACCACCGGCGGCGATGTCCTGCGCGACCTGCCGGGCGAGGCGGAACCGGCGATCCCGGGCCTGGCCCGGCACTGACTTGTTGAGCGGAGGCGGACGGGAATCGAACCCGCCGCGCCGAGATGCTCGGCGCCACCGGTTTTGAAGACCGGGAGGGCCACCAGGCACCTGGACGCCTCCGCTCGCGATCTTAGCGCTCCGGGCGGCCCGTTCCGGCGATCCGGCGCGAGCCGTCCTCGGCCCTGCGCGTCGCGCCGGTCCTGTCCAGGTGTTCGAGCAGCGGGATGACCACCCGGCGGGACGTGCCCAGCGCCTTGCGCGCGTCGGCGGCGGTGAACGGCTGGGCCAGGCCGGACAGCACGGTGAGCGCCCGTTCGGGTGCGCCCGTGGGCAGGACGACGCCGGGCGCGAGCCGTACCAGGTGTCCGGCGGCCTCCGCCGCGGCCAGGTCGCGGCCGTCCAGACCGAGCTCGGCCAGCCTGGCGGCGTCGGGGGCGGCGAACGGCGCGGCGGCCCAGTCGCGGCGCAACCGCTCGACGCCGGGCGCGAGCTCCGGCGGCGCGGCGGTCAGCCGTCCCCGGGAGCGGCCGAGCGGCGTCCGCTCGGCGAGCGCGTCCACGAGCGACCGGTCGGGCAGGCCCAGCGCCTGCCTGACCTCCTCGGCCGACATCCCGGGATCGTGCGGGCTGGCCTCGGCGTGCGCGGTCACGACCTCGACCAGCCGGGCCCTGAGCGACTCCCAGTGCTCGGGATCGGCGACCCACGCGCCGGCGACGGGCTCGGCGGTCACCGGCGCGCCCATGGCGGCCAGCTCGTCCAGCCTGGCGATCCCCCGCCGCCGCAGCTCCGCCTCTCCGTCGGGAAAACCGTCCAGGGCGGCCAGCTCCTCCGCCCGCCGCCTCGCCGCACCCCTGCGACGCAGCGCGGGCGGCCGGACGTCGAGTACGGTCACCCCCCAGACCCTGCGGCTGCCGGGATCGCGCAGCAACGCCCGATCACCGATACGCAGCGGAAGCGGCCTCTCCAACGTGACCCGCACAGTGTCCCCGCCGTACGCACGATCGAGCACCGATTCCCTGCCGTACGCACGATCCAGCGTGACATGCACCGCGTCACCCCCGAACGAACGGCCCCCCGCGCCGTCGGCAAGCAGCCGATTCCCCGCGCCGAGCCCGAGGTCTCCAGGCGAGCGGTCCCGGGGGTCGCGCCCGGACGCTTCCGCCGAGTCCTGAACGTCGCGGGCGGCTGCTCCAGGCGGGTGATCCCGGAGGTCGCGAGCGACCACTCCCCGCGAATGATCCTGGAGGTCGCGAGCGGCCACTCCCGGCGGATGACCCTGAAGGTCGCGAGCGGACCCTCCCGGCGGGTGATCCTGGAGGTCCCGAGCGGACACCCCCGGCGGATGACCCTGAAGGTCGCGAGCGACTCCCCCAGACGGGCGATCCCGGAGGTCGCGGACGGCTCCTCCATACGGGTGATCCTGAACGTCGCCGACAGACACTCTCGGCGAGTTCTGAAGGTCGTGGGCGGACGCTCCGGGTGGGTGGTTACGGACGGTTCGGGGGGAGGGGGCTGTCAGGGGGCGGATGCGGGCGGGGGTGGCTGATGTGCCGATGTGCCAGATGGCGTGGTGGGGGACGTCGGTCGCGGGTGAGAGCCGGACGTCGGCCTGGGTGACCTCCAGCCAACGGTCCGGGGTGAGGAGGGCGTCGCCGCGGCGGGGGGTGGCCGCGCCGCGGAGGTTGACCGCGACCCGGGCCGGGCCGCGGACCTCGTCGCGGGCCGTGCCGAGGCTGTGCAGGCCGCGGACGCGGACGGGCTCGCGGCCGGCCATCAGCCGGTCGCCGGTGCGGATCGTGCCCGCGCCGAGCGTCCCGGTCACGACGGTGCCGCGGCCCTCGACGGTGAACACCCGGTCGATCCAGAGGCGGACGTCGGCGTCCGGGGACGGCTCGGGCTCGGGAAGGGCGGACAGCGCCGCTCTCAGCTCGGCCAGCCCGTCGCCGCGGACGGCGCTCACGGCGATCGCCGGGATCCCGTCGAGGCCGGTGCCGCGCAGCCGTTCCCGGCAGGCGGCCAGGACAGGACCCGGGTCCGCGAGGTCGGCGCGGGTGACCGCGAGAACCCCGGTGGTGATGCCGAGCGCGTCGACGATCCGCAGGTGCTCCTCCGACTGCACGGCCCAGCCGTCGTCGGCGGCGACCACGAACAGCACGGCCGGCGCGGGGCCGACGCCGGACAGCATGTTGCCGATGAACCGTTCGTGGCCGGGCACGTCGACGAAGGCCAGCCCGTCGGTCCAGACGAAGCCGAGGTCCAGGGTGAGGCCGCGGCGGCGTTCCTCCTCCCACCGGTCGGGCTCCATCCCGGTCAGCGCCCGGAGCAGGGTCGACTTGCCGTGGTCGACGTGCCCGGCGGTGGCGATCACGCGCATGCCGCCGCCTCCCAGGCGGCCGCCACCGCCGCCGCGAGGTCCCCGTCGTCGTCCGGGGCGACGGTGCGCAGGTCCAGCAGGTAGCGGTCCGCGGCCGCCCGGCCGACCACGGCGGGGGTCCCGGTCCGCAGCGGGCCGGCGAGCGCGATCGGTACGGTGACGGCCACGCTGGGCAGCTCCACCCCCGGCGCGCCCCCTCCGCCGACCGCCGCCACGGTGTCCACGGCGTCGGCCTTGACCCCGTCCGCGTGCAGCAGGAGCACGAGCTCGTCCGCGCGGCGGCGCAGCGTGGGCAGGTCCGCGAGGAGCGCGGCGCGGGTCGGGTTGGCGGCGTGCGTGAGCGTGGCCTCCAGGGCGGCGAGGGTGAGCTTGTCGACGCGCAGCGCGCGGGCCAGGGGGTGGGTGCGGAGCCGTTCGACCAGGCCGGCCCGGCCGAGCAGGAGCCCGCACTGGGGGCCGCCGAGCAGCTTGTCGCCGCTGGCCGTCACCAGGTCGGTGCCCTGCTCCAGCCAGGTGGCCGCGTCCGGCTCGGCCGGCAGCGCGGGCTCCGGGCGCAGCAGCCCCGAGCCGATGTCGCCGACGACCGGGACGCCCAGCCCCGCGAGGTCGCCCACGCCGGGCGTCCCCCCGAAGCCTTCGACGCGGTAGTTGGA
Organism: Nonomuraea harbinensis; assembly: GCF_019396385.1. Lineage (GTDB taxonomy): Bacteria > Actinomycetota > Actinomycetes > Streptosporangiales > Streptosporangiaceae > Nonomuraea > Nonomuraea ferruginea. The sequence continues at coordinate 190,131 of NZ_JAHKRN010000005.1, read as the reverse complement.
CGGGTGGACCTTCAGCACGAACCCGGTCACGGGGCCGATCGCCGCCCGGTAGTCGGCGACGGTGGTGCGGTTCGTGGTGCCGACCTCCCGCAGCCGGGCGCCGGTGGACTCCAGCAGCTCGGGCAGCCGGAACCCGGCGCCGATCTCGACCAGCTCGCCCCGGCTGATGACGATCTCCTTCCCGTACGCGAGCGCGGTCGCCGCGAGGACGAGGGCGGCCGCGTTGTTGTTGACGACGTGCACCGCCTCCGCCGCCGGGACGGCCTGGGCCAGGGCCGCCAGGGCGCCGCGCCCGCGCCGTCCCCTGCGTCCGGTGACCAGGTCGAGCTCCACGTCGGTGGATCCGGCCGCCACCCGCACGGCCTCCAGCGCCGGCCCGGACAGCGGCGCCCGGCCCAGGTTGGTGTGCACGACCACCCCGGTGGCGTTGATCACGCGGCGCGGCCCGGCGTCCGACAGCGACGCCAGCGCGGTCTCGGCGACCAGCTCGGGGGCGATCTCGCCGTCACGCGCCCGGCGCTGCGCCGCGGTGACCGCGGCCTTCACCCGGCTCCTGCCGAAGACGGGGGTGAGCTCGGCCAGGCGGGGATCCGCCAGGACCGCGTCCGTGCGGGGAATCCGGCGCCGTTGATCGGTCATGGTCATCTGCCATACCGGAAACCCGCGATCCGCGCAATGATGTGATCATGATGAGGCTCACCCAATACGCCCAGGGCGGCGGCTGCGCGTGCAAGATCCCTCCCGGAGAGCTGGAGGACGTGCTGGCCGGCCTGGCCCGGCCGCAGGGCGGTGATCTCGTGGTCGGCCTCGACAGCGGTGACGACGCGGCCGTCGTCAGGATCGAGGGCGGGACGGCGATCGTGAGCACCGCCGACTTCTTCACACCGGTGGTGGACGACCCGTTCGACTGGGGACGGATCGCGGCGGCCAACGCGCTCTCGGACGTCTACGCCATGGGCGGGCGCCCGTTGATGGCGATCAACCTGCTGTGCTGGCCCCGCGAGACTCTCCCGTACGAGCTCGCCCGCGAGGTGCTGCGCGGGGCCGCGGAGGTCGCGGCGGACGCCGGCTGCCACGTCGCCGGAGGTCACAGCGTGGTCGACGTCGAGCCCAAGTACGGCATGGCGGTGACGGGGCTGGCTGACCCGGACCGGCTGATGCGCAACGACGCCGGGGTCGCGGGCGTGCCGCTGTCGCTCACCAAGCCGCTCGGCCTGGGCGTGCTCAACAACCGGCACAAGGCGACGGGCGAGGTGTTCCCGCACGCCGTCGCCACCATGACCGCGCTCAACGCGGAGGCGAGCCGGGCGGCGCTGGAGGCCGGGGTGCGCTGCGCCACCGACGTGACCGGGTTCGGGCTCCTGGGTCACCTGTTCAAGCTCGCCCGCGCCTCGGGGGTGACGGCGGTGGTGGACGCGGCCGCGGTGCCGATCCTGGACGACGCCCGCCGGAGCCTGCGCGAGGGGTACGTGCCGGGCGGTTCCCGCCGCAACCTGGACTGGGTCGCCGGCCACGTCGACCCGGGCGGCGCGGACGAGGAGACGATGCTCCTGCTCGCGGACGCCCAGACCTCGGGCGGCCTGCTGATCGCCGGCGAGATCCCGGGCGCCCCGGTCATCGGCGAACTGGTGCCGCGCGGCGACCACGCCATCGTCATCCGCTAGGCAGGCGGGCCCTTTTGGCAGCGTTATACGCCGAAAATTCCGGAAATATCGCTTTTCATCTATTGCGGTTGCCCGAAGTCACCTTCCCCCCTATGGTCCCGCCATGTGAAAACTTTCATGATCGCCGCGCTGGCGACCATCACCCTTCCGCTGTCCGGCACCGCGGCCAACGCCGCCATGGACCCGATCAACAGCCCCGAGCTCACCAAGAACGACCTGTACGCCACCGGGCCTCTCCCCCGTACGAAGTGCGCGGAGAAGCGCATCAGGACGGGCGACAAGAAGCAGGCCCGGGCCTATATCGACGCCGTCGTCGCCTGCCTCAACAAGACCTGGGGCGCGCACCTGACGAAGGCCGGGGTGGACTTCGGCAAGATGCGCGTCAAGCACTTCAACCGGATCCCGAAGAAGTACTGCGGCCTGGACGTGGACAAGGACGACTCGCAGGCCTGGTACTGCGAGAAGACCGAGACGCTCGCCGTCCAGGTGGGCAAGACCTGGGTCGAGGATCCGGACGACCTGTGGCTCTTCAACTACACGGCCGGCATGTACGGCTACCACGTCCAGAAGCTCACCGGCATCACCGACGCCTACAACGACGAGCCCTACGACAACAAGACGGAGCTGCGGGAGCAGTCGCGCCGCGCCAGTCTGCAGACCGACTGCCTCGGCGGGGCTTTCCTGAAGAGCGTGTGGCCGCTCAAGGGCAGGACGTCGCGTGACTATCGCGAGCTGCTGAGCCTGGTCCAGGGCGACACCGGCTCGGAGCGCTGGGTCGGGAAGACGGCCAACGTGCGTGCCTGGATCAAGCAGGGCTTCGCCACCGGTGACCCCAAGTCCTGCAACACCTGGGCGGCGTCGTCCTCCAAGGTCTCCTGACCGGCGTCACCGTCGGCCGCGCATGAGGCCGTGACAGGCGATGGCTGCGGCGGCGACCACGTTCAGCGAGTCCACGCCCGCGTCCATGGCCGCCGGGCTCATCGGGATGCAGACCGGTTCGTCCGCCTCGTGCAGCCACCGCGACGACAGGCCGTCGCCCTCGGCGCCGAGCAGCAACGCCACCCGGTCACCCAGCTTGACCTCGTCGAGCGGGGTGGCCGACTGGTCGGGGGTCAGCGCCAGGGTCTGGAAGCCGGCCGCGCGCAGCTCGTCCAGGCCGGTGTACCAGTTGTCCATCCGGGCGTACGGGATCGAGAACACCGCCCCCATCGAGACCTTCACCGCGCGCCGGTAGAGCGGATCCGCGCAGCGGGGAGACAGGATGACGCCGCCGACGCCGAGGGCGGCGGCGCAGCGGAAGACGGCGCCGACGTTGGCGTGGTCGACGATGTCCTCCAGGACGACGAGGCGGTCGGCCGACTCCATGACCGAGGCGGTGGGCGGCAGCGGGAGGCGGGCCATCGAGGCGAGGGCGCCCCGGTGGACCTGGAAGCCGGCGGTGGCGGTCATGATCTCGTCGCTGACCACGTACACGGTGGCGTCGCCGAGGACGTCGGCGAGCGGCTGGAGCCAGCGGCGGGTGGTGAGGACGGAGCGGATCGGGTAGCCCGCGCCGACGGCGCGCCTGATCACCTTCTCGCCCTCGGCCATGAACAGGCCGCGCTCGGCCTCCAGGCTCTTGCGCAGCTCGACGTCGCGCAGTCTGGTGAAGTCGGTCAGGCGGGGATCGGCGGCGTCCGTGACGTACTCAAGCACGTTCCGATACTGCCATGAGCCGTCTGACCTGCCAGACGGCCGCGTAGCAGAGAAGCACGAGGCAGAACCCCACGACGGTGCCGGCGCCGACCTTGGTGATGACGCCGGGCAGGCCGAAGACCGGGTTGGGTTCGTCCAGCCGGGGCCAGGCGAACGCGCCGGCGACGACGCCCGCCGCGCTCCAGGCCAGGACCGTCCAGCGCGTCCGCGCGGGGGTGCGCAGGTCGGCGGGCACCGGCACGGGCGCCATCCTGGACAGGCCGCGCCAGGCCCACCAGACGACGATCACCAGCCCCACCGCCGACGAGGTGTACTGCAGGACCCGGAACAGCGGCAGCACGCCGAGCACCGGGGTCGCCAGCCACGCGCCCCACTCCCCCGGCCCGGTGGAGTGGGTGAAGGAGTCCCAGGCGACGTGGCTGGCCGAGCCGATCAGGCCGCCGGCCACGACGGCCGGAAAGCCGCGGGCGAGCCGCGGCCAGGCGGGGCGGAGCGTGGCGGCGCGGCCCGCCAGCGCGGGCGGGAGCAGGGCCAGGAGCGGGTCGCGGAGCAGGCCGTGGAAGAGGACCAGCAGGATCAGCATCGCCGCCAGGTCCACCGTCACCACGCCCTGCCAGGAGTGCCAGTCGCTGTAGTCGGGCAGGAACGGCAGGAAGATCGGCAGGTCGGGCACCATCGCGCCGAGCGCCAGCGCCCACGGGTCGGCGAGGCGGCGCAGGCGGGCGGACGAGATGAGGGGCAGCACGAGCGCCATGTGGCTGGGTGTGAACGGCACCGCCCCCCCTGTACGAGTCGCTCCTTGATCACGACACTACCCGCGAAGTTCGGCCGTCCCTCGCCTCCACCCTCTAGGGTCACGAACAGTGATGAGGCCGGTACGGAACGCTGTCGAGGGCCGGGAGCCGGGAATGCGGGGGGTTCAAGGTGTCTGACCAGCGAGTTCATGCACATCCTGTGGCGTCGTCCGAATGGCTGCGCGCGGCGCGGAACGCGCGGTCCCTTTCCCTGGTCACGCTCGTCTGGCTCGGCGTGGAGAGCACGCTGGGGCTGGCGGCAGGGTTCGGCGCGCACTCGGTCGCGCTGATCGGGTGGGGGCTGTCGGCCCTGGTGGAGGCGCTGGCCAGCCTGATCGTGGTGTGGCGGTTCACCGGCGAGCGCACGCTGTCGGAGACGGCCGAGCTCCGGGCGCGGCGGGCCGTGGCGGTGAGCTTCTGGCTGCTCGCCCCGTACCTGATCGTGCATGTGGGCCACGACCTGGACGCCGGCCACCGCGCGGAGGTGAGCCTGCTCGGCATCGTGGTGACGTCGGTGAGCCTGGTCAGCATGCCGGTGCTGGGCGTGCTGAAGCGGCGGCTGGGGGTGCGGCTGGCGTCCGGGGCGACCGCGGGCGAGGGCACCCAGAACATCATCTGCGGTCTGACGGCCGCGGGCGTGCTCGCCGGGCTCTGGTTCAACACCCTCGGCCTGTGGTGGGTCGATCCGATCGTGGCGCTGGTCCTCGCCGTGGTCGCGGTACGCGAAGGGATACGGGCCTGGCGTGGTCACACGTGCTGCCACTGAACACGACCCTGAGTAATAACTGCACCAAAAGAGGTGTTTTGCCCCGGCAAGCCTACCGAGTATCGTTCCCCGGGTATCGAGGAGTACCACCCGCCAGGGTCTCCGGAAGGTCAGGCTCAGCCAGGCGATCAAGAACACCAAGAGGGACACCGTGGGGCGACACCGCACAGACGACATCGACGGCGGCTACCGAGCCCAGGACCCATCTTCCCGCTCCGCGCGCAGACGGGCGCGTGGACGCGGACGGGTCCTGGTGCCGCTCGCGGGAGCCGTGGCGCTGGCGGTGCTGCTCGGCGTAGCGGCGTTCGTCATCTTCACCCGCGAACACGACTGCTCCGCCGGAAGGCTGCCGCTGCGGGTGGTGGCGAGCCCGGACATCCAGCCGGCGCTGAACAAGATCGCGGGCACGTACACCAAGGCCCTGCACTCGATCGACAGCAAGTGCGTCGAGGTCACGGTGGCCAAGGAGACCTCCGCGAAGGCCGCGAGCGCGGTCGCGGCGGGCAAGTTCGCCGGTGACATCTGGGTGCCCGACTCCAGCCTGATCCTGAGCCAGCTGAACAGCCGCGTGTCGGAGCAGGTCGAGGTGCCCCAGCCGGCCGGTTCGATCGCCTCCTCGCCCGTCGTGCTGGCGACGGCCGCGTCCGCGGCGGCCAAGCTGGAGGGCACGCTGAAGCCGAGCTGGTCCGCTCTGGTGGCGGCGGCGAACGTGGCCGACCCCGACGGCCCCGGCAAGAAGGTGCGCGTGGTCGCCCTCGACCCGCAGAAGAGCTCGGCCGGGATGGCGGCCCTGATGGCCGCGTCCGGCGTGGCCAGGGAGGCGGGCCAGAGCAAGGCGCTGGTGGGCGCGCTCAAGGAGCTGTCGGGCCAGGTGGCGGCCGACTCGACCGCGCTGCTCGCCAGCCTCACGGTCAAGTCCGGCGGGAAGGTGCCGATCGGCGTCAGCTCCGAGCAGGCCATCCACGTGCACAACACGAAGAAGCCGGAGACTCCGGCGGTCGCGCTCTACCCGGCCGAGGGCACGCTGAGCCTCGACTATCCCCTCACCGTCCTCACCAAGGACCTGGCGACGCAGAAGGCCGCGGCCGACTTCCGCCAGGAGCTGGCCAAGGAGTCCGCGCTCAAGGTGCTGCGCGCGCAGGGCTTCCGCGGCCCCGACGGCACGGCGGGCGAGGCGCTGTCGGAGGCCAAGGGCTTCGTCCCCGCCGCCCCCAAGGCGCTGCCGGAGCCCGACGTCAAGACCGTCGCCACCGTCAGCCAGACCTGGACCAGGCTGAACCTCGGCACCCGCCTGCTCACGCTGCTCGACGTCTCGGGCACGATGGCGCTGCCGGTCCCCGGCACGAACCTGACCCGCATGCAGGCCATCAGCAAGATCGCCACCGAGGGCCTGACGCTGTTCCCGGCGAACTCCGAGATGGGCGTGTGGATGTTCTCCACCCACCTCGACGGCCAGGGCAAGGACTGGAAGGAAGTCGTCTCCGTCGGCCCGCTCACCCAGAGCGTCGACGGCGTGCTGCGCAAGGACGCGCTGGCCAGGGAGCTCGCCTCGGTCCAGGCCAAGGCCACCGGCGACACCGGCCTGAACGACACGATCAAGGCCGCCTACACCGAGATGACCAAGACGTACGCCCGGGACAGGATCAACACGCTGCTGATCCTGACCGACGGCGCGGGGAACGACGACCCCGACGGCGGCGTCAGCGACGCGGAGATCCTGCAATTCCTGAAGGAGACCTACAACCCGGAACGGCCGGTCAGCATCCTGCTGATCGCGTTCGGCCCCGAGGCGCAGGCGGGGAAGCGGCAGATGGACGCGGTGGCGCGGGCCACCGGCGGCGAGGCCTACATCGCCAAGGACCCGCTCCAGGTGCGCGACTTCTTCCTCCAGGGCATGGAACGCCGCCTCTGCTCCCCCAACTGCGACGGCTGACACAACCGTCACATCTACCCCTGTTTTACCTGGTTAAGCCACTTGGGCACGACCTGGCAACCCGCCGGGCGCCAGGGACGTCCTCTACGCCGGGGATTCCTTGTCACCCGCGGGGAGGTACTGGTGCCTGGATGGCCGGCGGTCGACCGCGCCCACGATCTGGAACTGGTGGCGGCGTTGCGGCGCGCCGATCCGGGCGCGCCTGAGCGCCTGTACGACGCGTACGGCGACCGGCTGCACGACTACGCCGCCTCGCTCCTGGGCGACCGGCGCGCGGCCGACGCGGTGCACGACGCGGTGGTGACCGCGCAGGGGTGCGCCGACCGGCTGCGCGAGCCGGCCAGGTTACGCGCGTGGCTGTACGCGCTGGTCAGGTTCCAGGCGATGGCCAGGCTCGGCCACCATCGCGGGGCCGCGGCGCCGCTGGACGACCCCGACGACCACGAGCTGGCCGAGCTCGTCGGGGCCACGCTGGGCGAGATGCGCAGGAGCGAGCGGGAGATCCTGGAGCTGTCGACGCGGCACGGGCTCACGCCCGCCGAGGTCGGCTCGGTGCTGGGGCTGACCTCGCGGCAGGCGGCGAGCAGGCTGCGCCGGTCGCGTGACCTGCTGGAGAACGCGGCCGCGGCGGTGGTGCTGGCCAGGACCGGCCGGGCGCACTGCCCCGAGCTCTCGGCGCTGGTGGACTCGTGGGAGGGGCCGCTGACGCCGCCGCTGCGCCGGCGGCTGGCCGCGCACATCGGCGGCTGCGAGGTCTGCACCGAGCGGCGGCGGGCGCAGGTGTCCGCGGCGCGGCTGCTGGAGATGCTCCCGGTGGCGTACGCGCCGTTCTCCCTGCGCGAGCGGGTGCTCGGCACGTGCGCGGACCCGGCGCTGGGCGACACCCGCACGATGATCCTGGACCGGGGCGACGGCTTCGACCGCGGCGGCTTCCCCGCGCCGCCCGGCCGGTCGCGGCGGCGCGGGCGGCGCGGGCTCGCGCCGGCGCTGCTGGCGGCCGCGGCGCTGCTGGCCGGCACGGCCGTGCTGGTCGCCATGACCGGCCACGAGGGCGCCAAGACCGCGCTGGACCTGCGGCCCGAGGGCTCGCCCACCGCGCACGTGCTGCCGGAGAGCCCGCCGGCCGAGACCGAGGAGGAGTCCGGCCCCACCCCGAGCCCGAGCGAGAGCGGGCGCGAGCGCACGCCGTCGCCGAAGCCGACGCGGCGGCCCGCCGCCGACCTGGCGACCACCAGGCCCCCGGCCGTCAGCACCCCCACCCGGCGGCGGGCCGCCCGTCCCGCCAGGCTCACCACGACCTGCCCGGAGGAGGTGGCCGGCGCCGCCACGATCGGGTTGCGCGCCCGCAACAGGACTGTCTCCTGGAAGGCCGCGGCGTCGGAAGGACTGGGCGTGGTCCCGGCCGCGGGCTCGATCAAGCCCGGCGGCACGGCGGTCGTCTGGGTCACGGTGGAGGATCCCGGCACAGAGGGCAGCGGAACGGTGACGATCACCTCGAACGGCGGCGGCTCGGCCTGCGCGCTGAGCTGGGACGACCCGGCCGTGCCGGGCCCCACCAGGCTGCCCGACGACGACGTCACCGCGAGCGCCGGACCGACCGGCACACCGGTGCCCGAAGCCGCCAGTTCGTCATCGCGTTAAAAAATGCGATAAGTCGGACGCGAAGTCGGTACGTGTGTGGCAGATAGGGCATCCTGGTGTAGCTGGGGAACGTGTCAGGCCGAGGTGCTTCCTACCCATGTGGTCAATCCCACATGGGTAAGTGGCGACCTGCGGTAAACCTGACGTGGTCCTCACGCGTCGGCGTTGACGCGCGCGCGCATGGATTGATGCCATGGAGCGATCAACCGCGCACCTCGAAGCGAAGAACCGGGAGAGAGACGGCATGCTCAAGCAGCACCGCAGAGCGGTCACGTGGCTGCTCTCGCTGGCCTGCATAGCGGGGGCGGTCATCGCTCTGCTCGACATCGACACGCCTCTGCGGCCGTTCCTGATCTCCCTCTTCCTTCTGGTCGTGCCGGGCACCGCGGTCGTCGGCCTGTTGCGCGATCGTGATCCGCTTGCCGCACTATCGGTAGGAGCCGCCGCGAGCCTCGTGATCAACGTGCTGCTGGCCCAGGCCATGCTGCTGTTCGACGCGTGGTCACCCCGGGCGGGCGTGGCGACGGTCGCCGTGCTCGGCGGGTTCATGTACGTGCTTCGCGTGTTGTACCGGGGGAAGAACATGCAGACCGAACAGGGGGCCAGGGCAAGGTGAAGATCAGCGTCGTGCGCCCGCGCGAGCTTGGCGGGCCCGAGCGGGCACGATGGCGGGAGCTCCAGAAGGCCGACCCGAGTCTGGACAATCCGTTCCTGTCGGTGGAGTTCGCGCTCGCCATGGATCAATTGCGGGATTATGTACGGGTTGCCGTTATTGAGAACGAAGACCGTATTGTCGGATTTTTTCCTTATGAGCGACACAACTTCGGTATTGGTAAGCCTCTCGGCGGATTCCTGACTACTTGTCATGGTTTGATCGCTGCTCCCGATCTGCAGCTCGACGCCCGCGCGCTCCTGCGCGCGTGCAGGCTCACCGTGTACGACTTCGACCACCTGGTCGCCGGTCAGCCGACGTTCGCCCCGTACGAGAGCGACGTCCGCCCGGCGCCGGTCATGGACTTCACCACCGGCTTCGACAACTGGCTCGACCAGGTCAAGGCCAACTCCCCGAAGAATCTCAAGACTGTCCGCTACAAGGAGCGCAAGCTCGGCAGGGAACACGGCGGGCTCCGGCTCGCCTGGGCCTCCGATGACGAGTCCGAGCTTCGCACGCTCCTGTCCTGGAAGTCCGATCAGTACCGGCGCACCGGCAGGGTCGACAGGTTCGCCCAGCCGTGGATCGTCGAACTGACCGGTCTGATGCACGCCTCGAGGTCGCCCGACTTCTCCGGCGTGCTCACCATGTTGTACGCGGGAGACGTGCCTGTGGCCGGCCATTTCGGGCTGATGACGGCCACCACGCTCGTCGGCTGGTTCCCCGCGTACGACACCGAATACGCCCGATACTCCCCAGGCATCGTCCACCACATGCAGATGGCGGAGGCCGCGGCCAAGAGCGGCCTGCACATCATCGACATGGGCAAGGGCGGCAAGGAGTACAAGGACTGGCTCAAGAGCGGCACTCTCTACGTCGCCGAGGGGCGCGTGTCCAGGCCGACGCCGGCGGCGGCCGTCCACTGGATCGGCCGAACTCCTTTCAACAAGGCCCGAACTATCGTGCTGGATCGGCCGTCTCTCTATAAGGCAGCCGATCGAGTCCTCAAAGGATTCGGGCGGGTCCGCAGTACCGTCCAGCACGATCCGAACGCAGTACCGAAGGAAGTGCCGGGAGCGCCCTAGTGGCGGTCCGTCAGCACTTCAGCAGCACAACCCGAGCACCACCCGCACCTCACTGGACCGGCCGATGCACCACCTGTCTCGTCAGGCGTTCCCTCAGCACCGGGGAAACACTGGCGCCGGCACGCCGCGGCCGGTCCCGGAAGGATCAACTTCGCCATGAGTTCCGACACCGTCCAGCACAACGGCAAGAGCCACGTCATGCCCTTGCGTTCGATGCCGCCTATTGAGCGATTCACGCCGATCACGCCCCACTTGGCCATTTCACCCACAGTGAGTGTGGTAGTTCCGGCGATGAACGAGGCGGAGAACCTGCCCCATGTGTTCGCCACACTGCCGCAGTGGATCGACGAGATCGTGCTCGTCGACGGCAACTCCGTCGACGACACGGTGGCCGTGGCGCGGCGCCTGCGGCCCAATGTCAAGATCGTCACGCAGACCGGGAAGGGCAAGGGCAACGCCCTCGCGGAGGGCTTCGCCGCCTGCACGGGCGACATCATCGTGATGATCGACGCCGACGGCTCGACGGACGGCCACGAGATCATCTCGTTCGTGGGCGCCCTCATGACCGGGGCCGACTTCGTGAAGGGCTCGCGCTACGCCTCCGGAGGCGGCAGCGACGACCTGACCTTCAGCCGCCGCTTCGGCAACAGGGTCCTCACCGGCATCGTCAACAAGATGTACGGCACCCAGTACACCGACCTCTGCTACGGCTACAACGCCTTCTGGTCGCGTCACCTCGACGTGCTCGACCTCGACTGCGACGGCTTCGAGGTCGAGACGCTGATGAACATCCGCGCCGCCAAGGGCGGGCTCAAGGTGCACGAGGTGCCCAGCCACGAGCGCGACCGCATCCACGGCGAGAGCAACCTGCACGTGGTACGCGACGGCCTGCGCGTGCTCAGGACGATCATGCGTGAGTGGCGTCGCCAGCCCGCGCCGCCCAGGCCCGAGCCGGCCGCCGCCCCAGCCGCGGACCGGGGTGTGGCGTAAGCGCTCGAACGCCTGAAGGAATCGTCGTGAACACGTCTGTCGTCATCTGCGTCTACACCGAGGACCGGTGGGAGGACATCAGGGAGGCCGTGGAGTCGGTGGAGCGCCAGACGCGCCCGCCCCGCGAGCTGATCCTGGTCGTCGACCACAACCCCGACCTGCACCTGAGACTCAAGCGCGCCTATCCACACGCGATCGTCGTGGAGAACTCGCACGAGCAGGGCCTGTCGGGCGGCAAGAACACCGGCGTGGCCATCGCCAACGGTGAGATTGTCGCGTTCCTCGACGACGACGCGGTCGCCGATCCCGGCTGGCTGGAGGCTTTGGAGGAGGGCTTCCAGGATCCGGGCGTCGTCGGCGTGGGCGGTCGCACCGAACCCATCTGGGCTTCAGGCCGGAGGCCGCGCTGGTTCCCGCACGAGTTCGACTGGACGGTCGGCTGCAGCTACCGGGGCATGCCCCAGGTGAAGGCGCCGATCCGCAACGTGATGGGAGGCAACGCGGCCTTCCTGCGCGAGGCGGTGTCCGAGGTGGGCGGCTTCCACAGCGGCATCGGCCGGAGCGTGCAGGGCCGCAAGAGCCGGCCGCTGGGCTGCGAGGAGACCGAGTTCTGCATCCGCCTGAGTCAGCGGAAGCCGGGCTCGGTCATGCTCTTCCAGCCCACGGCGGCGATCGGGCACAAGGTGTCCAGGCAGCGGGAGACGTTCGGCTACTTCCGCTCCCGCTGCTACGCGGAGGGCCTGTCGAAGGCCCTGGTGACCCAGGAGGTGGGCACCCAGGACGGGCTGTCCAGCGAGCGGGCGCACGCGATGAAGACGCTGCCGCTGGGCGCGCTGCGCGGTCTCGGCGAGGCGCTCAGGGGCGACCTCGGCGGTCTGGGCCGGGCCGGCGCGATCGTGGTCGGGCTGGCCTGGACCGCCTGGGGCTACCTGGTGGGCTCGATCCGGCTGAAGGGGGTGCGCTCGTGATCCGGGTGCCGATCCTGATGTACCACTCCGTCACCGACTCGCCCAACGAGGAGACCAAACCGCACTCGGTGCGCCCCTCCGACCTGGACGAGCAGCTCGCCTACCTGGCGGAGAGCGGCTTCACCCCGTTGACGCTGGGCGACCTGGTCGCCCGGCTCAACAAGATCAACGGCGTCGAGCTGCCCGGCAAGCCGATCGTGCTCACGTTCGACGACGGCTACGCCGACTTCCACACGAAGGCGCTGCCCCTGCTGGAGCGCCACGCGTTCCCCGCCACGGTCTTCCTGACCAGCGGGTGGGTGGCCGACGCGGGCAAGGACGCCGCGGGCCGGCCGCTGGACGACATGCTGAGCTGGACCCAGGCCCGCGAGGCCGCCCAGACCGGCATCGAGATCGGCGGCCACAGCCACAGCCACCCGCAGCTCGACCAGCTCCCGGGCGAGGAACTGCGCCAGGAGCTGCGCCGCAACAAGGGCCTGCTCGAAGACAAGCTCGGCACTCCTGTGGCGACCATGGCCTACCCCTACGGCTACTCCAGCGCGCGGGTCCGCCGCGAGGTGCGCAAGGCCGGCTACTTCGCCGCCTGCGCGGTGAACAACACGATCGCGGCCGACGGCCACGACGTGCTCGCCATCCCGCGCCTGACCGTCGCCCGCCACACCACGATCAGCATGTTCAAGAAGGCCGTCGAGGGCACCGCCGTACCCCTGATCTACCTGCGCGAACGCATCCTGACCAAGGGCTACGCCGTCGTCAGAAGGACGCGATACGGGCTGCAACGGGTTCGCGGCAATGTCTAGCCTCTGGCGGAAGGTGCTGAGCGACCTCCGCAACCCGCTCTTCCGCAACGGCTACGCGCTGATGGCCAACACCGGCATCACCGCGGTGCTCGGCATGGGCTACTGGCTGCTGGCGGCCCACTACTTCTCCGAGGAGGAGTTCGGCCGGGGCCAGGCGGTCATCACGCTGATGCGGCTGTTCGCGTCGCTGACCGCGCTCGGCCTGGTCGGGGCGCTGGCGCGTTACCTGCCGATCGGCGGCCGGAGCACGCCGGGGCTCATCCTGCGCGGCTACGGGATCGCCGCCGCCACGGGCGTGACCGCCGCGATCGGCTTCCTGCTGACGCTGCCCCTGTGGGGCGACACCTACGCCGTGCTCGGCGGGTTCGGCCCCGGGCTGTTCTTCCTCGGCGCGGTCGCGGTCTGGGCCGTCTTCACGCTCCAGGACGTGGTGCTGACCGGGCTGCGCAACGCCGTCTGGGTCCCGGTCAACAGCATCGTGTTCGGCCTGATGAAGATGGGGCTGCTGGTCGCGCTCGCCGGGGCGCTGCCCGACGGCGGGATCTTCGTCTCCTGGATGGTGCCGACGGCGATCGCGCTGATCCCGATCAACTGGCTGATCTTCGGGGTGGTGGTGCCGCGGCACATGCGGCAGACCGCCGAGCGGCACCCGCACCCTCCAGGGCTGCGCGAGATCGGCAGGTTCCTGTCCGGCGACTTCCCCGGCACGCTCTCCGTCCTGGCGATCGTCTACCTGGTGCCGGTGGCCGTGGCCACCCAGGTGAGCGAGGCGACGTTCGGCCGCTTCTCGATGGCCCACACGCTGGGCTGCATGATCGAGCTGCTGGCCATGAACATGGCCGTGTCGCTGACCGTGGAGGGGTCCTTCGACCGGTCCCAGCTGGCGGTCAACTGCCGCAACGCGCTGCGCAGGGCCTTAATGATCATCGTGCCCATCATCGTGGTAGCCGTCGCCGCCGCCCCGCTCATCCTGCAGATCTTCGGTGACTCCTTCGCCGCCGAGGGGACGCTGCTGTTGCGGCTCATGGCGCTGGCCGTGCTGCCACGCGTGCTGATCGAGATCTACCTGAGCGCGCTGCGCGCACAGGGCGAGGTACGGAAGCTGGCGTTCCTGCAGATCGGGCTCGCGGCGCTGGTGCTGACCTCGATCGCGGTGCTGTTCCCGTTCGCGAGCGTCGAAGCGGTGGGGTACGGCATGCTGATCAGCCAGAGTCTCATCGCATTGGTGATCTTCGGAAAACTACGTAAAATTCTCAGACCTGCCGACACTAGGCTGCTCAGCGTCGCTCAGGGGTCGCCCGGGGCCCCATGATGGTCACGTGAGGCAACGGGACGGCGATCGTATGACAGCGCGTTTCACCGGCTCTTCCGGCGTACGGGGGGACACGGGAGAGGAGTCAGAGGTGCCCTTCGATCCGGAGGCTACGGGGATCATCCCGCGGCTGGACCTCGATGCCGCCAAGGACCGAGCCGACACGCCCAAGCCCGCCGACGCGGACCAGTCCACCGACGGCTCAGCCGACGACCGGCCGTCCGACGAAGAGGCGGCCGAAGAGCCCCCCGCCGACGCCGAGCGACCCGCCCGAGAGCGTCCCGCCGACGTCGTGACGGACGCCGAGCGGCCCGCCCGAGAGCGTGCCGCGGCTTCCTCCGGAGGCGACTCCGCCGAGGACGAGCGCGGAGCGAAGCGGGACTCCGAGGACGTCAGCCAGACCCTGACCTTCCGCATCCCCGGCCCGCCGTCGGTCCACATCGGACGCCCGCCGACCGCCGAAGAGGCCGCTGCCGCGGCCGCCCCACCACCCGCGTCCAAGGGCACCACCGCCCCCAAGGCGCAATCCGTACCCGAGAAGACCCGGTCCGCCCAGAAGGCCGTGCCCGAGACGGAGGCCCGCTCGGGCAAGAAGGCCGTAGCCGAGGCGGAGGAGGCCCGCTCGGGCCAGAAGCCGGTCGGCGATGCGGCCAGGCCGAAGGCTGAGGGGGCGGCCCCCGCTGCCGCGCCTGGGCAAGGGGACGCCGAGCCGGAGACGGCCACGCTGCCCAAGCTCAAGTTCGGCCCTTCGGCCAAGCCCACGGAGGACGTCTCCGGCACGACTCCGTTCCCCGCGCAGCAGGCCCGTAAGGACCCCGGCGCATCCACGGCCCCGCCGACCACGGACTTCACCTCCCCTTCGACCGGCGGAGTCTCACGACCGGCCGCCAAGGGCTCGCCGGCACCCACCGCTCCCGGGGGCAGGACCACGGGGGCGAGTGCCTCGGCGGCGTCCGCGCCCGCCAAGGGCAAGCCCGGGCAGCCGGGCGCGAAGACGGAAGACGGCGGACAGGAGACCACGTCCCCACAGGACACGGCGACCACCCAAGCCCCGACCGCTCTCCAGAAAGATCCAGCGGCACCCCAGGGTCCGGCGGGTCTCCAGAAAGACCCGGCCGAAGCTCCAGCGGCCTCCAAGCAGGGCGCGGCGGCCGCGCAAACCGCGACCGCGGTGCGGCAGAAGCCGGTCGCGACGCCAGGCGTCGCGGGCGAGCAGGGAGGGCGCTGGGCGAGGTTGCTGGCCAGCGCGCCCCGGTGGCTGCCCGTGCTGCTGGTGCTCGAAGGTCTGGTCATGTACGTGCTGGCGGTCAAGGCGCCGCCCGGCCCGTACTGGGGTGTCGACCCCGAGGAGATCAACGGCCTCGGCCTGATCTCGGCGCTGCCCGTCACCGCGTTCGCGGCCATCCTCATCATGGTCGTGTCGTTCTTCGTCACGGTCGCCCAGAGCACCGACCGCAAGTTCCTGCTGTTGTTCCAGATCGCGGCCATCACGTTCGCCCTGCACGGCGTGGGCGCGCTGGTGGCCGAGGAACCCAGGTTCCCGACCGCGTACATCCATGCCGGTTTCGTGGAGTTCATCGGCAGGACCGGCGAGACGGCCATCAACATCGACGCCCGCATGGGCTGGCCGGGCTTCTTCGCGCTGTTCGCGTTCGTCACGAAGGCGGCCGGGATCGAGGACCTGACGCCGATACTCAACTGGTCGCCGCTGCTGTCCAACCTGCTCTACCTGCTGCCGTTCGTGCTCATCCTGCGCCAGGTGGTGGCGACCACGCGGGCGCGCTGGTTCGCGGCGCTGCTGTTCATCCTGGTCCAGTGGATCGGGCAGGACTACTTCTCGCCGCAGGGCTTCACGTTCGCCCTCTATCTGGTGTTCGTGGCGATCCTGCTGCGCTGGTTCGGGCGGGTGGAGCCGCGCACCAAGCCGATCCCGCCGAAGGGGCTGCGCAGGCTGCTGGCCCGCCTGGACGCGATGACGCCGGGCGAGCTGGCCAACACCGGCATGTTCCGGGCCGACAAGCTGCTCATGCTCATGCTGCTGCTGGCCCTGTTCGTGGCCGCGACGGCGTCCCACCAGATCACGCCGTTCATGATGCTCGGCGTGCTGACGGCGTTCCTGCTGTTCAAGCGGACCTCGCTGACGTGGGGGCTGCCGTTCTTCCTCGGCCTGGTGGTGCTGACCTGGATCAGCTACATGGCCGTCGGCTTCTGGGTGGGCCAGATCGACACGATCTTCGGCGGGCTCGGCCGGGTGCTCGACAACCTGCAGACCAACACGGGCGACCGGATCGAGGGCACCGACGCGCTGCACGCCCTGGTGCTGCAGGCGCGGCTGGGCATCCTGGTGGTGATCCTGGCGCTGGCGGCGGTGGGCCTGTTCAGGCGGCTGCACCGCGGCGTGTTCGACCGGGCGGCGCTGATCCTGCTCTGCGTGCCGGCGCTGGCGCTGGCGATGCAGAGCTACGGCGGCGAGATGGGGCTGCGCATCTACATGTTCGCGCTGCCCGGCGCGTGCCTGCTGGCCGCGTACGCGTTCTTCCCCAACATGCCGGCCGACAGCGCCGACGTGCGCGAGGAGACCGTCCCGCTGCGCAAGCGGAACGTGCGCTTCAACCCCGACCTGACGAGGAAGATCTCGCTGGTGCTGGCCGCGTGCATGGCGGTGGCGTTCGCGGGCGCCTTCCTGGTCGCCCGCTACGGCAACGAGAAGTTCGAGCGGGTGACCTCGGGCGAGGTCGCGGCCATGCACTACGTGTACGAGCACGACAAGCCGAGCGCCCGGGTGGTCTACCTGGTGCCGAAGCTGGGCCCGGAGGTCACGCCCACGCTGCCGTGGGGCGAACGCGACATCGAGCTGGTCAACTTCGCCGGCCAGGCGCAGGTGTTCAAGGACCCGACGAACATCACCGGGGTGATCGACTCCCTGAAGCCCGGCCCCGAGAGCCCGCGCAACACCTACGTGGTGGTCAGCCGCGGCCAGGTCAGCTACCTGCAGCTCAACGAGGGCTTCCCGGAGGGCTGGGGCGAGAAGTTCCGGGCCGCGCTGGACGCCGCGCCGGAGCTGAAGAGGGTCTTCTCCAACGACGACGCCGCTCTCTACACCTGGGGCAAGTTCGTGCGCGGCACGGAGATCCCCGATCCTCGCCCGTACAAGGTGCAGGGGGAGCCCACCTCGCCGTGGACGCCGGTCGGCATCGGGGCGCTGGCCGTGACCTGGATCGCGCTGTTCGGCTACGAGGTGATCAGGCTCAACGGCCCCCGCCGGGCGCCACGCGCCCGCCGCTGGATGCTGGCGGTGGCCATCCCGGCCTTCGCGGTGGCGCTCGGGGTGATCGTGGAGCGGTTCGTCTACATCGCGGGCCTCAACTGACGTCAGGCGGGGCCGCGGCCGCTCCACTGGATCTCGTACGGCTGGAGCGTGACCTGCTTGCCGTCGACGGTGGCGGTCACGGCGGTGTCGGCGGTGTTGACCATGACGACCTGGCGTTCCTGGGCCAGGACGCGAATCCGCTTGTCGGAGGACTGGACCTGCACCAGCTGCGCGTGGGCGGGGAACCACTTGGTGAAGCCGCTGAGCAGGCCGGCCATGGGCATCTCCTCGCCGGTGCCGGACCGCCACAGGCAGCCGGCGCACTCGCCGCGGCCCCTGGTCTGCGGGTTCCAGTAGAGAGCCGTGGAGACACCGCTCTTGGCGAACTCCATGAGGGCCGTGGCCTGGACGGCGGTCCGCTTGTCCTCGGTCCAGCCGGAGTCGTCGGGCTCGACGTACCACTCGGCCCACCAGACCGGCAGGTCGCCGCTCTTCTGCCTGAGCCAGGTGCTGATCGCGCTGAACTTCTCCGTGGCCGCGAAGTCGTCGGGGACGTTGCCGCCGTCGGTGGTCATGGTGGCGCCGTCGACGACGATGAAGTCGGCGCCCTTCTTGTGCTCGATCCAGTACTCGATCGCGTCCAGCGCCCGCTGGTCGACGCTGCCGTACGTGCCCTTCAGCTCGGACGGCCTGTCGGCCTTGGAGCTCTCGATCGGCACGTAGGGGCCGCCGACCTTGATCTTCGGGTTGACCTTCTTGAGCGCGTCGTAGACCTTGTTGTAGAGCTCGGTGTAGCCCTCGGCGTCCCACCGGTTGGTGCTGGCGTTCCAGAAGCCCTTGAACTCGTTCCACACCATGTAGTACTCGACCGTCGGATACTGCTTGGCGACCCGGGCGGCGAGCTTGGCGTAGTCGTCGAAGTGTTCGGGCTTGACCGCGACCGTGTGGTTCTTCGACCAGTCGGTGCGGCCCGCCTGGCCGCCCTTCATCCAGTCGGGCGCGCAGCACAGCGTGATCACGGGGATGGACCGCGAGGACGCCATGAACTTCAGCCGCCTGTTGAGGTCGACGAAGTTGTACTGGCCGGGGCTCGGCTCGGGGTTGCCGGCGCCCCAGCCCATGATGTGCTGGTTCTGCAGCATCGGGACCCGGCCGAGGATCCCCCTGGCCGCCTCCCGGGCCACGCGGTCCTCGTTGTCGGCGCTGTATTGGGTGTGGGTGATGCCCCAGCGCGGCCAGTCGTCCACCGCCGGGGGCGGGTCGAGCTCGGGCGCGGGCTCGGCGGGCGCGGACGAGGCGATCTCGCCGCCGACGTAACTCGTGGGCCCGTCGTCCGGCTCCGAGCGGAGGCCGGCGTAGGTCAGGATGCCGGCGACCAGCAGGACCGCGACGACCCCCGCCCCGACGGCCAGCGGCCATGGCGACCGTTTGCGGGCATGCCTGCCGTCCGTCGGAATCACCCTGAACCCACCCTTCACGAACGTTCCAAACAAGGCCGAGCGCCAGGCCCTCGACCTTGTTCACCGTAACCGTCCGGGTTGCGAGTGGCTTGCGAACGGTCAGGACGATGGTGGCCGCTGGCCGCTCGCGGGTCCAGGAACCCCTGCATAACGGTACGGCACCGGTTGCCTACCCGGCTGCACCACGAGCAAGCTGCCGGTGTCGTCGGCGTAAAAAGCCGATTCCACGGCGGCCGCCACCTCGTCGGCCTCCAGCAAGGGGAATCCGGCGCTGATGAACAGCTCGCGCGCCTGGGCCACCAGCGGGGTGTCGGTGAAGCCGGGGCAGACGGCGGAGATGCGGATGTGCTCCTTGGCCAGCGGCGGGGCGAGGGCGCGGACGAGGCCGACGACGGCGTGCTTGGTCATCGTGTAGATCGGGTCGCCGTCGTAGCCGACCAGCCCGGCCAGCGACGCGGTGACCACGATGGCGCCGCCGCCGGAGCGCCGCAGCAACGGCAGGGCGGCGGTCACGCCGAAGACCACGCCGTCCACGTTCACCCCGACGGTCTTGCGGTACTGGGCCAGGTCGAAGGCGTTCAGGTCGACGCCGCTGGAGATGCCGGCGTTGAGGTGGACCAGGTCGAGCCGGCCGTAGGTGCTCTCGGCCAGTTCGACGGCCTGCCTGGACGCCTCCTCGGTGCGCACGTCGGCGGCCAGGGCGACGCCGCCGACCTCCTTGGCGAGCCGCTCGGCGCCGTCGCCGTCGAGGTCGACCAGGACGCACCTGGCGCCTCCCGTCGACAGGCGGCGGGCCACCGCGGCGCCGATGCCGCTCGCCGCTCCGGTGATCAGTGCAACAGTGCTCATGACGCTCCTCAGGGCGGTGGGTGTGACTGGCGTCGGATCAGGCGTGGCCGGCGGTCAGGACGGGCCGAGCATGCGGTGCGCGCGGGCGATCAGGGTGGGCACGGCGCCGCCGATGCGCTCGAACCCCTCCCCCACGGTCTTACCCTGGCGGAAGCGGGCGTGGATACCCTCCACGATGACCGCGAGCTTGAAGTTGCCGAGCGCGACGTAGAAGCCCAGTTCGGCGGTGTCGCGGCCGGAGACCTTCGCGTAGTGGGCGGCGAACTCGGCGGCGTTCAGGAAGCCGGGCGCGGCCGTCACGTCCCCGGCGACCGGGATCCCGGCCCGTTCCTCGTCCCCGGCATCCTGCCAGTACGTGAGCGTGAGCCCGAGGTCGGCGAGGGGGTCGCCGAGGGTCGACATCTCCCAGTCGACGACCGCGCGGATCTCCGGCTCCGGGCCGAGCCGCACCAGCGTGTTGTCGAGCCGGTAGTCGCCGTGCACGAGCGTGCCGTCCGAGTGTGCGGGCAGCCTCCGGCGCAGCCGCTCCGCCAGGCGGTCGAAGTCGGGCCGTTCCTCCGTCTTCGACCGCTCCCACTGCTTGCACCAGCGCTCGACCTGCCGGGCCAGGTAACCGTCGGGACGGCCGAAGCCGTCCAGCCCCGCCTCCCGGTAGTCGACGGCGTGGATGGCGGCCAGCACCTCGGCCAGCCGCTCGCTCAGCCTCCTGGTCCCCTCCGGCGGCAGGTCGCCGAGTTCCTCCCGGCCTCGCACCGCGGCGCCTTCCATGTACTCCATGAGGTAGAACGGCGCGCCGATGACGTCCTCGTCCGCGCAGAACGCGACCGGGCCGGGCACGGGCACCGGGGTCGGCGCCAGCGCGGAGATGACGCGCCACTCGCGCGCCATGTCGTGCGCGGTGGGCAGCACGTGGCCGAGCGGGGGCCGGCGCAGCACCACGCGGCGTTCGCCGGTCTCGATGAGGTAGGTCAGGTTGGACCTGCCCCCGGAGATGAGCGAGACGGACAGCGGCTCACCGGCGTCGGGCGCGTGGCGGCCCATCCAGGCGAACAGCCGGGGCCGGTCGATCCCAGGTACGGTCATGGTCTGATATTAGAACGTTATTCGGTTCTGAAAACCACCTGGGAGTTGCGTAACGTTCCGCACCTGCGAGAACAGGCGACACACCGATCCTTTAAGCTGAGTTTCCACATGTCTGCCGCCCCGAGGCATGTCGACAGTAGGAGCCCAGTGCAGGTCACCCTCGCTCATCCCAGAGAGCTGGGAGACGCCGAAATCAGCCGCTGGCGTGCTTTGCAGGAAAGCGACACGGCGTTCGACAACCCCTTCCTGTCTCCGGAGTTCACGCTCACCGTCGGTGAGCTGCGCGACGCCGTGCGGGTCGCGGTGATCCACGACGGGCCGGAGATCGTCGGATTCTTCCCGTTCGAGCGACACCCGCTGGGCATCGGCAAACCGGTGGCCGCGGGTCTGACCGACGCCCAGGGCATGATCTACGCCAAGGACCTCGAGATCGACCCGTTCAAGCTGCTGCGCAAGTGCGGGCTCAGCGTCTACGAGTTCGACCACCTGGTGATCGGGCAGCCCCTGCTGGGCGCCACCTACGAGACCTATCCGTCGCCGGTCATCGACCTGAGCGACGGCTACGGCCCCTACACCGAGTTCCTGCGGGCCAACTCCGGCAAGACCTACAAGACGACGCTGGCCAAGGAGCGCAAGCTCGGGCGCGAGGCCGGTGAGGTGCGCCACGAGTTCGCGATCGCCGACCCGGGACCGCTCCACACGCTGCTCAACTGGAAGACCGACCAGTACCGCCGCACCGGCCGCACCGACCGGTTCTCCCACCGGTGGATCGTCGAGCTGGTGGAGCGGCTGCAGGCGACCCGCGGCGAGAGCTTCGCCGGCGTGCTCGACATGGTCTACGTCGGCGACCGGCCGGTGGCCGGCCACTTCGGCGTCCGCACCCGCACCACCCTGGCCGGCTGGTTCCCCGCCTACGACACCGCCTTCGCCAAGTACTCCCCCGGCCTCATCCAGCACCTGGCGATGGCCGAGAAGGCCGCCGCCGCCGGCATCGAGCTGATCGACATGGGCCGGGGCGCCAAGGAGTACAAGGAGAAGCTCAAGACCGGCGAGCTCTCCGTCGCGGAGGGCCGCCTCGCCAGGCCCGGCCTCCCGGCCGGCGTCCACTGGATGATGCGGGTGCCCGCGCGCAGGGCCAGGGCCACCGTGCTGGCCCATCCGGTGCTCCACAGGACCGCCGACAAGGCGCTGAAGACCTACGGCCGGTTGCGGGCCAGGATGGCCGGATGAGGTTCCTGGAGGAGCGCACCGGCCGCCACTGCCTGCTCCTCCCCTCCAACCGGCTCGGTCTCTACCTGGCGCTGCGCCACTGGTGTTCGCCCGGCCAGCGGTTGCTCATGTCGCCGGTCTCCGCCGACGAGATCCTCTTCCTGGTGCTCGCCGCCGGGCTGTGCCCGGTGATCGCGCCGCTGTCGCCGCGCGACGGCAACATCGACGCCGCCCGCGCCGACCTCTCCTCCGTGGACGCGGTCCTGACGACCAATCTGTACGGGCTGCCCGACCAGGTGACGGCGTTCACCGGGAAGGTCCTCGTCGAGGACGTCGCCCACGCGATGGAGACCTCGGTCGGCGGCCGGCCCCTCGGCACGTTCGGCCTGGCCGGGGTGTTCAGCCTGGGCAAGCACGCCGCCGCCGGCTCGGGCGGGGTGCTGGCCGTGGCAGAGCGCGCCGACCTGAAGTCGCTGGAGCGGGCCCGCGACGCCCTGCTGCGGCCGGGGTCGCTGCGCGCGGAGCTGTTCGCCGTGGCCACCTCGATGGCCCGCCAGGCGGCGCTCCGGCTCGACCTGGTGCGCCCGGCGCTGTGGCTGATGCGGGCGCTGGGCCTGCAGGAGGAGCGCGAGGGCTACCGCATCGCGCTGATGGCCCGCGAGCTGGCCGAGGCGCTGCCGCGGGCGCCCTCGCTGCCGTCGTTCGACCCGTGGGTCCGGGCCGACCTGCACGACTACCGCGCCGCCCGGGGCCGGGTGTCCCGGTGGTACCAGACCAGGCGGGTGGCCAAGGTGCCGCGCGAACGCGAGCGCAGGCTGGCCGGGGTCGCCCTGCTCGCGTCGTTGCCGATCGCCGCCCCCGCCGTGCGCGACCACCTCGACCAGCCGTTGTTCAGGGTGCCGCTGCTGGTGCGCGACCGCGACGCCGCCATCGCCGAGCTGGAGCGGCGCGGGGTGGCGACCGGCTATCTCTACGACCCGCCGTACGACGACTACGCGCCGGGTCTCACCAAGCCCTCGCCCGACCCGACGCCGGCCCGCTGGTGGGCCCGGCACGTGCTGCCGGTCGACCCGCTGTACGCGCGCCGGGCGCTGCCTCTGCTGCGCGAGCTGGAGGCCGCCCCGGCGTTCAGCCTTCCCTGATCAGCTCGGCCAGGATCTGGCAGCCCCGCCGCACCTGCGCGAGCGAGGCTGAACCGTACCCGATGACCAGGCCGTGCACCCGCTCGACCCCGTGATGATGGCGTTCGGCCGTGTCGAGCAGCACCCCTCGCTCCGCGGCACGTTCCATGACGCGGGGGGCCAGCCCCGGCGGCAGCTCGGCCAGCACGTGCAGCCCGGCCGTGTCGCCGCGCAGGCGGCAGACCGGTCCCAGCGACTCCACCACCACGGCACGCCTGCGCGCGTACTCCAGGCGCATCCTGCGCAGGTGGCGGTCGAGGTCGCCGCGCTCCAGCAGGGTCGCCACCGCCTGCTGCACCGGCCCGCTGGTGCGGTCGGAGACGGCGCGGCGGATGATGGCGATCCTGTCGAGCAGCTCGGGCGTGCCGACCAGCCAGCCGACCCCGACGTCCGGCGCCAGCGACTTCGAGAGCGTGCCGAGCAGCACCACCCGCGACGGGTCGAGGCCGTAGAGCGCGGGCAGCGGGGCGACGTCGTAGCGGAACTCGGCGTCGTAGTCGTCCTCCACCACCGTGGCGCCGGTGCGCCTGGCCCACGCCAGCAGCCGCTCGCGGCGCGGGATCGGCAGCCGCCCGCCCAGCGGGTACTGGTGGGCGGGGGTCGTGTAGAGCACGCGCAGTCCGGCGGGCAGGTCGTCGACGATCACGCCGTCCTCGTCCACGGGGCAGGCCACCACCTCCGCTCCCCTGGCGGCGAACACCGTGCGGGCCACGTGGTAGCCCGGGTCCTCGACGCCCGCGCGGGTGCCCGCGCCGAGCAGCGCCTGCGCGCACAGGTCGAGGCCGTTGCCGGTGCCGCGGGTGACCAGGATGTTCTCCGGCCCGACGGCCACCGCCCTGGCCCTGCGCAGGTGATCGGCGAGCAGCTCCCTGAGCCTGGGCAGGCCGTAGGGGTCGGGATAGTCGCCCGGCGGCAGGTCGGCGGCCTTGCGCCAGGCCCGCTTCCAGGCGGCCACGTCGTAGTCGCGCACCCAGGGGCGGCCGGGCGACAGGTTGATCACGTGGTCGCCCGGCACCGCCCGCCGCGCCATCTTCGGGGCGGGCGCCTGCGCGGCGGCCGCCCCGTTGGCGCCGGGCGGTGTCTCCATCGAGGCCACGAACGTGCCGGAGCCGTGCCGTCCCTCCAGCCAGCCCTCGGCGTAGAGCTGCTGGTAGGCCTCGGTCACCACGGTGCGGCTGACCCCGAGCTGGGCGGCCAGTCCGCGCGAGGACGGCAGCCGCTCGCCGGTCGCGAGCGCGCCCGAGAGCATGGCGTCGCGCAGCCGGCCCGCGAGCTGGACGGTCAGCGGCACGTCGGACTCCCTGGACAGGGAGATCGGAAGGTCGACGAGGGCGCGCAAGTGGTCTCCGGGAAGGCGTTGATAGTGGCTCTCCAGGATAGGTCCACTTCGCGGCTACGGTCGACGCATGCTCTCCTCCACCGCTCGCACCCGGCTGGGCCGCTCGAAGGAGCGTGGCAGCACCGACAGGAACGATCTGTACGAGATCCTCGACGCGGGTCTGATCTGCCACCTGGGCGTGGTGGCCGACGGTTACCCGATGGTGGTGCCCACCGGCTACGGGCGCGTCGGCGACACCCTCTACCTGCACGGGTCGACGGGAGCCAGATCGCTCCGCGCGGCGGCCGGCGGGGAGGTGTGCGTGACGGTGACCCACCTCGACGGCATCGTGCTGGCCAGGTCGGTCTTCCACCACTCCGTCAACTACCGCTCCGCGATCGTCTACGGCCAGGCCAGGCTGGTGACGGACGAGGAGGAGCGGATGGCCGGCCTGCGCGCGCTGACCGAGCAGCTCGCGCCGGGCCAGTGGGACTACGCCCGGCCGCCGGACCGCAAGGAGCTGGCCGCCACCGCCGTGCTCGCCCTGCCGCTGGACGAGGCGTCGGTCAAGATCCGCCGTGGCGCGCCGAGCGACGAGGACGCCGACTACGCGCTGCCCATGTGGGCGGGGGTGCTCCCGCTCGTCACCGCCTGGGGCGAGCCGCTGCCCGACCCGGCGCTCGCAGACGGGATCGGCATACCGGTTCACATCAGTGACAGAAAGTAGTTCCATGAACAGGGGCGCACCTGGCAAACTCCTTCCCTAGATCACGCGTCTCAACTGGTGGGCCGACCCTGGTTAAAGAGGCGGACAAATGGAGTGGAGCGCACCCGGCTACACGGAGATCACGCAGCTCGGCGCGGGCGCCAGCGGCCGTGTCGTGCTGGCCGCGCACGAGGAGACCGGCGTCAAGGTCGCGATCAAGTACCTCTCCGAGAGGTTGCGACATGATCCCGCCGCGCTGGGCAGGTTCCGCTCCGAGGCGCGGCTGCTGACCACGCTGCGCGACCCGAACGTCGCCACGCTGTGGGAGTACATCCAGGATCCGCAGGGCGCCGCCATCGTCATGGAGCTGGTCAACGGCGTCCCGCTGCGCGCGCTGCTGCGCGAGAGCGGCCCGACCGGCGCGGAGGCGGCGCTGGTCGTCCTCAAGGGCTCGCTGCTCGGCCTGGCCGGGGCGCACGCGCTCGGCCTGGTCCACCGCGACTACAAGCCGGAGAACGTGATCGTCCGCGACGACGGCCACAGCAAGCTCGTCGACTTCGGCATCGCCGTCAAGCAGGGTCAGGCCACCCGGGCCGAGGGCACCCCGCCCTACATGGCGCCGGAGCTGTGGTCGGGCGAGCCCGCCACCCCGGCGACCGACGTGTACGCGGCCACGGCCGTGTTCTTCGAGTGCCTGACGGGTCACCGGCCCTACCGCTCGCCCGAGCCGAGCGTGCTGGGCTACCAGCACCTGCACGCCCCGGTGCCGGTGGACGACGCGCCCGAGCCGGTGCGTGAGCTGATCCGGCGCGGGCTGGCCAAGAGCCCCGCCGACCGGCCCGCCGGCGCCGAGGCGTTCGTCGCCGAGGTGGAGGAGGTCGCCAGGGCCGCCTACGGCGACGACTGGGAGGAGCGCGGCCGCCGGCGGCTGGCCGGGCTGGTGTTCCTGCTCGCGCTGCTGCTGCCCGAGCCCGCCGAGCCCGCCCCGCAGGTGACCACCACCCTGGCCCGCACGGTGTTCAGGGCAGCGCCGCGCAAGGCGGTGCGCGTCGCCATGGCGGGCGGGCTGGCCGCCGTGGTGGCCGCCGCCGTGGTGGTCGTGGCCGTCAACAGGGAGACGCCGACGCGGCTCGAACCCGTGGCCGCCGCGCCCTCCGAAGCGCCGTCGCCCACCCCGTCCCTGCCGCCGGCGGTGACTCCGCGGCCCTCCGGGGATCCCACCGCGGGCCCCTCCCCGGAGGACACGGCGCTCGGCCGCCTGCCGGTCATCGGCGACCCGGGATCCCCGGCCACCGCCACGGGCGGGTCGCCGGACCCCGCCGTCACCGGGGGCCCCGACCCGGTCGCGACCTCCACGGACGACCCCGGCGCCCCGCCGACCAGCACCCCGCCTTCCTCCGAGCCTCCGACCAGCGACCCGCCCTCCTCGGACCCGCCGACCAGCGCCCCGCCCTCCTCCGCCCCGCCCTCTTCCGACCCGCCGACGACGACCACGCCGACGGTGACTCCGACGGTGACTCCGACGGCGACTCCGACGGCGAGCACCCCGACGCCGAGCGACCCGGTCACGAGCGCGCCGCCCCTGACCGCGGTGTCCTCGCTCGTCGTGAACCGGCTGGCCGTCCGGGGCGCCGTCGCGGCGGGAGCGCTCACCGTCGACGCCACCGGCACCGGCCCCATCACCGCCCGCGCCACCTGGCGCGTCGCCGGTGAGGAGGTGCGCACCGAGCGGATCCGGCTCGGCGACGCCCGCACCTACACCCGCACCGTCTCGCACGACCTGGGCGAGCGCCCCTGCGGCAAGGACGTCACGCTCACCGTCGTCTCCGACCCGCCCGCACGCGGCGGGAACGGTTCGTCGACCGTGAGCGTGCCGCCCTGCCCGACCGAGGTGACCGGCCTGCGGGTGAGGCTGGCCATGGCGGGCGCGACCGCCAGAGCCACCGTGTCCATGCGCACCAGCGGCACCGGCGAGGTGCCGGTGGCGGCGGCCTTCGCGGTCAACGGCGACCAGGTCGCCACCCGGTCGGCCGAGGCGTCCGGGCGCACCTCGTACACCACGACGTTCCGGCACGCCTTCCGCAGCCGCCCGTGCGGCGCCACCGTCACGGTCCGGGTCACCGCCAAGGGCCGGACGGCCACCGGCAGCGCCGACGTCGTCTGCCCGATCGAGGTCAGGAGCGTCTCCGTCGTGCGCGCCGTGGCCGACGCGGGCGGGCTGACCGCCACGGTCGCCGTGAGAACCGGTGACACGCGGCCGGTCCGCCTCGTCGTGGGGTTCCAGGCCGGGAAGATCTCCGGTACGAGGCAGCTCACGCTGTCCGGCGCGACTTCGTACTCCAGGACGATCCGATACGCGGTCAAGACGCCCTGCGGGGCCTCCTGGCTGGTACGGGCGAGCACCCGGCCGGGAGCGGGCAACGGCGGCTCCCAGCGGGGCGGCACGCTGCCGGACTGTGAACCCGAGGTGACGAAGACTCCACAGCCGGAGATCGACTGAACCTCGCCCTTTCGAAATTCGGGATATCTGATGCCGGTAGGTGTGAAACGCCGGTTAAGCTACGCTCCGTCTGTTGAGGGTGGGGGCCCGGACGACCGTAGAGGAGACCGCTATGAACGGCGATGAGCGGTGGGGGGTCCCCGGTTACACCGAGGTCCGCGAGCTGGGCACCGGCGCCGCCGGCCGGGTGGTCCTGGCCACGCGCGACCACGACGGGGCCGAAGTCGCCATCAAGTACCTGTCCGACCGGCTGAGGGACGACGTCGGCTTCGTCGCCCGGTTCCGGCAGGAGGCCAGGCTGCTGGGCGCGATGCGCAGCCCGCACAACGCCAGGCTGATCGACTACGTCGAGACCGGGCACGGCGCGGCCATCGTCATGGAGCTGGTCAACGGCGTGTCGCTGCGCGAGCTGCTCCGCTCGGAGGGCCCGACGGGGCCCGAGGCCGCGCTGACCGTGCTGAAGGGCTCCTTACAGGGGCTCGCCGCGGCGCACGCGATGGGGATCGTGCACCGCGACTACAAGCCGGAGAACGTGATCGTCCAGGGCGACGGCGCCAGCAAGCTGGTCGACTTCGGCATCGCGGTGGCGGCCGGCATCGGCGCCAGCGCGGCCGGCACGCCGCCGTACATGGCGCCGGAGCAGTGGTCGGGCGCGCCGGCCTCTCCCGCGACCGACGTGTACGCGGCCACGGTGGTCTTCTTCGAGTGCCTGACCGGCGCCCGCCCCTACCGGGCGACCAACCTGGCCGCGCTGGCCCGCCAGCACCAGGCCACGCCGCCGCCCGTCGAGGAGGTGCCGCCGGCCCTGCAGGGCCTGGTCGAGCAGGGCCTGGCCAAGCGCACGGAAGAACGGCCGGCGTCCGCCGAGGCGTTCCTGGCGGAGCTGGAGACCGTCGCCCGCGAGGCGTACGGGACCGACTGGGAGGAGCGCGGCAGGCGGAGGCTGACGTCTCTGGCGGGCCTGCTCCTGCTGCTCTGGCCGGTGCCGCCCGAGGCTCCAGCGGAGGCGGTCACCACGCTGGCCGAGACCCGCTTCGAAGGCCCGGCCAAGCTGCTGAGCAAGGTGTCCGCCAAGGCCGCGATCACCACGGCCTGCGTCGGGGTGGCGATCGCGGTGGCGGTGGTGCTGGTGAACCCGTGGAAGGGCGACACCGCCCTGCGCGCGCAGACCACCACGGCCACGCCCACCCCGTCGGCCTCCAGCGCCGAGCCGGTGGAGACCGACACCTTGGAGCCGGTCGAGACGGAG
The DNA here is from genome assembly GCF_019396385.1 of Nonomuraea harbinensis. Taxonomy (GTDB): domain Bacteria; phylum Actinomycetota; class Actinomycetes; order Streptosporangiales; family Streptosporangiaceae; genus Nonomuraea; species Nonomuraea ferruginea. Next base: position 160,966 of record NZ_JAHKRN010000005.1, on the reverse strand, counting down.
ACGCCCGAGGAGCCGACGCCGGAGGCGACGACGCCGCAGCCGACCACGTCCGTCGCGCCCGTCGCCCAGCCCACGGCCACCCGTCCCACGGCACGGCCCACGGTGCGGCCGACTGTGCGGCCGACTGTGCGGCCGACCAGGACCAGGAAGCCCACGGCCCGGCCGACCCGGACCCCGGTGAAGACCCCGGTGTCCACCCCGGTCGAGACGCCGGAGACCAGGCTGTCCGGCAAGGCCGACACCGGCAACCGGGGCACCGCCGCGCCCACGCAGCCCTCCGCCACGCCCACGCGGCAGACGCCGACGCGGCAACCCACGCGGACGCCGTCCACACCGCCGACCACGCCCAGCCCGTCCGAGAGCCCGACCGGCGGCGAGCCGCCCAGGAGCACGCCCACGGTGATCATCGACTAGGGAGCGGCACCGACCGGAACGGGTGACGTCCGGTGCGGTTCCCGTCAAACTGGCGGTAAGGCGACGCAAGTCGGGGCGTCACCACAGGAAGATCTGACGCTCCGGGGGGGCAGACGGCGATGAGCAATCCGAGACAGGGGATCGCCGGGTTCCGGCTGACCGAGCACACCTGGATCACCGAGCTGGGCAACTGGATCGACGCGATCTCGCCCGACGGCCGCAGGGCCGGGGCGCTGCTGTTCGACTCCAGGATCATCGAGCTGCCCGGGGTGCGCGACCGGGTGGTGTCGGCGGTGCTGACCGACCGCCGGCTCGTCATGGGCGGGCTCGGCGGGCTGATCCCGGTCGCCGACGTGGTGGCGGCCGGCGAGCAGGTGTGGCTGCTCACCGCGCAGGCGGTCACGCCCACCCTGGCGAGCCTGCTGGCGGCCGGCACCGTGGAGGCGGGCGGCGCGGCGGCGGTGCTGGCCGACACCTCTCAGACCCTGCTCGCGCTGCACGCGTCGGGGGTGACGCACGGCTCGGTGCACCCGGGCACCGTCGTGGTCACGGCCGACGGCGCCGCGCTGCTGTCGGAGCGCGGGCTGGCCGACGCCATCCGGGGCGAGATCTCGCCGCCGGACCGCGACGTCTCCGGCTGGGCGGCGCTGGCACGCGGGCTCGCCGGCGCCTGCCAGCGCGGGGCGCCGCAGGCCGCGGCGGCGTTCGAGCGGGCCGCGGCCGCGGCCACCACCCACGGGCTGGCGGCGGCCAGGAGCGGCCTGCTCGCCGAGTCGCACGTGCTGCCCGGCGGCATGATCACCCGTGACCGGCTGGCGCAGGCGGCACGCGGCCAGTCGATGTTCGCGCAGCCCGCCGCGTACGGCATGCCGGCCCCGGCCGGGCAGGAGCGCGACGAGGGCGACATCGTCACCCTGCTGCACGTCCCGCAGGGACGCGAGAGCGCGGGCCGCACCACGCACGCCGGTCAGGCGACCACCAGTCCCAGCCCCGGCGGCGGGGAGGCGATGCGGTTCGGGCCAGGCGTCGGCGCGGCCCGGCAGGAGTCCACGGCCGAGCGGATCTGGCGCGAGGGCGCCTCCCCCGCGCGGAACGGCAGGGCCAGGGCGGTGCGCGCGCGACGCCGCCGGACGATCGTGTCGGCGTTCGTGTTCGCGGCCGTGATGGCCGGGGCGATCCTGGCCTGGCTGCGGCTCGGCGGTGGCGACGACACACCCGTGGCGGTGGAGAAGGTGACCGTCACCACGTCGGAGAAGACGCTGGGCTGCGACAGCGACGCGTTCGTCTCGGGCCGGATCGACACCAACGGCGGGGCCGGCGAGATCCGCTACGAGTGGCGGATGAACCTCGACAAGGACGTCGAGGAGGGCACCCTGCGCGCCACGGCCGGCACCACCTCCTACGACGTCGACCTGACGTGGCGGCTCCAGGGCGAGCGTACCGCCAAGGCCACGGCCACGTTACGGGTGCTCTCTCCCGGCCCGGCCCGCACCGCGAAGACGACCTTCACCTACAAGTGCTGAATGCGCACCAAAGCGGTTGTTTACTACGCTGACGTGCATGACCTCGCAGACCCCCGCGGGCTGGTACCCCGACCCGTACGGCTCTCCGCAACTGCGGTGGTGGGACGGCAGCCAGTGGACCGACGCCACCCATCCGATGGAGCAGGGCCCGATGGATCGAGGCCCGACGCAGCAGGGCCAGACGGATCAGGGGCCGGCGCACCAGCAGCCCTCAGGACCCCAGCCGGCCTCCGGCCCGCAGCAGCACGGCAGCCGGCCGCCTGACTGGCCGCCGGCGGGGGCCAACCCCACGCTCGCCTACGGCCAGCCTCCGCCCCAGGGCCAGCCCCCTTCCGGCCAGTCAGGTCCGTACGGGCAGACCGGGCCTTCCGGCCAGTCTGGACCGTACGAGCAGTCCGGTCCTTATGGGCAGTCGGGTCCGCAGCAGGGCGCGTTCGGGCATCCCGGCGGCCAGCAGGCCCCGTACGGGCAGCCGGGAGGGCAGCAGTACGGCCAGCAGGGCCCGTACGGACAGCAGGGCTCCTACGGGCAGCAGTCGTGGGACGCTCCCGGCTACGGCCCGCCGCCCAAGCAGAGCAACCCGATGCCGTGGATCATCGGCGGGGCGGCGGCACTGCTCGTGGTGGCCCTCCTCGTGGTGGCCGCCGTCGTCTTCGTCAACAGCACCGGTGACCCGGCGGCCGCGCCGACGACGTCCCAGAGCCAGACCGAGGAGCCGGCGGAGACCGAGGACCCGGACCCGGCGCCCTCGACCGATCCCCCGCCCTCGACCGACCCGCCGCAGAGCTCCGCCGAGCTCCCGCAGCCGGTGGACGGCCGCATCACCGACGCCAAGCTGGGGGTCTCGTACGAGGTGCCGGACACCTGGGACGTGCCGCGCGCGTCCGCGATCAACAGCACCCAGCCGGGGGCCCAGCTGTGGAGCAGCGGCGTGCAGAAGATCTCGCAGGAGAAGTTCGACGGCCGGTCCGACTGGATCGGCAACGTCTTCACCGGGGCGCTCAGCGACCGCTACCCCTACCCCGGCGCCGCCGGGATCGGGCTGACGGCCAAGGCGGTCTACGCCGACTTCAACAACAGGTACTACTCGCTCCAGCACACCAGCAAGATCGTCAAGGACCAGGCGATCAAGATCGGTGACCGGGACGCCTGGCTGGTGCAGTTCGAGATGGACTTCACCCAGATCTCCGAGGAGAAGGGCTACCAGTGGAAGAAGGAGAACGGCGCGGTCGTGCTCATGGACCGCGGTGAGGGCGAGCGGCCGGGACTCATCTACGTCTCGGTGCCCGACAACCTCGGCACCGACGTGGTCGACAAGGTGGTGAGCTCGCTCAAGCCCGCGTGACGAGTGGCACTAGGCTGGTGGCATGAGCAGGCGGACGGGTCGCTCCGGGCCGCTGCGGCGAGGAGTACGCATGAGTGATTCCCTGGTCTGGATCGACTGCGAGATGACGGGTCTCGACCTCGGGCGCGACGCGCTCGTCGAGGTGGCGTGCATCGTCACCGACAGCGAGCTCAACCAGCTCGACAGCGGCGTGGATGTGATCATCAAGCCGCCGCCGGAGTCACTGGAGCAGATGTCGGGGGTCGTCCGCGAGATGCACACCGCGTCGGGGCTGCTGCCGGAGCTGGCGACCGGGGTCACGCTGGCCGAGGCCGAGTCGCTGGTGCTCGACTACATCCGGCGCCACGTCCCCGAGCCGAAGAAGGCTCCGCTGTGCGGCAACTCGATCGGCACCGACCGCACGTTCCTGGCCAGGGACATGCCGGCGGTCGACGCCTACCTCCACTACCGCATGGTCGACGTGTCGTCGATCAAGGAGCTGTCGCGGCGGTGGTATCCCCGCGTCTACTTCGCCGCGCCCGAGAAGCAGGGCGGCCACCGGGCTCTGGCCGACATCCTGGAGAGCATCCGGGAGCTGCGTTACTATCGGGCTGCCGTGTTCGTCGGCCAGCCCGGGCCTGACTCGGCGACGGCCCGGACACTCGCGGAGCGTGTCAGCGGTTAACGGGTGGCGTGAAGACTCCCGAACACCGCTACACTCTTCCTGTGCCGTTCTTGCGGACGGCGCGATGGTGGGTGTAGCTCAGTTGGCAGAGCGCCAGGTTGTGGTCCTGGATGTCGAGGGTTCAAGTCCCTTCACTCACCCCAGAGGGCAACGGCCGGTTCTTCGGGACCGGCCGTTGCCGTTTTCTTCCGACAACTCCCCAAAAACATGTCAATGCGAGTTATGCTCGCTGTCTACCGCTAACGCCGGTTGGTTGGGGGGACTCGGCGATCTGACCGTCTGCGCGCCCCGGAGGCCGGATGAGAGTCGACGACGCAGCGTTCGACAGCGCGTTCACGTCCTTGAGCAAGCGTGAGGCCGAGGTCATGGACCTGATCGCGACAGGACAGTCCAACAGCCAGATCGCACAGCGACTGTTTCTCAGCGAGAAAACGGTCAAGAACCACGTCAACCGCATCTATGCCAAGCTCGGCGTGGACTCCCGCGTCCGTGCCATCGGCCTCTGGCGGTCCCGTACCACGGAGTGATCCCGTTTCGGAGCGTGCGCGCCCTCCCCTGAGGCGCGCGCGCTCGGACAGAGGCGGCTACGGAGCCGTCTCCAGGAGGGCGGACAGGGCCGTGAGGCCGTGGTCCACGTCCTGCTCCGGGATGTTGAGCGCCGGGCGCAGGCGGACCGACCTGGGCCCGCACGGCAGGACCAGGACTCCCGCCTCCTCGCGCAGCCGGGTGACCAGGGCGTCCCTGTCGGACGGCGCCGGCAGGTCGAAGGCGCACATGAGCCCGCGCCCCCGGACGCCGGACACGGTCTCCGGGTGCTCGGCCTCCAGCTTGGTCAGCCGCTCCAGGATGGTGGTGCCGAGGGCGGCCGCCCGCGGGATGAGCCCGTCGCGTTCGACGATCTCCAGGATGCCGCGGCTGCGCACCATGTCGACCAGCCCGCCGCCCCAGGTGGAGTTGATCCGCCCGCTGCGTTCGAAGACGTTGCCGGGCACCTCGTCCACGCGCCGCCCCGCCATGATGCCGCCGACCTGGACCTTCTTGGCGAAGGCCACGATGTCCGGCTGCAGCCCGAGCTGCTGGTAGGCCCAGGGGGTGCCGGTGGTGCCGCCGCCCGTCTGCACCTCGTCCAGGACGAACAGGGCGTCGTGCTCGTGGCACAGGTCCTGCATGGCCCGCAGGAACTCCGGCCGCATGTGGTTGTCGCCGCCCTCGCCCTGGATGGGCTCGGCGATGAAGCAGGCGATGTCGTGCGGATGCCGTTCGAAGGCGGCGCGGGCCTGGGCCAGCGCGCGCTCCTCGGCCGCCTCGACGTCGCCTGCGTGGATGGCGGGCACCTCGACGCGCGGCCAGTCGAAGGTGGGGAACCGGTCGGTCTTGACCGGATCGGTGTTGGTCAGGCTCAGCGTGTAGCCGCTGCGGCCGTGGAAGGCCTGGGTGAGGTGGAGGACCCGGGTGCCGAGCTCGCGCGGGCGACCGGCGGCCTCGTTGCGGCGGCTCTTCCAGTCGAAGGCGACCTTGAGCGCGTTCTCCACGGCCAGCGCGCCGCCCTCGACGAAGAACAGGTGGGGCAGGGCGGGGTCGCCGAGCACCCGGGTGAAGGTGTCGACGAAGTCGGCGAGGTGCTCGGTGTACATGTCGGGGTTGGCCGGCTTGTTGCGGGCGACCTGGCCGAGCAGGCGGGCGAAGTCGGGGTCGAAGGGCGGGTTCACGCCGAGCGGCGCGGAGGCGAAGAACGTGTAGAAGTCGAGGTAGCGCCGGCCGTCGCGGGCGTCGACGAGCCACGAGCCCTGGCTGAGTTCGAGGTCGAGTACGAGCCTGTATCCGTCGACGAGCAGGTGGCGGGCAAGGCGGGCGTGAACGTCCATGTCTCCTCCGCATTCGGCCGGACATGCCATATATTCCCCACCGTAACCCGGATTCATCCATAAAATTTACGGATCATCTCCCCATTAGGCTATCTTTTTCAACCGGAAAGACAGCGCGATCAGCGTGATCCCGTACAGCAGCGCGAAGATCCCGACCAGCCAGACGAGGCTGAGCAGCCCGGCGGCCGGCCAGAGCAGGAGCAGCACGCCGAAGATGACCGACAGCACGCCGCCCAGGATGAGCATCCACTCGTTGGAGATGACCTTGCGCAGCTGGATCCCGTCCGCGATCTCCGCGATGCCGGTGAAGATCGCCCAGAGGGCGATGAGGTACAGCAGCACGAGCGAGGTGATGCCCGGCCAGATGAAGGCGGCGAGGCCGGCCAGGATGCCGATGACGCCGAGGGCCACGGCCCACGCCCGCGACCGCACCTCGTGGCGGTACGCGGAGTAGATCGCGACGATGCCGTCGACGATCGCGTAGGCGCCGAAGAAGATCACCAGCACCAGCAGGGTGATGCCCGGCCAGATCAGTGCCAGGATGCCGAAGATCACGGCCGCGATGCCCCGGACGAGCGGCATCCACCAGGTACGCGCGAGTTGCTGCTCCATTCTTCCCTGATGTCCGCGCGAGCCGTCGGGGCATCCCTCGGCATGGTCAAGAATGGGCGATCATTGGGAGTAGACCACGATCGACACCGCGACGTACTGCACCAGGTAGGCGGCCAGGGTGAAGGCGTGGAACACCTCGTGGTAGCCGAACCAGCGGGGCGAGGGATCCGGCCGGCGCAGCCCGTACACGACGGCGCCGGCGCTGTAGAAGACGCCGCCGACGGCGACCAGCACCACGGCGGCCACCCCGGCGCCCCGCAGGAGCTGCGGCATCACGAAGATCGCGGTCCAGCCGAGCGCGAGATACAGGACGGTGTAGAGCCAGCGCGGCGCGCCCATCCACAGCACCCTGAACAGCACGCCCGCGAGCGCCCCGCCCCAGGTGACGGCGAGCACGGCGATCCGCGCGGCGCCGTCGAGCGCGAGCAGCGCGAACGGCGTGTACGTGCCCGCGATGATCAGGTAGATGTTGGCGTGGTCGAACCGGCGCAGCCACTCGGCGAGCCTGGGGCCGAGCGTGCCGCGGTGATAGGTGGCCGAGATGCCGAAGAGCAGCCCTGAAGTGATCGCGTAGACGGCCGAGGCGAGGCGGGCCTGGAGGGTCGGGCCGAGCGCCACGAGCACGATGCCCGCGATCATGGTCACGGGCAACGCTCCCGCGTGCAACCACCCCCGCAGAATGGGCTTAACGGAGATCGTCGTCATATAACCTACGGTACCGTAAGTTAGAGTCCGTTCAAGAAGCGGGCGGCGATCGGCACCGCCGCCGACCGGCCCGAGCCGCCGTGCCTGACGAAGACGGAGAAGGCCAGGTCGCCGCGGTAACCGATGAACCACGCGTGCGGGGCGCCGTCCACGACCTCGGCGGTGCCGGTCTTGCCCGAAAGGTCACCGGGCAGCCCCGCGCCGCCGGCCGTGCCGTGGTCCACGACCGCGCGCATCATCGCCCGCAGCCCGGCCACCACTCCCTGGTCCAGCTCCACGGGGTCGGGTGCGGGGCCGTCGATGCGGGTGGCCTCCTTCTCCGGCACCAGCCTGGGCGCCCGCCAGGTGCCGTTCTGCACCGCGGCGGCGACCGTCGCCATGCAGAGCGGGCTGGCCGTGACCGAGCCCTGCCCGATGGCGTCGGCGGCGCGCTGGTCGGGCCCGTCCGCCTCCTGGATCGAGCCGCAGAAGCCGCCCGCGCCGGTCGGCAGCGCGCGCCCGAAGCCCCACCGGGAGGCCGTCTCCGGCAGGTCGGCCACGCCCAGCCGGGCGAGCGACTGCTCGACGAACGTGGTGTTGCAGGAGTACGCGAACGCGTCGGTGAAGGAGACGGCGCCGCGCGCCACCTCGCCGTCGTTGCGGAGGGTGCGATGGCCGGGGATCGTGTACGTGCCGGGACACGCCACCTGGTCACCCGGGCCGAGCCCCGACTCCAGCAGCGCCGCGGCCGTGATGACCTTGAACGTGGAGCCGGGCGGGAACACGTCCTTCAACGCGCTGAAGCCGCTCTTCAGCCGGTCGGCCACCGCGAGGATGTCGCCGCTGCTGGGCTGGATCGCCACGATGGCCGCGTCGGAGCTCGCGTCGAGCGCCCGCGCGGCCGCCGCCTGCACCGAGCGCGACAGCGTGGTCCGCTGGCGCCGGGTCTCCGGCCGCGCGCTCAGCAGCTCCCGGTCCGGCTTCCCCGGCGCCTTGGCCACCAGCACCCAGCCCACCGGCTCGCCCTCCTCCCGGTCGTCGCGCAGCGGCCGCAGGTGGGCGTCGGCGTAGCTGTTGTGCGGGATCTTGTCGCCCTCCCTGGTGACCTGCTCGGCCGGGGAGCCGAACAGCTCGACGAGCTCGATCGTGCCGCCGTCCTTGAGCAGCGGGTGCAGGGTCTCGGGCTGCCAGAGGACCTTCCACTGCCGGTCGCGCACCGCCAGCCTGAGCGTGCCGTCGAACGGCCACTCGCCCAGCTCCTCCAGCTCCCTGACCCCGGTGAACGTCACCTCGGCCGTCTCCTCGCCGGTGCGTTCGACGTCCCCGGGCTCCAGCCGCAGCCGCTCCACGCCGAGGGCGCCGCCCATCGCCTCGTGCCACTGCCTGAAGTCGCCGGGAGGCCGGTCCACCAGCCGCGACATGGCGACCACGTCGCCGTCCCGCCAGGCCTGGAAGTACGCGGCCGAGGTGTCGGCGGCGCTGCCCTCGACGCCGCCGGCGGCCGAGACCGCGAAAGCCACTGCGGCGATAACGGCCACAACTGCGCCTACGACCACAATCAGCCTGCGCTGTCGCATACGGTTCTCCCAGGAGGAGATGAACGTGGCACGTGGACAGAGGGAACCGATGCCCGGCCAGTACCCGGTGACCTTCGGCGAGGTGGAGCTGCTCCGGGACCTGGACAGGCAGGACGGCTGGGTGCTGTCCAAGGATGGCGTACCTCAGTCCTATGTGGACCTACAAGACCCGACATTTCTGGAATTCGAATACGTCCGCCTCATGGCCGACGTCATCGACCTGCTCGACGAGGGCCCGCTGAGCTGCGTGCACGTGGGCGGCGGCGCCTGCACGATCCCCCGCTACGTCGCCGCCACCCGGCCGGGCTCCCGGCACATCGTGATCGAACCCGACGGTCTCCTGGTCAACCTGGTGCGCGAGCAGCTCGACCTGCGCTCGGTGCCCAAGCTCAAAATGATCATCGCGGGCGGCCGGGAGGGCACCGCCAAGGTCTGGGACTCCTCGGCCGACCTCGTGGTGCTGGACGCGTTCACCGGCGCCACCATGCCGGTGGAGCTGGCCACGGTGGAGTATCTCGGCGACGTCGCCCGCGTCCTGCGCCCCTCCGGCACGCTGCTGGTCAACCTGGCCGACGGCAAGGGCCTGGCCTTCGCCAGGCGCCTGCTCGCCACCGTCACCGGCGCCTTCCGCCACGTCGCCCTGCTGGCCGAGCCCGGGGTGATGCGCGGGCGCCGGTTCGGCAACCTGATCGTCGCCGCCTCGCGCGCCGAGCTGCCGCTCGACCCGCTCACCCGCCGCGCCGCCGGCGGCCTCACCCAGGCCAGGTGCGTGTACGGGGAAGCGCTGGAGAACTTCGTCGCCGGAGCCGCCCCGATCAAGGACGGCGACGCGGTGCTCGCACCGGTGCCGCCGCCCGCGGTGTTCGGTCAGGGCCTCAGGTAGGCGAGCACGGCCGCCACCCTGCGGTGCACGTCGGCGCTGACCTCCAGGCCGAGCTTGGTGAAGATGGAGTTGACGTTCTTCTCCACCGACGACACCGACAGGTGCAGGGCCCTGGCGATGGCGCCGTTGGAGCGGCCGTGGGCCATCTCGCGGAGCACGTCGCGCTCCCGCGGGGTGAGCGACTCCGGCTCGCCGCGCAGGTCGTGTCTCGCCATCAGGCCCTCGACGACCTTCGGGTCGATGACCGAGCCGCCGGAGGCCACCGCCCTGATCGCGCCGAGCAGCTCGTCCAGGTCGCCGACCCGGTCCTTCAGCAGGTAGGCGAAGCCCTCGGTGCCGTGCTTGAACAGCTCCAGCGCGGACAGCGCGTCGGAGTACTGCGACAGCACCACGATGCCGACCCCCGGGTGCGCCGCCCGCACCGTGTGCGCGGCGTCGATGCCCTCGAAGCCCTGCCGCCAGTCGCCGCCGGGCATCCTGATGTCGGTGACCACCACGTCGGGCCGCAGCCTGCGCACCGCGTCGAGCAGCTCGTCGGCGTCGCCGACCGCGCTGACGACGGTGACCCCGCCGGACGTCTCCAGCAGCTGCCTAGTGCCCTCGCGCACCAGGTAGTGGTCGTCGGCCAGGACCGTCCTGATCGCGTCACCCATCGACCGGCACCCACGCGTCCACCCGTGTCCCCTCTCCGCGCCCGCTCTTGACCCGCAGCCCGCCGCCCAGCGCGCCGAGCCGGTCGGCCAGCGTGGCGAGCACGCCGGGCCGCGCCTCGAACCCCGTGCCGTCGTCGGTCACCGTGGCGCCGAGCCGCCCCTTCTCCCGGGACAGCCGCACCTCTATCCTGGCCGCCCCCGCGTGCTTGAGCGCGTTGGCGACGGCCTCGCTCACCGTGAAGTACATCGCGCCCTCGACCTCGTCGGGGAACCGCTCGGCCCGCAGCTCCCGGCCGGCGAGCACCTGGACGTGCACCGGCAGCCGGGCGCAGCGCTCCTCGACGGCCTCCACCAGGCCGCCCTGGCTGAGCGCCGACGGGTGGATGCCCGCCGCGAGCTCGCGCAGGTCGGCGAGGGTCTGGCGGGCCTGCTCGCGGAGGTTCCCGAGCGTCCCGGTGCCGCCGCCGGTGGCGCGGGCCAGCTCGATGCCGGCGATGAGGGCGACGAGCTGCTGCTGCACGCCGTCGTGGATGTTGCGCTCGATGCGCCGCCGCTCGGCCTCCTGCGCGTTGACCAGGCGGGTGGCCAGTCCGGCGCTCTGGATAGCCAGCCCGGCGGGTACGGCCAGCGCCTCCAGGAAACGCCGGTCCTCGCCGGACAGGCGGCCGTGGGCACGCGGGCCGCACTCGATCCGCCCCTGCCCGCCGAGCACGGGCAGGGTGATCGCGGCGGGACCGTCCTCCGGCCCGGAGACCACCCGGCGGCCGTCGGCGAGCGTGACGGCGGCCCAGCGGGTCTCCAGGCCGGTGCGCACGGCCATGGCCAGTCTGCCGAGCTGCTCGACGGGCTCACGGCTGTCCTCCAGCTCCGGGCCGAGGCTGGACAGCACCTCCTGCACGGTCGGCCGCACGTCGAACACCAGGAGCAGCCGCGAGCCGCGCAGGCCGACGCGGAGGTCGAGCAGGCGGTGGCGGACGACCGCGACCACGATCGCGCCGGGCAGCGCCCCCAGCATGGCCAGCGCCCCGGCCACGCCGACGACCGGCAGGGCGACCCCTCCGAAGAGGAAGAAGTACGCCAGCAGCACTCCCACCTGGGTGGCCGTGGTCCCGGCGACCATCCAGCCGTACTGCGAGCGTTCCGGCGGACGGCTGCGGCGCCAGCGCAGCACGAGCCCGCCGAGGACCACCCAGCCGGCGACCCAGACGGTGAGCTGGCCGACGGTGGCGGCGAGAACGCCGGTCAGTTGCACGGGATCGGTCACGTCCGGAGACCCGCCGAGGAAGAGGGGCGCCATCAGCACCCCCGCGGCGTGCACGGCGGCGGCGACGCCCGCGCCCCAGGCGACGGGCCGCCACCGGCGCGAGGGCAGCCTGCCCTCGGGGAACAGCAGCGGGACGTACACCCAGGTCAGCGCGTAGAAGACGACCATCGCGACCATCGAAGGGGCCGCGAGCCCGGGCACGCGGCCGACCAGGCCGACGCCGAAGATGCCGACGCCGAAGCACACCGCGGCGGCCAGCAGCAGCCGGCCGTACGGCACGTCCGGCCGGCGGGCGGCCAGCAGCCAGCCCAGCACCGGCAGGACCAGCCCGACGGCGACGAACGCCACGTGCCAGACCGTGAAGCCCTCCAGGAGCGACCCGCCCACCAGCCCCGCGGCCGCGATCAGGGCCATCAGCCCGGCCGCCAGATTCGTACGCATCGCCCCTCATCGTCACAAAGGCAGCTGACCTGCGTCCATGAGGTTGACCGCACAGTCGGTGCGGCCATCCCCACCCCGCGGGACGGTGGCCTGCCCGGTGGGCGCGGCGGCGGCGCCCGGCTTGGCTGGGGGCACGTCCACGCGAGGAGGATCTTTCATGAGAAGGCGCGTATCACTCCTGGCGGCCGCCTGCGCCGTCAGCCTGACGGCGTGCGCCGCACCGGTCGCCACCGCCGCGGCGGTCCCACCGGTCGCCACTGCCGCGAGCGAGACCGCCGCCACCTACCAGCCGGGGGTCGCGAGAACCGAGGCCGCCACCGGACAAGGCGGGGTCGCGGCGACCGGGAGCGTCGCCACCGGCCAGCCTGAGGTCGCGAGGCCGGGGACCGCCGCGACGGCGACCGCGACGCCTGCGGCCACGTCTACGGCGCCGCCCGCCGAGATCCCGGACACGCCTCTGGGCGACGCGCTGCGCTGGGTGCTGGACGCCTCCACCAGGGCGCCGGTCGGGGAGAGCGAGCTGAGGACGCGCATCGCCCCCGAGTTCCTCGCGGCGGTCCCGGCCGAGCAGTTCGACGCGGTGCTGACCGCGTACCCGGACCTGAGCCTGCGGGCGGTGAGCGTGGCGCACGCCGCCGCGCTCGTGGCGGGCGTGGAGTCGGGCGGCAAGCGGTTCCTGCTGGAGTTGTCGGTCGACGGCGCGGGGTTGATCAACGGGATGCGGCTCGCCGAGGCGCCCGCCCCGCAGCCCGCGCCGAAGAGCTGGAAGGAGCTGGAGCGGCGGCTGCGCGCCGTCGCGCCGCAGGCCGGGTTCGTCGCGGCGCGGGTCGACGGCCGCGCCTGCCGCACCGTACGCGGCGTCGCGGCGGACGTGCGCCGTCCGCTCGGCTCGATGTTCAAGCTGTACGTGCTCGGCACGGTCGCCGGGCAGATCGAGAAGGGCGCCTACGGCTGGGACACCGAGCTGACGATCACGGCGGACGTGAAGAGCCTGCCGACCGGGCAGCTCCAGGACCGCCCCGACGGGAGCCGGGTGACCGTGCTGGAGGCCGCCAGGCTGATGATCTCCATCAGCGACAACACCGCCACCGACCTGCTCATCCGCAAGGCGGGACGCGAGGCCGTGGAGCGCACCATGCGTTCCTGGACGAAGGGCCACGACCGGCGCAACACGCCGCTGCTGACCACGAGGGAGCTGTTCGTGCTCAAGGGCGCCCGCTACCCGGAGCTGGCCGAGCGCTACCTGTCGATGAACACCCGGGACAGGCGCGACTATCTGGCGAAGGTCGTGGCGAAGGTGCCGCTCTCGGACATCCGTCCGTGGACCCACCCGCGCGAGCTCGACACGATCGAGTGGTTCGCGTCACCGGAGGACGTCTGCCGCGCCCACGCCGCGCTCTCCGGGCTGGGCGACGAGCGGGTGGACGAGATCATGTCGGCGAACGACGCGGGGCTCGGGCTGCCGCCGGACCGGTGGCGGTCGGTGTGGTTCAAGGGCGGCTCCGAGCCCGGGGTGTATGACATGGGCTTCCGCGCCCGTACCACCGACGGCAGGACGTACGCCGTGACCCTGATGGGCGTCAGTCCGGACGCGCCGTTCGACGACGGGAAGACCGGCCAGGAGTTCCTGGCGCTGGCGCGGGGCGCCTTCGCGCTGGCGGCGCGGGGCTAGCTGATCGTCAGGCAGGCGATCCGGTCACCGGCGTTGCCCGCGTCGGGGCCGGTCGCCGTGGTCTCCTTGGAGTGCAGCACCAGGGAGCGGGGCGGCGTGGCCGGGTCGAAGCCCCACGGGTGGCGGGCGGTGGCCCGGCCGGCGCCGGTGGCGTCGGTCTTGAGGTCGAGCCAGATCTCGTTGTCGGCGCTGGCCGGGCCGGGCCGGTGCTGGTAGTGCGGGCCCGCGTCGGCGCCGGTCTTGCCGCACGGCTTCGTGTGCAGGTGGGCGCCGTAGCCACGACTCGGCCGGAAGCCCTCGACCACCAGAGAGGTGATCGTCTGGCCGCCGGACGACTCGGCGGTGACGCTGGCCTGGGCGCCTTCGGGCGCCAGCTTCCGGTCGTAGGCGACCGCGGAGGCGCCGGCGACGGTGAACTCGCCGCTGCCGTTGAGCGTGGTGGCCGGCTGGCCTTCCGTGTGGGCGAGCTGCGGCGGGCTGGCGCCGCAACCGGCCGCGAGCAGGGCGAGCAGGATGACGGGCAGGCGTGTGGGCATGCCCCACTCATATCAGTAACCGAGCGACTACGCATCGTGTTTGAAGATTCGTGTCCCACTTCAGCCAACCGGCGCTCAGCCCCGCCCGCCAAGAGGTCGCGATCGAATCGAGACGCGACCTTGCCATACCCCTCTTGCCTAGAACCGAATTCTAGAAGCAGAGTGGCACCATGATGGAGGAGTACGCGGACCGCGTGTGGCGTGGGGAGACCGGCGACAGCATCGCGGATCCCGGGTTGTCCGGCAGGGGTGTGATGACCGTCGCCGACGGCCTGGGGTGGTGGCCCGGATTCGGCAACGTGATCGCGTTCGAGACGGAGGGCCACCTGGCGCTCTGGGACACCAGCAGCCCGTTCTCGGCGGGCAAGCTGTACGAGGACGTGCGGGGATGGAGCCGGGCGCCGCTGACGGCCGCGTTCTACTCGCACGGCCACATCGACCACGTCTTCGGCACCGGGCCGTTCGAGGAGTCCGGGCCCCGGGCGACGGTGTACGCGCACGAGGCCGTCGTGCCGAGGTTCCAGCGTTACCTGCTGACCAGCGGCTACAACGCGGTGATCAACCAGCGGCAGTTCCAGTTCCCCGGCCTCCAGTGGCCCACGGAGTACCGCCACCCCGACGTCACCTACCGGGACGCGCTCACCGTCAGGCTCGGCGGGCTGACCTTCGACCTGTTCCACGCCAAGGGCGAGACCGACGACGCCACGGTCGCGTACGTGCCCGAGCACCGGCTGCTGCTGCCCGGCGACCTGTTCATCTGGGTCACCCCCAACTGCGGCAACCCGCAGAAGGCGCAGCGCTACCCGCGCGAGTGGGTGCACGCCCTGCGCCGGATGGCCGCGCTCGACGCCGAGATCATGCTGCCCAGCCACGGCGCCCCGATCTTCGGCCGCGACCGCATCCGGCAGGCGCTGCTGGAGACGGCCGAGTGGCTGGAGTCGCTGGTCACCCAGACGCTCGGCCTGCTCAACGCGGGCGCCCGGCTGGACGAGATCGTGCACGCCGTCCGGCCGCCCGGCCACCTGGCCGACCGGCCGTACCTGCGGGCCCGTTACGACGAGCCGGAGTTCGTGGTGCGCAACCTCTGGCGGCTCTACGGCGGCTGGTACGACGGGAACCCGGCCAACCTCAAGCCCGCTCCCGACGCGGTGCTCGCCCGGGCGGTGGCGGACCTGGCGGGCGGCGCCGGGAAGCTCGCGGACGCCGCCGTGAAGGCGCTGGCGGACGGCGACGAGCGGCTCGCCGGCCACTTCGCCGAGATGGCCGCGCTCGCCGCTCCCGACGACCCGGGCGTCCACCGGGTCCGCGCCGACGTCTTCGCCGCCCGCGCCGCCCGCGAGGCGTCCCTCATGGCCAAGGGCGTCTTCACCTGGGCCGCCTCCGAGTCGGCGGAGCGGGCCGGCTCCTGACCGGTCAGCCGAAGTGCGACCGGGTCTCGGCGAAGGCCCGGTCGGTGCCCTCCAGCGCGAGGGCCACGTCCTGCTCCGTGTGGGCCGCCGACATGAACCAGTTGTGCCAGGGGTGCAGGTAGACGCCGTGCCGCAGGCAGGCGTCGCTCCAGTGCAGGGCGACCGACAGGTCCGCGTCGCCGTCGAAGCTGAGCCACGGGATCGTCACCGGGCCGGTCTGGTTCACCACGAAGCCGTGCGCCTTGGCCTGCGCGTACAGGCCCTCCCTGAGCTGGGTGCCGGCGCGCTCCATCGCCGCGATGCCGTCGGTGTCGCGCAGGGTCTCGATGGTCGCCTTGGCCGCCGCCATGGCGACCGCGGAGAACCAGAACGACCCGGTCGTGTAGAGCGTCTGGGCCGCGCCCCGCAGCGCGTCGACGCCGGTGAGGGCGGCGATCGGGTAGCCGTTGGCCATGGCCTTGGACCAGGCCGTCAGATCCGGCCGCACCCCGTACCGCTCCCACGACCCGCGCAGGTCGATCCGGAACCCGGCGCGCACGTCGTCGATCACCAGCGCCGCGCCGAGCCGGTCGGCCAGCGCCCGCGCGCCCCGCGCGAAGGCGGGCTCGACCAGTGCCTGGTCCTCGAACGAGTCGTGCTTGAACGGCGTCACGATGATCGCCGCCACGTCGTCGCCCGCGCTCGCGGCGGCGGCCTCCAGCGACTCCAGGGAGTTGTAGTCGAACTCGACCAGGTCGGCTCGCTCGTTCGGGGTGGTGCCGGCGGTGGAGGGCGTGCACCACGGGTCGGCCCCGTGGTAGGCGCCGTGCGCGCGGAGCACCTTGGTGCGGCCGGTGGCGGCGCGGGCGACCATGAGCGCCTGGGTGGTGGCGTCGGTGCCGTTCTTGGAGAACATCGCCCAGTCGGCGCTCGGGATCGTGTCCACCAGCAGCTCGGCCAGCTCCACCATGATCGGGCCGGGGCCGTTGAGGCAGTCGCCGAGAGCGGCCTGCCGGGCGGCGGCCTCCTCCACCCGGGGGTGGCGGTGGCCCAGCACGACCGGCCCCCAGCTGCACATGAAGTCGATGTACGCGCGACCGTCCGCGTCCCACTGCCGGCAGCCTTCGGCCCGCTCGAAGAACTGCGGGTAGCCGGGGGCGAAGATGGCCGCGTTGAGGTGCCCGTACATGCCGCCGGGGACGACCTTGGCGGCCCGCGCGCGGAGTTCGGCGTCTGTCATCGGAGACTCCTAAGGGGTGGTCAGTCGAGGAGGGCCAGCACGGCGTCGAGGTCCGTGAGCCCGGCGTCGGAGCCGAGCCCGGTCGCCACCAGGGAGGCGGCGGCGGTGCCCCAGCGGGCGGCGGTGGGCACGTCCTCGCCGTGCAGCAGGCCGGTGACGAACCCGGCGCAGTACGCGTCGCCGCAGCCGGTGGTGTCGGCCACCTCCGTCTTGACGGCCGGGACCCGTTCGGCGCCCGCGCCGGTCACCACGAGGCTGCCCGCCTCGCCCAGCGTGACGAGCACGCCGCGCGGCCCCTCGGCCAGCAGCGCCCCGGCGGCCTCCCGCACGTCGTCGGCACCCGCCATCAGCCGGGCCTGGCTCTCGTTCGGCAGCACGTAGTCGACGTGGGGCAGGAACGCCCGGGCCAGGCCGAGCAGGTCCGGCATCTCCGACAGCAGGTCCATGGTGACCACCGTGCCGGCGGCCCTGACCTCGTCGAGCAGCGCGAAGAAGGCGGGGTCGGCGAGCGCGAAGGTGACGTCCACGCCGCCCAGGTGGATCGCCCGCGCCCGGCGCAGCAGATCGGTGTCGAGGTCGGCGGGCGTGACGCCGAGGTTCGCGCCGGGGACGTGGAAGCTGGGGCGCCCGCCGTCCGGCCGGATCGGCAGGATCGAGGCGGCGGTGCGCTCCCCCGCCCTGCGGACCAGCCGGGAGACGTCCACGCCGTGCTTGGCCAGCACCGCGACGAGGAAGTCGCCGAGCTCGTCGTCGCCGGCGGCGCCCATGGTGACGACCTCGTTGCCCAGCTTGACCAGGTCGACGGCGGTGCCGGCGGCGGAGCCCGCGGCGGTGAGCCGGATCTCGTCGACGAGCACGGTGTCCTGCCCCTCGGGGATGTGCGAGACGGGCCTGGCGAGGATGTCGACGATGTGCACGCCGACGGTGACGACGGTCATGGTTTAAATAGACAGACGTCCGACTAAAAAGTCAATATGCTGGAGCGGACACGGAAGGGGGCATGCCGATGCCGAAGATCGTGGACCACGACGAGCGCAGGCGCGAGGTGCTGTCAGCCGCCCGGCGGGTGATCGTCAGAGACGGCATCGACGCCGCCACCACCCGCGCCATCGCCAAGGAGGCCGGCTACTCCAACGGTGTCCTGGCCCACTACTTCACCGACAAGGACGAGATCCTGCTGTCGGCGCTGAGCCAGTCCCACGAGCGCATCCGCGACCGGCTGGCCCGCAAGGTCGAGGGCGTCTCTGGGCTGGCCGCGCTGCGCGAGCTGCTCCTCGACAACCTGCCGCTCGACGCCGAGCGCACCCAGGAGACCCGCCTGGAGGTGAGCTTCTGGAGCCGCAGCCTGGCCTCCGAGCGGCTGGCCGAGGTGCAGCGGTCGGAGGCGGCCGAGCTGCGCGCCGCCGTGCGCGACCTGCTCGGCCAGGCGAGCGCGGCGGGCGAGCTGACCACCGGGCAGAACCTCGACGACGTGACCGAGCACCTGCTCGCCCTGGTCGACGGCCTGAGCCTGCACCTGCTGCTCTATCCGGACCGGCTGCGCCGGGTCGATCTGGAACGACTCCTGCTCCAGCACCTCGACGGGCTCTGATTCGTTGCCGCATTTCGGACGACCGACTACATTGCCGCCATGAGCCTCCGCGAGCAGTTGTGCGCGTACGGCAGGCGCGCCGTCGAGCTGGGCCTGGTCATCGGGACGTCGGGCAACCTGAGCGTGCGCGAGGGCGACCGGGTGTCGGTGACCCCCTCCGGGGTGGCGCTCGACCGGCTGACCCCGGAGTCGTGCCCGGTCGTGGACCTCGACGGCCACCTCCTGGAAGGTGACGCGCAGCCGTCCTCGGAGACGCCGATGCACCTGGCGATCTACCGCACCACCGACGCGCGCGCGGTGGTCCACACCCACTCGGTGTTCGGCGCGGTCGTGGCCACCACGAAGACCGAGCTGCCGCCGATCCACTACAACGCGCTGATGCTGGGCGGGGTGGTCAAGGTCGCCGAGTACGCCACGTACGGCACCGACGAGCTGGCCGCGAACGTGCGGGCGGCGCTGGAGGGCAAGCGGGCGGCGCTGATGGCCAACCACGGCGGGGTGACCATCGGCGCCACGCTGGAGGAGGCGTTCGAGGCCACCCGGCTGCTGGAGTGGCTGTGCGAGGTGTACGTGCGCGCGCTGGCCGTGGGCGAGCCGGCCGTGCTCACCGACGAGCAGCTCGCCGCCGTGGTCGAGCGCGCGCTCAACCCGCCGGAGTTCCCCCGCCGTTGAGCGCCCGCTCGGCGAGCCCGGTCGGCAGCCCGCCGGAGCCGGCGATCCGGTCGTGGAAGGACTTCAGCGAGCCGGTGTACGACGCGCGGATCCGTTCGATCTCGATGGCGCCGGTGAGGTACGAGGGTGCCTGGGTGGGCCAGGCGCAGTAGCGGCTGACCTCGCCCTGCGCGGTGCCGGGCGACAGCGACGCCTTGGTGGCCATGAACGTCTCGGCCTCCTCGGTCGTCATGTCCCCGCAGTGCAGCGCGGTGTCCACGACGATGCGGGCCGCCCGGAAGATCCGGAAGTCCAGGTGGGCCAGCTCGGTGGCGGGCGTGCCGAAGTAGCCCTGCTCGTGCAGGAGCTTCTCCACGTACAGGCCCCAGCCCTCGGTGAAGTACGGGGTGCGGAACACCTTGCGCACCGGGTGCGGGTTGGCGGCCAGGGTCGCCAGGTGCCAGTGGTGGCCGGGGTAGGCCTCGTGGACCGCGATCGACGGCATCTGCGCCCGGCTGTTGGTGCGCAGCCGCTGCCGCACCTGCTCGGGCGTGAAGTGGTCGGGGGTGTACGGCACGAAGAACACGCCGGTGCGCGAGCTGCTGAGCGGCGGCGGCGCCAGGTAGTGGGCCACCGCCACGACGGGCCGGCTGTAGACCGCCGACGGCAGCACCAGGCACTCCTCGCCCTCGGGGAACGTCACCAGGTCCCGCTCGCGGACGAACTCCCTGGCCCGCCGGGTCTCGGCCTCGTACTCGGCCCGCATCCCCTCCAGCGTGCCGGGGTGGTCGTCCATGAGCGTCTCCATGGCGGCCCGCCAGTCGGGCGAGCCGCTCACCCGAACCGCGACCTCGCGCATCCGCCCGTCCAGCTCGTCCCAGGCGGCCCGGCCCTTCTCGTGCAGCTCGGCGGCGCCGTACCCGAGCAGTTCGCGCTCGCGCAGCAGGCGCGAGTAGAGCCGCTCGCCCATCCGCCAGGTGCCGCCGCACCGGAATCCGTCCAGGAACGCGACCAGTTCGTCGAACGCGGCGGCGGCCGGCTCGGCGGCCTCGGCGAGCCGGGCCCGCAGGTCCGGGTCGCCGACCATGCCGGGGACGGTCTCAGTGAGGAAGGCGCGCCCGGTCCGCGCCTGGCCGAGCCCGCGCCGCACGATCAGCGGCGCGGCCAGCTCGGGGTCGAGGTTGGCCCGGCAGGCGGCCAGCACTCCGGGCACCTCGGCCAGCCGGGAGATCGCGGCGGCCACCAGCTCGGGCTCCGGCCTGAGCCGGTGCTGGAACGGCGTGAACAGGGCCGTGAAGACGGCCGACAGGTAGACGGCCGGGTCGCGCCGCCAGTCGGGCCACTCCGCCAGCGCGACCGCGCCGCGGAGCTGGGAGATCACGAGGTCGCGGTCGATCGGGTCGCCCGTCTCGCCGGCCTCCAGCCGCGCCAGCCACCGGGCCTCCTCGCGCTCGCGCTCGGCGAACGCGGCGGCGGAGAAGTCGCCGAGCGTGTGGTCGTAGCCCTCGGCGCCCAAGGTGCTCGCCAGGACCGGACGCCGGGAAAAGTACCACCTGAGAAACTCGTCCACCGATGCACCATATCCTTGGCGAATGCCCCTTCAGATCACCGGCGCGTTAGGCGATCCCGACCTGATCCGGCTCCCCTGGGAGCTGCCGCTCGCGGAGTGGCCCCAGCACCACCTCGTCGACCTGCCGCGCGGCATCTCGCGGCACGTCGTGCGGTTCGCGCGGCTGGGCGGCAAGGTCTACGCGATCAAGGAAATCAGCGAGCGGTACGCCAGGCGTGAATATCAGCTCCTGTGGGACCTGGCCAGGCTGGACGCGCCCGCCGTGGAGCCGGTCGCCTACGTCACCGGCCGCGAGGAGGGGCTGGACGCGGCGCTGATCACCCGGCACCTGCAGTTCTCGCTCCCGTACCGGGCCGTGATGTCCGGGACGCTGCGCCCCGACACGCTCACCCGGCTGATGGACGCGCTGGTCGTGCTGCTGGTGCGGCTGCATCTCACCGGGTTCTACTGGGGCGACTGCTCGCTGTCGAACACGCTGTTCAGGCGCGACGCGGGGGCGTTCGCCGCCTACCTGGTCGACGCCGAGACCGGCGAGATGCACCCGATGCTCAGCGACGGGCAGCGGCTCGGCGACATCGACGCGGCGCACCTGAACATCTTCGGGGAGATGCTCGACCTGGAGGCCGGCGGCCTGCTCCATCCGTCGATCGACCCGATGGACACCGCCGAGGACATCGTCAGCCGCTACCACCGGCTGTGGGCCGAGCTGACCCAGGACGAGATCATCGAGGAGGTCGACTGGCACCGGGTGGAGCAGCGGATCCGGCGGCTGAACCTGCTCGGGTTCGACGTGGCCGAGATGATGGTGCGGCGCAAGGTCGGCACCGGCCGGCTGATCGTCCGCCCCAAGGTGGTCGACTCCGGGCACCACCAGCGCCGCCTGCTGCGGCTGACCGGCCTGGACGCGGAGGAGAACCAAGCCAGGCGGCTGCTCAACGACCTCGACGGGTTCCGGGTCGCCGTGGGGCTGCGGCACGAGGACGAGGCGATCGTGGCGCACCGCTGGCTGGCCGAGGTGTTCCAGCCGACGATCGCGGCCATCCCGGCCGGGCTGCGCGGCAAGCTGGAGGCGCCGCAGCTGTTCCACGAGATCCTCGACCACCGGTGGTACCTGTCGGAGGCGGCCGGGAGCGATGTGGGGCTGGCCGCGGCGGTCAAGTCGTACGTGGACAAGGTGCTGGTCTTCAAGCCCGACGAGAAGGCGCTCCTTCCGGACGAGGCGACGGAACCGAATGCGAATAACCTTCCCTGAGGCCTTTGTCATTTCCTCATAAATCGCTGGATTATCCCTCTCAGTAGGGTTTTTCTTCGCCTCAGCCGTAGACAACTTCATCTCGGTACGGCTCACGTTATCGCCGTTCATTTCCGTCTCTTCTGGCATCCCTAAGCTGTCCGCGTCCGCATGACGGCGAGGGAGGCCACCGTGCTCGCACTCGACAGCTGCCTGACCGAAGTCATGGCCATACCGGGAGCGCTCGACGCGATGCTCGTGGATCACACGAGCGGCATGGCCGTGTCCTTCAGCGGGCAACCCCGCGGCGTGGACGCCGACAAGGCGGCCGCGGCGCTGACCGAGATGCTGCGGGCCAGCATGGACGGGCTCTCGCGGGCCTGTCCCGGCGACACCGTGCGCATCGGCGACCTGCTGATCAGCACCGACCAGGGACACCACCTGATCAGGCTGACGGACACCCTGTTCGAGGGGCCGCTGGTGATCTACGTGCGCCTCGACATGGAGCGGTCGAACATCGCGCTGGCCCGCCACCGGCTGCGCGCCATCTCCGAGCAGCTGCTGGCGTGACCGATGCCGTCGCTGGACACGCTCCTGGCCGGCCTCGCCAAGGAACGGGCCACCGGTGCGCTGCGGGTGGGCCGCGCCGGCACCGTCTACCTCGACGACGGGCGCATCACGTACATGACCTGCGCGCAGGTGCCCGGCGCCGAGCGGCTGCTCGCGGCCGGTGGCCGGGTGCCGGAGTCGGCGCTGCGCAGGCTGCAGGCCGACGGCGGCACCGAGCGCCTGCTGGAGGAAGGCCGGGTCACGCTCGGCGAGCTGCAGTACTGCGTGCTCGGCGCGGTGCTGGACGCGGCGTTCTTCCTGCTGCCGGTGACCGGCGCCCGGCCGAGGTTCCGGCCCGGCGAGGGGCACTGGCTCGGCGGGCGCTGGTACTTCGACGTGCCCGGCCTGGTGCGCGAGTGCGCGCGCCGCCGGGCACGGCTCGCCGAGACGTGGCCGCGGGCCGACCTGGACACCTCCCCCGTACGCGCCGCGCGGCGGATGCCCGGGCAGAGCGTGACGCTCAGCGACGTGCAGTGGGAGGTGGCGATCGGGGCCGACGGCGAGGCCACTCCCCTGGAGCTGGCCAAGCGGCTGGGCCGGTCCGGCTACGCGGTCCTGCTGGCGGTGCGCAGGCTGGCGGCGGCGGGCCTGATCGTCGCGGCCGCGGAGACGGAGCCGCTGCCCAGGCGGGTCAAGCGGCTCGACGTCGCCCGGCACAGGGCGGACGCCACCGCCGGCGGCCCGCTCGGCCCGGTCGTCACCGGGGATCCCACGGACATCGAGCTGCTGCTGCGGCTCAGGAAGGCGCTGGAGGAGCTGACGTGAGGTTCCCCTCACGCAGGAGGAGGCCATCTGTGGAACTGCGTCAAGAGGTGCTCAAGGAGATGGTTCTCCTGCGCGAACGGACGGCCGACGTCAAAGGGAGCGTGGCCTCCACCATCGACGGGCTGACGATCGCCTGCGACCTGGCGGAGGACAGCAGCGAGCACGTGTCCGCGCTGGCCGCGGCGCTGCTCGCGATGAGCCGGCGCATGATGATCCTGGCCGGGCGGGGCGACCTGGAGGAGACGCTCGTCTCCGGCAGCGCGGGCCACGCCGCGTTCTACGCCGCCGGCCCCACTGTCGTCCTCACAGTCCTGGCTGAGCCCGGCGCCAACCTCGGGCTGCTCCGGCTGGAGGGGCGCAAGACCGCCGCCGCGGTGGCGGCGGTGGCAGCAGGCAAGAAGTGACCATTCCTGATCGGAGGAAAGCATGGCCAGCATGGACATCTCTCTCAAGGAGATGATGGCGATCGACGGCTCCATCGGCGCCGCCATCGTGGACCACGGCAGCGGCATGGCGCTCGGCGCCCTGGGCGGGTCCAAGGACCTGGACCTCCAGGTCGCGGCGGCCGGCAACACCGAGGTCGTCAAGGCGAAGCTCCGGACGATGGACTCGCTCGGGCTCAACGACGCCATCGAGGACATCCTCATCACGCTCGGCGGCCAGTACCACATCATCCGGCCGGTCTCCGGGCGCGGCGGCAAGGGCCTGTTCCTCTATCTGGCCCTGGACCGCGGCCGGGCCAACCTGGCCCTGGCCAGGCACCATCTCAAGGGCATCGAGGAGAAGCTGGAAATCTGACCCCTCCCCCGAGAACCCGGCGGCACGCGTCCGGGCGCGGCGAGCGCGTGCCGCCGCCGGGGCGCATCTCGCGAGTGGCAGCCTCCCGGCGCTTCGCGAGGTGCGCCCCTTCCACCTGTCCCGGGATCAGCGGGCCGGGCCCGCGTGACCGGCGGTGAGTTTGGTGACGGCCTCGACGAGTTCCGGCCAGAGTGCCCGCGGGAGGTCGTGTCCCATGCCGGGGAAGACCTTGAGCTCGGCGCCCGGGATGGCCGCCGCCGTGGCCTGCCCGCCGGAGAGCGGGACGAGCTGGTCGTCGGCTCCGTGGATGACCAGCGCCGGGACGTTGAGCCGGGTGAGGGCCTCGGTCCTGTCGGGCGACGCCATGATGGCGGCGAGCTGCCGGGCGAACCCCGCCGGGTCGTGGCCGCGGTCGAACGCCTGCCCGGCCAGCCGCTGGACACGCTCGCGGTCGAGCTCGTACCCCGGGGAGCCGATGACCGACCAGGTCGCCAGCGCCTGGGTCATGGCCTCCTCCCGGGTGGTCACCGGCTTGGCGAACAGGACCGACCGGGCGCTCTCGCTCGGCGGGGCGACCGCGCCACCGGGGGTCGACATGATCGAGATGAGGGTGAGCACCCGCTCGGGGTGCCGGATGGCGAGCGACTGGGCGATCATGCCGCCCATCGAGGCGCCCATCACGTGCGCGGCCGGCCAGCCGAGGGCGTCCATCAGCCCGGCGGTGTCCGCGGCCATGTCGTCCAGCAGGTACGGCGCCGGCTTGCCCGGTGCGGGCGCGCCCGCCTCGTGGAGGTGGGTGGACATCCCGGCGTCGCGGTTGTCGAACCTGACGACATGGTGCCCCTGCTCGGCGAGCTGCTCGCACAGCTCGTCGTCCCAGTGAATGAGCTGGGCGCCCAGCCCCATGATCAGGAGGAGCGGGCGCCCGTCGGGAGAGCCGAAGCTCTCGTACGCGATGTCGATTCCATGAGCCGATACGGTCGAGGTCACGGCTCTAGAATGACATTCTAATCGTGGTGACGCAAAGGTCAGCGGCGCACGAGCTTGCGGATGCGCTCGCGGCCCAGCACCAGGCCGCCGCCGATGAGGATCACGCCGCCGGCCACGGCGGCACCCGCCACGTTGCTCCGCTCGGTGGCCGCGGCCGCCTCGGCGCCCCCGGCCGCGGGCTCCGGCTCGGCCGGGGCCTTCACGAGGTTCACGGGGTCGGCCTTCACCGGGCTGGGCTTCACCGCGTCGGCCTTGTCGCCGCCGGACGCGACTTCCTTCTTCTCGTCCCTCTTGTCCGCCTTGTCCTCGGCCAGGACCGGAGGGGCGGCGGGGTTGTGGTCCATGCGGTTCCAGGCGCGCTCGGAGAAGGCGACCGGGTGGTTCTTCAGGCCCAGGCCGTCGCCCCACTTGGTGATGACGTACTCGACCTCGATGTGGCCCTTGCCGCCGTTGCCGTCCACCATGAGCGTGCGCGGGTTGAACGTCCCGCCGGTCAGGTCGGCGAAGGTCTTGCCGTCCAGGTCGAGCATGATGCCCTTGCTGGACGGGACGCCCGGGCCGCGGTCGCCGACGAAGAACGGCGCCTTCTTGCCCTTGTAGATGACGTAGCCCTCGGTCAGCAGCGGCCAGCTGGGGCTGGCGGCCATGCCTTTCTGCATGGGCTTGCCGCTGGCCGGCAGGCCGGTGTCACCCGCGCGGCCGGAGCCGTCGTCCCAGAAGTAGGAGGCCGTGGTCTCGCCCTGGAGCAGGACCTTCTCCGTGCCCTTGTCGGTGTCGGCGTGAGCCGCGGCGCCGGAGCCGAGCGCCAGCGTGCCGGCGGCGGCGACGATCGCGGCGATAGAACGCATGCTGAAACGAGCAGACATGAAAAACAGAAGTCCTTTGTGAGGCAACAGCAAAGATGCGCTCGCGGAACGACATAGCCGGGCATCAAGCCGTACGGACGCTACGGTGGGAGCGCGAAAGGAAGATCAGGAAATGGGACCGCTCAATCGGCGGCCGATGACATCCCGCGGTAGGGGGGACAGGCGCGGTGATTCATCACAGGAAAACATCCTCTCCATCTCGCCTACCGGGTTAGCTGACGGGTTCGGACGTGGAGATGCCCTACCGGCCGCATGGGCCGGATTCACCC
Organism: Nonomuraea harbinensis; assembly: GCF_019396385.1. Classification (GTDB taxonomy): domain Bacteria; phylum Actinomycetota; class Actinomycetes; order Streptosporangiales; family Streptosporangiaceae; genus Nonomuraea; species Nonomuraea ferruginea. Next base: position 134,865 of record NZ_JAHKRN010000005.1, on the reverse strand, counting down.
CAGAAGGTGGGTCCCCGGTTCCCGCGGGGGAGCGGGATTCGGCGCCAGGCAGCCGCCTCTTCCTGGTGAAGAGCCAAGGTCACTGCCTGGTAACGCCGACCAATCTAGCGAGCAAATCGGACAAACGCAAAGGTAAGCCCATGATTCGGGCGAAGATCTACCTAGAAAAAGGGGGTACGGCATGCCGTACCCCCTTGAACACCCAGATTCAGCCGCCGCTCTTGCGCCTGAAGGACCGCTTGCCGGCAGCCGGGCCGTGAGCTCCGTGGATCTTGGAATGGTCGGCGCTCCTACCACTGCCGCCAGATCCCGCCTGCTGGCCGCGCTTGCGCTCCAGTGCCTCACGGAACTTGCGCTTCATCTCGTCCTCGGGAGTCTCGTCGACTTCCGGCTCCGGGGTTTCCGCCATGAGGGCCTCCTGATGTGCGTACAGCCTCCAGCTTCGCACGCAGGCCTTGACAGCGCATAACCGGGATCATCGGCGGGACGCGCGCCGGCGACTTGGTGTTGCCTTGACCCGATCGAGGAAACACCACGGACATGCAGCTCTACCCCCCGGAGCCGCGGCGGTGAGCCCGCTCGCGTTCCTCGGCCGGGATCTCGCGATCGATCTCGGCACGGCCACCACCCAGATCTACGCCCCCGGCCTGGGCGTCGTGCTCAACGAGCCGTCGATGGCGGCGGCCTGCGCGGCCACGGGCCGGACGCTCTTCGGCGCGGACGCGTACGCGGCGTGCTCGCCCTCCAGCGGGGCGGGCACGCGGGCGGTACGGCACGACGACGGGCCCGCCCGCTGGCCGGTGCGCGAGGGCGGCGAGCTCGCCGGGCGGCTGGTCAAGCACTTCCTGAGCAAGGTGCACGGGCACCCGTACGCCCGGCCGCGGCTGGTGATGGCGCTGCCCGACGGCGCCCCGCCCATCCTGAGCTCGGCCGTGCGCGACCTGGCCTACGAGGCGGACGCCAGGCGGGTCTACCTCGTGGAGCACGCCGTCGCGGTGGCGCTCGGCGCCGGGCTCCCGGTGACGGAGCCGGCCGGGCGCATGATCGTCGACATCGGCCCTCACCTGACCAGGATCGCGATCCTCGCCTGCGGCGCCGTCGTCGCCGCGGGGACCGTCCACGCCGGCGGCGACGCCGTGAACGCGGCGATCGCCACCCTGGTCGCCCGCGAGCACGGGCTGCTGGTCGGCGAGGCGGAGGCGGAGGCGGCCAAGCTCCGCGCGGGCCCGTCCTGGAAACCGCTGGACCGGCACGTGATCGTCCGCGGCCTCGACCCGGAGTCGCGGCGCGAGCGGGTCGCGTGGCTGCCCGTCCAGCAGTTGTACGAGGTCACGCGGGCGCCGGCCGACGCCATCGCCCGCGCGGCGGCGACGGCCCTGGAGCATTGCCCCGCCGAGCTCGCCGCCGACGTCGCCGCGCACGGGGCGGTGCTGACCGGCGGCGGCGCGCTGCTGCGCGGCCTGGCCAGACGCCTGCGCGCCGCCATGGGCGTGCCGGTGCGGCGCGCGGACCGGCCCGTCGAGTCGATGGCACTCGGCCTCGGCCGCTACGCCGACCGCCTGGGCGCCATCGGCCCCCGGCCCCCGCTGTGACAACCCTTACAGCGGGGTCGAACAGGTGCCGTGCGCGATGTAGGCGAGCCCGTCGAAGGCGGCGCCGAGCACAGCCGGGGTGAACGTCAGCTTGTACGAGAAGCGCCCGGCCGTGGCGCCGTAGCCGCGCACGTACTGCTGCTCGCCCAGCCACCGGGTCACCGCCTCGGGCCTGGGCCCGAGGCGCAGGTCGACGACGTGATCGCGGGGGCAGGCGGCGGCCAGCAGGGATTCGGCCACGTCGGGCCTGCCGGCGGCGGGCACCCGGTGGCGCACCGGCGGCCGCCGCACGTCGGGCCTGCCGAACCGGAGCCGCCTGGCCCGGAACTCACCCTGTCCGAACAGCAGGCCGAGCGCGTAGTAACCGGCGCCGTGACGCTGACGCAGATGATCTCCCATGACCGGAGCACCGAGGCGCGCGTAGTGGCCGGCGGCCACGTGACCGTTGTGCGCCCAGACGGCGACCTTCGCGGCCGGGTCCTCCAGCAGCCGGTCGACGTTGTCGGCCATGAACTGGTCGCGGGCCGCCCCGGCGGTGCGCGCCCCGTCGGCGTCGCGCATCGGCCGCGTGACCAGTGTCGCGAACTGCCGCACGGTCCTGGCGTGCGCCTCCGCCGGCCCGCCGGCGTCCACCTCGTCGGCCAGCCTGCGGGCGGCCGCCTCGATCGCCGGGTCGAGCGGCTCCCCCACTCCCAGGCGCGTCTCCCCCAGCACCGCCAGCGGCCCGAGCAGCTCGCCGGCCCGCTCACCCAGGTGATCGCGGAGCCACCGCAGCGACGCTGCGGGGAACTGCGGGTCGATCCCGGCGAAGCGCACCTTCGGCTCGGCGGTGCGGTTGTGCGCGCGCATCCACTCCACCACGGCCAGCATCTCCCGCGTCCGCCACGTCCAGAACCCGAGGTCGGCCAGCAGCCGCTCCGGCTCCCCCGCCCCGCCCAGGACGTAGGCGTCCAGGGCCTCCGACGCCGACACGCTGGCCTCCATCGCCAGCACGGTGAACCCCAGCTCCTCCACGAGGAACCGCAGCAGCCGGTGCTTGAGCAGGAAGAACTCCCGCGTGCCGTGGGTCGCCTCCCCCAGCCCCACCACCCTGACACCGTCGAGGACCTCGCGCAGCGGCTCCAGACCGGCGACCGCCCCGCGCGGGTCGAGTCCGTCGAGCGGGACGGCCCTGGACGCGAGCCAGCCGGTCACCTCGGCCGCTCCCGTCACAGCCTGTCTCGGAGACTGGCCAGGGCGAGCACCAGGCCGAGCACGCCCAGCGCGACGCTCACCACCGTCAGCGTCGCGCCGTCGAGCCAGAGATGCAGCAGCCCGAAGTCGCGGTCGAAGAACTGGCGGGCCACGAACCCGCCGAACCCCTGGATCATGAGAATGACTCCGATGAACCCCATGCGGGCAACGCTGACACCCCCGGCGGGCCCGCCGCATCGGACCAAAGTATCGCCCGCATCAGCCCTTGGCCCATACCGTCCCACCGGATCACCTCTTTCTAGAGGATAAAGATCCGTTCGTCACGAAAAAGCACTACATTTGCGGCAGAGGCTACGTGGAAGGCGAGGACATGGCGCAGCTTCCGGGGCAGATCGACCCCAACGTGCCCAGTGTGGCCCGCATGTACGACTACTACCTGGGCGGCAAGGACAACTTCCCCGCCGACCGGGAGGCCGCGGAGCAAGTCATCGAGCTCGCCCGCCAGACCGGTTCCGACATCCGCGAGGTGGCCCTGGCCAACAGGGGATTCCTCATCCGGAGCGTGCGGCACCTGGCCCAGTCCGGCATCCGGCAGTTCCTGGACATCGGGACGGGCCTGCCGACGCAGGACAACGTCCACCAGGTCGCGCAGCGGGTCGCCGCGGACTCGAAGATCGTGTACGTGGACAACGACCCGATCGTGCTCGCCCACGCCCGCGCCCTGCTGGCCGACAACGCCGAGACGATCATCGTCCAGGGCGACCTCGCCGAGCCCGACGCCATCCTTGCCGCCGCCGAAGAGCATCTGGACTTCTCCCAGCCCGTGGCCGTGGTCGTGGCGGCCGTCTTCCACTTCTTCCACGACGACGACCAGGTGGCCAAGATCGTGGCGGCCCTCCGGCAGCCGCTGGTGTCCGGCAGCTATCTGGTGGTCTCGCACGGCTACATCGAGCCCGGAGAGAGCGAGGCCTCGAAGGTCGACGGGGTCCGCGGCGTCTACCAGCGCAGCACCTCGGGCGGCCTCGCCTGGCGCGGCAGGGAGGACCTGCTCGCGCTCTTCGACGGCCTGGAGATCCTCCCTCCGGGTGTGGTGCCGGCCCAGAAGTGGCGCAACGACGACGACCCGTACCCGTGGCCTGGCCTGGTCAAGGGCGGCGTGCTCGGCGTCGTCGGCCGCGTTCCCTAGACCGGCGGGGCCGGGTCGTACTGGATGTAGTGGCGGGTCTCCTTGGCGCGCTCGGTGCCGGCCAGCCGGGCCACCAGGTGCAGCGCCATGTCGATGCCCGCCGACACTCCAGCGGCGGTGATGGTGTCGCCGTCGTCCACGAACCGGTAGCCGGGCCGTACCTCGATCGTCGGGTCCAGCTCGGTGAGGGTGTCGATGGCCGACCAGTGGGTGGTGGCGGGGCGGCCGGCGAGCAGGCCCGCGGCCGCGTACGCCAGCGACCCCGTGCACACGCTCGTCAGCAGCGGCACGGTGGCGCGCCGGTCGCGGAGCCAGGCCAGATGCTCCTCGTCCTTGAGCAGCGGCCGGGTGCCGCGCCCGCCCGGGTGCAGCAGCACGTCCAGCGGCCCGACGTCGGCCATGCCGTGCTCGGCGACCAGCCCCAGGCCCTTGGCGGCGCGGACCGGACCGGCCTCACGGGCGAAGGCGACCACCTCGGCCTCGTCCGGGTGGGCGGCGGCCCAGGAGGCCAGCACCTCCCACGGGCCGACGGCGTCCAGCTCCTCGACGCCCTCGAACAGCAAGATCCCGATGCGCATCAGTGGCTCCTCGTCATGCGGAAGTGGCGGCGGTACTGCCCCGGGGTGACCCGCAGGCTCCGCCGGAAACAGCGGTGCAGAGTCTCGACCGTGCCGAACCCGCAGGCCCTGGCGACGGCGTCGAGCGTGTCGTCGGTGGTCTCCAGCAGGCGGCGGGCCGCCTCCAGCCGCACGGACTCGACGAAGGCGGCGGGCGTGCGGCCGGTCTCGGCGGTGAACACGCGGGTGAAGTTGCGCTCGCTCATGTCCGCCCGGCGGGCCAGCGCGGGCACGGTGAGGTCCTGGTCGGGGGAGGCGGTGATCCAGGCCAGCAGGTCGCGCAGCGGCTCGCGGGCCGGCCGCCGCGCTTCGAGCTGGGCGGAGAACTGCGCCTGCCCGCCGGGCCGCTGGACGAACATCACCAGGTGGCGGGCGATCCGCCGCGTCTCGTCCGCCCCGAGGTCGTCCTCGACGAGCGCCAGCGCCAGGTCGATCCCGGCGGTCACACCCGCCGAGGTCCACACGTTGCCGTCCTGGACGAACAGCGCGTCCGGATCGACGACGACGGACGGGTGCCGCGCGGCCAGCCGGTCGCACGACGACCAGTGGGTGACGGCCCGCCGCCCGTCCAGCAGCCCGGCCTCGGCCAGCAGGAACGCCCCGGTGCACACCGACGCCACCCGCCTGGACCGCCCGGCCGCCTCCCGCAGCCAGCCGATCAGCCGCGCGTCGGCGCACGCCTCGGGCGTGCCGCGCCCGCCCACGACGACGAGCGTGTCGATGGCGCCGTCGCAACCGGCGACGGTCGCGGTGGGCACCACGGCCAGCCCGCCCGACGCGGGGACCGGCCCCGCCGCCACCGCGACGGTCTCGATCGCGTACGGTCCGGCCTGGTGGAACACCTCGTGCGGCCCGGTCAGATCCAGGATCTGGAACCCGGGAAAGATGACGAAGACGACGCGCACGTCTTTTATGCTCCAGGGCCGCCCGTCATGGCGGCAAGGACAGGAAAGTGACGATTTCCGCCAAGATCAACTACGTGCGGCCGTGCGCAGCGCCCGGTAGAGCAGCCGGGAGTCGCCCAGGTGGTGGCGCAGGAGCTTCTCCAGGCCGCCGATCGGCACCAGGTTCTGCGGGGCGCGCGGATCCTTGTAGTCGACGCCGGCCAGCGGCGGCAGGGCCAGCGTCACCGCGTCGGCCAGCGCCGCCGCCTCCGCGGGGTCCAGCTCGGCGCTCGCCTCACAGCGCACGATGCCCGCCCACGGGGTGACCGCGTGCACGGGCAGCCGCACGTACCAGGCGTGCCGCCGCCAGCTCGTGCCCATGAGGAACACCGGCGTGCGCTGGCCCGGCGCCAGCGAGGCCACCACCGCCGACTGGGCAGGCGGCAGATAGGCGATGTGGTGGGTCTTGATGTAGCCGATCGTGCGCGGCAGATGCCCGCGCCCGCGCAGCGGCCCGTCGACCAGCAGCAGGTCGTCGGCCATCCCGCGGTGGCGGACCGACAGCTCCACCTCCAGCTGGGTGACCTGCCGCTGCAGCGCCAGCGACAGCTCCTCCGCCGTCGAGTCGGCCGCCCTGCCGGGGCGGTAGGTGGCGTGCGCGGTCTTCACCTCGGGCGTGTACGGGGAGGCGCTGATGAGCGCGCGGTGCACCTCGATGTCCGCCAGGTCGGCGCCGTCGGGACCGCACCGGACGATCCCGGCGGCGTACGAGGCCGCGATCCCCGGCACCGGCATGGCCGTGTCGGGGTCGTCCACCCACACCCGGGCGTCGATCCGGCGCACCCCGTCGGCGACCAGCAGCGTCTCGGGAGCTCGGGCGTCGGGGCCGGGGGTGACGGGCTTCCAGTCGCCGGACGGCCGCTCGATGTCGAGCACCAGCTCGGCGCTCGTGGCGCCCAGCTCGGAGAACGCCTCGGCGGCCAGCGCCGCCGCGTAACCGGGGTCCCAGGGATCGACGGAGAACGCCGTCACGGCCCCACCTTCCGCACGTGCGAGCCCTTGGTGTCGCGGCGGACCTCGAACCGCACCGGCACCCGTTCGGCCAGCGCGGGGACGTGGGTGACGACGCCGACCATGCGCTCCTGCCCGGCGGCGAGCCGTTCGAGGGTGGTGGCGACCGTGTCGAGGGTGGCCGGGTCGAGCGTGCCGAACCCCTCGTCGAGGAAGATCGAGTCGAGGCCGCGCGCGACCGCGTCGGACAGCGCCAGCGCCAGCGCGAGGGCCGCCTGGAAGGTCTCGCCGCCGGACAGCGTGCGGGCGCTGCGCCGCATCCCGGCCTCGGCGTGGTCGATGACCTCGATCTCGGTACGGTCGCTCAGCGCGAGCTCGTACTGGCCGTCGGACAGCTCACGCAGCAGGCCGGAGGCGGTGGTGACGAGCACGGCGAGGGCCTCGGCGCACAGCCAGCGCTCGAAGGCGTTGGCGCGCAGCCGCAGCGCAAGCTCGTGCGCGACCTTGGCGGCGTGCTCCTTCGCGGCGAGCTCCTCGGCCAGTTCGGCGGCGCGTTCGCGGGCCTCCCTGACCCGCTCCAGCCGGGACTCGACGCGGGCCACCTCGCCGGCGACGGCCGCGCCGAGCTGCTCGGGGGTGCCTTCGCCGGGCAGCGGGACCTCGTGCTCCCGCAGGCGCTCGGCGAGCCTGGCGCGTTCGCGGGAGAGGCCGGCGGTGGCGGCGGCGAGCTCCTCGTCGCGCTCGGCCAGCGCGGCGGTGGCGGCGCGGGCGGCCTCGTCGCGCCAGGCCAGCAGGTCGGTCCAGGCGCGGTGCAGGTCGTCGCGGGCCAGCGGGGGCGGCGGGTCGTCGTGCGAGCCGAGCGCGAGCAGCCGGTCGCGGGCCGTCTCCAGCGTCCGCCACGCGTCGGCGGCCCGCCGGTCGGCCCGCTCCGCCTCCGTCTGCGCCTGCCGCAGCCGGGAGCGGGCGGCCCTGACGGCGGTGCGGGCCTCGGCGGCCACCGCCTCCGCCTTGCCGATCGCGGCCAGCCTGCCCTCGACCGCCGCCCGGTCCACGGCCGGGGGCAGCGCGGCCAGCTCCGCCTCCAGCCTGGTCACCTGGGTGGCGTACATCCCCGCCGACGTCTCACCCTTCGCGTACGCGGTCCGCGCCCGCTCGGCCTCCTTCCGCGCGGCGGCCAGCGCCCCCTCCGCCGCCCTGATCTCCGCGGCCCCAGGCGCCCGCACCACCACCCGGGACGCCCCGGCGCCCGCATGGGCATGCACAGCCGCATCGGCGTGGCTCCCCGTACGAGGATCTTCCGCGACGGCGGTGGTCGCCGGGGCGGTGGGGGTTCCCGAGGCGGCGGAGCCCGTCGGGGCGGTCGGCCGCGGGGGTGTGTTCTCTCCAGGGGTGGGGCGGAGGCAGACGGGGCACGGGTCGCCGGGGGTGAGGCGGGAGGCCAGGTCGGCGGCGGCGTGGGCGTCGCGCAGCCGGTCGCGGCGCCGATCGGCCTCGGCCATGGCGCTTTCGGCTTCCTGGAGCGCGGACCTCAGCGACTCCAGGGAATCCGCCGCGGAACGGGCCTGGGCACGGGCCGACTCCATCTGTGCGGTGAGCCGGTCGCGGGAGTCGAGCGCGGTCAGCGCGGCCTGGGGGCGCTCCCGGCCGCCCAGCGCGGCCAGCGCCTCGTCCGCCTCGTGCTCGTCGGCCTCCAGCGTGGCGACCTCGTCGAGCAGGGACGTCACCGCCTCCGCGGCGGCCCGCCGGGCCGACGAGAGCGTCGCCACCCCGTCGGGCATGCGCGGCGCGGCCAGGGCCTCCTGCCGCTCGGCCACGGCGGCGCGCTCGCGGGTGGCGCGGCGGATCTCGGACTCGCGGGCACGCAGCAGGTCGAGGTCGGCGTCGAGGGTCGCGGCCAGCCGCCGCAGCGCGGAGAGCCGCCCGTCCAGCTGCTCCTCCAGCTCGGCCGTCGCCCCCGACAGCTTGCCGAGCTCGTCGCGGGCCAGGGAGGCGGAGGTCCTGGCCGTCTCCTCCTCGCGCACCGCCCGCTGCCTGATCGCCTCGTACACGTCGGCGTCGAGCAGCTGCACCAGCAGGTCCTGCCGCTCGCGCGGCGCGGCGTGCAGGAACTCGGCGAAGCGCCCCTGCGGCAGCACGACGCACTGGGTGAAGAAGCGGTATTCGAGCCCGGTCACCCGCTGCACCTCGGCCGTGACGTGCTCGCCCTCGGCGAGCGGCCTGACCACGGCCTCCCACGCCTCGCCCAGCGGCACCCCGCCGGCCAGCTCGTCGATGCGCGCCTCTTTGGTGCGGACCGTGCCCTTGCCGTCGCGGACGAGCGCGCGGACCACCCCGTAGCGGCGGCCGTCGCTCTCGAACAGCAGCGCCACCTTCCCCGCCGCGACGGACGGGGCCAGCGCGTGGGCGATGACGTTCTCCCTGCCCCAGCGCGGGACGGTGCCGTAGAGCGCGAAGCAGAGCGCGTCGATGATCGTGCTCTTGCCGGCCCCGGTCGGCCCGGTCAGCGCGAAGTAGTCGACGTCGGAGAAGTCGACGTCCACCGGGTCGCGGAAGCTGCCGAAGTGGTCGAGTCGCAGCAGCAGCGGGCGCATCAGCCGGTCACCTCGTCGTACAGCCGGTCGAAGAGCGTGGCCACCTGTTCGTCGGCGCGGCCGGTCGCGGTCAGGTATTCGCGGAACAGCTCGCGCGGGCTGCGGGCGGGCGAGCGCGACTCCCGTACGGCGGCGACGGGGCGGAAGCGCTCGTCCAGCGTCACGTCGATCGCGCCCGGCAGCAGTTCGCGCACCTGGTCGGCGAGGCCGACGCGGGGTTTCTCCTCGACGACCACCCGGAGCCAGTCGTCGCCCTGGTCCAGGGACTCCAGCCGGTCGAGCGTGCCGCGCACGGTGCGCAGCCTGCGCGGCGAGCGGAACACGACCTCCTCCACGACGGCGGGGCGGCCGGGCGCGACGTCCACCAGCAGGGCGCCGGGCAGGTTTCCCTCCTCGCCGAAGTCGACCGCGATGGGCGAGCCGCTGTACCAGATGGGGCACGGGCCGGGCAGCTGCTGGCGGCGGTGCAGGTGGCCGAGCGCGGCGTACTGGGTGGACGGCGGGAAGGCGGTGGGCTCGAAGTAGTACGAGAAGATCGACTGGGCCTCCCGTTCGCCACCGCCGAACCGGCCGCCGGGGAGCGTGCCGTGGGTGGTGATCAGGTTGACCGTGTCGTTCTGGAATCCCGCGGTGAGCGCGGCGATCAGCTCGGCGATGCGGGCGGCGTAGTCGCGGTTGTGCTCGGCGGCGGTGCCGGCCAGCACCTCAGCGGCGCGCACCACGTAGCGGTGTGACAGGAAGGGCAGCACGGCGAGCCGGACCGGCTCGCCGGTGCGGGCGGTGAAGGAGAGCGTGCCGCCCTGGTCGGGGCGGCGGAACGCGCCCACCACGTGCAGGCCCAGCTTGCCGAGCAGCGGCCGGTAGACCTCGAACAGCTGCGGGTTGTCGTGGTTGCCCGCCAGCACCACGACGTCGCGGCCGCCCTCGCGCAGCGCCATCAGCGCCGGCAGCACGAGCTGCTGGGCCTCGGTGGTGGGCGCGGAGGTGTCGAACAGGTCGCCGGCCACGATCACCAGGTCGACGTCCCGCTCGCGGGCGGTGGCGACCAGCTCGCGCAGCACCTCGCGGTGCTCGTCGAGGCGGGAGCGCCCCTTGAGCACCTTGCCCACGTGCCAGTCGGCGGTGTGCAGGATCTTCACGAGTCGACCTCTCAGAAGGGCGGGATGTCGTCTTCGACGCCGGGCAGCCCCTGGAACGGATCGGCCGACGCCTCGGCGGGGGCGAGCGCCTCGGACGGGCGGGTGGCCCAGGCGGGGAACGGGAAGGCGACGACCAGCGGCACCGGGATCTCGGGCTGGGCCACGAACATGGTGCCGGGCCTGGCGATGGTGGCCCGGTCGCGGACGGCCGGGGGCAGCCAGCCGTACTCGGACCTGGCGGCCTCGGCGGTGTCGAGCCGGCCCGCGACGCGCACGGCGCTGTTGGCGACGATGCGGCGCTCCACCTCGGAGGCGGTCTGCTGCGCGCCGATGAGGATCACGCCGAGGCTGCGCCCGCGCTCGGCCACGTCGAGCAGGATCTCCTTGATCGGCGAGTCGCCTTCGCGCGGCGCGTACTTGTTGAGCTCGTCGAGCACCACGAACAGCAGCGGCTTGGCGGTGCCCGAGGACTCCTTGCGGTGGAACTCGCCGCGCAGCACCACGCCGACCACGAACCGCTGCGCCCGCTCGGGCAGGTTGTGCAGGTCGACGATCGTCACCTGGGCGCTGGAGGTGCTGACGGAGTGGTTGCGGTAGAACGGCAGGTCGCCGCGGATGATCGGCGACAGCGCGCGGACGGCGCTCCTGAGCCGGCGCAGGAAGGCGTTGACGGTGCCGAGCGGGGTCTGCGCGCCGGTCCACTGAGGGCGGCTGCCCTCGTCCTGGAGCTGGTCGGACAGCAGCTCGACCAGGTCGGAGAAGGTGCGGCAGGAGGTGCCCTGGATCATCACGGCGCCGCCGTCGCCGACCGGCTCCGCCCACGCCTTGAGCCGGGCCGCCACCTGGCCGACCAGCAGCGAGTAGCCGGCCCGCTCGTCGTCGGCGTCGGCGAACGCGAAGCGCAGCAGCTCGTCCTGGCAGAACTCGACGAGCGTCCAGTAGAAGGAGCTGACGCCGTGGGTGCGGGCGGAGACGTGGGGGACGCCGTTGGGGTCGCCGGGCCGGGGCGGCGCGAACACGTGGACGCTGCCGAACGGCCTGGCCGGCAGCCCGAGCCGGCCGTAGACGGCCTTGGCCGGCTCGTCGAGGCGGACGTTGTCCTGGTCGAGGAAGAGCAGGTCCTCGCCCTTGACCGAGAAGATCAGCGCCTTGGTGTTGGCCGCCTCGCCGCCCAGCACCCCCGAGTTGAAGATCGAGTAGAGCAGGAAGGTGGCGAACGAGGTCTTGGTGGCGACGCCGGAGACGCCGGAGATCGACACGTGGGCGCCGCGGGTGCCGTCGAGGAAGTCGAAGTTGACGTAGAGCGGCTGCCCGTCGCGGCCCACGCCGAGCGGCACCCGGCGCTCCATCACGTCGAAGTAGAGCGCCTGGTCGCGGTCGCCCGCCCCGGCGAGATAGACCGTGGCCCCGGGCAGCGGCGGCACGAACACCTCGGGCTCGACCCGGGTGACCCGCACCTCGGCCACCTCGACCACCGCCGCGGGCAGCGCCCCTTCGGCGATCAGGAACACGTCGGAGTCGTACGCCGCGCCTTCGTGACGCGCCTCCACGGCCGTCACCACGCCGGCCATCACCAGCGGCCCGTGGCCGGGCACCTCGCGCTTGGTCACCACCACGTCGTCGAGCTGCACCACCTTGCCCGGCTCCAGCCCGATCCAGAACGACAGCGGCGAGGCGGCCTGTGTGCCCAGCACCCGGCCGACCGCCCCCGCGGCCACGGAGGCCACATCGACGCTCGTCATCCCGTTGACCGTCACGAAGCCCTCCACCCCCATCAACGCCTCCATGCAGGGTAATGGGCCAGGGTGACAGAAGTCCCCCGTCAAGGAGCACGCGACCGATGACTTCGCCGCCTCTCGTGGGTCTACATTTCAGGATGACTGGGAAGGAAGCGACGACATGACCCACACCCTTGAGGTGCCCGGCGCGACTCTCGCCTACGACGTGCACCAGGCCGAGACGGACGACGCGCCGATCCTGCTGATGATCGGATGCCCGATGGACGCCAGCGGGTTCACCGCCCTTGTCGGGCGGTTCCGTGACTGTACGGTGGTGACGTACGACCCGCGCGGGATCGGGCGCAGCGAGCGGGACGGCGGCGGCGAGTCGACGCCCGAGCAGCACGCCGACGACGTGCACCGGCTGATCGGCGCGCTCGGCGGCGGGCCCGTGGACGTCTTCGCCAGCAGCGGGGGCGCCGTGAACGCGCTGGCGCTGGTGGCCCGGCACCCCGAGCAGGTGCGCACGCTCGTGGCGCACGAGCCGCCGGCCGCGCAGGCCCTGCCGGACCGGGAGGGGGCGCTGGCCTCGGTGGTGGACATCTGCCGGACGTACGATCGCGACGGTTTCGGCGCGGCGATGGCGAAGTTCATCGCGGTCTCCAGCCTGCGGGGCGAGGTTCCCGCCGGTTTCGCCGAGCTGCCCGTGCAGAAGCCGGAGGAGCTCGGGTTCCCGGCGGAGGACGACGGCTCCCGCGACGACCCGATGTTCGCCCAGAATCTCATGACCTGCACGCATTACGAGCACGACTTCGAGGCGCTGCGCGCGGCGCCGACCCGGATCGTCATCGGCGTCGGCGCCGAGTCGGAAGGGGAGCTGGCGCACCGCGCGGGCGTGGCGGTCGCCGCGCGGCTCGGCACGGAGCCCGTGGTCTTCCCCAGCCACCACGGCGGATTCCTGGACGGCCAGTTCGGCATGGCGGGCGACCCGGACGGCTTCGCCGCCACGCTCCGCCGGGTCCTGTCCGCATAGGGGGGCCGACGAACCGGGCAGACTGGGCAGAGTGACGTCGATCGATCATCAACCGGCCACGCCGTTCGAGGAGCGGCTGTGGGCCGCTCATCAGGACGGGCAGACGGCCCTGTGCCTGAGCCTGCTCCGCGACGCCGACCTGGCGCTGCCGATCACCGCCGGCGCGGCGGCCGGGACCGAGGCTCCGGCCTGGGCGACGGCCGCCGACGCCGAACGGACGTGGGTGCCGGCGTTCACCTCGGTGGCGGCGATGCGGCTGGCCACCGGCGGCGTGGCCGCGCACTGCCGGATCGCGTCGCCGGTCGAGCTGGCGGCCGGCTGGCCCGACCCGCGGTGGGGCCTGGCGGTCAATCCGGGGCTGCCCGTCTCCTTCATGCTGGAGTCGGGCACGCTGGCCAGGCTGGCGGTGCCCACGCTGGCCCAGGACCTGCTGATCGCCCCCGGTTCCGGGGTCCCGGCGGTGCAGAAGCTGCTCTCCCCCGGCGGCGTGCACGACCTGCTCACCGGAGGCGAGCCGAGGATCTCCGGATACTGCCACCACGCGCTGGACGTCTCGCACATCGCGACGCCCGCGGTGCTCGCCGAGGCCCTGGGGCAGCCCGACATGCTGACCTCCGACGGCTCGCTCAACATCCTGCGCTGGCGCCCCGCCGGCCTCGGCCTCTACCGCACCCCGTACGGCGGGACCGACGAGGAGCGCAGGGCCGCGGTGGCCGGATGGGTGGTCGAGGAGCCGCCGTTCACCGGGCTGGGCCTGGCGCCGAACGTGGACCAGGTCATCCGCGAGTACAAGGTGTACGGGGTGATCCTGCCGCACGGCGCGGAGATCTGGGAGCTCACCGAGGCCGGGACCGAGCACCGGCGCGCTCTTTACCACGGCGACCTGCGGCGATGGCTGCTGATCGGGGCGCGGACGTGACAGGCCCTGCTGTTTACGGTGCTCACTACCGTGCCCGCTGGCGGGGCGCCGACTACGTGGCCAGCCCCGAGCCGCACCCCCTCGAACTGTGGGTGCGGCTGCGCAGCCCCGATCCGGCGGACGGCTTCGAGGAGGTCGAGCCCGGCTGTCACGTGCGCACGGTGCCCGTGGCGGAGTGCGAGGCCCTGGACTTCGTGACGACGGTGTGCCACTGGCGGGGCGAGCGGTTCGACGTGCGCGACGAGCGTGACGGGCTGCTGCTGCTCGAGTATCTGGGCGGCTCCGCGCTCACCGCGCGGGAGCTGGGGCTGGAACGGATCGAGCGCGGCGTGTACCGCCTCTGGGTGCCCCGTGAAGAGGTGAACGATCCGCAGGAGCACGCCGTACCACTCAATGGGGAAGATTCACCACTTTGATGCACCTCTTGCCTTCTGATGTTCATGTGACGGAAACTGATCAGTAATACGGGTGTGTGATCAGATTCGCCGGGGATGGGGGAGGTGTCCGTGGAGTCCCTCCCTGACGTGGCGGCGATGCGCGCGTACGCCGACGAACTGCGCGACATGTTCCGCCAGATCCAGGACGCGAGCCTGGAGTTGCACGCGAAGGCGCGAGAGGTCCAGGTCACCGAGAAGTCGCGCGACGGCCTGGTGTCGGTGACGGTCGGGGCGCGCGGGGAGCTGGTCAGGCTCGATCTCGACCCGCGCATCTACCGGCGTCCCGACGCGCGGCACCTGGCCGACACGATCACCGAGACGACGCGGCGGGCGGTGGCCAGGGCCAGGGAACGCGTCACCGAGATCTTCGAGCCGGTGATCCCCCGCGCGGAGTTCGAGGCGCACCTCGACGGTGACCTCGAAGCCGCCATGAACCGGCTCGCCGACCGGATGGAGGGCCGGACGTGAGACTCTGGGACGGTACGGAGATCATGAAACCGACCGTGGACCGCGGGCTGACCCAGTGGGACACGATGGCCGGTGACCTCGACGAGAAACTGTCCGACCGGGTCGCCAAGGTCAAGGCGGCCCTCGCCGCCGCGCCGTGGGGCACCGGCGCCGAGGGCGTGGCGTTCTGGAACGCCCACTTCCAGGGCAACGGCCCGAACCTCCTGCTCGACCAGTGCGCGCAGCTGTGCCAGGAGATCTCCGGCGAGCCGGGCAGGGTGCGCGCCGCCGTCGGCAACACCCTGCAGGTGAGCACCGCCATGGAAGAGGATCTCTCCGCGATGATGCGGCAGGTCTGAGAGCTCCGGCGTGGCGGTCAACGGCGGCCCGACCAATCCCACCGCACCGGGCGGCGGTGGGCAGCCGAGCGTGTCGGCCCTGGTCACCATCAACAGCGACGTCCAGCCCGTGTGGGAGACCGAGGCACTGCCCGACTGGGTGGTCAACTGGCTGATCCCCATGCTGTCGGCCGGGCAGAAGTGGCCGGAGGCCAGCGAGAGCGGGCTGTCGAAGCTGGCTCACGCGTACGGTGACCTCGGCACGACCGCCGTCGGCAGCACGCAGGACGCGGGCACGGCCGCCCGCACGGTCGCCACCGGCTGGAACTCGCCCTCCACCGCGGAGTTCGTCTCCAGGGCCCAGGTCCTGTACGGCAACGAGGGCGGGCTCGCCGGGGTGTCGGCGAACGCGCACGCGTACGGGCAGCAGGCCAACAATTTCGCCGTCGAGACCCAGTACTCGAAGCTCTCCATCAACGTCGCCTTCTGGGTGACGGTCGTGGCCATCGCCATCGCCCTCATCGCCGCGTTCTTCAGCGCCGGGTCCACCACCGCCATCATCGGGCCGTACGCGGCGGCGGCCCGCGCGGCCATCAGCCGCATCCTCGTCAGGCTGGCCACCGTGGGCGGCAGGTCGCTGACCGCGTCCCGGCTGGCCAGGGTGACCACGCTCAGCGGCGCCACCGGCCGGGGCGTCATCGCCAGGCTGCTGGCCACCTCGCTCGGCCGGGAGCTCGTCGAGGAGATCGGCGAGGAGTTCTTCATCGACGCCGTCGCCCAGTACCAGCAGATCCGGATGGGCACCCGGCAGGAGTGGGACTGGAAGAAGTCGCAGGCCGCGGTCATCGGCGCGGGTGCGGGCGCGGTCATCGGCACCCGGCTGTCCGGGCCGGTGTCCCGGGTGACCGGCTCGGTGCCCGGCTTCGCGGGGCGCGCGCTGACCACCGGCGCGACGAACATGATCGCCTCCCCGGTCGGCAGTTTCTTCGCCAACGGCGCCGTCTACGGCCAGTGGCAGAACCCGTTCACGGCCGAGTCCATGATGGGCGGGTTCCTCGGCGGCGCCGGGCGTGCGGGGTCGATCAGCCCGTTCAATCCCGACGTCTACTCCGCGCTGGCCAACCCGGTGTCCACGCTCGCCTCCGCGTACGACTC
Organism: Nonomuraea harbinensis; assembly: GCF_019396385.1. Classification (GTDB taxonomy): domain Bacteria; phylum Actinomycetota; class Actinomycetes; order Streptosporangiales; family Streptosporangiaceae; genus Nonomuraea; species Nonomuraea ferruginea. The sequence continues at coordinate 118,604 of NZ_JAHKRN010000005.1, read as the reverse complement.
CGCCGCGCGCACCGACGCCGCCCGTTCCCCGGGTGGCGACCCTCCGGGCCCGGCGGCGGGGAACCCGTCGAACGGCACGCCCGACCCCGACGGGGCTCCGGGTTCCGCCCGTACGGCCGAGCCCGCGCGCGCCGGCGCCCCGGCGGCCAGCGGCGGCGCCACGCGACCGGCCGGCAGCCCCGACACCGGCCGCCCGGACACCGACCCTGCCGCGCAGCGGCGTACCTCCGCCCCGGCGGAGCCCGGCGACCGGAACCAGCCGGACGCGCGTACCGACCGCACCGCCAGAACCACCGCCACCAGCGATACGACCCCGGGGCAGGACAGCACGGCGGAACCCACGGGCGAGTCGGCCCCCACCGCGACGCCCGACGCCCAGCCCCAGGGCGAGCCCGCGCGAACCGCCGACCCGACCGCGCAGAACCCCAGCGGGACCACGCAGAACCCCGGAGAGGCCACGCAGAACCCCGGGGACACCAGGCAGCCCACCCAGAACCCTGGAGAAACCGGCCAGACCACCCAAAATCCTGGAGAAACCAGCCAGGCAGCCCAGAATCCCGGCGAGCCCGCCCAGAACCCCGAGAACCCCGCCGACCAGACCGCGCAGGGCGACGTCCGTGCGGACGGGACGCCCACCACCGAAGGCACGCCCGACACCACGACGCCGCGGGCCCCGGAAGACACCACGGTCACCGCCGACGGCGCGACCACCACGCCCGCGAACCCGGCCCAGGCGGCAGGCCCCGCCCCCACCGCCACCACCGGCCAGGACCCCGCCGCGGGCGCGTACACGAGCAAGCCCGGCACCGTCACGTCGAGACCCATCCCCGGCACCCGGTACGTGACCGACGGCCGCCAGGGCCCCGACCTGACCCTCGCCGAGGTGCGGGCGGCCACCGACGAGCTGCTCACCAAGTACTTCCTCGACGGGACCGTGACCGGCCTCACCTGGTCGCAGGACGGCACGACGCTGGCGGTGCACACCACCGACGGCACCCACTACTTCCGCCCCGTCGTGGACCGGAGAAGCAAACGCGACGAGATGGCCCGGACCAGGGTCAGGAACGACTCCGACGAGAACCGCCCCCACAAGGTCAGCTTCAACCCGCGCGTCGCCGGCGATCAGCTGTCCAGGGTCTGGCTGCACGAGATCACCGACACGCTGCAGCGGCTGCGCGCCGACCGGCTGCCGGTCCTCCGTCGCCCCAATCCCGAGCAGGCCAGGCGGGATGCGTGCGTGGACGCCCGGCTCAACGAGATGGCGATGCTGGCCGACAAGTGGGACAACGCTCCGACGATGCCGGAGAAGCGGCTGCTCGCCCTCGACATCGACGGCGTGGCCCGCGCGCTGCGCGACAGTAAGCACACCCCGCCCCTGCCGCCGTGGGCGCCCAAACAGAGAACCCGGCGGCAGCACACGCCGCCGCTGCCGGAGGGACGACCGTCCGCCGAGGAGGTCGCGTCCATCATCGACACGCTGACCAAGGCCGAGCAGGATCTCCAGGTCCAGGTCACGGCGTTGCGGGCCAGCGCCGCCGAGGAGCGCGAGCAGGCGCTCAACTCCACCCAGGAAGCCCGGAAGGCGCTGCGGCAGCATGACTCGGGCCGGTTCGAACGAGCCAGGGCGGCGCGTAAGGAGCACGTGCTGCACCGGGCCGCGCAACGCCGGCACCTCCGCATCGCCAAGGCGTACGAGAGTGCGTTGATCCGGGCCGTCGAGTCCAGGCAGACGTACGAACAGCTCCTGTCGACGTTGCAGCAGGCGCCCAGGCCCAACCATCGCGGAGAGCCGGGCCCGGCCAAGAGCGCCCGGCGGATCGAAGCCTTGGCCCGGCGGCGCCACCTGAGCTACCTCAACACGATGACCATGGCGTTGCCGCAGCAGGCCGCCCTGGGCACCGCCATGCCGGCGGGCACGCTCGCCCACCTGACCGCCCTCACCACCACGGTCAACGAGCTCCTGGAACGCAACGGGGCGAGGCACCGGTTCACCCCGGACGAGCTGGAACGCGCCGTGCGGGCGGACTTCCACCGGATCGTCTCCCCCGACGGCCTGGTGCTGCGCCTGGGCCACGGCTCCACGGCGGCGGAGATCCGGCTCAAGCTCACGCTCTCCGACCTCTTCGAGGTGCTCGACTCCGGCGTCAAGGCGTCGGAGATGATGGTCGGCCTGTTCTTCCAGGCGGCCCGTACGGTCTCCGCGACCCAGTCGAGCAGCGGCGGCATGTCCGGCGGCTTCGACACCAGCGTGCTGGCGAAGCTCATGCCGGAGGGCGAGTGGTACCGGACGCTGACCCAGGTCCTGGGTGTCAGCATCGGGGGCGCCGGCGGGCGCGGCAACTCCACGACGGGTGGCGCCGGCATGTACGCGCAGGGGGGTTCCGTCGCCGACAACAGAAGCGAGTCCCTGCTGTTCGACGCCGCAGCCAGGTGGACCGTCGAGATCCGCACCGGGCGGGAGACCGCCTGGCGGGGCACCACCGTGGTGGACACCGGCGCACCCGGAGACCCGGGCTCGCAACGCCTGTGGATCTCGCACTCCTACGCCGACCAGCGGCCGAGCAAGCTGGTCCGGATCCCCGAGCATCAGCGCGACCCGAAGCTCCCCAACCTCGTGGTCAGCGAGATGACCGGTCTGGAGGACGCGTTCGACGCGATCGCGCGGGAACTCGGCGGCGACTACGCCAAGATCGGCGAGGTCTCCCGCGGGAACCTGCACGGTTTCGTCACCAGCGAGCTGCCCCACCGGTTGCGGGACGCGGTCAACACGGGGATCGAGCGCGTCTTCACCGTCGACGGCCGGCCGCACGCGCGGGTGCGCGCCGAGAGCAGGATCGTGCTGGTGACCGCCGAGCCACTGGGCGGCGCGACCTCCGAGGAGTGGGAGGAAGAGGTCCTCGTCGACTTCGTCTCCGCTCCCGGCGGGGTGTCGTCCAACAGGTCGCTCGGCGGAGATCTCTCGGCCGGGCTCCGGATCAACGCGCTGGAGGACGTCGACGGTCCAGGCGATTACGGCCCCACCATCGGGCCGAAGGTCAAGGGCGCCGTGGGCGGGTCGCGATCGTACTCGTCGACGGGCAACAAGCAGACGATCCACCCGGGCGTGCACAGGAAGACCAAGCGCAAGCAGGCCCACCAGTTCGCGGTGGAGACCACGTTCACCGTGGAGCGGTTCGGCAAGCCCCCGATCACGCTGCCCACGACGCGCAGCATGGTGACCGCGAGCATGCGGGAGTCGGCCGCCTACCGCTTCGGGCTGCCCGTCGACCGTCATGCGCTGAAGTACCGGAACGGCGAACCGGTCACCGACGCGGACGGGAACGCGGTGTTGCGGGGCGACCCGGATCCGGATCCCCCGCCTGGGCGCAAGGCCGAGCTGCCCTCGTTCCTCGGCGACGGTCCCGGGCAGATGCGCGGCGCGGGACCCGCCCTCGTCCAGGACATCGATGGGCTGGACGGGTTCCGGCAGAAGGTGCTGGACCAGCTCGCCGAGCGCGGCCTCGTCCCGAAGACGGTCAACGGCAAGCCGAAGTACGCCTTCGGGGAACTCGCGCGTGCCGCCCAGATCCTCAACCTGCAGGAGGTCACCGAGCAGCTGTCCGAGCACCGGATCAGGAGCGCGTACGACTCGCTCGCGCAGGACGGCATCGTCTTCGACCTGGTGCAGCTGGGCGTCAACAGCGCACCCGAGCACTTCTCGCTGAAGATCTCCTTGAAGCAGGACTTCGCCGGCGGAGTGACCTACGTCGGCCACACGGACTCCGAGACGGTGGTCAATCTCGAGATCAGCTCCGACACCTCGGCCTGGGCCGCCGGCCGGTCCAGGAACGGCGGCGGCGGCCTGTCCGTCGGCGTGGGCGACGGTCCCCCGGAGGGACATGACGGGACGACGCACGAGGTCGCCGGCAAGTACGACTACCAGAACACTCTGACGATCGGCTCCAGCTCCGGCAACACGGACAACGAGGTGCTGCTCCACGAGACCAAGGGCCCTGTCTCGATCTTCCTGCTGGAAGGCGACCTGACGGCCGAGCTCCTGCACGGCAAGAAGTCGACGGTGCTGGCGTCCGATGAGATCACCGCCAAGCTGCTGTTCGCCGCCGACCTCCTGCCACCGGACACCGCGACGCCGCCCGCCCCGCTCGGCAAGGTGTCCGCGGAGGCCCAGGCCAAGATGAAGCTGCTGTATCTGGACGTGCCCGGCAGGATGGACGCGGCGCGCGAGGTGCTGCCCCGGGCGACGCGCAGGAGCTCCCCGGCGTTCCAGAAGATCTTCTCGATGCTCAACGTGCGCAACCTGATCTCGCACGTCAAGCTTCTGACCCGGCCCATCGTCACCGACACCGTCGTCCGCGCCGACGGGATTCCGCTGCGGTCGTCGCTGTCGGTGTCGGGGGAATTGGGCGAGTCCGAGGTCGTGGCGGTGGTCGACCAGGTGAGCGGCGACATCCTCTTCGGGCTCGGCAGCGCCGGCGTGTCCTGGGGCGGGTCGTCCGGCCACACCATCGGCGGCTCGGGAAAGCTCGGCGACCTCGACGACGCCGGGCAGACCGGCGACAGCGCCACGCTCGGCGCGCCCGCCCGCTTCCGTGGCAGTTCCACGTCGGCCTCGGTCCTCGACATCTGGGGCACGGAAGAGCTTCTGATCGAGTTCGGCCGCCAGTACATCATCAAGTCCTCGGTGGATCTCACGCTCACCGGCTCGGAGAGCGCCATGCCCGGGCTGCCGATCGCGGAGCAGATCGGGCTGGGCGGCACGAAGACCGCCGGCGCGGCGGGCACCGCGCTGTTCTCGATCCCCGAGTACGACGCGCTGGTCCTGTACTCGGCGGGCAAGCTGAACCTGCCGGCCCACCTGGTGAGCGACGCCATCGAGCGCCTGCTCAACGGCAGCCTGGATCTGGACGCCACGGTGGCCGTACCTCTCGCGCAGAAGTACCTGAAGGACGTCGCCCAGGCGCGGAACACCGGCCAGGACGTCGGCTACGCCGACCGGCACACGCCGGCCGCGCTGCTCGACAAGATGCACGAGCTGACCGGACTCGGCCCGGCCCCGGGCTCCCCGAGCAACGAAGCGGAGCAGCGGCTCCAGGACGTGCTGAGCGAGGCGGCCGACCTCATCGAGCGCTCCCGCAGCATCGTGGTGGCGCCGTCGTTCGAAGGGGCGACGGGCATGGGGCTGGTGGAGTCGGTCGTCATGACCGACGAGCAGGGCGAGGTGGTCCCCGCGGCCGACGCCGTGGTGGCCGCCATCCGGGCCCAGGCTCCCGACGTGCTGGCCCAGAGACCGAACATGCGGGACCAACTGGATACCGACTTCTCCGACAACGCCATCAGGATCCACATTGACGACGCGTGGTCGCCTCGTGGCTTCGAGAAGACCTACGGGCTGCATACGGACATCACGCAGACGAGGCCGGCCGAGGAACTGACGGTCAGGTACCGGCTGCTGCCCATGAACCCCGAGGGCCTCCGGCAGGCCGAGGCCCTCACGCACTCGTCACTCTCGGGGATCATCAAGCAGCACTACCTCTACAGCGAACACAACCGCTCACAGTCCCGGGCGGGTTCCCAAGCGGCCGGCCTGGATTACGGCGGCAGTGACCACGGCGACGGTCAGGGGGCCGGTCTCTCGTCCGACCGGGGCTATTCGTTCTCTCACTCCAACACCGAAACGGGCGTGCGGCTGAACCGGCTGGGCCTGTTCATCGGCAACGACCGAATCCGTCAGGGCATGATCGCCGTCGTCCAGGTCTCCCGGAACGCGGTGGGCGCCGAGCCGGTCTTCGGCCCGCCGGTCGTGCTCCCCGCCGCGGTCACCCGGCGCCTCCCGTCCGGCATGATCATGCCCGCCGACCAGGACCCGGGACCGGTCTCCACCGTGCGCGACCCCCGGCTGGCCGAACTGCGGTCCGGACTCTTCCCGGAGGCGCTGTGGGAGGACCCGGTCAAGCCCGATCTGTTCCAGGTGATCAACCAGCAGCTGTCGAAGATGATCGGCGCCAAGGCCGTCCGGGAAAGCCGGGCGCAGCTGGTCAAGCGTCTGTCACGGTCGGCCCTGCTGCCCGCCTTCGAGCGGATGTCGGGACCGGTGGGCAACGTGATCCGGGTCGCCAGCATGCGGTTCAAGAACCAGGGCGCCCGCGTCACCATCCATGCCCGCACCTCGGACCTCACCGTCATCGCCGGACCCTTCGATGCGGAGAAGGGCCAGGTCGACAGGAAGGCCGAGGCCCAGAACGTCTCGATCTCCCGCAGCCGGGTGCTGCCCGTCGGCGTGAACGCCGGCGAGAGCGACGGCGACTCGGGCCTCAACGGCGGCGTGCGCGGCGGCGAGCAGGCGTCGGAGAGCGTGAACGACCATCACGGCGCCCGGCGCGAGCGCAGCAGCTTCGAGCAGGCCAAGCTGTTCATCGTCCGGCTCAGGGTGGACTACGACCTCAAGTTCGAGAACGTCGCCCGGCGCCCGGACCAGGAGGAGCGTGCCGTCGGCGACCCCGTCCACATGACGGGCGCCGCGAGCGGCTGGGCGGACGTGGTCCTCACCCAGCAGGAGCTCGAGGAGATCATCTCCCGGATGGAGTCGAACGTACGGCTCGCTCCCGCCTCCGATCCGGGAACGAGGCCGTTCATGTTCGTCCCCGGCCCCGGCCGCCAAGGGCTGATCAAGGTGGTGCAGGACGCTCGCCTCGCCGCCCGCGAGCGCGGCATCCCGGCACGTGTGCGGGTCCGGGACGCGGTGGGCATGCACGAGTACGTGGCGTCCCCCGACGGTTCGCTACGCAGCGCGAAGCCGGACGGCGGGTTCGCCGAGGCGTTCGCCACCCTGTCCCCCGCCCTGCTGGAGGCCGCCGACAACGTCCGCCTCGACCTGCGCGACGTGTTCATGAACTCCCCGGTGCCCGGCTCGTTCGTCCGGCAGGTCACGCACGCGCTGAACGAGCACGGCGTCTTCGCGGTGGACGTCGGGAAGCCGGTCTGGCCCGCCGACGTCCGCAAGTCGCACGCGCCGGTGGGCGGCAGCGTCGCCCAGGGCTGGTCCGGCGGCGGCGCGCCCTCTCCGGCCCTGGCGAACACGATCTTCGACAGGGCGGGGCGGCCCGACGGGGACCCGGATCTGGACCTGGCCGAGGTGCGTGCGCAGGACCTGCCCGCGGGCGACCTGGGCGGGGCCGCCGCGCACCTGTCCTGGACGTCCGGCGACCTGCTGACCGTCCAGTTCCCCGCCGCGCCCGACCAGCACGTCCGGGTGCTGATCGAGGATCCCGGCGCGGATCTCAACGGCGCCACCGAGGTGCGCGCGGGCACCCCCGAGGAGCCGCACCTGGTGCGCCTCTGGCAGCGGATCCACCCTGACGTGGTGTCGTCGGTCCTGGTGCACGAGCTCTCGCACGTCGCGCAGGCCGTCTCGGCGGCCGCGGCCGGTGCGCCGCAGGGCGTCATCAGACCGTCGCCGCAGGCTCACGAGGGCGACGACCTGTGCCTGGTCCCCCGCTTGGACGAGCACACCCACCTGGCGCGCAAGTGGCGTGCGGCCACGGACCCCGACACGCGTTCCGGTCTGGCCGACGCGATCGACGCCATCGCGGCCGACCTCGAACAGCGGGGCCACACACCACCGTCGCCCTGGGGCACCGGCTCGCGCACGGCCGCACCGGAGCAGCAGAGCAGGATCGCCAGGCTGCTCAACGGCGGCCCGGCCGTCGACCCGCTCGCGGCCGGGGACCGGCCGGCCCTTCCGGAGGCGGCCGCCGCGGCCGCCGTCCAGCGCGCCGCCGCCCACCTGGGCGGTCGCGTCCACGCGCCCAGCCCCGGCGTCCTGGACATCCTGCTGCCCGGCCACCCGTCCGTCCGCGTCGAGGTGCGACCGGCCGCGGCCCCCTCCTCGGGGCAGCCCTCCGGACAGCATGTCGTCACGTACGAGGTGGACGGGAGGCTCACGATCGGGGCGAACGAGCGGGCCGCCGCCGCGACGACCGCGCGGGCGATCGCGCAGGCTCGCGGGCAGGCGGCGGCGGACCACGCGGCCCTGGCGGAGCTGAACGAGGCGGTCCGGCAGGTGCGGGCGGCCACCGCGGCGCAGCGGCCCGGCCGGCTGGGCACGCTGTTCGACCTGGTGTCCGCCACCCGCCCGGAGGTGTTGCGGCTCCTGTCCGCGCCGGTGGCCGCCGAGCTCGCCACGCTCGCGAACGGCGCCCGGCCCCGCGACTGGCCCGCACACCTGCAGCGGCTCCGGACACTCGCCAACGCCACCGGCTGGTACCCACCGGAGTGGGAGTGCCGCTGCCCGGAGGACGAGCCGTGCACCTGCGGCCGCGGCGCGGGAGCCCAGGCTCCGGCGGACGCACCCCGGGAGCCCGCCGGCGCGGTCCGGGCGTGATCGGGGTCGTGCATGATGGGAACCCCGGACGAGAGGACGGTTATGGCTTTCGCGGTGGCGAGGACGAGAGACGAGGCACACCTCTATCTCGATCTGCATCCGTGTGCCTGCGGGTCCGCCGACACCACCTGGGAGAGCGGGCTGGTCACCGTGGAAGGCGAGCTGGCCAACCGCTACTCCGGCGCGTGCCAGGAATGCGCGAGCCCGAGGGAATACCTGTTCGGCCTGCCTCAGCGCCCGGTGATGCCGGCCGGCTATCCGACGTTCGGCGGCCCCGAGCCGTCCGAGCTCCTCGACGCGGGCGAGTGGCTGTGGGTGTCCGACCTGTCGGCGGGCAACGTGCCGGTCGACGACCCGGCCGAGGCCGAGCGGGTGCTGCGGGTGGCGACTGCGGCCGTGGCTGAGGTGGTCAAGTTCGTGCCGCCGGGCGCGGACGCGGTGCCCGACGACGGGTTCTGGTCCGAGCGCGGGCAGCGGGTGCGCGCGGCCGAGCCCGGCCGGTTCCAGCTAGACCGGCTGCTGGTCGTCAGGGACACCTACCAGGGTCTGGTGGGCCGGCATGCCTGAGCAGGGTCTCGCCCGTACGCTCGTGGAGGCGTACGTCCACCTCGACCTGGCCGGCGGCTCGCGCGGGGCGTCGACCGAGGAGGTGGCCGACGGCTGGCTGGTGCGTCTCGGCGACGCTGAGGTGTTCGTGCCCCAGGAGTCCGAGGCGTGGGCGCGGGAGCAGGACCTGACCTTCGGCGCGGGCCTGTCGGAGCTGATCGACCCGGGCCAGTGGGTGCTCGTCGCTGACACGTACGCGCGCCGGGCGCTGGAGGGCGCGCTGTCCTTCGCCGCCGACCCGTCGGACGCCGGGAGGTTCGACGAGGTCGCGACCGGCTGGCGGTTCGCCGCCGACGCCGTGGCGGAGGCGCTGAAGTTCTTCCCCGACGGCGCGGCCGAGCTGTCCGATGAGGACTTCTGGACCGAGGCGGGCAGGTCGCTGCGCGAGTCGGAGCCCGGCAGGCTCACCCGGGGCAAGCTGGAGCTCGATCTCGCCTTCTACCGCGCGAGCCTGGACGACTTCCTCCGCCTGCACGGCCGCTGACAGCCACCACACTGACCGAGCCCGTCGGCTGTCTGCTCGACAATCCTCCCGCGCGGCCGGGCGCCGGCGCGCCCGATCGTCAGGGAGACAGCAGGCCGTAGGAGAGCTGATCGGCGGCCCAGTCCTCCCACTGCGGCGTCGGCCAGCCGCATTCGCGCGTCATCACCAGGAACAGATCCGGCGACAAGATCCCCACGGTGATGTCGGTGGCCCGGCTCTCGGTCAAGCCGGGCCGCAGGGCCCCGAGGCCGGCCAGGATGGCGATGACCGTGCCGTGGGCGGTGTGCCGCTGCTCACTGTTGGCGGCCCATTGGGCGGCCATGCCGGGGTCGCCGCCCGCCGCGTCGCGGACCACCGCCAGCACGGGTGCGACCCGGTCGAGGATGACCCCGCTCTGATGGACCCATCCTCGTACGACCTCCGCAGGGTCCTTCGCCGCTCGCAAGGCCGCGAACCAGGGCCGTTGCAGGAGCGGCACGGGCTCGTCGTCCCCGGCGGAGGCGACGTCGACCACGTGCTTGAGCAACTCGCTCTTGGTCCCGTAATGGAAGTAGACCGTCTGCACCGACACCTCGGCCGTGTCGGCGACCAGCTGGAACGTCGTCCCGGCGTAGCCCCGCATGACGAACAGCTCTTGAGCGGCTTTCACGATGCGGCTTCTGGTCTGGGCCGAGCGACGCATCGGGCTCTTGACGTCTTCCACGACTTTAGAGTATCACTTTAAAGTATAGCTTTAAAGTACGGCTACAAGGGGTGAGGCACGATGCTCTTAGGTGGGTTCCACCACGTCAAGCTGCCGATCTCCAACGTCCACAAGAGCCTGGAGTGGTACCGCCGCGTGCTCGGCCTTGAGGTGGCGATCGAGTTCGTCGAGGACGGCGTGCTGCGCGGCGTGGCGTTGACCGACGCGGGGCAGACGCTCATGATCGCGCTGCGCGAGGAGCCCCGGCGAGCCGCGGGGTGGAGCGGGTTCGATCCCCTCGCGCTGGCCGTGCCGACCCTGCAGGAGCTCCACGCCTGGTCCGACCACCTGAACGCCATCGAGGTGAGTCATTCCGGCATCACCGAAGGCAGCGCGGGATGGCTGATCGGTGGCATCACCGACCCCGACGGCATCGAGATCCGGCTCTACACCCAGCAGAGGCGGCCATGAGCCCGCTCCGCCTGCCCGTGCTCGCCCTGCTCGCCGACTGAGGACCGCCGCCTGACAAAACGGCGGACGCGGCGGCCGACGCCCTCCAAGCGGGCTCCGATCCGGCGGCATCGCGTCCGGCCGCTGGTCCGCCAAGGTCCCGGTCCGCGTCGGCTGCTCCGTCTACTGAGCCGCCCAGCCGGAGAGCAGCCGCCCCACAACCAAGAAACCCCAGTTCAGCACAGTGAACTGGGGTTTCTCGCGGTGGTACGCCGCCAGGGACTCGAACCCCGGACCCGCTGATTAAGAGTCAGCTGCTCTGACCAACTGAGCTAGCGGCGCTTGCGGGGATGAATATACCGGCGATTCGCATGCTGGTCGAATCGGTTGGACGCGGACATCTCCGGCTAGAATAAAGTTCGGCCACCAGACAGGAGCATCGATGTTCGCATCCCCCGCCGACGTGACCGAGCGGCTCACCGCCGTCGACTATCTCTCCGACGACGCCATCTCCACCTCGGTGTTCCTGGCCGCCGCACTCGGCAAGCCGCTGCTCGTGGAGGGCCCCGCGGGCGTCGGCAAGACCCAGCTCGCCAAGGCCGTCGCCCAGGCCACCGGGTCCGCCCTGGTCAGGCTGCAGTGCTACGAGGGCCTGGACGAGGCGCGGGCGCTGTACGAGTGGAACTACAAGAAGCAGCTGCTGCGCATCCAGGCCACCAGCGCCGACGACGACATCTTCACCGAGGAGTTCCTGCTGGAGCGGCCGCTGCTCAAGGCCATCAGGGCCGAGGAGCCGACCGTGCTGCTCATCGACGAGATGGACAAGGCCGACGTCGAGGTCGAGGGCCTGCTGCTGGAGCTGCTGTCCGACTTCCAGGTGACGATCCCCGAGCTGGGCACGATCGTCGCCAGGCGCAGGCCGTACGTGGTGCTGACCTCGAACGCCACCCGCGAGCTGTCGGAGGCGCTCAAGCGGCGCTGCCTCTACCTGCACATCGAGTACCCGACACCCGAACGCGAGCGCGACATCGTGCTCGCGCAGGTGCCGTCGCTGCCCGCCGGCGTGGCCGAGCAGCTCGCCCGCACGGTGGCGACGCTGCGCGCGCTGGAGCTGAAGAAGGCGCCGTCGGTGGCCGAGACCGTTGACTGGGCCCACACGCTGCTGGCGCTCGGGCGGGGCGACCTGGACGAGGAGACGGTGGCGGAGACCTTGGGCGTGGTGCTCAAGCACAACTCCGACCACGAGCGTGCCGTCAAGGAACTCGGGCTGGCCTGATGTCGCTCGTCGACAGGCACATCGGATTCGTGCACGCGCTGCGGGACGCCGGGCTGCCCGTGTCGCTGGCCGAAGGGCTGGACGCGGCGCGGGCGCTGCAGGTGATCGACCTGGTCGAGAGGGAGTCGCTGCGCGAGGCGTACGCGGCCACGCTGGTGAAGAAGCCGGCCAACCGGCCCGGCTTCGACGTGCTGTTCGACCTGTGGTTCCCGCCGACGACGAGCGGCCTGCGGCAGCGTGAGGACGTCGACCTGGACCAGGCCCCGGTCCCCGAGCTGCGCGAGCACCTGGCCGGGCTGCTGATGGACGGCACGGAGAGCGAGCTGCGCGCGTTCGCGCGGGCCATGGTGGGCCGTTTCGGCAGGCAGGAGGCGCGGCCGGGGCGGCAGAACTGGTTCTCCTACAGCGTGCTGCGCGCCCTGTCGCCCGAGACGCTCATGGCCGGCATCCTGCGCGAGGTGCTGGCCGGGCAGGAGCGCGGCGGGCTGGCCGAGAAGACCGCCCGGCAGCGGGTGAACTCGGGCATCAGGCGGTTCGAGGAGGCGGTCTCCGCCGACGTGCGCCGCCGCATCGCCGAGGACTCCGGGATCGAGAAGATCGCCCGCTCGGCCGTGCGGCCGCCGCTCGACCAGCTCGACTTTCTCCGCGTCACCAAGGCCGACCTGGCCCGGCTGCGCCGCGAGGTCCATCCGCTGGCCCGCAGGCTGGCCGCGCGGCTGACGATCAAGCACAGGAAGGGCAGGCGCGGGCGGCTGGACTTCCGCCGCACCGTGCGGGCCTCGCTGCAGAGCGGCGGCGTGCCGATGGACACCCACTTCAAGCCGCCCCGGCCGCACAAGCCCGAGCTGGTCATCCTCTGCGACACCAGCGACTCGGTGTCGTCGTTCGCGCACTTCACGCTGCTGCTCACGTACGCGCTGCGGGAGCAGTTCACGAAGGTGCGGGCGTTCGGGTTCGTGGACACCGTGGACGAGATCACCCGGTTCTTCCAGCCCGGCGCCGACGTGCTGGACGCGATGAGCCGGCTGGCGACCGAGGCCGACATGGTGCGCTTCGGCCGCACCAACTACGGTCACGCGCTGGAGACGTTCGCCGAGCGCTACGGCGACGCGATCGGCCCGAAGAGCTCCCTGCTCATCCTGGGCGACGCCCGCTCCAACTACCAGCCGCCCGCCCTGGAGGTGCTGAAGTCGCTGGCCGGCAAGGCCCGCCACGCGTACTGGCTGAACCCGGAGCCGCGCCGCCAGTGGGACACCGGCGACTCGATCGCCACCGACTACGGCACGGTGGTGCCGATGCACGAGTGCAGGAACGTGGCCCAGCTGACCGCGTTCATCGAGGACATCGCCTGACCCGTCGCCGGGCGGCGGGTCAGACGCGCTGCAGCTCGCGGGCGGCGGTGCGGGCCAGCAGCTCGATCTGCGCGGCGTCCAGCAGGGCCTTCTGGTTGGCCCTGATGTGCCTGGCCACCAGGCGCGGCTTGAGGAAGGTGACGCCCTCGGCCGTGAGCGAGCCGCCGCGCGGCAGCATGCCGCAGTGGACGGCCATCAGCGGGCTGATGGAGATCTGGATGCCGGTCTCGCGGCCGAGCAGCTCGGCGAACGCCTGCGCGGCGTCGCACAGCGGCTTGGCCGTCTTCGTGCCGTACTTCTCGCCGAAGAACAGCCGCCCGTTGTAGGAGGCGATCTCGGTGTCGGGGCTCCACGACTCGTTGTCGACGATCCACACCCCGCCCGGCCCGATCACCAGGTGGTCGATGGACGCCTGGTCCCTGATGGCGCGGCCGTCGAGCACGCGATAGCCCTGCCTGCCGAGGGAGCGCCGCAGCAGCCGGCCCGTGATGACCTCGCCGCGCCGCCTGCCCCGCCAGACCGCGGTGGCCCGGAACGCGCGCCAGTCGAGCCACCAGTCGATGCCCGCGACGACGCCGCCGAGCGCGACGGCGTAGAGGACGGGCGCCGGAAGGGTGAACCGGAGCGCGAGCGCGAACCCGGCGACGGCTCCCACCGCCGCCTTGACCATGCGGGAGCGGCGCCTGCTCTGGGCTCCCTCCCGCCAGAACTTCTCGTACCACCACTGCGGAGACGATCCTGTGAATTTCTCGTCCTGCTGCACGTAGATAGAGCCACCGGGCACGGCAAACTCCCCGAATGAAGATGTCGTGAAACCACAGGATCTGCTACGCCGAAGATCCCTCGCCGAACTAAGAGATACCCCATGCCGAAGCAAGGCGAGCCTAAGGTGACGTAATTGGTACCTCCAGGGCCACAATCAAGACGCTCAACCGACCAGTCGGTATGCTTGCCCCGTGAAAGATGAACCGGTACGCCAGCGGCTCCTCGGCGAGGCCACCAGGCTCTTCGCCGAGCAGGGCTTCGAGAGCACCTCGGTGCAGGAGATCGTCGTCGCGGCGGGCGTCACCAAGGGCGCCATGTACCACTACTTCGACTCCAAGGACGACCTGCTGCACGAGATCTACGCCAGGGTCCTGCGCATGCAGATGCAGCGCCTGACGCAGATCGCCGACAGCGGCGGCACGGTCGTGGAGCGGCTGCACCGGGCGGCGGCCGACGTGGTGGAGACCACGACGGACAACCTCGACGACTCCAAGATCTTCTTCCGCTCGATGCACCTGCTCGCCCCCGAGACCCGCAAGACCGTGCGGGCCGAGCGCCGCCGCTACCACGAGCGCTTCCGCGACCTGGTGCTGGAGGGCCAGCGCGAGGGCGTGTTCAGCGACCGGGTGCCGGCCGAGCTGGTCGTCGACTACTTCTTCGGCTCGGTGCACCACCTGGGCACCTGGTTCCACGCGGACGGGCCGCTGACCGGTGCCCAGGTGGGCGAGCACTTCGCCGACCTGCTGCTCACCTCACTCGGGGCCGGGCACCCCGGCGAGTGAGGCCAGCGCCTCCCGGTGGTCGCCCGGCGTGCCGAGCGCGACCTCCGCGGACTTGGCGCGCTTGAGATACAGATGCAGCGGGTGCTCCCAGGTCATGCCGATCCCGCCGTGCAACTGCAGCGCCTCCTCCGCGGCGCGTACGGCCACGCCCGCGTTCCACGCCTGGGCCACGGCGGCCGCGACCGGCGTGTCCTCGGTGACGGCGTTGCGGGCGGCGGCGCGGGCGCGCACCACGTCCAGCCACAGGTCGGCCAGCCGGTGCTTGATCGACTGGAAGGAGCCGACCGGCCGGGCGAACTGGTGACGCTCCTTGACGTAGGCCAGCGTGGTGTCCAGGCACCACTGCGCGACCCCGTACTGCTCGGAGGCCAGCAGCCCGGCGCCGAACCGCAGGACGGCCACCAGGTCCACGTCGCCCACGCGGGTGGCGCCCGCGCCGTCGAACGTGACGGTGGAGACCGGCCGGGTGAGGTCGAACGACGTCTCCGCCCGCACCTCGGCGCCCTCCACGTGATACAGATCGCCCTCGACCGGGACGAGCAGCACGTCGGCCACGTCGGCCCCGGCGACGCCGGTGACCGTGCCGGACAGCGTCCCGCCCGAGTGCCGCACCGACGCGCCGCGGTCGGGCCGGTACGGGGATGCGGCGAACGACACCGCCAGCGCGGCCGTCGAGCGCCCGTCGGCCAGCCGTTCGAGCAGCTCGCCCGCCCCCGCCTGGACGAGCGCGCGGGTGGCCAGCACCGAGCTGGTGAAGAACGGCACCGGCGCGATGCCGCGGCCCAGCTCCTCCAGCACGACGGCGGCCTCGCTGGCGGACGCGCCCGCGCCGCCGTACTCCTCGGGGACGATCAGCCCGGCCACGCCGATCTCCCCGGCCAGCGTCTTCCACAGGTCCGGGTCGTACGGCCGCGACTCGGCGCGCTTGAGCACCGCCGACGGCGGGCAGCGGTCGGCGAGCAGGTCGCGCACGGCGGCGCGGAGCTCCTCCTCGACCTCGGAATACAGCAGGCTCATCGCGGCAGGTCCTTCCAGGGCACGTCCTTGTCGATGCGGGGTTCCGAGGGCAGGCCGAGCACCCGTTCGGAGATGATGTTGCGCAGGATCTCCGAGGTGCCGCCCTCGATCGAGTTGCCCTTGGCGCGCAGGTAGCGGTAGCCGGGGCCGCGGCCGTAGAAGTCGACGGTCTCGGAGCGGCGGAAGGCGTAGTCGTCGTAGCCGAGGTCGCGCAGGAACTCCATCTCCAGGCCGGTCAGCGCCTGGTTGAGCTTGGCGAACGACAGCTTCATGCCGGACCCCTCGGGCCCCGGCTGGCCGGCGGCGAGCTGCTCGCGCAGCCGCGCGCCCGACAGGCGGGTCACCTCGGCCTCCACCCAGAGCGACAGCAGCCGCTGGTGCAGGTCGTGGGTGCGCAGCTCGGGGTGCTCCCGCCAGGAGCGCAGCACGCCGCCCACCATGCCGCCGCCGCGGGCGCCACCGCCGCCGCCGATGGCCACCCGCTCGTTCATCAGCGTCGTCTGCGCGACCCGCCAGCCGTCGCCGACCGCGCCCAGCCGCAGGTCGTCGGCGAGCCGGACGCCGGTCAGGAAGACCTCGTTGAACTCGGCCTCGCCGGTGATCTGCCGCAGCGGCCGGACGTCGACGCCGGGCGCCTGCATGTCGCAGACGAAGTACGTCAGGCCGCGGTGCTTGGGCACGCCGGGGTCGGTGCGGGTGACCAGGATGGCCCAGCGGGCGTGGTGGGCGCCCGACGTCCACACCTTCTGCCCGTCGACCACCCACTCGTCGCCGTCCCGGACCGCCCGGGTGGCGAGCGTGGCCAGGTCGGAGCCGGCGCCGGGCTCGCTGAAGAGCTGGCACCAGATCTCCTCGCCGGTCCACAGCGGCCGCAGGAAGCGCCGCTGCTGCTCCTCGGTGCCGAAGGCGAGGATGGTGGGCGCGGCCATGCCCAGGCCGATGCCCTGCACGCCGCCGTCGATCTGCGGGGTGCCGGCCAGCTCTCGCTCCACGACCGCCTGCATGTCACGGGAGAGCCCGAGACCGCCGAGCCCTTCGGGGAACCAGACCCAGGCCAGGCCGGCGTCGAACCTGGCGCGCAGGAACTCCAGCCGGTCGCCTGCCGGGTCGTTCTCACTCAGGAACGCGGCGACGCGTTCCTTGAGCCGTGCTTCGTCCACTCCAGCTCCTGTCGTCGGGGGATCACATGTGCTTCTTGAGCTCGCGGTAGGCCAGCGACCGCTTGTGCACCTCGTCCGGCCCGTCGGCCAGGCGCAGCGAGCGGGCCCCGGCCCAGAGCCCGGCCAGCGGGAAGTCCTGGGAGACGCCGCCCGCGCCGTGCACCTGGATGGCCTTGTCGAGGATCCACTCCACGGTGATCGGGGTGGAGATCTTGATCGCCTGGATCTCGGTGTGGGCGCCCTGGTTGCCGACGGTGTCCATGAGCCAGGCGGTCTTCAGCACGAGCAGGCGCAGTTGCTCGATCTTGATGCGGGACTCGGCGATCCAGTCCTGCACCACGCCCTGACGGGCGATCGGCTTGCCGAACGCGGTCCTGGCCAGCGCCCTGCCGCACATCAGCTCGACGGCCCGCTCGGCCATGCCGATCAGGCGCATGCAGTGGTGGATCCGGCCGGGACCGAGCCTGGCCTGGGCGATGGCGAAGCCGCCGCCCTCCTCCCCGACGAGGTTCTCCGCCGGGACGCGGACGTCCTCGAAGACGATCTCGGCGTGCCCGCCGTGGTCGGCGTCGTCGTAGCCGAAGACGCTCATGCCGCGCCGGATGTCCATGCCGGGGGTGTCGCGGGGCACCAGGATCATGCTCTGCTGGCGGTGCTTGGGCGCCTCGGGGTCGGTCTTGCCCATCACGATGAAGATCTTGCAGTTGGGGTTCATCGCGCCGGAGGTGAACCACTTGCGGCCGTTGATGACGTACTCGCCGCCGTCACGGACGATCGAGGTGGCGATGTTGGTGGCGTCGGAGGAGGCCACGTCGGGCTCGGTCATCGCGAACGCCGAGCGGATCTCGCCGTCGAGCAGCGGGCGCAGCCACTCCTTGCGCTGCCACTCGCTGCCGAACATGGAGAGCACCTCCATGTTGCCGGTGTCGGGTGCGGCGCAGTTGGTCGCCACGGGCGCCAGCCGCGGGCTGCGGCCCATGATCTCCGCGAGCGGCGCGTACTGGAGGTTGGTCAGCCCGGCGCCGTGGTCACCGGGCAGGAACAGGTTCCACAGGCCACGCTTCCTCGCCTCGTCCTTCAGGTCCTCGACGAGCGGCGGGACGCCCCAGCCGCTGGCCTTGGCCTGCTCCTCGAAGGCGGGCTCGGCCGGGTAGACGCACTCGTCCATGAACTGCAGCAGGCGCCGGCGAAGGTCTTCGGTGACGCTGTCGAAAGCGAAGTCCATGCCGGGAGCCTACCGACCGGCCGGTATGGCTGTCGACAGTGGTCTCCGCCAAAACCCGCCAGGTGGCTCTCTCCCGTACGGACCGGTCCCCCGTAAGGTCACCGCCATGACCGCACACCTTCCCGCACCCGTGACGCTGGAGAACGACGTCGTCCGGCTGGAACCCCTCTCCCCCGGCCACGTGCCGGACCTGTTCGCCGCGGGCGGCGGTGACGACGAGGTGTGGCGGTGGATGCCGATCGCCACCCCGCGCGCCGAGGAGGAACTGGCGGCGGCCGCCCGGGCGCTGATCGAGGACGACAGGCATGTGCCGCTGGCCGTGCTGCTCAAGGAGACCGGGCGGGCGGTCGGCTGGACCGCCTACTGCGACGTGCCGGGGTTCGACGAGAGCGTCGAGATCGGCTGGACCTGGTACGGCCGCGCCCACTGGCGCTCGGCCGTGAACACCTCCTGCAAGCTCCTGCTCCTCGACCACGCCTTCGACAAGCTCGGCCACAACCGGGTGCTGCTCAAGACCGACGCGCTCAACCTGCGCTCCCAGGCCGCCATCAAGCGGATCGGCGGGCTGCACGAGGGCACGCTCCGCCGCCACCGCCGCAGGCCGGACGGCACCTGGCGCGACACGGCCTGCTTCGGCATCCTCGACGACGAATGGCCGTCCCACCGCGCCCGCCTCACCGGCTGACACCCGGCCCGCCGCCGTCCCGGTGTCAGCCCCGCCGCCGGCTCCGGCCGGCGTCGCTCCGGCCGTCGCCCTGGTCGGCGAGCATGCCTCTCAGCAGATCCCGCACACCGGCCCGCAGGTCGTCCGGCGACGGCTCGGCGCCCGCGCCGGCGATGACGTCGAACATGACGCCCTCGGCGAACGCCACGAGCTGGCGGCCGTGCCGTACCGGATCGCGCGAGCCCGCGGCGGCGAGCAGGGCGACGGCGGGATCGCGGAACCGGCGGCCCGCCCGGTCGTAGATCTCCCGCAGCTCCGGCCGCCTGGTCGCCTCCAGCGCCAGCTCGTAGCGGGCCAGCGTGCGCCGCCGGTCGCTCAGCTGCGCCGTGAGCACTCCGGCGAGCAGCTCGGTCAGGTCGGCGCCCGGCGGCGGCCCGTCGCCCATCGCCCCCGAGAACAGCCGCTCCTCCAGGTCGGTGAGCCGCGACAGGGTGAGCTCCAGGAGCGCGGCGCGGGTGCGGGCCACGTTGGACGTGGACCCGGGCGGCAGCCCGGCGGCCTCGTCGACCGCCCGATGGGTCAGCCCGCGCATGCCCCGCTCGGCCAGCAGGGTGATCGCCGCCTCCGCCACGGCCTCGGATCGCTTCACGGACCCCGATACTACGCTTGTAGTCCAAACTACGGGCGTAGTATGTTGCCACTACAGAAGTAGTGAGGGGGATGGACATGAAAGCGATCGTCATCGGTGGCGGCATCGGAGGGCTGACCGCGGGTGTCGCCCTGGACCGCAAGGGATGGGACGTCACCGTCCTGGAGCGGACGCCGAAGCTCGAACCGGTCGGCTCCGGGCTGGCCATAGCGGTCAACGCGCTGCGCGCCCTCGACACCGTAGGACTCGGCGACCCGGTGCGGGCGCGCGCCAGGATGCAGGGGCAGATCGGGATCCGCAGGCCCGACGGCCGCTGGCTCACCCACACCAGCGGCAGCGCGGCCGAGGAGCGCTACGGCGACCGGACGGCCGTGGTGCTGCTCCGCGCCCAGCTGGTGGACCTGCTGGCCGAGGCCCTCGGGCCCGACCGGCTACGCCTCGGCACCACGGTCACCGGCGTGGACGCCGCCACGGGCACCGTGCGGACGAACGCCCGCGAGTTCACCGGCGACCTGGTCGTGGCGGCCGACGGCATCCACTCCCCGACCCGCCGGGCGCTCTTCCCCGGCCATCCCGGGCCGGTCTACTCGGGGGTGACGGCCTGGCGCGGCCTGGCGCCCATGCCGGCCGCGACGCCGCGCAACAGCGAGACCTGGGGCCGGGGGCTGGTGTTCGGCGCGCACCCGCTGGACGAGAAGACGGTGTACTTCTACGCCACCGACGTCGCGCCCGCAGGCGGCGCCGCCGGTGACGAGAGGGCGGAGCTGGTGCGCAGGTTCGGCGGCTGGCACGAGCCGATCCCCGAGCTGCTGCGCACCGCCGACCCGGCCCACGTCCTGCGCAACGACCTCTACTACCTGCGCGAGCCGCTGCCCGCGATGCACGCGGGGCGGGTGGCGCTGCTGGGCGACGCGGCCCACGCGATGACGCCCCACCTGGGCCAGGGCGCCTGCCAGTCGATCGAGGACGCGGTCGTGCTCGCCCACCTCGCCGGGGGCGACCTGGCCGCCTACACCGAGGCCAGGCTGAGCCGCACCGCCGGGATCGTGCGCAAGGCCATGAGCATCTGCCGGACGACCAAGCTGCGCAACCCGCTCGCCGTGGCCCTGCGCGACCTGGGCATGTCGCTGGCCACGCGGGTCACGCCAGATCTGATGCTGCGGCAAATGGACGGGGTTCTGCGGTGGCGGCCACCGGCGCCGGCCGGGAGTGATCGGGTGCGAGACGGCCGAGCGTGATCGTGCCGGCGATGGTCAGCGCCGCCGCGCACACGGCGGGGATCGCGGTGGACGGGCTGGTCGGCAACGACTCGCCGAGCAGCAGCGCGCCGGCCATCACCGACGTGATCGGGTCGACCACCTGCACGCCCGCGTAGGCGATGCCGAAGTAGCCGACCGCGTAGGAGCGCTGCAGCAGCACCACCGCGAAGATCAGCAGCACCGGGATGGCCAGCGTGAACCAGTGGACCAGCCGCCCGAGGTCGCCCTCCAGGCCGCCCCCCACCACCCGGACGAACGTCGAGACGCTGGCCGTGACCGCGCCCGCGCCGATCGCCAGCAGCATCGCCCTGACCGGCCCGCGTACCCGGGCGGCGGCGACCTGCGTGGCCAGCGCGATCAGCGTGATCACGCCGATGAACCCGAGCGCGGCCCCGTCGCTCAGCCGGGGCGTGACGTCCTGGTGGGGCACCAGCATCATCAGCCAGAGCAGGCCCACCGCCACCGCGATCGAGCCGAAGATCTCCGCCTTGTACGGTTTGCGACCGTACATGAAGGCGGCCAGCGGCACCGCGAACACCAGCGTCGCCACGCTGATCGGCTGGACCGCCACCAGCGGCGCGAAGCTCAGCGCGACCGCGTGGAGGCACGCGCCGGTGAACCCGATGACGCCGCCGATCCACCATCGGGGGCGCCGCATCAGCCTGAGCGACGCGCCCTCGGCCACGGCTTCGTACTGCTGCAGCGCCGCCCCCAGCGCGTATCCGAGAGCGCCCGCCAGCGCGATGAGCACGCCGATCCAGGTCATGGGCGTGCTCGGTGGGGAGGAGATCCTTGGAGCATTGCCCCAGCTTAGAGGGTACGCGCCAGCCCCGAATCATCCTTTAGGCCATTCTTCCCCTTAAGGGGGCCGTGATCTGGCCCTCCGGGTTCAGGACTTCTCTGGGCAGACGCAGAACGCGTGGCCCTCCGGGTCCTGCATCACGATCCAGCCCACGCCCTCGTCGGTGACGCCCGGCTGGAACTCCGGCCTGGTGGCGCCCAGCGCGACGTACTCCTCGACGGCCTTCTCCACGTCGGGCACCCGGAAGTCGAAGTGGAACTGCTTGGCGGGGCTGGGCCACGGGACGGGCTCGCGGTCGGGCACCCTGCCGAAGTAGATGTTGGTCGTGCCGTCGCCCACGGCGGCGTACTCGTCCTCCGAGTACTGGATGGGCAGGCCGGTCAGCTGGTGGTAGAACTCCGCCAGCTTCTTCGGCTCCGCGCAGTCGATGGTCGTGGCGAGCAGCTTTGCTTTCGTCGTCATGCTCCGCAGCCTGCCAGGCATACCTGCCAACTACTGTCAGGTACGGGCGGGGCCGCCCTTGATCCGCTTGAGGATGCGGTCCCACTCGGTGCCGAACGGGTTGTCCTGCACCAGGTAGGTCCAGGTGGCCTCGGGGCGCTTCAGGTCGGGCTCGGGGGCCTGGAACGCCTCCAGCGAGCGTCGCTCGATCTCCGCCTGGAGCGTCTTGTATTCGGCCACCGCCTCCCGCTGGAACTCGTCGATCGGGCTCATCCGGCCCAGCGCCCGCAGGTGGATGCCCTCGCGCAGGTCGTGCAGGAACGCGAGGTGCTCGGTCCAGCAGGTGTCGATGGCGTGCAGCACGATCTGACGGGCCGTCTCCTCGCGGGTGTCCTCCGGCGCCGCCGCCCACTCCTCGGGGTGGGCCGCGGCCAGCGCGCGGGCCGCCGAGTCGGTGTGGAGCACCTTGTCGCGCCACTCCAGGATGAGCTCGCGCTGCTGTTCGAGCAGCCGGGTGTAACGCCAGGTGTTGCGGTGGATCTGCAGGTTGACGCCCTCGGCGATGCGCTGGGCGTGACCGACGATGTAGGCGGCGCGGCGGTGGCGCACCAGGCCGTCGGGGTCGGCGGCGGGCGGCCGCTCGTCGGGCGCGAACTGGGTGACCAGCTCGTCCTCCAGGCCGACGAAGAACACCGAGCCGCCCGGGTCGCCCTGCCGGCCCGCCCGGCCGCGGAGCTGGTCGTCCAGGCGGCTGCTGGCGTGGCGGCCGGAGCCGATCACGTACAGGCCGCCCAGCTCCGCGACGCCCTCTCCGAGACGGATGTCGGTGCCGCGGCCGGCCATCTGGGTGGACACGGTGATCGCGTCGCGCTCGCCCGCCCTGGCGATGATGGCGGCCTCTTCCGCGTCGTTCTTGGCGTTGAGCACCACCGGTTCGAGGCCGCGGCGGCGCAGCAGGTCGGCGAGGTTCTCCGACTCGGCCACGTCGAGCGTGCCGATGAGGATGGGCCTGCCGGTTTCGTGCACCCGCTGGATCTCCTCGACCAGCGCCGACTCCTTCTCCGGCACCGTCGGGTAGATCCGGTCGGGCTCGTCCTCCCTGACGCACGGCCGGTTCGGCGGGATCACCGCGACCTTCAGCCCGTAGAACTCGCCGAGCTGCTCGTGCACCGCGACGGCGGTGCCGGTCATGCCGCACACCCGCGGGTAGCGCCTGATCAGGCCCTGGATGGTGATCGAGTCGAGGATCTCACCCTTGTCGCTGGCGGGCAGCGCCTCCTTGGCCTCGACGGCCGCCTGGAGGCCGTTCGGCCAGCGCTGCAGCACCGCCACCCGGCCGCGCGACGGGTTGATGAGCTGCACCTTGCCGTCGCGCACGATGTAGTCGACGTCGCGGGTGAGCAGGGCGTGGGCGTGCAGGGCGAGGTTGAGCTCGATCAGCGTGCCGGGCTCGTCCTGGTCGTAGAGCTCGACGTCCAGCCGCTTCTCGACCGTCTCGGCGCCTTTGGGCGTCAGGTAGACGTTGCGGGCCTGCTCGTCGATCTCGTAGTGGTAGCCGCGGACGAGCGTGCGGACCAGCACCGCCATCTCGGGCACGGTGTTGCCGGCGTCGGACGAGCCGGCCATCACCAGCGGCACCCTGGCCTCGTCGACCAGGACCGAGTCGGCCTCGTCGACCAGCGCCACCTCCGGCTCCGGGACGATCAGCTCGCTCGCGTCGGTGCGCAGCCGGTCGCGCAGCACGTCGAAGCCGATCTCGCTGACCGGCCCGTAGGTGATGTCCTTCGCGTACGCCTCGCGCCGCTCGGCGGGCGTGGAGTTCTGGTCGAGCCAGCCGACGGTGACCCCCATGGCCTCGTAGAAGGGGGCCATCCACTCGGCGTCGCGCCTGGCAAGGTAGTCGTTGACGGACATGACGTGCACCCGCCTGCCCTTCAGGGCGTAGCCCGCGGCCGCCATGGCGCCGGAGAGCGTCTTGCCCTCGCCGGTGGCCATCTCCGCGACCTTGCCGTCGAGCAGCGCGAGCGTGCCGAGCAACTGCACGTCGTACGGACGGAGCCCGAGGGTGCGGTCGGCCGCCTCCCTGGCGACGGCGCAGAACGCGGCCAGGTCGCTCATGTCGGGCCGGGGCAGCTCGTCGAGCGTCTTGAGGCGGTCGGCGTGCCCGGCGGCGGCCTTGACGACCTTCCGGTAGGGGCTCAGGTTCGCCCCTCCGGGGCGGTCCAGAAGGTTCCTGACGATTCCTGTTATCGAGGCCACAGTTCCTCCAACGCGCGCTTCGCCGGCGCCGTTCCCTCGCGCCGGGGCGCAGCGGTCCGCCGTACGGACCTTAACCCATACGACGGACCGCACTCGCCCGTCCGCTAGCCCCGTGCCCGCCGGGCCGGGAACACCCCGGCCAGCAGCAGCAACGCGCATCCGGCCCAGCCCGCGGGGCCGGGCCGTTCACCGAGCAGCGCCACCCCGATCAGGGCCGCGAAGGCGGCCTCGCCCAGGGAGACGATGGCGACGGTGGTGGCGCTCAGCGCGGTGAGCGCGCGGAAGAACAGCCCGTAGGCCAGCGCGGTGGGCACCGCGCCGAGGAACGCGAGCAGCGCCGCGCTCTCCCAGCTCACCCGGGGCAGCACCCCGCCGGCCAGCGCGAACGGCAGCACGCACGCGGCCCCCACGAGGAACCCGGCCGCGGCGGTGGCCAGCGGGTCCCCCGGCTCCTCCGCCGTGCCGAGCCGCCGTGACAACAACGTCACCCCGGCGTAACCGAACGCCGACAGCAGCGCGAACCCGGCCCCGCCGAGCGCGCCCCCCGCCCCGGAGCCGCCCGGCGCCTCCGGGGAGCCCGCCATCAGGAGGGCGAGTCCCGTCAGTGCGGCCAGGAGTGCGGCGAGGCCGGACCGGCCGAGCCGCTCGCCGAGGAGAAGACGCCCGCCGAGGGCGGTGAACACGGGCGTCGCGCCCATGGTGATCACGGTGGCCACCGCGACCCCCGAGCGCGCGATGGCCGCGAAGTAGGCCGCCTGGTAGACGGCCATGCCCGCGCCGACGACCAGCACGTGGCGGTCCAGCCGCCAGGACGCCCCACCGAGCAGGGGCAGGAGGAACGCGGCGCCGAGGAGGAAGCGCCAGAAGGTGACGTCGAGGGCGTCGAAGCCGCCCGCGGCGAACAGCAGGGATCCCGCCGCGCCGCCGGTGCCCCACGCAGCCGCGGCCGTGACGACGTACCCGGTGGCACGCCGGATGGACAGTTGGGTCATGACAGATCGCTCCGGATGGGA
Organism: Nonomuraea harbinensis; assembly: GCF_019396385.1. GTDB lineage: Bacteria > Actinomycetota > Actinomycetes > Streptosporangiales > Streptosporangiaceae > Nonomuraea > Nonomuraea ferruginea. Next base: position 93,338 of record NZ_JAHKRN010000005.1, on the reverse strand, counting down.
GTGGTGGAGAAGGGCCCGGATGCGGGCAGCAGCCACCCCCGGATCGGTCAGACCCGGAAAATCAGGAAATGCCGCCCGCTAGCGGGCGGGAGGAGGGGAGCAGATCAATCGCGGCACGGGCTCACCTTAGCCGGGACGGAAAGCAGCGTTCATCCCGAAATCGGCGAGCCCGCCCGGGGACATCGAAAAGGCCACGCCCGGCGACGCGGCCCACGGCGGTTCCCCCGTGGCTCACGGCCAGGAGGTGTCACCCGCGGGCTCGACCGGCTTCTCCAGCACGGCCAGCCGTTCGAGCAGGGTCAGGAACGTGGCCGCGTACGGGGAGGACCCGGTCACCGCCGCGACCCTGGACCAGTCCACCTGCTCCCGCAGCGCCCTGACCTGGGGCAGCAGCGCGCCGTAGTCGCAGGCGTGCTCCGACAGCGGCATCAGCCAGGAGATCACCAGGTCCGTGGCCTCCAGGACGGGCACGATCACCGCCGACGCCTTCATCGGCTCGGCCCGGTTCAGCAACTCGTCAGTGACCGGGCGGTCGGACACCTTGAAGATCAGATCCACCAGCTTGCCGTCGTCGTACGCCTTGACCAGCCAGTCCTCGGGCGGCTTGGCCGTCCGGAAACCGATGCCCCGCAGCGCTTCCAGAGCCGCGGGCACGTCGTGCTCGGTGACCACGAAGTCCACGTCGTGCAGGGACGGCGCCGCGCCGCGCGCGTACGCAGCGCACCCTCCCGCCAAGGCGAATTTCACGCCCGCGTCCTTCAAACCGGAGCTCGCCCGTTTGAGCGTGTCAAGGATGGCGTCAGTGACCTCATGACTATGACTGCTCATGAGAGCGGGCTACCCTCAGGCCCTTCGAATAGGCCTGTCCCGGCGCGTGAACCGACGGCCGAAGGGTAGCCGCGACCCCATGACGGAGTACCTGGAAAAGACCGGGCAGGAGTACGAGGGCGAGCATGATCGTCCCCTGGGCGCCTACGCCCGCATCATCGGCGTGTACGGGACGGTCGTGGCGGCGGCGGCCGTCGCGGCGAAGCTCACCGGCAGGCGGCCGCCGGAGCGGATCGGGCCGATGGACGTGGCCCTGATGGCGGCCTGCACGCACAAGCTCGCCCGCCTCCTGGCCAAAGATCCGGTCACCAGTCCGATCAGGGCGCCGTTCACCCGGTTCGAGGGTGTGAGCGGGCCGTCGGAGCTGAAGGAGGAGCCGCGCAACACGGTCGGCGAGCTGGTGAGCTGCCCGTTCTGCATCGCCCAGTGGGCGGCCACGGGTTACGCCATCGGCCTGGTGTTCGCGCCGCGCGCGACCAGGCTGGTGGGAGCGGCGATGACGGCGGTGGCCGCCTCCGACTGGCTGCAGTTCGCGTACGCCAAGCTCGCCAGGTCCGCCTCATGAAAGAGGAAAATATCGGCGGCACATCGAATGTTAAAGGTCCCGCCACGAGGGCAGTGGCTGTGTCATGGCTACTTTGCTCTGGATCATCGCGGTAATTCTCGTCATCGCCGGCATCTATGTGATTCTGGCCCGTCGCGATCTCCTCTGGGGGATCGTCCTGATCGTTCTCGGGTTCCTGGTCGGCCCCGGTGGGGTCAGCATCTTCAATGTGTAGGGCGTGTTCTGACGCCCCACACGCTCGTTCGTCGGGCCGGTGTTTATCACCGGCCCGATGAATTGCCATAAATGAAGAAGGAGTTGTACGCCGAAGAAGCCCTTCCCGGTCTCCGGGAAGGGCTTCACCATGAACGGCTACTCGTCGGCCAGGCAGTAGACCGCGTAAGCGGCGCCGAGCACCGGCAGGGCGACGTTGCGCACGCGGATGCCGCCGGAGGTCATGCCCTTCTCGGTGCCCCTGTGCGCGTGGCCGTGCAGGATCAGGTCGGCACCCGCCGTGTCGACCGCCTCGGCGAGCAGGTAACTGCCCAGGAACGGGTAGATCTCCAGCGGCTCGCCCTCTAGCGTCTCCTTGATCGGAGAGTAGTGCGACAGCACCACCCGGCGGTCGGCGTCGATCTCCTTCAGCGCGTGCTGCCAGGACTCCGCGATCAGCCGGGTGTGGCGGACGAAGTTCTTGGTCTCGCGCTCGCCGAACTCGCTCGCGCACTTGCCCGCGAACCCGCCGCCGAACCCCTTGCCGCCGACCACGCCGAGCCGCGTGCCGTCGCACTCGATGACCGCGCTGTCGTCGTTCAGCACGATGACGCCGGCGTCGCGCAGCTCACTGGCGATCTCGTGCTGCATGTCGGAGTGGTAGTCGTGGTTGCCGAGCACGGCCACGACCGGGATCGGCAGGTCGCGCAGCTCGTCGGCCACCACCCTGCCCTCCTCCAGCGTGCCGTGCCGGGTCAGGTCGCCGGCCACCATGAGGATGTCGGCGCGGTCCCCGATGCCGTCCAGGCTCTTGCGGTACTGGCCGCGCACGTCCTCACCCAGGTGGATGTCTCCCACGGCCGCGATGCGCAGTTCAGTCAAGATGCTCTACCTCCCCTGGCCTGCCGACCTCGACGACGTTGATCTCGTTGTGCACGTGAAGGTCGGGAGCGGCCTCCCTGGCCACCTCGCCGAGCCGTTCACGTTGCTCGGCCCCGCTCACCTGGCCGCGCAGGAAAAGCTGATCGCCTCTCACGTCGACACGGATGCCGAGCTCATGCGTGCGGCGGTCCTCAGCCAGCGCCGCCTGGACGCGGGCCGCGACGTACTGCGGAGCTTCCATCGCTTCCCTCCCTATACTCCCTGCCGCGCATGCCCGGCAAAGAACCGCTCAAACGGTGCGAAGGAGGTTGATGACGGCTCGTTCCACCTTGCCGTGCGTGGCCAGCTTCCCCGGGTCCACGCCGGCTCCCAGCTCGGTCAGCGCGTGACCGATCGTCTTGTCCGCCTCGTACGCGCTGATCACCCGCGGATCCACGTACGAGGCCCGCGCCACGGCGGGGGTGTTGCCGAGATACTCGGCGACCTCCCGCATGACCCGGGTGACAGCCCGCTTCCTGGCCGTGTCGCTCTCGGCCATGCGGGAGACGGCCAGCCCGACGGCGGCCAGCACCGTGGCGTGCCAGGTGCGGAAGTCCTTGGCGGTGAACTCGCCGATGGTCTCGCGCAGGTAGTCGTTGATGTCCTCGCTGCGCACGTCCACCCAGCCGTTCTCGCCCCGGTAGCGGAGCAGTTCCCCCTCGGCGCTCAGGGACTTCAGCGACCTGACCACCCGGCAGGCGCCGGGGTCGGCCACCCGGATCTCACGCGGCACGTCGCCCTTGGCCGGGTACGAGCAGGTGATCGTGTTGCGCGAGCAGACGACGTGCTCCATCCGGAGCGTGGCCAGGCCGTAGGAGTCGTAGCTCTCGCCGCCGACGCGGAAGAAGCCGATGTCGAGCAGCCGCGCCGCGGCGGCCAGCACCCGTTCCTTGGTCAGCCCGCGGCCCCTGAGCTGCTCGTCGACGCTCTTCCTGAACGCGGGCAGCCGGTCGGCCAGCTCCAGCACCCGGTCGAACTTGGCCTCGTCCTGCTGCTGCCGCCACAGGTCGTGGTAGCGGTACTGGCGGCGCCCGGCCGCGTCGGTGCCGACCGCCTGCAGGTGCCCGTGGGGCGAGGCGCAGATCCACACGTCGGTCCAGGCCGGCGGGATCGTCAGCGCCCTGATCCTGGCCAGCGTCGCATGGTCGCGGACGGTCTCGCCGCCGGGTCCGCGATAGCTGAACCCGCGGCCTCGACGGCGCCGGGTGATCCCCGGTTCGTTCTGGTCGCTGGGATGCAGCTCGGGCACGTCTGCCGCGCTACCCGGCGTGTTAGGCGGCAAACGGCTCGGGCAGGTGCAGCTACATGAGCGACAACAAGGATTGGGTCGAGACAAGGGACAAGAAGGGCCATGCGATGGTCCCCGCCACGCCACGGGACGTGGTCCACATCAGGGTGGGCTCGTTCATCCTGGTGTTCCTGTTCGCGATGTGCGTGCTCAGCCTCATCGCGAAGGCCTGGGTCATGACCGGGATCACCGTCGTCCTGGCGATTCTCACGGTGATCAACATCTGGCGGGCCGTACGCAAGCAGAAGGACAGTGACGTCGGAGAGATCGGCTGACTCGCCCATGGCTCCCCACATCCTCCAGGACAGGGTGGTCGTCGTCACGGGCGCGAGCGGCGGGGTAGGCAGGGCGGTGGTGCGCGAGCTCGGCGCGAAGGGCGCCAAGGTGGCGCTCATCGCCCGGGGCACCACGGGCCTCGGCGCGGCGGCGGTCGACGTCGGCGCGGCCGGCGGCGTCGGCCAGGTCTACGAGGCGGACGTCGCCGACTACGAGCAGGTCAGGAAGGCCGCCGAGCGGATCGAGGCCGAGCTGGGCCCCATCGACGTATGGATCAACTCGGCGTTCTCCTCGGTGTTCGCCCGGTTCGCCGACATCTCCCCCGAGGAGTACGAGCGCGCGACCGCGGTCACCTACCTGGGCTACGTCTGGGGCACCAAGGTCGCCCTGGACCTGATGCGCCCGCGCAACCGGGGCACGATCGTGCAGACGGGCTCGGCCCTGGCGCACCGGGCCGTCCCCCTGCAGTCGGCGTACTGCGGCGCCAAGCACGCCATCAGGGGCTTCACCGAGTCCCTGCGCACCGAGCTGCTCGCGGAAGGGAGCGATGTCCGGGTCACGATGGTCCAGCTCCCGGCGGTGAACACGCCGCAGTTCGACTGGGTGCTGTCCAAGCTGCGCCGCCATCCCCAGCCGGTGCCCCCGATCTACCAGCCCGAGGTGGCCGCCCGGGGCGTCGTGTACGCGGCCGCGCACCCGGAACGCAAGGAGTACTGGGTCGGCGGCACCACCGCGGCCGCCCTCCTGGCCCAGCGCGCCGCCCCCGCGCTGGTGGACCGCTACCTGGCCAGGACCGGCGTCCAGGCGCAGCAGACCGACGGGCAGCCCCCGAGCGGCGCCGCGAACCTGTGGGAGCCGGCCGACGAGCATCAGGACCACGGCGCGCACGGCGGCTTCGACGACCGCGGCCACCACCGCAGCCCGCAGCTCTGGCTCTCCCAGCACCGCCGGTCGGTCATGCTCACCCTGGCGGCCGCGGCGGCGGGCGCGGCGGCCCTGATGCGGAAATCCCGCTGAGCGGTCCCTTCTCGGCCGTTCCGGATGGGCCGGAACAAGCGGCCCGGCCGGGAATCGCAGCACGATTCGCCCGATCCCCCACGGGTAGGCGCCCGGAAACGATCGGAGGGAATCATGGCTGAACGAGATCTGCGGTTTCTCGGAGAGCTGGCCGCGCAGCTCCGCGTCGACTCGGTGAGAGCCTCCGCCGAGGCGGGCTCCGGCCATCCCACGTCGTCGATGTCCGCCGCCGATCTGATGGCGGTGCTCTTCGCCCACCACCTGCGTTACGACTTCGAGGACCCGGGCAACCCGGCGAACGACCACCTCATCTTCTCCAAGGGCCACGCGTCGCCCCTGCTGTACTCACTGTTCAAGGCGGCCGGCGCGGTCACCGACAGGGAACTGCTCAGGTTCAGGAAGCGCGGCAGCCGGATGGAGGGCCATCCGACGCCCAGGCTGCCCTGGGTCGACGTCGCCACCGGCTCGCTCGGCCAGGGGCTGCCTGTCGGGGTCGGCGTGGCGATGGCCGGCAGGCTGGAGCGCATGCCGTACCGCGTGTGGGTGTTGTGCGGCGACAGCGAGCTGGCCGAGGGCTCCATCTGGGAGGCGGCCGAGCAGGCCGGCGACACGGGACTGGACAACCTGACCCTGATCGTGGACGTCAACCGCCTGGGCCAGCGCGGCCCCACCCGCCACGGCTGGGACACCGGGGCGTACGCGCGCAGGTTCGGCGCGTTCGGCTGGCACACGATCGAGGTCGACGGGCACGACCCCGGCGCGATCGACGACGCGTTCCAGGAGGCGCACGGCGTCCGCGGGCGGCCCACCGCCATTCTGGCCAGGACCCGCAAGGGCGAGGGCGTGCGGGCGGTGGCCGACCGCGAGGGCGCGCACGGCAAGCCGCTGAAGGAGCCGGAGCCCGCCGTCGCGGAGCTCGGCGGCGAACGCGACCTGCGGGTGGAGGTGCGGTCTCCGGACCGCGCGGGCGAGCCGTACCGGTTCGAGGGCGGCGAGCTGGTGCTGCCCGAGTACAAGGTCGGCGACCAGGTGGCGACCAGGAGCGCGTTCGGGGAGGCCCTGGCCGCGCTGGGCGCCGCCCGCGGCGACGTGGTGGCGCTCGACGGCGAGGTGGCCGACTCGACCAAGACCGAGGAGTTCGGCCGGGCGTTCCCCGAGCGGTTCTTCGAGATGTACATCGCCGAGCAGCAGCTCGTCGCCGCCGCCATGGGCCTGGCCGTGCGCGGCTGGGTCCCGTACGCGGCCACCTTCGCCGCCTTCCTCACCAGGGCGTACGACTTCATCCGGATGGCGGGCGTGAGCCGGTCGCCGATCCGGCTGGTCGGCTCGCACGCGGGGGTGTCGATCGGCGAGGACGGCCCGTCCCAGATGGGGCTGGAGGACCTGGCCATGATGCGGGCCGTGTACGACAGCACCGTGCTCTACCCGTGCGACGCCAACCAGGCCGCGGCCCTGACCGTGGAGATGGCGGACCTGACCGGGGTGTCGTACCTGCGCACCACGCGCGGCGCGACGCCGGTCATCCACCAGCGGGGCGAGCGTTTCCCCATCGGCGGCTCGTGCGTGCTGCGCCGTTCGCCGTCGGACCGGGCCACGATCGTGGCCGCCGGGATCACCGTGCACGAGGCGCTGGCCGCCGCCGAGACGCTGGCCGCCGAGGGCGTCCAGGTCGGCGTGGTGGACATGTACTCGATCAAGCCGATCGACACGGCGGTGCTGGTCGAGGCGGCGACCACGACCGGCAACCTCATCACGGTGGAGGACCACCGGCCGGAGGGCGGCCTGGGCGACGCCGTGCTGGACGCGGTGTCCGAGCTGGGGCCGCGGGTGGTGAAGCTGGCCGTGCACGGCATGCCCGGCTCGGCCACGCCCGGGGAGCAGCTCGCCGACGCGCGCATCGACCGTCACGCCATCGTCGCGGCGGTCAACAGACTGGTGTGAGCACCGAGAAGGCCGGCCGCCGTCTCCCGGTGACCGGCATCACGACACGTACGGGCCGGCCGCCGTCTCCGGTGGCCGGCCCGTACCGCCGCGGCGGGCGCGGATCAGCCGCGGGCCTTCGCGGTCGCTTTCCTGTTCGCCTTCTTGATGGCGTCCACGAGCTCCTGCTTGCTCATCTTCGAACGGCCGCTGATGTCCAGGTCGGCGGCCACGCCGCGCAGGTGCTCCTTGCTGGCGTTGGCGTCGACGCCCTCGGCCGTGCGTCCAGAACGGTCCGTCGCGCCCTTGTCCGACGGCCCCTTCTTCGACTTGGGCTCCCAGTGGTCTCCCACCTTCTCGAAGGAGTGCTTCAGCGCGGCGAAGGCCGTCATGTGGGCGCGCCTGCCCTCGCCGTACGTCTCGACGGCCGAGTCGTGCGCCTTCATCCACGTGTCCTGCGCCTTCTTCGGGGAGCGGCGGATGGTGGACGGGAGTTCCTCTCTGGCCGGCATGTCCGGCTCACCTCCTAGAGCGGCGGCTCGTCGTAGTGTCGACGCTCCTCGTACACGGTCGTCCTGCGTGCCTCGGGCTCCTCGTAGATCTCGTGCCGGTGGACCGGCTCCTCGATCGGGCCGACCGCCCTGCGCGTGACGTTGATCCGGTAGAGGGCGAACAGCAATCCGACCAGTCCGCCGAGCATGATGATCACGCCGACGACGTTGATGTCCACACCGGCGAGATCGAATTCGACGGCCCACGTGAGGATCGCACCGAGCATGATGAGGATGATGCTTCCGGCGATGGTCATTTGATTTACCTCCTTGACACGAGGAACCTCTATCCACATGAAGAAAAACAAACCAATCGTGTTAATCGGGCTGATGGGCAGCGGTAAGAGCACGACAGGTCGGCTCATCGCCGAGGCTCTCGGCCTTCCGTTCAGCGACAGCGACTCCTTTCTGCGGTCGAGATACGGAGGCCCGTCCGCGGAGATCGCCGCCCGCGAGGGAGCCGACGTGCTGCACGAGCGGGAGGCCGAGCACCTGATCGAGGAGCTCGCCGGCGAGCCCAAGGTGATCGCCGCGGCGGCCAGCACGCTCGACGACGAGCGGGCCCGCGAGGCGATGCGCGCCGCCACGGTGATCTGGCTGGACGCCGACGACGAGGTGCTCACCCAGCGGATGCGCACCAGCGACCACCGGCCCGAATTCGCCCCGGCCGCCCTGCGCGCCCGGCGCGAGCCGTACTTCCGTGAAGTGGCGGACCTGAAGTACGACGTGGGCGTGCTCAAACCGGAGGAGGTGCTGGCGGCCGTGCTGCGCGATTCGGGTTTGCCCGCGCCCGGCCGGGACTGATAACCAGGGGCGATGTTCTCCGACAAACCCGTGCTGACCGGCGAGCGGGTGACGCTGCGGCCGGTGGGGGCCGAGCACGCCGACGGCCTGTTCGCGCTGGTCTCCGATCCCGAGGTGCGGCGGCTGACCGGCTCCCACGCCGCCTTCGAGCTGGAGGCGTGCCGGCGCTGGTGCGCCACGCGGGCCGGCCAGGCGGACCGCCTCGACCTGGCCATCGAGGCCGGCGGCGACTACGTGGGCGAGGTCGTGCTCAACGAGCTCGACGAGCCCAACCTGTCGTGCAACCTGCGCATCGCGCTCATCGGCGACCGGGCCTTCGGCAAGGGCTACGGCACCGAGGCCATCGCGCTCGCCCTCGACCACGCCTTCCGCACCACGCCGCTGCACCGGGTGGGCCTGGAGGTGTTCGCGTTCAACGACCGGGCCCGCCACGTCTACGAGAAGCTCGGCTTCGTGGAGGAGGGCCGGCTCCGCGACGCGCTGCGCTGGGACGGCGAGTGGTACGACTCCCTCGTCATGTCCGTGCTGCGGCCCGATTGGCAAGCAAGATCCGGATTGCTGTAATAATGATCTTTACCCACGGGCTCCCCGAGGCGCGCGGGGGGCCTGTGGCGTTCTGGGAGCCGTGCGCAACAAATTCTCGTCGGGGTGCGTCTAAGCCTTTCGATGATGCGCTCGGTGCCTGGTGATCCCGAGAGGCTCGGCGGCTACTGGCTGGCGGGGCGGCTCGGCGCGGGCCGCCACGGCGTGGTCTACGACGCCTACGACGACGAGGGGCGCAGGTTCGCGGTCAGAGTCCCGCGCGGTCCCCTCCCCCGCGTCCGGCCCGTGACCCACCCGCATCTCGCGAGCGTCCTCGAAGTCCGGTCCGGCGGCACGCCCGCCTACGTGGTGAGCGAGTTCGCGAGCGGGCCGTCCCTGCGGGAGGCGATCTCCCTGCACGGCCCGTACGCGGGTGAGGAGCTGGTCGCGCTGGCCACGGCGGTGGCGTCCGCGCTCGCCTGTCTCCACGCCGCCGGGCTCGCCCACGGCGACCTGCGGCCGGGCAAGGTGCTGCTCACCGGCGACGGCCCGAAGGTGATCTGCCCCGGCGTGCCCGGCTCGATCGGCGGCACCCGCACCTACCTCGCCCCCGAGGTCGTCACGGGGCAGCCGGGCGGCGCGGCGGGCGACGTGTTCGCCTGGGGCGCGCTGGTGCTGTTCGCGGCCACGGGCGACGACCCGTTCCGCGGCGGCTCCATGGGCGAGGTCATGCACCGGCTGCTGTCCTGCGACCCCGACCTGACGGCGCTCCCGCCGCGGCTGCGCGACCGGGTGGCGCGCGCCCTGTCCAAGGACCCGTCGTCCCGGCCCTCAGCCGACGCCCTGCCGCTCCCGACGTCGGCCCGGGTGCCGTCCCTGCCGGGGCCGCCCGCGCTGGGCGAGGTGGCCGAGGAGCTGTACGCGTCCTTGACCGCCGTCGAGCGGGACCGGCTGAGGGACCTCCTGGTCGAGCTGGCCCCCGGCGCGCCACCGGCCGCCGCCCCCTCCCTCGACGAGCCCGTCCTGTCCCGGCTGCTGGAGTCGGGGCTGCTCGTCCGGCCCAGCGTCGCCGTCCCGCCCGCCCGCACCGACGCCGGCACCCTGGTGGCCGTCACCGGCGACCGCCTCGTGCCCGCCACCGCCGCCCTCTTCCACGCCTGGCCGCGCCTGCGCGGCTGGCTCGACCGGCCGCGCGAGGAGACCCGCTCGTGGGCGCTGGCCTGCCTGCCGGCGTCCAGGCCCAGACGGCTCGGGCTCCTGTCGCCCGCGCTGGCGCTGGTCGCCGCCGTCGCCCTGGCCGTCAGCGTGGCCACCGTCGTCAAGGACGCCCGCCGCACGCTCGAATGGCTCGGCGACGCCACCTCCGGAGTCGCCCCCCTCCTCCCCGTCCCCACACCTGAACCACCACCGAGCCGCCGCTGACGGGTCGCCCCCGGCCGGAGCCCTCAGATCCCGACGATTGGCATACGGGCGCGCGCCGAAATAGGTTTTCATGCGTGCCCGAACTCAATCCGATGACAGACCTGGTGACCTTCGGCGAGACGATGGCCCTGTTCGCGGCCCGCCGCACCGGCCCGCTGCGCTTCGCCCGCGACTTCGACCTGGGGCTCGGCGGCGCCGAGTCCAACGTGGCGATCGGCGTCGCCCGGCTGGGCCGCACGGCCTGCTGGGCGGGCCGGGTGGGCGCCGACGACTTCGGCGACCTGATCCGCTCGGCCCTCGCGGGCGAGGGCGTGGACGTGCGTGCCGTCCCCGACCTGGAGGCGCCGACGGGCCTGATGATCAAGGGCCGCCGCACGGCCGACCACATCGACGTCCGCTACTACCGCGCGGGCAGCGCCGGCTCACGCATCCGTCCGGAGGACCTGGACCCGGACCTGATCAGGGGCGCCCGCGTGCTGCACGTCACCGCGATCACCCCGGCCCTGTCGGAGTCCGCCCGCGCGACCGTACGGCACGCCGTCGAGGTGGCGCGGAGCGCGGGAGTCCAGGTGTCCCTGGACGTCAACTACCGCAAGGCCCTGTGGTCCCCGGCGGAGGCGGGCGCCTGGCTGCGCGAGGTGATCGGCCAGGTGGACATGCTGTTCGCCACGGAGGAGGAGGCCCGCCTGCTCCTCCCGGACACCTTCCCGGCCCCGCCGCACGACGGGCCGCGGGAGGACGCGGAAGGAGCCGTCCCGGAGGGGCCGGTCGCGGTGGCGGAGGCGCTGGCCGCGCTGGGCCCGCGCCACGTGCTGGTCAAGCTGGGCTCGCGGGGTGCTGTCGAACTGTCCGACGGCGTCGCGTACCGGGCGCCCGCCTACCAGGTCACCGAGGTGGACCCGGTGGGCGCGGGCGACGCGTTCGCCGCCGGATGGCTGGCCGACTGGCTGGAGGGCGCCGAGCCCGAGCACCGGCTGCGCACCGCCTGCGCCGCGGGGGCGTTCGCGGTCACCTCCCAGGGCGACTGGGAGAGCCTCCCCCGCCGCGCCGACCTGGCACTCCTCGACCGCACCACCGACGGAGTCAGCCGATGACGACGGCGAACTCCAGCGCCTCCACCAGGTGCTCCGGGTACGGCAAGCCGGTCGGTCGCCGCTGGGCGCCACCTCCCGCCCCATGAGACGGGTCTCGCTACTTAAGTCGCGCTACCGGACGGTTTCCCGCTACTAGGCTGGAACGCATGGCTGAGATCGCGCTTGCCGACGGCGTGTGGACCTTCGACGGCGAGACGCTGCGGATCGTGCCGGGCAGCGGGCGCGACGTGCACGAGATCCGCAAAGCGCTGGGAGAGCTGGTCATCCCGCTGGAGGCGATCGCGGGGGCCACGTTCGAGCCCGCGCGCAAGGGCGGCCATCTCAGGCTGCGCCTGCGCAAGGGGGCCGACCCGCTGACCGACGCGGTGGCGGGCTCGCTCACCGCGCCCGCCGACCCGTACCGGTTGCAGATCCCGAAGGACCGCACCGGCGCGGCCGAGTACTTCGCCGACGAGGTCCGCGACAGCCTCGCGGTGTGGCAGACGGCGGCGGGGCCGTGCGAGGACTTCGTGCTGCCCGGCCCGGAGGTGCCGATCACGGCGACCGCGGGCGACGGCACGGTGAGCTTCGACGGCGAGCGCGTGCGCGTCGAGTGGACCGGTTTCGCCTCGACGGCCAAGGACGAGGCGGGCCCGCAGGAGTTCGCGGTGACCGACCTGACCGGCGTGGAGTGGAAGCCGCAGAGCGGCATGGGCTACGGCGTCCTGCGCTTCCATCCCAAGGACGAGGGCCCGCTCAGGCCGCCGCAGAAGGACCCGCGCTGCCTGTCGTGGGGGGTGCAGCGGTTCGGCGGGACGACCTGCCTGGTCGCGGCGGCCGTCCTGGCCCGCATCCCGCGCGGGCCCGCCGAGCTGCCCCCGCCGCCGAGCACGACGGCGGAGACGCAGACGATCCTGGGCCAGTTGTCCGAGCTCGGCGAGCTGCACCGCCAGGGCGTGCTGACGGACGAGGAGTTCAGCGCGGCGAAGCAGGCCCTGCTCCGCCGCCTGGGGTGACTTCCGGGACTGTCCGGGACTACTGCTCGGCGCGCGCGGCGCGCTCGTTCGGCACGCAGTGCGTCATCTTCAGGCCCTGCACGTCGCGCGGCCCGTTCCTGCCGAGGTTCGCCATGCGCTCCCGCTCCTCCTTGGTGAGGTCCTGGGTCGCGAGCGGCTCCAGGTGCGCCACGTCGTCGGGCGTGATGCCGAGCCCCTCGCCGACGCGCAGGCCCAGCTCGTCCTCGGCCATGAGGAAGTGCCAGACCATGCGCTCGGCGATGCGCCGGTCGCACTGCCTGAGGTTCGCCGTGAAGTTGGCCACCAGGTCGTCGCGTTCCCATTCCTCCATGAGCAGGTAACGCTGCCCCGCCTGGGTGTAGTCGTTGGTCCTCGGGATGCGCTTGCGGGTCAGCCGCCCGGAGATGACCGGCCCCTCCTCGTCCACGGTGGGGTACTCGGCCTCGCGCAGCCCGTCGATCAGCGACGGCTCGTAGTTGATGTGCGGCGACTCGCCGGCGGTGTCGACGAAGTACGTCATCTGACCGTCGCGCTGGTTCGTCCGGATCTCCGCGTTCTTCGCCTGGTTGACCGGGAGCTGCAGGTAGTTCGGGCCGACCCGGTAGCGCTGGGTGTCGCTGTACGAGAACGTCCGGCCGACGAGCATCTTGTCGTCGGAGAAGTCCAGGCCGTCGACCAGCACGCCGGTGCCGAAGGAGATCTGCTCGTTCTCGGCGAAGTTGTTCGACACGTTGCGGTTGAGCACCAGCCGCCCGACCGGCCTGGCCGGGAACTCGTTCTCCGGCCACACCTTGGTGTCGTCGAGCGGGTCGAAGTCGAGCTCGGGGTGCTCGTCGTCGCTCATCATCTGCACGAGCAGCTCCCACTCGGGGTAGTCGCCCCGGTCGATCGCCTCGTGCAGGTCACGGGTGGCGTGCCCCAGGTCCTGGGCCTGGACGACGGCGGCGTCCAGCTCGGTCATGCTGCGCACGCCCTGCTTGGGCATCCAGTGGTACTTGACCAGCACGGTCTCGCCCTGCTGGTTGACCCACTTGTAGGTGTTGACGCCGAACCCCTGCATGTGGCGGTAGTCGGACGGGATGCCGCGCGGGCTGAACAGGTTGACCAGCATGTGCAGGCACTCGGGCGTCTGCGACATGAAGTCGAAGATCCGGTTCGGCTCCTGCCGGAACGTCACCGGGTCGGGCTTGAGCGAGTGGATCACGTCGGGGAACTTGATCGCGTCCCGGATGAAGAACACGGCCAGGTTGTTGCCGACCAGGTCCCAGTTGCCGTCCTCGGTGTAGAACTTGACCGCGAACCCCCGAGGGTCGCGGGCCGTCTCCGCCGAGTCCCGGCCGCCGATGACCGTGGAGAACCGCAGCGCCACGTCGGTCCGCTTGCCCGCCTCCTGGAACAGCTTCGCGCGGGTGTAGCGGCTGATCGGCTCGTCGCCGATCTTCCCGTACGCTTCGAAGAAGCCGAACGCGGTCGCGCCGCGGGCGTGCACCACCCGCTCCGGGATGCGCTCCCGGTCGAAGTGGCTGATCTTCTCCAGGAACTGGTAGTTCTCCAGCGTCGCGGGGCCTCTGGCGCCGACCGTGCGCTGGTTCTGGTTGTCGTATACGGGGTGGCCTTGCCGGTTCGTCAGAATCTGCCGCTGGTCACCGGTGCCGGACCCCTGTCCGGAAACATCTGTCATGTCACCGTTCCTCTCCTCCGTTGGCCTCTTCCCCCCATGCCCTCAACCCTCGACAGCTCACAGGCAAAGACTCACTCCTGCCCTGTCGCGGGCTCAGGTGGGTGGAGGATGACTCGTCGCGGAAACCGGTCCGGACATGAAACAACCCCGACCCGGCTGAACCGAATCGGGGTTTCTTGATGGTGCGCCGCCAGGGACTCGAACCCCGGACCCGCTGATTAAGAGTCAGCTGCTCTGACCAACTGAGCTAGCGGCGCCCGCAACACGTGTAACTGTATCAGCCGCCGAACACTCCCCGCACCACGCGCGCGTCAGCCCAGGCGCTCGGCCAGCCTGCCGTACGCGTCCAGCATCGTGTCCCAGAAGCGGTCCACGTCCAGGTGGGTGCCGACGAGCGCGTTGGGGACACGGTCCATCGGCCGGAAGTCCACGACGGTCATGCCCCGGGTGTGCTCGCCCCTGGTCTCCACGTCGACCACGGCCGGCGTCATCGTCACCAGGGCCGGGTCCAGCACGTACGCCACCGCGCACGCGTCGTGGATGGTGGGTCCGCCGTCGGCGGTGACCACGCCGTAGGAGGTGGCGGCGGGGATCAGGAACTCGGCCAGCCGGCCGAGCGGCCGCATGCGGTCGAGCACCGCGGAGGTGACGACGGCGGTGAGCGTCACGTCCAGGCCCAGCATCTTCACCGTCCAGCCGGACCTGAAGACGATGGCTGCGGCCTCCGGGTCGGCGAGCATGTTGAACTCGGCGGCCGGGTTGTGGTTGCCGCGCGTGTAGGAGCCGCCCATGATGACCAGGTCGCGGGCCCACTCCACGACGCGCGGCTCCCTGCGGACGGCGAGCGCGATGTTGGTGAGCGGGCCGATCGCGACGAGGGTGACCTCGCCGGGGGCGGCGCGCAGGGTGTCGATGATGACGTCGACCGCGTGCCCGTCCGCCGCCGCGCGCACCGGTTCGGGGAGCACGGCGGCGCCGAGGCCGGTGGGTCCGTGCACGTGATCGGCGCGGACGACGGGGTGCAGGAGGGCGCCGGGGCTTCCCGGGGCGACCGGGATGTCGCCCAGGTCCAGGAACTCCCGCAGCGCCAGCGCGTTCCTGGTGGTCACGGCCAGGTCGGCGTTGCCGCCCACGGTGGTGACGGCGACGACCTCCAGACCGGGCGCGCCGGCCGCGAGGGCCAGGGCCATGGCGTCGTCGATGCCGGGATCGCAGTCAATGAGGATCTTCGTCACGGAACCGTACGATACGCAAAGATCAAAAAGTCGGAGCCGGGCGGTCTGCCGCCCGGCTCCGGTGGGTATGAGACCGGGGCCGGGCAGTTCCCCCAAATCTGCCCGACCCCGGTCCGGTGGCGGTCCAGGCCGGTCGGCTTTCCCCCAAAAGCCCCGGCGGTCCCGCGCTGCAGACGAGCGGTCCCCCTCCGCTGCCTGCTTTTCGGTGTAGGTCTCTCGGCCGGTCACCATGCTTCCGACCTGTCTACGACGCTACCGGGGCCTATGCAACGACCGCGTCATAACGCAGTCGAATATCCGTTTAATCAGGGCTACGGGATCTCCAAACGGACCTCGGTGCCCTCTTCGAGCGAGCGGCCGACGGTGCAGTACTTCTCGTGCACCCGGTGCGCCACCGCCCTGAACACCTCGTCGGCCTCCTCCGAGGGCAGCTCGACGTCGTAGCGGACGGTGACGGGACCCAGGCGGTTCGGCTCGACCTTGTCGGCCGAGACCTCCATGGCCAGGCGCACCAGCCGCTGGCCGCGCTTGGCGGTCAACGGCTCGACGGTGACGATGTGACACCCGCCCAGCGCCGCGAGCAACAACTCGACAGGCGTGAACACGCCGTCCTCCGCACCACCCATCCGCACCTGGGCGCCTCTGGCATTGGTCGCCAGGAATCCGCCGTCCTCGGTCCGCTCTACCCGCACGTTAGCCATGTTTTAGACCTTACTCAGATGCTTCTCATCTTCGAGACGCATCGTTCAATCATGGCTAGTGAGCGGAAATTCCTCGGTTCCCTCCTCTTCTGTCTGGGAGCGGGTGCGGCGCCGGCCGCGTACCTGCTCGGTCACGCGTCCCCGGTCACGAGCGCGGCTCTGGCCGTGTACGCGGTGGCGGCCGTCATGGCGGTACGCGTCCACGGCCGGCACACGAAGGGCACCGTGCTCATCGCCACCGGGCTGGAGCCCGGCGCGCTGCGGGGGCTGCTGGCCGGCAAGGGCGCGGACACCGTCGCCGTCTACCGCACCGAGCGGGTCGACGCCGAACTGCTCGACCTTCACCAGCGGTACGGCCTGGTGCTGGTGGTCGGCGCGGAGCACGACCCGCGGACGAAGGAGCGGCTGAGCGCCTCCGGCCTGAGCAGGCAGGTTCCGGACATCGTCGAGCGCGAGGTGATCCTCGCCGGCCCCCGGCACTTCCAGCGGTACGTGCGCGGCGCGCTCTCCCGGCTGGCCGTCCCCGGCGCCCAGGTGCGGACGGCCAGGACACGGTAAAAGGCCGGTAAAGCTGCGACATACCCTTAACCCGACATTACGGACGTTATGAGAGTGTTACTGGGGACAAGGAGGCGAAGGTGACGACTTTCCCCGGAACGGCCCGTGTCGGGAACTTCATGGGCACACACGTCAGTGTCGACATCCGTACCGCCCTGCCGACGCGGGAGCTCACTCCCGTGCTCGACCACGCGTTCAGGTGGCTGCGGTGGGTGGAAGAGACGTTCGACCCGGACGACGAGGACAGCCAGATCTTCCGCCTCAACCGCGGGCAGACCCTGCGTCAGGTGCCGGAGCTCGTCGAGGTGCTCCACCGGTGCGACGAACTGAGCAAAGCGACCGACGGCTGGTTCGAGGCCCGGATCAACGGCAGGGTCGACCCGTCCGGCTACATCAAAGGCTGGGCGCTGGAGCGGCTGTCACGGGCGCTGACGCAGTCGGGAGCGGTGGACCACCTCATCGACGCCGGCGGCGACATCCGGGTGCGCGGCTCGGCCTCGCCGGGCAAGCGCTGGCGGATCGGCGTCCGCGACCCGAAGACCGGGGTGGTGCGCAGGGTCCTGTTCGCCCACGACCTGGCCGTCGCGACCTCCGGCCGCGCCGAGATCGTGAACCCCCGTACGGGCGAGCGGCAGGAGGCTCTGTCGTCCGTCACCGTGCTCGGTCCCGACCTGGGAGTGGCGGACGCCTACGCCACCGCCATGTACGCGATGGGACCGGTGCTCGCCAGGCGCTTCGGGATCGAGCTGGGCGAGGGCCCGTACCAGAGCCTGATCGTGACCCGTGACGGCCAGGAGTTCGGCACCCCCGGCCTGGCCGCCTACAGCGGGGCGGGCACCCTGCTGGCCGGCTAGCTGGCCGGCTAGCTGGCCGGCTAGCTGGCCGGCTAGGCGTCGGGATGCTCGCGTAGATACTCAAGGTAGACGGGGCGCAGCGCCGCCCCCAGGTTGCCCTCGCCCGCGGTCATCGCGTCGCTCAGCAGCGCCGAGACGCGGGTGAGGTCGGCCGTCGTCTCGCTCGCGTGGCCGGTGGCCGCCTCGGCCGCGGGGATCACCTTGAGCAGGTTCCACAGGAACCCGAGGTCCCCATGGCGGACGGCGTAGCGCACGGCGCGTTCGTGCAGCTCGCTGTCCGACAGCGTTTCGAGTCCGGTGGCGTCCATCTCGCTCCTCCCTGGTAACCTCCCCCTTTCCCGGGCGAGCGGGGCGGTAACGCATCGGGATCCGCTCCGGCCTATCCGTATGGCGACGGCAGTGGGAGGATCAAGCAGCGTGAGATTCATCATCAGAACCCTCGCGGCCGCGGTCGCGCTCTGGGTGGCGGTCCAGTTCCTCGACGGCATCGACGTGACGGCGCCGGAGTATTCGGCGAGCTACTGGGGCACGCTCCTCGTCGTCGCGCTGATCTTCGGCCTCATCAACGCCATCGTCAAACCCATCGTGAAAGGCCTCGGGTGCGCGCTGATCGTGCTCACCCTCGGGTTGTTCCTGCTGGTCATCAACGCCGCCATGCTGCTGCTGACCAGCTGGGTGGCCGGCCAGCTGAGCATCCCCTTCCATGTCGACTCCTTCTGGCCCGACGCGTTCTTCGGCGCGATCATCATCAGCGTGGTGACCTGGCTGCTCAGCTGGCTCATCCCCGACGACTGAGGTCGGCCACCGACTCGCGCTCGCGCAGGGTGGGCAGCTGGACGACGCGCCGGCGCTCGCCCTGGCCGTCGGCCGCGTCGGTCATGAGGCGGACGGCCGCGCCGACGATGCCGTCGATGTTCCAGTCGACGGTGGACAGCTCGGGAGTGAGCAGGCCGGACATCGGGTGGTCGTCGTAGCCCATCACCGAGACGTCGCCGGGGATCGACAGCCCCAGCTCGCGGGCGGCGGCGTAGACGCCGTAGGCGATGGAGTCGGCGAAGCAGAAGACGGCGCTCGGCCGGGCGCCGCCGAGCAGGTCGCGGGCGGCCCGCGTGGCGGCGATCGGGCCGTGCGCGGCGCTCGCCACCTCGATGTCGAGGCCCAGCCGCTCGGCCTCGGCCAGGACGTGCACGTCGGCGGGACGGTCGGGGGTGCTGGGCCGGGTGGGGGTGAGCACGCCGACGCGGCGGTGGCCGAGCGCCCGCAGGTGCTCCAGCGCGAGCGTGACGCCGCGCCGGTTGTCGAAGACGACCTCGGCGGCGGTGCCGCGCAGCGAGTCGCCGACCGCGACCACCGGCAGCGACGCGCACAGCTCGGGCCAGAACGGCGCGGCGGGGTCGAGCGGCTGCACGATGAGGCCGTCGACGCGCTGGTCACGCAGCTGGCCGGCGAGCGCCCGCTCGCGCGCCGGGTCGCCGGCGGCGTCGAGGATGAGCGCGTAGCGGTCGCGTTCGCGCAGGCCCCTGCTGATGCCCACGGCCAGCGACTGCTGCCAGAGGTCCTCCAGCGAGGCGCAGAGCAGCCCGATCATGCCGGTGCGGCCGCTGGCCAGGGCGCGGGCGATCGGGTCGGCCTCGTAGCCGAGCTCGGCCGCGGCGGCGCGGACCCGCTCGACGGTCTCGGGCGCGACCTGCACGCCGCGCAGCGCGTAGGAGACGGCGGCCTGGGACAGGCCCGTGGCGCGCGCCACCTCCCGGATCGTCGCTCGCTTGCGGGGCATCCCGCCACGATAAACGCCGCCACCGACATTCCGGTGACCGCGTGGTAACGCCCCGGTCACGCCGCGCGTTCAGGCACTCCGCGTCCCCGCGATCAGACGCCATCCAAGCCGCCGTCCCCAGGTCCGTGTTCAGGCGGCGGGCTTCCTCAGCACGCAGCAGCTCCCGCACGGCTCGGCGTCCGGCAGCGTCACCCACAGGCAGCAGGTACGGCGGAAGTATCCGTCGCCGGACGGCTCGATCAGTCCGTCGACCGGCTCGCCGACGCGCCTGAGCAGGTCCATGTAGTCGCCGGGCACCATCGAGATCAGAGGGTGCGCGAACGCCTCGGCCGTCGAGCCCCACAAGGTCCGCTCGCCCACCCTGGCCATCGAGCCGATCGCCTTGACCAGAGGCCGCTGCGACTCCGCCAGCGCCTCCCGGATCGCGCCGGCGCCCTCCGTCCAGCTCACCCGGCTCGCCGCGATCGTCACCCCGGCGTCGGAGCGCCTGACGTACGTGTCGGCCAGCTTCATGATCGGCACGCGCCCGTCCAGCGCCCAGCCGAGCGCCATCGGCAGCGTGTGCCAGTAGCCGTAGGTCTTCCAGAACAGCGCCGCGCCGACGTGGCGTGGCGCGTTCCAGCGCGCCGCCGTCTCGTCGACCAGCTCGCCCAGCACCGTGTACGGCTCCCGCACCAGACCGGCGACGGCCGTCCAGCTCTCGTCGGGCTCGATGACCAGGCCCGGCTCCACGCCCAGCACGCCACCGCGCTCGGCGGCGACGCGTTCCAGCACCTCGGTCAGCACCCCGGAACCCCTTCGCTAAAGGTTAGCCTTGCCTAAGGTAGCAGGGCGTCCCGCGAACCATCCGGTGACCAGCTGCGCCCCCACCACGCCCAGCCCGGCCGCCAGCGGCACGGACCAGCCACCGGACACCTGCCCCAGATACCCGAACAGCAGCGGGCCGAGCGCCGCGATCACGTACCCGAGCGACTGCGCCACCGCGGACAGCGCCGTCACCGCCGCCGGGTCGGCCGGGCGCAGCGCGATGATCAGCAGCGCCAGCGCGAACGACGCGCCCTGACCGATGCCCAGCACGATCATCCACAGCCACGGCACCGTCGTCGGCGCCACCAGCACCCCCAGGTAGCCGAGGCCGGTCAGCACACCCGCCGCCATCACGTACGGCACCTGCGACGCCCGCCGCCCGGCCAGGACCGGCACCCCCAGCGTGGCGGCCACCTGGACCAAAGTCGTCAGCCCGAGCAGGTAACCGGCCTGGTCGGCGGGCAGCCCGGCGTCCAGGAAGATCTTCGGCAGCCACGTCAGCATGATGTAGAACGTCGCCGACTGCAGCCCCATCCAGGCCGTCACCTGCCAGGTCACCCGGCTGCGCAGGACCGCCCGGATGGGCCGCGGCCCCTGCGGGGGGAGCACCTGCCTGCCGAACACCTGCGGCAGCCAGAGCAGGGCGGCGGCCAGGGCCGGCACGGCCATCAGCGCCGACACGCCGCGCCAGTCGTGACCGGTGGCGTTCTCCAGCGGGATGACCAGGGCCGAGGCGCCCGCCGCGCCGCCCACGATGGCCGAGGAGTAGACGCCGGTCAGCAGGTTCAGCCGGTGGGGGAAGTGCTGCTTGACGATGGCGGGCATGATCACGTTCATCACGGCGATGGCCGTCGCCGCGACGGCCGAGCCTGCGTACAGGACCGGGGCGCCGTCGAGGACCCGCAGCACCACCCCGAGCGCGAGCAGCAGCAGGCCGGCCAGGAGCGTGCGGTCCAGCCCGATGCGGCGGGCGAGCAGCGGCGCCAACGGCCCGAACACGCCCAGGCAGATCACCATGACCGTGGAGATGCCGCCGGCTCCTGCGGGGCTGAGCCCGACGTCGGTCATGATCTCGTCGAGGAGCGGCGAGACCCCGGCGATGGCGGGCCGGAGGTTCAGCCCGGCCAGCACGATGCCGGCGACGAGCAGTGCGGATCTGAACGACATCGGGTTCCTCCTGTCGCACAGTGCTTTGACAACGTTGTCCGGCACTGCGAGGTGAGAAAGGATCCTAGACGTGAGACCGACGATGAAGGACGTCGCCTCGGCCGCGGGCGTCGCGCTCAAGACCGTGTCCCGCGTGGTCAACGGCGAGCCCGGCGTGCATCCGGCGACCGCCGACCGGGTGCGCGCCGCCATCGACCGGCTCGGCTACAGCCGCAACGAGAGCGCCCGCGTGCTGCGCCGGGGCCGCACCGCCACCATCGGCCTGGTCATCGAGGACGTCGCCGACCCCTTCTACGCCGGGCTGAGCCGGGCCGTGGAGTCGGTGGCCGCCGCCCACGGGTGCCTGCTGCTCAGCGGGTCGTCCAGCGAGGACGCGGAGCGCGAGCGGGAGCTGGTGCTCACGTTCTGCGCGCGGCGGGTCGACGGGCTGATCGTGGTGCCCGCCGGCGAGGACCACTCCTACCTGCGGCCCGAGCTCGACGCGGGCACCCCGGCCGTGTTCGTGGACCGGCCGCCGGGGCCGGGGATCGACGTCGACACGGTGCTCGCCGACAACGCGGGCGGCGCGGCGCTGGCCACCCGGCACCTCGTCGCGCACGGGCACAGCAGGATCGCGTTCCTCGGCGACGAGCCGTCGATCTTCACGGCCGCGCGGCGGCTGCACGGCTTCCGGACCGCGCTGGGTCACCTCTACGACGAGCGGCTGGTGTGCATGCGGTCCCCCGCGCTCGACACCGTACGGGCGGCGCTCGACCGGATGCTGGCCCTGGACCGGCCGCCGACGGCGGTGTTCACCGGCAACGGGCGGCTCACCGTGACGGCCCTGCGCGCGCTGGCGGGGCGGCGCGGGCCGGCGGTGGTCGGGTTCGACGACTTCGAGCTGTCGGACCTGCTCGGCGTGACGGTGGTGGCGCAGGATCCGGCGCGCATGGGGCGGGTGGCGGCCGAGCTGCTGTTCCGCAGGCTCTCGGGCGACACCGGACCCGCCGAGCACCCGGTGCTGCCGGTCGGCCTCGTCCCCCGCGGCTCGGGCGAGCTGCCCCCGTGAGACCCGCTGAGATCGACGCGCCGCACCCCAGAGAGCTTCGGCCGAACGATTCCCCTCCCTGACGCGGGCGGCCCCGTCAGCGGACGCGGTCCCGAATCCGGGGCTACGGCGGGCTGAGCGGGCCGTCAGGCACGCATGACGGCGCCGAGCCCGAGGGGTTTCCCAAAAGGTCGTGATTTTTCTGAACTTACGGCAGGGTCGACGGGCCTCAGGCACCCGTTGCGGCGCCCTGCCCGAGAGGGGATCAACGGATCAGGGGGTTCGGGTGGGGGTCTGTTCGGCGGTGATTCTCCCCGGGGCAGGCTCCGGGCGGAGGGGCCGCCACAGGGCCAGGGCGGCGAGGACGCCGGCGGCGCCCGCGACCACGATCCCGAGCCGGGGTGAGAACACCTCGCCCACGACGCCGATGAGCGCCGCGCCCACCGCCTGCCCGGTCATCAGCCCCGTCGACAGCAGCCCGAACGCCTGCCCGCGCACGTCCTCGGGCACGGCGTCGACGAAACGGCGCTGCAGCCCGAGCTGGTAGGCGAGGCCCGCGGCCGCGACGGCGGCGAGGGCGGCGGCCCACCCGACGCCGGGCGCGGCCAGGAACCCCAGCCACGGCACCCCGAGCAGCACCGCCAGCGGCAGCGAGAGCCGTTCCCGCAGCGCCGGCGCGGCGAACCGGCCGACGGCGAACTCCCCCACGGCCATCCCGGCGGCGGCCGCGGCCAGCACCACGCCGGCCTTGCCCTGCCCGCCCAGGTACGGCACGATCATCGCCTCGCCCCCGGCCAGGAACAGCGGCGGCACCCACGACGCCAGCAGCAGCCCGCGCACCCGCCGGTCGGCGAGCAGCACTCTGTTGACCCGCAGCGTGGTCCGCACCGCTCCGGAAGCGGAGCCCCGCCGGTCAGTCTGGCGGGGCGGACCGGGCGGAAGGCCGAAGCGGAGGATCAGGGCGCCGAAGGCGGAGAGCGCGGCGGTGGCCGCGAGGGCGCCCTGGGGGCCGGTGGCGGCCAGGAAGGCGCCGCCCACGGCCAGGCCGCCGATCTGGGCTCCGGCCGAGGTGACGCCCAGGAGCGACCGTCCCAGGACGAACGCGTCACCGGGCAGCACGTCCGGCAGCATGGCGCTGCGCGCGGCGCCGAAGACGGGCGAGAACAGCCCTGTGACCAGCACCAGCGCCAGCATCGCCCAGACCGGCAGCCCCGCGTACGCCAGCAGCAGGCACACCACCACCCTGACCAGTTCGCCCACCACCATGAGCCCCCGCGCGGGCAGCCGGTCGGCCAGCGACAGCAGGAACATGCCACCGACGATGTACGGCAGCCAGCCCACCATGTAGGCGGCCGCGGCCAGCCCGGGCGAGCCGCTCTCCGCGTACACCAGCACCGACAGCGCCAGCATCTTGATCGAGTCGCCGGACACCAGCAGCGCGAAGCTGCCGAACAGCACCCGGAACTCGCGGACGGCGAACACCTCGCCGTAGGTCGCCGCGCGTTCGGTGGACAAGGCGGATCTCCTCAGGAGGGGTGGGAGGGGCGGCCCCGGAGGGAGGGCCGGGGCCGCCTCGTCTGTTCATCCGATGGTGGCCGGGGTCCGAGCTCGCGGCGAAGCTTTCGGATATAACCGAAAGATGGTGTACAGGATCGAGGTCACCCCGCAGGACGTGGCCGCCAGCCGGTTCGCCATCTCGCCGCTGATCGAGACCATGCACGCGCAGTGGCTGCTCGACGGCCGCGGACCGGCGGGCGTGCACCGGCAGTGGGTGGACCGGTGGCGGCCGGCGTACCGGGAGCTGGCGCGCCGCCACCCGGCGCTGCGCGCCACGGCCGTGATCTCCGGCAACCGGGGCGACGCGAACGTGGACTTCATCGCGCCCCCGCCCACCGGCGTGGGCGTGCCGTTCGAGGCGGAGCTGTCCGCCGTCAGGGAGACCCCGATCGAGCAGGCGCACGCCGAGATCGCCGCGGTGCTGGCCCGCCGCCCGCCGCCCGCCGAGGAGGCCAGGACCCTGCTGCTCGGCGCCGACGTGGTGCGGCTCATCGCCGACGCGTACGAGGCGCTCTGGACGGAGATCGTGTCCAGGGAGTGGCCGCACTTCCAGGCGATCCTGGAGCGGGACGTGGTGCACCGGGCAGGGCGGCTGGCGGCCTACGGGTGGGCGGCGGCGCTCGACGGCCTGAGCGAGCAGGTGCGCTGGAACGGCGACGGCCACATCGAGATCGCGATGGGCACGCAGGACGAGTGGTACCGGCTGGGCGGCAAGGGGCTGCTGTTCCTGCCGTCGGCGTTCATCGGCAACCTGGGCGCGTACCTGGAGGAGGCGTGGCCGTCCGCGCTGGTGTACCCCGCCCGCGGGATCGCGGCCGGACGGCGCCGGGCGGGGGCCGGCCTGGCGCGGCTGATCGGGCGCACCCGCGCCCGAGTCCTGGAGGAGCTGGCCGCGCCGGCCACGACCACCCACCTGGCCGCGCTGCTCGGGCAGAGCCTCGGCACCACGGGCGGCCACCTGGCGGCGCTCCGCGAGGCCGGGCTGATCAGCGGCACCCGGACCGGCCGCAGCGTCCTGTACGCGCGCACCCCGCTCGGCGACGCCCTCGTCGCGGGCGCGATCCGGCCGGGCATCCCGGATTCGCGCCAGGATCGCTAGCCTTTCTTCCAGGCGGCGCGAAGGTATAGTCGAGCGCATACGTTCAGCACAATTGTTCAGAGAATCCCCAGGGAGCGCGCGCATGAATGTCGACGCCGCACAGGAAGCCCGCTTCCCCCAGGAGCTGATGTACGCCGCGGCGTCGCAGTACTACCTCCACGACGCCACCCAGGCCGACATCGCCAAACGGCTGGGCGTCAGCAGGGCGACCGTGAGCCGGCTGCTGACCGAGGCGCGCAGGCAGGGCATCGTCGAGATCAAGGTGCACCGCCCCGAACGGCTGGCCGGAGGCCACCTGGCGAGCGAGGTCGCCGC
Organism: Nonomuraea harbinensis; assembly: GCF_019396385.1. Taxonomy (GTDB): domain Bacteria; phylum Actinomycetota; class Actinomycetes; order Streptosporangiales; family Streptosporangiaceae; genus Nonomuraea; species Nonomuraea ferruginea. The sequence continues at coordinate 68,165 of NZ_JAHKRN010000005.1, read as the reverse complement.
CGCGCTGAACCTCCACGACGTCCACCTGGTCCCCAAGGTCAGCGGCCCCGCGCTGGGCCCGTGGCTGGCCCCCGGCCTGGCCAAGGCGCTGGCGGCGGTGGGGCTGGAGTCGGGCGACGTGGTGCTGGTGTCGTCGGGCAGCACCGTGTACGAGTGCGCGCGCGAAGGGCTCGGCCGCTTCCCCGGCGTGCGGATCGCCCCGGCGGTCGGCGGGCAGCAGGACCCGCAGCCCTGGTTCCAGACCAACGAGACCACCCGGCTGCTGGCCGACCAGGTCGGCGGCGTGCCCCACTACCTGCACGCGCCCGCGCTGCCTGGCCCCGAGCTGTTCTACTCGCTGCAGCACGAGCCGTCGGTGCGCCGGGTGATGGACCTGTGGGCGCAGGCCAGGTGCGCGGTCGTGGGCGTCGGCTCGCCGCCGCTGACGCGCCAGGTCGTGCCCGCGTTCGTGCCGCGCGACGAGCCCAGCCTGCGCAGGGCCGTGGGCGACGTCTGCTCGCGCTTCTACGACCGCGACGGCGAGCCGGTCGACTATCCGGGCAGCGAACGCCTGGTCGCGGCCGGCCTGGAGGAGCTGCGGCGCATCCCGCACTCGATCGCCGTCGCCGTGGGCGGGGAGAAGGTGGCCTCGATCATCGCGGGGGCCAGGGGCGGCTACTTCAACCGGCTCGTGACCGACGCGCTGACCGCCGAGAGCATCCTCGCCGCCACGCGTTGAGCGCCACGCCGGGGTGAACTCGGCGTCGTCCGCATGCCTAAAGTGTGAACACTCGTGCTGGACAAATGTTCTGGCCCCGGCTAGCGTGATGCCCACCACAGGACGTGGCCCGACAGGCGCGTCATTGGTCGCATTCGGGGGACGCGACGCATACGAGATCGTCCGCTGGACGTAGCGAGTGAGGAAAGAACCCGTGAAGAGAATCAAGATGCGGACGTCCGCCTTCGCCGCCGTGGCGGTCCTCGCGACTTCGGCGCTGGCCGCGTGCGGCTCGACCGGCGGCGGCGACGGTGCGGCGACCAGCGGCGCCGAGGGCGGCGCGGAGAACGCCAAGGTGGCGTTCCTCATGCCCGACCTCGCCTCCACCCGGTACGAGCAGCAGGACAAGCCGCTGTTCGAGGCCAAGATGAAGGAGCTCTGCCCCAGCTGCTCCGTCATCTACCAGAACGCCGACTCCGACGCCGCCAAGCAGCAGCAGCAGGCGAACTCCGCGCTGGCCCAGGGCGTCAAGGCCATCGTGATCGACCCCGTCGACTCCACCGCGGCGGCCACCATCGTGCGCGCCGCGCAGGCGCAGCAGGTGCCGATCATCGCCTACGACCGGCCGATCCCGTCCACTCCGGCCGACTACTACATCTCGTTCGACAACGAGAAGATCGGCTCGCTGATCGCCCAGTCGCTGGTCGACCACCTCAAGGCGGAGAACGCCGAGGGCGGCATCCTCCAGGTGAACGGCTCCCCGACGGACGCCGCGGCCGGCCTGATCAAGAAGGGCATCCACAGCGCCGTCGACCCCAGCGGCTTCAAGCTGCTGGCCGAGTACGACACGCCCGAGTGGAGCCCGGAGAAGGCGCAGGCCTGGGTCAGCGGCCAGATCACCCAGTTCGGCGACGACATCGTCGGCGTGGTCGCGGCCAACGACGGCACCGCCAGCGGCACCATCGCCGCCTTCAAGGCCGCGGGCAAGGACGTGCCGCCGGTCACCGGCAACGACGCGGAGATCGCCGCCGCCCAGCGCATCATCAAGGGCGACCAGTACAACACGATCTCCAAGCCGATCAAGATCGTCGCCGAGGCCGCCGCCGACGTCGCCTACCAGTTCATGCAGGGCCAGAAGCCCGAGGGCAAGGACTCCCTGTACGACACGCCCTCCGAGCTCTTCGTCCCGACGGTCGTGACGAAGGAGAACGTCAAGGAGGTGCTGTTCGACAGCGGCATCATGAAGGCCTCCGAGGTGTGCACCGGCGAGTACGCCGAGGGCTGCGCCGCGCTCGACATCAAGTAAGGGGTCCCCGTGTCGCCCACTCAGCAGCCGGACGCAGTCCTGTCCCTGCGCGGCATCAGCAAGACCTTCGGGGCCGTCGCCGCGCTCACCGACATCGAGCTCGACGTGGCCCCGCACCAGGTCGTCGCGGTGGTCGGCGACAACGGCGCCGGCAAGTCCACGCTGGTCAAGATCCTCTCAGGGGTGCATCCGCCGGACTCGGGGACGATCACGTTCGCCGGCCGTGAGGTCGACATCCCCAACCCGGCGGCGGCGCACAAGCTCGGCATCGCCACCGTCTTCCAGGACCTGGCGCTCTGCGAGAACCTCAACGTGATCCAGAACCTGTTCCTGGGCCAGGAGATCCGCCCGCTGCGCCTGAACGACGTGGCGATGGAGACGCGTTCGTGGGAGCTGCTCCGGCAGCTCTCCGCGAAGATCCCGAGCGTGCGGGTCCCGGTGGCGGCGCTGTCCGGGGGCCAGCGCCAGACGGTGGCGATCGCCAGGTCGCTGCTCGGCGACCCGAAGATCATCATCCTGGACGAGCCGACGGCCGCGCTGGGCGTCGCCCAGACGGCCGAGGTGCTCAACCTGGTCGAGCGGCTGCGCGAGAACGGCCTGGGCGTGATCATGATCAGCCACAACATGGCCGACGTGAAGGCCGTGGCCGACAAGGTCGCGGTGCTCAGGCTCGGCCGCAACAACGGCGTCTTCGACGTCGGCGACGTCTCCGCCGAAGACATCATCGCCGCGATCACCGGGGCCACCGACAACGCGGTGGCCCGGCGGGCGTCCCGGCGTCAGGAAGGGCTCCCGTCATGAAGGACACGGTGAACAGCACGACGGGCGGCACGACGGGCGGCACGGTCGCCACGGACCACCAGGACGAGCGGCTGCAGCGGCGCGAGGGCCTGCGCGGCGCGTTCACCGACGTGGTCGAGCGGGCGCGCGGCGGCGACCTCGGCGTGATCCCGGTCGTGGTCGGGCTGATCGTCATCTGGAGTGTGCTGCAGATCCTCAACCCGATCTTCCTGTCCAGCCAGAACCTGGTGAACCTGACGATGGAGTCGGCCGCGGTCGGCGTCATCGCGCTGGGCATCGTCTGCGTCCTGCTGGTCGGCCAGATCGACCTGTCCGTCGGCTCGGTCAGCGGCCTGTCGGGCGCGGTGCTGGCGGTGCTCTTCGTGGACCAGGGGCTGCCGGTCTGGGTGGCGATCTCGGCCGCGGTCATCATCGGCGCCGCCGTCGGCTGGGTGTACGCGCAGCTGTTCAACAGGTTCGGCGTGCCCAGCTTCGTCATCACGCTCGCGGGCCTGCTCGGCTTCCTCGGCCTGCAGCTGTACGTGCTCGGCACCAAGGGCGCGATCAACCTGCCGTTCGACTCGGGGCTGGTGAACTTCGCCCAGCTCGCCTTCGTGCCCGCCTGGCTTTCGTACACGCTGGCGGTGGTCGCGGCCGGGTGGCTGTTCGCGAGCGGCTACCTGCACGCCAGGGAGCGCCGCAAGGCCGGGCTGTCGTCGAAGAGCACCTCGGCGCTGGTCGTGCGGAGCGCCGCGCTGCTGGTGGCGCTGCTGTTCATGGTCTGGTACCTGGGACAGACGCGCGGCGTCGGCTGGATGTTCGTGTTCTTCGTCGCGCTGGTGCTGGTCATGCACTACCTGCTCTCGCGTACGCGGTGGGGCAGGTCGGTGTACGCGGTCGGCGGCAACGTCGAGGCCGCCAGGCGCGCCGGCATCAACGTCAGGACCATCTACACCTCGGTGTTCGTGCTCTGCTCCTCCTTCGCGGCGGTCGGCGGCATCCTCGCCGCGGCCCGGCTCGCGGCGGCCAACCAGAGCAGCGGCGGCGGCGACGTCAACCTCAACGCCATCGCCGCGGCGGTCATCGGCGGCACGAGCCTGTTCGGCGGGCGCGGCACCGCGTTCGGCGCGCTGCTCGGCATCATCGTCATCCAGTCGATCTCCAGCGGCCTGACGCTGCTGAACCTCGACTCCTCCATCCGCTTCATGGTCACCGGGGCCGTCCTGCTCCTGGCGGTGGTCGTCGACTCCGTCTCGCGCCGGTCGAGGACCTCGCACGGCAGGGCATGATGGCGGCCATCTGCGTCGACGCGGGCACCACGGTGATCAAAGCCGTCGGCTACGACGCCCGGGACGCCGAGTCCGCGGTGTCCAGGCGGCCCACGACCGTCTCCAGACCCGTACCCGGACACGCCGAGCAGGACATGGCCGCGGTCTGGGACGCCGTCGAGGCGACCGTGCGCGAGGTGGCCGCCGCGCTCGGCGAGCCGGTGGACTTCGTGGCCGTGACCGCGCAGGGCGACGGCTGCTGGCTGGTCGACTCCGCCGGAGAGCCCACCGGCCCGGCCATCCTGTGGAACGACGGCCGCGCGGCCGGGATCGTCGACGGCTGGACCCGGTCCGGGCTGGCCGCGCGGGCCTTCCGGGTCAACGGCTCGTCGGCGGCCTCCGGGCTGCCGCACGCGATCCTCGCCTGGCTGAAGGAGCACGACCCCGCACGACTGGCCCGCTCCGCCGCCGCACTCACCTGCGGCGGCTGGATCTTCGCGCGGCTGACCGGCGAGCTCGCCGCCGACGAGTCCGACGCCTCCGCCCCGTTCATGGACCTGCGCGCCCGCCGCTACGCGCCCGAGCTGCTTGAGCTGTTCGGGCTGGAATGGGCGCAGCGGCTGCTGCCCGGCATCCGCGACGACGACCGGCGCACAGCCGGGCTGTCGAAGCGGGCGGCGGAGCGACTCGGGCTGGCCGAGGGCACGCCCGTGGTGCTGGCCCCGTACGACATCGTCACGACCGCGCTCGGCGCGGGCGCGGTCAGCCCGGGGCAGGCGTGCGGCATCCTCGGCACCACGCTCTGCGTGGAGACCCTGGTCGAACGGCCGGACCTGGACGGCGACCCGGTCGGCATCACGATCGCGGCGCCGGGCGGCTACCTGCGCGCCTTCCCCACGTTCGCCGGCACCGAGGTGATCCAGTGGGCCTGCCGGATGCTCGGCCTGGACCGGCCCGCCGAGCTGAGCGAGCTGGCCGCGCGGAGCGAACCGGGGGCGCGCGGGCTGGCGTTCCTGCCCTACTTCTCCCCCGCCGGTGAGCGGGCGCCGTTCTCCGACCCGTACGCCAGGGGCGCGTTCCTCGGCATGTCCGTCGAGCACGGCCGCGAGCACCTCGCCCGCGCCGTGCTGGAAGGGCTCACGCTCGTCGTCCAGGACTGCCTGGCCGCCACCGGCGCCGCCCCGCGCGAGCTGCGGGTCTGCGGCGGCGGCTCGGCGAGCGGGCTGTGGCTGCGGCTCATCGCCGCCGTCACCGGGCTGCCTGTGCTGCGCCCGGCCGACGCCGAGGTCGGCGCGAGGGGCGCCTTCCTCGTCGGGCTCGCCGCCACCGGCGCCGCGACGATCCAGGACGCCGCCGCCCGGCACGTGCGGCTCGGGGACGTCGTGGAGCCCGAGCCCGGCCCGTACGCGAGCGCGTACCGGGACTTCCTGACCCTGCGCGAGCACGCGGCCCGATCCTGGCCGCTGCTCGCCGAGATGCGGAGCAGGTCATGAGCGCGTGGATCGGGATCGACCTCGGCACCCAGAGCGTGCGCGCGATGGTCGTGGACGCCGGCGGGCGGGTGCTCGGCGCGGCCGTCCGCCCGCTGACCAGCCGCCGCGACGGCGTCCGGCACGAGCAGGACCCCGAGGAGTGGTGGCAGGCGCTGGCCGCGGCCACCCGCGAGGCGCTGCGCGACGTGCCCGCCGGGCGGATCGAGGGGGTCGCGGTCGACGCCACGTCCGGGACGATCCTGCTCACCGCGCCGGACGGGACGCCGCTGACGCCCGCGCTCATGTACGACGACAGGCGCGCCGCCGGGATCGTGGACCGGGTGAACGAGGTGGGCGCGCCGGTCTGGGAGCGGCTGGGTTACCGGCGCATGCAGACCAACTGGGCGCTGCCCAAGCTGCTGTGGCTGCTCGGCGACGCCCCGGCGGGGGCCCGCCTGGCCCACCAGAGCGACCTCGTCAACCGCCGGCTGGCCGGGCGCGAGGTGGCGACCGACCTGGGCAACGCGCTCAAGACCGGGGTGGACCTGATCGACGAACGCTGGCCGTCCGACGTCCTGTCCGCGCTCGGGGTGCCCGCCGGCGTGCTGCCCGCCGTGGTACGTCCCGGCACCCGCGTCGGCGCGGTCTGCGCGGAGGCGGCCAGGGCCACCGGCATCCCGCGGGGCACCCCGGTGATCGCGGGGACCACCGACGGGTGCGCCGCCCAGCTCGGCGCGGGCGCGCTGACCCCCGGGAGCTGGAACTCCGTCCTGGGCACCACCCTCGTGCTCAAGGGCGTCACCCGCGAGCCGGTGCGCGACCCGCTCGGCGTCGTCTACTCACACCGCGCCCCGGACGGGTCCTGGCTCCCGGGCGGCGCGTCGAGCACCGGCGCCGGCGTCCTCTCCCGCGACCTCCCTGGCCTCGACCTCGACGCCCTGTCCCTGGAAGCCGCCACCCGCTACGCCCCCGCAACCTCCACAGGCCTCACGCACGGCCGCTCGGGCTCCTCAGGTGCCACGTACGGTCGCGTGGACTCCCCGGGTGGCACGTACGGTCGCCGGGACTCCGCAGCCGTGGATGGCACGTACGGCCGCAGGAGCTCCTCGGACGTGGACAGTCCGTACGGTCGCGGGACCACCGTGGGCGCGTACCCTGCGGGCCGGGGCGGAGGCGGCGGCCCGCTGGATCCGGCAGGGCTGCCGATCACGTATCCGCTGGTCTCGCGGGGTGAGCGGTTCCCGTTCGCGGCGCCGGACGCCGAGGGTTTCACGCTCGGTGAGCCCGCCGACGACGTGGAGCGGTATGTCGCGATCCTGCTCGGCGCGGCGTTCGTCGAACGGCTCTGCTTCGACTACCTCGACCTGCTCGGCGCCCCCGTGGACGGCGAGATCATCCTCACCGGCGGCGCCACCCGCAGCGCGTACTGGACCCAGCTCCGCGCCGACGTCCTCGGCCGTCCGGTGACCCTCCGGGAGAACGCCGAACCGGCACTCGGCATGGCCGTCCTGGCAGCCGGAGCCACCGACACGGCCGGAACCGCGGGCACGACCGGCGCCGCAGACGCCGCCGCCCGCATGATCCGTACCCGCGAGGTCGTCGAACCCTCCGGCGCCGGCCTGCGCGAACCGTACCTGCGCTTCGTCACCGCCCTGGAAGAGCGCGGCTGGCTCCCCACCCCCGCCGCCGCCCACGCCCGCCAAAGGAGCGAGCGATGACCCCGCCCGCACACACAGCGCGGCCCGCCCAGGGCGCGCGGCCAACGCATACGGTGCAGCCCGCAAGGGTGCAGCCCGCAAGGGTGCAGCCCGCAAGGGTGCAGCCCGCAAGGGTGCGGCCCGCGGCCGAGCCTCAGCCGTCGCAGGCGGCACGACCCTCGCGAGCGGAACCGCCGCGAGTGGCGCCGGACGAGGGCGGGGCGCGGTTTGCGGGGCTGGTGGGGATCGTTGGAAACGGGATGAGGGGGACGTGGTGACCGACGCAAGGGCCGCGACGCTGGTGCTGGTGCGGCATGGTGAGACCGTCTGGCACGCCGAGAACCGCTACGCGGGGATCAGCGACGTGGAGCTGACCCCGCGCGGTCACGAGCAGGCGCGGCAGCTAGCCGGATGGGCCGCCGGGGCGGGACTGAGCGCGGTGTGGGCGTCCACGCTGAGCCGGGCCCAGATCACCGCCGGTGCCAGCGCCGAGGCGGCCGGGGTGCGGCTGCGGGTGGACGAGCGGCTGAGGGAGCTGGACTTCGGCCAGGCCGAGGGCCTGACCGCGCGCGAGATGCGCGAGCGCTTCCCCGAGGCCCGCGCCGCCTTCGAGGCCGACCCCGGCGCGAACCCGCTGCCCGGCGGCGAGGACCCGGCCGCCGCCGCGGACCGGTTCACGGCCGCGCTGCGCGACATCGCCGCCGCCGACCCGGACGGGCGGGTGCTCGTCGTCGCGCACACCACCGCCATCAGGATCGCCCTGTGCCGCCTCGTCGGCGTGCCGCTCGGCGAGTACCGGCGGCTGTTCCCGCGCCTGGACAACTGCGCCCTCACCGAGCTGCGCCTGCGCGACGACGCGCCCCGGGCCGCGATCCTGCAGTACAACACCCCGATTGGAGCCGTTCGTTGACCATCCGAGTGCTTGCCGCCGGCGACCACTTCGTCCGGAACGACCTGCTGGCCGGCGCGCTGCGCCGCGAGGTCACCGGTGGCCTGGCGATCAGCGAGCTCACCCTGCCGTGGCCGGTCGTCCCGTTCGGCCCCGTGGGCGAGGTCGACGAGGCGTCGGACGTGGAGGACGAGCTGATCGCCGCGCTGCGGGGCGTGGAGGTGTGCGTGACCCAGATGGCCCCGCTCACCAGGCGCGTCCTCGACGCCTGCCCCGACCTGCGGCTGTTCTGCGTCAGCCGGGGCGGCCCGGTGAACGCCAACCTGGAGGCCGCCACCGAGGCCGGCGTGGCGGTCACCTTCGCCCCCGGGCGCAACGCGGTGGCCACCGCGGAGCACACGATGGCGCTGCTGCTCGCCGCCACCCGCCGGATCCCGCAGACGCACGGCGACCTGGCCGGGGGCGTCTGGCGCGGCGACTACTACACCTACGACAGGGTCGGCCCGGAGCTGGAGGGCAGCACGGTCGGCCTGGTCGGCTACGGCGCGATCGGCCGCCGGGTGGCCCGCATGGTGGAGGGCTTCGGGGCCGAGGTGCTCGTGTACGACCCGTACGTGGACGTGCCGGGACAGGTGGAGCTGGACGAGCTGCTGCGCCGCTCCCGGTTCGTGTCGCTGCACGCGCGGGCCACGCCCGAGACCACCGGCATGATCGGCGCCGAGCAGCTCGCGCTGATGCCGCGCGGCTCGGTGCTGGTCAACTGCGCGCGCGGCGCGCTGCTCGACTACGACGCGCTCTGCGACGCGCTGGAGTCGGGCCACCTGTTCGGCGCCGGCGTGGACGTCTTCTCCGAGGAGCCGATCCCGGCCGGCTCGCGGCTGCTCGCCGCGCCGAACCTGGTGATGACCCCGCACCTGGCCGGCGCCAGCAAGGAGACGGCCATGAAGGCCGCCTCCATCGTGGCCGCCGACGTGGCCAGGTACGCCCGCGGTGAGCCGCCGGCGCACTGCGCCAACCCCGCCGTCACCCTTTCAGCGCGCCGGCCATCAGGCCGCGCATGAAGAACCGGCCGAGCAGCACGTAGATGAGCATGGTCGGGATCGACGCCAGGATGGCCGCGGCCATCTGCTGGCTGTAGGGGGTGGCCTGGGCGCCGGCGATGTTGTTCAGCATCACCGTGGCCGGCCAGCTCTGCGGGCCGGTGAGGAAGACGGCGAACAGGAAGTCGTTCCACAGTGAGGTGAACTGCCAGATGATCACCACCGCGATCGCCGGCCCCGACACCGGCAGGACGACCGACCAGTACGTGCGCAGCATCCCCGCCCCGTCCACCCGCGACGCCTCGATCAGCTCGTCCGGGATCGTCACGTAGTAGTTGCGGAAGATCAGCGTGGAGATCGGGATCCCGTACACCACGTGGGCCAGCACCAGCCCGGGGATGCCGCCGTACCAGACACCCTGCATCCCGGTCAGCTCGTTCAGCCCGACGAGCAGCTGCACCAGCGGGATCATCACGCCCTGGTACGGGATGAACATGCCGAACAGGAACAGCGTGAACAGCACGTCCGCGCCGGGGAAGCGCCACTTGGAGAGCACGTACCCGTTCATCGAGCCGAGCGCGCACGACAGGATCGAGCCGGGCACGGCCAGCAGCACGCTGTTCCACAGGCCGGGCGCGAGCTTCTCCCACGCGACCCGCCACGCCTCGAACGTCCACGTCTGCGGCAGGTTCCACGCCTGGCCGGGGTCCGCTTCGGTGAGCGGCTTGAAGCTGGTGACCAGCAGCACGTAGATGGGGATCAGGAAGATCACCACGAACGCGATCAGGACCGCCAGCTTCGCGAGCGAGAAGGCCCGGCGCCTGCGCCCCGCCACCGCGACCGCCGTCATGGCCGCCTCTCCTTACGTACGGACCAGATCAGGTACGGGATCACGAAGACGGCCACGCTGAGCACGATGTAGGAGGCGATGGTCGCCCCCTTGGCCGGATCGTGGGAGTCGAAGACCGCCACCCACATGAACACCGCCGGCACGTCGGTGATGACCTGCTTGCCGGAGACCGCCACGATCAGGTCGAACACCTTGAGCGAGATGTGCCCGAGGATGATCAGCGCCGACAGGGTGACCGGGCGCAGCAGGGGCAGCACCACGTGCCGGTAGACGCCCCACTCGGTGCAGCCGTCCACCCGCGCCGCCTCCCGCAGCTCCTCGGGGACGCCGCGGAACCCCGCCAGGAATAACGCCATGACATATCCGGACATCTGCCAGATCGCAGGGATGGCCATGGCCGCCATCCCCCAGTCCGGGTCCCGGAACCACTGCCATTGCGGCAGCCCGAGCCAGTCGAACATCCGGTTCAGCCCGACCGCCCGCTCGTCCTGGCCCGAGTTCATCAGCCACCGCCACACGATGCCGGTGGCGACGAACGACACGGCCATCGGGAACAGGTAGATCGCCCGGAACGTGCCCTCGCCGCGGACGCCCTTCTCCATCAGGAACGCCAGGAACCACCCGAGCACCAGCGCCCCGGCCACGAACACGACCGTGAACATGATCGCGTGGTTGACCGAGAGATGCCATCGGGCCTCGTCCCAGATGCCGATGAAGTTCGTCAGCCCGACGAACTCCCCCTCGGACACCTCGTCGTGCTTGTCCGTCATGGCCAACTGGAAGTTCCACCCCAGCATGCCGTACACGAACACGCCGATCGCCACGATCGACGGCGCGACGAGGAGCAGCCCCGGGAGCCAGGCGCGCACTCGTCTCACCGACCACTCCCTCCGTGAAAAGGCACGGCAGGCGCGTGCCGCGCCTGCCGTGCCGTCGTCCTACTGGGCGTTCGCCGCCGCGGCGTCCGCCAGGCCCTTCTGCAGCGCGGCCACGTCCTGCGTGCCGAGGAACAGGCCGACCTGCGTGTTGATCTCGGCCAGCCACGGCTGGTTGACCGCGACGCCGTGCTGGATGGAGCCGGCGAGCTTGTCGGCCGACCAGTCCTTCAGCGCGTCGGCCAGATAGTCGGTGTAGAGCGCCTGGTCGGCGTCCTTGCGGGCGGGGATGGAACCCTTCTTCGGGTTGAACGCGTCCTGGCCCTCCTTGCTGGCGGCGACCTTCAGCCACGCGACGGCGCCGTCACGGTTCTTGGCGCCCTTGGGGAGTGTGAAGCTGTCCGACAGCCACAGGTACGTGCCCTCGGTGCCGGGAGAGGGCGCCCAGTCGAAGTCGGTCTTCGACGTCTTGCCGAGGCCGCCCTCCGGCGGGTTGTGGAAGTAGCCGTACGCCCAGTCGCCCATGACGTTGAACGCGGCCTCGCCGTCGGCCACCTGCTTGGCTGCGGGCTGCCAGTCGTCCTGCGGGTCTCCCGCGTACGACATGATCTTCTTGAAGTCCTCCAGCGCCTTGGTCACCCCGGCGCTGTTCCAGTCGGCGCCCGGCAGGAACAGGGCGTTGTAGGCGTCGGTGCCGAGCGAGCCGAGCAGCACGCTCTCCAGCAGGTGGACCGCGGTCCACTCGGAGCCGATCGACAGCGGGATCTTGCCGGTGGCCTTGACCTTCTCCAGGGCCGTGAGGAACTCCTCGATGCTCTTCGGCGCGCCGGCCACGCCGGCCTCCTTGAGCACGGCCGGGTTGAACCACAGGACGTTCGACCTGTGGATGTTGACCGGCACCGAGTAGATCTTGCCGTCCACGCTGATCTGCTCGATGAGCTGGGAGGGGAAGACGTCCTGCAGCTTCAGCTCGTCGTAGAGGAAGTTCAGCTCCTCCAGGTCGCCCGCCTTGATGTAGCCCTGCAGCTCGGCGCCCGCGTGTCCCTGGAACGTGTCCGGCGGGGTGTCGGCCTGCAGCTTGGAGGCGAGCAGCGCCTTGGCCTTGTCGCCCGAGCCGCCCGCCACGGCGGCGTCGAAGAACGTCTGGCCGGGATTCTGCTGCTCGAAGATCTGCCGCATGGCCTGCAGGCCGTCGGCCTCGCCGGGGCCGGTCCACCACGAGAAGACCTCGACCTGCTGCTTCCCGCCGCTCGGCTGGCCGCCGGCCGTGTCACCACCGCCGCCGCCGCAGGCGGAAAGGCCCAGCACGCTCGCAAAAGTGATCGCGGCGGCTGCCATCCACCGTCGTCTCATCGCACACCATCCCTTCGAGAAGCCCCCGAACTTCGGTGAGTTGACAACGTTGTCAGTAGGGCCATCAACCCATCTCGCCCGCTGATGCGTCAAGGACGTGCGGATAACAGGTCGGCATACTCCCCCGGCAACGCGAAGGAACATCGCATGCGGATTCGCCGGTGCGGGCGGGAACAACACCAGGTATGGCCGACGAGCCCCTCGAACTGGGCGAGATATCCCTCTCCGACTGGCACGCGCACACCGACAAGATGGCCGAGGTGGGGTTCCTGACCATCGCCCGGCGCCTCCCCTCCCTCATCCGCCAGGCGATGGGCATGGCCTGGCGGGCCAGCCCCCGCGACACCGTGGCCACCGTCTCGCTCAACCTGCTGGGCGGCGTCTTCACCGCGTTCGGGCTGCTGGCGACCACGGGCGTGCTCAACGCCCTGTTCAGTGAGGGGCCCACGCCCGACCGGGTGCGGGCGGCGCTGCCCGGCCTGATCCTGGTCGCCACCGCCGCCGCGCTGCGCACCGCCGTCACGGCGGGCGCCGGCTGGGCGCAGGCCCGGCTCACCCCCCAGGTCGCCCGGCTGACGGAGGAGCGGCTCTACGGCCTGACCAGCCGCGTGGAGCTGGTCTCCTACGACGACCCGGCGTTCCACGACTCGCTCCAGCGGGCCAGGCTGCGCGGCGTGTCGGTGGCCGACACGGTGGTGACCTCGGCCATCGACGTGGTGACCGCCGCCGTGGGCATCGCCGCCGTGGCCGGCGTGCTCGGCGTCCTCCACCCGGTGCTGCTGCCGCTGCTGCTGCTCGCGGTGCTGCCCGACGCGTGGGCCGCGGTGCGCAGCGCCAGGATGCGCTACACGACCATGTTCGCGCTGATCCCAGTCATCCGCCGCAAGTGGATCACCGCCGACCTGCTGGCAGAGCGCGACCCGGCCGCCGAGGTCCGCTCGTTCACCATGCGCGGTTTCCTGCTGCGCATGTACGACGCGGTCGCCAGGGCGGAGCAGGAGGTGATGCTCCGGCTGGCCAGGCGGCAGACCGTCGCCAAGCTGGTCGGCGAGGCGCTCGGCGGGCTCGGCAGCGGCCTGGTCTACGTCGCGCTCGGCATCCTGCTGGCCCTCGGCGCCATCCCGCTCGCCGTCGCCGGCACCGCCGTGCTCGCCATCCGCTCCGGCTCCCAGTCGCTGGCCAATCTCATGTACGCCACCAACCGGCTCTACGAGGAGGGCCTCTACTTCACCGACTTCGTGGAGTTCTGCGCCGACGCCGAGCGGCGCCAGCCCGACCCGAGCCGCTCCCCCGCCCCCGAGCGCTTCGAACGGATCAGCGCCCGCGACCTGACCTTCACCTACCCCGGCTCCGACGAGCCCGCGCTGCGCGGCGTCAGCGTGGAGATCAAGCGGGGCGAGGTCATCGCCTTCGTCGGCGAGAACGGCTCCGGCAAGACCACCCTCGCCAAGATCCTCTCAGGGTTGTACGAGCCCGACACCGGCAGCGTCCTGTGGGACGACGTCGACCTGCGCCTCGTCAGCCCGGAGGACCTGCGCCTGCGCACCGCCGTCATCGCCCAGGACCACACCCGCTGGCCGCTCAACGCCCGCTACAACATCACCATGGGCACCGGCAAGGGCGAGCCGGCCCTGCACGCGGCGGCCGCGGTGGCCGGGGCCGACGAGGTGATCGCGGAGCTCCCCCACGGCTACCGCACCCTCCTGGACCGCCGCTTCAAGGACGGTCACGAGCTGTCGGGCGGCCAGTGGCAGCGCATCGCGGTCGCCCGCGGCTTCCACCGCGACGCCCAGCTGCTCATCTGCGACGAGCCGACCGCCGCCCTGGACGCCCGCGCCGAACACGCCCTCTTCGAGCGCATCCGCCACCACTCCGACGGCCGCACGGTCCTGCTCATCACCCACCGCCTGGCCAGCGTCCGCTACGCCGACCGCATCTACGTCCTCCGCCACGGCCAGGTCACCGAACAGGGCGACCACGAGACCCTCATGACCCTCGACGGCCTCTACGCCGAGCTCTACACCCTCCAGGCCTCGGCCTACCGCTGACCCGCCGGTTCAGTCGCCGAACATGCCCTGGAGCGTCTGGGCGGTGGCCGCGAAGAGCAGCACCGACTTGGCAGCCTCTTCGGCCTTCCCTTCGGCCACACCCTCCTGGAGACCGCGGCCGTAGTGTTCGCGGGCCCACGGCGTGTAGACCGGCCAGTCGGTGGCCGTCATGATCTCCTCCATGAGGCGGCGAATCGCGGGGGCGGCCATGAACTTACTGTTACATCATGAGCACGGAAAGTGATGGCAGTTCGCGTGCTCTACCCCGACGACTGGAGCCGCTCGGTCAGAGGACGCTGCGGTAGTAGGAGATCTTGTTTCTGATGTAGCGCTTGCGTTCCTGGAGGTTGTCGATCTGGCCCTCGACTCGGCGGTCGTGCTCTTCGAGGAGTTTGATGCGGTCCGGGATGGTGTGGTCGCCGGCGCGGGTCAGCTCGGCGAAGCGGAGCATCTGGGCGATCGGCATGCCGGTGTCGCGCAGGCAGCGGAGCATGCCCAGCCAGCCGATGTCCTGTTCGGTGAAGCGGCGCTGGCCGGCGGCGTTGCGTTCGACGCGTTCGAGCAGGCCGATCTTCTCGTAGTAGCGCAGCGTGTCGAGGGTGAAGCCGGTCTCCTCGACGACCTCGGCGGGGGTGTAGACGCTCACGCGAAAGAGCATGCCACCTGGAGCGGACTCCAGGTCAAGCTCCAGGTCGAAATGCCCGAAATAGCCCGATAAATCCGATAAAAGTGGACGGTTGACATGGAGTGCGCTCCAGCTTCCATCGTCATAGCCATGAGAATCGCACTCGGCACCATCCCCTTCGGCACGACCGTCAGCGAGAAGGACACCTTCGCCATCCTCGACCGCTTCGTCGAAGCCGGCGGCCGGATGCTCGACACGGCCGACAACTATCCGTTCTGGGAGCCCGGCCGCACCGGCGACGAGAGCGAGCTGGCCATCGGTGCCTGGCTCGCCGCCCGGGGCAACCGGGACCAGGTGTACCTGAGCACCAAGGTGGGCGCGCGCCCCACGGTGCCCGGCGACGTCACCCTCGACTCCGCCGAGGGCCTGTCCGCCGCGGCGATCCGTACCGCGATGGAGGGCAGCCTGCGCAGGCTGGGCACCGACCGCGTGGACCTGTACTGGGCGCACATCGAGGACAGGTCGGTGCCGCTGGAGGAGACGCTGGGCACGTTCGAGGAGCTGGTCCAGGCGGGGCGGGCGCTGGCCATCGGCGCCAGCAACCTGCCGGCCTGGCGGCTGGAGCGGGCCAGGAACGTCTCGGCGGCCCACGGCTGGACCCCGTACACGCACCTGCAGCTCCGGCACACCTACCTGCGCCCGCGCCCGTACACGAAGCTCGTCGAGAGCGGTCACACGCTCACCACGGACGAGCACCTGGGCTACCTGGAGGACACCGGGGTGACGCTGTGGGCGTACAACACGCTGATGTTCGGCGCCTACACCCGCGAGGACCGGCCGATCCCCGACATCTACCACCACCCCGGTACGACCCGCCGCCTGGAGGTCCTGCACCAGGTGGCGCGGGAGCTCGGCGCGACCCCCAACCAGGTGGTGCTGGCCTGGCTCCTGGCGGACGGCCACGTGCCCATCGTCGGCGTCAGCTCGATGGCCCAGCTGGAGGAGGCCATCGCCGCGACGGAGCTCAAGCTGGACGACGACCTGAAGTCCCGCCTCGACACCCCCAGCTGAACGCGGGCGGCCCGGGGAGGGAAATTAAGCTCGGAGCATGCAGTTCGCGCCCAGCTTCCCCGTCATGCTCAGGACCGACGACGGCGTGCGCATCGACGCCGCGCACACCCCTCCCGCCGGGAGCGCGGCGCGGGACGTCGGCATCGTGGTGGCGCACGGGTTCACGGGCTCGTGGCGGGAGCGGCCAGCCCGGCGGATCGTGCACGTGCTCAGCGCGTACGGCGGGGTGATCGCCTTCGACTTCCGCGGCCACGGCAGGTCCGGCGGCGAGAGCACGGTGGGCGACAAGGAGATCCTCGACGTGGCCGCGGCCGTCCGCCACGCGCGGGCGACCGGCTACCGCAGGATCGCCGTGGTCGGCTTCTCCATGGGGGCCGCCGTGGCGGTGCGGCACGCGGGGCTGTGCGAGGGCGCGGACGCGGTGGTCGCGGTCAGCGGCCCGGCCCGGTGGTACTACCGCGGCACCAAGCCGATGCGCCAGGTCCACTGGATCATCGAACAGCCGCTGGGCCGCTGGGCGGCCAGGATGGCGAAGCGGACCAGGATCGCCGTCGGCCGCTGGGACCCGATCCCGATGCCGCCGCACGAGGCCGCCGCGCTGATCTCGCCGACGCCGCTGCTGATCGTGCACGGTGACGCGGACGCGTTCTTCCCGCTCGATCACGCCCGGCAGCTGTACGAGGGCGCGCGGGAGCCGAAGGAGCTGTGGATCGAGCCCGGGTACGGCCACGCGGAGTCCGCGGCGACCCCCGAACTGGTCCGCAGGATCGGAAAGTGGATCTCCTCGAACTTTTCCTGAATAAAACACGTCTACCTAGGGCGGACAGCAGCAAACCGCCGGGAGAAGTCTCAGGGGTAAGCGATCCGCCCAGGCGATGGGCGTGGTTCATACTTCTCGTAGTCGGCTGATTGCCCAAAGTGGTCCACCGCAGGGTGGGCACCTAGCGTCGCGGGGGCGCGCTGGGTGCCATCCGCGTCACGACGAGGGCCCCGGCGCGTCGCCGGGGCCCTCGTCGTGACGTCAGCCCAGCCGGGCGATCGTCTTGTACTCCAGGTAGCCGGCCAGCCCTTCGGGGCCCAGCTCGCGGCCGAGCCCGCTGGCCTTGTAGCCACCGAACGGCGCGCCCGTCTCGATCATGTAGCAGTTGACGCCGTACGTGCCGGCGCGCACCTGGCGGGCCACGTCCATGCCGTGCTCGGTGTCGGCCGTCCAGACGGTGCCGGCCAGGCCGTAGTCGCTGTCGTTGGCGATCCGCACCGCGTCCGCCTCGTCCTCGTACGGGATCACCGCGAGGACCGGGCCGAAGATCTCCTCGCGGGCGATGCGCATGTCGTTGGTCACGTTCGCGAACACCGTCGGGGCGACGTACCAGCCGCGGTCGTGCGGGCGCTCCAGCCCGCCGACGACGACCTTGGCGCCCTCGTCCATGCCGATCTTGATGTAGCCCTCGACCCGCTCCTGCTGCCGCCGGGCCACCAGGGGCCCGATGCCGGTGGCCGGGTCGGCGGGGTCGCCGACGGGCTGGGAGTTGACCATGTTCACGACCGCCTCGACGACCTCGTCGTAGCGGTTGCGCGAGGCCAGGATGCGGGTCTGCGCCACGCACGCCTGGCCGTTGTTCATCAGCGAGGCGATGGCCAGCATGCCCATCGAGGAGGCCAGGTCGGCGTCGTCGAGCACGATCGCGGCCGACTTGCCGCCCAGCTCCAGGCTGACCCGCTTGAGCTGCTCGCCGCAGATGGAGGCGATGCGCCGGCCGGCCGCGGTCGAGCCGGTGAACGCCACCTTGTCGACGCCCGGGTGCGACACCAGGTGCTCGCTCACCTCGCGGCCGGCGGGCACGATGTTGAGCACGCCCGCCGGCACCCCCGCCTCGCGCGCCATGTCGGCCAGCACGTACGCGTCGAGCGGCGTCTCGGGGGCCGGCTTGAGGACGATCGCGCAGCCGGCCAGCAGCGCGGGCGCGACCTTGGTCATCGTGACGAACTGCGGGACGTTCCACGGCACCACGGCCGCCACCACGCCCACCGGCTCGCGCCGGACGGTCACCGGGCCGAACACGCCGGGCCGCTGCTCCTCCTGCTCGAACGTGGCGCCGTACTGGGCGTAGTACTGCAGCATGCCCAGCGGCTGCGGCGCCTGGGCGAGGTTGGAGAAGGTGATCGGCGAGCCCATCTCCTCGGTGATGAGCGCGGCCATCTCGCCCTGCCGCTCGGCGTAGATCTCGGCCAGCCTGCCGATGACGGCCGCCCGCTCGGCGAACGTCATGCGCGGCCACGGTCCGTGGTCGAACGCCTCGCGGGCGGCGGCCACCGCCCGGTCCACGTCCTCGGCGGTGCCGTCGGGGACCCGGCCGACGACCTCCTCGGTGTGCGGGCTGATCACGTCGATCGTGCCGGTGCCCGCCGGGGTCACCCACTCGCCCCCGATGAACAGCTTGTCGTGCTGGCGCATGTCGTGAGCCTCCTGCCGGAACCGAATGCTTTCTTCGCAAGAGGACCGAATCATGTTCTGTCCGGGCACGCAAGAGGGGCACGGCACCCGGTGCCGTGCCCCTCTTCAGACCGTCAGCGCCGGCCGTTGAGCAGGTGCGCCATCGACCGCTTCACCAGGTCGGTCCTGGTGGCCTGGTCGAGCAGGCTTTCCGCGCCGAAGCCCAGGTAGACGGTGTCGCGGGTGGTGATGCCCGCGCCCTCCTCGAACACCTGGTCCGTGCGGGCCCAGTTGTTCACCGAGGCGGACGTGCCCTCGGGCGGGTCCGCCACCGTCCAGCCGCCCAGGTCGGACTCGAACGAGGTCTCCTCCGCCGTCGCGCCGTCCAGCGTGACGACCGCGTCGTCGACGAAGACGCCGGCGCCCTGGGTGGCCCAGTCGCTGACGTACGAGATCGAGACCTCGACCTGCTTGCCCGCGTACGGGGTCAGGTCGATCCGCCACTGCTGCCAGCCGCCGGAGTTGCCCGAGGCCGCGTTCCAGGAGCCGGAGGTGCCGGTCGGCTCGCAGTCCGGGCCCTGGTACCGCTGGGTGAACGGGTGGATGCTGCTCCACCCGGACTGGCAGCTGCTGCCGGTCGCCTGGGAGGTGTGGCCGTTGGCGTCGGGCAGCGTCGTCCAGTCGTCGCCGTCCGCCGTGCGCGCCTCCACCATGAAGAAGTCCCAGTCGGCCTCGGTGTCGAGCGACGCCCAGAACGTCAGCTCGCCGCTCGACCGGCCGGTCAGGTCGATCGTCTTGCTCAGCCGCTTCCATGAGACGTCGGCGATGCCGCTGTAGACGTCCCAGGACCCGGTGTGCGGGTCGAACGGGGCGCCGGGCCGCTCCCACTTGATCGGCGCCGAGCTGGCGAACAGCGGGAACTTGTCCGCGGGCAGGATCGCCGAGGTGGCCACGAAGGCGTTGGTGTGCACGTCCGGCTCCAGCGTGCCCGCGAAGCCGTCGAACCCGCCGTTCACGCCCTTCACCGGGTACGGCTGGCCGGTGGCCGGGTCGCTGCCCGAGTTGTCGAAGTAGACGTACGCCCCCAGCCAGTACTGCTGGAAGTCGTTGAACACCGGGATGCAGGGCGGGTCGCTCGGCTCCGAGCACTCCGGCTGACCCGGCTGGTCGGGCTCGTAGTAGTAGGCGCCGTTGGCGTTGGCCGCGTACGACGGGTACTTGCCCGCGTGCATGACCTTGCCGCCCTCGTTCAGGTAGTCGCGGACGGCCAGCTCGGTGTCCACGCCCGCCAGGGAGGTGGTGCCGGGCACCTGGCCCGCGCTGCGCGGGATGATGTCGTCACCGGTCTCCCAGATGACGGCCTTGTAGTGGCTGAGCACGCCCAGCGGGTGCGGCGCCTTGCGCCCCATCTTGTCCATGTCGTACACGTCGGAGCTGTAACCGGCCGCCTGGAGCGCCTGGGCGTAGGCGCCGGCGTACTTCGCCTCGGTGACGCCCTGCGCCGGGCTCAGACCGGTGACGTCCTCGGCGGCCAGCACGAGCACCTTGCCGCCGATGTCGTCGTGCACCTTGTACGTGAACGACTGGCTCTTCTTGCCCAGGGAGCTGAACCACACCTTGACCGTGTCGCCCGGCTTGGTGCCGGTGACCTCGCCGCGCAACCGGTGGTAGTAGCGGTCGTAGCCCTTGCCGTACCGCTCGCCGCCCTTCCACTCCTTGGTCAGCTTCACCCGCGTGCGGCCGTTGTCGACCTGGTAGTTCAGGAACACCGGGCCGAGCTTGCGCTTGGCGTTGACCTGGACCGTCTGGTTCTTGCCGTAGCTGACGTCGAACGGGTCCAGGACGAAGTCCGGCGTGGTGTTGCCCAGGTGGCTCACCGGCTCGACCGGGTTGACCGCCGACTTGGCCACGTCGAGCGCGAACGGCAGGTTCCTCTCGAACTCGGCCTGCACCAGCGCCTCGTCGTCGGGGAAGACGAAGCCGCAGCCGTCGCAGCCCTCGTTCAGCTCGGGCGTCCACGCCAGCGTGCCGTAGGTGGAGTGGGCGTGGTCGGTGGTCTCGCCGTTCGTGGTGTAGAGCTCGGCGCCCAGGTCCGGGTCGAAGCCGGGCACCGCCGGGTTCTCGTCGTCACCGGTCAGCGCCTGGTAGATCGGGTGGTCGGCGGTCTCCGTGGCGATCTGGAAACCCGACGGGTAGAGCAGCAGCGGGCCGTACGAGTGGTAGTTGAGCTGCATCTCGAACTTCACCCGCTTGAGCAGGCCGTCCATGGCCTTCGTCTCCGGCTCGCTGGCCGGGCCGGCGCCGCGGTAGGTCTCGCTGCTCGGGATCGAGGAGGAGCCCTCCTCGTCGTAGTGGAAGTTCGTGGGGAAGTTCCGGTTCAGGTCGACGCCGTCGCCGGTGGTGATCTGGCCGTCCCCGTTCACGTCACGCAGGTTCTTGCGCCACAGGCGGTTGCCCTCGGTGAAGGTGAAGTCGTAGCCGTCGGGGTTGGCGACCGGCACGAACCACAGCTCGGTCCGGTCCAGCAGGCTCCTGAGCTGCCTCTTGTTGGCCACCACGTGCTTGAGCAGCCGCATGTCCACCTCGGTGGCGATCCACTCGCGGGCGTGCTGGGTGGCGGAGTACAGGGTGGCGGGCTTGATGCCGTCGGGCAGCACCCTGGCCAGCGAGGTCACCTTGGCGGCGAGGATGTCCTGGCCGCGGAGCGTCTTGCCGATGGACTGGAGCTTGACGACGTCCTTGTTCTCGTCGGCGATCTTCCTGAGCTGGTCGGCGATGCCGCCGCTCTCGGAGTAGGACTTGTAGACGGTGTATCCGCTCGCCGCCTGGGCCTTGGCCGCCTGGAGCTGGGTCTGGCCCTGCGGGTTGCGTACGGGCGCGGGTTCGTGGCCGAGCTTCTCCAGCCCTTCGAGATCCTTCTGGGCGGCGGTGAGCTCGATGTGCTCCTTGCCGTTCCGGATCTCCTGCTGGACGACGTCGAAGCCCTTCTCCCTGAGGGCCTGGGCGGTGCCGAGCGGGCTGTCGAGCTGGTAGAGCTCGATCCGGTCGCCGGGCGGTAGCGGGTCCACGGCCGCCTGGGCTTGCAGCGCGACCATGGACGTGCCTAAGCCGAGGATCACGGCCGTGACAAGGGTGAGTGAACGAGACACAGGTTCCTGCCCCTTCGCAGAGACGCGTACGATCGCCATCTCAATGGGACTTGACGATCCCGGCAAGACCCAATCTTTATTCCTGTCTTATTCCAGACAGCCAGGACAATCCTCACTAAACGGTCGCGAGTTGAGCCGTTAAGATGACAGCTTTCAAGATCATCTTCTATAGTTTCGGTCGTCTACGAGGGGAGGACGGGCGTGAAAGCCGGGCGCGTGGCCGTGTTCGCCATCGTCCTCGCCGGGCTGCTCGCGCTCCCCTCCGGGCGGCCGGCCGCCGCCGACCCCAGCCCTGCGGAGCTGCGCAAGCTCACCAAGCAGGCCTCCCAGCTCAACGAGCGCTACCGCGGCTCGATCCAGAGCCTGGAGGAGATCCGCATCCAGGCCAAGAAGGCCGTCGACACCTCCGGCTCACTGCAGAGGCGCCTGGCGGAGGCCCAGTCCGACCTGGCCGCGCTGGCCGAGACCTCCTACATCCTCGGCCCGCTCGACACCACCCGGCTCTTCGGCACGGAGATCGACCCCTACAAGGCGCTCGGCCAGGCGGCCAACATGACCCACATGATCGAGGAGCGGGCCAACCGGGTCGCGGGCGTCGAGAGGCTCATCAAGGACGCCCAGAAGGCCAAGCTGCGGGCCAACACCACGATCAAGAAGCTCCAGAAGGAGATCAAGACCCTCCAGAGCAAGCGCCGCGACCTCGACAAGCTGCTCGCCAAGTACGGCTTCCAGCAGCCCGGCAGCGCCGGCGGCCTGACCCAGCGCATGGTCAACGTGCGCGCCGAGGTCATGCAGAACTTCCCGATGCCGTACGGGGTCGGCTGCCTGCGCCCCGGTGACCCCGGCGAACACGGCAAGGGCCGGGCCTGCGACTTCATGATCTCCCGCGGCATGGCCAGCGGCGGCGAGGCCGACCGCGGCGACGCCCTGGCGGAGTGGCTCATCCGCAACGGCGACCGGCTGGGCGTGATGTACATCATCTGGAAGCAGCGCTACTACGACATCAGGTCGGGCGGCGGCTGGGACCCCATGTCCGACCGCGGCGGGGCCACCGCCAACCACTACGACCACGTGCACGTCTCAGTGTTCTGACGACAGGAAGTCCCTCAGCCAGGCGTAGGACGCCTTCGGGGTGCGTCTCTGGGTGGGGAAGTCGACGTGCACCAGGCCGAACCGCTGGTGGTAGCCCTCCGCCCACTCGAAGTTGTCCAGCAGCGACCAGACGAAGTATCCCCGCACGTCCACCCCCTCCCGCCCGGCCCGGCGCATCGCCTCGATGTGCTGCTCCAGGAACGCGATCCGGCCCCGGTCGTCGACCACGCCGTCCGGCCCCGGCACGTCCTCCTGGGAGCAGCCGTTCTCGGTGACGTACACGGGCGGCAACCGATCGCCGTACCGGTCCTTCAGCCGTACGAGCAGCTCCCGCAGCCCGTCCGGCACCACCGGCCAGCCGAACGCGGTGGTCGGGTAGCCGGAGATCCCGGCGTCCTCCCACGGCAGCCCCTCGGAGGAGGGTGCGGCGATCCGGGTGGGGTTGTAGTAGTTGATCCCGATGCCGTCCAGCGGGGTCGCGATGACGTCGAGGTCCCCGTCGTACACGAAGTCCAGGTTTGTCACCCCGTACGCCGACAAATCTGGGTATTTGCCGAGAAGTACCGGGTCGTTGAAGAGGCGGTTGTGCAGGACGTCGTACGCCTCCGCCGCCGCCAGGTCCGCCTCCGAGTCCGACGCGGGCCAGACCGGCGTGCAGTTGTTGGTGATCAGCACCTGCTCGGCCCCCGCCGCCCGCAGCGCGCCCGCCGCCAGCCCGTGGCCCAGCAACTGGTGGTGCGCGACGGGCAGCGCGTCCAGCATCAGGGCGCGTCCGGGGGCGTGGATCCCCATCGCGTATCCGTACGCCATGTGCACGAACGGCTCGTTGAGCGTGATCCACATCCGCACCCGGTCGGCCAGCCGCCCGGCGGCCAGCGCGGCGTACTCGGCGAAGCGGTGCGCCGTGTCGCGGGCGAGCCAGCCGCCGCCGTCCTCCAGCGCCTGCGGCAGGTCCCAGTGGAACAGCGTCGGCACCGGCGTGATGCCCTCCGCCAGCAGCGCGTCCACCAGCCGGTCGTAGAAGTCCAGGCCCTCGGCGTTGACCGGCCCGCTCCCGGACGGCTGGATCCGGGACCAGGAGAGCGAGAAGCGGTAGGCGTTCACCCCGAGCCCCGCCATCAGCGCGACGTCCTCCGGCCAGCGGTGGTAGTGGTCGCAGGCGACGTCACCGGTGTGGCCGCCCCTGGTGCGGCCGGGCTCGCGGGAGAACGTGTCCCAGACGGACGGCCCCCGGCCGCCCTCGTCCGCGGCGCCTTCGATCTGGTAAGCGGCCGTCGCCGTACCCCACAGGAACATGCCCGGCTCCCTCTGCTTGAGTCCGGCTCATGTTAACCGAGACGCCCGCTACCTGCGGGTAATGCGCCAGGATGGGGACATGACGAGTACCTTGCGTCGCAGGCCGGCCCAGCGCCGCAGCCTGGAACGGGTGGAGCGGATGCTCGACGAGTGCGCGTTCCTGCTCGACGAGATCGGCTACGAGTCGCTGACCACCAAGGAGGTCGCCCGCCGCGCCGAGGTGCCCATCGGCACCTTCTACCAGTTCTTCCCCGACAAGCAGGGGCTGGTGCGGGCGCTGGCCCTGCGCAACCTCGAAGCGTTCCTCGGCCGCGTCACCGAGCGCATCAAGGAGCGCATCACCGCCGCCGACCTCGGCCACTGGACCGACCTGGTCGACCTGGCGATCGACGAGTTCGTGGCCATGAAGCGGACCACCCCGGGGTTCGCGGTGGTCGACTTCGGCGAGATCCTGCGCGCCCCCGGCGGCCCCGCCATCGAGGGCACCAACCGGATGCTCGACACCGCCCTGGAGAACAACGCGATCGTGGCCGACCGCCTGCGCGCCATCACCGTCGACCTGCTCGACGCCCCGGCCGGGCCGGCGTTCGACCGCGCGGTCCTGGTCACGGTCGAGGCCGCCGACGCCGTACTCAAGCTGGCCTTCCGGGTCGACCCCGACGGCGACCCCGACCTGATCGCCGAGTGCAAGCGACTGGCCCACGGATATCTCTCCGCCCATCTGCCCTGAGGCGCCTGGTTCGCCCGCTCAAGCCTGGGACAGGATGTTGTGCGGCGGTTCCTCCCCTATGGCGCGCAGGATCGGCAGGGTGCCCGCGCGGTGGCGGGCCGCCTCGTCGTGGTCGCCCACCGTGTCGGCGACGGCCGCGAGGCGGCGGAGCGCGGCGACGATCGCGCGCGGGTCACCGGCTTCCCGCGCCAGCGTCAGCGCGGCACCCGCGTGGCGGCGTGCCTCGTGCACCTCACCGGCCAGCAGCGCCAGGTCGCCCCGCGCCATCCGCGCCCCCGCCAGCGCCACCAGGTCGTCGTCGGCCGCCGCCGCGGCCTCCAGCTCGCCCAGGTAGCGCCGGCCGAGCCCGCACCGCCCGTTCGCGAAGCAGACCCGCACCGCCGCGTTGTAACCCACCCCCAGCCAGTACGAGTAGCCCCGCGCCCGCAGCCCGTCCACCCCCGCCACGACAGGCTCCACCGCGCCGCGCGCGCACCCCAGCAGCACCTTCGCGGAGTCGGCCAGTTCCCCCGGCGCCCCGAGCGCCGGCAGCCGCTCCAGCGCGTCGTCCGGGCAGGACACCCCCATCGCCATCGCGGCCCTGACCAGCCGCAGCCCGCACGCCGCCTCCCCGCGCTCCACCGCCCGCCCCAGGGCGGCACGGCACTCCGCCCCGAGTGCTCGCGCCCTGCGCAGGTGGCGCACCCGCTCCGGCCACGGCTGCCGCCGCGCCAGTGACGCCCCCTCATGACACTCCTCGTACGCCTCGCGGACCGCCCTCAGGTGCCGGTCGCGCAGCAGGTCATGCTCGCCCGCCTCCCGCAGGCGCTCGGCCGCGTACTCCTTGACCACCCCGCGCAGCGCGTACGACCCCGTCACCAATCGCGCGGCCACGAGCCGGTCGAGCAGCCGGGGCACCTCGGCCCGCCGCAGGATCCCGCCGTCGCCGCACACGGCTCCCGCCAGCGGCGCGTCGAACGCCCCGGCGAACACCGCCAGTCTGCGCAGCAGCACCCGCTCGCGGGGCGCCAGCAGCTCGTGCCCGAGCCGCACCACGGCCAGCACCTTGCCGGCCCCGTCGGCGGAGGCGGGCAGCAGACCGTGGCGCCCGCCGAGCCGGTCGGCGATCCGCCCGGGGCTCAGCGCGCACCCGGCGGCCAGCTCCAGCGCGAGCGGGATCCCGTCGAGCAGCCGGCACAGCCGCTCGACGTCGTCCGTCGGCGCGCCGGCGAAGAACTGCGGCATGTGGTCACCATCTGTGGCGGGAGGATCACTCTGACGTCACAGTGTGGCACCTTCCCTAGGTCAGCACCTCAGGGAAGCGGCCTCTCCAGTCCGCGCGTGTCACCAGAGGGGATCAACTAGACTTATAAGGTCGCGAGATCGCGCGGCCGGCCCCATCAATACAGAGCGAGAACTCATCATGCCTTTGAACAGCCGCGACGACCTGAGGAACATCGCGATCATCGCGCACGTCGACCATGGCAAGACCACGCTCGTCGACGCCATGCTCTGGCAGTCCGGGGCGTTCCGCGCCAACCAGGACGTCGATGACCGGGTCATGGACTCCAACGACCTCGAGCGCGAGAAGGGCATCACCATTCTCGCCAAGAACACCGCGGTGCGCCACGGCGGCATGACCATCAACATCATCGACACCCCCGGACACGCCGACTTCGGCGGCGAGGTCGAGCGCGGCCTGTCCATGGTCGACGGCGTGGTGCTGCTGGTCGACGCCTCCGAGGGCCCGCTGCCGCAGACCCGCTTCGTGCTGCGCAAGGCGCTGTCGGCCAAGATGCCCGTCATCCTGTGCATCAACAAGGTCGACCGGCCCGACTCGCGCATCGCCGAGGTGGTCGACGAGGTCTACGAGCTGTTCATGGACCTCGACGCGACCGACGACCAGATCGACTTCCCGATCGTCTACGCCTCGGCGAAGGCGGGCCGCGCCTCGCTGGAGCGTCCCGGCGACGGCACCATGCCCGCGTCGGCCGACCTGGAGCCGCTGTTCGACATCATCAAGTCGACGATCCCGGCCCCGACCTACGACCCCAGCGCGCCGCTGCAGGCGCACGTCACCAACCTCGACGCCTCGTCCTACCTCGGCCGCATCGCGCTGTGCCGGATCCACCAGGGCCGGCTGACCAAAGGCCAGCAGGTCGCCTGGTGCCGCACCGACGGCAGCATCCAGCGGGTGAAGATCACCGAGCTGCTGATGACCGACGCGCTGGAGCGCAAGCCCGCCGAGGAGGCCGGCCCGGGCGACATCATCGCCATCTCCGGCATCCCCGACATCATGATCGGCGAGACGCTGGCCGACCCCGACGACCCGCGCCCGCTGCCGCTCATCACCGTCGACGAGCCCGCCATCTCGATGACGATCGGCACCAACACCTCGCCGCTGGTCGGCAAGGTCAAGGGCGCCAAGGTCACCGCCCGCATGGTGAAGGACCGCCTCGACAGGGAGCTGGTCGGCAACGTGTCGCTGCGCGTGCTGCCCACCGAGCGGCCCGACTCGTGGGAGGTGCAGGGCCGCGGCGAGCTGGCGCTGGCCATCCTGGTGGAGCAGATGCGCCGCGAGGGCTACGAGCTGACGGTCGGCAAGCCCCAGGTGGTCACCAAGGAGATCGACGGCAAGGTGCACGAGCCGGTGGAGCGGCTCACGGTCGACTGCCCTGAGGACTACCTCGGCGCCGTCACCCAGCTCCTGGCGGTGCGCAAGGGCCGCATGGAACACATGACCAACCACGGCACCGGCTGGATCCGGATGGAGTTCGTGGTCCCGGCGCGCGGGCTGATCGGCTTCCGCACCGAGTTCCTCACCGAGACCCGCGGCACCGGCCTGGTGCACCACGTGTTCGAGGCGTACGAACCCTGGTTCGGGGAGCTGCGCACGCGCGGCAGCGGCTCGCTGGTGGCCGACCGCTCCGGGCCCGTCACCGCGTTCGCGATGCTCAACCTCCAGGAGCGCGGCGCCCTGTTCGTCTCGCCCGGCACCGAGGTCTACGAGGGCATGGTCGTCGGCGAGAATTCCCGTTCCGACGACATGGACGTCAACATCACCAAGGAGAAGAAGCTCACCAACATGCGCTCCTCCACCGCGGAGGAGACGGAGAAGGTGATCCCGCCGCGCGTGCTCTCGCTGGAGCAGGCGCTGGAATTCATCCGCGAGGACGAGTGCGTGGAGATCACTCCCGACGCGGTGCGCATCCGCAAGGTGATTCTCGACGCCGCCACGCGGGGCCGCGCCGCGGCCCGCGCCAAGCGCGCCTGACCGTCCTTACTCCGGGTCACCCCACCGTGTGGAGATTGTTTCTCCGGTACGGCGGAGTGGCCCGTAGTCATTTCTCCGGGCGGCGATTCGGGAATCCGGGAGCGGAGCACAGGTTCCCTGGTCGGAGGCTACGATGCGGAATCACGCATTTCCGCTTACCTCTCTAGTGAGGTGTGCCGTACCTGGAGAAGGGGAATTCAAGGGATTGGCGGGCTTTTACGCTCCGGAAATAGACAGAAGATGTCAAGACCGGAGCAATGTAATCACACCGTTACCCCATCAGCGAGAACAATCGGCCGGGCGAGTGAATCATCCAGACTGTGGAGAGGCTCCGAGCTGTTGCCGGGTTCGGGCTGGCCGTCATATCGATGGGCGCCATCATCTGGTGCACCATGGCCGCCGAGCCCGTGCCTCCGGCTGCGGTCCCGCCCTCGATGCTGGAGGCCGACTCGTGGAACCTCCCCGCCACCCGCGCCGAGCCCGGCGTCGAGCGTGACCGCGAGGCGTTCACCGAGGTGACCATCGCCCCGGCGAGCGCCGCCGACCTGGCCGGCGTGCCCGAGGGGCGGCTGGACGAGCGCCGGCGTCAGGTGAAGGTGACGATCGTGCACCGGATGCTGATGGACTCCACCGACAGCCTGGCCGGCACGCTCCGCCAGGGGGCCGAGTTCCCGCGCGGCATGCGGCGCTTCACCGACGACGGGTTCGGCGCCGTCAAGGTCAACGGCACCGTGCTGGCCCCGGCCTCCCGGCTGCCGCCCCTGCTCACCACCGAGGACGGCCGCACCACCGTGCGCTTCACCGTGACGCTGCTGCGGCAGGTGCGTCCTGAAGAGCTCATGCGCGTCGACTTCAACGCCCCCACCGCCCGGCCGCTGCTGGTCGTCCACCGGAAGGTGACCCTGCGGCCCGGCGAGTGGACCGTGCTGCGGGCGGCCTCGATCGAGCCCGACCGGGAGGAGCGGCAGCGGCTGGAGTTCACCGTCGGCGTCTACCCCGTGAGCGTCACGCTCGCGCAGGGCTCCTACGGCTTCCCCGACGTGCGGGAGGAGGACGACTTCTCCTGGGCGACCGCGCTCGGCGTGCTCACCGCGGTCGTGCTGGCGGCGCTGCTGCTGCGCGCGCTCGGCGGCGAGTGGTGGCAGCGGACGGCCAACCGGGAGCTGGCCGCCGGGCTGGCCCTGGCCGTGCCGGTGGTGCTGCTGCCGGCCGTGGCGGAGGAGTTCACGCTGCCCGCGTACGTGATGCTGTTCGGCGGGCTGCCGCTGCTCGCGCTGCGCCACGCGGTCCAGGTGCTGCCGACCGGGCCGCAGTGGACGCCCCGTGACGCGCTCGGCGCGACCGGGGTGGGCGTCCTGCTGGCGGTCGGCATGCTGTCGTGGTCCTACCGCTACGGGCAGCTCCCCGGCGACACGCTGCTCACCGGGTCGGGTGTCGCCGCGGTCGCGGCCGCCGGGTCCGCGGTGGTGCTCAGCGCCGACCTCGGGGTGCGGATCGTGGTCGTGCGGCTGGCCGCCTTCGCGGCCGGCTCCGCGGTCGCGCTGCTGGCCCTGGCCCTGTGGGGCAAGGCGCTGGCCACCCAGGTCTACCCGCCCGACAGCGTCCGGCTGCTGCTGGCGTTCTGCTGGGCGCTGATCCCGGTGGCCGCCGTCGCCGTGGCCATCAAGCAGTGGACGCGTGGCGCGGCCGTGGTCGCCGTCGTGGTGAGCCTGATGGTGCAGGGCTGGCCGAGCGAGTGGCTCGACGCGGGCTCGTGGAGCCGCGAGGTGCCTGGCCAGGTCGTGCCCCACATCGGCGAGCTGGAGCTGACCCCGGCGGTGCGCGGGGTGATGGGACTGCTGCTGCTCGGGTTCCTGCTGCTGGTGCTCCGGCTCAGGCGGCTCGGCTCGGCCCTGGACGCGACGCGGAGCTCCGCCGCCGAGGCCACGATGATCATCTGCCTGATGGTGGCCTACCTGGCCCCGCAGGGCAGCGCCACGCTGGGCGACATCAACGTGCCGCTGCCGATGCTCTCGATCACCGCGCTCATCGCCTGGGTGACGGCGCGCTGGCTGCTGACCCATCCGCACCCGTCGGTCGTCGAGCCGGGCGACCAGGAGGAGCACCGCGAGCTGATCAGGTCCGCGCTGCACCGGCGGCTGCTGCTGGCCTCCGAGCAGGAGCTCTACCGCGCCGGCCGGGGCCGCATCGGCACCGGCGAGCTGTCCATGGAGGAGTTCGGCAGGCAGCGCGACGGACTCGACGCGGCGCTGCGCCGGCACGGCGGCCACCCCGAGACCGCCTTCGCCACCGCCGCGGGCTGCTCCCCCTGGCACAACGGCGTCTGCGGGTTCGTCGTCAGCCTGCTGCTGAGCCTGCCGTTCCTCATCGTGTTCGGGGTGCCCGCCGGGGCCGATCTGAGCAGCTTCGTGTTCGAGGCCCGCTCGGTGATCGCGCTGCCCGCGTTCGGCTTCCTGTTCGGCTACTTCTACCCGCGCGTCCGCGGCACCCAGCCGATGACGAAGGCGCTCCACCTGATGGCCGCCGCGCTGGCCACCGAGCTGTCCGGCTACCTGTCGGCCCTCGCCGAGCCCGACCTGGGCGCGATGGACAAGGTGCAGGTGGTGGCCATCATCGTGGGCAAGGTGGCGCTGGTCTCGATCGGGCTCGGCCTCTACTGGGAGTGGCGGATCATGCACCTGGCCGGCGAGCCGTGGGCCAGGGTGCGCAACGTCCGCAGCCTGCGCAGCCTCGCGACGCCGCTGCTGGCCATCGTGATCGCGGCGGTCACCACCGCCGCCACCTCGGCCGCGGGCCAGACCGTCGACCGCATCCTCAGGGGAGACGAGACCTCCCAGCAGCCCTGATCAGGGCCTGCGCGGCAGCTCGCTCCCCCGTACGTGCGCGCAGAGCCACTCGATCAGCGGCCGGAAGTCGCGCCAGCAGGCGCGCACCCGGTCGGCGGCCCGCGCGGTGTGCACCCACGGCTCCGGCTCGAACCGGCGGCTCGCGTAGAGCGACCTGTGGCGCAACAGGTCGAGACGCGGATGGTCCTCCGGCACGCCGCGCGGCCGGGTCTTGAGCCGCTCGCCGCCGCGCTCGTAGCCGGCGGCGTCGAGCGCGGCCACCACGGTCTCCAGCGGCTTGCCGGTCTCGTCGTGGTCGACGGCCGCGCGGAAGCGGGCCACCTGGTCGGGCGCCTGCGAGAACAGGCCGCCCGCGGCCTGGACGCCGGCCGCGCTGACCTCGGCGTAGAACCCGATGCCGGGCATCAGGTCGACGAAGACGCCCTGATGGGTCTTGTACGGCGACTTGTCCTTGGCGTAGCGGACGTCACGGTACGGGCGGAAGAGCTTGGCGTCGCCGAACTCCTCGGCCAGCTCGTCGGCCAGGGCCAGCATCGGAGCCCGCACCGCTTCCTCGTACAGGTGCTTGTGGCGGGAGAAATAGGTCTTGGAGTTGTCCGCCTCAAGCCCTTCGTAGAACAGGAACGCCTCGTCCGGGATGCCGGTGAAACCCATGGCGCCCAGCCTGCCATGCCGGGCCCGCGGTCACGGCTTCGGCTCCGCCGCGAGGTAGCGCCGGCCCGGCTCCGGCGGCTTCTCGTACAGCTCGCTCACCGTCACCAGCCGGTAGCCCTTGCGGGTGAGCGTCTCGATGATCCGCGGGACCGCGTCGACGGTGGTGCGGTGGATGTCGTGCAGCAGCACCACCGAGCCGGGCCCGGCCCGGACCGCGCGCTTGGCCACGACGGCGGGCACCCGGTCGCGCCAGTCGTGGGTGTCGACGTTCCACAGGATCTGCGCCAGCCCGCGCCGCCGGGACTCCTCGGCGACGGTGCGGTCGGTGGACCCGTACGGCGGCCGCATCAGGTGCATGCGCACCCCGGTCACCGAGCGCACCAGGTCGCCGGTGCGCTGGAGCTCCTGGGCGATCAGCCGGCGCGGCAGGGTGGTGAGCTCGGTGTGGGTCCACGAGTGGTTGCCGAGCTCGTGCCCCTCGCCGGTGATGCGGCGCAGGAGGGCGGCCCCGCCGGGAGCGGCCACCATCTGGCCGACCACGAAGAACGTGGCCCGCGCGTCGTGCTCGCGCAGCACCCGGAGCAGCCTGCCGGTGTCGGCGCCCGGCCCGTCGTCGAAGGTGAGTGCCACGCACCGGCCGCACTCGGTGGGGCGGGCGGGCCAGTCGCGCTGCATCGAGGTCAGCCGCCTGGCCAGCGCCTCCGGGTCGGCGGAGGCAGCGGGGCGCTCCGGCGCGGCGAGGGGCACCCGTGCGGGCGGCTGGGCCGCGCATCCCGTCACCGCCGCCAGCACCAAGACCGGCGCCACCCCCCACGCGCGCATGTTCCCCCCGGTGGCACGCCAACGGGGGCATCACGGATAGTCGCCGGCAGGCCGCCCCCGCGAGTCCCTGACCAGCTCTTCCCACCATGATGGGATATCAGCCTGCAACTCCTTGGAGCGACGCGCCACTCTTAGGGCACATCCGGCCGGATCGGTACCGAGATGGCGGCGTTTCACCGGGCCTTCCCGCCAACGGTAGAACCCGTCCCGGTAGCGCACGACGAGCCCGATCCAGACGGAGAGGGTCACACCGTCGCCGATCTCGTACGAGGTGGTCACGCCCAGGCCGTGCAGCTCCGCTCGGAGCTTCTCCGTCACCGCGCGGGACTCACTCACCCATTACCCCCTGCCGACGGTCCGTCGCACACGAAGAGGTGTACCCACCTACAGCTCACAGTCGTCAAGAAGTTTCACAGCCGGGAGTCGGCGTCAGTGGTCCGCCACCTCGCGCGGCTCCGCCACGACCATGATGAACCGCAGCTCGCCGTCGCCTTCGTTGGCGTAGCGATGCGCCCTGTCGGCGGTGAAGAGCACCGCGTCGTCGGTGCCGATCACGTGGCTCTTGCCGTAGACGGTCAGGGTCAGCTCGCCCCGCAGCACGGTCAGCATCTCCCTGGTGCCCGCCGGGTGCGGGTCGCCGTCGTGGTGTTCGCCGGGCGCCAGCCGCCAGTCCCACAGCTCCAGGATCATCGGCGAGTCGGCGCCGACCAGCAGCCTGGCCCGCACGTCGCCCTGGTCGAAGGTGACCGCGTCGGCCTTGCCGACGATGCGGACCACCGGGACGTCGCCGACCTCGACCAGCCGGGCGACGGTCACGCCGAGGGCGGAGGCGATCCGGGTGAGTGTCGACACGCTCGGGTTGGTCCTCCCCTGCTCGACCTGGACGAGCATGCCCCGGCTGACGCCGGACCGGGCGGCCAGCGCGTCCAGGGTGAGCCCGCGATGGGCCCGCTGGGCGCGCACGTTGCTGGCGATGGCCTGGGTGATCAGCTCGGTGTTCTCCACCCTTGTGCAGTGTAGTGGAAAGAGTTTGCACCACAGTGCACTCTGTGTGGTGTACTAGGAGTGCAATATATTGAACCAAGGGGATGGTGAAACGTGATCGCGGTGATCCTCGCGACCGCCAGCGCGGTGGTCTACGGCACGGCCGACTTCTTCGGCGGCCTGGCCACCCGACGATCGCGGGTGCTCGCCGTGGTCGCGCTCTCCCAGTTGGCCGGGCTCGCACTGATCCTGGCCCTGCTGCCCGCGCTGCCCGGCGCCTTCGACGGCCGGGCCGTGCTCTGGGGGCTCGGCGCCGGGCTGTCGGGCGCCGCCGGCCTGGTGCTGTTCTACCGGTCGCTGGCCACCGGCGTGATGTCCGTGGTGGCGCCGACCACCGCCGTGACCTCCGCGGCGCTGCCCGTCGGGTTCGGGCTCCTCCAGGGGGAGCGTCCCGAGGCCACGGCGCTGCTCGGGGTGGCGCTCGGGCTGGGCGCGGTGCTCCTCATCAGCCAGGACCGGTCCGGGAGCGCGAGCGGGTCGGCGAGTTCGGTGCTCACGGCGCTGGCCGCCGGCGCGGGGTTCGGCGGCTTCTTCATCCTGCTCGCCATGGCCTCGGCGGAGTCCGGGCTCTGGCCGCTGGCCGGCGCCCGGGTCTCGTCCATCAGTCTGGTGCTCCTGCTCGCGCTGGCCACCCGGCGGGCGCTGAAGCCGGCGTCCGGCTCGCTGGGAGTCATCGTCGCCGCAGGGGTCCTCGACATGGCCGCCAACGTGCTCTACCTGCTGGCCCAGCGACAGGGCATGCTGAGCCTCGTGGCGGTGCTGGTCTCTCTCTACCCGGCCAGCACGCTGCTGCTGGCCAGGCGGGTGCTCGGCGAGCGGCTGCACGCGATCCAGCTCGCCGGCGTGGCATGCGCACTGGGCGCGGTGGCGCTCATAGCCGTCGCGTAGCACGCGGGCGGCTCCGCGACCTCAGGCCGCGCTCGGCGCGGCCTCGCGGACCGCGCCCTCCTCCCGGGCGTACTCCTCCAGCATGCCGCGCAACTGCCTGCGCCCCCGGTGCAGGCGGGACATCACGGTGCCGATGGGCGTGCCCATCCGCTCGGCGATCTCCTTGTAGGCGAACCCCTCGACGTCGGCGAGGTAGACCGCCACCCGGAAGTCCTCGGGCAGCGAGCGCAGCGCGTTCATCACCACGCTGTCGGGCAGCCGGTCGAGCGCCTCGGTCTCGGCCGAGCGCAGCCCGGTCGAGGTGTGGGACTCGGCGGCGTGCAGCTGCCAGTCCTCGATGTCCTCGGCGGCCGACAGCTTGGGCGAACGCTGCTTCTTGCGGTAGTCGTTGATGAAGTTGTTGGTGAGGATCCGGTGCAGCCAGGCCTTGAGGTTGGTGCCCTCACGGAACTGGTGGTAGGACGTGAAGGCCTTGGCCACGGTCTCCTGCACCAGGTCCTCGGCATCGGCGGTGTTACGGGTCAGACGCATGGCGGACGCGAACAGCTGCGACGTCACGGGCACGACATCGCGCTCGAACCAGTCTTGACGCTGCTCTTCGGTCATCGTGATCAAATCATTCCCCCTTGCGCTATCCCCCGTTCGGCACCAGCCGACTGACAGCGGTTCCATCGTCGCAGGCCCCGCGTAAGGGCCGCGTTAGGGGTTCCGCGCTGGTCAGAGAGGTGAACAGTCCCTGTGCTCGCGGCGTGCGACATCACGTCCACGGCTGGACAAGTTTCATAATCATAACATCATCCGCTCAATTTCGTGGAAAATGTGGCGGGAATCACATGGGATAGCGTATGGGCATGGATTTCGTGGACCGCCACGCTCCGGCGACACGCCAATGGGTGGCCGAGGCCGTCCGCAAGGTGGAGGCCGACGCCAACCGGAGTTGTGATACGCACCTGCACGTGTTCCCGCTTCCCTCGGAGTGGGAGGTAAACCTCTACCTGAAAGACGAGTCGGTGCACCCCACCGGTTCACTCAAACACCGGCTCGCCCGGTCTCTTTTCCTGTACGGCCTGGCCAACGGGTGGATCGGCCCCACGACCACGATCGTGGAGGCGTCCAGCGGTTCGACCGCGGTCAGCGAGGCCTACTTCGCCCGGCTGCTCGGGCTGCCGTTCATCGCGGTCATGCCGGCCGCCACCTCGCCCGAGAAGATCCACCTGATCGAGTTCTACGGCGGCAAGTGCCACCTGGTCGGCGATCCGGGCGCGATCTACGAGGAGTCCCGCCGGCTCGCGGCCGAGACCGGCGGCCACTTCATGGACCAGTTCACCTACGCCGAACGGGCGACCGACTGGCGGGGCAACAACAACATCGCCGAGTCGATCTTCGACCAGATGCTCATGGAGCCGCACCCCGAACCCACCTGGATCGTGGTCGGCGCCGGCACCGGCGGCACCAGCGCGACGATCGGCCGCTTCATCCGCTACCGCCGCTACCCGACCCGCCTGGCCGTCGCCGACGTGGAGGGCTCGGCCTTCTACCCCGGCTGGGTCTCCGGCGACCCCGAGGTCACCGCCCCGGGTTCGCGGATCGAGGGCATCGGCCGGCCGCGGGTCGAGCCGTCGTTCCTGCCGACGGTGATCGACCGCATGATCGCGGTGCCCGACGCCCGCTCGATCGCCGCCATGCACTGGGTGCGTGAGGTCACCGGCCGCGACGTGGGCGGCTCGACCGGCACCAACGTCGCCGCCTGCGTGGAGCTGATCAAGGAGATGCGCGGCGCCGGGGAGCGCGGCAGCATCGTCACGCTGATCTGCGACAGCGGCGACCGCTACCGCGGCACCTACGGCAACCCCGCCTGGCTGGCCGGCCAGGGCCTCGACATCGAGCCCCACCTCGCCGACTTGCGCGCCTTCCTGCCCTCCTAGGCGAGCTCGGCCAGGGCCTCGCCGATCTGGTCGTCCTCCGGAGCCAGGGCGGCGGCGTGCCGGAGGTCGGCGCGCGCCGCCTCCAGGTCGCCGAGCGAGCGCAGCGCGTAGGCCCGGTTGAACCGCACCTCGGCCCCGTCCTCCAGCTCGACCGCCCTGGTCAGGTCGGCCACCGCCGCGTGCGCGTCGCCCTCCTCGAACGCCAGCGCTCCACGCCCGGCCCAGGCCGCGGCCAGCTCCGGCGCCCGTTCCAGCGCCGAGTCGAACGCCTTGCGCGCGCCCACCAGGTTGCCCTGCGCCGTCTCGATCTGCCCCAGCACGCTGAGCAGGAACGGGTTGCCCGGATCCCGCTCGACGTCCGCCTTGGCCCGGTCGAACTCGTCCATGGCCACCAGCAGCCCGGCCCGGTTCACGTACGCGTCGGTGAAGCCGGGATCCAGCTCGACCGCGTGGTCCAGGTCGGCCAGCGCGCCCGCCAGGTCGCCGCGCGCGTACCGCACCTCCGAGCGGTTGTAGTACGGCTCGGGGAAGGGCGGCCCGGCCCGCATGGCGCTCTCGTAGTCGGCCTCCGCCTCGTCCAGCCGCCCCAGCCGGTACCGCAGGTTGCCCCGGTCCACGTAGTAGTCGGGATAGCCGGGATCGGCCGCGACGGCGGCGTCCAGATCGGCCAGGGCCGCCTCCGGGTCGCCGAGCACGGCCAGCAGCTGCGCCCGGTTGGCCCGCAGCACCAGCCGGTGGATCGGATGGCCCGGCGCGAGGTCGCGCTCGCCCAGGTCGATGGCCTCCTGGACGAGCCGCATCGCCTCGCCGGCGCGGCCCAGGCGGACCTGCACGAGCGCCTTGCCGTTCAGGTCGAATCCCAGGTGGAACGCCCGCTCGCGCCGGTCGGGCAGCAACGAGGTGAGCGCGACGGCCTGGTTGATCCAGGCCAGCGCCTCCTCAGGGTCCCGCCGACCGGGGTCGTGGTGCCTGACCAGCAGCATCGCGGTCGCGTACGCGGCGGTCGCGAGGTTCTTGGGGTCGGTGCTCGCCCGCCGGCCGCGGTCGAGCAGCTCGCGCGCCTCGTCCTCGCGGTCGAGCGCGGCCAGCGCGGTGGCGGCCCGGTGCGCGAGCGTCCACCACTTCGCGCCGCCTTCCGGCAGCGTGGGCAGCAGCGCCGCCCCGGCCTCGGCCATCGCGTGGTGGAAGCCCTCGTTGCGGTATCGGTCCAGCTCGGGCCCGAGCGCGTACGAGGGAGCCGGGTGCGAGGGCCCGGACGGCTCGCGGACGATCGCCAGGCCGGGTACCCGCCGTTCGAGCACGTCCAGCAGCTGGAGGTCGGTGGGGTCGGCGTGCGCGGTGTTGGCGACCCGCAGCTCCATCGGCCCCGCGGCCGTCAGATGACCGCGGACGAACTCCGCCAGCCCGTTCGCCAGCCGCAGCGTGCGCAGCGGCGCGGGCACCAGGATGCGCTCACCCTGGGGCAGCCGGTCGGCCAGCGTCACCCGCCGGGCGGGCACCCGGTCGCGCAGCGCGGGCGCCACCGTCCTGATCTCGATGTCGTAGGCGGCGATCAGCTCGTCCCCCGCCTCGGGGACGAGCGCGTGCATGAGCGCGGCTCCGAAGGTGTAAGGGCCCCGGAGACCACGATGGGCGTCGAAAATGATCCTTCTCAGAATCGTCGCTCCCCTGGCGAGCAGAAAACACCGCAATCACGGTCCGAAAAACCGGATCGCGAGAAAAGCGGGAGCGGCGCCCCCGTCCGCTGGCGCCGCGCCCTCTGCCATGGAGGAGGTCAGGCGGCGTGCTTCGGCGTCGCCGCCCCGGCCAATTTGACGGTCCCCGGCTTATGGACCACGACCTTCTTCATGTTCGGCCTTTCCCGATCAATGACAGACAGATCGTCCAATATCAACACGGCTTCCGTCGGACGACAAGGGCTAACGTGAAAAGGATTATTTCCTAATCAGTGACCTTTTAGTCGCCAAGGATGGCCTCCACGAACACCTCGGGGTCGAACGGCGCCAGATCGTCCGGCCCCTCGCCCAGACCCACCAGCTTGACCGGGACGCCCAGCTCCCGTTGGACGGAGATCACGATGCCGCCCTTGGCCGTGCCGTCGAGCTTGGTCAGCGCGATGCCGGTGATGTTGACCACCTCGGCGAACACCTGGGCCTGGCGCATGCCGTTCTGGCCCGTGGTCGCGTCGAGGACGAGCAGCACCTCGTCGACGGTCGCCTTCTTCTCGATGACCCGCTTGACCTTGCCCAGCTCGTCCATCAGGCCGGTCTTGGTGTGGAGGCGGCCGGCCGTGTCGACGATCACCACGTCGGCCTTCTCCTCCATGCCCCTGGCGGTCGCGTCGAACGCCACCGAGGCCGGGTCGCCGCCCTCGGGGCCGCGCACCACGTCGGCCCCCACCCGGTCGCCCCAGGTCTGCAGCTGGTCGGCGGCCGCGGCGCGGAAGGTGTCGGCCGCGCCGAGCACGACCTTCTTGCCGTCGCCGACCAGCGAGCGGGCCAGCTTGCCGGTGGTCGTGGTCTTGCCGGTGCCGTTGACGCCCACGACCAGCACCACCGCCGGCCGCTCACCGTGCTTGGCGATGTGGAGGCCGCGGTCGAGGTCGGGGTTGATCTGGATGAGCAGCTGCTCGCGCAGCAGCTCGCGGACCTCCTGAGGGCTGCGGCTGCCGAGCACCTTGACCTTGGTGCGCAGCTCCTCGACCATGGTCTGGGTCGGCGCGACGCCGACGTCGGCCGTGATCAGCCGCTCCTCGATCTCGTCCCACACCTCGTCGTCGAGGCGGTCGCGGGACAGCAGCTCCAGCAGGCCGCGGCCGAGCGCGCTCTGCGACTTGGCCAGCCGGGAGCGCAGCCGCACCATCCGGCCGGCCGACGGCGGCGGCACCTCCAGCTCGGGCGCCTTGACCATCGGCTCGGCGGGCTTGGCCGGCGGCGGAATGGTCGTGGTCGCGCCTTCGGCCTCCTCCGCCGGGGGCCGCTTCTCCTCCTCCTCGGGAAGAGGCGGTGCCTCCGGGGGCGGCGGCGGGGCCGCCTTGCCTCCCGGCCGGAAGAGCAGGAACAGGCCACCTGCCGCGATGAGGGCGACAAGGACCACGATCACGATCACGCCGAGGTAACCATCCACAAGATGTCAGTTTTCCAGATGGACCGGCATGGTCAGGACCAAGGGCGCGCCGATCAGGCGGGCTCTCGCTCCCGCAGGCGCTGGCTGACCACCTGTGTCACACCGTCACCGCGCATCGACACGCCGTAGAGCGCGTCGGCTATCTCCATCGTGCGCTTGTTGTGGGTGATGACGATCAGCTGCGAGCTCTGCCGCAGCTCCTCGAAGAGCTTCAGCAGCCGCTGGGTGTTGGTGTCGTCGAGCGCGGCCTCGACCTCGTCCATCACGTAGAACGGAGACGGCCGCGCCTTGAAGATCGAGATCAGGAACGCCACCGCCGTCAGCGACCGCTCGCCGCCCGACAGCAGCGACAGCCGCTTGACCTTCTTGCCCGGCGGCCTGGCCTCGACCTCGATGCCGGTGGTGAGCATGTCGCCGGGCTCGGTGAGCACCAGCCGGCCCTCGCCGCCGGGGAACACCCGGGTGAAGATCTGCTCGAACTCGCGCGCCACGTCCTCGTAGGCGGAGGCGAACATCAGCTCCACCCGCTCGTCGACCTCCTTGACCACGGTCAGCAGGTCGCGCCGGGTCTTCTTCAGGTCCTCCAGCTGGGAGTTGAGGAAGGCGTGGCGCTCCTCCAGCGCCGCGAACTCCTCCAGGGCCAGCGGGTTGACCTTGCCGAGCTGGTTCATCTGCCGCTCGGCGGTGCGGGCCCGCTTCTCCTGCTCCTCGCGCACGTACGGGACGGGCGGGTCGCCCGGCACCGGAGCGGCGGGGCCGTACTCGGCGACCAGGGCCTCCGACTCCACCCCGAACTCGTCCATCGCCCGCCGCTCCAGCTGCTCCAGGCGCATGCGCTGCTCGGTGCGGGCCACCTCGTTGCCGTGGACGCGGTTGACCAGCTTGTCGAGCTCCTGGCCCAGCTCGCGGACGCGCAGGCGGACCTGCTTCAGCTCGGCGTCGACGGCCACCCTGGCCAGCTCGGCCTCGTCGCGCTCGCGGGCGGCCAGCCCGACGGAGCCGGCCAGGGCTGTCAGGACCCTCTTGGCGCCCGCGCTGACGGCCTGGGCGACCGCCGCCTGCTCACGCCTCCTGGCGCGCTGAGCGGCCGCCTGGGCGCGTTCCTGGCGTTCGCGCTGCGCCGCCCGCAGCAGGCCGTCGGCGCGGCCCTCCATGCCCTTGACGCGTTCCTCGGCGGTGCGGACCTGCAGGCGGCTCTCCATCTCGCGCCGGCGGGCGGTCTCGGACACCGTGGCGAGCTCGTCGCGCCGGTCGGTGGTCGGCTCGCTCTCCAGCTCCTGCGCGTATTCGGCCTCCGCGAGCCGGATCTCCAGCTCGGACAGCTCCTCCAGGCCCTCGGCGCGGGCCTCCTGCGCGGCGGCGACGCTCCGGCCGAGGCGCTCGGCCTCGTCGCGGGCGGCCTGGGCGGCGGCCTCCAGCTGGGCCAGCCGCCTGGCGACCGCCGCGGTGGCCTGGTCGGCCTCCCGTTGGCGGGCCCTGACCTGGTCGAGCATGCCCTGGGCCGCGTTCGCCTGCCCCTGGGCGGCGCCGGCGGCGGACTGCGCCTCGCTCACCGCGCCCTGCGCGGCCTCCAGAGCCGCCTGGGCGGCGTGCTCGGCCGCGACCGCCTCCTCCAGCCCCGCGGCCGTCTCGCCCGCGCGTGTCCCGGCGTCCTCCAGGTCCGCGACGGCGTCGTCGAGCGCCGCCCTGACCTGCAGCACGGACGTGCCGCCCTCGGACCCGCCGGCGGCGACGTGCGCCCCCACCAGGTCGCCGCCCGTCGTGACGGCCC
This sequence comes from Nonomuraea harbinensis, assembly GCF_019396385.1. Classification (GTDB taxonomy): domain Bacteria; phylum Actinomycetota; class Actinomycetes; order Streptosporangiales; family Streptosporangiaceae; genus Nonomuraea; species Nonomuraea ferruginea. Next base: position 27,164 of record NZ_JAHKRN010000005.1, on the reverse strand, counting down.
GCAGCCCCGGATGCTCCTCGGCCACCCGGCGCGCGGTCTCGAGGTCGGCCACCACCACGACCCCCGCCAGCACCCGGTCCAGCGCCGCCCGCAGATGCGCGGGCACGGTGACGAGCTGAGCCGCCCACCGCCCCCCACCCGGCGCCTCCCCCGCCCCACCGTCACCCACGCCTTCGCCGCTCTCCGGATACGCGGAAAGCACCTCGGAACCGCCTGGCCCGGCACCGCCGTTCTCCCCGGTCGCGGAGGGCGCCACGGCGCTCGCACGGACGGAGTGCGTGTCGTCCTGGGCCGCCACCAGGAGGGTGGCCTGGCCGGCGTCCTTGACGCGCAGCAGCTCCAGGGCGTTCACCGCGGTGGCGACCGACTTGACGGCGATGGACTCGGCGACCGGCCCGAGCGCCGCCGCGACGGCCGGCTCCGCACCGGGGGTGACCTGCATGACCGCCGCCAGCGGGCCGAGCACGCCCGCCAGGTCGGTCTCCAGCAGGGCCGCGCCCCCGTCGCCCTTGGCCAGGCCCAGCTCCAGGGCGTCGCGCCGGGCGCGCAGCGCCGCCACGGCCTGCTGGGCCTCCTGGTCGGCGGACCTCGCCGTGCCGACGGCCGCTCGCGCGGCCCTGAGCGCCGCTCGCGGGCCCTCCAGCGCGGCCTCGGCGCCCATGACGGCGGCCCGCGCCTCTTCTGCGGCCGCCCTGGCCTGCTCGACCCGCTCCTGGGCGGTGGCCAGCTCCTCGGCCAGCGCCGGATCGATCTCCGGCTGCTCCAGCCGCTGCGCCTCCAGCTCCTCGCGGGCCAGCCGCTCGCGCTCGACGGCCCCGGCCACCGACCGCTCCAGCCGCCCGATCTCCTCCTCGGCGGCCCGTGTCCGGCTCCGTACGGAGTCGACCTGGCCGCGCAGCTTGGCCAGGCCCTCGCGGCGGTCGGCGGCGGCCCTGGCGGCCATCGCCAGCCGGCGCTCCTCGGCAGCCAGCTCGGCCTCGGCGTCGGACCGCTGCTGAACCGCCTCCTCCAGCAGCTCCTGGGCCTGCTCCAGCTCGGCGCGCAGGATCAGCTCGCGCTCGCGGACCTCGGCCGCCTCGCGTTCGAGGTCTTCGGGGTCGCGGCCGCGGCGCTCGATGGCGGCGGCGTCGAGCGCGTGGCGGTGGCGTTCGGCGGCGAGCTGCTCCAGGCCGGAGATGCGCTCGCGCAGGGAGGACAGCCGGAAAAAGGTCTCCTGGGCGGCGGCCAGGCGCGGCTGGGTCTCGGCCTCGGCCGCGTCGAGCGCGGTCTCGCGCTCCTGGGCCTCGGCCAGCGCGGTCTCCACCTGGGAGCGCCTGGTCAGCACCGCGGCCTCGTCGGCGGCCTCGCGCTCCAGCCTGGCCCGCAGCGTGCAGACGTCGTCGGCGAGCAGCCGCAGCCGGGCGTCGCGCAGGTCGGCCTGGATGACGGCGGCCTTGCGGGCGATCTCGGCCTGGCGGCCCAGGGGCTTGAGCTGGCGGCGCAGCTCGGTGGCGAGGTCCTGGACGCGGGTCAGGTTGGCCTGCATCGCGTCGAGCTTGCGCAGCGCCTTCTCCTTGCGCTTGCGGTGCTTCAGCACGCCCGCGGCCTCTTCGATGAACGCCCGCCGGTCTTCGGGCCCGGCGTGCAGCACGGCGTCGAGCTGGCCCTGGCCGACGATGACGTGCATCTCGCGGCCGATGCCGGAGTCGGACAGCAACTCCTGGATGTCGAGCAGCCGGCAGGTGTCGCCGTTGATCGCGTACTCGCTCTGCCCGGACCGGAACATCAGCCGGCTGATCGTCACCTCGGTGTAGTCGATGGGCAGCGCGCCGTCGGTGTTGTCGATGGTGAGCGTGACCTCGGCGCGGCCGAGCGGCGGCCTGGACGAGGTGCCGGCGAAGATGACGTCCTCCATCTTGCCGCCGCGCAGCGACTTGGCGCTGTGCTCGCCCATCACCCAGGCGAGGGCGTCGACGACGTTGGACTTGCCGGAGCCGTTGGGACCGACCACACAGGTGATGCCGGGCTCGAAACGCAGGGCGGTCGCGGAGGCGAAGGACTTGAATCCGCGCAGCGTGAGGGTCTTCAAATACAAGCGCGGACCCCCTTCTCCCTGGACGGACTCCGGGAAAGACTACTGGTCCCGACTGCCCGTCGCTCGCGGGTGCAGTCGAGACCAGCCGGATCCCTGTCGAGAAGGTACGAAACTGTCTCGAATCAGAACTTGTGTCGAATTAGACCAAATAACGAGGGACGCCTCTCCGAGACGTCCCTGGATCTTGCGCTCCGATCACTCTCAGGTGAGTGCCGGCTCGCGCTCCTGCATGCGACTGAGCGCCTCATCGCGGGTTTGCGCCGCAAGAGCGTCATTCTGGGCCTGGAGTCGGATGAGTTCTGCCTCCAGGTCACGGATGCGCTGCTGCAGGCGGCGCATCTCCGAGACCATACGAGGGTCAGGACCGCCGACGTGGCCGAGTAGAGCCTTCGCCATGGTAAAGGGTCCTCCACGCTGAGTGACCAGACTGGTTCGCGCACTTCTTTATTCCGCGGGAGGGGTGCGCGTGGTACCTAACAAGAGTCGCACCGGCAGTGTGGGCGGTCAAGTCGAAGCGACTGTTGGAACCCACCCGCAGGCACTCCCGACATATAACTATACCCTATTTGCGCGGTTTAACGAAACCGCCTACCTCTCCACAAAACCGCCCAAACTACCTCGGGGTTCGCTCCAACGTTCCACTACTCCATCGACTCTTCCCGGCGTGTCGCAACCTCGGAGCAGCTCCAGGAGCTTGACGCAGGCGTCGCGCGGCCCTTCGGCCACGACCTCCACCCGGCCGTCGTCGGTGTTCCTGGCCCATCCTGCCAGGCCGAGCTCCAGCGCCCTGGCTCTGGTCCACCAGCGGAACCCGACTCCCTGCACCCGCCCCCGCACCCAGGCCGTCAGCCGCACGTCGTCCATATCACCCGCTGTCTCCACCAGTGTCCTCAGCCGCGTCTCCCGCGGCTCCTCCCGCGCCGGGCCGTCAAGCCACCATCGGCCCGGCCACCGCCGCTTGCCCGGCCGCCGCGGCGCCGAACGCCCGGATCACCGCTGTTTCCGCCTCCTTGACCCAGGCCAGCCCGAGTATCGACGGAGGCAGCCCGGTGACGGGCACGAAACTCACGTCGGGGCGCCGGTGGTGAGCGGCCGTCGGCGCGCAGAACAGCATGCCACCCCGGCCGAGCGCCACCTGGGTCAGCCCCTCCTGACCCGTGGACACCGTACCCGCCTTGGGGATCATCCGCCCGCGCGGGGTCAGGGAGGGCGTGATCCGCTCCAGCCAGGCGCGGGGCGCGGGGCCGTCGAGCCCGATCAGGCGGATGCCGGCCAGTTCCTCCGCGTCGATCCCGGCCCGCCCTGCCCACGGATGACGGACGGAGACGCCGAGCTCGTAGGAGACCCGGTTCAGGGCCTCACCCGTGGCCAGGTCAGGCTCGTCCACCGGCAGCAGCGTGAACGCGAGATCGATCCGCCCCTCCCGTAGCCTCCCGAACGGGTCGGAGAGCGGGATCTCCACCAACTCGACCTCGCACCCGGGATGGCGGCTCTCGAAAGCCCGCACGCTGCCCGTGACGACGTCTGTGGGACTGGCCAGGAACCCCACCCTGAGCACGCCGGTGACCTCCCGGGCGGCCGCCTTCGCCCGGCCCACCGCGCTCGCCAGACCGTCGTAGGCGGGCCGCAGATCGGACAGGAAACGCTCGCCGAGAGGCGTGAGGCGCACCCGCCTGCTGGTCCGGTGGAACAGCCTGGCGCCGATCCGGCTCTCGAGCGAGCGCATGAGCTGGCTCACCCGGCCCGGCGACAGGTAGAGACGCTCCGCCGTACGGGCGAAATGCAGCTCCTCGCTGAGCACGACGAAGCACTCCAGCTCTCTGAACTCCATCCCATCCTCCGCTGATCGCTTAACCTGACTCAACCAAGCCTTCGGCCTTCGTCATTGTTCCCGGGACGGGCCGGCGGCGAGTCTGAGCGGCATGACGACGACCGTTGAGCCCGCCTCCGAATCCGCCGCCGACCGGGCGCGGTGGCTCGCCGTGACCTCCTTGGCGGCGGGCACCTTCATCCTCGTGACCAGCGAGATGCTGCCCGTCGGCCTGTTGACGTCGATCGGGTCCAGCCTGGGTGTGTCCGACGGCACCGCCGGCCTGATGATGACCGCGCCCGGCCTGGTCGCCGCCGTCGCGGCGCCCGTGCTGGCGATCACCACCCGGCGGCTGGACCGGCGCGTCACGCTGCTGGGGCTGATGGCCCTGCTGGGGGTCGCCAACCTGGCGGGCGCGCTGGCCCAGGACTATCCGTTCATGCTGGCCGCCCGGGTGCTGACGGGAGTGAGCATCGGCGGGTTCTGGGCCTTCGCGGCCGCTCTCGGGCCGCGGCTGGTGCCGGACCGGTTCGTCGGCCGGGCCACGTCGATCATCCTGTCGGGCGTGTCCGTGGCGTCCGTGCTGGGCGTGCCGGCGGCAGCGTTCCTCTCCTCGTTCGCGGACTGGAGAGCGGCGTTCGCCGCCCTGGGGGTGGCCGCGCTTGCCCTGGTCGCCCTGCTGGCCGCGACGCTCCCGCCGCTGCCCGGCGAACCGCCCACCAAGCCCCGCCCGTCCGGGGCCGCGGCGGGTGGCACAGGGAAGCTCTCACGGCCGCTCAAGGTGGTTCTCGTCCTGACCGTGCTGATCGTGTCCGGCCACTTCGCCGCCTACACCTACGTACGGCCGTTCCTGGAGCAGGTCGCGGGCGCGGACCCCGCCTTCGTCGGCGCGGCGCTCCTCCTGTACGGCGCCGCGGGCGTGGCCGGAAACTTCGCAGCGGGCGCACGGGCGGCGGCAAGGCCCAGTGCCGTGCTCGTCACGCTGGCCGCGCTCATGGCCGTCGCCACCGCGGCGCTGCCGCTGATCGACCTGCCCCTGGCCGCGCTGGTGGTGTGGGGCGTGGGTTACGGCGGCGTGGGCGTGACCCTGCAGCTGTGGATCATGCGGTCGGGCGGCGGCGAGCTCGGCACCGCGCTCTTCGTCTGCGCCTTCAACGTCTCCATCGCGCTCGGCGCGTTCGCCGGCGGCCGGGTGGCGGACGGGGTCTCCGTCGCCGCGGTGATGTGGCTGGGAGCTGCACTCGCCGCCGTCAGCGTGGCCGTCGCTGGCATCGGGGGCAGAAATAGGAAGAGCGGTTCATGAACGGCTCGCGCCTGATCGGGGTGCCGCAGCGCGAGCAGGGCTGGTCCTGCCGCCCGTAGACCTCCAGCGAGCGGTCGAAGTAGCCGCTCTCGCCGTTGACGTTGACGTAGAGGCTGTCGAAGGAGGTGCCGCCCTGCAGCAGCGCGGCGCCCATGACCTGACGGACCGCCGCCAGCAGCTCAGTGATCTTGGGGCGCGTCAGTGTGTTGGTGGGCCGCGCCCAGTGGAGGCGGGCCAGCCAGAGCGCCTCGTCGGCGTAGATGTTGCCGACGCCGCTGATCAGCGACTGGTCGAGCAGCGCCCGCTTGATCTCGGTCCGCTTCCCGCGCAGGCCGGCGGCGAAGCGGGCGTCGTCGAAGGCCTCCTCGAACGGATCGGGCGCGATGTGCGTGATCGGCTCAGGCACGCCGGCGACCAGCGGGCTGACCATGATGTGGCCGAACGTCCGCTGGTCGACGAAGCGCAGGTCGGGGCCGCCGTCACGGAAGCGGATCCGCACCCGCAGATGCTTCTCCAGCGGCGCGTCCCGCTCCACCACGAGCAACTGGCCGCTCATCCCGAGATGGGCCATCAGCGCGTCCTCGTCGCCCGACAGCGGCAGCCAGAGATACTTGCCGCGCCGCTCGGCCGACACCAGCGTGCGGCCCCGCAGCCGCGCGGCCAGCTCCAGGGCCCCGGGCAGGTGGCGCCTGATCGCCCGGGGATGGAGCACCTCGGTCGAGTCGATCTCCCGCCCGATCACCCACTGTCGCAGGCCGCGGCGGACGACCTCGACCTCGGGCAGCTCCGGCAACCTAGCCCGCCGGCTGGCTCTCGCGCTGCTCGCGGCCGGCCCTGATGCGGGTCCAGGCGGCCTCGGCGGCCTGCTGCTCGGCCTCCTTCTTGCTGCGGCCGGTGCCGGAACCGTAGGACTCGCCGCCCACCCGCACCTCGGCGGTGAACGACTTGGCGTGGTCGGGGCCGCTCTCCTCGACGTGGTATTCGGGCACGCCGAGCGCCTCCGAGGCGGTCAGCTCCTGCAGCGAGGTCTTCCAGTCGAGCCCCGCGCCGAGCGAGGCCGAGCGCACGATCAGCGGGTCGAAGAGGTGGTGGACGACCCGGAACGCCTCGTCGAGCCCCTTGTCGACGTAGACGGCGCCGATGAGCGCCTCCAGGGTGTCGGCCAGTATGGAGGACTTGTCGCGCCCGCCGGTGCCCTCCTCGCCCCGGCCCAGCCGCAGGAACCGGCCGACGCCGAGCCCTCTGGCCACGTCGGCCAGGGCACGCATGTTGACCACCGCGGCCCGCAGCTTGGCCAGTTGGCCCTCGGGCAGGTCGGGGTGGTTGTGGTAGAGGGTGTCGGTGACCACGAGGCCGAGCACGGAGTCGCCCAGGAACTCCAGGCGCTCGTTGGTCGGCAGGCCGCCGTTCTCGTACGCGTAGGAGCGGTGCGTGAGCGCCCGCTCCAGGATGTCGGGGCCGAGAGCCACCGACAGGACTCGCTCGAGCTCGTCTTTGGCGACCTCCACGGCCACCGGCTTAGGACCTGCGCCCACGTGCTTTCCTCCTCGGACATCTCCACATGGCGCGACGGCCGCGGATGATGCCCGAAAACGTGGTGGGCGTCGGGGGATCGGATCCCCGGCGTCCACCACGGCCGCGGGCGAGACCGCCACCGCACACGTCTGAGACGGTAACGCCGACCGGGGCACAATGGCACCCGGCCGGAATCACGTCAACTCGGTGGATCAGGCAGACGGCTCGACGACCTGACGACGGTTGTAGGTGCCACAGGTGGGGCACGCGATGTGCGGCTGCTTCGGAGACCGGCACTGCGGGCAGCTCACCAGGGCGACAGCAGTCGTCTTCCACTGGGAGCGACGGGCGCGGGTGTTGCTCCGCGACATCTTTCGCTTCGGGACGGCCACGTCACTTCTCCTGATCGTTATCGTTCTCGGTCATCAGACCCTGCAACGACGCCCAGCGGGCGTCGATCTTCTCGTGACGGTGATCGTCACCGGCCTCGGCCAGCTTGATCCCGCACTCCGTGCACAGCCCCTGGCAGTCGTCCTGGCAGACGGGGCTCAGCGGAAGCGAGAGCACCACCGCGTCGCGGAACGTCGGCTCCAGGTCGAACAACTCACCGTCGAGCAGCGAATCGTCCTCGGAGGCGTCCTCGTCGGAGTAGAAGAACAGCTCCTGCAGCTCGACCTCGATGTCGGAGGACACCGGATCCAGGCACCGCGCGCACTCCCCGGACAACGGGGCGTGCGCCGTGCCCGAGACGAGCACGCCTTCCATCACTGCTTCGAGCCGGAGAGCCAGCTCGACCTCGGCGTCCTTGGGGACGCCGATCATGTCGACGCCGAGATCCGCCGGCGCAGGGAGGACCAGGGAGAGCTCGCGCATCGTGCCCGGCCGCTTTCCCAGGTCATGGGTGGAGATCACCCAAGGGGAGCGGGGGTCGAGGTGCTGAGTCATCCTGCTCTCGCTAGGCATGGCGAAATCGCTGTCGTACAGGGCCGAAAAGAAAGGATACCAGGTCGCCGTCAGCCCTTGAGCCGCTCGACGAGCAGCTTGTGGACCAGGTCGGGGACCAGGCCCGACACGTCTCCACCGTACCGGGCGATCTCCTTCACCCGGCTCGACGACAGGAACGAGTATTCGGGATTGGTCGGCATGAACAGCGTCTCCACGCCCGACAACCGGTAGTTGAGCTGCGCCATCTGGAGCTCGTAGTCGAAGTCGCTGACCACCCGGATGCCCTTGACGATGGCCGGGATGTCGTTCTGCTTGCAGAAGTCGACCAGCAGGCCGTGGAACTTGAGCACCTTGACGTTGGAGTACTCCTTGGTCACCGTCTGCAGGATCTCGATCCGCTCGTCGACGGTGAACAGGCTGCTCTTCTCGATATTGATGAGCACGGCGACGACGACCTCGTCGTACAACCGGGCGGCTCTGGCGATGATGTCGAGGTGGCCGTTGGTGATGGGGTCGAACGACCCCGGGCAGACTACGCGGCGCAAGACGCCTCCTCTGGTCTACGGACGGTCATCATTCCCCGGCGGCGCGACCGTACCAAACGGACGCTTCGCCGTAACGACGGACCCTCTCCTCAATGAAACCATCCGGCCACACCAGGGCTTTTCCTCTGCTTTCCCGCTCAAAAGCCACCAAAGCGCCAGGCAGCAACCACCCGTTGTCCCGCAGCGACTCCAGCACCCGGGTCGCCTCCTCGCCGCCGACCGCGTACGGAGGATCGGCGAACACGATGTCGTACGGCTCCGCGCACGGCTTGGCCAGCACCCGCTCCACCCGGTCGGCCACGACCCCGGCGCCGTCGAGCCGGAGCGCCGCCATGTTGGCCCGGATCGTGCGCACCGCCTTCGGGTCGGACTCCACCATCAGCGCGTGCGCCGCGCCCCGCGACAGCGCCTCCAGCCCGGCCGCCCCCGAACCCGCGTACAGGTCCAGCACCCGGGAGCCCGCGAGCCCGTACAGCGAGTCGAGCGTCAAGAAGATGCCTTCGCGCGCCCTGTCACTGGTCGGCCTCGTGCCGCGGCCCGGCGGCACCTCCAGCCGCCGTCCACCTGCGGCGCCCGCGATGATACGAGTCATGTGGGCCATTGTTCCGCATGTCCACGCAGGTCAAGAGTGGACAAGTGTCGGCCTCGACTGCGCAAGGGTGATTCACACCGGTGCGCTCAGTGAGCAAGATGAGTTCTGCGGCCTTCGAGGTGACCCAGAGGAGGCCGACCGGCGTGATCGTGAGCCCTTCCGCACGTCGGTACCCTCGGCACCTGACCCGAGGGATGGGCCCAGCCGGGGACGGCATTCGGGGGGAGGCCGTCCCCGCGGCTGGGTCCTTTTCTTACTTCGTCCTTCTCCGGCGCGCGGCGCCTCGACGCCGCCCGGTCAGGTTTTCTCCAGGTATTCGGCCTTCTCGTCTTCCAGGAGCCTGTCGATCTCGGCTCTCAGCGCGGGGTGGGAGGCCAGCTCCGGGTCCTCGGCGAGGAGGGCGGCGGACTCCTCGCGGGCCGCGGCGATGACGTCCTCGTCCCTCAGGAGCTGGAGCAGCTTCAGGGACGAGCGCTTGCCCGACTGGGCGGCGCCCAGGACGTCGCCTTCCCGGCGCTGCTCCAGGTCGACCCGGGAGAGCTCGAACCCGTCGAGTGTCGAGGCGACCGCGTCGAGGCGGGCGCGGGCGGGGGTGCCGTCGGCGAAGTCGGTGACCAGCAGGCAGAGGCCCGGCAGGCCGCCCCGGCCGACGCGGCCGCGGAGCTGGTGGAGCTGGGAGACGCCGAACCGGTCGGCGTCCATGATGATCATGACGGACGAGTTGGGCACGTCCACGCCGACCTCGATGACCGTGGTCGCGACCAGGATGTCGAGCTCGCCGCGGGTGAAGGCGCGCATGACCGCGTCCTTCTCCTCCGGCGGGAGCTTGCCGTGCAGGACGCCCAGCCGCAGGTCGTGGAACGGCCCCTGGCCGAGCAGCTCGGCCACGTCGAGCACCGCGAGCGGCGGGCGGCGCTCGTCGTCGGCCGCCGGGGTCTCCTGGGCCGCCAGGTCGCCCTCGTCGCCTTCGAGGTCGCCGATGCGCGGGCAGACGATGTAGGCCTGCCTGCCGAGCGCGACCTCCTCGCGGACCCGCTCCCACGTGCGCTCCAGATAGTGGGGCTTCTGCGCGGCGGGCACCACGTGGGTGGTGATCGGCGCGCGGCCCGAGGGGAGCTGCGAGAGCGTGGACACCTCCAGGTCGCCGAAGACCGTCATGGCGACCGTGCGCGGGATCGGGGTGGCGGTCATCACCAGCACGTGCGGGCGCGCCTCGCCCGCCTTCTCGCGCAGCGCGTCGCGCTGCTCGACGCCGAAGCGGTGCTGCTCGTCGACCACCACGAGGCCCAGGTCGGCGAACTGGACGTGCTCCTGCAGCAGGGCGTGGGTGCCGACGATCACGCCGGCCGTGCCGGAGGCCGCGTCGAGCAGGGCCGCCCGGCGGGCCTGGGCGCCCATGGAGCCGGTCAGCAGGGTGACGGCGGTGCCGCCGAACACGCCGCCCTGCGCCAGGTCGCCCAGCATCGAGGTGATCGAGCGGTGGTGCTGCTGGGCGAGCACCTCGGTGGGGGCGAGCAGCACCGCCTGTCCGCCCGCGTCGACCACCTGCAGCATGGCCCGCAGCGCCACCACGGTCTTGCCCGCGCCGACCTCGCCCTGCAGCAGCCGGTGCATCGGGTGCTCGGCGGCCAGGTCGTCGGCGATCTCCTCGCCGACCTGGGCCTGCCCCTCCGTGAGCGCGAACGGCAGCCGCCCGTCGAAGGCGGCGAGCATGCCGTCGTCGCGGCGCGGCCGGGGCCTGGCCGGCCAGGCGACGGCCGCCTGCCGGCGCTGCAGCAGCACGGACTGCAGCACGAACGCCTCGTCGAACTTCAGCCGCTTGCGCGCCCGCTGCACGTCGGCATGGTCCTTCGGCCGGTGGATCGCCTCCAGCGCGTCGGCCAGGCCGGTGAGGCGGTGGCGGGCGCGCAGCTCGCCGGGCAGCGGATCGTCCAGCGGGCCCAGCGTGTCGAGGACCACGCCGACGGCCCGCCTGATCGCCCAGGGCGTGATGTCCTTGCCCGCCGGATAGATCGGCACGGGTGCGGCGGCGAACTCCTCGGCGCTCGCCTCACCCTCCTCGAACAGCTCGAACTCCGGGTGGGCGAGCTGCCAGCGCGGTTTCGCGCGGGCGCCGAACAGGCCGACCTTGCCGGCGAACATGCCGCGCCGCCCCGCCTTGAGCCGCGACTCCGCGGCGTGGGAGCCCTTGCCGAAGAACGACAGGTAGATCTTGTTGCCGGTGCCGTCGACGACCTCGACCTCCAGCCACGTGCCGCCGCGGTTGCGCATCGGCTTGCGCATCAGCCGGGTCACCTCACCGACCACGGTGACGTGCTCGTCGACCGACAGCGCGTCGAGCGAGGTCAGCTCGCCGCGCTCGGCGTAGCGGCGAGGATAGTGGCGCAGCAGGTCGCCCACGGTCTCCAGGCCGAGCACGCCGCCCAGCAGCTTGGCGGTCTTCGGGTCGAGCGCCTTCGTCAGAGGCTCGTCGAAACGGCTCACGGCACCTAGTTCTACCGCGTACGGCCGACAGGAATCACTCGACACCGATGAGAAGCGGGTAACCGCCCTGCTCGCCGCCGTAGACGACGAGGTCCGCGTCGGGCCTGGCGCGCCGCAGGTGAGCGGCCACGCCGTCGGCGAGCCCGGCCGGCGCGCCGGCCCCGGTCACCAGCGTCACCAGCTCGCCGCCGCCCGCCAGCATCCGGTCGACCACCAGCGCGGCGACCTCCTCCAGCGTCCGCCCGATCACCGCCACGTCGCCGTCGATCAGCCCCAGGACGTCGCCGGGGTGGCACAGGCCCGCGCTGGTGACCCCCTCGCGGTCGGCGACAGCGAGATGGCCGTGGCGGGTGTGGCCGGCCGCGCCCGTCATGGCCACCACGTCGTCGTCGTAGCGCCGCAGCGGGTCGTGCACGGCCAGCGCCGCCAGCCCCTGCACGGTCGCCCTGGTGGGCAGCACGGTCACCACCACGCCGTCCTCGCGGGCGATCTCCGCCGCCGCCACGGCCACCGCGCCGGCGTCCTCGTCGTTGGGCAGCACCACGACCTCGCGGCCCGCCTGCCGGATCGCTGCGAGCATGGCGGGCAGCGCGGGCCGGCCGCCCGGCTCGCGCCGCACCACGACCGCGCCGCACTCCTCGAACAGCTTCGCGATGCCCTCGCCCGCCGCCACGGCCACCACTCCCCTGCCGTCGCCCACGCCCCTGGCGACGCGCTCGGCGAGGTAGGTGACCCTGATGCGGTGCGGCCTGCCCACCCGCAGCGCCGCCTCGATGGCGGGCCCGGCCTCCCCGACGTGGACGTGCACGTTCCACAGGCCGTCGCCGCCGACCACGACCAGCGAGTCGCCCATCGCGTCGAGCTCCTCGCGCAGCTTGCCGACCGCGCCGTCGTCGGCGTCGAGGAGGTACATCACCTCGTAGCCGGCGCCCACCTCGGTCATCGGCGTGACCCTCGCCGTCGGCGCGGGCACGTCGTAGCGCTCGCGGTGGCTGCCGGTGATCGCCGCGGCCAGCGACTCCAGCACGATGGCCAGCCCCGCGCCGCCCGCGTCGACCACGCCGCTGCGGGCCAGCACGTCGAGCTGGTCGGGCGTACGGCGCAGCGCGGCGCGGGCCTCCTCGGCCGCCCGCCGCGCCACCTCCGCCGGCCCGCTCTCCACCTCCTGCACGGCCGCGGCCGCCGCGGTCAGGACGCTCAGCACGGTGCCCTCGACGGGCCTGGCCACGCACCCGCGCGCCAGGTCGGCGGCCCTGGCCAGCGCCGCGCGCAGGTCGGCGCCCTCCTTCAGGACCTCGGCCAGCCCGCGCAGCGCCTGGCTGACGATCACCCCGGAGTTGCCGCGCGCACCCACGAGCGCCCCGTACGAGAGCGTCTGCCACATCACGCCGGCGTCCACGTCGTCGGGCAGCGACTCCACCGCCTCGGCGGCCGAGAGCATCGTGAGATGCAGGTTGGTGCCGGTGTCGCCGTCGGCCACCGGGAACACGTTCAGCGCGTCGATGTCGGCCCTGGCCCTGCCCAGCGCGTCGGCCGCCAGCCGCGCCCAGCGCCGCACCGAGGGCGGATCGAGAACGTCCATGGGCACGCCCCGACCTCCCGGTGCTACAGTTTCGACACAGAGGAGAATATCGTCGCGTCACGCCCGGTCCCAGTGATCGGTTCGCACGCACTGGTGGCGATCCGATATTCTTGCCTGGCTAGCCGGTTGTCCCGGCATGCCCTCCGCCCTCACAGCATCAGCGGACAGGGCTACATCGACTGTTTTAAGGAGCGATACCGTGGCTTCCGTCTGCGATGTCTGCCGCAAGGGACCGACTTTCGGCAACAACGTGTCCCACTCCCACCGCCGCACCCGCCGCCGCTGGAACCCCAACATCCAGACGGTCCGCGCCGTCGTCGGCGGGACGCCGAAGAAGCTCAACGTGTGCACCTCCTGCATCAAAGCCGGCAAGGTCACCCGCTGAGCCACACCTGACGAAGAAGCCCGCACTCCGCGAGGGGTAGCGGGCTTCTCGCTTCGTCCGGGCCCGCCTCTCCACGAGTGGCGGGCTTTCGCGCGTACGGGCCCGGCGGGTCAGCGCCAGCGCCAGGCGTGGTCCACGGGGCCGATGCCGGCGCCGAGCGGGAAGCCGTGGGCGATCGCGCCCGTGACGTACTCCTTGGCCTTGCCGACCGCGCCCGGCACGTCCTCGCCCAGAGCCAGGTACGAGGCGATCGCCGAGGCCAGCGTGCAGCCGGTGCCGTGCGTGTGACGGTTGTCGTGACGCTCGGCGGTGAACCGGTGCTCGGTGACGCCGTCCGTTAGCAGGTCCACCGGGGCGCCCGGCAGGTGGCCGCCCTTGATCAGCGCCCACCTGGGCCCGAGTGCGAGCACGGCGTCGGCGGCGCGGCGCAGGTCGTCCTCGTCCTCGACCTTGACGGAGGTGAGCTGCTCCACCTCCCACAGGTTCGGGGTCACCACGGTCGCCACCGGCATCAGCCGCGCCCGTACCGTCTGCACGGCCTCAGGCGCCAGCAGCGCGTCGCCGTGCTTCGACACCCCCACGGGGTCCACCACGACCGGGGCCGCGTACGCGCCGAGCGCCTCGGCCACGGTCTCCACCAGGGCCGGCGAGGCGAGCATGCCCGTTTTGACCGCCTGGGCGCCGATGTCGCCCAGCACCGAGTCGAGCTGCGCCCGCACCGCCTCGGGCGGCAGCTCCCAGTAACCCTGGACGCCGATCGAGTTCTGCGCGGTCACGGCCGCGATCACGCTCATGCCGTGCACGCCGAGGGCCAGCATGGTCTTCAGGTCGGCCTGGATGCCCGCGCCGCCGCCGGAGTCGGATCCGGCGACGGTGAGGACGCGTGCGGGACTCATGGGGGAAGCTGAATCCGTCATGTCCCCCATCCAACCACTTGACCAGCGACGCAGCGGCCGCGCTCCGGTCAGGCGACGGCGCACTCCCCGCCGACGAGGCCGCAGCTCTTCGGCGCGCCCGCCCTGCCGGTGGCCGAGATCGTCAGGTCGGCGGTGGCGCCGGTGGCGATCGGCGTGGTCATGTCCAGGATCAGCAGGTTGCCGTCCTGCGTCCAGTCAGCGCCCTCCACGTCCAGGACCTTGCCCTTGACGGGCATGGACAGGGTGAAGACGCTCAGCGTCTTCCGGGAGTCGTTCGTCACGCTCATCGTCGCCGTGTAGCCGGTCAGCCGCTGCCGGTCCACGTTGAACTGGACGTTGACCGAGCTCGCCCCGCCCGACAGCGGCCGGCGCGAGCTTCCCGTGTCGCTGGACGGCGGCGTGTCCTCCGGCTGGGGGACGCCCTGGGTCGGGATGGAGCCGTTGTCGACGTCGAGCGGCGTGTCGGTCGGCTCCTGGGTGACCTCTTCCTCGGAGATCTCCACCGTCGGCTCGTCGATCAGGTCCTCGGCGGGCGCCTTGGACTTGGTCCTGGTCGGCTTCGGCGTGGGCGTGGCGGTGCGGCGCGGGGCGGGCGCCTGGGTGTTCGCCCGCGTCGGCTCGGGCCGGGACTCCTCCTCCGTGGGGTCCTCCTCGGGCGTCGCCTCGTCCTCCTCCAGCGGCTCGGACTCCTCCTCCACCGCCGGCTCGGACGCCTGCGGGCCCGGCTGGCTGGAGCCCTGCACGGCGGCGCACTTGCCGCCGGGGCAGCTCGCCTCGGCCCCTGGGGAGCTCATCATCTTGACGCCCGCGACCGTGCCGCCCAGCACGACCACCACGGCGGCCACGGACAGCAGGGCCAGCTTCCCCCTGCCGCCGCCGGACGGGGCGTCGAGCCGGTCGGGGTCCTTCTGCTGCTTGCGACGGCCGCGTCCGCGGCGGGACTCCTGGGCGGGCTCCTGGCCCGACCAGCCCGAGTCGAGGAAGCCGGTCTCCGCCTCCGCCCATGCCGGGGTACGGGCGACCATGGTGGGCTCGCCGGCCACCTTGACGTCGCCGGGCTCGGGCGGGAGGCTGGGCGGCTCGAACCGGCCCGTCGCCTCCTGCCCGAACGGGTCGCCCTGCTCCCCGGCGGGCTCCCGGCCGAACCGGTCGTCCTGGAAGTCGCCGCGCGGATTCCCGAACGGGTCGTCCTGTGCACGGAGCCCGCCCTGCGGATCGGCGCCGAACGGGTCACCCTGCCCGGAGCGGAACCCGCCCTGGGGATCGCCGGGGCCGAACGGGTCGTCCTGCGGGGACCGGAAGTCACCGCGCGGATTCCTGAACGGGTCGCCCTCCGCGGAGCGGAACCCGCCCTGGGGGTCGGCGGGGGCGAACGGGTCGTTCTGGGGGGCGCGGTAGGCGCTGTGGGGGTCGGCGGGGGCGTGTCCGGACGCGTGGTCCTGGTCGGGCAGGCGGCCGAAGGTCTGGGTGCTCTCCGGGACGTCGTCCCAGGACGGCGGCGGGGCGAACGCGCCGGTGGTCTCGTACGGCTGCTCGTCCTGCGGGTGCCCCTGGTCACCGCCGGGGCGCGGGGGCACCGCGAAGGCGCCGGTGGTCTCGAAGGGCGCGGACTGGTAGCCCCCGGCCGGCGGCGGGGTGTCCTGCTTCGGCATCGGCGCCCACTGACCGGTCACTTCCGGCTGATCGGGCAGGGCAGGCCAGCCCGGAGGCTCCGGCTGTTCGCCTCTGCCCCAGAAGCTGTCGGACTGCTGGTTGTCAGGGCCCCAGAAGGCGCTGTCCCCCCGATCGTGCGCGTCTTCGGATCCACCTGTCCCGTGGCGGCCCATAACAGCCCTTTCTGCCGGTTACGGTTGGCCGCCAATCTTCATAACACCTCGGCTACGTCTTTGTCTCATCAATCTCCATAGTCACAGCCCAAATCCGGAAATTATTACTCAAATCGGGACAGTCGATCACCGAAAGTGATCCCAGCCGCCGCGGCCCGGCGCGCGTCCCCGCACGTGCACGCCTTCCCCCTCCGACACCCGGCCCACGACCCGCCACGACGCCGGCAACGGCACCTCCGGAGGGAAGGTCGCGGCCAGCGCGTGGTCCTCCCCGCCGGTGAGCACCCAGTCGAGCGGGTCGGCGCCCAGCTCCCCGGCCGCCGCCGCCACGGCGAACGCCACGGCGAACGCCCCGGGGTCCAGGTCGATCCGCACTCCGCCGGCCTCCGCGACGTGCCCCAGATCCTGCAGCAACCCGTCACTCACGTCGATCATCGCGCTCGCCCCGAGCCGCGCCGCCTCCACGCCGCACGAGTACGGAGGCCGCGGCCGCAGATGCGCCCCCACAACTTCCCCCAGCAGATCCCCAAGCACTTCCCCGCCGCCCCCCGGGGTGGGCCCGACAGAGGACCCGTGCGGACCACCCTCCGCCTCCGCGCCTCCCCCGGATACGGCTCTCCCAGGGGCGGAAGGGTCGGGCGGGGATGCGGGCTCGTCCGGGGTGACCTCTGTCTTCTGGGGTTCCTCGTACGTGGCGGAGGTCGCGGGTGGGGGGACGCGGCCGGATTCGAGGAGGGCGAGACCGGCGGCCGACCAGCCGAGGCGGCCGGCCACCGCGACGACGTGCCCCGGCCGAGCGCCGGAACGCTCCACGGGCGGGCGGCCCTGAAGGTCGCCGAGCACCGTCACCCCGATCACCACCAGGTCGCACCGGGTGATGTCACCGCCCGCCACGCTCGCCCCCACCAGCGCGCACTCGTCGCGGAACCCGTCCGTCAGCGCGTCCAGCCACGTGACGGGAAGGCCGGCGGGGATGCCCAGCCCGACCACGATGGCCGTGGGCACCGCGCCCATGGCCGCCACGTCGGCGAGGTTCTGGGCGGCGGCCTTGCGTCCGACGTCGTAGCCGCTGGACCAGTGGCGGCGGAAGTGTCTACCCTCGATGAGGACGTCCGTGGAGACCACCACGCGCCCGTCGGGCGCGCTCACCATGGCGGCGTCGTCGCCCGGGCCGAGAAGCACCGTCTCGCCCTGGGGCAGCCGCCCCGAAACACGTGCTATGACACCGAACTCGCCGAGATCTCCGACTGTGATGACGCACCTCCTGACGCACACAGGGTACGGTGGCCCTTCGGCGTGATCCAATCGCCTGGGAGGACGTAATGGTGCAGGCCTACATCCTTATTCAGACCGAGGTCGGCAAGGCCGCCGCAGTGGCTCACGAGATCTCCGGCATCCCCGGGGTGACTCAGGCGGAAGACGTGACCGGACCGTACGACGTGATCGTCCGCGCCGAGGCCCGCAACGTCGACGAGCTGGGCAAGCTGGTGGTGGCCCAGATTCAGGCGGTGGAGGGCATCACACGTACTCTTACGTGTCCGATCGTCCACATCTGAGGTTCCCATCGATGCGTGCGGCTTCCATCCTGTTCGTCCTTCTCGCGCTCGCCGGGTGCGGCGCCGTCCAGGTGGAGCCGCCGGTGCCGGAGGGTGAGGCGGTGGCCGCCTGCGAGCGCCTCGCCGGGCTGCTGCCCGAGACCCTCGACGGCGACGGCCGCACCGCGACCATGCCCGAGTCCCCGTACGTCGCGGTGTGGGGCGAGGGCGCCATCGCGCTGCGCTGCGGTGTGCCGCGCCCGGCCAGGATGGCGCCGACCGACCAGCTCCAGGAGATCGACGGGGTGGGCTGGTTCGCCGATCCGGAGACGCCCACCCTGTTCACGGCCGTGGCCGCGCCGCTCTACGTGGAGGTCGCGGTCGGCGGCTCGCACGTGGCCGGCGAGGTGCTGGCCCTGCTGTCGGGCCCGATCGGGCAGGTCTCACCGCAGGCCGGGTGACCGGTTCAGGGCGAGCTGGATGAGCCTGTCGACCAGCTCCGGGTAGGACAGCCCGGACGCCGCCCACAGCTGGGGCGCCACCGACAGCGAGGTGAAGCCCGGCATGGTGTTGATCTCGTTGAGCACGAGTTCGCCCTCGGGCGTGTAGAAGAAGTCGACCCGGGCCAGCCCCTCGCACTCCAGCGCCTCGAACGCGCGCACCGCCAGCGCGCGCACCTCCTCGGCCACCTCGGCGGGGATGTCGGCGGGCACGGTCAGCGACATCTGGTCGGGGTAGTACTTGGCCTCGAAGTCGAAGAACTCCTGCCCGCCCTCGACCTTGACCTCGCCGGGCCTGGAGGCGGCGGGCGGGTCGTCGCCGAGCGACTGCAGCACCGCGCACTCGATCTCCCTGCCGCCGACCGCCGCCTCGATGAGCACCTTGGGGTCGTGCTCGCGGGCGAACTCGACGGCACGCTCCAGCCCGGCCCTGTCGTGGGCCTTGGAGATGCCCTGCGAGGACCCGGCTCTGGCGGGCTTGACGAACATCGGCCAGCCGAGCTGCTGCTCGGCCTCCTTCATGATCCGGTCTCGGCCGAGCCGCCAGTCGCGGTCGCGTATGGCGAGGTAGCGGCCGATCGGCAGGCCGGCGGCGGCCAGCACGGCCTTCATGTAGCCCTTGTCCATGCCGACGGCGCTGGCCAGCACGCCGGAGCCGACGTAGCGGACCCCGGCCATCTCCAGCAGGCCCTGGATCGTGCCGTCCTCGGCGAACGGCCCGTGCATCACGGGGAAGACCACGTCGACCGACCCCAGCTCGACCGGGATGCTGCCCGGGTCGTAGGCGACCAGGCCGGTGCCGCCGGTGGGCAGCGCGAGCGACGCGCCGGAGGTGTCGACGGAGGGCAGCTCGCCGCCCTCGATCTGGAACCGCTGGTCACCGGCGGCCAGCACCCATCTGCCGTCTTGGGCGATCCCGATGGGGACCACCTCGTACTTGCTCGTGTCGATCGCCTCCAGCACGCTCCCCGCCCCCATCAGGGACACGGCGTGCTCAGAATTGCGACCTCCGAAGACGACGGCGACGCGTGGCTTGCTCATGTCGTCCGAATCTACCGGGCGCGTTCCCGTCACAGCGAGCCGAGCACGCGGTAACGGGTCAGACTCCGTAACGCTCGGGCTTGGGCGAACGCGACATCAGGAGCATCCCGGCCTCGGTCGGGGACATGCCGTCGTGCACCACGCCCACCACGACCTCGGTGATCGGCATCTCCACTTCGTGCTTCCTGGCCAGCCCCAGCACGGACTCGCAGGACTTGACACCCTCGGCGGTCTGGCGGGTGGCGGCGATGACCTCGTCGAGGGTCATGCCCCGGCCGAGGTTCTCGCCGAAGGTGCGGTTGCGCGACAGCGGCGACATGCAGGTGGCCACCAGGTCGCCCATGCCGGCCAGGCCGGCGAAGGTGTGCGGGTCGGCGCCGAGCGCGGCCCCGAGGCGGGAGATCTCCGCCAGCCCCCTGGTCATGAGCATGGCGCTGACGTTGGCGCCCATGCCCATGCCGGCGGCCACGCCGACGGCCAGCGCGATGACGTTCTTCACGGCGCCGCCCAGCTCGACGCCCACCACGTCGGTGTTGGTGTAAGGGCGGAACCAGGGCGGCAGGTGGCAGGCCTTCTGCAGCCGGGCGGCGACGCCCTCGTCGGAGCAGGCGACGACGGCGGCCGCGGGCTGGCGCAGCGCGATCTCCTTGGCCAGGTTGGGCCCGGACACGACGGCCACCTGCTCGTCGGGGACGCCGGCGACCTCGCGGATCACCTCGCTCATCCGCTTGGAGGTGCCGAGCTCGACGCCCTTCATCAGGCTGACCAGGACCGCGTCGCGCGGGATGTGCGGGCGCCAGGCGTCCAGGTTGGCCCGCAGCGTCTGGGAGGGCACGGCGAGCACCACGAACTCGGCCCCGTCGAGCGCCTCGGCCACGTCGGTGGTGGCGCGCAGCGAGGCGGGCAGCGCGATGCCCGGCAGGTAGTCGGTGTTCATGTGGGTGCGGTCGATGGACTCGACCACCTCGCGCCTGCGCCCCCACAGGGTGGTCCGGTTTCCCGCCTCGGCCAGGATCATCGCGAACGTGGTGCCCCATGACCCGGTGCCGAACACCGCGACCTTCGCCATCACGTCACCGCCCTTCGGGGTCGTAGGGAGTCTCCGGCGCCTTCTCGCCCCGGAGCTCTGCCAGCTGCGCGGTGATCGCCGCCATGATGTCGGCGGTGGCCTCGCGCAGCACCTGAGCGTGCGGCGGCAGGCCCGCGTATCCGGACAGGTCGACCGGCTCGCCGACCATGACGCGGAACGTCTTGCGCGGGAACAGCCTGGGCTTCTTCTCCCCGTACGGGAGCAGCTCCTGGGCTCCCCAGTGGGCCACCGGGATCACCTTCGCACCGCTCTCCAGGGCCAGCCTGGCGACGCCGGTCTTGCCCACCATGGGCCACAGCCCGGGATCGCGGGTGCAGGTGCCCTCGGGGTAGAACAGGATCGCCCCGCCGGCCCTGAGCCGCTCCGACGACGCCTCCAGCGACCTGGCCGCCTCGCTGCTGCCGCGGTTGACCGGGATGGCGCGCAGCGACCGCACCGCGTGACCCAGGAACGGCACCTTGAACAGGGTGGACTTGGCGAGGACGATCGGCCAGCGGCCGTTGTTGTAGAGGAAGTGGGCCAGCAGCACGGGATCGGTCCACGACAGGTGGTTGGCCGCGATGATGATGCCTCCGGTGCGGGGGATGCGGTCGCCCCGGCGCCAGTCGCGCTTGACCAGGAGCGTCGAGAGCGGTTTCACGATCACGACGGCCAGCGTCTCCCAGAAACGCGATGGACGCGTAAAGCGGCTCATGGTCTCCTCCAGCACCGACGGATGCGCCCAAGTGTCCCGGTTGGCCGCGCGGGATGTCGAGGCGCGATGCTTAGCCTATGAGCTTGCGCTGGTCACTGGTGATCCCGGTGAAGACCCTGGTAGCGGCGAAGACCCGGCTGGCCGCCGCCACGGGTCCGCACCGGACGCGGCTGGCCGTCGCCGTCGCCTGCGACACCGTGACGGCGGCGCTCGCCTGCCCGCCGGTGGCGCGGGTGATCGTGGTGACGGCCGACCCCGCCGCCGCGGGACCGCTGGCGGCCCTGGGCGCCGACGTGGTGGAGGACCCCGACCGGGGGCTGAACACCGCGCTGCGCACCGGCGCCGCGCACGCCGCGCGGCTGGCGCCCGGCGACGCGGTGGGGGCGCTGCAGGCCGACCTGCCGGCGCTGCGGCCGGCCGAGCTGGCCACGGCGCTGGCCGCCGCCGCCGAGTTCGACCAGGCGTTCGTGCCCGACGCGCTGGACGTCGGCACCACCTTCTACGGGGTACGGCCCGGCCGGCCGTTCCTGCCCCGGTTCGGCGGGGAGTCGCGGGCCAGGCACCTGGCGGGCGGGGCGAAGGAGCTGTGCCTGGAGGGCATCGACTCGCTGAGGCGGGACGTGGACACGCCCGACGACCTGCGCGCGGCGCTGGCGCTGGGGCTGGGGCGGCACACCGCCGCGGTGGTGGCCGAGCTGTGGCCGGGCTCGGGCTGACCCTCTAGATTGGTTCACGTGCAGGGCACAGTGCGCAGCTTCGACACCGGCACCCGGTCCGGCACGGTCTTCCTCGACGACGGGACCGTGCTGGCCTTCCCCACGCGCGCCTTCGACGCGGGCCCGCTCCGGCTGCTCCGCACCGGGCAGCGGGTCAACATCGCGGTGACGGACGGCGAGATCACCTACATCACGCTGTCGACGTTCCCGCTGCCATGAAAGAGCCCGGGGCCGCGATCGCGGGACCCGGGCCTTCGCCGTCAGCGCTTACTTCTTCTTCGCGGCCTTCTTGCCGCCCTCGTTCACCAGCTCCTTGAAGTCGGAGCCGGGCCGGAACTTGGGCCCCCAGCTCTCCGCGACCTTGATCTCGGCACCGGTCGACGGGTTCCTCGCCGTGCGGGCGGGCTTGTGCACCATTTCGAAGGCGCCGAAGCCGGTGATCGAGACCTTGTCACCGTTCGCCACGGCCTTCTGGACGGCGTCGATGATCGCGTTGACGGCCTCGGTGGCCGTCCTCTTGTCGCCCACGCGGTCCGCGATGGCGTCGACGAGCTCCCGCTTGTTCATGAAAGTTCTTTCCCCCCAAGTTGCGGCTCGGGGTTCCAGCTCACGAGTCCGGCGTAGAAACCCCGTACGCGCTCGAAAGTAGGCGGGATCGCGGGTGAACTCAATCACCATGCGTGTTTTCGGCATCGCGTGGCGTGTCGAGCAGCGCCATCAGGCTTTCGAGACGGGCGGCGGCCCGCCCCGGATCGCGTTTGGCGAGATCGCAGATGGCGAGGTAGCGGCGGCCCAGCCGCTCCCGGTCGGCGGCGGGCAGCATGCGGACGCGGCGGTGCGCTTCGCGCAGCCGCCGCGCCAGTTCGTCGTCTTCTAGACGGTGGTCGGCAACCATGGCTGCCGACCATTCTCGTACGAGGTGATGTCGTCGGCGTGACGCAGGGTCAGCCCGATGTCGTCGAGGCCCTCCATCAGCCGCCAGCGGGTGTAGTCGTCGATCTCGAACGCGACGGTCTCGCCGGCCCAGCGGACCTGGCGTTCGGCCAGGTCGACGGTCACCTGCAGCTCGGGGTCCGCCTCGATCGCCCGCTGCAGGTCCTCGACCCGCTCGCCCGGCAGCACGACCGGCAGCAGGCCCATCTTGGTGGAGTTGTTGCGGAAGATGTCGCCGAACCGGGCGGCGATGACGACGCGGAAGCCGTACTGCTGCAGCGCCCAGACGGCGTGCTCGCGCGAGGAGCCGGTGCCGAAGTCGGGACCGGAGACCAGGATCGAGGCGCCCGCGTGGACGGGGTCGTTGAGCACGAACGACGGGTCCTCGCGCCAGGCGGCGAACAGGCCCTTCTCGAACCCGGTGCGGCTGACCTGCTTGAGCCAGACGGCCGGGATGATCTGGTCGGTGTCGACGTTGCTGCGGCGCAGCGGCGCGGCCTTGCCGGTGTGGGTGGTGAAAGCGTCCATCGGTACGGGGTCTCCTAGAGGTCGGCGGGCGCGGTCAGGCGGCCGGTGATCGCGGTCGCGGCGGCGACCTGCGGCGACACCAGGTGGGTGCGGCCACCCTTGCCCTGGCGGCCCTCGAAGTTGCGGTTGGAGGTGGAGGCGCTGCGCTCGCCGGGCTGGAGCGTGTCGGGGTTCATGCCCAGGCACATGGAGCACCCGGCCTCGCGCCACTCGGCGCCGGCCTCCTTGAACACCTCGTGCAGGCCCTCCTGCTCGGCCTGCTTCTTGACCATCATCGAGCCCGGCACGACCAGCATGCGGGTGGTGACCTTGCGGCCGCGCAGGATCTCGGCGGCCGAGCGCAGGTCCTCGATGCGGCCGTTGGTGCACGAGCCGACGAAGACGGTGTCGACCTCGATGTCACGCAGTCGCGTGCCGGGGGTCAGCGCCATGTACTCCAGCGCCCGCTCGGCCGCGGACCGCGCCACCGGGTCGGCGAAGCTCTCCGGGTCGGGCACGCTCGCGCCGAGCGGCAGGCCCTGGCCGGGGTTCGTGCCCCAGGTGACGAACGGGGTGAGCGTCGTGGCGTCGATCTCGACGACCTGGTCGAACACGGCGTCGTCGTCCGTCCTGAGCGTCTTCCAGTACGCCACCGCCTGGTCCCACGCCTCACCGGAGGGGGCGTGCGGGCGGCCCTTGAGGTAGGCGAACGTGGTCTCGTCCGGGGCGATCATGCCCGCGCGGGCGCCGGCCTCGATGGACATGTTGCAGACGGTCATGCGGCCCTCCATGGAGAGCTTGCGCACGGCCTCGCCGCGGTACTCGATGATGTGGCCCTGGCCGCCGCCGGTGCCGATCTTGGCGATGATGGCCAGGATCAGGTCCTTGGCCGTGACGCCGACGGGCAGCTCGCCCGAGACCTCGATGGCCATGGTCTTCGGCCGGTAGGCGGGCAGCGTCTGGGTGGCCAGGACGTGCTCGACCTCGCTGGTGCCGATGCCGAACGCGATGCCGCCGAAGGCGCCGTGGGTGGAGGTGTGGGAGTCGCCGCAGACGATGGTCATGCCCGGCTGGGTGAGACCGAACTGCGGGCCGATGATGTGGACCACGCCCTGCCCGGCGTCGCCCATCGGGTGCAGCCGGACGCCGAACTCGGCGGCGTTCTTGCGCAGGGTCTCGACCTGGGTCTTGGAGACCGGGTCGGCGATCGGGCCGAGCACGGTCGGCACGTTGTGGTCCTCGGTGGCGATCGTGAGCTCGGGCCTTCGCACCTTGCGGCCGGCGAGCCTGAGCCCGTCGAACGCCTGCGGGCTCGTTACCTCGTGGATGAGGTGAAGGTCGATGTAGAGCAGGTCGGGCTCGCCGTCGGCACGGCGCACCACATGCTGCTCCCAGACCTTCTCCGCCAGTGTGCGGCCCATGATCTCCTCCTGTTTGCCTGCGATGCCTCGTCGCACCGCCGCTCCCTCGCGGGGCTGCCCCCGACTTGCCTTCTCATATGGCGAGACTGCAGTATCGATGCATGGACAACTCTAGCGGAGTCGGAGTACTGGACAAGGCCGTTCTGGTGCTCAACGCCCTCGAAGCCGGACCGGCATCCCTGGCGCAGCTCGTTCAGGCGACCGGCCTGGCCCGCCCCACGGCCCATCGGCTCGCCGTCGCTCTCGAACACCACCGCATCGTGAGCCGTGACACGCAGGGCCGGTTCGTGCTCGGCCCTCGCCTTTCGGAGTTGTCCACCGCCGCCGGCGAGGACCGGCTGCTGGCGGTGGCGTCGCCCGTGCTGACCCAGCTGCGCGACACCACGGGCGAGAGCGCGCAACTCTACCGCCGCCAGGGCGACGAGCGGGTGTGCGTGGCCGCGGCCGAGCGCTCCAGCGGCCTGCGCGACACCGTGCCCGTCGGCTCGGCGCTGCCGATGACGGCGGGCTCGGCGGCGCAGATCCTGCTGGCCTGGGAGGAGCCCGACCGGCTGCACCGGGGGCTGCGCGGCGCCAAGTTCACCGCCGCGACGCTGGCGTCGGTGCGGCGGCGGGGCTGGGCGCACAGCGTGGGCGAGCGCGAGCAGGGGGTGGCCAGCGTCTCCGCGCCCATCAGGGGCAACGGCGGCAAGGTGATCGCCTCCGTCTCGGTGTCCGGCCCCATCGAGCGGCTGACCAGGGCACCCGGGCGGCTGCACGCGGTGCCGGTGGTGGCCGCGGCGGAGCGGATCACCGAGGCGATGCGGCGCACCTCGTGATCGGTCGAAGCCGTGACGAACGGGAAACCGGCCCACCGGCCCGCCGCCAGCGGTTCCTATAGCACATTTCCCCTTCGTATTTCGGGAGCCGAGTGTCTCGCGGGAGCACTAGCCTGAGTGCGTGACCGATCGCATCGAGGTAGCCGCCACTGAGCTGCGACCCCTGCTCGAAGAGTTCATCTTGTGGGCGCGCACCAACGCGCCTGACAGCGACCCCGAGCTGGTGGGGCCCGCCGCACTCTGGCACCGCCTCGCCTTCTCGCCGGACCTCGGCACGTGGAAGCGCGCCGACCTGCGCGACCTGCTGCTGGACCGCATGCCGGAGGTCGTGGATGATCCTGACGCCGCGGCCGACGGCATGCTGCCGGCCGTCGACGCCTACCTGACGTTCCTCGCGCAGACCGGCAGGCTGACGGCGGGCTCCGACGGCCTCGACGATCTGCGGGCCGAGCTCGACGACGTCGAGGACCGCTTCGTCGAGCTCATGGAGGACCTCATCGACGACGTCGACGAGGACGAGGACGACGATGACGACGTCGGCGACCTCGGCGACCTGGAGCCGTTCGCCGACGAGCTCGCCGCTCTCCCGACGATCCGGCTGCGCCCCGACTCCGAGCTGGCCGCGGCCGCCCGGGGGGTGCCGCTGATCGCCAAGGCCCGCGACCTCGCCCTGTGGGTGGGCTCGGGCCGCCGCATGGGCGACGACACGCTGCTCAGCGACGCCGAGATCGAGGAGGCGCTGGCGACCGTCGGCCTGCCCAGGCCGGAGACGTCCGGCCCGCTGGCGGAGTCCGTCCCGCAGCTGTGGAACGTCTGGAACCTCGCCGTCGACCTGGAGTTCCTGGAGCCGGGCGAGGGCAACACGGTCGCGGTGCAGGACGACACCTCGGAGTGGCCGTTCGACGACGACGAGGACGTGCTCGACGCGTGGATGCTCGGCCTCCACTCGGTCGACTACGGCGACCCGGAGCCGTCCGACGACGACCTGGCCATGGCCCTGGCGGGCCTGACCCGCAACCTGCTCGTCAGGCTGCTGCTCGGGGGCGGCTCGCGGGCGCTGCCCGAGCTCCGCGAGGAGCTGGCGGAGGCCGTCGCCGACAACGACGAGCTGGGCGGCGACGCCTGGGCGGCGACCGGCGACCCGCTGGCGCCCGTGCTCGACTGGCTGACCGGCTACGGCATGGTCGAGCTCGACGGCGACACGCTCAGGCTCACCGCGCTCGGCACCGAAGGCGTCGTCCACCTGGTGGACGATTCCGACATCGAGATCGACGCCCGCCCGGCGATCGAGTCGATGAGCGCCCACGAGCTGCTGGTGCTCAGCGCCGAGCTGCCCGAGGAGGAGGCCGACGCCGAGCTGGCCGCGTGGATGCGGCTGCGCGAGCCGGCCAAGGCGGCGGAGGAGCTGCTGCAGGCGGCGGCCGAGGACGAGGCCGACGCGCTGATCCGGGTGCAGGCGGCCAGCGTGGTCGGCACGCTCGGCGCCGACGCGGTCCCGGCCTGGCAGGCGGCGCTGAAGGAGCCGTCGCTGCGCCCGTACGCGGCCACCCACCTAAGCCAGCTGGGGGTGGAGGGCGCGCCGCAGCCGACGGAGGACGACACCTACTGGCTGATCCTCGACATGTGGACGATCTCGGCCGGGCTGGGCCGGGCGGAGTTCGTGGGCAGCCTGCGTGACATCGACCCGGAGATGATCAACAACCTGCTCGAGGTGATCTGGAAGATCCCGCACGCGCACGTCGAGGAGCTGCTGGACCGGATCTCCCAGGTCCACCCCGACAAGCAGGTGGCCAAGGCGGCGCGAAGGGCGCTGTTCAAGGCCCGCTCCGCCAGTCAGTGACGTTTCGGGAAACGCCGCCTGCCCAAGCAACAGGGCAGGCGGCGTTTTCTGGCATATGCCCCGAAATGCGAAAAGACCCGGTCGGCAGACC
>NZ_JAHKRN010000049.1 GCF_019396385.1 Nonomuraea harbinensis | reverse complement strand
AGGACGGCGGCGCCCGGCCGTCCCGCGAGGACGGGCGCCGCCGCGCGGGCCAGCCGGAACGGCGCCGACAGGTTGATCTCCAGCACGCGCGTCCAGTCGGCGGTGCCGTGCTCGGCCAGTGCCGCGCGGTGCTCCACGCCCGCGTTGTTGACGAGCCCGTCAAGCCCTCCGAGCCGGTCGGTCGCCCGGTCGACGACGCGCTGGGGGGCGCCGCTCTCCGTCAGGTCGAGGGGCATCGTGTGCAGCCGGTCGCCGAACCGTCGCTCCAGGCGGCGGCATCCGGACTCGTCCACATCGGTCGCCAGCACCCGCGCGCCCTGGCCGAGCAGGTCGGCGACGAGTGACGTGCCGATGCCTCCGGCGGCCCCGGTGACCAGGATCCGGCGGCCGTTCACGACGCCGATCCCAGCAGTCGTCGGGCGTTGTCGTGCAGCCAGGCCCGGACGACGTCGTCAGGCAGTCCGAGCCGGGTGACCTCGTCGGCGAGTGCGGCGGGCGGGCGCGCCTGTGTCCAGCTGGTCGATCCGAACAGGACGCGGGTGCGGACGGACGTGGTGCCCAGGGCGAGCAGCGCCTCCCACCCCGACCCGGGGACTCCCATCCTGGCCGGACGGTGCGAGGAGAACTCCAGGTAGACGTTGGCGTGTCGCTGTGCCACCGCCAGCATCTCCGTGACCCAGGGCCATCCCCCGTGACCGGCGACCAGGACGAGGCCGGGGTGCGCGCCGGCGATCCGGTCCAGCACACGCGGTGCGGAGACGTCGATCGGGACGTCCGAGCGGAAGTGCTGTCCGCAATGCAGCCACACCGGGACACCGCGGTCGGCGGCGAGGCGCCAGAACCCGGCGTGCTCGGGTCCGGACGGGTCGACGCCGTCGAGGAACGGGATGACCGACAGGCCGGTCGCGCCGAGGTCGTCGAGCGCACGACGGGCCTCGGTGATCGCGGCCCGCGGGTCGGCGAAGCTGACACCGGCCCAGGCGCTGAGGAGGTCCGGGTGCCGTCCGGCATAGGCGGCGACCCGGTCGTTGACGGTGCCGTCCCCGATGGGCCACGGCCCGCCGTGCAGGACCTGGTGGGCGACTCCGGTTTCGGCCAGCGCGGCGACGTGGTGGTCGATGTCGAACCCGCGTCCGAGTACGGCGGCCAGCTGGTCCGCCGTGCCGGTCGCGTCGCGGGCCGCCTCCGCCGCGACGGCGCCGGGGTCACGCCCGGTGAGGGTGGCGAGCCGACCGGCGAACAGGATGAGATAGCGGGGCGCGGCGGTGGCCAGCGCACGCAGATAGGCCGTCCAGCACTCGGTGTCGTAGACGACCTCACAGACGTCGATCACCGGTTCACGCATCAGACCTCCATTTTGTACAAACGTTTGTTTACCATATGCGGCGCTGACAGGTCAATGAACGTTTATGTGGTGGTAGCGTCGAAGCGTGGCTACGACACGCTCCCGGACGACCGCCGGCGCACCACAGACCACGGCCTCGATGAGCCGGCGGATCCTCGACGAGGCGGCGCGCCTGTTCTACGAGGACGGGTTCCCCGCTACCAGCGTCCGCAAGATCACCGCCGCGTGCGGTGTCACCGCGGGCTCGCTCTACAACCACTACGAGTCCAAGGAGGAAGTGCTCTACGCGATCCTCAAGCGGGCGTACGAGGACTCGGAGGGCATGCTGGAGGAAGGGCTGCTGCGCGGCGGCGACAGGGCCGACCGGCAGCTGGCCGAACTGGTGCGCGAGCTCACGCTCTTCCACACCGAACGGCGCGTCGAGGGCCTGGTCGCCCGGACCGAATGGCGTCACCTCCCGGCGGAGCAGGCCAAGGAGATCCTCGACGCCCAGCGGCGCATCCGCCGGATCTTCGAACGCACCCTCGAACGAGGCTTGGCCGCCGGCCTGTTCCGCCTCAGCGACCCGCGAGCGTCGCGCCCTGCCCAGGTGGACGTGGTCGCCAAGGCCATCCTCGACATGTGCATCAACGCCGGGCAGTGGTTCCGCCCGGAGGGCGCGGTGTCGGCCCGTGACCTCGCCGACCAGTACTCCTTCCTGGCCCTGCAACTCGTCGGCGCCGGCCCTCCGGACGCCTGACGGCCCGCCTGCCCGCCGGCTTCGGGGCCGGCGGGCAGGCGGGGCTCAGCTCCCGCCGATGCGGTCCCGCCGGACGACCACGCCCAGCCGCTCGCGATCGGCCGTGTCCGCCGTGACACCCTCCGAGCGCAGCCGATGCTTCTCGACCTTGTTCGTCGGGGTGTGCGGGAGCGCGCCGACCACGCGGACGTAACGGGGCACCATGAAGTGCGCCATGCGCGGGATCAGGAAACGGAACAGCTCGGCCGGGTCGATCGCCGCGCCCTCCACGGGGGCGACCACGGCGAGCACGTCATCCTCGCCGTACGGGCTCGGCACGGCGACCACCGCGGCCTCCCGGACCGACGGATGCGCCAGCAGCTCGATCTCCACCTCGGCCGAGGAGATGTTCTCGCCCCGGCGCCGGATCGTGTCGCCCATCCGGTCCACGAAGAAGAACTCGCCGTCCACCGTGCGGAAGGCGTCCCCGGTGTGGAACCAGCCGTTGCGCCAGGCCCGTGCCGTCGCCTCGGGCATCCCGAGGTAACCGGAGTTCATCGCCCACGGCTGGTCGGTGCGCAGCACCAGCTCCCCGACCTCGCCGTCGGGCACCACCCGGTCGTGCTCGTCCACGACCCGCGCCTCTACACCGGGCCGCAGCCGCCCCGACGTCCCCGGAACGCCCGGGTCGGGGCCCGAGATGATCGGGATCGAGACCTCTGTCATGTTGAACATGGCCACCACGTCGACGCCGAAGCGTCCGGCGAACGCCGCGCTGTCCTCGATCAGCGGAATGATGAAGACGCGCCGCAGCGGGTGAGCACGGTCCTGGGGGGACGGCGGGCGCTTGGCCAGGAACGTCGCCATCACGCCGAGCAGCGTCACATGCGTGGTGCCCGTCGCGCGGACGGCCGGCCAGAACGCCTCGGTGTCGAACGCGCTGACCAGACTGATCCCGCCGCCGAGCAGCAGCGCGGCGTACGTGCCGATGGTGCCGCCCGCGTGGAACAGCGGAAGGTTGACCATGTAGCGGTCGGCCGCCCCGAAGCCGTCGAACGCGGCCCGCGCGCACGCCGCGAGCTGGACGTACGAGCACAGGACGCCTTTCGACGGCCCGGTCGTCCCCGACGTCAGGATCACCGCGTACGGGTCCCACGGCAAGGACGGCGACTCCGGGCGGAATCCCGGGGCCGGCGTGGCCAGCGTCTCCGGCCCCAGCACTTCCGGCGCGGCGGCCCGGCGACGTGACCGGGCGTCGTCCGCTCCCAGCACCACCACCCGTTCCAGCGCACCGGTGCCGATCTCGTCCAGCCGCCCGGCCAGCTCGGCGTGCACGATCGCCACCCGCGCTCCGGACAGCCGGATCGCGTGTTCGAGCAGCCCACCGCGATAGGCGGTGTTGAGCGGGACGAGGGTGCAGCCGAGCAGGTTCACACCGAACCAGACGCGCAGGGCGTCGGGTCCGTTGGGCAGCCAGGAGACCACCATGTCACCCGGCCGCACACCCAGTCGGTGCAGCCCGGCCGCGACCTGCTCAGCCTCGGCCAGGGTTTCGGCGTACGTCCATCGCGTCCCATCCTCGAAGACCGCGTACACCCGGTCCGGATGCTCCGCGGCGCGGCGGACGAGCAGCTCCCCGACCACGCAGTCCTCGGCCGCGGGCACCGCCGGGCCCCACCATCCACCGCTCATGTCACTCCTTGCTCCGCTGGTCACCGGACACGGCCGCGCCCAGGTAGGCGACCCGCAGCGCGGGGTCCTCCGCCAGCTCGGCGGCGGACCCCGCCGCCTCCACCCGGCCGTGCCGCATCACCAATCCCCGGTCCGCCAGCGCCAGCGCCTGGCCGACGCGCTGCTCCACCAGGATCACCGTCATGTTCTGCGCCCGTAGCCGGTCCACCACCGCGAACACCCGCTGGATGATCACGGGAGCCAGGCCGATGGACGGCTCGTCCAGCAGCAGCACCCGGGGTTCGCGCATCAGCGCCTGGCCGATGGCGAGCATCTGCTGCTCCCCGCCGCTGAGCACCTCGGCATAGGCGTCCATCCGCTCGCCCAGCACCGGGAACAGGTCGACGACCCGTTCCGTCCGCTCCCGCTCGACCCCGCGCCGGTCGGGGACGTTCCAGAGCCCGAGCCGCAGATGCTCGGCCACTGTGAGCCCGGTGAACAGGCGCCTGCCCTCGGGGATGTGGACCAGGCCGTGCGCCACGACGCGCTCAGGGCTCCACCCGGTGATGTCGGTCCCCGAGAGCCGCACCGACCCGGACGTGGGGCGCAGCAGCCCCGAGATGGTGCTGAGCAGAGTGGTCTTCCCGGCGCCGTTGCCGCCGACCACCGCGAAGATCTCGCCCGTACGCACCGTGAAGTCCACGGAGCGGACCACCGGCACCGCGCCGTAACCCGAGCTCAGCCCGGACACGGTGATCAGTTCCTCTGCTGTCATGCGGGTGCTCCCAAGTACACCTCGACGACCCGTGCGTCGCCGAGTGCCTCCTGCGGCGGTCCCGACGTCACCAGCCGGCCCCGGTCCAGGACGGTCACCACGTCGGCGACGCTCGCGACGAGTTCGATGTGATGCTCCACCAGCACCACGGTGGTGCCGGTGTCACGGATCGCCCGGATGAGGCGGCCCAGCGACTCCAGCTCCCGCGGCGTGAGCCCGGCCGCCGGCTCGTCCATCAGCAGCAGGCGCGGACGCGCCATCAGTGCCCGAGCCACCTCCAGCAGCCGCTGCTCACCATGCGGCAGCGAGGCCGCCTCCTCGGACGCCCGTCCGGCCAGTCCATGACCGGCCAGGAGCCGGTCGGCCTCCTCCGCCAGTTCGGCCTGCTCGCGGCGGGCCCACGGCAGCCGCAGGACGATCGCCGGCCCGCCTGACCGCTCCCGCGTGTAGGCGCCGAGCAGGACGTTGTCCCGCAGGCTCGACGTGCCCAGCAGCCGAGGCGTCTGGAAGACGCGCGCCACGCCACGCCTGGCTAGCCGCTCGGCGGGGGCCCGGCTGACGTCCTCGGCGTCGAGGATGACCTGGCCCTCGTCCTGCCGCAGCAGGCGGCTGATCACGTTGAGCAGCGTCGTCTTGCCCGATCCGTTGGGCCCGACGATCGCGTGAACCGTGCCCGGTTCGATGGTGAGGTCGATCCCCCGCAGGGCGTGCACCCCGCCGAACGACTTGCGGACGCCGATCAGCTCGACGCCGAGCGGCTCACCCCGCGGCGGCCCCGCCTCGATCGGGACGCCCGGGTCGGCGTCGGCGGTGTCGGTGTGGGCGGTGTCGGCGGGCACGCCGGAGGACCGGCGGCGCGCCCGGAGCTTCTCCCACGCGCCGGCGACGCCCTGCGGCGCGTACACCATCAGCACGAGCAGCGCCGCGCCGTAGATGAGTCCGCGCCATTCCGCGAGGCCGGTCAGCAGCTCGGGGAGGGCGAAGAACAGCAGGGTGCCGATGACCGGGCCCGCCAGCCGCGCCGCGCCGCCGATGATGACCACCAGCAGGAAGAGGATGGAGAAGTCGAGGGTGAAGTCGTCCGGGGTCACCAGCCCGTGGTGGACGGCCAGCAGCGCTCCGCCCAGCCCGGCGGTGGCGCCGCCGCAGGCGAAGGCGAACAGCTTCATCCGCGCGGGCGCGACGCCGACGCTCTGCGCCATCTCGGGCGCGTCGCGTACGGCCATCATGCCGCGGCCCAGGCGGGAGCCGACGATGGTGCGGACCATGACGAAGAGCATGACGTTGACGGCCAGAACCAGCCAGAGGATGTCCCGTTCCCCGAGCTCCCACGGCCCGAGAGCCGGTCGCGGTATGCCCATCAGCCCCGACCAGCCGCCGGTCAGCCCCTCGAACTCGACCAGGAGGCTGCGGGCCGCCATCGCCGCGCCGAGCGTGACCAGGGCGATGTACCAGGACGACAGCCGGAACGCGGGCAGGGCCATCAGCGTTCCCGCTCCCACGGCGACCGCCACCGCCACCGGGGCCGCCGCCCAGAACGTCCAGGCGTGGTCGGCCATGAGGATGCCCGTGGTGTAGGCGCCGACGGCGACCAGCGCGCCCTGCCCCAGTGAGACCTGGCCGGTGTAGCCGAACATGAGGTTCAGTCCCGTACCGACCAGCACGTAGATCCCGGCCGTGGTGGCCAGATAGGTGATCGTCGGGTCGCCGCTCAGCAGCGGCAGCGCGGCCGCGGCCGCCACGAGGACGAGCCAGGGGGCCGCGCGCCGCACGGCGCGGGACCGTGCCCCGCGAACTTCAGACATGACGTTGCACCGCCAGACCACGCAGGCCGTTGGGCCGGATCAGCAGGATGAGCAGCATGGCCGCGAACAGGACGACGGACTGCGACCCGGGCGAGGCGAAGACGGCGCCGGTGGCCTCGATGACGCCGAGCATCCAGCCCGCGACCAGCACGCCGCGGTTGTCGCCGATCCCGCCGACCGCCAGGGCGGCGAAGCCTTTGATCAACAGGCCCAGCCCCATCGTCACCGAGGCCAGCAGCAGCGGCGCCGCGAGGACCCCGGTGAGCCCCGCGAGCGCGCCGCCGAGCAGGAAGGAACGGCGGGTGAGCGCCGTCGGGTCGATGCCGCGCAGCCGGGCGCCGTCACGGTCGGCGGCCACCGCCCGCAACGCGGTGCCGAGCCGGGACCGATCCAGGACGCCGAGCAGGGCCACCACGGCGACGGCGACGACCACCACCGCGACCTGGTAGCTGGAGAACCGGACGCCCAGCACCTCCTGGACCCGCATGGACAGTGGCCACGGGGGCGCGACGGCGCTCGGCTGGTCCGTCCACAACCGCCCGGCGGCCTCCGCGAGCAGCAGCGAGAACGCGAGCGTGGTGATCACCCAGCCGACCGCGTGGGATGACCTGCGCAGCACCGGAGTCACGGCGACCCGCTCCTCGGCCAGCGCGACGACCGCCACGATCACCATCACGCAGGCGGCGGCGACTCCCCAGGGGAGCCCGCCGATCGGCGTGGCCGCCATCAGCATCGCGCCGATCATGATGAGTTCGCCCTGGGCGAAGTTCACCACGTTCGTAGGCCGGTGCAGGACGTTGAAGCCCACCGCGACCAGTCCGTAGAGGCTGCCGAAGACCAGGCCGGCGACCAGGATGTCGGCGATCATCGGCCGGTCACATCCCGTCCGCGCGCCGCCGGAGGACCCCACCCAGGCTCTGCGGCTCCTTCGCCGACATGAGGGTGCCCACCGTGATGTCCTCGTCGGCGATGCCGGAGTGCCGTTTCGCGGTGAACGACACCTTCGCCCGAACGCCCTGGTAGCCGTCGACCTGGTCGAGCGCGGCCTTGAGCTTCGCCGGTTCGAGGCTCTTGGTCTCCTCGATCACCTTGGCCATCAGCATCATGTAGTCGTAGTACGGGCTGGTCACCGCCGAGTAGCCGAGACCCGCGGTGTCCGGATGCTTGTCGATCCGCTCGACCAGCGCGCGCACCTCGGCGGACGGCTCCTCCTCGCCGGTGTAGGTGAGCCCTCGGTACGTCGTGCCGAAGAACCCGTCGAGCAGCGCGCGGGGGAACTCCCCGAGAGCTTCGATGTAGTTGAGGTCGTGCGAGACGATCACCGGGTGGAAGTCGCTGGCCGCCATCGCCCGCAGGATCAGGATGGTCGCCTGCGGCTGGCCGGTGAACAGGCCGAGGCCGTCCACGCCGGCCCGTTCGAGGTTGCGGACGAACGGCGTCATGTCGGAGGCGTCCACCTCGAACACCTCGACCGCGACCGGCTTCGCGGAGTAGGAGTCGCGCAGGGTCGCGATGACCGCGTCCCGGATCGACGTGCCGAACTCGGAGTTCTCGACGATGATGCCGATCTTGCGGAGCCCGCGGACCTCGTGCAGGAAACGCGCCGCCACCCTGGCCTGCTGGGTGGTGTTGTAGACGAGCTGGTAGTGGTAGGGGAAGCGGTCGCCGTCCCCGAGCAGTTCCGCGCCGCCCCAGGCTGACTGGATCAGCTTCGCCCGGGCGAGGGCCGTCACCGACGCCAGGACCTGGGAGCTCCCGGTCGGCCCGACCACGAACGTCGGCTCCTCCCGGATGAGTCGTTGCGCCACGGCCGGCTGAGAGGCCGGGCTTCCCTTGTCGTCCTCCTCCATGACCTGAACGGCCTGCCCGAGCAGCCCGCCGTTCGCCTTGAGATCCTCCAGGGCCAGCCTCGCGCCGACGTAGATCGGCTTGTACGCGGCGGCGAGCCGGCCGGTCTTCGGCTCCACCCACCCGATGCGGGCAGTGGTCTTGCCGGCTCCCGCCGAGCTTCCGCACGCCGCCGTCCCCAGGCCCAGCATGCCGAGCGCGGTGATGGACGCGGTGCCCGCCAGAAATCCTCGCCGAGACATCCCGTCCGTCCGGTATGTGGTCACGGCCGCCTCCTCGTTCAGTGTATGAACGTTTGTATATTTGCACGGAGCGTGAGTCAAGGGTTCTGGGAGGTTCTAGCGGGGAATGGGGGGCCGGTCGCGCGGGCTCACCCGTCGCAGGGTCGTGCCGCCGTACGGGCGAGGCGATGAAGGCCGGCGCGTATCCGCTTCCCGCCCAGCTCCGGCAGGAGAGCGGACACGTGCTCGGCCGACAGGGCGGCCAGCACCGCATGGGCGGTGTAGTCGGGGTCGGGCGTGCCGTCGAGCAGGATCGCCACATGGCGGTGCCAGAACCGGTAGGCCCCGATCCGGTAGCGGGCACCCGGCGCCGCGGTCTCCGACATGCGGATCAGGTCCAGGTGCTCCAGCAGGTAGTCGAAGTACGCGTCCACGAACGCGGCGAGTCGCTCGCCGGCTGCCGCGCCGGGGCCGAGCGGCGGCGGTCCATGCAGGATCGCCTCCTGCAGCACACGCTCGCGGGCGTCCAGCAGGGCCGCGGCCAGTCCGGACTTGTCACCGAACCGGCGGAACAAGGTGCCCTTGCCGACGCCCGCGGCCGCGGCCACCTGATCCATGGACACCGCCTCCACGCCGTGTTCGGCGAACAGCCGGGCCGCGGCCTCCAGCACGGCGGCCCGGTTGCGTGCCGCGTCCGCCCGTTCCTTCGGGGGTGGCTTGAGAAGCAGTTCCAACGGGATTGCGGAAACGGACTGCGGTCCGCTATTGTCACCAGACATAAGCGGACTATAGTCCTATTCTTCTGGAGGTGGCGGCATGACCGCACTCATCACCCGGGACGAACTGAAGGCCGCGATCGACGCGGGCACCGTGACCGTCGTCGACGCGCTGGGCGGCGAGTACCACGCGAAGCGGCATCTGCCGGGCGCCATCGCCCTGGTCAGGGAAGACGTCGACAGGCTCGCGCCCGCCCTGCTCCCCGACCTGGACGCCGCCATCGTCACCTACTGCTCCAACCCGGCGTGCCCCAACAGCGGCCAGGTCGCCGACCGGCTCACCGCCCTCGGCTACACCGACGTCCGCAAGTACCGGGAGGGCATCGAGGACTGGACCGACGCCGGCCTCCCCACCGAATCCGGATGATCCTCGTCGTGAAGAGGAGAGGCGACGGCGGGCCGCCAGGGACGTGGGGCCCGCCGTCGCCGTCGGGGATCAGGCCTTGGCCAGTGACCGGCCCGCTTCGAGGGCGGCGGCCAGGGCGTCGGCGCGCTGCCGGGCGGAGAGGTCCCTCAGTGCCTCCATGCCCGGGGTGGTGGCGGCGAGGGTGAGCTCACACTTGATCAGGGTGAGGTCCGCCTGCCAGACGTCGGCGAGGACGCGCTTCAGGTAGGGGGTCGAGTGGTCCCACCCGTCGCGCGGGGTGCCGGGGCCGTAGCCGCCGCCGAGGGTGGTGATCAGTACGGCGGGCGTGCCCTTCAGCAGCGGGGTGCCCTTGGCCGCGCCCGCCATGGCCAGGTCGGACCAGGTCTTGAAGTGCTGGGAGACGCCGTAGTTGTAGATCGGCACGGCCATGATCACGGCGTCGGCGTTCTGGAGTTCCCCGGCCAGTCCGGCGGCCAGGGCCAGGGCGTCGCGCTGGGCCGGGGTGCGGTCGGCCTCGGGGGTGGAGCGGGCGGTGGCGGCCTGTGCCCAGGCGTCGGCGGCCAGCGGGTCGGTGCCCAGGTGGCGGCGGGTCACCGTGCCCCAGGGGTGGGCGGCGGTCCACTCGGCTTCGGCTCGGTCGGCGATCTCGGCGCTGACGGAGGCGGCCGGGAGGATGCTGGCGTCGAGTCGGAACAGGTGCATGGATCGATCACTTCTTCAGGGTGGATGCTTCCCGCGGAACGCGGGGGTGGTCGCACGCGACGGCCCGGAGAGCTCCAGGGCCCGCGTCTCTCGACAGAGAAACGGACTTTACCCCGGTTAACATTCCCGGTTAGATTGATCGGGTGAACTTCCCTGTCGTGCCCCTGGGAAAACCACGTGGTGAGCGCGCGGACGCGGCACGCAACCGCGAGCAGTTGCTGGCGGCGGCCCGCGCGATGATCGCTGAGCACGGGACGCGGAAGGTGACCATGGACGCTCTCGCCGAGCGCGCCGGTCTGGGCAAGGGCACCGTCTTCCGCCGCTTCCGCACCCGGGCCGGCATCTTCCGTGCCCTGCTCGACGAGGAGGAGCGCCGCTTCCAGGAGCGGGTGCTGTCGGGCCCACCCCCGCTGGGGCCGGGCGCCGACCCCGCGCAGCGCCTGATCGCCTACGGCCGCGCCCGCATCGCCTTCCTCCTGGAACACCACGCCATCGCCCGGGCCGCCCTGGACCGCGCCCAGCCGATCCCCGTGGGCGAGGTCGCCATGACCCGGCCCCACATCCGCATGCTCCTCGGTCTGTCAGGCTCGCGCCTGCCCCACCCGGACACCCTCGCCGTCCAGCTCACCGCCGCACTGGAAGGCCCGCTGCTGCTCTATCTGTCCATGGACGAGGACGCCGCGTCACCGGCCATGGAAGCGGCCCACCCCCTGGCCGAAAGCTGGCAGACCCTCATCGAACGCGTCCTCCAGGTCGACCTTCCCCCGGAGGAGGCATGAGACGACCGCCCGTCCCCAGGGCTTCCAGCGCTTTGGCGAGCCTGGTCCGCCGGATCTCCGGGGTGGAAGCCTGGAGGAGCGGCAGGATCACCAGGTAGCGGCCCGTCTTGTCGAGCGCCTCGAACGCCTGCCGGGCAGCCGGGTCGGCGTCCAGCAGGGCGGCGAGGTCGGGCGGCACCGTCGCGTTCTTCTGCGACTCGTACGCGCGATCCCACCGCCCGTCCTCCTGGGCGCGACGCACCTCGGCCAGCCCCGGCTCGCGCATCCGCCCCGCGGCCGTCAGCTCGGCGACCTTGTCAACGTTGACCCGCGACCACAGGCTCCTGGGGCGGCGCGGGACGTACTTCTGCAGGTAGTGGAGATCGTCCAGGCCGCGTCGCTGCCCCGAGATCCAGCCCCAGCAGAGCCCGACGTCGACCAGTTCGTCCTCGGTGACGGACGGGATGCCGGACTTCTTCTTGGCCACCTTGACCCAGACGCCTTCCGCCCGCGTGTGGTGCTCGGCCAGCCAGTTCTCGAAGGCCTCCGCGTCGGGGAAGGCGATGATCTCCACACCGTCGTCCATGCGGATCAGGCTAACGCGGGACGGTCCCGCGGCGCCCACTCGGGCCGCGGCGTGACGGATTCGCGGCTGCGGACGTGCATCGGAACCCGGTGCACGTCGCCCACCCGGCCGGTGTCCGAGCGGTCGCGGTCGATCTCGGTGAACAGCACGTCGACGGCCTTGCGGCCCAGTTCGTAGTGGGGCAGCGCCACGGTGGTCAGCTTGGGCCGCATCCACGAGGCGATGGGGTGGTCGTCGAAGGAGACGACGGAGACGTCCGCGGGGACCTTGAGCCCGAAGTCGTCGAGTGCCTGGTAGGCCCCCATGGCGATCCGGTCGTTGAAGCAGATCAGCGCACGCGGCCGTACGGTACCCAGAAGGTCGCGCGTGGCGGCGAGGCCGTATTCATCTCCGCGTGGTCAGCTTCGCCAACTACCGCTCCCACCAGGGCATGGACCCCCGATCCGCGGGAGCGGCGCAGGCGCGGGCCGGTTTCGGCGGCACCGTCGCCCCCATGCTCAGGCTCGTACTCAACGGCATGACCACCTCTGTCAGCCCGGTCACATGGTCACCGTCCTGAAGGAAGTCGGTGTTCCGACGGACCGGCGCCGGGGCCGCAAGAACCCCGGCGTCAGCCCGTTCACTCCGGCCGCTTCGCCCTGGAACCCGCCAGCCAGAGGCCGACGCCCACCAGCGCGAGCGCCGCGGCGGCCACCCAGATCCAGCCGGGGATCCCGTCGCCCGCCTCGGCCGCGGCGACGGCGGAACTCTCCGGCGCCGCGGGCGCGGTGGTCTCGGCGGGGACGCTCGGCGGCGTGCTCTGCTCAGCGGCCGGGGTCGGCGTGGACGGCTCCGGTGAGGGCTCGCCCTCGGCCGTGAAGGGGATCTCGCCCTCGATCGGGTGGCCGTCGGACGACACCACCCGCCAGGCGATGACGTACTTTCCGGCCGGCAGCGGCTCGGGCACCTCCGTCCGGACGAACTTCCCCTCGACCTGCGGCTCGCCGAGGTCCACCTGCCGGTCCCCGGCGTCGCGCAGGGCCACGAAGGGCATGCGGACGCGGGAGGTGAACTCCAGCTCGATCTCGTCGAGCGAGGTGACAGTGGCGTCCTTGGCCGGCGAGCTCGCCTTCAACGAGTCGTGAGCCAGGGCGGCGGGAGAACAGAACACCACAAGCAGGCCGCATATCAGCGCGGCCAGGATGGAACGCGGCGCGATCGCCATCGTGCAACTCCGTAGGTACAGGCCCGGCCCTCAGCCGGGTATGCCGAGCGGGCGCGCGGCTGTGACGACGCGCGCACCTGATGACCACGGGGCGCCGGGGGACGCGTACGTCAGCCGGCGCTGGCGAGCGCGGGCGGGCCGCGCCGGTGCACCGCCGCCGTGAACTCCAGGGAGCGCCGGGGACCGCTCCGGCCGGCGGACCGAACCGGCCGCACGCACCGGGGAGCCCGTACGGGCGAGGCGAGCACCAGGAGCAGCAGCCGCAGCGGCGCGACCCCCCACAGCCGCAGCATCGTCCACACGACGCTCTCGCCCTGGTGCAGCCACCAGCCGCTGACCAGCGCGAGGGTCAGGTGGACCAGCGCCATGCCGGCGTTCGTGTGGCCGTGGTCCGTGGAGGTGACGCCGCCGGGCGCGACCTGCGCGAACGTCTGGTGCAGGACGAGCTGGGCGAGCACGGTCGCGGTGAGCACGGCTTCCCGCGTACGCTCGCGCCTGTTGCAGGCGAGTGCGAGGGCGAAGGACGCGATCAGGCTGATCACCAGCGCGGACCCCGATATCGCGCCGCCGCCGGCGAACAGGTGGCCGCAGGCCGAGACCACGACGCAGACCGCCGCGAAGGCGGCCGCGCGGATCAGACGGAGGACCGGGGCCATGTGCCCATCCTCTCAGCCGGGTGTCGCGGTCCTGGTCAGTGGTGCTGCGTCGACTCGATGGCGCCGCCGAGCTTCGCGCGCAGGCCTTCCAGCACCGCCGGGTCGGAGACGACCACCCAGCGCTCGCCCACC
Source organism: Nonomuraea harbinensis (assembly GCF_019396385.1). Lineage (GTDB taxonomy): Bacteria > Actinomycetota > Actinomycetes > Streptosporangiales > Streptosporangiaceae > Nonomuraea > Nonomuraea ferruginea. The sequence continues at coordinate 55,204 of NZ_JAHKRN010000049.1, read as the reverse complement.
AGGTAGGTGCCGCCGTACGGCTGGGCGGCGTCCAGCCAGTCGCGCTGGCCCTTGCCCGTGGTGAAGGTGACCAGGACGGAGTGGGCCGCGGACGTCCGGCAGACGGCCTGCCGCAGCTCGTCGGCGTCGATCTGCACGTCGGGGCTGGGGCAGCCGAGCGCGGCGCCGATCTGGTCGATGCTCGCCGCGGTCGCCGGCTTGGCGGCGGCGGCCGGTGGAGCCGCGTGGGCGTGATGCGCGGCCGCGGGCTCCCCCGCGGCCGGCGTCGAGCACGCGGTGAGGAGCGTGCCGAGAACCACGGCGCACGCGGCGCCGAGCGGCTTGCCGACGAAAGTCTTCATGGTGCGGTCCCCGGGGGTGTAGGCAGAGCTCTTCCATTCCGAGATACGCACCTCAGGCGAAGAAGTTCGATCGGCCGCGGTGGACGCTCAGGTCACCAGCCCAGTTCGTCGCAGCCGCTGTGGTCGGCGGGCTCGACCTGCAAGGTGGCGTGCGCCACGCCGTGCCGCTGGAGCAGCAGGTCGCGCGCCTGGTCCAGCACCGCGTGGTTGTCGCTCTGGTCGGCGGTGACCAGGTGGGCGGTGGCGACGTTCATGCCGGACGTCAGCGTCCACAGGTGCAGGTCGTGCACGTCGCGGACGCCGTCGATGGCGGACAGGTCCTGGGCCACGGCGCCGGCGTCGATGCCTTCGGGGACGTGCTGGCCCAGCACGGCGAAGACCTGGCGGCCGAGCGAGATCGCCCGGGCGGCGACGAAGACGCCGATGGCCAGGGCGATGACGGTGTCCCAGATGGGCCGGCCGGTGGTCGCGACCAGCCAGCCGGCGACGATGACGCCGACGGAGCCGGCGGTGTCGGCCACGACCTCCAGGTAGGCGCCCTTGACGTTCAGGCTCTCGGCGGCGCCGGAACGCAGCAGCATCAGGGCGACCAGGTTGACGGCCAGGCCGAGCGCGCCGACGACCAGCATCGGGCCGGAGGAGACCGCCACGTGGTGGCCGATGCGGCCGATCGCCTCGGCCACCACGTAGACCGAGACGACGATCATCAGCACCACGGCCAGCAGCGAGGCGAACACCTCGGCGCGGTAGGAGCCGTAGCTGCGCCGGCCGGTGGTGTCGGGCCGGGTGGCGATCCGCGTGGCGACCAGCGCCGCGCCGAGGGTGACCACGTCGGCCGCCATGTGGCCGGCGTCCGACAGCAGGGCCAGCGAGCCGGAGAGGAGACCGTAGACGAGCTCCACCACGAAGAACGCGCCGATCAGGGCGAAGGAGACCGCCAGCCGCCAGCGGTGCCGGCCGGCCGCGTGGCCGTGCCCGTGCCCGGTGCCCATCAGTGGTCCCCGCCGCGCTCTGGGTGGATCGCCTCGGTGTGTCCGGTGTGCTCCAGCGCCAGGTCCAGCAGCATCCGCACGTGCGGGTCCTCAAGCCGGTAGTACGCCATCCGGCCGGACCGCCGGGCGGCCACGATGCGGTGCGCGCGCAGCAGTCGCAGGGCGTGGGAGACGGCCGACTCGCTCTGCCCGGTCACCGCCGCGAGGTCGCACACGCACAGCTCTCCGTCCAGCAACGCGACCAGCAGCCGCAGCCGGTTGGGGTCCGACAGCAGGCCGAAGACGTCGGCGGTGTCGACCACGTCCTCGGGGGCGGGCATCCGCTCGCGCACGGCGGCGACCCGGTCACCGTCGACCACCTTGACGCTGCAGCCGTCGATGGTCAACACACTGTCACTTGAAGAGCTGTTCATATATGAGAGAGTAGCCGGTGCTCTGGATCAGCTGTCAACCCGTCAGAAGCCGGGGAGGATCTTCGCGGTCACTTGAGGGGGTCGTGGCCCCAGTTCATCAGCGAGTAACGCCATCTGGTCTCCCGGACGTCGCCGGACGGCCGCTGCGCCAGGTGGCGGTGCACGTAGCCGATCACCTTGCGCATGTGCGCGTAGTCCTGCTCGGTGAGAGCCGACTCCTTCTTGTGGAGCAGTTCGACGATCTTGCGGCCGGACTCGTGGCCGGTGGACTCGCCGCCGCCGTCCTTCTGCCCGACCGCCTTGGACTCGTCCGTGTCGAGCCAGCGCTTCAGCTCTCCGGCGGTCATGTTCACCGCCTTGCCGAACTCGGCCGCGATCGCCCGCTCCTCCTCCCCGGTCATCAGGAGCCCTTGTCCTTGCGCAGGGCCGACGGCTTGTGCACGGCCTTCTTGCCGCTCTTCTCGCTGCGCACCACGTACTGGGGCTCGTCGGGCGAGGCGGCCACGGTACGGCCGGCCTCCTTCTCCCGTTTGGTGATCTTCTTCTCGACCTTGCCGTGGGCGGTGGAACCGTGGCTGCGCCAGGTGACCTCGTCGCCCACCGACGGGTCCTTCTTCCGCTTTTCGGCCATGACCTGCGCATACCCGGGCCCGCGCACGTCACACGACATGGTTGCGCAGGCCCAGCTCGTCCGGATACGGGAGGAAGTAGGTCTGGTTCTGGACGTAGGTGGCGGCTTCGCCGCGGGCGTGGTGGCGCAGCAGGGCGAGCGGCACGCTGAGCGCCACCCGGCGCTCCTGGTAGGAGGCGATGACCTCGGCCAGGTCGGCCCGGCGGACCGGGTCGAGCTCGTCGCCGAGCATGCCGAGGCAGTGCTGCAGGACGTTGACGTTGCGCCCGACCGACGCCTTGACCGCCATCGCGGTGCGGAACGCGGTGCCGTAGGCGTCGGCGAGCTCCTCGCGCGGGCGCGTGCCCGCCTCCGCGACCAGGCGGCCGGTCTCGCGGTAGCCCTCGGTGGAGTGCGCGAGCAGCTGCATCTTGTGCCGGGACTGGAAGGCCACCAGGTCGCGCGGCCGCCAGTCGCTCCGCAGCAGCTCGCGCAGGCGCGCGTGGGCGAAGATCCGCTCGGTGAACGCCTCCCGCAGGACGGCGTCGCGGAGCCGGCCCTCGTCCTCCACGGGCAGCAGGGGATGGCTCTCGATCACCGCGTCGGCGAACAGGCCCCGGTTCTGCCGGGTCACCATCGTCTCCCCGTTGTAGAGCGGGATGCCGTGGATGCCGCAGCTCGGGCTCTTCGCCTTGAACACGTACCCGTCGACGTCCAGCCCGGCGGACCGCTCGGCGGCCAGCCCGGTCATGGCGGGCGTGAGGTCGCGGCCGGTGTTCCTGGTCATGAGCCGGGGGCCGCTGGGGGAGCGTTCGAGCCGCAGCGACTCGCGGGGCGTGCCGAGGCCGATCTCCATCTCCGGGCAGATCGGCACCCAGTCCACGAACGGCGCCAGCTCGTCGGTGAGGTAGCGGGCGCGGCTGTGGTTGCCGTTGTGCCGTACGCGCGCGCCGAGCAGGCAGCTCGACACCGCCACCCGCGGCCTGCCGCACCCGTGCTCCTCAGCCATGCCCTCCAGCTGCCCACCACGCGAGGCATGACGCGCGCGTCCGCGTTCTCGTCCTGACGCTGGGCTGACCATGGCGCTGGCTTGGGGCGCGGCCGGGCACAAGCACCGGGAACGCGGGCTCCTCCGAAAGACAGCGGGTGAAACGGACACCGGGCGAACAGGTCATGGGTACGGCCCTCGGGCCGGCCCGCGCGCTGGGCGTGACGGCCCTGCTGGCGATGATGGTCGTGCAGGTGGCGTCCGGGCTGGATGCGCGGCCGGAGCGGTTCACCGGGCCGATCGTGGTGCTGCTCGCCGCGTGCGCCGTCGCCTTCGCCACCGGCGCGTGGGGGCCGCGGCGGGCGCTGGCCGCGTTCGGCGCGGCCGTGCTGACCGGGTACGCGGCCGAGCTGGTCGGGTTGCTGACCGGGTTCCCGTTCGGCGAGTACGGCTACGGCGACGTGCTCCAGCCCCAGCTGGGCGGCGTGCCCGTCGTGGTGGCGCTGGCGTGGGGCGGCATGGGGCTGGCGGCGTACGCGGTGGCGGTCGCCGTCGCACCGGCCGGCTGGGCGCGGGTCTGCGTCGGCGCGGGCGCGCTGACGGCGTGGGACCTGTTCCTCGACCCGCAGATGGTCCGCCTCGGGCTGTGGACGTGGGCGGAGCACGGCTTCTACCGCGGCATCCCGCTGAGCAACTTCGCCGGATGGCTCCTCGTGTCGGCCCTGGTCATGGTGGTCGTCGGGCGCGTCGGCGGCGACGCGGAGCCGGGACGAGGGCTGCTCGCGCTCTACACGGCCATGGCGGTCATGGAGACGCTCGCCTTCGCGGCGGTGTTCGACCCCACCGACCCGCTGGTGGCGGCGGCCGGGGGGATCACGATGGGCGCGTTCGCCGCGCTCGCCTGGAGGCGGTCATGGCAGAGGTGACGGTGATCGGCGGCGGCGTCGGCGGCATGGTGTGCGCGCTGCTGCTGGCCAGGCAGGGCCACGAGGTCCGGCTGTACGAGCAGTTGCCCCGGCTGGGCGGCAAGCTGGCCGAGCACCGCCGTGACGGGTTCGCCTTCTCGCTCGGGCCGTCGATGCTCACCATGCCCGGGATCTTCCGCGAGCTGGGGCTGGACCGCGAGCTGGTCGAGCCGGAACTGCTGTGCCGCTACCGGTTCGCCGACGGCACGGTGCTGGACGCCCGGCGCGACCCCGGGCTGATGGCCGCCGAGGTGGAACGGCTGGCCCCCGGGGAAGGGCGGGCCTGGCGCGCCTTCCACGGCTGGGCGCGGGGCTGCCTGGAGGCGGCGAGCCGGACCGTGTTCGCCGGGCCGCTGCTCCGGCCGCCCGGCGAGGCCCGGCTGTCCGACCTGCTGGCCGTGGCGCCCGCACGCACGCTGGCCGGGCTGGCCCGCCGCTACTTCCGTGACGCCCGCCTGCGGCAGTACGTCGGCCGCTACGCCACCTACGCCGGGTCGAGCCCGTACCGCGCGCCCGCCGCGCTGGGCTGCGTCCCCGCGCTGGAGCACGGGCAGGGCGTCTGGTACGCGCCGGGCGGGCTGGCGCGGCTGGCCGACGACCTGGCGATGCTGCTGAAGGCCGAGGGGGTGCGGGTGTTCCTGTCCGAGCCGGTCGCCGCGGTCGAGGCCGGCGGCTCCCGGGTCACGGGGGTGCGGCTGGCGAGCGGGGAGATCGTGCGGGCGGACGTGGTGGTGGCCAACACCGACGCCGCCGCCCTGTACGGCCGCCTGCTGCCCGATCGCGGGCGGCTGCGCGGGATCGCCCGGCTGGGGCCGTCGTCGTCGGCGCTGCTGGTGCTCGCCGGGGTGGAGGGGCGCACGCCCGGGCTGCCGCACCACTCGGTGCTGTTCTCGGCCGACTACGAAGGGGAGTTCGCCGACATCTTCGACCGCGGGAGCCCGCCGCGCGAGCCGACGATCTACCTCGGCTGCTCGTCGGTCGACGACCCCTCCCAGGCTCCGGCGGGGGCGGAGAACTGGACGATGCTGGTCAACGTGCCCGCCCGCGACCCGGGACGATGGCCGATCGGCGTGGACGCGTACCGGGACCTGGTCCTGGAACGGCTGGCCGAGCGCGGCCACGACCTGGCGGGCCGCCTGCGCTTCGCCGACGTCTTCACCCCCGCCGACCTGCGCGACCGCTACGGCTCCTGGGGCGGCGCCATCTACGGCAGCGCCTCCCACGGCAGACTGGCCCCCTTCCTCCGCCCCGCCAACCGCGGCCCCCGCCACGGCCTCTACCTCGTCGGCGGCTCCACCCACCCAGGCGGCGGCCTCCCCATGGTGACCTTGGGCGCACGCATCGTGGCCGACCTGATCGCACGCGACTTCCCGGGCGGCACACGATGAGGCCGCCGACCCGCGCAGGGCTTCTGCGGCGGGACACGATGACGCCGCTGACCCGCGCGGGATTTCCGTGGTGGGACGCGAGTGCGTCGTTCGCCGTCGCGCGTGACGTTCGGGGTGGGGTGGGATGAGGGCGCTTGCTGTCGCGCAGGTGGTCGCGGGTGTGGTCGTGGGGGTGAGACTGGCGCGGGGGCGGCGGCGGTTGCCGGCGCTGCGGCCGCGTCGTCGTCACGGGGGGACGATCTCTGTGGTGATCCCGGCGCGGGACGAGGCGGCCAGGATCGGGCCGTGCCTGCGGGCCGCGCTCGCGGACCCCGCCGTGAGCGAGGTGATCGTGGTGGACGACGGTTCAAAGGACGGTACGGGTGAGGTGGCGGCCGCCATGGGGGCCAAGGTCGTCACAGGAGAGCCGCTGCCCGAAGGGTGGGTGGGCAAGCAGTGGGCGCTGCGCCAGGGGGTGGCCGCGGCCGCCGGCGAGGTCGTGGTCACGCTGGACGCCGACGCCCGGCCCGCGCCCGGCCTGTCCGGCGCGCTGGCGGAGGCCCTGGAGCGGTACGACCTGGTGAGCGCGGGCCCCCGGTTCGTCTGCGACGGCGTGCTGGAGCAGGCCCTGCACGCGTCCATGCTGGCGACGCTGGTCTACCGGTTCGGGCCGGTCGGCCCGGCGAGCCCGCCGCCTCCGCACCGTACGGTCGCCAACGGCCAATGCATGGCCTTCCGGCGGGCACGGATGACCGAGGCGGACGGTTTCGCGCTCGTACGGGACCGGATGACCGACGACGTGGCGCTGGCCCGCTGCCTGGCCGGACGGGGCTGGGCCGTGGGGTTCCTGGACGCGGGCGGCCTGCTGGAGGTCGACATGCACGACTCGGTGGGCGAGCTGTGGCGGGAGTGGGGCCGTTCGCTGCCGCTGCGCGACGTGACCGGGCCCGGATGGCAGGCGGCCGACCTGGCCGTCATCTGGCTGACCTGCGCGCTGCCCGTGCTCCGCCTGGCCGCCGGCCGCCCGACCGTCCTGGACGTGGCCCTGCTGGGGGCGCGGCTGCTGCTGACCGGGGCGCTGCGCGGCAGCTATCGCGGACCGGGCGCGGGCCTGCTGCTGTCGCCGCTGCTCGACCCCGCCTCCGCCTTCCGGCTGACCCAGGCCACGCTGCGTCCCGTACGAACCTGGCGGGGCCGTACGTACCCGGACGTCAGCGGCGGCGCGCGGCCAGCGCGGCCTGGCCGAACCGGAGCCCGATGAGGCACATCAGCGCGCCGGTCGCCGCCACCAGCTCCGGGGGCGCGAACAGCAGCTGCAGCACCGGCACGCCGAACACCGCCAGGCGCGCCCCCACCGCGAACGAACGCACCGCCAGCGCCGTGCCCGCCAGCGCGGCCACCGCCAGCACGAACGCGGGAGGGCAGATGACCGCGATCCCGCCCGCGAAGGTCAGGATGGACCGGCCGCCACGGAAACCGGCGAAGACCGGCCACGCGTGCCCGGCCATGGCCGCCGCCACCGCCAGATACACCGGCACCACGCTCGCCCCCGTCACCACGCCCAGCGCGGTGGTGTGGGCCCCGCTGACCAGCAGCCCCGCCAGGGCGGCCAGCGCGCCCTTCACCGTGTCGCCGGCGAACACCGGCACGGCCGCCCGCGTGCCCAGCTGCTCCTTGACGTTCCAGTACCCGGGGTTGCGGTCGCCGACGTCGCGCGGATCGACGCCGTGCGCCCGCGCCACCAGGACCGCGACCGGCACCGAGCCGACCAGGTAACCGACGATGACCGACACCAGCACCTCAACCATCGCGTCGTTCCACCTCGTCCGGTACGACAGCGCCCGCGCGATGCGGCACATGGCCTTCGACCGTCCGCTGCTGCGGCGGGCCGGCGGGCTGCTGTTCTGGCGGCTGCTCGGCACCGGCCGGGGCCGGGCCATGTCCCTCGGGGCCGACCTGCGCCGGTGGGCGCTGTTCGCGGTCTGGCGCGGCGAGGACGACCTGGAGGAGTTCCTGCGCACCTCGCCGATCGCGGCCCGCTGGCAGGCCGAGGCGTCCGAACGCTGGCAGGTCCGGCTGACCCCCACCACCTCGCGCGGCCTCTGGTCGGGCCGCGACCCCTTCACCGCGTCGGGACCCCCGACGGCCCGGGACGGCGGTGCCGGAGGGCCGGTGGCGGTGCTGACCAGGGCGTCGATCCGGCCCGGCCGCCTGGTCGGCTTCTATCGAGCGGTGCCGCCGGTCGACGAGCTGCTGCGGCGGCAGGACGGCTGCCTGGCCTCGATCGGCATGGGCGAGTGGCCGCTGGCCCGGCAGGCGACGTTCTCGCTGTGGCGCGACCGCGAGGCGGTGCGCGCCTTCGCCTACCGGGGCGAGGCGCACCGGCGGGTGATCGAGCAGGTGCGGACGCACGACTGGTACGCCGAGGAGCTGTTCGCCCGTTTCATCCCGTACGCCAGCGAGGGCACCTGGGACGGGGCCGACCCGCTGCGCTGAGCCGGTCAAGGCGCCGCCGCCAGCGCGTGCGCCACCACGCACGCCCGGGTGATCGTGGCCGCCGGAGAGGAGCCGTGCGCGACGACGACCGTGCCGCCGAGCCCGAGGAGGGCGGCGCCGCCGTGGGTCTCCGGGTCGTAGCGGCGGGCCACCTCGGCGAGCCGGTCCGGGGAGGCGATCCCGGCGCCGGCGACCATGGCCAGCGCCGTGCGGACGCAGCCTTCGACGCTCTTGAGCACCACGTTGCCGGTGAACCCGTCGGTGACGATCACGTCCACCGTGCCGGCCAGCACGTCGTGCCCCTCGACGTTGCCGTGGAAGCGCAGCGGCAGCGCGGCGAGCAGCTCCCCGGCCCGGCGGGTCAGCCGGTTGCCCTTGCCCGGCTCGGAGCCGATCGACAGCAGGCCCACCACCGGGTCGGCCCGCCCCAGCACGGTCCGCGCGTACCCCGCGCCCAGCAGGGCGAACTGGGCCACCATGGCCGGGCTCGGATCCGCTGTCGCGCCCGCGTCCACCAGCACGCTCGCGCCGCCCGTCAGCGTGGGCAGCGCCACGGCCAGGGCGGGCCGCAGCACCCCGGCGGCCCGGCCGATGCCGCGCACCGCGCACGAGACCACCGCGCCGGTGGACCCGGCGGACACGAACGCCCCGCCCTCGCCCCGGCGGACCAGCTCGCAGCCCACGGCGAGACTGGAGGTGGCCAGCGTCGCGGCGGCGGCGCCGGGCTCGGCCATCGGGACCGTGTCCTCGGCGTGCACCACGGCGATCTCTCCGACGGCGCCGTGCCGTTTCAGCTCCCTGTCCACCTGGCCGAGCGCGCCGACGAGGATGACGGGCACCCCGTGCGCCCGCCACGCCGCCACCGCGCCGGCCACCGTCTCGGCGGGCCCGTGGTCGCCGCCCATCGCGTCCAGGACCACGGGCGCCACGGCGGTCACGGCAGCTCCACGCGGACGCGGCGCTCGGCCCTGCCCGCCTCGGCGGCGGCCAGCAGGTGGCGGGCGAAGACGGCCGCCTTGCGCCGGCGCGGCACCCGTACGCGACCGGCCAGGACCTCGAACCCGCGGCGCTCGATCTCGTCCAGGATGCCGCCGTACAGGTCGGAGGCGGCGCGCACGCACGGCCGCGACGAGGCGACGAGCAGGCCGACGCCGCCCGCTGCGGCGCGGTAGTGGTCGCGGGCGCGCCCGGCCTCGAAGGCCAGCAGGTCCCGCAGAGCGGATCCGGTACGGGGCGCGCCCAGTTCGTCCGGTCTCACCCCGAACTTATCCAGGTCCTCCATCGGCAGGTAGACGCGGCCCCTGGCGAAGTCCTCGCCGACGTCGCGCAGGAAGTTGGTGAGCTGGAACGCCAGGCCGAGCTGGCGGGCGGGCTCGCGGGCCGCCTCCTCGCGGCCGGGCGTCGCCTCCAGCACCGGCAGCATCATCGTGCCGATCGCGGCGGCCGACCCCGCCATGTAGCCGAGCAGGTCGTCGTACGTCGCGTACCGGGTCACCGTGAGGTCGGCGCGCATGGACGCGAGGAAGGCCCGGATGTCGTCGTGGCCGATGCCGAAGGAGTGCACGGTGTGCAGGAACGCCGGCAGCACCGGATCGTCCGTCCTCGCCCCCGCGAGCCCGGCCTCGACCTCGGCGGCCAGCGCGTCGAACGCCCGCGACCGGTCGGCGGTCATCGTGAAGGAGTCCACGATCTCGTCGGCGTAGCGGGCGAAGCCGTACAGAGCGTGCACGTGCCGCCGTTTCCACTGCGGCAGCAGCCGGGTGGCCAGGTAGTACGAGCGGCCGTAGCGGGCGTGCAGCCGCCGGCAGCGTTCGTAGCCGGCTGTGAGCGTCAACGGGCCTCCTTGAGTATGCGTTCGGCGGCCAGCCGGCCGGAGATCAGCACCGGCGGCACCCCGACCCCGGGCGCGGTGTACATGCCGGCGAAGTGCAGCCCCGGCACCCGCCTGGCGACGGCGGACGGGCGCAGCCACGCCGTCTGGGTGAAGCGGTGGTCCAGCGCGAACGGGGTGCCCGCGGTGTGCCCGCGCGCCGCCCAGGCGGGCGGGTCCAGCACCAGCCGGGGCGCCCCCGAGAGATCGCCGTAGCCGAGCTCGGCCATCCGGCGGAGCAGCCGCGCCTCCAGCTCGGGGCGCAGGCGGCCCCAGTCGGCGCGCCGCAGGTTGGGCGCGGGCTCCAGGACGCTGAGCGTGGCGTGCCCGTCGTCCGGCTCGGGACAGGTGACCAGCAGGCTCGGGTCCGGCTGCGGCCGGCCCGCCGCCAGCGCGGTGAACGTCTCCCGCCAGGCCCGGCCGAAGTGCAGCGTGTGGTGCGCCTGGTCGGGCAGGGAACGTTCCAATCCGGCGTGGATCACCAGGCAGGAGGGCGAGTGGCGGGGACGGCGCAGCCGCCAGTCGTCCGCGAGGGCGGGCAGCAGCCGCCGGGCCGCCAGCCGGTCGCAGGCCACGACCACGTGCCCGGCCGGCAGCCGTTCGCCGTCCTCCAGCAGCACTCCCGTGACGCCGTCGCCGTCGGTCTCGACCCTGCGGGCCCGGACGCCGTAGCGGATGCCCGCGCCCAGCTTGTCCAGCAGGGCGGCCATGGCGGCCGGGATCGCGTGCATGCCGCCGCGCTCCGGGAAGTACACGCCGCCGACGGTGTCCATGTGCGCGATCACGGCGTAGATGCCCAGCGCGCGCTGCGGCGACAGTCCCACGTACAGGGACTGGAACGTGTGCGCCTTGATCAGGCGCGGGTCCGTCAGGTGACGGGCCGCCAGCCGGTCCAACCGGCGGAAGCCGCCCAGCGCGGCCAGCCGCAGCAGCGCGGCGGGCCGGGCCAGACCGCGCAGCCTGGTCATGTCCGCGTCGATGAACGCCGGCCACTCGACCCGGAACAACTCGTCGAGCAACCGCCGGTAGCGCTCGTAGCGCGCCGCCTCCGCGGGCCCGCACACCGTCCGGACCTGCTCCGCCATCGCCTCCCGCTCTGCCCGCACGTCCAGCCGCGACCCGTCGTCGAAGACCATCCGGTACGAGGGATCCAGGCGGCGCAGCGGCAGCCAGTGGCGCAGGTCCTGATCGGCCGCCCCGAAGATCTCGGCCAGCACGCCGGGCATGGTCAGCACGGACGGGCCGGTGTCGAAGCGGTACGCCCCCACCCGGGCGGTCCCGCAACACCCTCCTGGCTCGCCCATCGCCTCCACCACGGTGACCTCCCGCCCCGCCGCGGCCAGCTGGACAGCCGCCGACAGCCCGCCCAACCCCGCCCCGACAACGACCACCGACCGCATCAGCGAGCCCCTTCAACGGACGGCGCGGCCGACTCGGAGCGGGGCCTTTTCGTGAGTGGGGCTGGTGGTTTTGAGAGGTGCATCAGCGGGCCTTTCCGGTGGAGAGGGCGGCCAGCTCGATCAGGGCCTGCCTGGCGTCCGGTGGGATGCCGGGCGGCCGGTCCAGTGCGGCGACCGCCTCGTCGGCCAGTGCGGCGATGCGCCGCTCGGCCGCGTCCAGCGCGCCGCACTCCACGATCAGCTCCCGCGCGACCGCCACGCCGCGCTCATCGGTGATGTGGTCCAGGAACGCGCTGCCGGTCCGCCTGCGGGCCTCGGCGAGCAGGAAGGTCGCCTTGCCCTGGAGCAGGTCCGCGCCGACGGGTTTGCCGGTGCGCGCCGGCTCCGCGAACACGCCGTTGACGTCGTCCCTGAGCTGGAACGCCTCACCCAGCGGCAGCGCGTACGCGCTCAGCGTCCGCCGCGTATCCGCGCAGCCGCCCGCGATGGCGTGCCCGAGATGCAGGGGCCGCTCGACCGTGTACTTGCCCGACTTGTAGAGCGAGATGACGCTCACCTGCTCGCCCGCCGCCCCCGCCGTACGGGCCAGGTCGAGATACTGCCCGCCGATCGCCTCCACCCGCAGCCGGGTGAGGATGTCGAGCGCGGGCCCCAGACGCGGCCCCGTCTCCAGCAGGGCGGCGTCGGCCCAGCTGAGCGCCAGCAGCGCGAGCAGCGTCGCCGCCGACTCGCCGAAGCGGCCGGGGTCGCCCCGCCAGCCGGACCGCCGGTGCACCCCCGCCAGCGCGACGTGCGCCGCCGGCCGGCCGCGCCGGGAGCCCGCCTCGTCCATCACGTCGTCCAGCAGCAGGGCCGCCGCGTGCACCAGCTCCACCGCGCAGGCGGCGGGCAGCACCGCCTCCGGCCGCTCGCCGCCCGCCGCCCGGTGCCCCCAGTAGACGAACGAGGGCCGCAGCCTCTTCCCGCCGCCGAGCACGAACGCCGCCAGGAACTCGCGGACCAGCTCCACGTCCACCTCGCCGAGGAAGCCGAGCCGGCCCATCTGCTGGTCGAGGAAACGCTCCAGGTGCCGGTCGACCAGCTCACGCACATGACCGGTCCCCGCGGTCACCGTGTCCATGCACGCAGCCCCTTCTGTCGACGTCGTAAGTCTTCGCAGGGGAGCTGACCCGGTCGCACGCGCGATCTCGAAGCGCACCATTACGGTAACCACCGGTCACCGGTTTTCGAACGGGACACGCCTAGCGGCCACCGATGGGTGAGCCGCCGGCTGGATCAGGGCCGGTTGTCCTTTCCGTCCAGCCACAGGGTGTCGGACTCGTCCCGGTGAGTTCCGGTGCTGCCGACATGCTTGGCGTCGATCGCCGGGCCCTTCTTGATCACGTGTACCAGCGCCATCGCGTGCCCGCGGCCCAGCCCGTGGTCCTGCTTGAGCCACTCGACGATCGTGCCCGCCTTCACGGACGGGTCGTCGAACCCGCGTTCCTTCGCGAGCTCGATGAACTCGCGGGGCGTCAGCCCGGTCTTGGTCTCGATGTTGTCCAGATAAGCCTGGAAAGACATATGACTCTCCCTCTCGTATGACGACTTGTCAGGCCCGTACGGCCTTCTCCAGTGTGGACATGGTCACCGCGATCCAGGACCACGCGGCGACGACGCCGGCGAACATGGCGAGCGGCCCGCCCGGCGCGCCGCTCATCCCCCAGCACAGGCCGACCGCGAGCAGCACGCCGCCGGCGCGGCCCGCCACGGCCCAGGACGTGCCGCCGAACCGCCGGCTCAGCACGAAACAGCACGTGATCATCGCGAGGAACGAGACGCAGGCTCCCGCCAGATGCACGGCTCCGAGCGGGCTCATCGTCCCCGGCACGTCGGGCGTACCAGGAGGAAACGCGAAGCCCGGATCGGCCGGGAAGACGCCCGCCACGATCAGGCCGAGCCCTTGCAGGCCGAGCAGGCGAGGCCCCCACACGCCGCCCAGGCCGGCGCGGCGCATCCCCGCCGCACCGCACAGGGTCATCACACCGGTCACCAGGAAGCTGGAGACCTGGATCCAGCCGAGGTCGCCCAGCGAGAGCATGCTGATCGGGTGCCGGATCAGGTCGAAGCCCGTTCGGGTGGCCGCCTGGGCCGTGGCGAGCAGGATCCAGATGGGCGCCGCGAGCATCCCGGCGGTGAGCAGCGGCGGGCGTCTCCGCGTCATTGCCTCAATGATTGTCATGTCGACCATGTTGATCAGGGGGTCGCCGAGACACCAGGGCAAACTGAGTTCCCGGGACGCCGTTACCGGCGATACCGTTACCGGCAACGCCATTTCCTGCTTGACGCGGCAAGGGGGGAGCGCTTGCACGAGAGCCGCGAACTCCTCGGCCAGTTCCTGCGCGAGCGCCGCGCCAGGATCACCCTGAGCCAGGTGGGCCTTCCCCCGCGACGTTCCCGCCGCCGTGACTCCCTCACCCAGGAGGACCTGGCGTACCTCACGGGATACTCCATCCGCACCATCAGCGCGCTGGAGCAGGGCGCCGAACACCGCCCTACCGCCGAGCTGCTCGAAGCCATCGCGTCGGCGCTCCAGCTCGGTCAGGACGAGCGCAGCATCCTGTGGTATCTGGCGAACGGCACCCCTCCTCCCGAGCCTGACGGCGCCGTCGAGCCCGACCCGGCCCTGCACCGCCTGGTGAGCGCTCTCGAACCGCACCCCGCGTACGTGACCGACGGGTTGTGGAACGTCCAGAGCCAGAACTCCGCGTTCGCCCGGTGGATCTGCGACTTCACCGCCATGCCCGAAGGCGAGCGGACGATCCTCCACTGGTTCTTCCTGCACGAGCACTCCAAGCACGTCATGGTCGAGTGGGAGCGCGAGGCGACGGCGCTGATGTCGCTGGTCCGCGGCCGGGCGATGCGGTCACGGCGCGGCCACGAGCTGATGGCCGTGGTGGACGACCTCCGCGAGCGGAGCCCCGACGCCGAACGCCTCTGGGCCGGGGGCACCGAGCTGCTCGTGCAGGGCCCGTCCAGGCCGATGATCTTCCGCGAGCCGGGTCACACGGGCGCCGACGACCGTCACGTCCAGCTGACCATCACCACGCTCGCTCCGGTGCGCGCCGGGGAAGGCCATCGCATCCTGGCCTTCCTCCTTCCTGAGGGTTACTCCGCGCCGCCCGAAAGCGGACGTTGCCCCGCGTGCCGGGGCTGATGCCGGCGCGGGGCCGGTTCTGTCGTAGGGCCGGGGCATGATGCCGGCATGCTGCTCCGTATCGAGGCGTCCGATCTGCCAGGGCTCGAATGCGGGCTTCCCGGGGCCCGCGACATCCACGTCGGCGTGCAACGGCGGGCGCGCCCCGGCGAGTTGACGGGCGCCTTCCCCGCGGACGCCCCTTCAGCCGTCTGGGAGCTGGAAGTGACCGCGACCCGCGGGGAGACCGGCTGGGATCTCCGGGGCCCGTTCGTCCAGGGCGGGCCGGGCGGCCGGTTCGTCTACCTGTCCTGGATGTCGGCCGACGACGCCGCCGCCGTCCACGGCCTGACGTCTCCGGCCCGGGTGACAAGAGCGGGAGAGGGGGTAAGTCGCAGGTCGGGCCGCATGGCGCTGATCGGGGGGATCATGCTGGGGATGCCTGACGGGGTGCGCGGGTGCCTGTTCGACATGGACGGCGTGCTCACCCGCACCGCCACCGTGCACGCCGCCGCGTGGAAGTCGATGTTCGACGACTTCCTGCGCGACCGGGCAGACCGCACCGGCACCCCTTTCGTGCCGTTCGACGCGGTGGCCGACTATGACCGCTACGTCGACGGCAAGAAACGGCTCGACGGGACCCGGAGCTTCCTGGAGGCGCGCGGGATCAGCCTCCCGGAGGGCAAGCCGGACGACCCGCAGGACGCGCAGACCCTGTACGGGTTGAGCAACCGGAAGAACGCCCTGGTGCAGGCCATACTCGACAGGGACGGTGTGCAGGTGTTCCCCGGCTCCGTCCGATACGTGCAGGCCGCCGAGGAGGCGGGGCTGCGCAGGGCGGTGGTGTCGTCGAGCGCCAACGCCGCCCACATCCTGGCCGCCGCCGGGATCGCCGGACACTTCGAGGCGCGGATCGACGGGGTGGTCGCCCGCGAGCGGCACCTGGCGGGCAAGCCCGCCCCGGACATGTACGTGGCGGGCGCCGAGGCGCTGGGGCTGAAGCCGTCGCAGGCGGCGGTGTTCGAGGACGCGCTGGCCGGAGTGGCGGCCGGCCGGGCCGGAGGTTTCGGCTTCGTCGTCGGCGTCGACCGGAAGGGGCAGGCGGACGCGCTGCGCGAGCACGGCGCCGACGTCGTCGTCGGCGACCTGGCCGACCTGCTGAAGTCGGAGGGCCGGCGATGATCCGGCATCCCGCGTTCGCCATCGAGCCGTGGTCGGTGCGGGAGCGCCGGCTGGACCTGGACGTGCTGGCGCAGAGCGAGTCGGTGTTCGCGCTGTCGAACGGGCACATCGGCCTGCGCGGCAACCTGGACGAGGGCGAGCCGCACGGGGAGCCGGGCACCTACCTCAACGGGCTGTACGAGCTGAGGCCGCTGCCGTACGCGGAGGCGGGCTACGGCTACCCCGAGTCCGGGCAGACGGTGGTGAACGTGACCAACGGCAAGGTGATCCGGCTGCTGGTCAACGACGAGCCCTTCGACGTGCGCTACGGGACGGTGCACGAGCACGAACGGGTCCTCGACCTGCGCGCCGGCACCCTGACGCGCACCGTCCTGTGGAGTTCGCCGACCGGCACCCGAGTGCGGGTCACCTCCACCCGGCTGGTGTCCTTCACCCACCGCGCCGTCGCCGCGATCCGGTACGAGGTCGAGGCGGTCGACGAGCCGTTGCGCGTCGTCGTGCAGTCGGAGCTGGTGGCCAACGAGACCCAGGAGACCACGGACGACGACCCGCGGGCGGCCGCGCGGCTGCGGTCGCCGCTGGTGCTGGAGGAGAACGTCCCGAACAAGAACGGCCCGGCGATCATGGTGCACCGCACCCGGGTCAGCGGGATACGGGTGGCCGCCGGCATGAGCCACGAGATCGACGGGCCGGACGGCACCCTGGTCGACGCCGACGGCAGCGGCGATGTCAGCCGGCTCACCGTCGCCACGAACCTCGCCCCCGGACGGCCGCTGAGACTGGTCAAGTACTTCTCCTACGGGTGGTCGGTGCGGCGTTCGCGGGCCGCCACGCACGATCAGGTCGTCGCGGCGCTCGCCGCCGCCCGGCTGGCCGGGTGGGACGGTCTGTGCGCCGACCAGCGGCGCTTCCTCGACGACTTCTGGAACGGCGCGGACGTCGAGGTGGAGGGCGACCCCGAGGTGCAGCAGGCCGTCCGTTTCGGGCTGTTCCACCTGCTGCAGTCGGCCGCGCGCCTGGAGGAGCGCCCCATACCCGCCAAGGGGCTGACCGGCTCGGGCTACGACGGGCACGCGTTCTGGGACACCGAGATCTTCGTCCTGCCGGTGCTCACCTACACCTATCCGCGAGCCGTCGCCGACGCGCTGTCGTGGCGCCGGTCCATCGTCCCGCTGGCGCGGGCCCGCGCCACCCAGCTGGGGCTGCACGGCACCGCCTTCCCGTGGCGGACCATCCACGGGGAGGAGTGTTCGGGCTACTGGCCGGCCGGCACCGCGGCGTTCCACGTCAACGCCGACATCGCGCACGCGGTCACCCAGTACGTCGACGCCACCGATGACACGTCGTTCGAGCGGGAGACCGGCCTGCCGCTGCTGGTCGGCACGGCCCGGCTGTGGTGCGCACTCGGCCATCACGACCCGGCCGGACGGTATCGGATCGACGGGGTCACCGGCCCCGACGAATACAGCGCCGTCGTCGACAACAACGTCTACACCAACCTGATGGCCCAGCAGAACCTGCGCGTGGCGGCCGAGACCGCGGCCCGCCATCCCGACGAGGCCGAGCGGCTCGGCGTCACCGCCGAGGAGACCACCGCCTGGCGCGACGCCGCCGCCGCGATGTCCGTCCCCTACGACGAGGACCTGGGCGTGCATCCGCAGCACGAGGCGTTCACCCAGCACGCGCCGTGGGACTTCGCCGCCACCAAGCCCGACCAGTACCCGCTGCTCCTGCACTTCCCCTACTTCGACCTCTATCGCAAGCAGGTGGTCAAACAGGCCGACCTGGTCCTCGCCATGCACCTGCGCGGCGACGCCTTCACCGCCGAGCACAAGGCGCGGAACTTCGCCTACTACGAGGCCCTGACGGTCCGCGACTCGTCCCTGTCCGCCTGCACCCAGGCGGTGATCGCCGCCGAGGTGGGGCACCTCGACCTGGCCTACCGCTATCTCGGCGAGGCGGCCCTGATGGACCTGGAGGACCTGGAGAAGAACACCGTCGACGGTGTCCACATGGCCTCGCTGGCCGGGGCGTGGATCGTCCTCGTGACGGGGTTCGGCGGGATGCGTGCCGGCCAGGGGCGGCTGGGGTTCGCCCCGAAGCTGCCGCCGGAGATCACCCGGCTCGCCTTCCGCCTGCGCTACCGCGGCAGCCTGCTGAGCGTCACCGCCACGGAAGAGACGACCACCTACGAGCTCCTGGAGGGCCCGCCGATCACCCTGACCCACCACGGCGACCAGATCCGCCTGGACCGGGAATCGGTCGCCCGCCCCAACCCACCGCACCCGCCGTCGAACGGACAGCCCCGCCAGCCCCCCGGCCGCGAGCCCGCCGCCCGTCACACCAAATCCAAGGGGCACAAACGCCGGTAAGAGACGCCCCCACCGGGCGAGTACGGCTCACTTACGGGCGAGTGCGGACCGGTAGACCGCGATCGTCTCCTTCGCGGCCCCGGCCCAGCTCAGCCGCTCCCTGACGAACCGTTCCCCGCTGTCCGCGAGAGCGCGGCGGGCCACCGGATCTGCCATGAGGTCGATCACGGCGTCGGCGATGGATCCGGGGTCGGCGCTTCGCGCGTACCGCACGGCGGGGTCGGCGGGGTCGCCGAGGAAGATCCGGGAGAACCCGTCGCCGAGGATCGTCGGCCTGGCCAGAGCCATGGCCTCGGTCGCCACCAGGCCGAACGGCTCGAAGAGCGACGGGAAGACGCAGAGGTCGGCCAGCTCGTAGTACTCCAGCAGCGCCGCGACGTCGACGAACCCGCCCGAGGTGAGGACGCGCCCCTCCAGCCCGGCGTCCGCGACGATCCGCGCGACCCCGGCCTCGTCCCCCTCGCCGACGATCACCAGCCGGAGCCGGGGGAGCGCGACGGCGATCTTCTCCATCGCCTCCAGCAGCTGGTAGATCCCCTTCTGCCGTTCGACGCGGCCGACGAAGAGCAGGACAGGGTCGCCGTCCGCGATGCCGAGACGGGCGCGCAGCGCGGCGGCCCCGGAGCGGAGCGCGGCCCTGTCGACACCGGCGAGCCGCCGTTCGAACGTGCCGCCCAGACAGACCACGTCGATCGTGTCCCGGTCCCACCCGGCGGCGGCGAGCTGCTCGCGCACCTCCGGGGTGGCGACCACGACCCGGCGGGCGATCCGTCCCAGCCACCGCTCCAGGGCGGCGAACACGCCGACCGGGTCGGTGATGCTGCGCTGCGGCGCGACGCCGTACTCGGTGGTGTGTACGTGGAAGACGACCGGCAGCCGCAGCACGTAGTGGCACAGCAGGGCGGCCAGGAAGTTCGTCGAGTCGTGCACGGCGACCAGGTCGGGCCGCTGACCAGGGGCCAGCCGGCGCAGCCGCAGGAAGTACCGCCAGTTGCTCACCACGACGTTCACCGCGAGCAGGACGAACTCGGCCCGGCGCGTCCGGTTGAGCCTGCGGCGGCGGCTGATCGCGCCGAGCAGGCGGCCGAGCGGCCGGTAGACGGTGACGCCGTCGCGCCGCTCGTGCACCGGCAGGCGCCCGTCGTTCAGCGTGAACACGGCCATCTCCAGGTCGCGCGCCAGGTGCGGCGTGATCTCCTCGACGTAGCGGCCGAGCCCCGCGGTGATGTTGGGCGGGAACTGGTTGATGACGTGGACGACCCTCATCGTTCGACCTCCGGAGGACGGGCCCGGTACACCCGGGCCGCGGCGACGGCCACGACGGCTACCAGGACGAGATTGGTCAGTGCGAACCCCACCAGGCCCCCGGTCAGGCCCTGCCAGGAGATGAACACCGCCTGGCAGGCGAGCGCGAGGGGCGACCCGACGGCGAGGCAGGCGATGAGCACCTTGGCGCCCCGCACCCCGTCCATCGACAGGGCGAAGAGGTAGAGGTTGAACACCGTGTGGACGCCGATCCCCACCGCGGACAACGCCATCAGTCCGGGCGAGTACGGATACTCCGCGCGCAGCACCAGGAAGAACAGCGCGCTCGCGGCGAAGGAGAAGACGGCGGTGGCCACCGCGATCGCCGGCGCGAGGCGGCCGATCCGCCGCAGCGCCGCGACCTTGTCGGCCGTCGCCAGCACCGGCAGCAGCACGAGCCCGATCCCCTCGGTGAACACCACGCCGAGCAGCCTCTTCGGGAAGCCGTTGTAGATCGAGTAGACGCCGACGTCGCTCCCGGAGGCCCAGTGGTTGAGGAAGATCACGTCCACCCCGAACAGCACGGCGGTGAAGGCGGCGATGACGCTCATGTAGGCGCCGTGCCGGAGCAGTGAGCGCGCCAGGGACGCGGACCAGGAGCGCGGGACGATATCGAAGCCGATCACGGCCACGAGGGCGAACACGACGTTCGTGACGATCAGCGCGACCAGGTAGACCTCGGCGTCCCTGATGCCCGCGACCAGCAGGCAGTAGGCGGCCGTGGCCAGGTAGACGGCGGCGACGGCGAGCTTGAGCCCCGCCACGAACGCGAACTTCTTCAGCCCGCGCAGGAAGCTCTCGGTCAGCTGGTTCACCGTCATCGACAGGGCCAGCGCCAGCGCGAAGCAGAGCGTACGGACGTCGACGCCGAGCAGGCGGGTCAGCGCCGGGGCGGCCAGCAGCCCGGCGGCGACCAGTCCGCCGCCCAGCGCCAGCGTGGTGAACAGCGCCGTCGTCACCAGGGCGGGCCGGTCCTGCGGCTCGGCTCTCGGCAGCTCCTGGAACATGACGTAGTTCAGGTTGAGCAGCATGCCGACGGTGACGATCAACGCGATCGTCAGCACCAGGGTGAACCGGCCGAACGCCGCCGCGCCGATCCCCCAGGCGATGACGAGCGTCGTCGCCGCCGCCGTCCCGCTGGCGGCGATCCCCACCAGCGTCGGCCACACGGCCCACCCCCGCCCGCCGACCAACCTGGCCACGTGCTCGCGGAGCGCGGACGTCACGGGGTCACCTCCGCGTACGCCGCCAGCGTGGTTTCGGCCGTGCGCGTCCAGGAGTATCGCGCGCGGACGTGCTCGGCGCCGCGCCGGGCGAGCCCGGCCGCGTGCTCCGGGTCGTCCAGGCAGCGCGACAGGGTCGCGGCCAGTTCCTCCGGCTCTCCGGTACGGCAGCGGACCGCCCCGTCGCCGACCACCTCCGGCGAGTAGCCCGGCCCGACCACGACCGGCCGTCCCAGCGCCATCGCCTCCACGGCGACCAGCCCGAACGGCTCGTACGACGAGGGGAAGGCGCACACGTCGGCGGCCAGGAAGTGCGCGAACACCTCGGGCGGGTCCAGGAACCGGTAGCCGGCGACCACGTGCCCGCCGACGCCCTCCCGCTCGATCAGCCGGGCCACCTCCGCGTCGTCGCCGCTGCCGATGAGCACCACCCGCAGGTCGTCGCGGTCGCGGAGCAAGGGCACCGCTTCGATCAGCGTGCGCACGCCCTTGTGCGGCGACAGGCGACCGGCGAAGACGACCAGCCTTCCGGCGCCGCCGGGCAGGTAGCGGGCCCTGACCTCCGCGCGGAGCCGGTCGCGCTCGGCGGGGGAGAGCCCGGCCAGCCGCACCAGCTCGGGATCCTCGAACCCGTGCGGCACGACCCGCAGCCGCCCCGGCGGCCAGCCGCGCGCCACCAGCTCGTCCCGCATGCCCGCGCTCGGCACCAGGATCAGGTTCGCCAGCCGGGCCTGCGCGTTCTCCAGCGCGGTGATGCCGGCGGTCACGGCGGTGCGGCGCGCCCCCGGTGCGGTGTTGTGCTCACAGGTGTGCACATGGAACACCACCGGCATCCGCCCGACCACCCGGCACAGGATCCCGGCGATGCACCCCATCCAGTCGTGCACCGCCACCACCGCCCCGGACCGCCGCCCACCACTCCGCAGGATCCGCGCCGCGACCCGCACGTTGAAAACGACCAACCCGGCAACCCTGACCAGCGACCGGACACCCCCACGCGAACGGGCGTCCGCACGCGGCTGGGTGTCCTCGGGCGGGCGGGTGTTCTCGCGTGGGTCGGTGGGTTTGGGTGGGTGTGGGTGGGCGGGCTGTCCGGCGGTGGGCAGGCGGTGCAGGGTGACGTCGCCGGTCTGTTCGGTACTGGCCCGCGTGTGCCGGCCTACCGCGCCGTACACCTCGATGGGGACGCCGGCGGTGCGCAGGGCGGGGAGCATCCGCTCGGCGTACCGTCCCAGACCGCCGACGACGTTCGGCGGGACCTCGGTGCAGACGACGTGGCAGCGGCGCGGCCGGGTCAGTCCGGGCACCGCTGGAACGCCTGGCGGGCGAAGTCGAGGTCGTCCGGGGTGTTGACGCCGCGGGCCTCGGAGGGGTCGGTGACCGGCACCACCGTCACCGGCCTGCCGCGGACCTGCGACAGGTACGGCAGGAACGGCAGGAAGTTGACCTCACCGGTGGCCGCACCGGGGGCGGCGTCGAGCAGGTAGCCCGCCCACGCCTCCGCCAGCCCGTCCGTGCCGAGGCAGAAGACGCCGACGTCGCTGAGCCCGCCGGGCCGGCAGTCGTCCCCCTCGCGGGACATCCGCACCCTGACCAGGGCCGGCCCGTCCAGCTCGTACTCGACGTACGGCGCGGGCATCGGCACCAGCGGGAGGGTGAGGCCGTCATGGCAATCCCGCACCACCTGCCGCACGGTCGCCGGGGACAGGTTCACCTGGTCACCCCAGACCACCAGGATCCGGTCGTACCCCTCCCAGTGCGCGACGGCCCCGAAGATCGCGTCACCCATGCCCGTCGGCCGCGCCTGGACGCTCACCGAGACGGCGCCGCGCTCGATCTCCTCAGCGGCCAGGCGGCGGAACGGGATCTCGCCGGCGGGGGAGACCACCACGTGGACGTGCTCCACCCAGGGGCTCAGCCGCCGGTGCAGCAGGTGCCACACGGTGACGCCGTCCGCGATCTCCAGCATGATCTTCGGGATGCCGAGGCCGAGCCTGGTCCCGCTCCCGGCCGCCGGGATCACCGCGCAGACGCGCTGGTCACTCACTGCCATTCACTCCCCTGCCGAGGAAGTCCACGATCTCGTCCAGATCCCGCACCTGGGTCGCCCCCGCTGCCGGTTCCGCCGCGTTGACCTGCAATGTCACCAGCCCGGCGCCGACGGCGGAGGCGACGCCGTGCTCGGAGTCCTCCAGGGCCACGGCGTCGTCCGGGTCGACGGACCAGCGCTCGCAGGCGTGCCGGTAGAACGCCGGGTCCGGCTTGCCCGACGGGGCGTCGTCGCCGGTGAGCACGCCGCTGAAGTAGCCGCCCAGCGAGCAGGCCGCCAGGACCCGTTCGACCGAGCCCCTGCTGCCGCTGGTGACCAGGTAGGCGGTGCGGCCGCCGCTGGTCAGGCGGTCGAGCAGCCGCCCGGCGCCGGGGAACGACGCCACCCTGCCCGCTTCCACGTACTCCCGGTAGAGCCGCTGCTTGCGCCGGACCAGCCGTTCGGCCACGTCACCGCCGACGCCCAGCCCGGCCACCACCTCGCGCGTGGTCGCCCCCGCGTGCGCGTCGTACCGGAAGGAACCGAGCGCGGACGGCGCGAGCTCCCCGATCGCGGCGCGGAACGCCGCCGCGTGCACGGGCGCGGAGTCGACGAGCGTGCCATCCAGATCACAGAGCCAGACCCGCCGCCCGGCGACCATCGCCGCCAGACCCTCGTGGCCCAGCCGGCCATCCGCCGGGGTCATGGGGTCCTCGTCAGGGCGGCCTCGTCGGCGATGTCCATCAGGGCGCGTACGGTGCGGGGGCCGCAGTGGACGCCGGGGCGGTCGGCGTCGGCCAGGTCGGCGGTGACCCATCGGGCGCCCGCCCAGACGCCGCCGGCGACGACGTCGGACGGGACGCCCGGCGCGTCCGGGGCGCGGTGGCTGAGGACGTGCGTGACGGTGCCGCGCTCGTTGCCCGGGTCGCCGAGGTAGGACAGGGTACGGCCGACCAGCTCGGGTGCGCTCAGCCCTTGGACGTCGTGGTCGTCGCGGGTGTTGACGACGAACACCTTGGCCGCGGCCCGGCTCTTCGCGATCGCGTCCGCGACCCCCGGCGTCAGGTAGCTGGGCAGCAGGGACGAGTGCGGGGTGCCCGGCCCGTACAGGAGAAGGTCGGCGTTCCTGATCGCGTCCCCGGCCTCCGGGTTGAGCGAGACCGTGGCGCGCAGGTCCGCCAGGATCCGCCGCACCTCCTGGACGGGTCTCGCCGCCAGCTCGGCCCGGCGCTCGAAGGTCAGCGGCTCGCGGAGCAGGAACAGGTCGGTGATCGCGGCGGCATCCTGCGGCGCGACGATGTCCGCCTCGTCGGCCAGGAGCCGGCCGTCCTGCTTGAGCGCGACCAGGAACGCGTTCTCGCCGCCGGTGACGTTCACCAGGCCGAGCGGTGACTCGAACGTCCGGGCGCACGCGCGTACTGCGGCGTTGAAGTCCTCGCCCAGCCGCAGGTACGCACCGGCGAACACCAGGTTGCCGAGCGCGCACTCGGTCAGATCGAGCCCGTCTGGATGGCTGTCGACCCAGCGCAGAAGCACGGCCAGGTCCCGCCCGATCGCGGCACGCGCCTGCGGCGAGAGAGCCGCTGGGTCCGGCGCGTTCGTGGTACGCGCCGACGGCGGCAAGGCGGCTGGGTCCGGCGCGTTCGTGGTACGCGTCGAGGGCGAGGCCGGACCGCCTATCGCGTCGGCGAGCTCCTCCTTGCCGGCGGTGAGCCGGTGCTCCAGCACCGAGCGGAGGGCGACTGGGTCGGGCGCGTCCGCGGTGCGTGCAGGGGATGACGGGCTGCTTATCGCGTGGGCCAGGGCGCCGAGTTCCTGCGCGCCGGCGGTGAGCCGGTGTTCCAGGACTGAGCGGAGGGCGGCCTGACGGGGGTCGCGGTCGTCGAGGTGGACCAGGAGGTTCTTGCGGAAGTCGGAGGGGCCGAGCATGCCGGGGAGGTAGCGCCGGAGGGCGCCGGTGGACCGCCCGTTGTCGTAGCCGTTGATCACCAGTGTGAGGTCCACCCCGGGCGTGCGTAAGAGGCCGCGCGCGATGCCGGCCCCGCCGCGCCCGCCGCTGAAGAGGGTGACGGCGGTGCGGCCGCTCATCGGGCCCGCTCCGTCATCCCGCGCGCCGGTTCCGACGCCTCCGGGAGGCGGAGCACGCCCCGGCGTAACAGCCACCGGCGATAGCCGAGATAGCCCACGAACAGGGCGCGGTCCCGCGCCCCGCGCCAGAACCGCCACCCCCGGGCGCCGCCGCCGCGCTCCCGGTGCTCGATCGGGATCTCCACCCAGGTGTGGCCGAGCTCCGCGACCCTGGCGGTGATCTCGGTCGAGCAGTTCATCCCGCTCGACTCCAGGTGCAGGGCGCGCAGCAGCGGGCCGCGTACCACCTTGAAGATCGAGTTGTAGTCGCGGTACCGGGTGCCGTGCGTGAGGTTGCTGACCGCGCCGCTGGCGGCCGAGCCCCACCGGTACGCGACACCGTCGGCCTTCCTGATCCGGGCGCCGGAGAAGGCGTCCGCCTCGCCCGCCCGTACCCGGTCCAGGAAGGCGTCCAGGGCGGAGATCGGGAACTGCCCGTCGGAGTCGAGCAGCACGACCCAGTCCATCCGGGTGTGCGCGATGGCGGCGGCGATGGCCGCGCCGGCGCCCCGGTTCCGGGGAAAGGTGACGACGACCAGTTCGGGGCAGTGCTCCCGCAGGTCCGCGAGGATCTCGCCGGTCGCGTCGGTGCTGCCGTCGTCGCAGACGACGATCTCCCAGGCGCCGATCGCCGGGTGCCCGGCCAGGTAGTCGCGCCATTCGGTCACCGCCGCCGCGATGTTCGCCGCCTCGTTGTAGGCGGGCGCCGCCACCGAGATGCCGATGGTCGGCGGTACGTCGTGGGTGTCCAGCTTCGCCTCCTCAGTGACGGCCTGGCGTGCTTCCCAGCAGGCGGGCGATCCAGCGGTCCAGCGGGAGCAGGTTGATCCCGACGACGATCGGCACGTGCGCCAGCGTGAACAGCACCGCCCCGGCGAAGGAGATCGGCCCGCCGGTGATCACGTTGATGTGCGGCGCGTCGATGACCTCGGGGATGTCGACCGGGTTCACGACCTGCCACATGACGTCGAGGAGCCCGGAGAACACGATGACGATGCCGCTGATCGCGATCTTCAGGCAGCGCCCGGGGCTGCCACCGCCGATGCGGTAGGCGGCGGCGACGGTGAGCACGAGCCCGGGATAGAGCAGCAGGTAAAGATGGGTGTAGAAGCTGTCGCCCTCGACGCGCCCGACGTCCCCGTAATAGAAGTAACTGACGCGCGGGATCACGTACGCGGTGAAGAACACGAACGGGACGCACAGCAGCCAGTGCAGGCGTTCCGACACCCACGGGAAGAACGCGATCGCGCAGCACAGAAAGGCGAAGGCGAGCAGTTTGACGCCGAGCTCCCAGGCGGCGCCGATCTCCCGGCCGTGCGGCGTGGCCAGCCAGGCGAACGCGAAGCCGAGCGTCCCCGCGAGGAGGGCCATCCACCACAGGTGCGGGGCCCATCGGGAGGGGGCGGGGTGCTCCGCGTCCGCGAGAGGTAACGGAGACTGCGGTGTGTCGCCACGGGCCGTCATGAAGCTCCGCATCTCCCATCCCACGTCGCCACGCGAAGAGCTGGTGACCTGGAGAAACGCGCCGGACCCTGATTTACGCCGAAATAACCGGCGTTACGGCGTCCGTAATTCCACACATTCCCCCGTCGTCATCCCGAAAAGGGACCCTATACGTTCCTCTGCATAGATGGGGAGATTTTTCGTGGATCCGGCGGAATGGGCTCAGAGGAGCGCCCCCGCGCGCCGCAGCCGTCGTTCACGGAGCGCGAGCAGCGGGGGCAGACCGAGCCGCAGCCCCACGTACGCGGTCACGACGAGGGCCTCCCAGAAGCCGGCCGAGCCGACCTGTCCCTCGGCGAACTGCGTCACGCCCCACTGGGCCAGCGAGACCATCAGCGGCAGCATGACGGTGAGGAACACCCAGGCCATGACGGCGATGCCCGCGACGTAGAGGAGCGCGAACCAGCGGGCCATCGCGCGGTCCCGCGCGCCCGCCCCGGCCAGTTCGGCCGTCTCCGGCCCGGTGAGTCGGAAGATCCGGTTCTTCACCGTCAGCCAGGTGACCCGGTAGAGGTTGTGGCAGCGCAGGGCGTTGGCGAGCAGGGCGTACGAGTCGCTGCGCAGCGGCAGGGCGGCCCACTGCCACACGATGGCGACGATCCTGAACAGGACCACGGCGGCGAGCAGGTCGTCCAGGGCGCCGGGCGGGACGAGCATCCGCAGGCCCAGCGCGGCCGCCACGACCACGGTCTCGACGGCCATCCCGGCCAGGTACACCCCGTGACGCCGGTCGCGCGGCACCGCGACGATCTGGGTCAGGTCGGTCTCGTAGACGATGTACATGCCCCGGTAGCTCACCCGGAAGGTCGCGGGGACGCCGATCGCCCGTCCGGCGAGCCAGTGCCAGGCCTCGTGCAGCGCGCCGAACGCGATGCCCAGCACCAGCCATCCGAACACGGACAGCCCGGGACTGGGCAGGAACCACGCGTCCTGCCAGGAAGGGCGCAGGTCGGGACGCGTCACGAGGACGGCGAGCGCGAACAGGAGCGCCACCGTGTAGAACGACCAGCCGGTACGCCCGAACAGGCGGGCCGCCGCCCGGGGGCTGATCCCCTCGATCCACTTGACCCGCCGGCCGGCGGGCGCGACGGTGTCGTCCGGCGCCGCGGCCGGGTCGAGCAGGCCCGCGGCCGTGAGGCCGTCGATGAAGTCGCCTCCGTCGACCGGTTCGCCGGCCGCCTCGCTCGCCCGGGCCGTCGCCTCGTCCGCCGAGCCCGTCTCCTGCAAGGTGGTGACGAACACCGCGCCCGGCTCCGGCACCGCGACGAAGACGCCCAGGTCCGGCCGGCCCAGGACCCAGGCCGAGCCGTCGAAGGCGACCGTCAGCCGTGCGGCCCGTTCGCGCAGGTCAGCGTCCAAGGACGCGGTCATTCTTCTCCGCCTTCACATCTGAGGGGGGCCGCGCTCCCCGGAGTGGAGCGCGGCCCCGGATCATCAGGAGTCCGACCCCGGGTCCGCGTCCACGGTCAGGCGGGTGTTCTCGATCCGCACGATCTCGATCTTCATTCAGGTCACCTCCCTCCGCACACGTCACAGTCGGGATTGCGGGGCCACTCGGTACGACTCGTGGCGCAACCGCCCGCGAAGTCGACGATGAGCGGCCGACCGGCGTACGCCGGTGGCTCGAATCCGGTCAGATAGCGCAGGACCTCGAACGCGCCGTACGCGCCCAGGAGGCCGGCGACCGGGCCGATGCCGCGGTTCGGCCGGGCCCCGTCGCGGTAGAGGCGGATCGCGGCCAGGTCCGGCGCGTCGGGATCGGCGGTCGGCGGCACGCAGGCGCGGCAGGCGCTGACCCCCGGCGCGACCGACCAGACCGTGCCCGAGGTGACCCACATGCCGCCCCTGACGAACGGCACCCCGTGCCGCACGCAGGCCGCGTTGACCCACAGGTCGATCTCGTTCGGCCGGTCGATGCCCGAGGCCACGACGTCGGGCCTGGTACGCCCGACGAGCTCGTCCAACTGCTCCGGGCTCTCGACGCCCAGGTCGATCGCCTCGACCTCGATGGACGGGTCGAAGGCGCGGACCCAGTCCGCGGCGCGCGCCACCTTACGGGAGCCGACGTCGTCCCAGCGGTAGAGGTACTGCCGCGCGAAGTTGCGCGGGTCCACGGTGTCCCGGTCGAGGAGCGTCATCCTGCCGACGCCCAGCCCGGCGAGGTGGGGGATGGTGTTGGAGTTCAGCCCGCCGGTGCCGAGCACCAGCACGTGCGACTCGCGGAGCCGCCCCAGCAGGTCCTCGCGGCTGCTCGCGAGGGTGCCGAACGACTCGAGGAAGGCCAGGTTGCTGAAGTGGCGTTCGGCGTCGCCCGGTCCGAGCTTGCCCAGGCGGTCGCCGTCCTCCAGCAGCCGCTCGGCGTCCAGCGCGGCCACGGCGGCCGAGACGTCGGCGACCGGCAGCGACAGCTCGCCGGCGAGCTCCGCGACGGTCCGGCCGCCCTCCCGCAGCAGGTGGAGGAGCTTCTCCACCGTGCCGTCGGGGTCGGGGAGCACCAGCCGGTCGCGGGGGTCGTACACGAGCCGCAGCTCGTCTCCGGCCCGCTCCCACGCCAGGGTCTTCAGTCGCGGCCTCATCCGTTCGTCAGCGCCAATCTTCGCGGGGAACTCTGGACAGACGATGACACCCGCCCGCATGGCCGGCGCATGGATCCCGCACGGATCGGCCACAGGCGAGATTGCTCTCGCGTGGGCGCTGCACTAGCGTCTGCCGGTGTGCGTCGGAAGGGTGCCCGCGTCCTCCTCCTCGGTCCCCTGGAGGTCGTCGTGGACGGCCGGGCGGTGCGCCTGACCGGCAGGCAGCGCGCGCTGCTGGCGGGCCTCCTGCTCGACGCCGGTCGCGTGGTGTCGGTGGAGCGGCTGGCCGGACGCCTCTGGGGCGAGGATCTGCCGCCGTCGGCGGCGGCCCGGGTACGCGCCCTGATCGCGGAGCTGCGCCGGGCGCTCGGGGCGGCCGAGGTCATCGTGACCAGGAGCCCCGGCTATCTGGTCCCCGCCGGGGCCGTCGACGTGGACGCCGACGAGTTCGCCGCCCTGGTCGCGACGGCGCGCCGGGAGGCGGGCGACGGCCTGCACGCCGAGGCGATCACCACGTACGACCGGGCCCTCGAACTGTGGCGCGGCGACCCGTACCCGGATCTGGGCGGACCCGTCGCCGAGGCTGAGCGGCACCGGCTCGACGAGCTCAGGACCGAGGCGATCGAGGGCCGGGCGGAGGCCCAGCTGGCGGTGGGGCGGCATCAGGCGGTCATCGCCGGGCTGACGAGGGTCGTGGCCGAGCAGCCGCTGCGGGAGCGCCCGCACGGCCTGCTCATGCTGGCGCTGCACCGGGGCGGACGCCTTCCCGAGGCGCTGCGGGTCTACCGGGAGTTCCGGGACCGGCTCGTACGCGAACTCGGCGTCGAACCGGGCCGTGACCTGCAGTCGCTGCACCAGAGCATCCTCGAAGAGGACCCCGCCGCGCGGCCGGCGCCGGTTCCCCGGCAGCTGCCTCCCGACACCGGCCGTTTCGTCGGCCGCGAGGCGGAGCTGCCGCGGATGGACGCGGGCCGGGTGACGCTCCTGGTCGGCCCCGCCGG
This sequence comes from Nonomuraea harbinensis, assembly GCF_019396385.1. GTDB lineage: Bacteria > Actinomycetota > Actinomycetes > Streptosporangiales > Streptosporangiaceae > Nonomuraea > Nonomuraea ferruginea. Next base: position 25,269 of record NZ_JAHKRN010000049.1, on the reverse strand, counting down.
CGTCGGGAAGACCGCGCTGGCGCTCCACTGGGCGCACCGGCGGGCCGGGCTCTTCCCGGACGGGCAGCTCTTCCTCGACCTGCGGGGCTTCGACCGGCGCGCGCCGATGCCGCCGTCGGAGGCGCTGCCGCTGCTGCTGCAGGGGCTCGGTCAGGCGGCGAAGGACATCCCGGTCGAGCTGGACGCGCAGATCGCGCTGTACCGCTCGCTGCTCGCGGGCCGGCGCGTGCTGCTGGTCCTGGACGACGTCGCCGAGCCGGACCAGATCCGCCCGCTGCTGCCGGGCGACCCCGGATGCCGGGTCGTCATCACCAGCCGCCACCGCCTGGGCGGCCTGGTGGCCCTGGACGGCGTCGAACGGCTCACGCTCGGCGTCCTGGAGCCCGGGGAGGCGCTGCGGCTGATCTCCGCGGGCGTCGGCGAGGAGCGGCTGCGCCGGGAGCCGGAGGCCGCGCGGGAGCTCGTGGCGCTCTGCGACCACTCCCCACTGGCGCTCTCCATCGCCGTGTCCTGGATCGGCGACCACGAACACCGGAGGATCGCCGACTACGTGCGCGAGCTCGCGGAGCGCGGGCGGCTGGTGCGCCTGCGGGTGGACGGCGACGAGAGCGTGGCCGTGCGCGCCGCTCTAGACCTGTCGTACAGGGCGCTGCCCGCGCCGGCGCAGCGCGTGTTCCGCCTGCTCGGCCTGGCGCGCGGCGCCGGCATCTCGGCCGCGGCCGTCGCCGCCCTGGCGGGCACGGACCGCGAGCGGGCGGAGGTCCTGCTCGGCACGGCGGCGCGGATCCACCTGATCGAGGAGATCGGCCCGCGCCGCTTCGCCGCGCACGACCTGGTGGGGGAGTACGCGGCCCAGCGCGCTCTCGCGGAGGACTCCGAGGCCGAACGGGAGGCCGCCGTCCGGCGGCTGTTCGACCACTACCTGTCCACCACCGTCGACGCTCTGGCGGTGGCCGGCTTCGAGGTCCCGGAGACGCCGGGTCAGGACGCGACGGCCTTCGCCACCGCGGCGCAGGCGCTCGGCTGGCTGGACACCGAATGGGACAACCTCACCGGGGTGATCGCGTCCGGGGCGCGGCCGTACGCCTGGCTGCTGGCCGAGGCCATGACCGACGTCCTGCAGCACCGCCGGACCCGGGCGGAGTGGCTGCGCCTGGCCGAGACCGCGCTGGCCGCCGCCGAGCGCGACGGCGACCTCAGAGGGCAGGCCGCGATGTGCTACTCCATCGGCCGGGCCCGCCTGCTCACCGCCGACCTCAAGGGCGCGATGGGCTTCCTGGAACGGGCGCAGGAGCTGTGCCGGCTGGCCGGCTGGTCCCAGGGCGAGGCCTCGGTGCTGCAGAGCCGCGGCGTGGTGCTCAAACAGCTCGGGGAGCCGCGCCGGGCCATCCCCCTCTACCAGCGGGCCGTGGAGATCCACCGCGAGCTCGGGTCCGTCCGCGGCGAGGCGCGCGGGCTCAACAACCTGGCCTCGGCCAACCTCATGCTGGCCCGGCTGGACCGCGCCGAGGAGTGCCTGCTCGCCTGCCTCGCCCTGACCGAGCGGTCAGGCGACACGCATCTGCGGACGCTGACGCTGGTCAACCTCGCCCTGGTCCGTCAGAAGCAGGCCCGGCTCGCCGACGCGCTCGCGTACCTCGAAGAGGCGCTGGCCCTGGCCCAGGCCGCGGGCCTGCGGTACGCCGAGGCGGTGACGTACGAGACGTTCGGCTGGGTCCACCGCGACGCCGGCCGCCACGAGCGGGCGATCGACGCCTTCACCCGGGCGCTGGGCATCGCCGAGGAGGTCGAGAACAGGCGGTGCCAGATCGCCTCGCTCACCGGCACGGCCGCCGTGGAGACGGAGCTGGGCCGGACGGACGACGCGCTCGCGCACCTCGACGCCGCCGCGCGGCTCGCCGAGCGCACCGGCACCGACCTGGACGAGGTGCTGCTGGAGCGCGCCGGCGCCCACTTCCGTCAGGGCCGGTACGAGGACGCGCGGAAGGAGGCCGGCCAGGCGCTCGAACGCGCGCTCACCGCCAACCCGCTCAACCTGCCCCGCGCGCACGTCCTGCTCGCCGCCGTCCACCTGGCGGCGGGCGACGGCGAGGAGTGCGTACGGGCGTGCGAGCGGGCCATCAGTCTGGCCCGCCGCTCCGGCCAACGCCTGCAGTACGCCCGCGCCCTGACGATCCTCGGCCACGCCCGCAGCCGGGAAGGCGACGACGGGCAGGCCGCGCGTCTCTGGACCCGGGCGCATGCGCTGTTCACGGCCATCGGCGCGCCCGACCGGAGCGAGACGGCGGCCCTCCTGGGGTCGCGGACGTAGCCCTTCCCGTCAGCGGCGGACGACGGCGCAGGCGTCCCTGTTGAGCGAGAACCGGGTCGGCAGGGACGCGTCGCCCGTATGGCTCGCCAGGTAGCCCATGGTGACGCTCTGGCCGGGGGCGATGGAGCCGTTGTGCCCGGCGTTGACCGCGGTCACGAAGTCGCCGCCCTGCGTGAGGTCGGTGTTCCAGTCGGAGATGACGGACTGGCCCCGGGCCATGGAGAACCGCAGCGTCCAGCCGTTGATCGGGGTGCTGCCGGTGTTGGTGATCGTGAGGTCGACCGTCATGCCGCCGCCCCAGACCTGGGTGGTGTACCCGATCCGGCAGGTCGGCTCCGCGCGCTCGAACGAGACGCGGTGCAGGCCGCCGGGCAGGTCGTTGACGACGTACAGCTCGCCCTCCGTGGTGGCCCCGAACGCCGTGACCTGCGTGGGCATCTGGCCGATCTCCGCCACGGAGTAGCCGCCCGCGCCGTCCTCGCGCACCGCCCACACGATGGAGGAGCAGTAGTCGGTGGCGATGTAGGTGCCGCCGACCAGATCGGCGAACTCCTCGCCGTGGTACACCTGCCCGCCGATGACCGCGCAACTGCCGGTGTACGGGGAGTAGGTGAAGACCGGCTTGGTGTAGGCGGCGCCGGAACGGCACTGGTCCGCGTCGAACACCTCCAGTCCTTCGTAGCAGGACCAGCCGAGGTTCGCGCCGGCCTGCCGTCCGGGCTTGACGTGGTTGATCTCCTCCCACCTGCCCTGACCGACGTCGGCGATCCACATCGAGCCGTCCGCGGGGTCGACGGAGAAGCGCCAGGGGTTGCGCCCGCCGTACATCCAGATCTCCTCGCGGGCGCCCGCCACGCCGACGAACGGGTTGTCCTCGGGGACGCAGTACGCCAGGTCGCCGCAGCTCCGGCTGACGTCGACGCGGAGGATCTTGCCCAGCAGGGTGTCCACGCGCTGCCCGGAGTCGAACGGGTCGCCGGAACCGCCGCCGTCGCCGATGCTCATGTACAGGTTGCCGTCGGTGCCGAAGGTGATCTGGCCGCCGTTGTGGTTGCTGTGCTCGGCATGCTCCTGGGACAGCAGCGGTTCGAGTTCCGCCTCGTCCAGGCTGTATCGGCCCAGGGTCACGGCGCCGTCGGGCAGCGCGGTGTAGGCCAGGTAGAGGTCCTGGCTCTCGGCGAAGTCGGGCGGCAGGGCGATGCCGAGCAGCCCCCGCTCGTTGCCGGACTCGTCCACGGACGACGTGATGTCGATGATCGGGGTCTGCTCAAGACCGGTGTCCGGGTGGTAGACGCGTACGGTGCCGCGCTTCTCGGTGATGAGCAGCCGGTCCGTCCCGTCGTCGGGCGTGGCGATGGCGGTGGGGCGCCGCAGTCCGAAGGCGACCTGGGTCGTGGTCGTGTTGATCGATTCGAGCGGCACGCCGCCGTCCGTGACGGACGACGGCGTCGCGGCCGTGGCCGGGGGGGCGATCGCGGTCAGGGGGGCGAGGAGTAGCAGGGACAAGGCGAGCGACGCGGGGGCTGCCCGGCGCTTTGCTGGCATGTCGGCTCCAGTGACGGGGCTTCGTCGGAGCGCGTCCGGGATCGCGACACCCGCGTCCCGCGGTGCCGTGCCTGGACGCGCCCGACCGGACGGTATCCGCCCGCCGCCGTCCCGGCCAGGTCTCTCCCTTCCCGCAGGCGTCGTCAGACCCTTACTCGCCGCTGATCAGGGACGACGCGAGCGCACTCCGGTGAGGACCGGTGAAACGTACATCAGCGATAGTCGTTCTCCTTCAGTTCCACGACCCAGGCCCGACGCTCGGCGATCTTGCCGTCGCGCATGACGAACACCTCCGCCATGGACAGGCGCAGCTCACCGCCCGCAGCCCGCTGGACCGTCCCGATGAGTTCCGCCATCACGACGTCGCCCTGCTCGACCATGCGCACCACCTCCAGGTGGGGAGGGTCGATGAGCCCGGGCGGGCCGTCGATGGCCTGGTCGTAGGCGTCCTTGCCGGTCAGGTGGAAGGCGCCGAAGACGGTCCACTCGATGTCGTCGGTCAGGCAGGACAGGATCTGTTCGTGATCGTTCTTACGGAAACCGTCAAGATAGGTGGTGACGGTCTCGATGTTCCGTGACATGTCCGCTCCTTGGAACTGTCGGTCTGTTCGCGGGTAGGTCGGAGCGGCCGGAGCGTCCTCGACATCGACTACGTCCGAGGGCCGTAGGTCAGGCGGCGCAGGACGAACTCGGCGGGGCCCGGCCGTCCGCGCTCGTCGAGAAGGCGGGCGAGCAGCACGGTCGCGAGCCAGACGGCCACCGCGATGACCAGGCCGGTCACCGTCGGGCTGCCGAGACGGTCGCCGAGGTCGAGCGTGAAGGGCGCCAGGAGGACGAGCCAGGCCACCGACTGGAACAGGTATCCCGACAGGGAGCGCCGGCCCAGGGCCGAGAGGGCGCCGACGACGGGGCCTGGCCGGGTGACCCGCATGGCGATCAGACCGAAGACGGCCACGTAACCCGGGCCGGCGAACATGCCACTGGCGCCGTGGAGCGTCAGCGCCAGAGCGGCGGCCGGCTCGTCGACGTGCAGCCATCCGGCGCTCACCAGGGCGGCCGGGAGACCTCCGGCGACGGCGAGGCCGAGCCCGAGGACGGCGGTCCACGTGAGCAGGATCCGGTGGCGGGCCGGCTCTTCGAGGACGCGGCGGCGGGCGGCCCACATGCCCAGCCAGGCGATCAGGATGAAGGGCAGGACGGTCAGCGTGTGCGACGGCCATTCGCCGAGGCGAGCCGACATGGACTCCAGGTAGCCCGGAGCGGTGAGGGAGCCGATCGGGATCGCCGGCAGCGGGGCCGACCCACCGGGACCCCCGACGACGCCGCTCACCACGGTGGCGCCCATGACCAGGACCTGGACCGCCGCGACCGCCCAGATCACCAGCACGATCCGGTGGAACCCGTCGCCCCGGCGCAGCAGCATCAGGGTCATCACGATCCCGACGACCCCGTACGCGCCGAGGAAGTCGCCGTAGTACAGCAGCGCGGCGTGCGCGAACCCGAAGACGACGAGCCAGAGGTTGCGGCGCACCAGCACCGAGCGGACCCGCCGCGAGGTGGCGCCGGAGGCGTCCTGGCGGCGGGCGAGCTGGACGACTCCGTAGCCGAACATCATGGCGAAGACCGGATACCCGCGGGCGTGGACGAGCTCGAAGAGCAGGAAGGTGAGCCCGGCCTCGGCGCCTTCCGGGTCGGGGTCGAGGCCGGGCTGCCGGGCGAAGACGACTCCGGCGACGTTGGCCAGCGCGATGATCAGCAGCATCGCGCCCCTGGCCAGATCCGGTGCGAGGGCGCGTTCGGCGCGCCGGACCGGCCCTCTCGATGTCCGCGACGCGGCGTCGACGCTCATGTACAACCCTCTCCCCGAGATTTAGTTTCAGAGAGAAAGTATCACAGATATACTAAAGAAGGTTCTGGCATGATGGGGCCTGACTCTCCGGGGGTGAACAAGGGAGCCATGACCAGCGAGGACTACATACCGGCGGCGCTGCGCAGGCTGTGGCGGATGCCGGAGTCCTCGCGTCTCGGGCGGCCCGCGGCCCTCGACGTCGACCTGATCGTCGCCGCGGCCGTGGAGATCGCCGACCGTGACGGGCTCGGCGGCGTGACGATTCCCAAGGTCGCCAAGAGCCTCGGCTTCACGGGGATGTCGCTCTACCGCCACGTCGGGTCCAAGGACGAGCTGCTCACGCTCATGGCCGACGCCGCCTCGGGCACGCCTCCGGACCTCGACACCGACGACTGGCGCGAAGGGCTGCGCGACTGGGCCTTCGCGCTGCGCGCGGTGTCCTGGCGCCGGCCGTGGCTGACGCGCGTGCCCGCCTCCGGGCCGCCCTCCGGCCCCAACCAGATCGCCTGGATGGAGGCCGGGCTCGCCATCCTGTCGCGCACCCGCCTCGACTGGGCGCACAAGGTCGGCATCCTGACGCTGATCAACGGCTACGTGGTCCAGTGGGTGCGGCAATACAGCGAGCTCGCCGAGGGCAGGGCCGCCGAGGGCCGGGGGCAGGCCGACGCCGAGCGCGACTACGGCCGCGCGCTGGTCCGGCTCGTCGACCCCGGACGCTTCCCCGAGACGGCCCGGCTGTTCGCCTCGGCGCTGTTCGAGACGCTGCCGTCCGACACCCCCGACGCGACCATCGCCGACGCGGACTTCTCGCTCGGGCTGGAGCTGATCCTCGACGGAGTCGCCGTCCGCGTCGAGCGCTCCTGAGGTCAGCGCCGGTGCGTCGTGAGGGCGGCCATGGCCTTGGCGTGCCAGGCGGGGGCGTTGGCCGCGGCGAAGATCTCGGCCGCCGTCTCCAGATGCTCTATGTGCCGGCCGTCGACGATGTGGCCGAGGGCCAGGTGCACCCGCCCCTCGAAGTTCTTCCCGTTGAGCTGGCGGCCCTGCTCCAGAGCCAGGGTGAGGGTGGCCCTGCCCTGGGCGGGACGACCGGCCGCCACCTCGGTCTCGCCCAGGACGAGCAGCGCTTCGGCTTCCTGGAAGAGGTCGCCCCGTGCGCGGGCGCTCGCCAGGACGTCGGTCAGGATGTCATGGGCCTCCTCGACCCGGCCCTGGCGCAGGTAGGAATCACCGAGCGTGCGGCGCAGGTGGAGTTCGAGCTCGGGAATCCCCGGGGGCAACAGGGCGAGCCCGCGTTCGGCCGCGGCTTCCGCCTCGCCGAAGTGATCGCGTCGTAGGTGCAGGGCCCCCAGATGGAACAGCACGTACGCGGCTGACGCCAGGTCGCCGAGGTCCTCGAAGATCTCGAAGGCCCGCTCGAACGCCGCCAGAGCCGGCTCCCAGTCGGCGAGCACGCGGTGGGCGACGCCGGAGTCGGCCAGGGCCAGCGCGTGTCCGCGCTTGTCGCCGAGGCGCTCGTACAGGTCGACGGCCTCCCTCGCGCACGCGGCCGCGAGCGACAGGTTGCCCATCTGGTGGTGGAGGCCGCCGTGGCTCAGGAGGAGGGCGGCCGTGCCGCGGAGATTCCCCTCCCGGCGGCACAGTTCCAGGGCGAGCTCGTAGTCGGCGAGTTGGTCGTCCTGGTAGCCGCGCCGTTGCCGCAGCATCGAGCCGGTGGCGGTCAGCTCCCAGCACGGCTCGGACCAGCCCGCGCGGGCGGCCTGCCGGACCATGGCGGACAGGTTGAGGCGTTCGGCGTCGAGCCAGAGCATCGGCTCGGGGACGAGCGACGCGTGGTCGTCGGGCAACCAGCGTGCGCAGGTGCCCTGGACCTCGTCGATGTCCTCGCCGCGGAAGGCTCTGTCGGCGTGGGCGGTGAGCGCCAGCATGGCTCCGAAGGCGCGGAGTGTGGCCGCGTGCCGCTCCTCTTCCGGCTCGTCCGCCTCGGCGCGCTCGGCGGCGTAGAGCCGTACGAGATCGTGGAAGCGGAAGCGCCGCTGCCCCACGCAGTCCACGCCCAGGGGCTGCAGCAGTTGCGCGTCGACCAGCTCGTCCAGCAGGGCGTCCGCTTCGGACAGGTCCGGCTGGTCCAGCAGCGCCGCGAGATGCCAGGCCGCCAGCCCGCCGGGCGCGTCGAGCAGGCTCAGCAGCCGGAAGGCCCGCGTCACCGGTGCGGGAAGGTCGCGGCAGGACAGCTCGAAGCCGCTGCGGACCTGCAGCTCCTCTCCGCTCAGGAGGTCGAGCCGGCGTTGCCGGTCAGCCAGCTGCGCGACCAGCTCCGCGAGCGTGCCGGTCCTGCTGCTGGTCAGCCGGGCGGCCGTCAGCCGCAGAGCCAGGGGGAGGCCGTCGCACAGCCGGGCGAGCCGCTCGGCGTCCTTACGTTCCCGTTCGACCCATGGGGCGCCGAGCACGCCGGCGAGCAGGTCCACGGCTTCCCGATCGTCGAGGGGCGCAAGAGGAACGGCCGCCGCGCCGTACTCGATGAGGAGGTCTTCCAGCCGAGGCCTGGCCGTGACCACCACGCGGCAACCGCGCGCGCCCGGCAACAGCGGCCGGACCTGGGCCGCCGAAGCCGCGTTGTCCAGCAGGATCAGCACCCGCAGCGGGTGCAGGACGCTGCGGTAGAGCGCCGCGCGCTCGTCGGGGTCGGAGGGGATCTGCTCGCTGTTGACGCCCAGCGCGCGCAGGAACCGCCCCAGCAGGTCGTGCGGGGCGACCGGCACGGCCAGGCGGTCGTAGCCGCGCAGGTCGGCGAAGAGCTGGCCGTCGGGGAAACGTGACACGTTCCGGTGGGCCCAGTCGAGGGCCAGCGCGGTCTTGCCGACCCCGGCGATGCCGCTGACGATCGCCACCGGCGCCGGGCTCCCGGGGTCGACCAGTCCGTCCAGCGCGCGGACCGCCTGCGCGCGTCCGGTGAAGGCGGAGTTCGGCGGGGCCAGCTGCGCCGGTATCACGGCCGGGGCCGAACCGCGGGGCCGCGCCGGGTACGTCTCCTGACGGAGGATCCGCTGCTGGAGGTCGCGGAGCTCCGGTCCCGGGTCGAGGCCGAGCTCACGTGCCAGGAACTCGGCGGCGTCGCGGTAGGCGGCAAGGGCCTCCGCCTGCCGGCCGTCACCCCACAAGGCGGTCATCAGCTGGGCGCGCAGCTTCTCGCGCAACGGGTGGGCGAGCGCCACCGGCTTCAGCTCGGCGACGATCTCGCTGTGGCGCCCCAGGGTGAGTTCGGCGTCGAAGCGCTCCTCGGTCACGGTGAGCCGCAGCTCGTCCAGGCGGGTCGCCTCCTCCCGCACCACGGCCAGCGTCTGCAGCTCGGCGAAGGCCCGGCCACGCCACATCCGCAGGCCGCGGCCGAGCGTGGCCGCCCCGGTGGCCAGGTCGCCGCGGTCGATCATCCGCCTGCCGTGCCGTACGGTCTGCTCGAACTCCAGGGAGTCCAGCTCGTCGTCGCCGACGGTGAGCAGGTAGCCGGAGGCCGCGGTGGTCACCCGCGAGGTGCCGAGCGCCTGGTTGAGCCGGTGGACGTAGATGCGCAGGCTCTCGCGGGCGGAGGCCGGCGGAGCCGACTCCCACACTGCCTCGATCAGGTCCGTCGCCCCGACCACGGTGTTCGGCCGCGACAGCACCGCGGCCAGAAGACGCCGCACCTTCGGTGGCATCGGCACCACGTCTTCCCGGCATCGCGCCTCCACCGCGCCCAGCACCCTGAACGTCAGCATCGTCACCGTATTCCCCCGCCCCGGCTGACTCACGGATCTCTCACGGCATCCTCACGACTACGCGGTCACGATGGGGCCGGTTCGCAAAGATCGGTTTCGAACCTCCACATCTCCGGACAGATCGAGCGTCGTCGCCCAGACCAGGGCGCGCGCCGGCTGCCCTCACCTTCCGCGAACGGAGCCCGATGGACCCGACTCGTGTCCGCCTCCAGACGTACGCCCGGTGGTAGCGGTGCGTACCCCGCTCTTCCTCACAGCGCTCGCGGGCGCTGTGCTGGCCTCGGTACTGACCGTGCCGGCCGCACCCCTCACGGCGCCGGCCTCGGCCGCCGTCGAGAAGCCGGTCGGGTCCGTCCCCCCTGACCGGCGGGACGAGCTGCTCGGCTCGGGCTGGTCCGGCTCCGGCGACCTGGCCTGGACCGCCACGGGTGACTCCACCGGCTTCCACGTCCTGGTCGCCAGAGCCTCCGAGGGCTACCGGTGGCGGACCGCGGCGACGCTGTCCGAGGGCGGCTTCGACACGGACAGGTGGGTCGGCAACGTCTGCCTCACCGGCTCGGCCAAGCGGGCGGTGGTGGCCTACGGGCCACGTCAGTTCACCAACTCCGAGGCGCTCTTCCAGCGTGGCGCGTTCACCGCGCTGGTCGACCTGGAGTCCGGGCGGATCACCAAACTGGGACTGCACGCGAGCCTCGCGTACCACAGCCCAGGATGCGGCGCCGGCGAGAGCGCCGTGTTCGCCCAGGCAGGCGGGAAGGAGGGCACCGCCACCCGGCTGCACCTGGTGGACGCGGCGACCGGCAAGACCGCCGCCCCGGTCGAGGTGCCCGGCCAGGCCACCTCGGCGGTCCCGATGGGGGACGCGATCGTGGCGGTGGCGGGCGACGGCCTGGTCGAGGTCTCCGGCTCGGGGAAGGTACGCCCGTACGCCCGTCTGGAGGGCACGCCGAGCCACCTGCGTCCGCACCGCGACGGCAGCTTGACCTTCCTCGCCGCCCACGGCGACGACCTGGCGACCGTCGAGCACCTGCCCGCGGGCGGGGAGCGGCCGAAGCAACTGGCCAAGGGCCCGCTCACCCGGCTGGGCCTGGCAGCAGGGGCCGACGGCAGGGCCTACCTGACCGGCCGTCCCACCGAGGTCGGCGAGTTGCCCGGCCAGGTCGTGCAGGTCGCGGCGGGCGCGCACGACGAAGTCTCAACCGGCGGCGCGCTGTTCCTCTCCCAGACCGGCACGCGCCTGGGAACGCCGGGTTCCCCCTCACGGGTGACGCTCAAGGCGCACGTGGCCCGGACCGGAGCCGGCCTCGACTTCGCGCTCGTCCCCGGAGGCCCGCGGACCGGGACCGGCGCGCGAGCGGCAGAGGGGCCCGCTCTCCAGACCGACGACCCCGTCGAGCCCTGTGCGATCCCGCGCAACGACGCCAGGCGGCAAGCGCTGCAACCGCACTGGAAGCAGGTTGAATGGGCGGTCAACCTCGCCGTGCGGGGCGCGCTCACGACGCCGCGGCCCTCCAACTGGAACCAGTCGGGGCTGCCGTCCTGGTCACCACAGGGCCTGCTCCCGCCCCTTCAGCTCAAGGGCGGCGGCCGGGTGCCCGCGCAGATCATGCTCGGCATCCTGGCCCAGGAGTCCAACCTGTGGCAGGCGTCCTGGCACGCTCTGGAAGGGGTCACCGGCAACCCGCTGATCGGCGACTACTACGGCAGGCGCGCCTCCGACGACGGCTGGAGCATCCGCTGGCGGGAAGCCGACTGCGGGTACGGCGTCGCGCAGGTCACCACCGGCATGCGCAAGGGCGACCAGGCCGAGACCACCCAGCGGGCCATCGCCCTCGACTACGCCACCAACATCGCCGCGGGGCTGCGCATCCTCCAGGACAAATGGAACCAGGTCTACGACCACATCAAGATCAACAATGCTGACCCGGCGAAGCTGGAGAACTGGTTCGCCGCCGTGTGGGTCTACAACAGCGGGTTCCAGCCCGACGCGCGCTTCGGCAACGAGACCGGCTGCCGGCCCAGTCCGACCTGCACCGACCAGTACGGGAACTGGGGCCTCGGCTGGTCCAACAACCCGATGAACGCCGACTACCCGCCCAACCGCGAGCCGTTCCTGGAGAAGAGTCAGTCCGACGCCGCCAACCCGCAGCGCTGGCCGTACCCGGAGAAGGTCATGGGCTGGGCCGCCCACCCCATCGTCAAGTACGACTTCCGCGATGACTCGACGCACTCGGGATACAACCAGGCGTGGTGGGTCACCCAGCCCGTGCGCGAGCGCGTGAAGCCGCCTCGGACCCTGTTCTGCGACAGCAGCAACTCCTGCGCCCCCGCCGCCCAGCCCTGCCTGAGGACGGACTTCCGCTGCTGGTGGCACAAGCCGGCCACCTGGAAGGAGCACTGCGACGTCGAGTGCGGCAACGAGAACATGCGCTTCCCGACCGACTATCCCGAACCGGAGTTCGCCCTCCATCCAGGTGAGGTCGAGCAGAAGAAGATGCCGGTGGAGCACTTCCGGCCCAACTGCGACCCCTTCACCACCGGCTTCAACGGGAGCAACGCCGTCCCGGCCAATTCGCTGATCATCGACGACGTGCCCGACACGGTCGCCTCGGTGCGGCCCGGCTGCGGCCGTCGCTTCACCAACGCGGGCTCGTTCGCGCTGAACTTCGCCAAGGACGGCGAAGGGCAGGAGCGCTCGAAGATCGACTTCCATCAGGTCGGAGGCGGGCTCGGCGGCCACTTCTGGTTCGCCAACACCCGCCCGCCCTCCGAAGGCTCCTACCGCGTCACCGGCACTTGGACCCTGGGCCGCACACTCCGCCAGTGGGCGCGGGTGATGGTGCACATCCCCGACCACAACGCCGCCACCCAGCAGGCCGTCTACACGGTCGACACCGGGGACGGCCGGCGGGAACGCGCGGTCCTGCAACGCGTCCGGCAGCACCGCTGGGTCTCCCTCGGCGTCTTCGACTTCGGCGGCGTGCCCTCCGTCTCCTTGTCCAACCTCACCGATGACGGCGACGGCGAACAGCGGATCGCCTGGGACGCCATCGCCTTCCAGCCCTTGAGCTCCAAGCCCAGGCACCAGATCGTCTCGCTGGGCGACTCCTACGCCTCCGGCGAAGGAGCCTCGACGGCGGCGCAGCATGACTACTACACCGAGACCGACAGCGACGGCGGCGGCGTCGAGGGCGTCTACAAGGACCCCGACTACCTCTGGAAGTACGGCAACGCCTGTCACCGCTCCAAGTACGCCTGGTCGCGAGCGGGCAGTCTCACCGACCGTCCGGCCCTGAGCATCGGCGAGCGGCACGACACCTGGGACCCGAGCCTGGAGCACCAGTTCCACGCCTGCTCGGGCGCGCTCACCGGCGACCTGACCGGCGAAGGGCAGTTCCGCGAACTGGGTCAGCTCGACAAGGGCTACCTGGACGAGAACACCACGCTCGTCACCCTGTCCATCGGCGGCAACGACGCCCGCTTCAGCGCGATCCTCACCCACTGCATCTCCCGGCTCAGCCTGGATCCCTGTAAGGAGACCGCCCTGGAGGAGGACGGCGGCGTCCCGCTCGGCGAATCCGTTCCCCGGCAGATCAACGACGTCGTCGGTCCCGCCGTCCACGACACCCTGCTGGAGATCCACCGCGAGGCACCGAACGCGGCCATCGTGCTGATGGGCTACCCGCGGCTGTTCGACGGCGGCTGCTTCCCCCGCATCGGCCTGCCCACCGCCCTCTGGCTCGGCGAGATGGCCGGCGTCCTGAACGACACCCTGAGGGCGGCCGCGGCCGCCGCCGCCCTCAGGACCGGCGCGTCCGTGTCCTTCGCCGACCCCCGTGAGGAGTTCGCGGGCCGCGGGGTGTGCGGGGAGCCGGAGGCCATCCACCGCGTGATCGCGGACCGTACGCAGGGCGAGAGCCCGGACGAGGTCGCGATTTCCCAGCAGTCCTTCCACCCCACGAAGGAAGGCAGTTCGGTCCTGTACCGCAACGTGTTCAACCAGGCCCTGCGCGACCTCAACCGCTGACAATAAGGAGACATCATGCCCACCCGCACCACGATCGGACGCGCTCTCGCCGCGATGGCGTTGGCGTGCACGGCCCTCGCCGTCACCGGCGGACCATCGGGCGCCACCACGGCGCTGTCCTGCAAGGGCGCCACCTGCGTCGGCAAGAACCCGGCCACCTACGGCTGCGACGACGACGCCGAGCGCATGGCCATCGCCTCGACCGCAAACTGGGACAAGAGCGTCCGCCTGATGAGGTCCGCCAAGTGCTCCGCCTACTGGGCCGTCGGGGTGGACGAGAGCTCGTGCTGCGGCTACTCGGTGGTGAAGGCCGTCCGGCAGATCAAGACCACGTACGGCTGGTACAACCAGCGGGTCCAGACCGTCAGCCACAGCAACGGCGCCGGCACGAAGTGGACCCCGATGAACCAGAACACCAGTGGCGACCGCCACCAGGCCTGCTACTACGTCTGCACCTCTTGGAAGTCATGATGAAGCTGCTCACACTCGGCCGCGCCGCACTCGCGACGGCCCTCGCCGTCACCGCGCTCGGCGGCGTCGCCGCCACCTCCGCCCAGGCCGCCGCGGGGTGTTCCGGGGCGTCCTGCGTGGGCAAGAACCCCGCCACGATGGGCTGCACCGCGGACCAGACCATCCTGGAGCGCGTACGGATCGACTCCTATCTCGAGTTCCAGCTCGTCCACTCGGCGGCGTGCGCGGCCCGATGGGGAGCCTTCAAGGTCAGCACCACCGGTTCCGCGGGCAAGGTGACGTTGACCGAGACGAGGCAGGTGAAGACGCCGTACGGCTGGTACAAGAACGGCGAGGAATGGGTCGTGGCGGACCTGTCCAAGAAGGGCACCACCCGCACCGAGATGAACCGCAACACCGGCGACGACCGGCACCGAGTCTGCGCGAGCGGGTTCGGCTGCACCAGCTGGAGATCGTGAAGCCGGCCACGAGTAACTGATCGGAAGCGGGCCGCCCCCGGGCCGGGGGCGGCCCGCCGCCGGTCCCGTGGCCAGGATCGGCCGAGGGTGTCGCCGAGCCGGATTCGGGGGAAGGCGAACGGACATGACCGGATCGTGGGGATGGGACCTGCTGATCGGGATCGTGGCCGCGCTCCTGGTCGCCTGGCTGGCGCTGATCGCCACACTGGCGATCGTCCGTCCCCGGGGCGGCCTGCTGCGTGAGGCGCTGCGGCTGCTGCCCGACGTGCTGCGCCTGGTGCGCCGCCTGGCCGCCGACCCCGGCCTGCCGCGCGGCGTGCGCGTACGGCTCGCGCTGCTGCTGGCCTACCTGGCCCTGCCCCTGGATCTGGTGCCCGACTTCATCCCCGTGCTGGGCTATGCCGACGACGTCATCGTCGTCACCATGGTGCTGCGCTCGGTGGTCCGCCGCGCCGGCCTGGAGGCGGTCCGCCGGCACTGGCCGGGCACCGACGACGGCCTCGCGACCCTGACCCGCTTGACCGGCCTGGACAAGCCACGCGCCTAGCGCGCCACGCGGGGTCGCTCATCGCGGGATCGGTTCGGAGGGGGTGCCGAGGCCGCGGGTGATGAAGGCGTACATCTCCGCGAAGACGTCCTCCGGGATCTGCTTCGGCTCCGGGCCGTCCCACAGGATCCAGCGCATGCCGATCAGCTCGCCCACGCCCATCAGCGCCCAGGCCAGGACCTCGGGATCGGCGCGGACGACCTCGCCGGTGTCCATCGCGTGGCGGAGCCCTTCCATGTAGCCTTCGGCGATCTTCGCGTAGTGCTGGTTGCATCGCGTCGGGGGAGACGAACTCGGCCTGCCGGATGATCCGGTAGAGGGCGGGATGCTCGGCGGTGAACCGGAAGTATCCGCCGAAGCCCAGCCGCTCACGCTCGGCACGGCTGTGGCCCTGCGCGGCCGCTTCGGACATCGCGTGCCTGACCCGGCGGTTCAGATCGGCGACCAGTTCGTCGAAGATCTGCTGCTTGCCCTCGAAGTAAATGTAGAAGGTGCCCTGTGACACCCCGGCCGCCTCGGTGATCTTCACGATGGAGGCGTCGTAGTAGCCGAGCGCGGCGAAGACCTGCTCCGCCGCTGCCCGCCCTCGACGTCCAGATCCCCCTGCTCTTCGACGGGACGCTCGCCAGCCCCGGTGTGCTGCACCTGCTGTCCCTGATGTGCGTGATGGCGGCCATCGCGATCACCTTCGACCTGCTGTTCGGCTTCACCGGCCTGCTCTCCTTCGGCCACGGGCTGTACGTCGCGATCGGCATGTACACCACCGCGGTGGTGCTGACCAACACCGGCCTCGGCCTCGGCGGCGTTCTCGGCTACGTGGTGGTGCTCGGCGTGGCCGTGCCGCTGGTGCTCGGCGCCGTCGTCCTGCGGGTCGGCGGCATCGCCTTCACCATGGCGACCCTGGCCTTCGCCCAGGCCGGGGCGATCTTCGTGGTGCGGGACCCGTTCCGGGTGACGGGCGGCGAACTCGGCCTCGCGCTCCCGTACGAGCAACTGCCCGACGTGCTGGTCGGCGTGGTCAACGCCAAGTACCGCTACTGGCTGGCGCTGGCGCTGCTGGTGCTGACCGTCGTGGTGGTGCGCTGGGCGCTGGCCTCGCGGCCGGGCCGGGTGTGGCGGGCGATCCGCGACAACGAGACCCGCGTCACCGTGCTGGGCCTGCGCTCCTACGCGTTCAAGCTGATGGCCTTCACCCTGTCGTCGTTCCTGGCGACCCTGGGCGGCATGGTCTACGCGCTGATCGTCGGCGGCGCCCACGCGGAGGTGACCGACTCCACCTTCACGCTCGGGCTGCTGGTCATGGTCGTGCTCGGCGGATCCGGCCGGCTGTCCGGCGCGCTCATCGGCGGCCTCGTCCACACCTACCTGAGCCACCGGCTGGGAGATCTGTCGACCACGGTCAGCGGGCCGCTCAGCGAGCCGATGTTCGTCCTCGGCGTGCTCTTCGTCGCTCTGATCATGTTCCTGCCCGGAGGCATCGTCTCCCTGGTCCGCCGTACCGAGTCCCGAGGAGAAGCGTGACCGTGCGCATCGCCGGAACCGCGAGTTACCTGCCACGCCACCGGATGACCGCGACCGAGATCTCGGCCCTGAGCGGATCCCGGAGGACGTGATCGTCGAGCGGTTCGGGCTGAGGGGCAAGCACATCGCGCCACCCGGCGAACACGTCACCGACATGGCGGCGAAGGCGGGCGCCCGGGTGCTGGCCGAGACCGGGACCGACCCCGCCGACGTGGACGCGGTCGTCTACTTCGGCTCGACCTGGAAGGACCACGCCGTATGGCAGGCCGCGCCGCGGATCGCCCACCTGCTCGGCACGCACCGCGCCTTCGCCCTTGAGCTCGACTACGTCTCCTGCGGCACTCCGGTGGCCTTCCGGGTCTGCCGGGACCTGATGGTCGCCGAGCCGCACCTGCGGCGGGTGCTCGCGGTCGCGGCCAGCCGGGAGTCGTACCTGCTCGACTACACCAACAACCGCTCCCGCTTCGCCTTCAACTTCGGGGACGGCGCCGCCGCGGCGCTGCTCACCCGTGACGGCGGTGTCGCCGAACTGCTCGAAAGCGAGATGATCACCGACGGTTCCTTCTCCCACCAGGTACGGGTCCCCGCCGGCGGCAGCGTCGAGCCCGCCAGCGAGCAGACGGTCAGGAACGGCCGGCACCTGATCGACGTGTCCGACCCGGCCTCGATGAAAGAGGGCCTGGACCGGGTCTCGCTGCCCAACTTCGTGCGGGTGGCCGAAGGGGCGCTCAAGCGATCCGGCCTCGGGCTGCACGACGTCGCCCAGCTGTGCGTCCTGCACATGAAACGCTCGATGCACGACGGCCTGCTCGCCGCCCTGGGACTGCCCGCCGACCGCGCCCTCTATCTGGACGACACCGGACACATGAGCGGCGTGGACCCGCTCCTCGCCCTGGACCGCGCGGCGCGCACGGGCAGGCTCAACCCGGACGACATCGTGCTGCTGCTGGCCGCGGGCACCGGCTACACCTGGGCCGCCACCGCGCTGCGCTGGAACGCCTGACGCCGTCAGCCGGTGAAGCGGATCGTCGCCCCTCGGTCGGTGACCGACAGGACGCGGAACGAAAGGCCGCCGACGGATCCCCGGCCGCCTTCCCCGAGGTTGACGCCGCCGCCGGTCGTCAACACCCGGCCGTTGACCCGGCGTACGGAGGTCGTCTGAACGGCGACCGTTTCCGCGTCCACCTTGGAGACGCGGATCTTGCGGGAGCCGTACGTGGCGGAGACCCGGAAGCTCACCGGCTTGGTGAAGGTGAACGTACACTTCCCGTCGTAGCAGCTCCGCAGGTTCGGCTTGGCCGCGGCGTCGGCCGGCTGCGCGGCGAGGGCCGGCGCCACGGCGAGTGCGCACGCGAGGGCGATGGCGGTGATGGAGAACCGTTTCATGGTCTGTTCTTACAGGCCGCCGTCCGGGAGGGGTCCCGGGCTTCACGGGATCGGATCGACCGTGCCGGGAGGCGGGCCGGCCGGTTCGTCGAGGAGCCGGAGGTCGGAGGGGCCGATCGTGGCGGAGACCAGCAGGGCCATGATCAAGTTGTGGTTGAGCGTGTTGCCCAGCGGCGGCGGGATCTCCTCCTCCAGCAGCCCGGGCACCTTGGCGCTGAGCCGCTTACGCGTCTGGGTGACGATGTGGGCGGCCCGCTTCGCGGTCCACTTGTCCGCGGGACGGAGGCGGCCGAGCTCGTCGGCGACCTGGGCCCAGGTCAACGGCTGGGGCCAGGGCTCGGGCCGGAGATACCGCTGGCCCAGGCAGACCAGGACCAGGCGCTCGACGGTGCTGAGTGGCCATCCGTCCGGGTCGCGGGTGTCGGCCTCCTGGGGGACCCGCGTCGCCGGGTGCGATGCCATGACGATCCGTGTTTCGAACAGGTGCTCCTGCCGGGGGGCGACGATGAACAGCGGTGTGTGGGCCACCGGCAGCGGCGCGCGGTGTCCGGTGAGCACCAGCCGCCCGCCCGGAAGGCGGATGGGCAGGTTGCCGAGGTTGCACAGGACCCATCGCGCGTTCTCGTAGGTGATGAATCCGTGCTGCCGGCTGACGTACGGGTCGTCCAGGCCGACACAGACGTGGACATCCGGCTCGCAGCGCCCGAACACCACGTCGAACCCGGCGTCCGGCGCGACGCGGATCCCGCCGTTGGTCCCCCGGACGTACAGGCTGCCCGGCACGTCCGCCGGAAGTCCGCCGGAGACGGACTCCTTCGGCAGGAGGTCCACCTTGCTGCGGGGGCCGTGTTTCGCCGATGCCATGCCGCTAACCTTTCACGAGCACGGCAGACCTGACAGAGGGAAGTTCGGGTACGTTCGCCGCTCGGTAAGGCTATGGCAGATCCACTCCGAAGGATCACAATTACCACATGGTTGATTACATGCCGCTGACTTCCGGCGACCCCGAGGAGTTAGGCGGTCTCAAACTCCTCGGCAGGCTGGGCCAAGGCGGGCAGGGTGTCGTCTACCTCGCCATGACTCCGATGAACGCGCGCGTGGCCGTCAAATGGCTGCACCCGTCCGACGAGGAGAGCATGGCGCGCTTCATGCAGGAGGCGACGCTCTCCCGGCGGGTGGCGACGTTCTGCACCGCGGCTGTGCTCAGCACCGGTGTCGAGCAGGGCCGGCCGTACATCGTCAGCGAGTACGTCGAGGGCCGCTCGCTGGAGCGGATCGTCAGGGAGGACGGCCCGCTCTCCGGCGGCGACCTGGAGCGGCTGGCCATCGGCACCGCCACCGCGCTCGCCGCGATCCACGATGCCGGCGTGGTGCACCGGGATTTCAAACCCGGCAACGTCATCATGGGCGCCGACGGCCCGCGCGTGATCGACTTCGGCATCGCGCGCACGCTCGGCCCGGCCACCATGACGAGCAGCACGCAGATCGGGACCCCCGCGTACATGGCTCCCGAGCAGATCAGGGGGCTCGGACTCGGATCGGCGGCCGACCTGTTCTCCTGGGCCGGCACGATCGTCTTCGCGTCCTGCGGGCGGGCGCCGTTCGGCAACGACGGGACGCACGCCGTGATGAACCGCGTGCTCACGGGGGAGCCCGATCTGGGCGCGCTCGACGAACGGCTGGGCGAGCTGGTGCGGCAGTGCCTGGCCAAGGAACCGGAGCGCCGGCCGACGGCCATGGACGTGATCACGCGCCTGCTGCGCAATCCGGAGCTCGGCGCCGACCCGCTCGTGGAGGGAACGAGGCAGGCCGCCCCGGACGGCGCTCCGCCCACTGACGGTGGCAGGACGTCGCGCAGGCCGTTCGTCGTCGCCGCCGCGGCCCTGGTCGTCGCGGCCGCCGTGGTGGCCGCGACAGTGCTGGTCGGCTCGCTGCGGACGGGCACGCCCACACCCCCACCGACCGCGGCGGAGTCCACGGCCGCGCCTTCGCCGACCACGCTGCCCGGCGGGCCGATCACGCTCAACGAGAGCCCGTCCGACCCGATCACCCTGACGTCGTACGAGGCCTACGACAAGAAACTCGACGACGACGTCAACTATGCCAGGCAGTCGCTGCGAGGGAAGTTCGACAGGTATCCGGGCAACCTGGAGTCGCGGGTGTCCCCCGACGGCCGCTATCTCGTGGGAAGGCCGGACGACTACACCTCGGACGGGTACGACTCGATCCTCATCACCGATCGGCAGGCGGGCTCCAGTTTCCGGGTCAAGACCGTACGGAAACCATTGGACACCAGCATCCGAGCCTGGTCGAAGGACAGTTCCAAGGTCCTCCTGAACCTCAACAGGAAGCTGGAGAACAAGCAGGGCAAGGACGTCTGGACCACCCTGGGCTTCGCCATCGTCGACGTGGCCGGGAACGACGTGGCCCAGAGCAAGGTCCGGGTGGTCGACGTGGCCGACGAGTCGATCCGTGACAGCGACTTCGGCTGGGACGGCGCCGATCAGGGCGTCGTCATCGTCTACGGCGAGGACGAGGGGTTGCGCTTCTTCGACGCCGCCGGCGAACGCACGCGCGACCTGCCGGGCGTGGGGCCGCTGGCCTCCGGCACCGTCGACCTCTTCTCGCCCTCGGGCAGGGTGTTCGTGACCGACTGCCCGGGTGACGACGAAAGCGACCACTGCCTCTGGGACGCCGCCACCGGCAAGCAGGTGCAGAGGTTCTCCTCTGACTGCGACAAGGTCCTCGGCTGGTACGACGAGTCGCATCTCTACTGCTGGGAGAACGACAACGGCACCCATGACGAGGTGCGCGTGGTGGCTTTCGACGGCAAACTGCTGCGAAGGCTGCTGGAGTCCCCGGACGAGGCCGAGCTCGCCCCGTTCTTCACGATCAACCCCACCGGTTCGTGAGGCATCACACGCCGGGACCCCTCCCGAAGGAGGCCGCATAGCCTCATCCTGCCGAGCGGAAGGGCGGACATGATGAGCGTGGTGCCACGGAGACGCCGGCGCACGGTGCTGGCGCTCGGGACAGGACTGATCGTCAGCGTGGGGTGCGGCGCCGGTGGTCCTCCAGCGGCGGCGCCCTCCTCTCCTCCGCCTTCGCCTCGTCCTTCGCCTGCGCCGGCCCGGGCGCTGGTCGGCTGGGCGGAGACGATGTGCCTCACCACCCAGCAGGTGGACGGCCCGTTACGGGAGGGACACGAGGAGGACATGGAGGGCTTCGAGGCCGAGTGGTACCTCAGCAGCGTGAGCTCCACGGTCGGCGGCGCGATCCAGGCGGTCGAGTCCGTGTCCCCGTCAGGCAACGGTGCGGCGGACGCGGAATCCGCGCGGCTGCTGAAAGTCCTCAAGGAGATACAGGGGCAACTGCCCGAGGACATCGACGCGATCACGAAGGCCGCGGACAAGAAGAAGCTGTCCACGGCCGAGCGGCTGGCCGCGGCGGTGGGCGCGATCCCCCCGCAAGCGACGATTCTCACTCAGGTGGTCAAGAGCGATCAGGCGTTGGCCGTCTCCCATGACCTCGCGCCAGGTTGCACACCGTTGACGCCGTCCACCCCGTCGAAGGCGAACGTCTCCGCGCCGACCCGGGCGCTGGTCGGCTGGGCCGCCAGAATGTGCCCCCTCAGGGATTCCATGGCGTCCCTGAGGGCGGATCCGTTCGACGATCCGCTGACAGGGGATCCGCGATTCGCCCCGTTCCTCGGGTCACGATTGGCGGAGTACATCTCCTCCGCCGGGACGCGTCTGGACCGGATGCGGGACGCGCTCGCCGAAGTCCCCGCCACCGGCATCCCGGCCGTGGACGAGTACCGCGCGAGCCTGGCCTCCAGAGTCAAGAAAGCGCGCGCGAAACTACCCGAAGGGGACCGGTTCTTCCTGATGCAGCTCCCCGTCGGTCAGCTGAAGAAGCAGGTCAGGCAGGTGTCCCGGGCGACGGCCGGGCTGGAGCCCGCGGCGGACCTGCCCGATCTGGTCGCCGGTCATCCGGAACTCCTCGCCTCGTACGATCTGGCTCCTCAGTGCGAGCCGCTGACCTCGTCCGGTGAACCCGGCGCCACTCCTCTGCCGTCCGCCGAGGACGGCGGAGACCTCGCCGCCTGCCGGGACGGCACGTGCCAGATCAAGGTGTCCAAGCCGGTCGTGGTCTCCGTCAACGGCGGAAGATACCTGCTCTCCGCCGCGGACAACGGACTGTCGATCGTCCGGGATACCGGCTACATGGTCATCGGCGCGGGAGGCACCGGGCGTTTCGGCATGACCGGCGGGAAGACCACCGAGTTCCGCGTCAAGGCGCACACCCCGGACGGCGCCGTTCTCGACATCTCCACGAGCGAATGATCAGGCGGCTGGAACAAGTCCGGGCCCGGCGGTAATCGAGCGGCGGCCGGCGGGACTACTGGGTGTGGACGATCCCGAAGAACGATTCACCCTGCTGTACGACCGGTACTACCGGAACGTACTGGGCTATGTGCTGCTCCGCGTCGACCAGGGCGTGGCCGAGGACGTGTGCAGCGAGACGTTCCTCGTGGCCTGGCGGCGGCTCGACGAGTTGCCCGAGCAGGTGCTGCCGTGGCTGCTCGGCGTCGCCCGCAACAAGCTCGCCAAGCAGCGTGACGTGCGGTACCGGCGCGAGGACCTGGTCGAGCGGATCGCCAAGCTGACCAGTGAGCAGGAGCACGTCGCCTGGGATGTCGCCGAGCACGTGGTGGACCGGGAGCAGGCCATCTCCGCCTTGCGCGCCCTTCCCGAGAAGGACGTGGAGGCGATGATCCTGGCCACCTGGTACGGCCTGACGCCCGGCCAGGCCGCGACGGTCATGGGCTGCTCGGCGCGAGCGTTCAACGTCCGGCTGCACCGGGCGCGCAAGCGGCTCGACAGCAGGCTGCGCCAGGAAATGGGAGCCGCGCGACGGCCGATGCGACAGACGCGCGGCCACTTCGCCGAGGAGAGCTGACACCCGTGGGGGAAGACATGACCGACCGTATGTTCGCCCGGCTCAGGCCCGATGAGCTGGACGAACTCGCCGAGGCGAGCTACCGGCGGCGCCGCCGCGAGGACCTCGCCCGAACGTTCAGCAGCACCCGGAACCCGGCACCCGCGCCGAGACGCCCCCTGTTCCTCCTGGCCACCGGCGCGGTCGCCGCGGTCGCCGCCGGGGCGGTCGTCGTCTCCACCGGTGTGCTGTCCGGCGCGCCCGCCGGCGACACCCCGCCGGTCGCGGCTTCGAGCACCCCCGGGAGCACGACCGGCGGCACGGGGGCGTCGCCGGCCACCCGGATCGACGCCCGATCCTTCCTGCTCGCCGCCGCGGCCACCGCGCTGCGCGAGCCCGCCGCGACCGGCGACTACTGGTACGTGCGACAGCGTACGACCCATCCCACCTCCCACCTGCCGGAGGAGTTCTGGACCGAGGCGCGGAAGCTCCAGCTCCAGGAGCAGGCGGAGGTCGACAGGACCGGCGCCGAGGACGACGAGCTGGTGGCGATCAACGAGAAGTACAACAAGAAGCTGGAGAACCTGCGCAAGAGCATCCAGCCCGACGGGCCCCCGTACCGGGCGTACATCGTCGAGTCCGAGGAACGGTGGCGGCCGAAGCGGCTCGGCGGCACCCACCGCGTGAAGAGCAGCGACCACGAGGTCGTCTTCCCCTCACCGCAGGACGAGGCCAAGTGGAAGGAGGAGGGCTCGCCGAAACTGGCGGAGGACAAGCCCAAGAGCGTCGACGACAACCTTCCGCGGCCCCTGTCGATCCCCAACATGGACATCACCATGCAGAACGTCGGCGACCTGCCCACGTCGAAGAAGGCGCTGGCCGGCCGCCTGCGCGCCCAGTTCGCGAAACTGCCGGACCCGCACAAGGAGTTCGACCTCTACCTGTGGCAGACCACCGTCGACCTGATGACCGCCCCGACCACTCCCGGCACCCGGGCGGCCATCTTCCGTATCCTCGCCGACCAGCCCGGCATCACCTCCCACGGCGAGGTCGAGGACGCCACCGGGCGCGCGGGGGTCGGCCTGGCGGTCGAGAGCGACGACGGGTACGAGTTCCAGCTCGTCGTCGACGAGGACACGGCGGAACTGCTGGAGTACTCGGTGGCCGAGAAGGGCGAGGACACGGTCCGCGTGACCTTCGAGGAGTTCGGCTGGACCGACAAGCTGGGCCGGCGCCCGCAACGCTAGCCGGCCATGTGGCGCTGCCCGACTGCGGCAACAGGGGGCAGCGCGCCCGGCACCGGTATTGGCACACTCGTCCCATGCACAACGGACGGCTCTTTACCCTCGTCGGCGGAATCTTCGGCCTGATCGGTCTGGTCCTGCTCTGCGTCAC
Organism: Nonomuraea harbinensis; assembly: GCF_019396385.1. Lineage (GTDB taxonomy): Bacteria > Actinomycetota > Actinomycetes > Streptosporangiales > Streptosporangiaceae > Nonomuraea > Nonomuraea ferruginea. The sequence goes on along the minus strand of NZ_JAHKRN010000049.1, from coordinate 1,066 downwards.
CATCGCGCTGGCCGCCTCCACGGCCAGCTTCCTGGCCTCGGCCCAGCGGACAGACGGGACCGTGGTGGAGCTGACCGCACGGACCAGCACGACCCGGAATTCCGACGGCTACATCCGCCGCAGCACCACGTGGTTTCCAACCGTGGAGTTCACGGTCGACGGCAGGCAGTATTCGTTCCAGAGCTCCACGGGCAGCAACCCACCGGCCTACGCGGAGGGCGAGAGCGTGCCCGTCGCCTACGACCCGGACGACCCGTCCGACGCGCGGATCTCCTCGTTCTGGTCGGCGTTCCTGGCCCCGCTGATCACCGGCGCACTGGGCCTGGTGTTCACCCCGGTCGGCACGCTCTTGTTCCTCAAGGGCCGCCGTCTCACCCGGCGACGCCCCTGACCGTGGAACCAGGCCTGGCGATCAAGGGCCGAGACCGCGGCTGGCTCAAATGGGAAGATCCCAGTTCTTGATGAGCCCGGCCAGGTCTGCTCCGTGACGTTCGTGAGTGCCTCGGCCTTGGTCAACACCAGAGTGGAGTCGAACCGCGAACGACAGACAGGGCCGACGTCCCTGGCCTTCACATGTGCAGAACGTCTGCATCCGAAGGGCGAGCGCCACCGGCCGTACATGGCCCACCGATGTTCCCGGCTCTGTACGACGCATTCGCGTGTTCTTGGCGTTTCGGCCTTTGTGTCCACGTTGAGTGAACGACCGGACGTTCACATATTCTACGAATCGTAGTGGAGCCGTGTGCTGTCTGGGGCTGCAGAGCGTCACCGTTTCGGGGCCGCCCACTAGAGATGGAGCACAGGTTTATCGCGATTACCGGCTTTCCGTGACGTGTGAGGGTCGTACCCTGTCAGGAGATTCTGTGTTCTGGGGAGTGTTGGTATCCCCGCTGAGCCGAGGCTGATAGCGGAACATAGAGAGGTGTGCCATATGTCCTTCCCGGGTTCGACGTAATTCGCGGGTCCTGGAGGTCCTGCAGAGCTGAAACTGCAGGTCATCCAGCCGTGAGAGATGCAGACACCCGAAAGCCCCTAGAGACGCGATTTCAGAGATTCACCTACATCC
>NZ_JAHKRN010000048.1 GCF_019396385.1 Nonomuraea harbinensis | reverse complement strand
CTTCCGATCGGCCGCGACCTCGCGGCCGGGCCCCGGTCGTTCAGGACGACGGCTTGACCTGCTGGAGGAGCGGGAGCACGCGGTACGGGACGCGGCCGCGCAGGGCTACCTCGGTACGGGTCCGGACCACGCCGGGAAGCGCGAGCAGGGCCTGCACGATCTGCTCCAGGTGACCGTTGTCGAGGGCGGCGATCCGGCACAGCAGGTCGCCCTCTCCGGTGGTCGAGTGTGCCTCCAGCACTTCCGGGAGCTGGCCGAGCCGCTCGGTCACGTCGTCCAGCCTGCCCTGCGCGAGGTGCAGGTGCACGAACGCCTGGACCGTGTAGCCGAGGGCGGCCGGCGACACGTGCGCGGCGTAGCCGGTGATCGCCCCGCGCCGCTCCAGCCGCGCGATGCGGGCCTGCACCGTGCCCCTGGCCACGCCGAGCACCCGCGCGTACTCGCGGTAGCCCGCGCGCGGCTCCTCCACGAGCAGGCGCAGGAGGGCCAGGTCCAGGTCGTCGAGGTCCACGAGCCTGTCAGCCCGCGAGCACGGGGGCGATCAGGGCCCGCCAGGGGGCCAGATCGGTGTAGTCGCGGAAGCCGATGATCAGCTCGCGGGCGGGATCCACCTCCGCGACGCCGTTGCAGGCGACGCTGTACTCCCGGCCGTCGATCCAGAACCGGTCGACCCGTTCGAGCCACGCGCGCTCGTCCGTGTAGCTCGCGGTCACCAGCTCCCACCGCACCCGCTCGGCGCGGCCCAGAATCGGCCGGAGCAACGCCGCTACGCCGGCCCGCCCGGCCACGGGCGCGTGCGGGACGTTCGCGTACGTGCCGTCCTCCGCGAAACATCCGGCCGCCGCGTCCGCATCCCTGGCGTGCACCGCCGCCAGAAACCGCTCCGTCACCCGATACCCGGCCGTCACCCGTCCCCACCCACCCTCCCGTGAGCGCCCAACACCCCACAGCCGGTCGTCACCGCACAGCCGGTCGTCACCGCACAGCCGGACCTCACCGCACAGACGGATCTCACCGCGTCGGCCGATCTCACCGCGTGGATGGATGTCATCGGAACAGCACTGGATAGGAGGCGAAGTGGTCGCGGGAGGAGTTGGGGTCGCGCCGCGGCGGATGGTGGGGGTCGGGGCGGGCGCCGGCGGTGAGCAGTGCCGACAGCATGAGGGTGACCGTACCGAGAACCTGCTCGGCGTCGTCGGCCGCCGGGACACCGCCGGCGAGTTCGGTGCCGATGCACGCGTGGGTGCCGCCGCCGAAGGCGTGGCCCCAGCGGGGGACGCCGGCCGGGACCTCGCGCAGGGGGTCGAACTCGTCCGGGCGCTCGAACACCCGGGGGTCGCGGTTGGCCGCCGCGATGTCCAGCACGACGAACGCGCCCTCGGGGATCTCGGTGCCGCCGCGCAGCACGGCGGGGGCCAGCGCGCGCCGCTGGGCGACGGGGCTGGCCGGGTGCAGCCGCAGGGTCTCGTGCACGCAGCGCTGGAGCAGGGCCGGATCGTCGAGGGCCTTCTCGGCGGCGGCCGGGTCGCGGCGGACCCAGGCGAAGAACTCGTCGGCCGAGTGCGTGAACGCGTCGGCGGTGCTGTGCGAGCCGGCCTGGAGGTAGAAGGCGCATTCGCGGAGCAGGATCTCCTGGTCGATGCCGAGCTCGTCCCAGTGGCGCAGCAGGCCGGTGAGCACGTCGCGGGGCAGGTCCTGCTCACCCAGCTCACCGGCCGCGTGCCGGGCCAGCAGCGCCCTGCGGCGCTCCAGCGACGGCCGCATGAACGTGGCGTCGAACTCGTCCAGCGCCGCCCGCACCTCGGCCCGGACGACGTCCGGGTCCCGGGTGGTGTGCACCAGGGTGGCGCCTTCGGAGAACTTCTTCGCGTAGCGGTAGAGCGCGTCCGCCTCGGCCGCGGAGCCGGTGGGCCGGTCGATGCCGGCGACCAGCGCGGTCAAGCTCATGATCGTGCGGTAGCCGAGCTCGACCAGGTCCGCGCGGCCGTCGGCGGCGAACGGCGCCAGCGTGTCGCGGACGACGTCGTGGAGGAACTCGCGCTCCCAGTGCCGGAACGTGCCCCGGCGGAACAGCCGGTTCTCCACCCTGCGCCGCACGCGGTGGTCCTCCCCGTGCAGCACCAGCAGGCAGTCGGCCATGACGACCCCGCCCTCGTCGTAGAGCGCCTGCTTGAGGTCGCGCAGCCGGAAGGCCTCGCGTACGTCGGCGTAGCCGTCAAGTGTGATCGTCGTCATCGCCACGCGCTCCCTGATTGACACGGGGTTAGAACACTAACGACGCTACCAGCGGACACTGCCCTGCGGAAGATGTGACCCTGCGTACCGCCCTGTTAGTCGTCGTTAGGGTCTTGACGCCGCTTGGTACGCCACGAGACCCTCAGCAGGGACCGGCAACCCCCCGATCCGGTCGTGCGCAACGGAGGAGCAAGTCCAGATGACAGCCGTCGCCGAAGAGACAACGATCGTCCTCACCACGTTCGCGGACGCCAAGGACGCCTATCGCAGCAAGGACCTGCGCCAGTCGCTCTACGACGAGGGCGAGGTCGTGATGGCGGACGTGCTGGTGAACCTGCACGGCGACGAGCACCGGTCCCGGCGCCGGGTGGAGAACCGGATGTTCCGCCGCGAGGTGTTCGAACGCTACGAACGCGAGCTGTTCCCAAGGGTGATCGAGCAGACCCTGGCCCCGTACCGGACGGAGGGCCGGGTCGACCTGGTGCACCTGGGGCACGAGCTGATGCTCAACCTCGCCGCCCTGACCGCGGGCGTCGACCGCCCCGCGGGCACCGCCGAGGAGACCGGCCGGCTCTACGCGTACATGATGAGTTTCATCGAGGGCGCCACGCTCGCGCACTCGACGAAGGACAAGGACGAGCAGCGGCGCGTGATCGCACGGGCCCTCGAAGACTGGGACGCGGAGTTCCTGGCCCCGTCCATCGCCCGCCGCCGCGACCTGCTGGAGCGGGAGGCGGCCGGCGAGGACGTGGACGTGCCCAGCGACGTGCTGACCACGCTGCTGCGGCACACCGGGGAGCTGCGCCTGCCGCACGAGGTGATCCGCAGGGAGGTCGCGTTCTTCCTGCTGGCCGGCGCGCACACCAGCGCCACCGCGTTCGTCCGCTCGGTCGATCACATCCTGGGCTGGATCGAGGCGCACCCCGAGGACGCCGGGCCCGCCGCCGCCGACCCGCTGTTCGTCCAGCGCTCCGTGCACGAGACCGTACGGCTCAACCCGTCCAGCCCCATCGGCCGGAGGCGCGCGCTGGCTCCGGTCTCGCTGCGTTCCGGCATCGAGATCCCCGAGGGCGCGACCGTGGTGATCGACCTGCAGTCGGTCAACCGCGACCCGGAGGTCTTCGGCGCGGACGCCGCCGCGTTCGACCCGCACCGCACGTTCCCCCCGAACGTGGCCCCGTTCGGGCTGAGCTTCGCCGCGGGGATGCACGTGTGCATCGGCCAGGACCTCGCCGCCGGGGTCGTGCAACGGGCCGGCTCGGATCCGGACGACCACCTCTTCGGCCTGGTCACCGGTGTGGTCCAGCGGATGTTCGCGGCGCGGGTGCGGCGCGACCCGGACAACCCGCCGCAGCGTGACGCCAACACCCAGCGGCCCTACTGGGGTTCCTACCCGGTCCTGTTCGGAGGCGGCGAGTGACGTACCGGATCGAACTCGATCGGGACGTGTGCATCAGCTCCGGCAGGTGCGTCGCGGAGGCGCCGGAGTCGTTCCGCTTCGACGACGACGAGATCGTCGCGCTGGTCCCTGGCGGGCCGCGGCTGACGGACGAGCACATCTTCGACCTCGCCCGCGACTGTCCCTCCGGCGCCATCCGCGTCTTCGACGGGGACGAGGAGATCGATGTCTACTGAGGGCGCCTTCGCGTCACGACTGATCCCGTTCGTGAACACCTGGGGCGGGCCGCTCGGGCGGTCCGCCGCGCGGCGCGAGCCGTAGTCGTGGACCTGGGAATCCGGGGCCGGCGCGCGGCCGTGGCGGCGGCGAGCGCGGGGCTCGGTCACGCGAGCGCGGCCGCGCTGGTAGCGGAGGGGGCGCGGGTCACGATCTGCGGCTCCGACGAGGAGCGGGCGCGCGCCGCGGCGGAGCGCCTGGGGCCAGGCGTGCGGTGGCTGCGCGCCGACGTCTCAGGGCCGGACGGCGCCGCCGCGTTCGTGGAGGAGGCCGCGGCGCTGATGGGCGGGCTCGACATCCTGGTGGTGAACGGGCCCGGCCCGCCGCCCGGCACGATCGCGCAGACCCCGCTGGACGCCTATCGACCGGCGCTGGAACGCAGCCTGCTCGCCGTCGTGCGGATGTCGCTGGCCGCGCTGCCGTTCATGCGGGAGGGTGGCTGGGGCCGGATCGTCGCGATCACCTCGCTCGGCGTGCGCCAGCCGTACCCGAACCTCGCGCTGTCCAACACCGCACGCGCGGGCGCCACGGGTTTCCTGCGCACGCTGGCCCGCGAGGTGGCCGCGGACGGGATCACGGTGAACTCCGTGCAGCCCGGCCTGCACCGTACGGAACGGGTCACGCAGGTGTACGGCGACAGCCCGCCGGTCGGCGACGTGCCGGCGGGACGGCTGGGCGAGCCGGCCGACCTCGGCGCGGTCGTCGCGTTCCTGTGCTCGGCGCAGGCCGGTTACCTCACCGGCGCGGCGGTGCCCGTGGACGGAGGGGCCTACCAGGCGCTGCTGTGACCGGGTGACCCGTCGAACGTTGTGAACAAGGCACGCCGCCGCGTCCCTTAGCGTCGTTATCCTTATGACGACGCTTGGGGACAGGCCGACAAGGGGAGAGAACAGCATGACGAAATGGGCCGTGGTCACCGGGGCGGCGCACGGCATCGGAGCCGTCATCGCCGAGTACGCGGTGAAAGAGGGCTACCGGGTCGCCGCATGGGACGTCGACGGCCCGGCCGTCGAGCAGACGGCCCGCGACATCGGCGACGCGTGCGCGGGCACGGCCGTCGACGTCGCCGACGAGGAGTCGGTGCGCGCCGCGGCGGCGCTGCTGCCGGAGCCGCCGCAGCTGGTGGTGAACAACGCCGGCATCGTCCGGTTCGGGCCGCTGCTCGACCTCCCGGTGGCCGAGTGGGAGGCCGCGCTGCGGGTCAATCTGACGGGCACCTTCATCGTCGCCAGGACGCTCGCCAGGGCGATGGCCGACGCCGGCGGAGGCGCGATCGTCAACCTGGCCTCGATCAACGGCATCGCGGCCGCCCCGAACGCGGGCGCCTACTCGGCCAGCAAGGCCGGCGTCGTCCGGCTGACCGAGCACATGGCGATGGAGTGGGCCAGGCACGGCATCCGCGTCAACTGCGTGGCTCCCGGACTCATCCACGCGGGCATGTCCGACGCCATCTACGCCGACCCCGAGGTCCGGCGCGTCCGCCAGGGCGCGGTGCCCCTGGCCCGGCTCGGCTCGGCCGAGGACATCGCCGCCGCCGTCCTCTTCCTCGGCTCCGAGAAGTCCGCCTACGTCAGCGGCCAGACCCTCGCCGTCGACGGCGGCCTCATCAAGAGCACCCTCGCCTCCCTCCCACGCCCGGCCTCAGTGGACTCCGTCGGCTTCGCCGAGGCCTGACGACTGGGGGCGCGTCACGTCGTACGTGACGCGCCCCCGCCGTCGTGTGCACGGCTGTTCGCGCACCGGCGGGACCATCTCGCGTACGTAGGGCCGTCTCGCACACCGCGTGCCGGGGGCGATGGAGGGCTGTCTCGCACATGCGGGGCTCTCCACGCATGCAGGGCTCTCCGCACATGTGGGGCCCTCGCGAGTACGGGGCCCTCGCGGATGTGGGGCCGTCTCGCGAACTCCCGCCTGTTCAGGCGCCCGCGGTACCACGGTTCTCTCCTGTAAGAGCGACTCCCTCGTACGAGGCCGTTCACGGGCTCGTGGGCCTGTCCGGCGCGTACCCGCCAACTCCCGTATCCGCCGCTCCGCATGTACGAGCCGACTCGCAAGCACCTGGGACTCGCGGCACGGGAACTTGGGTGTCTGCGGACTGGCTGCGCGTGGGACTCACGGGCGCCTGCGGCGGACTGGCAGGCACGGCGGCGCCACAGGCATGGGCCGTCTCGCATGTGCGAGCCGTCGCGTGTGCGTGCCGTCTCCCTGTGCGTGCCGTCTCCCGTGTGGCGGGCCGTTTCATACGCGCTGGTCGGTACGGCGGTGAGGTTGTCTTCACACGTGCGGGTGTGGTTTGGGGTGTGTGGGTCAGCCGTGGGTGGTCCAGTGGATGGCGCGGCGGAGGATTTCGCGGTGTTCGGGGACCTCGTACGACGGCGGGTGGTGGCCGAGGGCGTCGTAGACGATGCGGCCGCCGGCGTGTTCGCGGGCCCACAGCAGGGGGTGACGGCTGTGGGTGTCCGGGCCGGTGGGCTGGGCGGCGGTCAGGAGCGGGACGGTCCCGGGCGCCCGTTCCAGGTTCCCGTAGACCTCGTCGACGACCGTGAACGGGTCAAGGCCGTCGATCAGTTCGTGCCCGCCCTCCGGCCGCACCTCGACCGCGGGGCCGATGGGCGGGTGGTGCGAGCGGCCCCACACCCAGGCGGCGCCGAGCGCCCGCCCCCACTCCGGCCAGTCGTCGAAGCAGATGCTCGCCGTGTGCATGCCGAGCACGCCGCCGCCCGCTTCAAGGTGGGCCGCCAGCCTGGCCCTGGCGCTCCGGGACGGGCTCGCGCCCTCCGTTCCGGCCAGTTCCCGATAGCGGTCGGGGGTGCCTGGCCCGGTCATCGTCCAGCGCAGCGCGTTCACCACCAGCAGCGCCGCACCCGGCAGCGCCCGCAGGGCGGCGTCCACGTCGGTATGGACCTCCGCCCGGATCCCCTGTCCGGACAGGAGCTCCACCAGGCAGGCGGTGGTGGCGGGGAAGTCGTGAGTGAGCCCTCCGGACAGCACAACGGCACGCATGGGGTGTCCCTTCGCAGTTAGGTGTCAGATCAGCCTGGGTGCCCTATCGACAGCCACCGGGGCAGGCTGGGTATCCGCACGAAGCCTCCGTCTCCGCACGGAAGCTCTGTCTCCGCACAAAAGCTTCGTCGCCACACGAAAGCTTTGTCTCCGTACGGAAGCTCCGTACGAAACGCTGCACGAAGAGGCTGTGGAGGGCATGGGGTCGTCAGGTGGCTGTCCAGGCGCCGTCGACCGGGATCACCGCGCCCGTGAGGTACGACGCTCCGCCGGAGAGGAGGAACGCCACGGCCGCCGCGACCTCTTCCGGCTCGCCCACGCGCGCCATCGGGACGCGGTTCATCAGCCACGCCGCCTGCTCGGGTGCGCCGAGCCGGTCCGCTGTCATGGGGGTACGGATGACGCCGGGCGCGATGGCGTTGACCCGGATCCCGGCGGTGGCCAGCTCGGCCGCCGCCGCGCGGACCAGCCCGGCGACCCCGGCCTTGGCGGCCACGTAGTGCGGCTGTCCGGCGACGGCGTGGGTGCCGGTCACCGAGCTGATGGTGACGACGGCGCCGCCGACGCCGGCCGCCAGCCAGCGCCGGGCACAGCCCTGGATGCCCAGGAACGTCCCGGTGACGTGCACGGAAAGCATGCGTTCGAACTCGGCGACGTCTAGCTCGGTGATCGCGCCGCGGCTCCGGTGGCCGGCGCAGTTCACCAGGGCGTCGAGCGGCCAGGCCGCGTCGAGCACGCGCTCCCAGGACTCCCGGTCGGCCACGTCGAGCTCGTGCCGCCCCGGCCCGGGGCGCAGGTCGGCGACCTCGACCTCCCAGCCCTGCGCGGCGAGGAGCTGCGCGCACGCGAGGCCGATGCCGGAGGCACCACCGGTGACGAGGACGCGGCAGGGTGCGCTGGCCGAATCTCCCACGTGGCCGAGAGTCGTCATCGGACCTCCAGCAGGTCAGGGCGGCGCAGGAGTCTGGCGGCGTTGGCGGCCAGGACCGCGGGGTCGAGCCCTGGGCCCTCGTGGGCGCCGGAGTCCCAGCCGGCGAAGTTGGTGCCGAACACCAGCCGCTCGGTCCCCGCGTGCTCGGCGAGCAGGTGAAGCGACAGGTCGTCGTGCACATGGGTGTCGAACCACAGGCGGCGGTAGTAGTGCTCGAACCCGTTCTCCCGCAGCTTCGCGCCGGCCCACGGGCGCTTCTCCACGGCGCGGGCGAACCGACCGGCGACGAACGCCGCGGCGCCGCCGCCGTGCGAGACGCACACGTCCAGGCCGGGATGCCGGTCGAGCACGCCGCCGAAGACCAGCGCCGCCACGGCCAGCGTCTCGTCGCGGGCGAACCCGAAGAGCAGGTCGAGGTCGAAGCGGCGCAGCCGGGGGTCCTGCGGCGGCCCGTCCGGGCCGAGCGGCGACGGGTGCACGAACAGCGGCACGTCCAGGTCGGCGAGCGCCTCGTAGAGCGGGTCGAGCCCGGGGTCGTCGAGGGTGCGCCCGGCCGGGTCGGTGCCGATGTACACGGCCGCCATCCCCAGCTCGCGCACGGCGCGCCGGGCCTCGGCGATCGACGCGGGGACGTCCTGCACCGGCAGCTGGGCGGCGCCGAGCAGGCGCGCCGGGTGCTTGCCCACCGTCTCGGCCAGCGCGTCGTTGTGGGTGCGCGCGTAGGCCACCGCCGCGCCGGGGTCCAGCCGGTCGAAGTAGGTCAGCGGGTTGGGCGACAGCAACTGCACGTCGACGCCGGCCTCGTCCATGGCGGCGATGCGGACGTCCACGTCCATGAAGGGGCTTCCGGCGTAGCGCACGCCGTTCAGCACGTACCCGCCGACGCGGTAGAAGGGCGTGCCGTCGGGCGAGACGCCCAGCTCGGGCCCCGCCGCGCCGGCCGCCCCGAGGCCGACCTCCAGTACGGCGTGCGCGTGCACGTCGATCACCGGTGAACGCCCGGGAGGAAGCTCGGGGTGGTCAGACACGGGCCAGCTTCTCCAGTTGATCCTCGGTCAGGGCCAGCCCGCGGGTGAGGGGGCAGGAGGCGAGGAACCTGACCTGGTCGGTGGAGCGCATGCGGCGCTCGGGGATCGGGGTGGTGAGGTCGATCCGGCGCCCGCCCTTGATCACCTCGGCGATCCGGGTGCGGTCCTGGAGGATCGTGACGTCCTTCAGCGGGTCGCCGTCGACGATGAGGACGTCGGCGAGCCGGCCGGTCTCCAGGGTGCCGACCTCGCCTTCCATGCGCAGCGCGAAGGCGCCGTTGCGGGTGGCGGCGACGATCGCCGCCATCGGCGTCATGCCCATGTACTGGACGAACATCTCCAGCTCGCGGGCGTGCCACTCGCCTACGGGGGTGACGGCGAAGCCGGTCTCCGAGCCGGTGAGGAACGGCACGCCGGCGGCGTGCGCCTTGGCCATCTGCGCGGCGGTGACCTCGATCTCGGCGCGGAACACGTCGAGCAGCTCGGGCGCGCTGCCGATCTTCTGGCCGTAGTCGGCGAGGTTGCCGAGGAGCGTGAACGTCGGGCACAGCGCGCTGCCGGACTCGACGACGGCTTCGAGCGCCTCGTCGTCCATGTAGGAGGCGTGGTAGATCAGGTCGACGCCCGCCCTGGCGGCGTCGCGGGTGCTCTCGGAGTTGCGGCAGTGGGCGACGACCTTGGTGTTGAGCTCGTGCGCGGCGTCGCAGACGGTACGGAGCTCGTCGAAGCTCCAGACCTTGACCTCGGGGCCCTTCATGGACGGGATCAGGCCGGTGACCATGATCTTGATCCAGTCGACCCCGTACTTGATCTGGCGTCGTACCTCTTTGACCATCATGTCGCGGTTGTGGACGACGGTCGCGTAGCCGGTGGTGCCCTCGTCGCGGATCATCCGGCCGGCGGTGCCGCCGAGCATGGTCATCAGGGCCTGTCCCCCGGCGCGCATGCGGGGACCTTCCACGATGCCGGTGTCGATGGCGTCCCGCAGCTCGACGCCGATGGACCACAGGCAGTCGGCGTCGAGCACGCCGGTCACCCCGGCGCGGAGCACCTTGCGGGCGTGGTAGACCGACAGCATCGAGCTGTAGCCCTGCGTGCGGTGGTTGAGCAACTCGTCGTTGCCGGTCGGCTCGCCGAAGCTGAGGTGGGTGTGGGCGTCGATCAGGCCGGGCATGACCGTGCGCCCGCTCGCGTCGATCCGCTCGTCCACGCCGCCCGACTCGGCCTGGGCCAGCGCCTCGGCGCCCAGGGCGGCGATCCGGTCGCCGCGCACCAGCACCGCCTCGTCGGCTCGCGGCGCGGCGCCGGTGCCGTCGATGACGGCGCCTCCGGTGATCAAGATGCTGTCGGCCATCGGCTCTCCTCGGACCTCGTTATGCGTCAGAAGGTTAACTACTATGAACCGTCCTGGCTAGACTGGCCTGGCGGTGATCGGAATTCGTCCCGGAGCCCGAGGTGATGCGACGATGGCAACGTGTCTCAGCAGAGAGTGATCGAAGAGCTCCAGCGCCTCGGCATGTCCGGTTACGAGGCCAAGGCCTACGTCGCGCTCGTGGCGGCCGGCGCCCCGCTCAACGGCTACGAGGTGGCCAAACGATCGGGAGTGCCGCGCAGCACGGTCTACGAGACGCTGGGCAAGCTCGTGGGCCGGGGAGCCGCCTACGAGGTGCGGCTCGGCGACGCGGGCGTGGGCTACATCTCGCTGCCCCCGATGTCGCTGCTCGACCGGATGCGGCGCGAGTTCGACCAGTCGATCAGCACGCTGCGCGAGTCGCTGCCCGAGGTGGCCTCGCCCACCCAGGTCCGGCTGATCCACAACCTTACCGACCGGTCGTCGCTGATCACCCGGGCCGAGGACGTGGTCTCGGCGGCGCGCAGAGACCTGTTCCTGTCCGGGTGGCCGGCGGAGCTGGAGCCGCTCAAGCCGCTGGCCCGCAGGGCCGAGTCCGACGGCGTCGACGTCTCCACGGTCGTCTTCGGCGACGACCCCGACCCGGTGGGCCACACCACCCAGCACCGCTTCTCCAGCCCCAAGGTGGCGCTGGAGAACCTGGGCTGCCGGCTGCTGGTCGTGGTGGCCGACCGCGAGCAGGCGGTCATCGGCGGCGTGATCAACGACGACGCCTGGGGCGTCTACACCGACGACCCGGCGGTGGTCCTGGTCGCGGTCGAGTACGTGCGCCACGACATCGCCATGCACCTCATCGTGGAGAAGTTCGCGGCCGAGGACTTCGAGACCTTCTGGAAGTCCGATCCGGCGCTGCTGCGGCTGCGCGCCGACCACGGCGCCCCCGCCACGCTGCTCAGAAGGGGCGCCGGCGCGCCCCCGCCCGCCCCCGGCCGCCGGCGCGGGAACGACACGTCCCGCTGATCCGCTGACGCGGGGGCGTCCGGCGGTTCTCGGCGGACGGACCCCCGGATCCGCCCGACGGCCCCGCCCGCCGATCCGGCGGCCGGGCCGCATCAGGATCGCGACGGCGTCCATCTGACGATGGGCGCCGTTTTCGCGTGCCCGCAGGCCGGGCCGCCTGACCGCGCTCCGCTCGCTCCCGCCTCGCCGCGTCGTTGCCAAATCGGGACTGTCGCGTCTTCCCATTGGACGTTAGCATCCTGACGACTAGCGGCTGGAGGCGTAACCGTGTGGCAACAGATCATCAGCGGCTTGCAGGCGGGGAGCTGGTACTCCCTCATGGCACTGGCCATGGTCCTCGTGCTGAAGGCGACCGACGTACCCAACTTCGCCATGGCTGAGCTGGGATTGTTTCCGGCTTTCTGCACCTGGGCGCTCATCGACGGCGCGCACCTGTCATGGTGGCTTGCGGTACCGATCGGGTTGCTCATCGGCGTCGCGCTGTCCGTAGTGGTGGAACGAACGGCTATCCGTCCGATCCTGGCGGAGAACCATTTCGCCACGGTCCTGATGACGATCGCGGTCTTCGTCGTGATCAACGCGGTCGTCCAGCTCGTGTGGGGATCCGAGCCCCGCAAGATCGACTCCCCGTTCGCGGGCTCGTTCACCGTGGCCGGGCAGGTCGTGGCGTACGAGCAGCTGCTCAGCATCGCGGCCGGGCTGGCGGTGATGGCCGGGCTCATCCTCTTCTTCCGCACGCCGCTCGGCGTGCGGATGCAGGCGATCGCGGAGGACCGCGTGACGCCGAGGCTGCTCGGCGTCTCGGTCACGACGGTGTTCCGCACCTCGTGGGCCCTGGCGGGGGCGATCGCCACGATCGCGCTGCTGCTGCAGGGGCAGGCTTCGCTGCTCACCGACCAGAACGGCTCGGGGCTGCTCATCAAGGGCTTCGTCGCGGCGACGCTCGGCGGGTTCTCCAGCATCACCGGGGCGTTCGTCGGCGGGCTCGCGCTCGGCGTGGCGGAGAACCTGGCGGGCGCGTACATCTCGACGTCGAGCAAGACCGCGATCGCGCTGCTGGCCATCGTCGTGGTGCTGTCGATCAAGCCGCAGGGGCTGTTCGGCCGCCACCAGGTCCGGGAGGTCTGATGACACCGCTCGCGCTGCTCTCCGGCTCGCCCCGGCGGGTCGCCGGCGTGGCCGGCGCCGTCGCGGCGGCGCTCGTCCTGCTCGCACTGCCCGGCCTGGTCAACCCGTACCTGCTGTTCCAGGCGTGCCTGGTCATGGTGACGGCCACGGCCGGGCTCGGGCTGGTCCTGATCATGGGATGGTCGGGGCAGATCGCGCTGTCCCAGGCCGGTTTCCTCGGCGTCGGGGCGTACGCGACCACATACCTGGTCGCGCAGGGCTGGGCCTGGCCGCTCGCGGCGGTCACCGCGGGCCTGGTCGCCGCGCTGTTCGGGGTGCTGATCGGGCTGCCGGCCACCCGGCTGCGCGGCTTCTACCTGGCGATCGCCACGCTCGCGTTCGCCGAGCTGATGATCCGCGTGTTCGTGGAGGCCACGCCGGTCACCGGCGGCATCGCCGGCACCGCCGTGCAGGCCGTGGTGCTGCCCGGGATCGACGTCGACGGCAGCCGCTGGTACCTGTGCCTCGCCGTGGCGGCCGTCACCACCGCCGTCGTCATGCGCATCGGGCGCGTCGGGCTCGGCAGGCGCCTGCGGGTCGTGCGGGACGCGGAGATCGCCGCGCCGTCGCTGGGGGTGAGCCCGATGCGGACGAAGCTGCTGGCCTTCGCGCTGTCGGCGTTCATCGGGGGCATCGCGGGGGCGCTGTACGCGCAGTGCCTGTCGTACCTGACGCCGGAGATCTTCGACATGGGGCTGCTCATCGAGTTCCTGGTCATCGCGTTCCTCGGCGGCGTGGGTTACGTCGCCGGGCCGTTCCTCGGCGCCGTCGTGGTGGTGGTGCTGCGTGACCTGCTGCAGGACCTGGGGAGCTGGCAGCGGCTGGTGTACGGGCTGATTCTCGCGCTGGCGATCGCGTTCCTGCCGCGCGGGCTGGCCTCGCTGCCCGCCCGGCTGCGGGCCAGGCGCCCGGCCCCGCCGGCGCCCGAACCGCCGCCCGTGTCCGGGCAGGCCGACCTGACGGGAGCCGCCCGATGAACGCGCTCGAACTGTCCGGGATCGCCGTGCGCTTCGGCGGCAACGAGGTGCTGAAGGGCGTCGACCTCGCCGTCGGCACGGGGTTCACCGGGCTGATCGGCCCGAACGGCGCGGGCAAGACGACGGTGTTCAACGTGGTGACCGGCTATGTGCGGCCGGTCGCGGGGTCGGTGCGGATCGCGGGCGAGCCCGTACGCGCCGGCCGCCCGGCCGTCGTGGCCCGCAGAGGCGTGCGCCGGACCTTCCAGACTCCCCGGCTGGTGGCCGAGCTGTCGGTCGAGGCGAACGTGCTGGCCGGGCTGGACGCCGGGCTGCCCCCGGGCGGTGGGCTGGCCGACTTCCTCGGGGTCTCGCGCGGGGCGCGCACCGCCAGGGAGCGGGCCCGGGAGCTGCTCGACGCCTTCGGGCTGGCCGCACGCGCCGCCGAGCCCGCCGGCAACCTGCCGCTGGGCAGCCAGAAGATCGTCGAAGTCGTCCGCGCGCTGGCTCCGCGGCCGCGCATCGTGCTGCTGGACGAACCCGCCGCCGGACTGTCGGCGGCCGACGTCGACCGGATGGTGGCGCCGCTGGCCGAGATCGGCGAGCGGGACGAGCTGTCCATCCTGATCATCGAGCACGACCTGGAGCTCGTCTCGCGGCTGTGCCCGCGGGTCGCGGCGCTGCACTTCGGGCGCATCCTGGCGGACGGCACTCCGGCCGAGGTCCTCGCCCATCCCGATGTCGTCAAGGCCTACCTGGGAGCCGGCGTTGCTACTGTCGATTCGTGAGCTGACCTCCGGCTACGGCCGGGTCCCGGTGCTGCGCGGGGTCGACCTCGACGTGGCGGAGGGCGAGATCGTCGCGCTGCTCGGGGTCAACGGCGCGGGCAAGACCACGACGCTGCGCGCCGTCTCCGGCGTGCTGCCCACCTGGTCGGGCTCGGTGAGCTTCGACGGCGCCACGCTCGGCGGGCGGCCGCCGGAGGCCAGGGCCAGGCTCGGCCTCGGCCACGTCCCCGAGGGCCGCGGCATCCTCTCGTCCCTCACCGTGCGGCAGAACCTGCGCCTGGGCGCCACCGCCCGCGGGCGCGGCGCCCGGGACGTCGCCCAGGACGAGGAGCGGCTGCTGGAGGTGTTCGACGCGCTCCGCGACAAGCTGGCCGCGCCCGCCGGTTCGCTGTCCGGCGGCCAGCAGCAGATGCTGGCCGTCGCCAGGGCGCTGCTCGGCCGGCCGCGCCTGGTGATGGTGGACGAGATGTCCTTCGGCCTCGCGCCCATCCTGGTCACCCAGCTGCTCGGGCTGGTCGCCCGGTTGCGGGCGGAGTCGGGCACCGCGTTCCTGCTCGTCGAGCAGAACTCGGCCGTGCTCGACATCGCGGACCGCGCGTACGTGCTCGCCGGCGGAGCCGTGCACACCTCGGGCCCCGCCCACGAGCTCGCGGACTCGGAGAACCTCGTCCGCGCCTACCTCGGCTGAACCACTAGCACCATTCTGACTGGAGGGTCCCATGAGGCCACGACGGTTCCCGCTCACCGCCCTGCCCGCCCTGCTGACCGCGCTCGCCGTCGCGGGCTGCTCGTCCCAGGCGGCCGCGCCGTCGGACGCGGGCGGGACGGTGCAGGGTGTCACGGACGACACCATCACCATCGGCACCACCCTGCCGCTCTCCGGCGGCGCCGCCACCTCGGGGAAGGGCTTCGAAGCCGGGCTGAACGCGGCGGTCAAGGAGATCAACGACAAGGGCGGCGTCCTGGGGCGCCAGGTGAAGCTCGTCGTGCTCGACGACGGGTTCGAGGCGGCGCGCAGCGTCGCCAACATCCGCCGCCTGGGCGACCAGGAGAAGGTGTACGCGGTCGTCTCCCCCGCCGGGTCGGCCAACATCCCGGGCAGCTACCCCTACCTGGCGCAGAAGGGGATGCCGCTGTTCGCGCCGGTGCTGCCGCCCGACCCGGAGCAGGACTCGGTGTTCCTGCTCGGCACCAGCCAGCGTGACCAGGCCAGGGTGATCGTGGACTTCCTGGCGGGCAAGGACGTCAAGAAGGTCGCCGTCATCGGGCAGGACAACGAGCTCGGCCACGCGATCCGGGACGGGGTCAAGGAGGAGGCCGCGGCCACGGGGGTCGAGGTCGTCGCGAACGAGACGACCGAGCCCAACTCGACCGAGGTGAGCTCCGCCGTACTGAAGGTGCGGGAGGCGAAGCCGGACGCCATCGTGCTCGGCACGGACAACACGCAGTCGGCGCTGATCATGAAGGCGGTCGGCGAGCTGGGCTGGAAGCCCACGATCATGGGCACCTCCTCGACCGTGACCACGGGCAGCGCGGGCACGGTCGGGCCGGCGGGGCCCGCGGCGAAGGGCATCTACGGCACGTTCATCTCCGAGCTGCCGACGTCGGACGCCCCGGAGGCGGCGGCGTGGCGGACCGCCCAGCAGGCCGTCGCGCCGGACCAGGCCGGCAGCGCCTACGCCCTGCAGGCGTACGCCAACACGAAGATCTTCTTCGAGATCGTGAACCGGATGGGCGACGACCTGAGCTGGGCGAGCTTCCAGAAGACCGCCGAGTCGCTCAAGGAGCACGCGTCCGGCATCTACCCGCCGATCACCTTCGGCCCGGCCGCCGGCGGCGGGCACGTCGGGACGACCGGCGCGAAGGTCGCGGAGTGGGACGGCTCCGCGTGGAAGCTCGTCAGCGAGGACTGGCTGGAGCCCGGCAAGTCCGCGTCCTGACACGACCGGAAGGGCGCGTGGTGTCCCCACCACGCGCCCACCGCCGGTGAAGGCGAGGACCGCGCCGCGCACCGGCCCGTGCGCGCGTCAGGCGTTGGTGACGCCGAGGCCGAGGCCGCCGTCGATGGTGAGCACGCCGCCGGTCGCCCACTCGGCCGTGATCAGGTATCCGACGGCCTCGGCGACCTCGGCCGCGGTGCCCGCCCGGCCGAGCGCGTGGGCGGGGCCGAGCGAGCGCATGCGCTCGGCGGCGGTGGCGTCGTCCATGAGCCCGGCCCGCTGGTTGATCTCGGTCAGCACGCCGCCGGGCCGCACGCAGCCGACCCGCACGCCCTGAGGTCCCAGCTCCGCGGCCAGGACGCCGGTCAGCGTCTCCAGCGCGCCCTTCGTGGCGGCGTACGGGGACGCGCCGGGAAAGGCGCGCTGGGTGTGCACGGAACCGAAGAAGACCACGGCGCCGGAGCGCTCCCGCAGGTGCGGCAGGGCGAGCGCGGTCAGCATCATGGGGCCGATCGTGTTGGAGGCGAACACGTCGTGCAGCGCCTGCTCGTCGAGGTCTTCGAGCGCGCCTCGGTACATGTTGCCCGCGGCGTGCACCACGGCTTCCAGCCCGCCGCCGTGCTCGACCGCCCGTGCGACCATGCGCTCGCGGTCCGCGGCCACGGTGACGTCGGCGACGACGCCGCACGCGCCGGAGCCCGCCTGCCTGGCGACCGCCTCGACCCGGTCCGCGCGCCGGCCCGCGAGTGTCACCTTCGCACCGGCCTTGACCAGCCGGTGGACCACCGCCTCGCCGATCCCAGAGCCGCCCCCGGTGACGAGCACCGGCATCCCTTCGAGCGAACGCCCCACGGAAGCCTCCCGACCTCATTGTCTTTGGACGGGATGCTAACGACGACTACACCGCTCCAGGAAGCCGTATCCGCTGACTTTTAGCCGTTAATGGGTTAACGACTAGCCAAGTGTCCAGTGGGCCCGGCGACCGACCGGCCTCTTCTGTGCCAGTGGCCCAGACCCTCTTGAGCCCGCCGCGCCCGCCGCCCGGCCTACGACACCCTGATGACCAGCCAGCTCGACGAAGCGGTGGCGCAGAAGGGCCAAGGCGACCTCAGGCACCTGTTCGACTCCGGCGACACCTGGCGCGTCCCCTGAGCGCCCGGCTCGCTCACGCGGCCAGCCCCGGCAGGTCGGGCCGGACCAGTTCCTGCTCGATCGCCTCCAGCAGCTCCCGAGCGGTCCTGATCTTGCCGGCGGGCGCGGCCCGGTCGTCGACCCGGCCCGCCTCGACCGCCTTGGTGTGGGCGATCCGTTCCGCCATCCGCTTGTCGACCTTGTCCGCGATCTCCGCGCTGCCTCCGGCGGTCGTGAACACCATCCGCAGCTCCGACCTCGACACCCCGTCGAACTCGCCGAACCAGTTGCCGGGCAGCCGCCCGCAGTGCCGGTGCAGCAGCGCCAGCCGGACCAGCCCGTACCGGCGCAGCGTCGGCGTCCGCTCCGCCAGCAGGAGAGTGCGCACGATCAGCGCCTCGATGTCGCGGCGCTGCGTGGCCAGATCGCGGCCGGACCAGCGCACACCGCGCAGGGCCACCCATCGCGCGTCCAGCCAGCCGGACGGTCCCCCGGACCGCCCGGCCCGGCGCGGCGGCTGCGGCCTGGCCGACGAGTTGGCCGCGACGGCGCGCGCCGACTCGTCCCACAGGTCCGCGAAGCGGTCGGCCAGGTCCTGGTCGCGGCCCTTCCACGTGTCCTCGCGCGTGCGGGTGATACGGCCGCGCAGCAGCTCCAGTTCGCGGGTGGACGACAGGCGCAGATAGCGCTCCAGCCGCCGGAACGTCCGGTGGAACCAGCTCGACCCCATCCGCTGCGACCACAGCGACTTCGCCGTCACGCCCAGCACGATCGCGGTCAGCAGGCCGAGGACGCCCCACACCATCACGTGCAGCCGGCGGTCCGCCATGAACAGGTCGTCCACGACCTGCTTGTGTTCGATCTCCATGAAGAAGTCCATAAAGGTGAGGACCGCGAAGGCGCCTATCGTCATGCTCAGCCAGAAGCCCGCCCGTTGCAGCACCTCCAGCTCCCTGACCCGGCGCTCGTCGAAGGCGTGCGCCATCGACTCGAGCAGGTTCTTGTACTGCTCGGTGGCGCGGTCGGCGACGTCCCGCGCCCGCGAGCCGAACCGTTTGAGTTCGGTGAAGTGGCTGGCGTCGGCCAGCGCCTCCCGCAGCCCGCGGCCCGCCCAGCCGAGCGTCTCGGCGAACCGCTCGTCGGCGAGGTGCTCCAGCCGTTCGATCCGGCTCACCCGTTCGTCGACGTGGCTGGCCACGTCGGCGAGGTCCGCCATGCCCTGCAGCAGCATCAGGTGGATCAGCTCCACCGCCCGGTGCGCGCGGTTCAGCCGCCACCAGCGCCGGATCGGCAGGTGGGTGGCCACCCCGTCCCACAGGGCCCCGGCCGTGCGGGCGGCGTGCTGGTAGATCATCGCGTGCTCGCGCCAGACCTGGAGCTGCTCGCGGATGTCGTTGCCGGAGGCGGCCAGCGCCTCCAGGGTCAGAAGCCCCGCCACCGCGGGACGTAATCGCTCCCCCACGACCGTGCCGTTGAGATGCGGCGTGTCGGGCAGCACCACGTAGCATTCGCGTACCGTGCGGTCGTCGCGCCGGGCGGGCTCCACACACACGTCCGCGCTGCTCAGCTCCGTGGCGCCGGCGCCACCGAGCAGCCGGCGCAGCGGGAAGCGCCTGCGCGCCCCACCGGACGTGGCACCTCCGTGCACCACCTCGTACAGGTCACGCGCGCTCTTCAGGCTCGGCCGGTCCCCCGTGCCGTTGTCCTCCAGCGCGATCCAGAACTCCGGGGCCTCGTACTCCCTGATGTCCTGCTTCGCCTTGCGGAAGTGGGCTCTCACGTGGGTGCGGGCCTGCCGCTCGCAGCGCATGAACCATTCGTGCCGCCGGTGGGCGCTCGTCTCCCGCGGTGCGCGGCCCAGGGCCTCGCCGGGGATCCAGTTCGGATCGCCGACCCAGAAGCTGACGCCGATGAACATCATCCGCGAGCTCCAGCGGTTGCGGAACTGGATGTCGAACAGGATCCACGGCTTCCCGCCCCCGCCCTCCCGCTTGAACGGCCCCACTTCGTGGTCGGGGTGGATCAGGACGTGGTACCAGTGGAGGCTGTCGGCCGCGTCCAGGTAGCCGGCCTCGATCTCCCGGTACGCCTGGTCGACCTTCGCGTTGCCCCGGTCGAGCTCCCGCAGCGCGGCGTCGCCGGTGCGCCAGGTGACCTGGTCGAGCAGGCCGTCGGGCGACGTCGTCAGCCACACCCCGGGTTCGGCGCCCCCGTTCGACTCGAGCAGCTCCCTGATGATGCGGTCGTCCGCCTCGCCGCCCCCGGGCCCCCACGCCCGCCACTCCCGCCAGTACGTCACCAGATAGACCAGATGTGTGGACGATTCCGACGACCCCACCGAGAACCCCCCTTCACTCCCCCCTCATGTGATGATCGGTGGAGTGAAGGGACTAACGCGACACATCGTCACGATCCGATTACAGGTAGAGCCCGGGGTCGCTCCGGTCGCGGCGTTCCTCGGGGGAACGCGGCTCGGGCTTGGCCAGGACCTGCGGCTCGGTGTCCGGGCCCACCTCGGCCCCCGCGTCGAGGACGGTGATGGCCAGGTCGCCGTTCCTGACGCCGATGTGGGCGTGCTGTTCCGGCTTGAGCGTGCCGTCCAGCAGCAGCCGCGACAGCGTGTTGTCGAGCTTGCGCTGGATGGTGCGGCGCAGCGGCCGGGCTCCGTACTGCGGCTGGTAGCCCTCCTTGGCGAGCCAGTCGACGGCCGCCGGCTCGATCTCCATGACGACCTTCTGCGCGTGCAGCCGCCGCCGGGTCTCCTCCAGCAGCAGGACGGTGATCTGGCGGAGCTGCTCGGCGTCCAGGCCGCGGAAGATGATGATCTCGTCGACGCGGTTGAGGAACTCCGGCCTGAACTGCATCTGCAGCAGCCGCGAGAGCTGGCCGCGCAGCGCCTGCGGGTCCTCGCCGGCGTGCGCCATGATGAGGTCGGCGCCGAGGTTCGACGTCATGATCAGCACGGTGTTCCTGAAGTCCACCGTCCGGCCCTGCCCGTCGGTCAGCCGCCCGTCCTCCAGCACCTGCAGCAGCAGGTTGAACACGTCCGCGTGGGCCTTCTCGATCTCGTCCAGCAGGACCACCGCGTACGGCTTGCGCCGCACCTGCTCGGTGAGCTGGCCCGCCTCCTCGTAGCCCACGTAACCGGGGGGCGCCCCCACGAGCCGTGAGACGGTGTGCCGTTCCTGGAACTCGCTCATGTCCAGCCGGATCATCCGGTCCTGCTCGCCGAACAGCGCCTCGGCCAGGGCTCTGGCCAGCTCGGTCTTGCCCACGCCGGTGGGCCCGAGGAACAGGAAGGAGCCGATCGGCCGGGCCGGGTCGCTCAGGCCGGCGCGGGAGCGGCGCACGGCCTCGGCGACCGCCTCCACCGCCTGGTCCTGGCCGATGACGCGCTGGTGCAGGTGTTCCTCCAGGGCCAGGAGCCGGTCCCGCTCCTCCTCGGTGAGCTGGGCGACCGGGATGCCGGTGGCGCGGGAGACGACGGCGGCGATGTCGTCCGGGGTCACCTCGGCGACTCTCCCGCGGCCGTCGCGGGTCTGCTCGATCCTGGACTGGAGATCGGAGATCTCGTCGCGGAGCTCGCGGGCGCGTTCGTAGTCCTCGCGCGTCACCGCCTGCTCCTTCTCCCGCTGCCGGTGGCCGAGCTCCTCCTCCAGCTCGCGGGTGCCGGTCGGGGCGGTGCCGGTGCGCAGGGCCACCCGGGCGCCCGCCTCGTCCATCAGGTCGATCGCCTTGTCGGGCAGGAAACGGCTGGAGATGTAGCGGTCGGACAGGTCGGCCGCCGCCACCAGCGCCTCGTCGGTGAACTTGACCTGGTGGTGGGCCTCGTACCGGTCACGCAGGCCGCGCAGGATCTCGATGGTGTCCGCGACGTCCGGCTCGGGGATCAGGATGGGCTGGAAGCGCCGTTCGAGCGCGGCGTCCTTCTCCACGTGCCTGCGGTACTCGTCCAGCGTGGTGGCGCCGATCACGTGCAGCTCGCCGCGGGCCAGGGCGGGTTTGAGCATGTTGGAGGCGTCGATGGCGCCCTCGGCGCCGCCCGCGCCGACGACGGTGTGCAGCTCGTCGATGAAGATGATGAGCTCCTCGCTGTGCGCGCGGATCTCCTCCATGACCTTGCTCAGGCGTTCCTCGAACTCGCCGCGGAACTTCGTCCCCGCGACCAGGCCGGCCAGATCCAGCTGGACCACGCGCTTGCGCTTGAGCGTCTCGGGCACCTCGCCGTCCGCGATGCGCTGCGCCAGCCCTTCGACGACCGCCGTCTTGCCGACGCCCGGCTCGCCGATCAGCGCGGGGTTGTTCTTGGTCCGCCTCGACAGCACCTCCACCGCCCGGAGGATCTCCTGGTCCCGGCCCACCACCGGGTCGATGCCGCCCTCGCGGGCCTCGCCGGTCAGGTCCCGGCCGTACTGGTCGAGCGTCGGGGTGCTGCTGGGCGGCGCCTGCTGGCCGGTCAGCGTCTCCCCGTTGCCCGCGCCTTCCTGGACGAACGACTGCGGGGTGACGTGCGCCTCCCGGAGCAGCCGCCCCGCCATCGACCGGGGGTTCGCCGACATGGCGAGCAGCAGGTGATGCGGGTCGATGTAGGAGGCGCCGGTGGCGTGCGCCACCTGCCTGGCGTCCAGCAGGGCCCGTTTGGCCGCCGGTGCGAGCGACATCGGGTCCTGCCGGGGCTCACGCTTCTCGACGGCCTGCTCGACCTCACGGGCCAGCGCGGCCGGGTCGGCCCCGGCCCGCTCCAGGAACTGCCGGGCCGTGTCCACCTGGGCGGCCGCCCACAACATGTGCTCGGTGTCCACGTAGTCGGCGCCCCACTCGGCCGCCTTCTCCGTCGCCACGCGCAGGAGGTCGATCGCGTCCTCGCTGAGCAGCCTCCCGATGTCGACGCGGCGGGGCATCGCCGGCTGGCCGTACCCGAAGAACCTGGCCAGCAGATCGTCCATGGGGCCGTAGCCGTAGTTCCAGAAATCACCCGTTGTCATGGTCCCCTCCCCCGAAGGTGACGTCGGTTACGCCCGCCTACCCCCGACGTCAGGAGGTAACCAACACCTCCCACCCAGGCGACCACGGCGCTACCGGTTGCGGAACACGGGATCCCGCTTCTCCAGAAAGGCTCGGATCGCCTCGCGGGTGTCCTCGGTGGTCCCGTTGATGTTCTGGGCGGCCGCCTCACGCAGGACGCTGTCGTGGAAGCTTCCCGAGGCGGCGAGGTTGAGCATCTCCTTGGTCTGCGACAGGGCGAGGGGCGCGAGGGCCAGCAGCTCACGGGCCCACTCGTACGCCTGCGTCAGGGCCTCCCCCTCGGGCACGACCTTGTTGAGCAGCCCGAGGGCGTGGACGTCGGCGGCGGGGAGCATCCGGCCGAAGAAGGCGAGTTCCTTGGCACGGTGGAGCCCCAGCATGTGCGTCAGGAACCAGGTCCCGCCGAAGTCGACGGAGAGCCCGCGCCTGGCGAAGATCTGCGAGAACCTCGCCGTCTCCTCGGCGATCGCCAGGTCGCAGGCGAGCGCCAGGTTGAAGCCGCCGCCCGCCGCGACCCCGGAGACCGCGGCGATCGTGGGCTGCGGCAGGTCGCGGACGGCGAGCAGCGCCGCGTTGACGATCCGCATCGCGCGGCGCGGCGAGTCCGCGGAGTCGCCGCCGCGCAGGTCGGAACCGGAGCAGAAGTCGCCGCCCGCGCCGGTGAGCACCACCACGCGGTCGTCCGCCCGGCCTGCGATGTCGCCGAACACCTCGGCGAGCTCGATCCAGCCGGCGTGCGGCACGCTGTTCTTGGTGTCGGGCCGGTCGAGCGTGACGGTGACGATGCCGCTCCCGTCACGTTCCACCAGGACGACAGGGTTGTCGGACACGGATGCCGTTCCTCTCTCCCGCTGGTCAGCGGACGCCGGACGCCTGGTTCTTCAGCGACGCCAGCGCCGCGCGGATCTCCGGCTCGGGCGTGCCGGCCGGCGGCTGGATGTGGACCTGGTCGACCAGCCCGCCGAAGCGGCGGGAGACCTCCGCCGTCACCTCCGCGAGGGAGCCGCTGACGCAGAAGGTGTCGAGCACCTCGTCGTCGACGAGGTCGGCCATCCGGTCCCAGCGGTCCTCGTCGGGGGTGACCGACAGGGCGTGCAGCCGCTCGTGCAGCTCCTGCCAGCCGTGCAGGTCCAGCACGCCGCGGTAGGCCGGTGTGGAGCCGTAGAAGGCGACCCGCCCGCGCAGCATCCGCCGTTGCGCGTCGACGTCGTCGCCGGGGGCGTGGACGTGCACGAACCCCGGGCAGTGGACGGTCACCTCGGAGCGGTCGCGGCCGGCCCGCTCCAGTCCTTCCTCCAGGGCCGGGAGGGTCACCTCGCGGAAGTAGCGCTCGGTGCTGAAGCCGTGCGGGATCAGCCCGTCGGCCACCTCTCCGGCCAGCCGGGTCATGAGCGGCCCGACCGCGGCGAGGTGGATCGGCGGGTTGCCGTGACCGTGCGGCGCCGGGCGGAAGGTCGCCGTCATCAGCGTGTGCCGGTAGTGCTCCCCTTCGTGCCGGACCGGGCGGCCGGTGTTCCAGTCGTCCCAGATCGCGCGCAGGGCGGTGATGTACTCGCGCATCCGCGCCGCCGGCCGGCCCCACGGCATGCCGAACCGGCGGGTGATGTGCGGCTTGGTCTGGGTGCCGAGGCCGAGGACGAACCTGCCTCCGGACAGCGCCTGCAGGTCGTTGGCGACGTACGCCATCGTCATCGGCGTGCGGGCGAAGGCGACCGCGATCGTGGTCGCCAGCCGCACCCGGCTGGTGTCACGGGCGGCCAGCGCCAGCGGCAGGAACGGGTCGTGGTCGACCTCGGCGCTGGCCACGACGTCGTAGCCGGCCTCCTCGGCCCACGCGGCGCAGGCGGCGACGTCGGCGATGCCGGCCTCGAAGGCGTGCACGCCGGTCTTCACGGCTTCTCCCCCTCACCCGCGTAGTGGTCGCGGAGCTTGCGGCGCTGCAGCTTGCCGGTCTCCGTCCGGGGGAAGTCGGCCCGGAACTCGAAACGCCGGGGGATCTTGAACGAGGCCAGGCGCTCGGCGCAGTGGGCGCGCAGCGCGGCGGCGAGCTCGTCGCCGGGGACCGCGTCCTCGGCCGGCTGGACGACGGCCAGCACGTTCTGGCCCCAGTCCGGGTCGGGGACCCCGATGACGGCGACGTCGGCGACGGCGGAATGCGTGATCAGGGCCTGCTCGATCTCCGCCGGGTAGATGTTGACGCCGCCGGAGATGATGAGGTCGGTGCGCCGGTCGAGCAGGAACACGTAGCCGTCCTCGTCGAAGTAGCCGTAGTCGCCGACGGTGGCGAGCCCTCCCTTCCGGCTTGCGGCGGTCTTGGCCGGGTCGTTGTTGTACTCGAAGAGCGCCTCGCGCCCGGGGATGCCGAAGTAGATGGTGCCCGCCGTCCCGGCCGGCACCTCCTCGCCGTCCTCGCCGAGGATCTTGACGATGGTGTTCGGCGTCGGGCGTCCCACGGTGCCGGGCTTGCGCAGCCACTCCCGCGGGCTCACGAGGGAGACGCCGCCCTCGGTCGAGGCGAGGTACTCCCACACCACCGGCCCCAGCCAGTCGAGCATCCGCTGCTTGATCGGCACCGGGCACGGCGCGCCCGCGTGGATCACCGCTTCCAGGCTGGACAGGTCGTACCTGGCCCGGACCTCCTCCGGCAGGCGCAGCATCCGGTTGAAGTGGGTGGGGACCATGTGCACGCTGGTCACCCGGTGCCGCTCGATCGCCTCCAGCACGCCCTCGGCGTCGAACTTGCCCTGGATCACCACGGTGTGCCCGAGCTGGAGGAACGCGTACGCGTGCCCGGTCGGGGCGGCGTGGTAGATCGGCGAGCACACCAGGTGCACGCCCTTGTCCAGGGTGACCTCGTAGCGGGCGGCGAGTCCCCCGTACAGGGCGCTGATGACCGGCTCCGGCTCGGAGTCGGGGTAGAGGAGGGAACGCACGCCCTTGGGGTTGCCGGTGGTGCCGGAGGTGTAGCCCATGGTGCCGCCGAACCGGCGGTCCGGCGGCGCGTCGGACGGCTCGCCCTCGCCCAGCTCGGGGTACGGGCGCCAGCCGGCCGCCTGCCCGCCGATCACGAACCGGTGCTCGGGCAGCGACTCCTCCGGCAGCGTACGGGCCTGCTCGACGTCGGCGACGACGACCCGGGCTCCGGAGTCCTCGATGATGTAGAGCATCTCCGCCGGGGTCAGCCGCCAGTTGACCGGGACGAGGAACATGCCGACCTGCCCGGTGGCCAGCATCAGCTCCAGATACTCGTGGCCGTTGTGCACCGCCACCGCCACGCTGTCACCGGCCGACAGGCCGTGGGAGCGCAGCGCGCGCGAGACGCGGTTGACCCGCGCCAGCAGGTCGCCACAGGTGATGGTCGATCCATCGGGGTCGATGATGGCGGGCCGGCCGGGGTCGGCGGCGGCGATCTCGTAGAAGCCGGTGGGTGCCGTGGTCGAGTGAGTGGCAGAGGACATGGTGCGTCTCTCTCCTGTCGGCGTGACGTAGCTAGACGATCCCCCCGTGGCCCCCCGTGGCCCCCCGTGGCCCCCCGTGCCCCGTGTCGTGGCGGCCGGGCGGGATCGCGGCCCGCCCGGCCGGTGCGTCCCGGTGAGCGGCCGCCCGGCCGCCCCACCTGGACGCGGCCCTCACTTGGGAAGCTGCCCCATGAAGATCGACGGGTGCAGGCCGTCCGCCTTGGGCCGGAACGACGTGGTGAGCTTGGCGGCGAGGTCCTGCAGGTCCCACGGCCCGTCGGAGCTGATGGTCTCGACGACCTCGGGGTTGTTCCACAGCCGGACCTCGTGGCCGGCCGCGCCGATGGTGCGGCCCGACAGCCAGTCGGACTCGGTGCCGGCGAGGTAGGTGACGATCGGCGCGATGTTGTCCGGCGACATGAGCTGCTCCTCGCCGGGGTCCTCGCCGAGCTTCTTGTCGTCGGGGACGGTGGCGGTCAGGCGGGTGGCCGCGCCGGGGGCGATCGCGTTCGCCGTCACGCCGTACCGGGCCAGGCCGTTGGCGAGGGAAGCGGTCAGGCCGATGATGCCCATCTTCGCGGCGGCGTAGTTGGGCTGGCCCGGGGAGCCCTGGAGGGCGGAGTCGGAGGTGAAGTTGATGATGCGGTAGTGCCCGTCCGGGTTGCGCTGCTGGCGCCAGTAGGCGGCGGCGGGCTTGATCGTGCTGAAGTGGCCGCGCAGGTGCACCCGGATGACCTCGTCCCAGTCCTCCTCGGGCAGGTTGAAGATCATCTTGTCGCGGAGGATGCCGGCGACGTTGACGACGACGTCGAGGCGCCCGTAGGACTCGACGGCCATCTCGACGAGACGCCGGCCGGTCGCGGTGTCGCCGATGTCGCCGCCGTCGGAGACCGCCTCGCCGCCGAGGTCGGTGACCTCCTTGGCGATGTCCTGCGCGGGCCCGGCGTCGCCGCCGCTGCCGTCCGGGCCGGCGCCGAGGTCGTTGAGCACGAGCCGCGCGCCCTGCTGGGCGAACGCGCGGCTGATGGAGGCTCCGATGCCGCGGCCGGCACCGGTGATGATGGCGACTCTGCCGTCAAGAGATCCCATGGGACGCCCTTCCGATTGGAGGAGTTGGAGGTGTTCGCGCGGCGGGGCCGCGCCTTCTGACGGGCGCGGCGGGGCCGCGCCTGTCAGAAGCCGGTCAGCGGATCACCGCGGTTCCGTGGTCGATCACCACGGCCCCGGTCTCGTCGGTCGTCCGGAACCGGACGTCGGCGCCGTCGGCCCAGATCGACACCGTGATCGTCTGCCCGGGGAGTATCGGCTTGGTGAAACGGCCGGACATGGCGCGGAAGCGCCCGGGGTCGGATCCGGCGGCGGCGTGCAGCAGCGCGCGGCCGGTGAAGCCGTAGGTGCACATGCCGTGCAGGATCGGCCTCGGGAAGCCGCCCCTGCCGCTGAAGGACGGGTCGGTGTGCAGCGGGTTCCGGTCGCCGGTCAGCCGGTAGAGGAGCGCCTGATCGGGCCGGGTCGCGTAGGTCACGACGTGGTCGGGGGCGCCGGTCGGCAGCTCCCACGACGTACCCGGCCCCCGCTCGCCGCCGAAGCCGCCGTACCCGCGGAAGAAGAGCGAGGTACGGATCCTGGCGAGCGGTTGGCCGGCGGAGTCGCGGGCGAGCGTCTCACTGGCGACGATGGCGCCCGAGCCCTTGTCGTAGACGCCGACGATCTCGCCCGTCGCCTCGACCTCGCCCGCGGCCGGGACCGTGCCCAGCAGTTCGAAGGCCTGCTCGGCGTGGAGCATCCTGGTGAGGTCGAGGTCGTCAGGCAGGGACATGCCGCCGCCCATCGCCACGTTGCAGAAGGTCGGCAGGACCCGCTGCGGCTTGCCCTCGGTGTTCTCGGTGGTGAACTCCAGCTCGGTCAGCGGGTCCTCCTGGCCGGCGCCGACGGCGATCGCGTAGAGCAGCGCGTCGGCGGACGTCCAGGACCTCGTGAGGGGCTCGCTCTTGCGGCCGACCAGAGATGCGTCGATTGGCATGATCCTCATTCCCCGCGAACGCTCGGCGGACATGACCACGGGATCCGTCCAGGTCCCACAACTGACGACAAGTAGAACACGTTACGGCAAACAGGACAAGAGTCCGTACCCCCTTGACAAGGGCCGCTCTGGCTTCAACCCTGCTATAAGCAGAACATGTTGTCTTTAACTCGGCCGGGCTCGGCCCGCCGACCGTCGTCCCGCGCCGTCGAAAGGAACCGCCATGCCCGGCCCGGCCCCCGCGCCCATCCCGGAGACGCTCCCGTTCTGGGAGGGCGCCGCGGACAAGGAGCTGCGCATCCAGCGCTGCACCCCCTGCTCGCGGCACTACTTCTACCCCCGCCCGTTCTGTCCCCGGTGCGGCTCGGAGGAGGTGGAGTGGACGACGGTCAGCGGCGACGCGCGGCTGGTGTCGTACATCATCAACTACCGGCCGTTCCCGCCCTTCGACCCCGCGACGCCGGTCGTCGTGGCGCTGGTGGAGCTGGCCGAGGGGCCGCGCATGATGACGAACATCGTCGGCGTCGCGCCCGAGCCCGAGAACCTGGAGCTGGACATGCCGCTGAAGGCCGAATTCATCGAGTACGAGGACTACACGCTCCCGGTGTTCGCCCCGGCGGTGGCCCGATGACGTCGATGCACCGCGGCGGCATCGCCGTCGTCGGCGCCGCGGAGACCACCGGCATCGGCGTCCGCCCCGAGATGTCCGTCCTCGGCCTGCACGCGGAGGCGGCCAGGAACGCCCTCGCCGACGCGGGGCTCACCACCGCCGACGTGGACGGCGTGGCCACCGCCGGGCCGCTGGCCATGGAGGTCTCCCACCACCTCGGCATCGAGCCGCGCTGGCTCGACGGGACCCTGGTCGGCGGCTGCAGCTTCATGCTGCACGTCCGCCACGCCGCGGCCGCCATCGCGGCGGGCGCCGCCGACGTCGTGCTCGTCACGCACGGCGAGTCCGGCCGCTCGCGCGTCGGCGTCGCGCCCTGGGCGCCCAACCCGGCCTCCGCGAGCGGGCAGTTCGAGACCGTGTACGGAGCCCAGGCCCCGTACTCCACCTTCACCCTCCCCGCGCTGCGCTTCCTGCACGAGCGCGGCATGACCCGCGAGCACCTGGCCCAGGTCGTGGTGGCGCAGAGGTCGTGGGCGCTGAACAACCCGCGCGCCTTCCGGCGCAAGCCCGTCACCGTCGAGGAGGTCCTGGCGGGTCCGCCGATCGCGTACCCGTTCACCAGGGACATGTGCTGCGTGGTGACCGACGGCGGCGGCGCGCTCGTGCTCACCTCGGCCGAGCGGGCGAAGGACCTGCCGAGCGGCGACCGGGCGGTGTACCTCCTCGGCTCGGGAGAGGCGGCCGAGGGCCCCCTGGTGTCGCAGATGGCCGACCCCGGATCGTTCGCGGCCTTCCGCAAGGCGGGCGCGGAGGCGTTCAGGACCGCGGGCATCACGCACGCCGACGTGGACCATCTCATGGCCTACGACGCCTTCGCGCACGTCCCGCTCTACATGCTGGAGGACCTCGGGTTCGTCGGCCGGGGCGAGTCGGGCGACTTCGTCGCGGAGGGCAACACGGTCAAGGGCGGCTCGCTGCCGATGAACACCAACGGCGGCGGCCTGTCCTACACCCACACCGGCATGTACGGCATGTTCGCCATCCAGGAGGCGGTGCGCCAGCTCCGGGGCGAGGCCGTGGAGCAGGTCCAGGACGTCGACGTCAGCTTCGTGCAGGGCGTCGGGATGTTCTTCGCGGCGGCCGGC
The DNA here is from genome assembly GCF_019396385.1 of Nonomuraea harbinensis. Lineage (GTDB taxonomy): Bacteria > Actinomycetota > Actinomycetes > Streptosporangiales > Streptosporangiaceae > Nonomuraea > Nonomuraea ferruginea. Next base: position 41,565 of record NZ_JAHKRN010000048.1, on the reverse strand, counting down.
AGCCTCGTGCTCTCCCGCCACCGCGGCTGAGCCCGGCGGGGCGGCGCCGGGGAAGGCGCCGCCCCACTCGATAACCTGTACTCTTTGTTTCCGGCTTTCAGCCGTCGACGCCGTACCACGCGGGGTGGCCGTCGCGTTCTCCACCGGCCGGAAAGGGGGCTCTTCGTGGGCCGTGTCAGCAGGAAGGGCCGGACGCCCGAGGCCCGGGCCTTCAGAGCGGAACGCGTTTTGGATGCCGGGATGGCCCTGGCCACAAGAGGCGGCTACGAAGCGGTCCAGATGCGCGAGGTCGCCCGCATCGCGGACGTCGCCCTGTCGACCCTCTACCGCTACTACCCGTCGAAGGACGCGCTGATCAGCGCCGCCATCATGGTGCAGCTCGAAGAGCTGCGGCAGGACATCATCCGGCGCCCGCCACGGCAGCGCACCCCCGAGGGACGGGCCGCTGAGGTGCTCAACCGCGCCTTCCGGGCGATGCAGTACAACCGGGGCTGGGCACACGCCGCGCTCAGCGCCTACCACATCCCCAAGCCGCTGGGGCAGCAGCCGGAGGACGCCTCGCCGCTGATGGAGAAGTCCGACCCGACCGCGCTCACCGACCTGCTCGCGCTCGCGGCCTGGGGCCCGTCACACCGCACCACGACGGCCGAGTACCGCGTGCTGCACATGCTGGAGTCGCTCTGGAACAGCAGCGTCATCGGCTGGCTCAACGACCAGATGACCCCCGAGTACGTCGAGGAACGGCTGAAGTTCGCCGCCAAGCGCCTGCTCGCCCCGGAGCCCGAGGCGGGCAGGTGATCCGCGTCAGCGCGCGCCCTGGCCGTCGTCGACCTTGACCACCGTCCCGGTGACGAACTCGGAGTGCGGCGAGACCAGGTAGAGCAGCGTGCTGTCGAGCTGCCGCGGGTCGCCCATGCGGGCCCGGGGGAAGTAGCCCGTCGGGTCGGCGCCGGTCCGCTCCATCATGCCGTCCATCATCTCCGAGGCGAAGGCCCCCGGCGCGATGGCGTTGACGTTGATGTGGAACCTGGCCCACTCGACGGCGAGCACCTCCGTCATCCTGGACAGGGCGGCCTTGGTCACCGAGTACAGCGCCGCTCCCCCGCCTCTGTACTCGTAGGCGCCCATGGAGGAGATGTTCACCACCCGGCCGCCGGTGCCCGCCTTGATCAGCCGGCGCGCGAAGTCGCAGGACAGGAGCCAGGGCGCGCGCAGGTTCGTGCCCAGCACGCGGTCGACGAGCTCCACGGGCATCTTCGTGGCGTACTGGGCGTCGGGGACGCCGGCGTTGTTGACCAGGATGGTGGCGGTGCCGAACCGCTCCTCGGCCGCGTCGAGCACGCCGCCGAGCTGGGCGTCGTCGGTGAGGTCGGCGCCGAGCGGCAGGCAGGAGCCGCCGGCCGCCTCGATCTCGTCGGCGAGGTCCTTGAGCCGGTCGGCCCGCCGCGCCACCGCGACCACGTGGGCCCCGTGCTCCGCCAGGGTGACGGCGAACCGCCGCCCGAGGCCCGAGGAGCAGCCGGTCACGACGGCGGTCTGGCCCGTGAGGTCGACGATCTGAGGGGACATGGCGGTCACCTTCCGTTGCGGGTGGGTCAGTCGAGGACCTGCTCCAGAGTGCCCGACGCGGCGAGTTCCGCCACCTCGGCCCGGCTGAAGCCCAGCAGCGCGGTGAGGACCTTCTCGTTGTCCTCGCCGAGCAGCGGGGCCGCCTTGGTGACGCGGTGCGGCGTCAGCGACATCTCCGCCTGGGCGCCCTCGTAGGGGCATCTCGCCCATGACGGGGTGCGGGTGCCGCCGGAAGTAGCGCCGGTGCGCCACCTGCGGGTCGGCCTGGAGCCCCCGGGCGTCGTGCACCGGCCCGGCCGGCACGCCCGGCTGGAGCGCGCCGACCACCTCGGCGGCGGTGCGGGCGCGCGTCCAGGCGGCGAGCTCCGCTTCGAGCCGGTCCTCCTGCTCCTTGCGCCCGGCCAGGGTGCCGAGGCGGGCATCCGCCGCCCATCCGGGGTCGCCCAGCGCCCGGCGCAGGGGGCCGCCCACTCGGCGTCGGACGTCGCCGCGATGGCGACCCACCGCTCGCGGCCGTCCTCGGGCAGGCACGGGAAGACGCCGTGCGGGGCGGCGCCGCGGCTCCGGTTGCCGTCGCGCGTGGCGACGCGCCCGGTCCGCTGGTGGTCGACCAGCTCCGGCGCCAGGAACATCAGGGCCGTCTCCATCTGCGACAGGTCGATGTACTGTCCCTCGCCGGTCCGGTCGCGGCGCTCCAGCGCGGTGATCACGGCCGCGGCCGCGAACCGCTGGGCGATGAAGTCGGTGTACGCGCCGTACGGGGAGCCCGGGCCGCGGTCGGGCCACCCGGTGAGCTCGCAGAAGCCGCTCATGGCGGCGAGCACGGTGCCGAAGCCGGCGAAGTGGCGGCGCGGGCCGGTCTGGCCGTGAACGGCGGCGCCATCCGCAGCACGTCCACCGACCGGAGGCTTTCCGTGCGCACCACCGTGGCACCGTACTCGGCCAGGTATCGCGCCGTCAGCGGGCCGACGCCCACCCACGACGCATCCCACACCTTGACGCCGTCGAGCGGCCCGGTCATCAGATCACCCCTTCGTCGCGGTGACGGCGCAGCTCCAGGGCGGAGAGCCCGGCCTCGTCCCGCCACACCGTCTCGTTGTCGGCCCCGGCCTCGGCGACGTGCCCGCCGCCCGCCAGCGGGGTCGCGGACAGGCGGGCCCACGTGCCGGGCACGCGCAGGGTCTCGCCGCCCGCGCGGACCGTGCGGAAGTAGTCGCGCCCGGCCAGCTGCTCGTCGTCCATCAGGTCGGCCACCGTGTTGACGGGGGCCACCATGAGCCGGCGCTCCAGCGCCTTGCGGGTCAGCGTCGCCTTGGTCTCGGTGCGGAAGTACGCCGCCAGCGCGCCGGCCAGCAGCTCGGGGAACGCGGGGCCCTCGGCCGGAGCCTCCAGCCCGGGGGTGAGGTGCCCCTCGTCGCGCAGCCAGGCGAGATACCCCTCCGGTCCTGGCCGTAAGGGGACGGTCGCCAGGACGTGCCCGTCGCGGCAGGCGTACAGCTGGCGGTAGGGCAGGCCGGGGACCGGCTCCCCGAAGGAGGCCCGGTCCACGACCGAGCCGTCCGTGTACGGACCGGGCACCGCGTTCATGAGCGAACGGATCGTCGCCAGCTGCGCCGACACGTCGACGTGCTGGCCCCGCCCGGTGAGCCTGGCGTGCCGGACCGCCACGAGCGTGTGCACCACGGCCTCGGCCGCGGCGTGCAGGAAGTACTGGTCGGAGCTGATGCGGACCGGCGGGCGGTCAGGGTCGCCGCTGAGCCACACCGCGCCGCCGGTGGCCGCGACGACGAGGTCGCCGGCCGCGTGGCGGGCGTACGGGCCGGTCTGGCCGAAGGGGGTGACGCCGGCCAGCACGACGCGCGGGTTCACCGCCGCCAGCGCGTCGTGGCCGAGGCCCAGCTCCTGGAGCGTTCCCGGCGCGTACGACTCGACCACGACGTCGGCGGCGGCCACCAGCCGCAGGACCAGGTCGCGGCCACGGCGCAGGTCCAGGGTCACCGAGCGCTTCCCCCGGTTGAAGGCGAGCCACGCGGGACCGGACCGGGCGGGATGCCCGCCGGGCGGCTCCACCAGGGTGACGAGTGCTCCGAGGTCGGCCAGGACGCGCCCGCTCAGCCAGGCGCGCTCAGTGGTCAGGTCGAGCACCCGCAGCCCCGCGAGCGCGCCGGGCGGGTTCGCGCCGTGGCGGCGGCCGGGCGGGCCTTCACTGCCGCCGTGACCGGTCATCGCCGCACCCCGGAGGCCAGGGCCAGCATCGCCTCGGCCGCTTCCCCGTACTCGCGGGCGAGCCGGTCCACCAGCTCTGCGACGGACGGCACGTCGCGGACGCCCGAGACGGAGTGACCGGCGCTCCAGATGTCGCGCCACCGTTTCGGGGCTCCGCCTTCGCGGCCTTCCAGCGCCGCCATGGAGAAGCGCTTCGGCCCGATGCCGAACTCGGCGGGGTCGAGCCCCTGGGCCAGCAGGGACCGGCGCAGCAGGTTGGTCTCCAGCCCGGACAGGGCGTTGGTCAGGGACAGCGCGATGATCCCGTCGAACCTCTCCCGTACGGCACGTACGAAGGCGAACGGGTTGGCGTTGCCGGTCTGGCCGCCCGCTCCCGCCGTGAGCAGGATCAGCCCGTCGGCGCCCGCGTCGGCGGCCCGCTGGGCGTGGTGGACCGTGGCCACGTCGCACCAGACCTGGATTCCGGCGTCGCGCAGCGCGGGGGTGACGGCGGCGGGGGAGCCGACGGAGGTGATCACCGCGGCGGGGCGGTGGCGGATGATGACCTCCAGGTCCTGCCGCAGCCTGGGGTTCGAGCGGTGCGATGAGGTCGGGGACGCAGGGGGCGGCGTCCGGCGCCTCGGCGCACTCTTCCCCGATGCGGCGCAGCCACTCGTCGAGCCGGCCCTCCTCACGGCAGTTCGCCGTCGGGAAGCTCCCGAAGACGCCCGCCCGGCAGGCGGCGATCACCAGTTCGGGACCGGAGACGAGCAGCGTCGGGGCGGCGACGAGCGGCAGCCGCGCGCGGCGGAGTACCGCCCGTGGGTCCGTGTCGGCGGGGACCTGCGGGCCAGCGGTCATGGTTCATCCCAGGTGGAAGGCATGGAAGGCGGGCGCCGTGCGGGCGCCCGCCCGTGGCCGCGTGTCAGACGCCGAGCTTGTCGGCGAGCCGGTCCTGCTGGTAGTCGGCGTCGCCGGCGAGCACGTTGCCGGCGATCGCGTTCTTGTAGAAGAAGTGGGCGTCGTGTTCCCAGGTGAAGCCGATGCCGCCGTGCAGGAGCATGGTCTCCTTGGCCGAGGTGAGGTATCCGGGCGAGGAGAGCGTCCGCGCGGCGGCGGCCGCCGTGCCGAGCTTCGCCGGCTCCTCGTCGGCCGCCCGTGTCGCCTCCCGCAGCGCCGCGTCGGCGAGCGCCCACAGGTTGTACATGTCGGCCAGCTTGTGCTTGACACCCTGGTAGGCGCCGATGGGCTGGCCGAACGCGTAGCGGACCTTGGCGTACTCGGTGGTCATGGTGAGGCACGCGAGCATGGCTCCGCACTGCTCCGAGGCGATCGCCAGGTTCGCGAGGTCGGCCACGCGGTCGAGCGCGGCGACGGCGTCGCCCGCGACGAGCCGGGCCGGGGCGCCGTCGAGCGTCACGGTGGCCGAGCTGCGGGTCGGGTCCACGACCTCGTCTTTGGTCACCGTGAGGCCGCCGGCCGAGCGCTCGACGAGGTACAGGCCCACGCCCTGCGGGCCGCGGGCCTGCACGAGCAGGACGCCCGCCTCCGCGCCGTTCAGCACCGCCACCTTGGCGCCGGACAGGGTGACCGCGTCGCCGGAGCCGGTCGCCGTGGTCTCCGGCTCCGCGGGGATCCACCGGCGGTTCCCCGGCTCGCTGACGGCGAGCGCGCCGACGAGGGCGCCCTCGGCGATCCGCGGCAGCACCTCCCGTTTGGCCTCCTCGTCGTCCAGGGCGAGCAGGGCGCCGGCCGTCAGCACACAGGCCAGCAGCGGCGAGGGCACCAGCCCCGCGCCCAGCTCGCGCAGCGCCGCCGACAGGTCGGCCTGGGTGGCGCCGGCGCCGCCGTACTCCTCCGGGATGGTCAGGCCGGCCAGGCCGAGGTCCCCGGCCAGCCGCGACCACACCTCCTGGTCGTAGGCCTGGTCGCCGCCGATGACCTCGCGGACCTTCGGCAGGGGCGTGCGCTGCGCGACGAAGCGCCTGACCGTCTCGGCGAGGCTCTTCTGGTCGTCGGTGAAGATGAGTGACACGTGAGCTCCTGAGGTGATGGCCCGGTCAGCGGGACAGCTTGAGCTGGTTGAAGGGCGTGTTCCGGTCGACGCCGGGATCCTTCGCCAGCCCGAGCACGCGCTCGCCGACGATGTTGCGCTGGATCTCGTTGGTGCCGCCCGCCACGGCGCCGCCGGGGGCGGCCACGATGGCCGCAACCACCCGCTCCAGGTCGGCGCCGCCGAGCGCGATGTCGCTGCCGATGATGTCCTGCGCCAGGTCGGCCGCCCAGAGGGCCAGCTCGGCGCCGGCGAGCTTCGCGGCGGACCCGCGGGCGCCGATCTCGACGCCGGCGGTGGTCTCCTCGTGCAGCACCCGCCCGTACGCGCCGAGCGCGGACTCCCGGGCGTACAGGACGGCGAGCCTGCGCCGGACGGCGGTGTCGGTCTCCAGGCCGCGAGCGCGGGCCAGCTCGACGAGCGAGTCGAAGCCCAGCGGGTTGGAGCGGGCGCGGCCCCCGGCGCCGATGGTGACGCGCTCGTTGCGGAGCATCACCACCGCGGCGCCCCAGCCCTCGCCGACCTCGCCGACGACCGCGTCCGCCGGCACCTCGACGTCGTCGAAGAACACCTCGTTGAACGGGGCGTGCCCGGTGGCCACGACGAGGGGCCGCACGGTGACGCCCGGGTGGTGCATGTCGACGATGAACATGGTGATGCCGCGGTGCTTGGCCACCGTCGGGTCGGTGCGGGCGATGATGGTGCCGAAGTCGCTGTACTGGGCGCCCGAGGTCCACACCTTCTGGCCGTTGATGAGCCAGCCGGTCTCGGTCCGCGTGGCCGTGGTCTGCAGGCTGGCGACGTCCGAGCCCGCGCCGGGCTCCGAGAAGAGCTGGCACCAGATCTCGTCGCCGCGCAGCAGCGGGGGCAGGTAGCGCTTCCTCTGCTCCTCCGTGCCGAGCTCCAGGATCGTCGGGCCGGGCATGCCGAGGCCGATGGTGAACGGCCCGGTGGGCAGGTCGAAGTCGGCCGCCTCCTCGTTGAAGGCGATCAGCTCCGCGGCGCCGAGGCCCTGCCCGCCGTACTCCTTCGGCCAGGTGATGCCGGCGAACCCGGCCTCCCACAGGGCCTTCTGGAACCGCTTCGACTCCTGGAGCGGGACGGCGCTCCCCTCCAGGTCGTATCCGGCCGCCTCGTCGAAGGGTTTGGCGTGCTGCTCCAGCCAGGCTCGCGCCCTGGCACGGAACTCATCGATCGACGTCATCCGCGTTCCTCTCGGAGATGGAGACGGCCGGACTGCCGGGCACATCACGACCGTTTGGTAACACGTTCTGTTTAGCGAAGGCTCACCCGTCCGGCGGCATCTGTCAAGAGTGCCGCCGAGATTCTGGTGGCAGCGGGGATATTGACAAGCGGTACTCAGCTGGTCACGCTACCTCCAACGGTAACGGGTTCTCTTTGCCAGGACGCCGGTCGGCGCTCGCGGTGGAGACGCGCCTCTCCGAGGAAGTGAGCACACATGAACCTTGCCCAAGCCGCCCAAGCCCGCCCGCCCGGCGATCCCGGCGGCGAGAACGTTCTCCGCCTGGCGGACGTGACGGTGCGATTCGGCGGGATCACGGCGGTCGACGCGGTCACCCTGGACGTCCCCGGCGGCCAGGTGGTCGGCCTCATCGGCCCCAACGGCGCCGGCAAGACGACACTCCTGGACTCGGTCTCGGGACTGCGCACCCCCACCGAAGGGCGCATCGTCCTCGACGGCGCGGACGTCACCGCCAGGACGGCCTCCTGGCTCTCCCGGCACGGCATCCGCCGGACCTTCCAGCGGCACCAGGCGTTCGGCTGGCTGACCGTCCGGCAGAACGTGCTCGTACCGCTGGAATGGCGCACCCGAGGGCGCGGGCTGCTGGGCGACCTGCTGGGCCTGCCGCACCGCAGGCGCGAGACCGAGGCCCTGCTCCAGCGGGTGGACGAGGTCGTCGAGCTGTGCGGGCTCTCCGACGTGCGCGACGTGAGCGCGGCGACGCTGCCGATCGGCCGGCTGCGGCTGCTGGAGTTCGCCAGGGCCATCGTGGACTCGCCCAGGCTGCTGCTGCTCGACGAGCCGACCTCGGGGCTGGGGCAGCGGGAGACCGAGCTGCTCCGCGAGGTCCTCCTCGGGCTGGTGCGGCGGCACGAGCTGACGGTGATCCTCGTGGAGCACGACGTCGACTTCGTGATGGGCCTGGCCGACCGCGTCGTCTGCCTGGTCCAGGGGGCGGTGCTGGCCGACGGCACGCCCGCCGAGATCCGCAGGAACCCTGAGGTCATCGCGGCCTACCTCGGCAACTGACGCTTCAGGCACGTGAGGAGTATCTGTGCAGTTCTTCAGCATCGCGATCAGCGGCGCGGTGTCGGGAGCGATCTACGCCCTGCTCGCGATCGGGCTCGTCCTGTCGCACTCGACGTCCCGCATCTTCAACTTCGGCCACGCGGCCACCGCCTTCGCCTCCGCCTACCTCTACCACCAGCTGCACGTCGCCCTGGGCTGGAACAAGTGGCTGACGCTGCTGTTCGTGGTGCTGCTGTTCGCCCCGCTCATGGGCTGGGCCTGGGACCGCCTGGTGTTCTCGCGGCTGACCGACGCCGAGGAGTCGACGAAGATCGTCGCGGGCGTCGGCGTCCTCATCGTCGTGCCGGCCTTCGTGCTGCTGGTCTGCGGTGCGCTGCGTGACCTGTTCGGGATCCCGTTCCAGGACGTGGCCGAGGTGTACCAGGTGCCCGGCGTGCTGCCCCCCGCGCAGCACGTGCTGGCCGAGGGGCTGGTCCTGAGCAACGACCAGCTCGTCGCCCTGGCCGCCAGCATCCTGCTCTTCCTCGCGATGTGGGCCTTCCTCCGCTTCACCTCCCTCGGCCTGCACATGCGGACCGCGGTTGACAGCCCGGTGCTGGCGCGGCTGCGCGGCATCGACACCGGCCGGGTCTCGACCCTCTCGTGGGTGATCAGCTTCTTCGTGGCCGCCATCGCGGGCGTGCTCGCCGCCCCGTTCCCCGGCCCGTTCGGGCTGGTCAACGACAACTACACGCTGGCCCTGTTCGTCGCCACGACGGCCGCCGTGGTGGCGGGACTGCGCTCGGTCCCGCTGGCCTTCCTCGCCGGCCTGCTCATCGGCGCCCTGCGGAACGTGGTCGTGGCGTACGTCAACGAGGACTACCTGGGCGCCGTCGGCGCCTGGGCGGCCAAGGTCTACGGCCTGACCGCCTCGGTGCCGTACGCCGTGCTGTTCATCGCGCTGATCTTCCTCGGGTACGACCGCAAGCGGCGCAAGGCGGGCACCAGCGCGTCGGCGGCCAAGCCGACCCCGGACTACCGCGACGACCTCACGCCGTTCAAGAAGGCCCTGCCGTGGATCATCAAGTCGGCGATCATCCTGGTGCCGGCCCTGACCTTCGCCAACGGCATCTGGCGTCAGCTGCTCATCTACGGGCTCGCGCTGGGCATCATCCTGCTGTCCTTCACCATCGTCACCGGGCTCGGCGGCATGGTGAGCCTGGCCCAGGGGGCGTTCGCCACCGCGGCGGGTCTCACCGTCGGCCTGCTGCTGGCCAACGGCTGGCACTACGTGCCGGCCGCCGTGGTCGGCGTCCTGGTGGCGGCCGTGCTCGGCGCGCTGACCGCGCTGCCGGCGCTGCGATTGTCCGGGCTCAGTCTGACCTTCGCCACGCTGGCTCTGGCGCTGCTCGCCACCAACGTGCTGTTCAAGATGGAGTGGTTCTCCAACGGCACGGCCGGCTGGTCGATCCCGAGGCCGCGGTTCGGGCCGATCGACCTCGGCGACGACCGGGTGCTGCTGGTCGTCTGCTTCCTCACCGTGCTGCTGATGGTCTGGATCGCCGGCAACCTCACCGACTCCGCGGCGGGACGCGCGATGATCGCGGTGCGTACGGCCGAGCCGGCCGCGTCGGCGTCGGCCGTCTCCCCGCCGGTCACCAAGCTCCTCATCTTCGTCATCTCCGCCGCGGTCGCGGGGCTGGGCGGCATCCTGGCCGTCACGGTGTACGGCACGATCCTCAACACCGCCAACCCTCCGCAGGCCACGTTCCTGTGGCTGGCGATCGTCGTGATCATCGGGATCCGCCAGCCCGGGGGTGCCATCGAGGCCGGCATCATCAGCGCCGTGCTGCCCTGGATCATGGCCCACGGCTTCACCCTCGGACCGATCAGCTGGGGCGGCACCAGCAACGACCTCATCCCCCAGGTGCTCTTCGGGCTCGGCGCCATCCAGCTCGCGGCCCAGCCCAACGGCCTCCTCGCCGCACAGTCCAAGGCCGCCCGACACCGCCGCGACCGCAAACGAGCCGAACTCACCGCGACCGCAGCCAGCACGACGGTGGCGGCCGAGGCGGCGGAGGAGCCGCCCCTCACGGTGCGGGAGCCGGACGCCGCCCCCGCGACCGCTGCGGCTGGGTCCGCCGCTGGGACCGCGGCCGGGAACGGTGGCGGGTCCGGACTGCTGGAGTTGGATGGGGTGCGGGCGGCGTACGGGGAGGTCGAGGTTCTGCATGGGATCGACCTGGCCGTGCGGGAGGGCACGATTCTGGCGCTGCTGGGCGCGAACGGGTCCGGAAAGACCACGCTGTGCTCTGCCATCGCCGGGCTGGTCCCGGCGACCGGCGGGCGGATCGTCTTCGACGGCGAGGACATCACGGCGCTGGGCGCGCTGGAGCGCGTGGAGCGCGGTCTCGTGCTCGTGCCCGAGTCCCGGGGCGTCTTCCCCTCGATCACCGTCGACGAGAACCTGAGCATCTGGCTCCCGTCCAAGGCCGACCGGGCCCAGGTCTACGAGCAGTTCGAATCGCTGGCCCGCCGGGCCGGGCAGCCGGCGGGCAACCTGTCCGGCGGCGAGCAGCAGATGCTCAGCCTGGCCCCCTTCCTCGTGCGCCGGCCGCGCCTGCTCATCAGCGACGAGCCGTCGCTCGGGCTGGCGCAGCTCGTCACGGCGGAGATCATGGCCGCCTTCCAGCGCCTCCAGCGGGAGGGCACCACCGTGGTGCTCGTCGAGGAGAAGGCGCGGGACGTCCTCACCGTCGCCGACCAGGTCGGCGCGCTCCAGACCGGCCACCTCCGCTGGGTGAACGACCGGTCGGAGGTCGACGAGCAGCAGGTCGCCGCCGCCTATCTCGGCATGTCGGCCGTCGTGCACTGACGCCCCCATGGGTGACCGAACCAGAAAGGCAACACCATGACCATTCCTCGTCCCCGCCGGTTCCGGCGGGTCACGTCAGCGGTGGCCGTGACCGCCCTCTTCTCCTTCACCACGGCATGCGGCGGGGGCTCCGGCACCGCCTCCTCCGGTTCGTCGGGCACGGGCCCGGCCAAGGCGGCCGCGACCGAGCCGCTGACCGCGCAGCAGGCCGGCGAGGAGATCGCCAAGCTCCTCGGCGACCTGCCGGAGCTCACCGGCGAGACGGTGCGCGGCGTCAACGGCAAGGTCATCACCGTGGGCGGGACCGGGACCAACACGAAGGCGGGCCAGCACACCCTGCCCGGCCTCGACGTGGGCGCGCGGGCCCGCTTCGAGCGGGCCAACCGCGAGGGCGGCGTGAACGGCTACACCTTCGAGTACGCCGGGTTCCAGGACGACAACGGCCAGCCGGCCGCCTCGCAGCACGCCACCCAGAACCTCGTCGAGTCCAAGCAGGTCTTCGCCCTGGTGCCGTACGTGCCGGCGTCCGGGGTGAACGGCGACTACATCGCCAAGCACAAGGTCCCGACGTTCGGCTGGCTGGGGCAGGACTTCTGCACCTGGGACGAGAACCCGTGGATGTACAGCAACCAGGGGCAGACCTCGTGTCCGGAGGTGCTGCCCGGCAAGGCGGTGGGCTCCTCCGCCTCGCTGGAGCAGTATCTCAAGGCGACCGGCAAGGACGCCGCCTCCATCAAGTTCGGCGTCTTCGCCTCCTCCGACCCCTACGGCAAGGCGGGCGTCATCTCGTCCCGGGCGACCGCCGAGAACCTCGGCCTCAGCGTCGTCTACGCCGAGGCGGACCTGCCCAGCGCCACCGAGCCGCCGCTGTCCGACTACACCCCGATCGCCTCGCGCATCATGGCGTCGGGCGCGAACGTGGTGGCGGCCAACGTCACCGCGCCGGCGCTCCTGGGCGTGCTCGGCGCGCTGAAGTCGCTGGGCTGGACCGGCGACATGATCTACGGGCAGGCCGCGCAGGCGCTGCTCGACAACCCCGGCACGGCGCAGACGGTCGACGGCATGATCGGCACCACGGCCCAGGGCGCCATGGCGTTCGGCGGGGACAGCTTCGCCCAGGTCAGCGAGGACCTCAAGGCGATCGGGTCGGACGCCCCGGCCGACGGCATCGGCACGGTGACGACGTACTGGGCGGCCGACCTGTTCCTGCAGGCGTTCGCCGAGATCGAGGGTGAGCCCACCGCGGAGAAGCTGGCCAACGTGCTCAACGGCGGCTCGTTCGGCTATGAGGCGATCCAGGGCGTCACCTGCTCGCAGTCCTGGCCCGCCGGACGGGTGCTCGCCGCCGCCTGCGCCGGTGTCGTGACGTACGACGCCGCCGCCAAGAAGCTGACCCCGCTGGCTCCGCTGGAGAACACCGGCGGCTACTTCATCGTCGACGCCCAGTAGCGGCGGGCCCGCAGGCAGGGTGGTCCCGGCCACCCCGCCGGCGGGCGTCCACCCGGAGTCTGGCCGGATCGGGACAGCGCCTCCCGACGGGGGAATCGATTGCCGTTAGTCTTCCCCCAGACGATCCGAAACGAGGACGGGATGACGACGATCTACGACGTGGCGCGCCACGCGGGGGTGTCCGCGGCGACGGTTTCGCGGGTGGTCAACGGGCGGTCGAGCGTGGATCCGGCGCTGGCCGAGCGGGTCCGGCAGGCCATGGGCGAGCTCAAGTACCGGCCCAACGCCGTGGCGCGCAACCTGCGCAGGAGCCAGACCACGCTGTGGGCCGTCATCATCTCCGACATCGGCAACCCGTTCTTCACCGCGATGGTCCGCGGCGTGGAGGACGTCGCGCAGAAGGCCGGCTTCTCGGTCGTCCTGTGCAACAGCGACGAGGATCCCGCCAAGGAGGGCAAGTACGTCACCGCGGCGCTCAACGACCAGATGGCCGGGGTGATCATCTCTCCTTCGGGCCGGGGCACGCACGTGAACCGGCTGGTGGAGGCCGGGGTCCCGGTGGTCGTCATCGACCGGCTGCCCCGCGGCGTCGCCGTCGACACCGTGATGGTGGACAACGAGCACGGCGCGCAGCTGGCCACCGGGCACCTCATCGAGGCGGGGTACGAGCGCATCGCCTGCGTCACCGGCCCGCGCCGGTTGTCGACGGCGGCCCAGCGCCTGCGCGGCTACCAGCGGGCGCTGCGCGCCGCCGGCCGCAAGGTCAGGACGGAGCTGATCAGGTTCGCCGACTTCCGCGAGGAGGGCGGTTACGCGGCGATGGCGGACCTGCTGCGGCAGGATCCCCGGCCCGACGCCGTCTTCGCGGCCAACAACCTGATGACGGTCGGCGCCGTCGAATGCCTGGTCGACCAGGGGGTGCGCATCCCGCAGGAGGTCGGCGTGGCCGGGTTCGACAACATCCCGTGGGCCCACCTGGTCCGGCCCACGCTGACGACCGTGGACCAGCCCACCTACGAGCTGGGCCGTACCGCCGCCCTGCTGCTCGCCGAGCGGATCACCGAGCCGACCCGCCCGGCGAGCAGCGTCACCCTGCACACCCAGTTGCACGTACGGGAGAGCTCGCGCCGCTGAGCTGTTGACTCCGTCGGCGGGGTTCATTAGCGTCGGCGAAGTCAGCAATCGATTTCCCAGGGGTTGCTCGTGTACGTGCTCGGCGTCGACATCGGGACCTCCAGCAGCAAGGGCGTGCTGGTCGGCCCCGACGGCACGGTGCGGCGGTCGGCGGCACGCGAGCACACGGTGGACCGGCCGGGGCCGGGACGGTTCGAGATGGACGGCCGCCACTGGTGGCGGGAGTTCGCCGAGCTGGCCCGTGAGCTGGCGCGGGACGTGACGGTCGGCGCGGTCGGGGTGAGCGGCATGGGGCCGTGCGTCCTGCTCGCCGACGCCGGCGACGAGCCGGTGCGGCCCGCGATCCTCTACGGCGTCGACACCCGCGCCACCGCGCAGATCGACCGGCTCGAACGCGAGCTGGGGAAGGACGAGATCCGGCGGAGGGGCGGCTCGGACCTGTCGAGCCAGGCGGCCGGCGCGAAGATCGCGTGGATCGCCGACGAGGAGCCCGGACGGTACGCGAGGGCGCGGCGGCTGTACATGCCGAGCTCCTGGCTGGTGCGCAGGCTCACCGGCGCGTACGTGCTCGACCACCACTCGGCCAGCCAGTGCACGCCGCTCTACGACGTCGGCGGCCTCGGCTGGCACCGGCCCTGGGCCGACGCGGTCGCGCCGGGCATCGAGCTGCCCCCGCTGCGCTGGCCGGGCGAGCAGGCGGGCACGGTCACCCGCGAGGCCGCCCGGGAGACCGGCCTGCCGGCGGGCATCCCGGTGACCACCGGGACGATCGACGCCTGGGCCGAGGCGCTCAGCGTCGGCGCCCACGGCGCGGGCGACCTCATGCTCATGTACGGCACGACCATGTTCCTCGTCCACACCACCGCCGAGCACCTGACCTGGCCCGGCCTCTGGGGGACGGTCGGCGCGGTGCCCGGCACCTACAACCTGGCCGGCGGCATGGCGACCTCGGGCGCGATCACCACGTGGCTGCGCGACCTGTCCGGCGCCGGCTACGAGGAGCTCCTGGCGGAGGCCGGAGAGTCGGGCGCCGGCGCCAACGGCCTGCTCATGCTGCCCTACTTCGCCGGCGAGCGCACCCCGGTCATGGACCCGCGCGCCAGGGGCGTGATCGCCGGCCTGACCCTCTCGCACACCCGCGGCGACCTCTACCGGGCCGCCCTTGAAGCGACCGGCTTCGCCGTACGCCACAACATCGAGACCATCCGGGCGGCCGGCGGCGACGTCCGCCGCGCCGTCGCCGTCGGCGGCGGCACCCGGGGCGCCCTGTGGACGCAGATCGTCTCCGACATCACCGGCCTGCCGCAGGAGGTCCGGGTCACCTCCATCGGCGCCTCGTACGGCAGCGCGCTGCTCGCCGCCGGGCTCGTCGGCGAGGGCGGCGCCGACGCCTGGAACCCCGTGCGCCACGTGGTCACCCCGCGGCCGGAGGCGTCGGCCGCGTACGACGAGCTCTACCGCCTCTACCTGCGGCTCTACCCCAGCACGGCGAGCCTCGCGCACGAGCTCGCCGACCGTCAGCATCGTTGAAGGGCAGACATGTACGCATTCCCCCAGCTCATCGAGCCGCCCGCGGCGGAGCCCGGCGTGGTCTACACCGTCGCGAGCGGCGACCTGCGCCAGAGCGCCAACCAGACCTGCTGGCCGGTCCAGGAGAGGCTGGAAGCCGATCTCGCCCGGGCGCTCGGCGAGCTCGGCTGGTCGGTGCGGCGCGGACACGAGGCCGACCCCGTCAAGGGTCACGGTTTCATCGACAGCCAGCGCGCCGGCATCGACGTCTTCAGGACCCTGCCGCCGGACGCGCCGCTCATCGTCGTCGAGGCGGTCTGGCAGTACAGCCACCACGTGCTGGCGGGGCTGCGCGGCCATCGCGGCCCGGTTCTGATCGTGGCCAACTGGAGCGGGCAGTGGCCCGGCCTGGTCGGCCTGCTGAACCTGGCCGGGAGCCTGACCAAGGCGGGTCGCCCGTACTCGGTGCTGTGGAGCGAGGAGTTCACCGACGAGTGGTCGCGGCACGGGCTCAAGACCTGGCTGGAGACCGGAGAGATCACCCACGACACCAGCCACGTCACGAAATATCAGCCGGAAGGGGACAGTCTGGAGATCGCCCTCGGCAAGGCCGTCGCCCGGCAGCTCGCCACCGAGAAGGCCATCATCGGCGTCTTCGACGAGGGCTGCATGGGCATGTACAACGCCATCATCGACGACGAGCTGCTCAACCCCCTCGGGATCTACAAGGAGCGCCTGTCGCAGAGCGCGCTCGTCGCCGAGATGCAGAGGGTGAGCGACGAGGAGGCCGGGCGGGTCCGCGCCTGGCTCGACCGGGAGGGCCTGACCTTCCACCTCGGCACGGACGAGGCCACCGAGCTGACCGAGGCCCAGCTGACCAGCCAGTTCAAGATGTACGTCGCCGCGCTGCGGATCGCCGACGACTTCGGCCTCGACGCGGTCGGCATCCAGTACCAGCAGGGCCTGAAGGACGTGGTCCCGGCCAGCGACCTGGCGGAGGGCCTGCTCAACAACGTCTCCCGCCCGCCGGTGCTCAGCCGCGACGGTTCCCGTGAGCTGTACGCGGGACGGCCGCTGCCGCACTTCAACGAGGTCGACGAGGGCGTCGCCGTGGACTCGCTGATCACCAACCGCGTCTGGACCGCGATGGGCCTCGACCCGGCCACCACGCTGCACGACATCCGCTGGGGCGAGGAGTACGACGGCCGGTTCGTCTGGGTCTTCGAGATCTCGGGCTCCGTCCCCGCCTCGCACAACGGCGGCTACCGCGCCTCGTGGAGCATGCGCCAGCCCCCGATGTACTTCCCGCTCGGCGGCGGCACGCTCAGCGGCGTCTCCAAGCCGGGCGAGATCGTCTGGTCGCGCGTGTTCATCATGGACGGCGAGCTGCACGCCGACCTCGGCCGGGCGACCGTCGTCGAGCTGCCCGAGGAGGAGACCAGGCGCAGGCTCGACGCCACGACCCCGCAGTGGCCGATCATGCACGCCGTGCTGCACGGCGTCACCCGCGACCAGTTCATGGCCCGCCACCGGGCCAACCACCTCAACGTGGCCTACGCGGGCGACGCCGACGGCGCGGACCGCGCCCTCGCCGCCAAGGCAGCGGCCTTCGCCGAACTCGGCGTGCACGTGCACCTGTGCGGAATCTCCTTAGAAGGAGGGGCCCTGTGAAGCCCTTACGCATCGCACTGATCCCGCTCCTGGGCCTGGCGCTGACCGGGCCGGCCCAGGCCTCGACGACCCACTCCCCCGCCGTCGTGGTGAGCAAGATGACCGGTCCCGGCTCGGTCAGCGCCACCGACACCGCCTGGCAGGTCAAGGCGACCGACCTCGGCGTCATGTGGGACAACGGCCGCGGGGAGATCCTGGCCGCGTTCGGCGACACGTTCGGCGCTTCCTGGCAGCCGCCGGGCGCCAACGGCGACGACTGGCGCAGCCAGGTGCTGCTGCGCAGCACCGACCGGAACCTGGCCGACGGCATGTCCTTCAGCAGCGCGGCCACCGACCGGCCCGGCCACGCCAAGGAGCTCATCCCGAGCAGGAAGGCCGACGGCGACGAGATCACCGTGATCCCCACGGCCGGGGTGTCGGTGGGGACGCGGCAGTACCTCGCCTACATGTCGGTGCGGCACTGGGGCGAACCCGGCTACTGGGACACCAACTACTCCGCCATCGCCTACTCCGACGACAACGGCCAGACCTGGGTGACCAGCGGCGGCCCCCGCTGGGACAACCCCGGTGGCACCGACCACTTCCAGATGGCGGCCTTCGTCCGCCGCGACGGCCACGTCTACATGTTCGGCACGCCGAACGGCCGCCAGGGCGCCGCCTACCTGGCCCGGGTGCCCGAGACCGCGGTCCTGACCAAGTCCGCCTACCAGTACTGGACGGGCAGCTCCTGGCAGTCCGGCGCCGACACGCTCGCCGCCCCGATCGTCGCGGCGCCGGTGTCGGAGCTGTCGGTCCAGTTCAACGCCCACACCGGCAAGTGGCTGATGACGTATCTGAAGGGCAGCGACGTCGTGCTGAGGAGCGCGAGCACGCCCACCGGCCCGTGGAGCGGCCCGGCGGTGGTGGCGAGCTTCGCCGACTTCCCCGGGCTCTACGGCGGCTACATGCATCCCTGGTCGTCGGGGCCGGACCTCTATCTGGCGCTGTCGCAGTGGACGCCCTACAACGTCTACCTGATCCGCGTACAGCTGAACCCGGACGGGACCATCGCCAACCCGAACCTCGTCCGCGACCCGAGCTTCGAACGCCAGACCACGAACGCGGTCGCGGCGCCCTGGAAGGTGCGCGGCAACGGCGGCGTCGACCAGGGCACCTGGGCCTTCACCGCCGACCGCAACGCCTTCGTCCGCTACAACCGCGGCTGGCATGACATCTACCAGACCGTCCAGGTCACGCCCCACACGAACTACACGCTGACCGGCTGGCTGCGCACCTCGCCCGACAACGACAACGGCTTCTTCGGCGTCCGCGCCCCCGGTGGCGCCCCGTTCGCGGAGCTCAACTTCCGCGCGCTCGGCGGCTGGACCAAGCGCACCGTCACCTTCAACAGCGGGAACCGCGGCTCGATCGAGGTCTTCGCGGGGATCTGGACGGACAACGGCGACATGTGGCTGCAGATGGACGACTTCGCCCTGGTGAAGTCCTGATCGATGTGCGGGACCCGTACATCGATCGCGTAACGCTCATTGACCTGTCACCCGCGGGGCGATAGGAAGCGGCAATCGATTTCTCATATCCAGGAGGAACCGTGACGTATGGCCATTACGGCAGCAGCCTGCGCGACCTGCCGCGGCTGCGCTCGCACCGCCGCAGGAGGGTGTCGAGCTGGGACCGTTCGGGTGGCAACGACGACCGCGTCACGGTGGCGCCGGGCGAGACCGTGACCCTCGCCGACATCCGCGGCGCCGGCTCGGTCAACCACATCTGGATGACCGTGGCGCCGCGCGACCCCGGCACGCCGGAGACGCACGACCGCGACTTCCTCCGCAAGCTCGTGCTGCGCGTCTTCTGGGACGACAACGAGCACCCCAGCGTGCTCGTGCCGCTGGGCGACTTCTTCGGCATGGGCCACGCCCGCACCGCGAACTTCGTCTCGGCGCCGCTGCAGATGAGCCCGCAGGACGGCAAGGCCTTCAACTGCTGGTTCCACATGCCGTTCGGCAGCCGGGCGAGGTTCGAGCTGACCAGCGAGTGCGAGGAGGAGGTGCTCTGGTTCTACTACTACATCGACTACGACGAGTTCGACGAGCTGGGTGACGGACTGGGCCGCTTCCACGCACAGTGGCGGCGGGAGAACCCCGCCGACGGCGTCGACCAGGGGTCCATGACGAACGCCGAGTACCTGTTCGGCGGCACCAATCAGGACGGGGCGGGCAACTACCTCATCCTGGAGGCCGAGGGCCGCGGCCACTACGTGGGCTGCGTCCTGAACGTCACCAACCTGCGCCGCACCTCCGACTGGAACTGGTACGGCGAGGGCGACGACATGATCTTCATCGACGGCGAGGCCTTCCCGCCCAGCCTGCACGGCACCGGGACCGAGGACTACTTCAACACCGCCTGGTGCCCGAGCCAGTCCTACCACGCCCCGTACCACGGCCTGACGCTGCCCGGCGGGGAGAACTGGTCGGGGCAGATCTCGATGTACCGCTTCCACGTCGAGGACCCGGTGCCCTTCACCACCTCCATCAAGGTGACCATCGAGCACGGTCACGCCAACCGCCGCCAGGACGACCTGTCCTCGGTCGCGTACTGGTACCAAGAGCTCCCGCACCGGCCGTTCACGCTCCCGCCCGTCAGCGCCCGGCTGCCCATCCTGTGACGCGAAAGGAGACGACGTGCGCACACCACTCATCCGGCTGGTCGCGGCCGTGGCCGGCGCGACCGTGCTGGCCGCCGGCTGCGGATCGGGCGCCGGCCCGTCGGCGCCCGGCAAGTCAGAGATCACGCTCTGGCAGCAGAAGTTCACCGACCAGGAGGACGCCTGGTACAAGAAGGCCGTCGCGGCCTTCAACAGGTCCCAGGACAAGGTCGTGCTCAAGCACGTGATCGTCCCGGCGGACACCTGGGACCAGAAGATGAGGTCCGCCCAGGCCGCGGGCAAGGCGCCCGACGTCTACACGGTCAACTACAGCAAGGTGCCCGGCTTCGCCCGCACCGGCGTGATCCAGGCGCTCGACCCGCTCATCCCGGCCGACAAGTGGGCCGGGCTGCAGGAGCCGGTGCTCGCCTCGGTGGAGCACGACGGCAAGAAGTACGGGTACCCGATGCTGGTGGAGCCGTCGGCCGTGCTCTTCTACCGCAAGGACCTGTTCGCCCAGGCCGGGCTCGACCCCGAGCGGCCGCCGGCCACCTGGCAGGAGCTCATCGACTACGGCAGGAAGCTGACCACCAAGGACGTCGCGGGCGTCGTCACCGCCGCCAACCAGATCGACCTGGCCTGGTCGACGTGGGGCCTGCAGTGGAACGCCGCCGGGCACCTGCCGATCAGCGACGACTGGTCCGCGCCGCGCGCCGCCGACCCCGCCTACAAGCAGCTGCTGCAGGTCTACCAGACGCTCTACCAGCAGGGGATCATGCCCAAGCAGCCGCTCGCGCCGTACGCCGACGCCAACCCGCTGGGCCAGGGCAAGACCGCGATGATGGTGTGCGGCTCGTGGGCGGCCAGCGTGCTGCTGCAGGACTATCCGAAGCTGGTCGGCCAGATCGGCGCGGCGGCCCTGCCCTCCTTCGACGGCGACGCCACCAAGCCGACCGCGACGCTCGGCGGCTGGACGCTGGTCGTCGACGCCAAGTCCCGCGACGCCCGCGCCTCCGCCGGCTTCGTCTCCTGGCTGCTGGCCGAGGACACCACGCTGCTGGTCGAGTTCTTCAAGAACACCAAGTTCTCCAAGTACTCGCCGCGCGCCGCCGTCGCCGAGGCGATCGCCAAGGACCCGGCGGCGGCCGAGAACCCGTGGGCCAAGACGATCGAGGAGCGGGTCGTCCGGTACGCCAAGGCGGAGCCGGCCTATGACTGGGCCGTCAGCCTGGCCTTCGGCAAGGCCGTCGAGAAGGCGCTGCAGGGCAAGGACATCGACGAGGCCCTGCGAGCGGCCGACGCGGAGATCAAAGAGCTGATCGCCAAGAACGACCTGGCCGGACAGGGATCCTGATCCCGCACAGCCCGTCGCCGGTCCGCGCCGGACCGGCGGCGGAGAAAGGAGTGCCGGTGGCTGTCACGTCACTGCGGGCCACGCGCGCCCGGCCGCGCGCCGGCGCCCGCCCCCGGCCGAGGCGGGAGAACCGGGTCGCCTTCGTCATGCTGGCCCCGCTGCTGGCCCTGCTCGGCGTCTTCGTCGTCTGGCCGCTGCTGCACGCGGTCTACATCAGCTTCTTCACCTGGAGCTTCTACGACCCGGCCGTCTTCGTCGGGCTGCGCAACTACCTCAACGTGCTCACCGACGTGGAGTTCGTCAACTCGGTGACGCGCGGCCTGCTCTTCTCCGCCATCGTGGTGCCCGCGCAGGTCACGATCGCGTTCGTCTTCGCCAACCTGGTCAAGTCGGTCAGCCGGCGGATGGCGACCGTCATGAAGGTGACGATCTACGTGCCCGCGGTGATCTCCGAGGTGATCGCGGCCATCGTCTTCGCGCTCATCTACACCCACCGCGGCGGGCTGCTCAACTGGTTCCTCGACTTCTTCGGCATCGAGGCGATCCCCTGGCTCGGCGACACCGTCACCGCGCTGCCGGCCATCGCGGTCCCGGCGATCTGGATCGGCATGGGCGTGGCCTCCCTGATCATGCTGGCCGGGCTGCTCGACATCCCGGAGACCTACTACGAGTGCGCCTCGCTCGACGGCGCCGGCCCGTGGACGAAGATGTTCAGGATCACGCTGCCGCTCATGAAGAACGTCATCCTGTTCCTGCTGATCACCGGCTTCGCGGCGTCGCTGCAGTTCCTCATCCTGCCGTTGCTGATGACCCAGGGCGGCCCGGTGAACTCCACCAACCTGCCGAACCTGTTCATCCTTCAGCATTTCACCACCGACCTGTACGTCGGTTACTCGATCGCCGCCGCGCTGCTGCTGTTCGCCGTGCTCGGCACGGTGTCGGCGATCATCTTCCGGCTGGTCAGATCAGAGAAGGCGATGGACGCATGAGAGGCGCACCCGGCGCGATCCTGCGGTACGGCCTGGCCGCGGTCTTCGTCGTCGCCGCGTTGTTCCCGCTGGCGTGGCTGGCGATGGCGGGGTTCAAGGCCAAGACCGAGGTCGTGGCGACCCCGTTCCAGTTCTTCCCCGAGATGTGGCGCTGGGACAACTACGCGCGGCTCCTGGCCGACGAGGCGTTCCTGCGCTCGCTGGGCGTGACGTTCGCCGGCGCCGCCCTGTTCGCGGCGCTCAGCCTGGTGGTCAACGCGCTGGGCGCCTATGCCTTCGCCCGGCTGGAGTTCGCCTTCAAACGGACGATCTGGGTCATCGTGCTCACCACGATGTTCATCCCCGGGATCGCGATCATGCTGACCTCCTTCATCGTGGTGACCGAGCTGGGCATGCTCGACAGCCTGGCGGTGCTGGTGATCCCCGGCGCGGCGGCGGGCGTGCAGGTCTTCTTCCTGCGCCAGTTCTTCCTGTCGGTGCCGGCGGTGCTGGAGGAGGCCGCCCAGCTCGACGGGGCGGGGCCGTGGCGGATCTTCCGCCACATCTTCGTCCCGCTCTCGAAGGGCGCGTTCGTGGTGGTCGGGGCGACGTCGTTCCTGATGTTCTGGAACTCCTACATCTGGCCGGTGCTGACCATCACCGATCCTGAGCTCTTCCCGATCCAGCAGTACCTGGCGACCTTCCGCTCCGAGCGGACGAGCGAGCACGGCCTGCTGATGGCCGGTTCGACGCTGGCCGCCCTGCCTGTCATCGTGCTGTTCCTGATCTTCCAGCGGCACATCATCCGCGGCGTGCGCCTCTCGGGGCTCAAGTGAACGGCGCGGCCCGGCCCATCCCGCACGGGCAGGGCAGGCACGTGGCCATGCCGCTCGGCGGGATCGGCACCGGCAACCTCGCGATCGGCGCGGACGGCGGGCTGCGCCAGTGGCAGCTGCAGAACTGCGGCAACCATCGCGGCGTCCTGCCGTACACGTTCTTCGCGCTGCGCGTCAGCACGTGGGAGCCGCCCGCGAACGAGCTGTTCGTCCTGCAGGCGCGGTCACCGGACGCTCCGGCCACGCCGCTGGTGAACGACGACCACGTGCCCGCCTGGCAGCGCGATCTGCTGCGCACGCGCCGGGGGGTGAGCGGGACGACCTTCCGCGGCCTCTATCCCTTCGCCCATCTGGAGTACCACGGGCTGCCCGTCGAGGTCGGGCTGGAGGCGTTCAACCCGCTGGTCCCGCTCGACGTGGACGACAGCTCGCTGCCGGTCGCGCTGTTCACCTTCACGATCGCCAATCCGGGGCCGCTGCCGGCGCAGGTGTGGCTGGCGGCGGCCGCGCAGGACCCGGTCGGGCACGACGGGACCACGCCGATCGACGGCGTGCGCGGGCTCGGCTACGGCGGCAACGTCAACAGCGTGCGCCGCGCGGGCGGCTGGACCTCGCTGGTCATGGAGAACCCGGGGATCGACCCGGCGTCGCCCGGCGCCGGGCAGATGGTGCTGACCGTGGACGCGCCCGACGCGGCGGTGCTCCCGCAGTGGACGCATCCCGACGAGTTCCTCGCCTTCGTGGCCGGGCGCGCGGTCTACGGTGACGCGGAACGGGCGCGGCACGCGTCCTGGCAGGCCGACTACCAGGCGAGCGGGCCGCGGCAGGGGTTCGGGCCGAGCCCGGCGGGCCTGACGTGGAACGGCGGCGTGGTCGCTCCGATGGTGCTGGCTCCCGGTGAGACCCGTGCCGTCCGGTTGTGCCTGGCGTGGTACTTCCCGAACCGCTACGCGAACTTCGTACAGTTCGGTCCGCCGAACCCGCGGTGGGGGCCGACCAGGTTCTGGCTCGGCAACGCCTACGCCACCCGCTTCGCCGACGCCCTCGACGTGGCGGCCCATGTGCGCGAGCGGTGGACGCCGCTCCGCGAGACCTCGCTGCGGTGGGTGGACGTCCTGGCGGACAGCAGCCTGCCCGCCCAGGCGGCCGAACACCTGGCCGCGCAGGCGTCGATCCCGCGCAGCCCGTCGTGCTTCCGGACGGCCGACGGGGCGTTCTTCGGCTTCGAGGGGGTGCTGGGCGCCTCGACCGTGATGTGGTCGGGCGACGTGGGGGGCTCCTGCCCGCTCAACTGCACCCATGTCTGGAACTACGCGCAGGCGGTGGCCAGGCTCTTCCCGTCGCTGGAGCGGAGCATGCGCGCCACCGAGTACGAGGTCATGCAGGCGCCGGAGGGTTACCTGCCGCACCGGGTGATCGCGCCGACCTACCTGCGCCAGCTCTGGGACGTGCCCATCGGGGGGCCGGTCGAGCCCGCGCTCGACGGCATGCTCGGGGCCGTGCTGAAGACCTACCGCGAGGTACGGCACGGCGCCCCGCTGGAGCCCTGGTGGCCCGGGGTGAAGCGGCTGCTGGGGCACGTCCGGGCGACCTGGGACCCCGAGGGCAGCGGGGTGCTGCACGGCGTGCAGCCGTCCACCCACGACATCGACCTGTGCGGGCTCAACCCGTTCATGGGCACGCTCTGGCTGGCGGCGTTGCGGGCCGCCGAGGAGATGGCGGTGCCGGCCGGGGAGCCGGGCCTGGCCGCGGAGCTGCGCGAGCTGTTCGACCGCGGCAGCGCCCGCTACGACGAGGCGCTGTTCAACGGCTCGTACTACGTGCAGGTCCTGGAGGAGGGCGACTCGGCCGAGTTCCAGTGGCTCGAAGGCTGCCTGGCCGACCAGCTCATCGGGCAGTGGTGGGCGCACCAGCTCGGCCTCGGCCACCTGCTGCCTCGCGAGCACGTCGTCTCCGCCCTCCGCGCGATAGTCGGGCACAACCTGCGCACCGGTTTCCGCGACTTCGACCACCCCTACCGGGTCTTCGCCGACGAGGACGACACCGGGCTGCTCATGTGCACCTGGCCGCTCGGCGGCCGCCCGGCGGTGCCCACCCGCTACTGCGACGAGGTGTGGACCGGCAGCGAGTACCAGGTCGCGGCGCACTGCCTGTGGGAAGGGCTGGAGGAGGAGGCGCAGGCGATCCTCGCCGGGCTCTGGCGCCGCTACGACGGCGGCCGGCGCAACCCCTACAACGAGATCGAGTGCGGCGACCACTACGTGCGCGCCATGGCCGGCTGGTCGGTGCTCGACGCCCTGGCGGGAGCCTCCTATGACGCCACCAGCGGGCGCCTCACCCTGGCGCCGCGCGGGCACGGCCGATGGCCGCTGCTGCTCCCGACGGGCTGGGGAACCCTGGTCCGGGACGCCGGCGGCGCCCGCGTGGTCCCCGCGCACGGTGAGCTGAGGATCAGCGAGATCATCTGTCATTGAACGCCCGTCCTCGGCCGGACGCTGCTGACGGCATGGCAGATCGTGGAATGATCTATTCGTGATCGGTCTGTCATGCATGGTCCGCTATATTCGGCACGTCGCCGCCTCCGCGACATACGGCACCACTTCGGGGGTCATGGTCACCGCATGAGCCGCCTGGACGATTCCGGCCTGACCAGCGTCGGTCAGCTCGGAGGGCTTGGCCCGCCCCACCGCGGCCGGGGCGACGCCGACGTGGCCCTGGTCGACGCGCTGGACCCGCTGACCTGGCGCGCGGCCATGACCTGGCTCGCGGGCAGGCCCTCCACGGCCCGGCGGCGGACCTGCCTGCGGGTCCTGGCCTCATGGCTGCGCTGGCTGTACGCGGCCGAACAGGGCCTCGAACCGCTGGCCGCCTCCGCCACCCATCTCGACGCCTACTGCTACGCCGCCCTCACCACCGGCGACGGCGTCACCGCCAGGCCGCTGGCCCAGGCGACGGTGGCCGGCAGGCGCGCCGTCGTGGCCTCCTTCTACGCGCACGCCGAGCGGACCGGCGCCGTACGGGCGCAGCGCATCCTGAACGGCACGTCCCGCCTCACCCGGGACGAACGACGCCTGCTGCGCCGGGGGATCGCGCGGCTGGCCGGTGACGGCCGGCGCGCCGAGGCGCTCGCCGTCGCCCTGCTGGAGGCCACCGGCACGTCCGCGGACGCGCTCGCCTCGCTGTCGGCCCGCGACCTGCACGCGCTGCCCGGCGACGGCCCGCCCGTCGTGCTCGTCGTGCGCGACGAGCGGGACCCGGTCGCGTACCCGATCTCACCGCAGATCCGCCGCCTGCTGGAGGCCGAGTCCGCCGGACGGGGCGCCGACGAGCCGCTGATCAGGCGGCCGGACGGCGGTCAGGTGGAGCCCGGCTGGATCGCCGACGCGCTCACCGGCGCCGCCCGGGCCGGCGGGCTGCCCCTGCAGCGGGCCGAACTCCTGCGCCCGCACCTGCTGCGGGCGACCGGGGTGCACGGGAACGCCGGGGGCGGGTAGAGGGCGGCCGGGCGCGGCGCGTGCCGGCCGCCCTGCCGCGTCAGTAGACGTACGGCCAGCCGGCCGCGTCATAGCCGATCTTGTTGATGCCCAGCCGGGACGAGTTGTCCGCCGCGTACCAGTGGTAGAAGAGGACGTCGCCGTCGGTGTCGGCGAGGACCGCCTGATGGCCGGGGCCGTGGATGTCGCCGTGGCCGGCCAGGATCTGCGTGCCGCCGCCGGCGGTCAGCGCCACCCCGTTGCGGTCCACGTACGGGCCGGTCACCGAGGTGGAGCGGCCGGCCATGACGCGGTAGGTGCTGGCGGCGCCCCGGCAGCACGCGTCGAAGGAGACCAGCAGGTAGTAGTAGGCGCCGTGCCGGTAGACGGTCGGCGCCTCGATCGCGCCGCCGTTGCGGCCGGCGATCGAGTGGAAGGCCGAGCCGAGCCGCCTGCCGGTGGCCGGGTCGAGCTGGATCATCTTGATGCCGGACCAGAACGAGCCGAAGCTCAGCCACCAGCGGCCCTGGTCGTCGACGACGAGGTTGGGGTCGATGGCGTTGAAGTCGTCCGAGGTCCGCGACTCGATGACCAGGCCCTGGTTGGTCCACGACCCCGACGCCCCGCTCGTGCTGGTGGCGAGGAAGATCGCCGAGCGGTTGGAGCCGAAGGTGGAGGCCGAGTAGTACATGACGTAGCGGCCGCCGGTGTAGGTGATGTCCGGCGCCCAGAGCGTGTTGCCGCCGTTCGTGTACGGATGCGCCCACGGCACGCCGCCGGGGAAGGCGGACCCGGCGTTGCGCCAGGCCGTCCGGTCGGCCGAGGTCTTCAGCTGGATGCCCTCGCCGGTGTGGGCCAGCAGGTAGCCGCCGGCGGGAGTCTTGGCCACCTCGGGATCGTGCACGTTGACGGAGCCGGTGACGGTGCCGGGGTCGGGGTAGGAGGGCGGCGGCGTGGACGAGTCGCCCAGCTTGACGAGCTGCCACTGCTGGTTGGCGCCGTTCAGGTCGGCGTACTGCGACAGCCGTCCGCCGTCGGCGGTCGACCACTCCCAGACCTCCAGGGCCTTGCCGCTGTTGCGGTTGATCAGCTTGACGAAGCCGTTGTCGGTGTCGGCGACGCGGAACTGCTGGTTGGCGCCGTTGCGGTCGCTCCACTGGACGATGTTCGCGCCGTCGGCGGTGGAGTTGTCGCGGACGTCGAGGACCTTGTCGCTGTGGCGGGAGCGCAGGCGGTAGTGGCCGCCTCCGGAGTCGACGAACTGCCACTGCTGCCAGGCGCCGTCGTTGCGGGCCCACTGGACGATGGGCGCGCCGTCGGCCGTGGCGCGCTCGTAGACGTCCATGACCTTGCCGCTGTGCCGGTTGACCAGCACGTACCAGGCGCTGGTGTCGATCGTCGCGGCGGCCGCCTGCCCGGCGGCCACGAGGGTCTGGCACATGGCCAGCAGCGCCACGACGGCTGCCGCGACGGCGCGGCGGGGTCTCGGTCGTGAGGGGGCGGGTCTGTTCATGGAGCGCCTCTCGATGTTAGCGCTAACAGATGGCGGGGCTGTCGAGAAAGGAAGGTCGATCGAGAACTACACCACCGAGGGCCGACGTCCGCGGTGCTGGTCATCCTGGTTGTGCGCCCAGTGTTAGCGCGAACACCCGGCTGGTCAAGGAACCGCGCGCAGCCCCGCCGTACCGCGGGAACGGCGCCCGCCGCCGCCCGCGGTGCCCGCCGCCGCCCGCCACCTGCCCGTGATCCCCACGGAAGATCGCCCCGCGCGGCTCCGGTCGCCCGGCACGGCGCGCTGAAAGTTTCACCGCTCGCGACCGTCGCGCGTCCGTGCCGCCGCGCCCGTGGCCGCTAGGTCGGACAGCTGACCCCTTTTTGAGGGTTGTGCTCCTCAACCAGGCATGGAGGCGAGCAAAGTCTCAACCATATGTCCAACGATACCGTTGAGGGCATGACTAGTGGCATCAAGGACACCGCCCATGCCGTCGAGGCCGCCGCCGTCATGCGGCTGCTCCCGGCTCGGCCGCGGGTGCTCGCGCTGGGCGAGCCGACCCACGGCGAGGAGCTCCTGCTCGACGTCCGCAACGAGCTCTTCCGGCAGCTCGTCGAGCAGGAGGGCTACACGACGATCGCCATCGAGAGCGACTGCGTGATGGGCCTGGTCGTGGACGACTACGTCACCACGGGCGAGGGCACCCTCGACGAGGTCATGGAGCACGGCATCAGCCACGGCTGGGGCGCGTTCGCGGGCAACCGCGAGCTCGTGCGCTGGATGCGCGCCTGCAACGAGGGGCGGCCCGCGCCGGAGCGGCTGCGCTTCGCCGGTGTCGACGGCCCCATGGAGATCACCGGCCCGGCGAGCCCCCGGGAGTCGCTCACCGCGCTCCACGGCTACCTCGCGGCCCTGGTGCACGAGAGCCTGCTCCCCTGCACCGCGGAGACGCTCGACCGCCTGCTGGGCGCCGACGAGCGGTGGACCGACCAGGCCGCGATGATGGATCCGTCCCGGTCCGTGGGACGGTCGGCCGAGGCCCGCGAGCTGCGGCTGCTCGCCGACGACCTGGCGGCGCTGCTCGACGAGCGGACGCCGCACCTGATCGCGGCGACCTCACGGGACGCCTGGGAACGCGCGCGCCAGTACGCGCGGGCCGCCACCGGCCTGATGCGCTACCACTTCTGGATGGCCGACGACTCGCCGGGCCGCATGGCGCGGCTGCTGGGCGTACGGGATTCGATCATGGCCGACAACCTCCTCGCGGCCGCACGGCGGGGTCCGGTGCTGGTCCACGCCCACAACCTCCACCTGCAGCGGCACGAGGCCGCGATGCGGATGGGCGACCTGCCGCTGGACTGGTGGGGCGCCGGCGCGCTGGTGAGCGCCCACCTGGGCGAGGAGTACGCCTTCGTGGCCGGGGCTCTCGGCACGATCCGGCACCAGGGGGTGGACACCCCGCCCCCGGACACCGTCGAAGGGCTCCTGTACGCGCTCCCGGAGGACCGCTGCGTCGTCGACGCCCGCCGGCTGGCCGCCGTCCTCGCCGATGCGCCGCCGGTGCCCCGCGAGTCCTCCTGGTTCGGCTACTTCCCCCTCGATCCGGCCCACCTGGCTCAGAGCGACGGCATCGTGTACGTCAAGGACATGCCGCCGAGGTAGGTCAGCGCGACCGGACGTGTTCCCGGTCGACCAGGGCACGGGCGAAGACGACCGTGACGAGGCCCGCCAGCACGACGGAGAGCAGCCCGGCGCGGAGGCTGACGAGGTCGGCGACGAGCCCGACGAGGAGCGGGGACAGCAGGAGTCCCCCGCGCAGCAGCCAGCTGACGACGGTCAGGCCGGTGCCGGGGGGCAGCCCCGGCAGCTCGTCGGCGGTGTGCATGGCGGCGGGGACGAGCGTCGCGAAGCCGAGCCCCGCCAGGGCGAAGCCGATCAGCGCGGTCGCGATCGACGGCACGGCGAGCGCGCCGCCCATGCCGGCGGCGGCCAGCACCCCTCCCGCCCGCGCGACGGCGCGCCGGCCGAAGCGGTCCACCACGCGGTCGCCGGTGAGGCGGCCGACGGTCATGGCGGCCTGGAAGGCCACCACGGCCAGGCCGGCGGTGGCGGCGTCGGCGTGCAGGCCGCTGAGGTAGAGGGCGCCCCAGGACGCGCCGGCGTCCTCGACGAGCGCGCCGCAGGCGGCCAGCACGCCGAGCGCGGCCAGCATCCGCACGGCGGGGCCGGCGAACGAGCGCCGCCCGCCGCGGACGGGCGGGGCGGCCGGATGGCCGTCTGCGGCGGCCGGGGCGGCTGGATGGCCGTCTGCGGCGGCCGGGTCCTGGGCCTCGGCGGCGCGCTCGGCGTCCTCCGGGCCGGACAGCAGGAAGCGGTAGGCGACCACGGCGGCGACGCTGAACAGCGCGGCGGAGATGGCCAGATGGATCGCCAGGGGCAGCCGGAGACCGGCGGCGGCCGCGCCCATCAGGCCGCCCAGCACCGCGCCGACGCTCCACAGGCCGTGCAGCGAGTTGACGATGGAGCGCCGGTAGAGCCGCTGGACGCGCAGGCCGTGGGCGTTCTGGGCGACGTCGACGATCGCGTCGAGAGCGCCCACGACGAACAGCACGCCGCCGAACGCGACCCAGTTCGGCACGAAGGGCAGGACCAGCGTCGCGATCGTCGTCAGGACGATCCCGAACGCCGCCACCCGCGCGGAGCGGAAGCGGCGGATGGCGGCGCCGGCGAGCAGCCCGGCCAGCAGCGCGCCCAGCGGGTATCCCGCCAGCGCGGTGCCGAAGACGGCGTTGGTCACTCCGAGGTCGGCCTTGATCTGCGGGTAGCGGGGGACGATGTTGAAGAACACGGCGCCGTTGGTGAGGAACAGCGCCGCGACGGCGACGCGGGCCCGGCGGGCGGGCGCGGTGACGGACATCGGCTTTCCGATCGGGGTAGAGGGGGTGGGGGTCAGCGCAGGTAGCGCCGGATGGCGTCGCGGATCTGCGCGGGCGTCATCGGCTCGGTCGACAGCGCGTTGTGCAGCGTGAGGCCCTCGATGAGCGCGTCGAGGCCCCGGGCGGTGTCGGCGTCGAAGTGGCGTTCCAGCGCCTGGCGGCTGCGGGCCATCCATTCCTGGGTGACGGCTCTCAGGACCGGGTTGCGGGCCGCGGCCACGTACAGCTCCACCGTGAGCACGAGGTCGCGCTGGGAGCCGAGCAGGTCGTCCGAGACCAGCGTGATGACGGCCTCGACCGCCGCGTCCCGGTCACGGGCGGCCGCCATCCGCTCGTCGAACACCCGGGCCACCGTGGCGGCGTACCGGTTGAACGCCTCGGCGAGCAGTTCCTCAAGAGAGGTGAAGTGGTAGGTCGTCGAGCCCAGCGGCACGTCCGCCACCCTGGCGATCTCCCGGTGGGTCGTCCCGGCGAGGCCGCGCTCGGCGATGACGGTGAGCGCGGCGTCGATCAGCCGGTCCCGCCGGCCGGGGTCGTGGCGGCGGGCGCGCCGGGGCACGGCCCCGCCGTCCCCGGCGGACACACGACTCACCCCGCGCCCGGTCCGGAGCCCGGACCAGCGACCGGACCAGCGTCCGTCCCTGCGCTCGGTCCCGCGGCCGGGCCGGTGTGCTCGATGGTGCGGATCACCCGGGCCGGGTTGCCGGCCGCGACCACGTTGGGCGGGAGGTCGCGGGTGACCACCGTGCCGGCGCCGACGACCGTGTTCTCCCCGATCGTGACCCCGGCCAGGACGATCACGCCGCTGCCCAGCCAGACGTTGTCGCCGATGGTGATCGGCGCGGCGGACTCCCACTTCGCCCGGCGGAGGTCCGGGTCCACCGGGTGGGTCGGGGTCATCAGCTGCACGTTCGTCCCGATCTGCACGTCGTCGCCGATGGTGATCGGCGCGACGTCCAGGGCGACGAGGCCGAAGTTGGCGAACGACCGGGCGCCGACGCGGATGTGGCTGCCGTAGTCGACCCGCAGCGGCGGCCGGATCTCCGTGCCCTCGCCGACCTCGCCGAGCAGCTGGGCGAGCAGCCGCCGCCGCACCTGCGGGTCGCGGGCCGACGTGGCGTTGTACGCGTCCATCAGGTCCGCGGCCCGCCGCATGTGCTCGGCCAGCTCCGGGTCGTCGGCGATGTACAGGTCGCCGGCGAGCATCCGCTCACGCATCGAGCGGCCGTCCGAATCATGCGCCATAAGGACGAGTGTACACATTATATGTACATTCGTACGTAAAGGATGTTTTCCCCGGTGGAAACGCGTCGGCGGGGGTGACCTACGGGGTCGGCACGGTGACGTCGTCCCGTTCGACCTCGCCGAGGCGCAGCTCCGGCGGGCGGCGGGTGAACATCCGGGTCAGGCCGAGCAGGTAGACGAATCCGGCGCCGACCCAGGACAGCCCGACGACGAACGTGAGGCCGGACAGGCTGGTCCACAGCCAGAGGCAGAGCAGCACGCCGACGGCGGGCGCCACGCCGTACTTGACCAGGTCCGCCGGAGTCCGCCTGCCCTCGTTCACGACGTAGTGCTTGATCACCGAGAGGTTGACGAAGGAGAAGGCCACGAGCGCGCCGAAGCTGACCATGGCGGACGCCAGCTCCAGGTCGATGACCAGCGCCACCAGCGACAGCGCGCCGACCGCGAGCGTGGCGAGCACGGGGTTGCGGAACCTGGGGTGCACATAGCCGAAGAACCGCCGCGGCAGCACGCCGTCGCGGCCCATCGCGTACAGGATGCGCGAGACGCTCGCCTGCGAGGTCATC
Organism: Nonomuraea harbinensis; assembly: GCF_019396385.1. Lineage (GTDB taxonomy): Bacteria > Actinomycetota > Actinomycetes > Streptosporangiales > Streptosporangiaceae > Nonomuraea > Nonomuraea ferruginea. The sequence continues at coordinate 9,338 of NZ_JAHKRN010000048.1, read as the reverse complement.
GCCGAGGCGAACGCGCCGGAGATGTAGGAGGCGGTGAAGAAGGCGGCCAGCAGCGTCCCGCCGACGTGCCGCATGACGTCCAGGGCCGCCGAGTCCGGGTCGGTGAACGACTGCCAGTCAGGGAAGGCCAGGTGGCCGACGTAGGAGATGACGATGAAGAAGACGCCGCCGGCCAGGGTCGTCAGCATGATCGCCCGGGGCACCCGCCGCCGGGGGTCGTGCGTCTCCTCCGACAGCGTGGAGACCGCGTCGAAGCCCAGGAAGGACAGGCACAGGATCGCGGCGCCGCCGAGGATCATGGACAGGTCGGTGCCGTCGCCGAAGAACGGCTCGGTGATCGACGGCATCGGTTCACCGGCGATGGCGCGCAGGGCTCCGGCCAGGAACACCACGACGAACACGACCTGGATCCCGATGAGCACGACGTTCATCCGGCTGACCATCCGGATGCCCAGCACGTTCAGCCCGGTGACCAGGGCGATCGCGCCGACGACCCAGACCCAGGCCGGGATCGCCTCGAAGGCCGCGTTCAGGTAGATGCCGATCACCAGGTAGTTGATCATCGGCAGGAACACGTAGTCCAGCAGCAGGGCCCAGCCCGCCATGAAGCCCAGGTGCGGGCCGAACGACTTCTGGGTGTAGGTGTAGGCCGAGCCGGCATACGGATGCGCCCGGACCATCCGCCCGTAGCTGTAGGCGGTGAACAGCATCGCGACGAGGGTGACGACGTACGCGCCGGGCAGGTGCCCCTCGGTCATCTCGGTGACGATCCCGTACGTGGTGAACACCGTGAGCGGCACCATGTACGCCAGGCCGAACAGGACAAGCGAGGGCAGACCGAGCACCCGCCGCAGGTGTGGGGTGGGGGGTTGGCTGGACAAGGGTTCCTCCTCAGGGGCGTTCGTAGACGACGGACCCCTCGGTGATGGTGTAGTCGACGCGGGCGTCGGCGGCCGGGCCGGCGGCGCGGGCGAACAGGTTGCGGTCGAGGACGGCGAGGTCGGCGCGGTTGCCGACGGCGATGGTGCCGGCGTCGGCGTCGTGGTTGACGTACGCGGAGCCGGCGGTGAACGCGGCCAGCGCGACGGGCAACGGCAGCGCCTGTTCGGGCAGGAACGGCGCGTTGTCCCGGTTCTCCGGGTCGACGCGGGTGACGGCGACCTCGATCTCCTCCAGCGGGTTGGCGGTGGTCACCGACCAGTCGCTGCCCATCGCCAGGGTCACGCCGGAGCGCAGCAGGTCGCCGAAGGGATACTGCAGGTCGGCGCGGTCGCGGCCGAGGAACGGCAGCGTCAGCTCCTCCATCTGCGGCTCCATCTGCGCCCAGTACGCCTGGCAGTTGGCCGTGACGCCGAGGGCGCGGAAGCGGGGGACGTCGTCGGGGTGCACGAGCTGCAGGTGCGCGATGTGGTGCCGGCGGTCGCCGGGGCCGTTGGCGGTCCTGGCGGCCTGCACGGCGTCGAGCGCGTTGCGCACGGCGCGGTCGCCGATCGCGTGCAGGTGCGTCTGGAAGCCGAGCCGGTCGAGCTCGGTGACCGCGGCGGCCAGCAGGTCGGGTTCGACGTAGGTCAGGCCGTGGTTGGCGGTGTGCCCGCCGCAGCCGTCGCAGTAGGGCTCCAGCAGCGCGCCCGTGTAGTTCTCCATCACCCCGTCGGTCATGATCTTCACGGTGGTGGGGCGGAACCGGGCGGTGCCCGACTCCCTCTGGCCGAGGAACTCCGGGATCTGGTCCAGCCCGCGATGCCGGTCCCACCACAGCGCGCCCACGACGCGCGCGGTGAGCCGGCCGGCGGAGTCCAGGGAGCGGTAGGCGTCCAGGGTGGCCGGGGTGACCCAGGCGTCCTGCCAGCCGGTGATGCCGAGGGAGTGCAGGTGCGCCTGCGCGTCGAGGATGGCGTCCTCCCACTCCTCGCGGGAGGGCAGCGGGACGTACCGGTCGTTGAAGGAGTAGGCCGCGCCCTCGTGCAGGGTGCCGGTGGGCTCGCCGGTGCGCGGGTCGCGTTCGATCCGGCCGTCGGGCGGGTCGGGGGTGGCTGCGGTGATCCCGGCCAGCGCGAGCGCGGCGGAGTTCACCCACGCGCCGTGCACGTCCCGGTTGAACAGGAACACCGGGCGGTCCGGCACGATCGCGTCGAGGTCCTCCTTGCGCGGGGTGCCGCCGGGGAAGTACTCCATCGCCCAGCCGCCGCCGACGATCCAGGGCCGGTCCGGCTCCCCCGCCGCGTAGGCGGCGACGCGGTCGAGGTAGGCCTGCCGGCCCACCAGCCCGTTGAGGTCCACGTTCAGCCGGTTGCGGCCGGCGAACGGCGCGTGGACGTGCGCGTCCTGGAAGCCGGGCAGCACCATCCCGCCGCGCGCCTCGATCACCCGGGTGCGCGGGCCGACGAGCTCGCGGACGGCGGGCTCGCCCAGCGCGACGATCCGGTCCCCGCGCACGGCCACCGCGTCGGACCAGCTCCGTGCGGCGTCGACGGTGTAGACGTCGGCTCCGACGATCACGAGATCGGCGTGTGGGGTCACTCGGTGCACCTTCTTCGGGGTCAGAGGAAGTACAGGCGGGACAGGGACACCTGTTCGGCCGGTGCGGAACTGATGGGCTCGCCGTCCAGCCGGACGGCGCCGGTGCGCGGGTCGACGTGGACGTGGCCGGTGCGGGCGTTGCGCACCATGTCGGGCAGGCCGATGCCGCGCGTGCCGCGTACGGGGACGCGGCGGCGGCGGGTGGGCAGCAGATCCGACCCCGCCTCGGCGGCGGCCCGGCTGACGAAGGCGACGGCCAGCTCGGCGGGGGCGGCCCCGTACCCGCCGAACTGCGGGCCGAGGACGAGCGGCTGCGCCTCGTCCACCGCCGCGTTCGGGTCGCCGGTCACGCCCCAGGCGGGGAACCCGGCCTTGAGCACCAGTCGCGGGGTGGCGGCGAACCTGGCCGGCTCCCAGAGCACGAGGTCGGCGAGCAGGCCGGGCCGCAGCGAGCCGATCTCGTGGCCGAGCCCGTGCGCGAGCGCCGGGTTGACGGTGAGCTTGGCCAGGTAGCGCAGGACCCGGGCGTTGTCGTGGCGGTCGTGCTCGGCCCCCCGCTCGGCCTTCATCTTCGCGGCCAGGGCGAAGGTCCGCCGGACCGTCTCGCCGGCCCGGCCCATGCCCTGGGCGTCGGAGGAGGTGATGGGTATGACGCCGAGGTCGTGCAGCACGTCCTCGGCCCCCATGGTCTGCTCGCGGATCCGGTCGCGGGCCATCGCCTCGTCGCAGGGCAGGTCCGGAGAGAGCCCGTGGCAGGAGACGATCATGTCGTAGTGCTCGGCGACGGCGTCCCGGCCGAACGGCAGCGTCGGGTTGGTGGAGGAGCCGATGACGTGCGGCTGCCCGGCCAGGCTGAGCACGTCGGGCACGTGACCGCCGCCGCAGCCCTCGATGTGGAAGGCGTGGATGGTGCGCCCGTCCAGCACCGCCAGCGTGTCGCGTACAGACAGGCTCTCGTTCAGCCCGTCGGTGTGCAGCGCGACCTGCACGTCGTGCTCCTCGGCCACCCGGAGCGCGGTGTCCAGCGCGCGGGCGTGCGCGCCCATGTCCTCGTGCACCTTGAACCCGCAGGCGCCGCCCTCGGCCAGCGCCTCGACCAGCGGCTCGGGCCGCGACGAGGAGCCGCGGGCGAGGAACCCGACGTTGACCGGCCAGGCGTCGAACGCGGCGAAGGCGGTGCGCAGCGCCCACGGCGAGTTCACCCCGACGCCCCACACCGGGCCGAACTCCTGGCCGAGGATGGTGGTCACCCCGGAGGCGAGCGAGGCCTCCATCACCCGCGGCGACAGCAGGTGCACGTGCGTGTCGATCACTCCCGCGGTGGCGATCAGGCCTTCGCCGCTGATGATCGTGGTGCCGGTGCCGGCCACCACCTCGACGCCGTCGAGGGTGTCGGGGTTCCCCGCCCGCCCGATCGCGGAGATGCGGCCCTCCCGGATACCGATGGAGGCCTTGCGCACCCCGAGCAGCGGGTCGAGGATCAGCACGTTGGACACGATGAGGTCGCACGTGTCGTGGGTCGAGGTGGCCTTCAGGTGCAGGCCGTCGCGGGCGGTCTTGCCGAAGCCGGCCAGGAACTCGTCCCCGCGCCGCTGCGCGTCCGCCTCGACCTCCACCACCAGCCCGGTGTCGCCGAGCACCACCCTGTCCCCGGTGGTCGGCCCGTACACCGCCGCGTAGTCGCCGCCGTTCACGGTCACTCCGATCCCAGGTAGCCGCAGGCCCGAGCGCGTTCCAGCGCCGCCTCCCGGGCGCCCGGGGCGTCCAGCGGCCCGTCCACGAGGCCGGCGAAGCCGACCACCACGCGCGCGCCGCCGATCGGCGCCAGCCGCACCCCGGTGGTCTGGCCGGGGTCGAACCGCGTCGCCGTGCCCGCCGGCACGGCCAGGTGGCGCCCGTAGGCGGCGGCCCGGTCGAACCGCAGCCGCGGGTTCACCTCGAAGAAGTGGAAGTGCGAGGTGACGCTGATCGGCACCGCCGCCGTGTTGGTGACCAGGACCGTCACAACCTCGTCGCCGTACGGCTCGGGACGGTCCGCCCCGGGCAGCAGGGCGCCCGGCCCGGCCGGGTCGGGAACCGCAGGGCCGAACGGGGCGGTGACCACGGCCAGCCGGGTCCCGTCGTCGAAGACCGCCTCGACCTTCACCTCGGTGACCACGTTGGTGACGCCGGGCAGCACGTCCTCGTGGGTCAGCACGGAGCGCCCGGCGGCGATCGCCTCGCTGAGCCGCCGGCCGTCACGCGCCGCCTCGCAGACCGTGTCCGCGATCAGCGCGGTGGCCTCGGGCACGTTCAGCCGCAGGCCCCTGGCCCGCCGCGCCCGTGCCAGCTCCGCCGCGGTGAACAGCAGCAGCCGGTCGCGTTCCGCAGGAGTGAGATGCACGACGACCGCCTCCATGACCTGTAGGGAATCCGCCGAGGTGGGCATGATTAGAACACGTACAGGAACGTTCCTGCAATGGTCCGGAGAAACGTTCCTGCACAGGCGCGGGAACCACGGCCGCGACCGCCGTCGCGCGGGAGTACGGTTGCCCTTGATGAACGCGCCTCGACCGATCACCCTGCAGGACGTGGCCCGCGCGGCGGGGGTGTCGACGACGACCGTGTCCGACGCCCTGAGCGGCCGGGGCCGGCTGCCCGCCGCGACGCGCGAGCGGGTGGCCGCGGTCGCCCGCGACCTGGGCTACGTCGCCAACCGGAGCGCCCGCAACCTGCGCAGGGGCCGCACCGGGGCCATCGGCCTCTACTTCCCCGGCCGCACGATCGGTCTCGAGTACTACATGCACCTCGCCATCGGCGCCGCCGAGGAGGCCCTGGCCCACGATCTGGCGCTCACGCTCATCCCGGCGACGAAGGATCCGGGGCGCGCGCCGTCCCTCCACCTCGACGGCGTGGTGGTCTCCGACCCCGTGCTCGGCGACCCGATGCTGGAGACGCTGACCGGCCTGCGCGTGCCGATCGTCACCTGCGAGCGCGACCTGACGCCGGGCGCCCGGCACGCGGGCCGGGTCGAGTCCGACCACGCCGCGGCGACCCGCACGCTGCTCGGCCACCTGTCCCGTCACGGCGGCCAGATCGCGATGCTCTGCCCCGGCGAGGAGACCGCGTTCGGCCTGGACATCCGCACCGCCTACCAGGGGTGGTGCGCCGAGACCGGCCGGACGCCGCTGGTCTACGACGTGCCGCTGGTCTGCGAGCCGCAGGACGTCAGCCGCGCCGTGGCCGAGGCCCTGCGGGCGCCCGGCGGCGTCGAAGCGATCGTCTCCGTCCCCGACGGCGGCGCGAACAGCGCCGTGCAGGCCGCCTTCCAGCAGGGCCGCCACGTGCCCGGTGACCTGCGGGTGGCCTCGTACGTCGACAGCCCCTCCCTGCGCGGCCTGGCCACCCCCATCACCGCGATCGACATCGCGCCGCGCGAGATGGGCCGCCGGGCGGCGCGGATGCTCGCCGACCTCCTCACCGGCGCCGTCGCGCCGGGCGCGGTGGAGGTCCTGCCCACCCGGCTCATGGTGCGGGCCAGCACCTCACCGGCGGGCTGAACACGGCGCGGTACGGGCGAGCACGCCCAGCGGGTCGGCCAGCAGGCCGGAGAAGCCGAGTTCGGCGGCGCCGGCCAGCGTGGCGTCGTAGCCCAGGGCCGACGTGCGCAGCCGTACCCTCTCCCGGGCGACGGGCAGCGCGTTGGCGGCGATGCGGGCGCGCACCTGAGCCGCCATGCCCGGATAGATCTCGCGCAACGTGCCGCCGAAGATGACCATGCCGGGGTTGAAGAGGTTGCACAGGTTCGCCACCCCGATGCCGAGCCAGTCGCCGATCCGGTGCAGCGCCTCCTGGGCCGCCGGATCGCCGCGGTCGGCATCGTCCGCCACCGCCCGCACGGCGTCGCGGCCGAACAGCTCGGCCGGTCGCCCGGCGGCGTCGAGCAGGGCCCGCTCGCCGACCTCCGCCTCCAGGCAGCCGTGCGAGCCGCAGCCGCACGGGCGCCCGTCGTACGGGTTGACCACCATGTGCCCCAGCTCGCAGCCGTATCCGCTGTCGCCGTCGAGCAGCTTGCCGCCGACGATGATGCCGCCGCCCACGCCGACGTCACCGTGGAGGTAGATCAGGTTCTGCAAGTTCGCGCCGGCTCCGCGCTGCTGTTCGGCGAGCGCGCCGAGGTGCGCCTCGTTCCCCACCGACACCGGCAGGCCGAGCCCGAGGCGGCGCCCGAGCTCGGCGCCGAACGCCTGGTCGACCCAGCCCAGGTCGGGCCCGAAGCGCACCATGCCGTCGCCGGGCCGGATCATCCCGCAGTAGGACGCGCCGGCCCCGACGCACAGCGCGTCGGGAGGAGCCTCCCCGTGCAGCCGGCGACCGAACTCGGCGAGCACCTCGACCACGCGGTCGAGGTCCGCCCCGGCGCGCGGGCGGACCGCCTCCCTGCGGTCGAGCACGATCCCGCCCAGCGCGACCCTGGCGGCGACCAGCCTGTCCACCGCCACGTCGAAGGCCAGCACGTACGCCCGGCCCGACTCGGGCCGGACCACGAGCGACGGCCGCCCCGCCCGCCCGGTGCCCTGGGGAAGCTCCTCGCGCACCAGGCCGGCCCTGGTGAGCTCCGCTATCAGCGCCATGATGGTGCTGCGGTTGAGCCGCATCCGCTCGCTCAGCGCCGTACGGGAGACCGAACCGCCCAGGTGCACGTGTCGGAGCAGGGTGCCGACGTTGTTCCGGCGGATCTCCTCCTGAACCAACCTGACCTCCGCGATCGTCCGGCTTCCCAGTATCGCGGAGGGTGCCCCGGAAGTGTGATCTTCGGCACCCGGACGGCCGGGGCGGCCGGTACTCCGCCCGCCCCGCGGATACAGTGACCTGCCGTGGCCGGGGGCGCGACGGGACGCCGATCGTCGTCACCGTCCGGAGGGCACCGCGAACAAGAACGCCCGCATCGGGCAATCAGCGCCGACCCTCTTCTCGAGAAAGGCGCCGGATGCATGACCCTTCGTACCCCGCCACACGGCTGGCCGCGGAGCCGGACGACGCGTCGGTCATCGCGAACTCCCGGCACGAGCCGGAGTGGTTCTCGGTGATCTTCGACCGGTACTTCACCGCGATCCACCGCTACGCCGCCGCCCGGCTCGGGTCCGGCGCCGCCGACGACGTGGCAGCGGAGACGTTCCTGGCCGCGTTCGACCAGCGCGACCGCTACGACCTGACCCGCCCGGAGGCCAGGGCCTGGCTGTACGGCATCGCCACCAACCTCATCGGCCGCCATCGCCGCGGCGAGCTCCGCCTCTACCGCGCACTCAGCCGCTCGGCCGCCCGCGACGACGTGGAAGGCCACGCCGACCGCGTCACCGACCGGGTGACCGCCGAGCAGCTCAGCCCTCGGCTGGCGCGCGGCCTGCAGGGCCTGTCCCGGGGCGACCGCGACGCGCTGATGCTCGTGGCCTGCGCCGGCCTCAGCTACGCGGAGACCGCCTCGGCCCTGGACATCCCGATCGGCACCGTCAGCTCCCGGGTGAACCGGGCCAGGGCCAAGCTGCGCGAGGCACTGGGTCACGTGGCGAAGGAGGTCTGAATCATGGACGAGCTGCAGGAACTGCGCCGCTATCACGACGCGCTGCCGGAGACCTCCGCGGAGACCATCGGCGCGGCCCGGTCCCGCCTGGCGGATCACGCGCGAAGGCGTCCGCGGGCCCGCCGCCTCCGGCCGGTGTGGGGGCTGGGCCTGGCCGGGGCGGCCGCGCTGCTCGCCGTGGCCACGACCATGGTTCCTGGCGTCACCCAGGAGAAGGGCGGCGAGGTCGCCGGGGCGCGGCACTCCCCCGCCGTCACCGAGCTCCGGCTGCGACCGGTGGCGAACGCCCAGGATCTGGCCGACAACGCGGCGGTGCTGGCCTCCGGCGAGCCCGGATGGAGTGCCGGCCCCGAGCAGTGGGGCTACGTGAAGAGCCTGCGGGCCCGGACACGGCTGGACGGCGGGCGCCGGCTGATCGGCAGGCCGGAGGTGACGAGCACCCACGAGCAGTGGCGGCGGCTCGACGACAAGGCGTTCGCCACCGTCGAGAAGGGCAGGCTCAAGGTCTCCAGGGGGTCGCAGTTCGAGGTGACCTACCCCTATCTGCTCTCCCTGCCGGCCGACGCCGGCCCCCTGCTGGCCCGCGTCTACCAGACCGTCGACACCGAGAACGCCAGGAATCGCGCCTCCTTCCTGCGCTCGGCCCGGGAACGTGCGGAGAACAGGGGCAAGACCCCCGAGGAGGCGAAGCGGCTGGCCGAGGAGTCACTGCCCGCGTTCACCTCCCAGGACCGCGACCGGTGGGCGTTCCAGCTGATCGCGATGGGCATGAGGGAGACCGCGCTGCCGCCCAGGCTCCGCGCCGCCATGTACGGCGCGCTGGCGAAGATCCCGGGCGTCCGCTACGAAGCCGAGGCCTCCGACCTGCTCAAGCGCCGAGGCGTCACCCTGTACCACGTCCTGGACGGCTACCTGCGCGACGAGATCTTCATCGATCCGAAGACCTGCGAGTATCTGGGCTACCGCACCCTCGTGGTCGAGGACCACGAGGACAGGCCTTTCGGGACCATGAAGAAGGGCGAGATCCATGACTGGGACGCCCTCATCGCGGCGGCTGTCGTCGACAAGCCGGGGCAGCGGCCCGGCTGACTCCGCGTGGACCGTGGGGCTCGCCCTACATCCCAGGCGGACTCAGCCGATGCGCCAGGTGTCGCCGCCCATCAGCAGATCGGCCAGATCACCCTGGCCCTTCTGCGCCACGGCCTCTTCCAGCTGGCTGGTCATCAGCGTGTCGTAGGCCGGGCGGTCCACGCTGCGG
>NZ_JAHKRN010000047.1 GCF_019396385.1 Nonomuraea harbinensis | reverse complement strand
CGGCCCGCGTCTCCAGCGCCTCGGCCCGGCTCTTGTGCGCCTTGAACCGCCCGCCCGCGCGGGCGGCCAGCTCGTCGAGCACCATGAAGCCCGCGTTGTGCCTGTTGCCCGCGTAGCCGGGACCGGGGTTGCCGAGCCCGACGATCAGCCAGCGGTCCATGTGTTCCTCTCAGAACGGGACGGGGCAGCGGGCGCACGGCCCGCTGCCCCGTCACCGGACGTCACTCGGCGGCGGCCTCGGCGGTCGCCGCTTCCTCGACCACGGGGCCCTCTTCCTCGGCCGGGGCCTCGGTCGGCTTGGCGATCACCTGGACGATCACGGTCTCCGGGTCGGCCTCCTTGAGCGAGGCGCCCTCCGGGAGCTGGATCTGGGCGGCGGTGATGGAGGCGCCGACCTCCATGCCCTCGACGTCGACCTCGACGCCGGTCGGGATGTTGGTGGCCTCGGCCTCGACCGACAGCGTGGTGAACTGCAGGTCGAGCAGGCCCTCGGGGTTGACGACGCCGACCGTGTTGACCGGGATCTCGACGGTGACCTTCTCGCCGCGCTTGACCAGGAGCAGGTCGACGTGCTCGACGAAGCCCTTGATCGGGTCGCGCTGGACGCCCTTGGGCAGCGCCAGCTCGTTGACGCCGTCGCCCTCCAGGCGGATCAGCACGTTGGCGGTGCGCAGCGCGAGGAGGACCTCGTGGCCGGGCAGCGTGAGGTGCTTGGGCTCGATGCCGTGCCCGTAGAGGACGGCGGGCACCTTGTTGTCACGGCGGATCTTGCGGGCGGCGCCCTTGCCGAACACGGTGCGCGGCTCGGCGGCGATACGGACTTCAGACACGACATCTCCTAGGGATGCAGAGATCGGATTACTGCGCTCCCCCTCACCCGCCCTAGCGGAAGGCGTTACGAGCGCAACCTGGTCAGTCTATAGCGTCGCGCGGCGGGCTCCGTCAGCGTCGGCTGCCGGGCCCGCCGCCGGTGGCTAGGAGTCGCCCTCGAACAGGCTGGTCACCGAGCCGTCGGTGAAGATCTCGGTGATGGCGCGGGCGATGAGCGGCGCGATCGACAGGACGGTCAGCTTGTCGAACTGCTTCTCCTGCGGCAGGGGCAGCGTGTTGGTGACGATGACCTCGGAGATGCGGGAGTTCTTCAGCCGGTCGACCGCGGGGTCGGAGAAGACCGCGTGGGTCGCGGCGACGATCACGTTGGTGGCGCCCTGCTCGTAGAGGGCGTCGGAGGCCTTGCAGATGGTGCCGGCGGTGTCGATCATGTCGTCGATCAGCACGCAGGTGCGGCCGCGCACCTTGCCGACGACCTCGTTGACCTTCACCGAGTTGGCCACGTCGAGGTCGCGGCGCTTGTGGATGAAGGCCAGCGGAGTGCCGAGCGTGTCGGCCCAGCGCTCCGAGAGCCGCACCCGGCCGGTGTCGGGCGAGACCACGGTGGTGTTGGCCAGGTCGAGCCGGTTCTTCAGGTGGCTCTCCAGCACCGGCATGGCGAACAGGTGGTCGACCGGGCCGTCGAAGAAGCCCTGTATCTGCGAGGTGTGCAGGTCGATCGACATGAGCCGGTCGGCGCCGGCGGTCTTGAACAGGTCGGCCATCAGCCGGGCGGTGATGGGCTCGCGGCCGCGGCCCTTCTTGTCCTGCCTGGCGTAGCCGAAGAACGGCATGACCACGGTGATGCGCTTGGCGGAGGCCCGCTTGAGCGCGTCGACCATGATGAGTTGCTCCATGATCCACTGGTTGATCGGCTCGGTGTGAGCCTGGATCACGAAGGCGTCGCAGCCTCGTACGGATTCGAGGTAGCGGGCGTAGATCTCGCCGTTGGCGAAGTCGGTCAGTTTGGTGGGGGTGAGGGAGACGCCGACGTGTTCGGCGATCTCCTCGGCCAGCGCCGGGTGCGCTCGCCCGGAGAAGAGCATGAGGTTCTTCTCTCCGGGCTGCTTGATGCTGGTCATGAGCCATTCTCCCGCTGTTGCTGCTCAGCCAGCGCCCGCTCGGCGGCCGCTGCCGACTTCGTTCCCGCGCGCCTGCGCAAGACCCATTTCTCGATGTTGCGCTGACGCGCTCTCGCCACCCCGATCGCCCCGGGTGGCACGTCGCCGTCGATGACCGAGCCGGCCGCCGTGTAGGCGCCGTCGCCGATCGTCACCGGGGCGACGAGCATGGTGTCGCATCCCACGAAGGCGCCGTCGCCGACCGTGGTGCGGTGTTTCTCGACGCCGTCGTAGTTGACGAAGACCACGGCCGCGCCGATGTTGGCGCCGTCGCCGATGTCGGCGTCGCCGGCGTAGGTCAGGTGTGGCACCTTGGACCCCTCGCCGACCTTGGAGTTCTTCATCTCGACGAAGGTGCCGGCCTTGGACCTGCGGCCGAGGACCGTGCCGGGGCGCAGGTAGCAGTAGGGGCCGACGCTGGCGTCCGGGCCGATCTCGGCCTGGTCGGCGACGGCGTTGCGCACGACGGCGCCTGCGCCGACCCGGGTGGCGGTCAGCGTGGTCGCGGGGCCGACCTCGGCGCCGGCCTCGACGACGGTGCGGCCGTGGAGCTGGGTGCCGGGGTGGATGACGGCGTCGGGCTCGATCACGACGTCCACGTCGACCCAGGTGGTGTCGGGGTCGACGACGGTGACGCCGGCGCGCATGTGGCGCTCCAGCAGCCGCCGGTTGAGCACCTTGCGGGCGAAGGCGAGCTGGACGCGGTCGTTGACGCCCTCGACCTCGGTGTGGTCGGCGACGGCGCAGGCGCCCACGCGGTGGCCGTCGCCGCGCAGGATCGCCAGCACGTCGGTGAGGTACTCCTCGCCCTGGGCGTTGTCGGTGGAGACCCGCTTGACGGCGTCGGCCAGCAGCTCGCCGTCGAAGGCGTAGATGCCGGAGTTCATCTCCCTGATCGCGCGCTGCTCCGCGCTCGCGTCCTTCTCCTCGACGATCTCCATGACGGCGCCGTCCGCGTCGCGCACGATGCGGCCGTAGCCGGTCGGGTCGGGGACCTCGGCGGTGAGCACGGTGACCGCGTTGCCGTCGGAGTCGTGGCGCTCCAGCAGCTCGGCCATGGTCTCGGCGCGGAGCAGCGGGACGTCCCCGTACGTGACCAGGACCGTGCCGGAGATCGTGCCGACCTCCTCCAGGACGGTGCGGACGGCGTGGCCGGTGCCGCGCTGCTCGCGCTGGACGACGGCGCGGGCGTCGGGGCTGGTGCGGGCGAGGTGGCCGCCGACGCGTTCGAGCGCGTGGCCGATGACGACGACGAGCCGCTCGGGGCCGAGGTCACGGGCGGCGGCGAGCATGTGGTCGACCAGGGCTCGGCCGCACAGCTCGTGCAGGACCTTCGGGGTCTGGCTCTTCATCCGGGTGCCCTCGCCGGCGGCGAGGACGATGACTGCTGCCGGGCGCGGCACACTCACGGACTGAGGCTCCCTGTGGATTGATTGATCAGGGCAAAGGCGCGGCTACCGCACCGCCACCCTCCCGACACCGTGAGAATACCTGCCCGCCATGTGGCGCCCCTATGGGGGGAGCGGCGGTAAAGCTCCCGGAAGAGGATTCGAACCCCTACAAAGTGGACCAAAACCACTTGTCCTGCCGATTAGACGATCCGGGACCGGCCAGACGCCATGCGCCCGACACATCCCTACGATACCGACCCCGCGCCCGGGTCCGCGCCCCGAATACCGGCTACACGCCGGGGCAGTCCCATCGTTCGACACCGAGGTCTTCCTAACTTACGTTTGCGTAGGTTACGGTGACGTAGGCAGGACATTAGTCCCGGAAAGATCCAGAGAGGTTGCCCATGACCGTTCTTGCCGAGCGCTCGACATCCGGCCCGAAGCCCGACTTCGAACCAGAGCCACGCACCAAAGCCGAACTCGTGACCTTCGCGCTCGTCGTCGGGCTCCCCCTGGTCGCGATCGCGGCGGCGGTCCCCTTCGCCTGGGGATGGGGTCTCGGCTGGACCGACATCGCCATCGCCGGCGTCTTCTACGTGGTCTCCGGGCTCGGCGTCACGGTCGGACTGCACCGCTACTTCACGCACGGCTCCTTCAAGGCCAAGCGGCCGCTCAAGATCGCTCTGGGTGTCGCCGGCAGCCTCTCGCTGGAGATGTCCGTGCTCGACTGGGTGGCGACGCACCGCAAGCACCACAAGTTCTCCGACAAGGAGGGCGACCCGCACTCCCCCTGGCGCTTCGGGCCCGGCTTCAGGTCGATGTCCAAGGGCCTGCTCTACGCCCACATGGGCTGGCTGTTCGACGCCGAGCGCACCAACCGCGAGAAGTACGCCCCCGACCTGGTCAAGGACCCGGACGTGATGAGGCTGCACCGGTGGTTCGGCGCGCTGGCCCTCACCTCGATCGTGCTGCCCGCCGTCATCGGCGGCCTGGTCACCTGGTCCTGGCAGGGCGCGCTGACCGCCTTCTTCTGGGGCACGCTGGTCCGCATCGGCCTGCTGCACCACGTCACCTGGTCGATCAACTCGATCTGCCATGTGTTCGGCGAGGAGGAGTTCCAGGTCCGCGACAAGTCGCGCAACGTCTGGTGGCTGGCCATCCCGTCCTTCGGCGAGTCCTGGCACAACCTGCACCACTCCGACCCGACCTGCGCCAGGCACGGCGCGCTGAAGGGCCAGATCGACATCAGCGCGGCCATCATCCGGCTCTTCGAGAAGCTCGGCTGGGCCCACGACGTCCGCTGGCCGTCGCCGGAGAGGCTGGCGGCGAAGCGGATTGTCTGATATTTCGACGGCGGTGGCCGGTGATCCACCTGTCACCGCCATTATGGGAACCGTGACCGAATCCCGTTCGCGCAGGCGCATGACCGGTAGAGAGCGCAGAGAGCAACTGATCCTGATCAGTCGCACGCTGTTCGCCGAGAAGGGGTTCGACGGGACCTCGATAGAGGAGATCGCCGCGACGGCGCAGGTTTCCAAGCCGGTGGTCTACGAGCACTTCGGCGGCAAGGAAGGCGTCTACGCCGTGGTCGTCGACCGGGAGATGCAGAAGCTCCTGAGCATGATCACCGAGGCGCTCTCCGCCAGCCACGCCCTCGTCAAGCTGGAGCGCGCCGCCCTGGCGCTGCTGCGCTACATCGAGGAGAGCAGCGAGGGCTTCCGCATCCTGGTCCGCGACTCCCACGCGGCCTCCGGCACCGGCACGTTCGCCAGTCTCATCAGCGAGATCGCCAGCCAGGTGGAGGACGTGCTGGCCGACGAGTTCGCGGAGCGCGGCTACGAGCCGAAGCTGGCGCCGATGTACGCGCAGATGCTCGTCGGCATGGTGGCGCTGACCGGCCAGTGGTGGCTCGACGCGCGCAAGCCGGCCCGCGAGGAGGTCGCGGCCCACCTGGTCAACCTGGCCTGGAACGGTCTGACCGGGCTGAACCCGCAGCCGGCGCTCTCCGCGACCACCCGCCAGCAGGTGCCGGCCAAGCCGCGCGCCGGCGACAAGGAGCTGCGAGAGCTGGAGAAGGCGCGCGAGAAGGAGCTGAAGGAGGCCGAGAAGGCCCGCCAGCGCGAGCTGCGCGAGGCGGAGAAGGCCAGGCTCCGCGAGCTGAAGGAGCGCGAGCGCCAGCTCAAGGAGGCCGAGAAGGAGCGCGAGAAGGTCCTCAAGGAGGCCGAGAAGGCCCGCGAGCGCGAGGAGCGACTGCGCCAGCGGGAGGCCCGGCTGGCGGAGCGCGCCGCCCGGCTGGGGCAGGGCGAACCACCCGAATAAGTCGTTGCGGGAGAGTTAACGTCCCGTTCAACCTAAGTGGGCATATTTCAGATATGTCCGTTGAGCCACTCCCGCCCGACCACGACCTGCCCCTTCCGCAAGAGCGGTTCCTCAACCGCGAGGAGAGCTGGCTGCAGTTCAACGAACGGGTCCTGGAGCTGGCCGAGGACCCGTCGCTGCCGCTGCTTGAGCGGGTCCGCTTCCTGTCCATCTTCGCCAGCAACCTGGACGAGTTCTTCCGCGTACGGGTCGCGGGCCTGAAGCGCCGCATGGCCACCGGCCTGCTGCTGCGCACCAAGAGCGGGCTCAAGCCGAGCGAGGAGCTGGCCAGGATCGCCACCGTGGCCGACGCGCTCGCCAAACGGCACGCCGCGGCCTTCCACGAGCAGATCCGCCCGCGGCTCGCCACCGAGGGCATCGAGATCGTCCGCTGGGACGAGCTGGGCCGCGAGGAGCGCACCGAGCTGCGCAAGCTCTTCAGAGAGCGGATCAGGCCGGTGCTGACGCCGCTGGCCGTCGATCCCGCGCATCCGTTCCCGTACATCTCGGGTCTGAGCCTCAACCTGGCCGTCGTGGTGCGGAACCCGGCGAACGACCACACCGTGTTCGCCAGGGTCAAGGTGCCCTCGCAGCTGCCGCGGCTGGTCCAGCCGTCACCGAACCGGTTCGTGCCGCTGGAGGACGTGATCGCGGCCCACCTGGGGCAGCTGTTCAAGGGCATGGAGATCGTCCAGCACCACGTCTTCCGGGTGACCAGGAACGAGGACCTGGAGGTCGACGAGGACGTCACCGAGAACCTCATGCAGGCGCTGGAGAAGGAGCTGCGCCGCCGCAGGTTCGGGCCGCCGGTGCGGCTGGAGGTCGAGGACACGATCTCCCAGGAGGTGCTCGACCTGCTGGTGGAGGAGCTGGAGCTCGATCCGCACGAGATCTACCGGATCCCCGGGCCGCTGGACATGACCGGCCTGAACGTGATCGCGGACCTGGACCGCGGTGAGCTCGCCTACCGCCCTTTCGTGCCGGCCGAGGCGATCGGCGCCGCCGATGACGTCTTCGCGGTGCTGCGCGAGCGCGACGTGCTGCTGCACCACCCGTACGACTCGTTCGCCACCAGCGTGCAGCGCTTCATCGAGGCGGCCTCCGCCGACCCGCGGGTGCTGGCGATCAAGCAGACCCTCTACCGGACCAGCGGCGAGTCCCCGATCGTGGACGCGCTCATCGACGCGGCCGAGGCCGGCAAGCAGGTCGTGGTGGTCGTGGAGATCAAGGCCAGGTTCGACGAGCACGCGAACATCTCCTGGGCGCGCAAGCTGGAGCGGGCCGGCTGCCACGTGGTCTACGGCGTGGTGGGGCTCAAGACCCACTGCAAGCTGGCGCTGGTGGTGCGGCAGGAGCCGTCGGGCGAGCTGCGTCGCTACTGCCACATCGGCACCGGCAACTACAACCCCAAGACGGCCAGGCAGTACGAGGACTTCGGCCTGCTCACCGCGGACCCGCTGGTCGGCGAGGACGTCACGGACCTGTTCATCCACCTGACCGGCTACTCCCACCACTCGGCCTACCGGCGGCTGCTGGTCGCCCCGCACTCGCTGCGCGGCGGGCTGGTGGCCAGGATCGAGCGGGAGATCGCCCACCAGCGGGCGGGCCGCCCCGCGCGGATCAGGATCAAGACGAACTCGCTGGTGGACGAGCCGATCATCGACGCGCTCTACCGCGCCTCGCGCGCCGGCGTGCCGATCGACCTGTGGGTGCGCGGCGTGTGCACGCTGCGCCCCGGCATCCCGGGCCTGTCGGAGACCATCCGGGTGCGGTCGGTGCTGGGCCGGTTCCTGGAGCACTCCCGGGTGTACGAGTTCGGCCTGGGCAGGCGGCCGGAGGTGTGGATCGGCAGCGCCGACCTGATGCGCCGCAACCTGGACCGCCGGGTGGAGGCCCTGGTCAAGGTGACCGCGCAGCAGCACAAGGCGTACCTCGTGGACCTGATGGACCGGGTGATGGCCGACACGACGAACACCTGGTGGCTGAACGGCGACGGGAACTGGGTCCGCCACCCGGGCGAGGACCTGCAGAGCCGCCTGATCGGGATGCGCCGCTGGAGGAGCGTTGATGAATGACCCACTCCGCGCCGCCGGAGCCGTGATCTGGCGCGGCGAGGAGAGCCGCCCCGAGGTCGCCCTCGTCCACCGCCCCCGCTACGACGACTGGACCTTCCCCAAGGGGAAGCTGAAGTCCGGCGAGCACGTGATCTCCGCCGCGCTGCGCGAGGTGCGCGAGGAGACCGGGCTGACCGTGGCGCTCGACCGCGCCCTGCCGCCCGTGCACTACCTGCACGGGACCCGGCTCAAGCGGGTGGACTACTGGGCGGGCCGGGTGGCGGAGGAGGGCCCGTTCGTCGCCGGCGACGAGGTCGACGAGCTGCGCTGGCTCCCCGTGGACCGGGCCCGCGAGCTGCTGACCTACGAGTGGGACGCGGGCCTGCTGCGCGCGCTGTCGGCCGCGCCGCTCGCCACCGTCCCCCTGGTGCTGGTACGGCACGCCTCCGCCGGGTCGCGCCAGACCTGGCAGGGCGCGGACTCGCTGCGCCCGCTCGACGCCGAGGGGCTGGCCCAGGCGGCGGCGCTGGCCACCGTCCTGCCCGCGTACCGGCCCGCCGTCCTGCTCAGCTCGCCCAGTCTCAGGTGCGTCCAGACGCTCGCGCCGTACAGCTCGCACCTGCGGCTGGAGCCGCTGCTCAGCGAGGAGGGGCAGGACCCGCGCAAGACCACCGCCCTGGTCGGCGAGCTGACGGAGCGCGCGGCCGTGTGCAGCCACGGCAAGGTGCTGCCCCCTCTCATCGCCGCGCTCAGCGGCAGGGACGTGCGCCTGCGCAAGGGCGCGTTCGCGGTGCTGCACCGGGTGGGCGAGCGGGTGGTCTGCGCGGAGCGGTACGGGCTATAGCACCTTCTCGACGCCGGCCATGGTCTCCGACCAGACGCGGGGGAAGTCCTCGTGCGCCCGCTCGGCGGCGGCGCGCTCCAGCCCGGCCAGGACGCCGTAGGTGAAGGTGTCCTCGCCCGCCCGGCGCGCGGCCCCCGCCTCCTCGGCCAGCGTCTCCTGGGCGACGACCCCGTCCTGGTGGGCGCCGAGCACCTCCTGCACGTCCTCGGCCAGCTTGGCCAGCGTGCCCATGCGCTTGCCGAGCGTGTCGCGCAGCGCCTCGGCGGTGTAGCGGGCGCGCTTGGCCGCCTTGCGCACGTCGTGCATGGCGATCTCGCGCTGCTCGGGGTCGTCGATGGCCTGGGCGGTCTCGTACGCCTTCGTCACCCGGTTCCAGTTGGCGGCGGCGACGTCGGCGAGCCGCGTCTCGGCCGGGTCGGCCGCGGCCTTGCCCAGCTCGGGCTCGGACACCAGCGCGTCGAGGGCGTCGAGCAGGGCGTAGTAGCGCTCGCCGCCGAGCGTCTCCCTGATCGTGTCGTAGCCTTCCCGCTCGCGCCTGAGCAGGTCGTCGCCGAGCCGGGCCCGGACGGGGCCGACGACCAGCTCGGGCGGGAGCCCGGCCAGCTCGCGGGCGAACCTGGCCCTGATCACCTCCAGGTCGCGGACCTCGCCCAGGACGCCGCCGAGCCAGCGCAGCTCGTCCTGGATCTCGCTGGTGTTCCTGACGACGGGTTTGAACGCCTTGAGCGCGCTGCGGAGCCTGCGGGCGGCGACGCGCATCTGGTGCACCGCGTCCTCCTCCTCGCGGCGCACCCGCGGGTCCTGGGAGAGGAGGGCCGTCACCTGAACGGACAGGTAGGCCATGACGGTGTGGCCCGCGGTTCCCGGTTCGAGGCCGGCGTGGGGGGCGGGCGGCGGGTCCAGGAGCTTGGCCAGCTTGCTGGTGGCCGGCGACGGCGTGGCGCCCGCCTTCCTGAGCCGCTTGCCGGTCTTGGCCAGCAGCTTCTCGTCGCCCTCCAGCAGCTCCGCCTCGACCTCGCGCCAGCGCATCACCGCCGGCGGGTCCGTGCCGTACACCGTGCCCTTGACCCGGTCGTCGGCGATCTCCACCAGCTTGCGGTCGCCGTCCTTGAGCAGGGTGACGCTCCTGCGGGTGTCGAGCTCGGCCACCACGCCCAGCTCGGCGCCCCGGGTGTAGGCGCGCACCAGCTCGGCCAGCTCGGCCGGGACGACCTTGGTACTGCGGGTCAGCGGGATCGCGATCTCCTGCCGTACCCCTTTGGCCTTGGGCAGCTTCAGGTGCCAGCCGGGGTCGGCGCCGCCGCGCCTGCGTCTGAGAGTGACGCCGCGCCTGGCCAGCCGCAGGTCGGGGGTGTCGTAGTAGAGGGCGACGAGTTGGAAGCTCTTCGGGCCGACGACCTCGGCCAGGCCGCTCAGGTCAGGCAGCTGGTAATCGGCGGTGACGTCGAACTTGTCCTCGATCTCGATGCCCACGACACCTCACAAAAAGGTCGGATTTCGGACGATAATCCCACTTTACGCAGGCTCGTCACATGGCCTGAAGCAGCTCGATCCTGTTCCCTGCCGGATCTTCCACGTACACCCTCCGGAAACCGGGGAACAGGTCGTCGGGCACCGCGCCGGGGAGCTGGGCCACGAGCGCGTCCAGATCGTCCACCAGGAACGCCGGGTGCGCCTTGCGCGGCGGGCGGAAGTCCTCCTCCATCCCGAGATGGACCTCCAGGCCGGGGCCGCGGAACCAGACGCCGCCCCGCTTGGCCAGCTCCGGCGGCTTCGGCACCTCGCGCAGGCCGAGGATCCCGGCGTAGAACGCCCTCAGCTCGGGTTCGCTGCCGGGCGGCGCGGCGAGCAGGACATGGTGCAGGCCAGTGATCATTTCTGCGCCACCACGAAGATCCGGCGGAACGGGAACGGCGTCCCGTACGACCCGGCCGGGTAGGCCCGCGCCAGCCGTTCGGCCAGCTCGGCCGTGAACCGCGCGCGCTCGCGGTCGTCCAGCCGGTCGAGCACGGGCCGCAGCGCGGTGCCGGAGACCCAGCCGAGCACCGGGTCCTCCCCCTCCAGCACGTGCACGTACGTGGTCTCCCAGGCGTCCACCCGGCAGCCGAAGCCGCTCAGCAGGTCCAGATACTCGACCGCGTCGCCGACGGGCCTGCCCCGATCGAGGTCGCCGAGCCGGTCCACCCAGCCGGGGGACGCGCACAGCTCGCGGATGGCGGCGTGGCTCGGGGCGTCGTAGTTGCCCGGCACCTGGAAGGCCAGCCAGCCTCCGGGGCTCAGCGCGTCCACCCACCGCTCGACGACGACGCGGTGCTCGGGCACCCACTGGAGCGCGGCGTTGGAGACGATCACGTCGACCGGCCTGTCAGGGTGCCAGGTGGC
Organism: Nonomuraea harbinensis; assembly: GCF_019396385.1. GTDB lineage: Bacteria > Actinomycetota > Actinomycetes > Streptosporangiales > Streptosporangiaceae > Nonomuraea > Nonomuraea ferruginea. The sequence continues at coordinate 60,349 of NZ_JAHKRN010000047.1, read as the reverse complement.
CACGTCGGCGACGGCGAAGGAGACCCCGCCGCCCAGCTCCCGCGCCTTGGCGATCATGGCAGGCGAGGAGTCGAAGCCCAGCACCTCCGCCCCGGGCCAGCGCCGGGCCAGCTCGGTGGTCAGCTCGCCGCTGCCGCATCCGGCGTCCACCACATATGCCGGGCTCTCGGCCCGTACTCTGGCCACGAGATCGAAGAACGGGCGCGACCGTTCTTCGCCGTAGCGGGCGTACGTGTCAGGGTCCCACATATCTCTTGACATAGAGATAATTGATATCGAGCTATTTATCTCGATGTCAAGACAGTACACTCGGGGCCATGACGGAAGCGCAGGACGAGGTCGACCGGCTCGTCGCGGCGTGGCGGGCGGAGCGGCCCGACCTCGACGTCGAGCCGCTGCAGGTGCTCTCGCGGATCTCCCGCCTGGCCAAGCACCTCGACCGGGCCAGGCGCGCGGCGTTCGCCGAGCACGGGCTGGAGCCCTGGGAGTTCGACGTGCTCACCGCGCTGCGGCGGGCCGGACAGCCCTACGAGCTGAGCCCCGGCGCGCTGCTGCGCGCCACCCTGGTCACCTCCGGCACCATGACCAACCGCATAGACCGCCTCGCCCAGGCGGGCCTCGTACGGCGCCGTCCCGACCCCGAGGACCGCCGCGGCGTCCTGGTCTCCCTGACCGACGCCGGGCTCGCCCGCGTCGACGCCGCCTTCACCGACCTGATCAGGCGCGAGCACACGCTGCTCAGCAGTCTGGAAGCGGACCAGCAACACGCCCTGGCCGGGCTGCTGCGCACGATGCTGGCGCCCTTCGACACCTGATCGCGGAGGTCAGTGCTCGGGCCGCAGCGACGAGCCGACGTACATGGCGGCGAGCATGGTGAACAGGTAGGCCTGCAGGAACTGGATGAAGATCTCGAACGCCGTCAGCACGATCGTCATGGCCACCCCGAGCACGCCCACGGCGAAACCCGGCAGAGTCGGCCGCTCGATCAGGAACCAGAACCCGACGGCGCTGAAGAACGCCAGCAGCGTGTGCCCGGCGAACATGTTTGCGAGCAGCCGCACGGCATGCGTGAACGGCGCGGTCACGAAGAAGTAGACCAGCTCCAGCGGCGCGTACAGGACGATCGCCAGGGCCCTGGGCAGCCCCGGCGGGAACATCATGCCCTTGAGGTAACGGAACACCCCGTGCCGGGTGAAGGCCACATACAGCTTGACCAGGTAGACGGCGATCGCCAGCACCCACGGGAACGACGCCCGCGCGGTCACGGGAAACTGGAGCAGCGGGACGACCGCCAGCAGGTTCCAGACCAGGATCAGCAGGAAGAGGCTGAGCAGCAGCGGCATCCAGCGGTCGGCGGCCCGGCCTAAAAACGGCCTGGCTATCTGGTCGCGCACGAACAGGTAGACGTACTCGCCCACGTTCTGCACCCCGCGCGGCACCAGCTTGGGCCGGGAGTAGGCCGCCCAGGCGAACGCGCACACCGCCAGCGCGCCGAGTACGGCGAGCAGCACCGGCTTGGTCACCCACCCCTGCCACAGCGCGGGAAACTCGAACAGGTCGTCCGGGGACGGCGCACGGAAGTCGGGGGCGGCGGCCATGCATGCTCCTTCGAGGACAACCGGGTACGGTGTACCTAGTTTTCCAGCCCGGTACGGTGTACGCAATATGGAAAACGTGTGGATGCGGCCCGAGCGGCCCGCTCGGGGGCCTCGGCCCGCCTTCAGCAGGGCTCAGCTCACCGAGGCCGCGCTGCGGGTCGCCGACGCCGAAGGGCTCGACGCGATCTCCATGCGCCGCCTCGCCGCCGAGATCGGCTCCGGCACGATGTCGCTCTACCGGTACGTCTCCGGCAAGGACGATGTGATCGACCTGATGGTCGACGCCGTCTCGGCGGAGTTCCTCCCGCCTGACGTCCCCAGCGGCGACTGGCGGGCCGACCTGCGCGCCCTGGCCATCCAGGGCCGCCAGGCGATGCACCGGCACCCGTGGATGGCCCGGGTGACCGCCACCCGGCAGTCCAGCGGCCCCAACGGCGTGCGGACCTTCGAGCGCGCCCTGTCCGTGGTCGACGGGCTGGGCCTGAGCATCGACGTCATGCTCGCCCTGGTGGGGTCGGTGTTCGCCTACGTCAACGGGTACGTGGCCGCGGAGATGGGCGAGTTGGAGGCCCTACGGCGCACCGGCCTGGACGTGCAGCAGTGGATGGCGCGCCAGGCCCCCTATCTGGAGACGCTGCTCAAGAGCGGCGACCACCCGTTGTTCGCCCGGGTGGTCGCCGAGAGCGGGCGTGAGCTCGCCGACCCGGACGAGCGCTTCGCGTACGGCCTGGACCGCCTGCTTGACGGCATCGCCGCGGCGCTCCCTGGCGGCTAGTCACCGAGGCGGTCGGCGGTCTCCAGCCATTCGGCCTCGACGGTCTCCTTCTGGGCCAGCAGGTCGCGGAGCCGCGCGTCGAGGTCGCCGAGCTTCTCGTAGTCGCCGGCCGCCCCGGCCATCTCGGCGTGCAGCTTGGCCTCCTGGCCGGCCAGCTTGTCGAGCTGCCGCTCCAGGCGGTTGAGCTCCTTGCGCAGCTCCCGCTCCTCCTTGGCCGACAGCCCCTGGGGCGCCGCGGGGGCGGACGGCTCGGGCCGGGCCTCCGGCTGGGCCGCCACCCGGGCCGTCTGCGCGGTGCCGGCGGCGCGCCGCTCCAGGTACTCGTCCACACCGCCGGGCAGGAGCGACAGCTTGCCGTCGCCGAGCAGGGCCACGCTGCGGTCGGTCACCCGCTCCAGGAAGTAGCGGTCGTGGGAGACCAGGATCAGCGTGCCGGGCCAGCCGTCGAGCAGGTCTTCGAGCTCGTTGAGCGTCTCGATGTCGAGGTCGTTGGTGGGCTCGTCGAGCAGCAGCACGTTGGGGTCGTCCATGAGCAGCCTGAGCAGCTGCAGGCGGCGCCGCTCGCCGCCCGACAGGTCGCCGACCACCTTCCACTGCGCCTCGCCCTTGAAGCCGAGGCGCTCCAGCAGCTGGGAGGCGGTCCACTCCTTCTTGCCGACCTGGACGTACTTGCGGATCTCCTCGACCGTCTCCAGCACCCGCCGGGTGGGGTCGAGCTCCGCCAGCTCCTGCGACAGGTGGGCGAGGCGGACCGTCCGGCCCTCGACGACGCGGCCGGAGTCGGGGGCGACGGTGCCGGCGAGCAGGCGCAGGACCGACGACTTGCCGGAGCCGTTGACGCCGATCAGCCCGACCCGGTCGCCCGGGCCGAACTGCCACGTGCAGCGGTCGAGCACCTTCGGGCCGGCGCCGGGGCCGCCCGCGTGGAGGGTGACGTCTTCGAGGTCGTAGACGGTCTTGCCGAGCCGGGCGCTGGCGAACTTCAGCAGCTCGACGGTCTCGCGCGGCGGCGGCTCGTTCGCGATCAGCGCCTGGGCCGCGTCCACCCGGAACTTGGGCTTGGACGTGCGGGCGGGCGGGCCGCGGCGCAGCCAGGCGATCTCCTTGCGCATGAGGTTCTGGCGGCGCTCCTCGGCGGCCTGGGCGACGCGCGCCCGCTCGGCCTTGGCCAGCACGTAGGCGGCGTAACCGCCCTCGTAGCGCTCGACGCGGCCGTCGACGACCTCCCAGGTGCGGGTGGAGACGGCGTCGAGGAACCAGCGGTCGTGCGTCACCACGACCAGCGCGCTCCTGCGGCCGGACAGGTGGCCGGCCAGCCAGGCGATGGCCTCGATGTCGAGGTGGTTGGTGGGCTCGTCGAGCATGATCAGGTCGTGCTCGACGATGAGCAGCCGGGCCAGCGCGGTGCGCCTGCGCTCGCCGCCGGACAGGTCGCCCGCCTTGGAGTCGAGGTCGAGGTCGCCGATCAGGTTGCCGAGGATCTCGCGGACGCGCTGGTCGCCGGCCCATTCGTGCTCGGCCATGTCGCCCAGGACGAGGTCGCGCACGGTCATGCCGGGGTCGAGCGGGTCCTGCTGGGAGAGGAAGCCGACGCGCAGGCCGCGGGTGTGGGTGACGCGGCCGCTGTCGGGGCTCACGCCGCCCTCGATCACGCGGAGCAGGGTCGTCTTGCCGCCGCCGTTGCGGCCCACCACGCCGATGCGCTCGCCGTCCTCGATGCCGAGGGAGACGTCGGAGAGCAGCGGCTTGGGCCCGTAGGCGTGGGAGACCGACTCGAGATTGACCAGATTCATCGCATCCCCAGGGTATCGGCTCGCGACGAGCACACCGCCCGGCGCGGGACGGACGTCGGGGTGAGTGCGCGGGCGCGGGTCAGACGAGGGTGGCGCCCGGGGCGGGGCCTTCGGCGACGACGGCGGCGCGGGTGCCCGGGGTGGTGGCGAGCGCGCGGGCCAGCTCCGCGGCGTGCGCGGCGTCGCCGGCGAGGAAGGCGCAGGTGGCGCCGGAGCCGGAGACGATCGCGCCCAGGGCTCCCGCGTCGCGGCCGGCGCGCAGGGTGTCGGCCAGCGGCGGGTGGAGCGCGAGCGCGGCCGGCTCCAGGTCGTTGGCGAGGCGGCGGCCCAGCTCGGCGGCGTCGCCGTCGCGCAGCGCGGCCAGGAGCGCGGCGTCGGGCCGGGGCTCGGGGACGGGCGCGCCCTCCCTGAGGCGGTCGCACTCCTTGTAGACGTGGGCGGTGCTGAGCCCGGTGTCGGCGACCGCGAACACCCAGTGGAAGGGGCCGCCGACGGACAGCGGGGCCAGGCGCTCGCCGCGCCCCGTGCCGAGCGCGGTGCCGCCCATCAGCGAGAACGGCACGTCGCTGCCCAGCTCGGCGCCGATCTCCATCAGCTCCTCGCGGGGCAGGCCGAGCCCCCACAGCTCGTCGCAGGCGACCAGCGCGGCGGCCGCGTCGGCGCTGCCGCCCGCCATGCCGCCCGCCACCGGGATCGTCTTGTGGATGACGAGCTCGGCGCCCCGATCGAGGCCCGCCCGCGCGGCCAGCGCACGGGCCGCGCGGACCGCCAGGTTGCCGTCGTGCAGCGGCACCTCGGCCGCCCAGCCTCCGGTCACCGAGACCGTGATCGAGCGGGCCTCCCTGGCCACCACCTCGTCGAAGATCGACACGGCGTGGAAGACGTTGACCAGGTCGTGGAAGCCGTCCTCCCGCAGCGGGCCGACGGAGAGCTGCACGTTCACCTTCGCGGGCACCCGTACGGTCACCGAGCTCATCAGATCTTCTGCCACTTCCGTCGCTGCGAGGGTCGAGGACACTCGATCGTATCCGCGCCCGCACACTCCGCGTACCGGACGGGGCGCGCACCTGCGGGACGGCGCTCAGCCGGCGACCGCCACGGCGTCCACCTCGAACAGCATGTCGGGCAGGGCGAGCGCGGCCACTCCGATCAGCGACTGCGTGGGCGGCAGATCGCCCCAGATCTCCCGTACGGCCTCCAGGAGGATGTCCAGCTTGCCCGCGTCGTGGCCGACGATGTACGTCCGGATCTGAACGACGTGGCCGTAGTCCGACCCGGCCGCGGCGAGCGCGGTGCCGAGGTTCGCGAACGACTGCCTGACCTGCTCGGCGAAGTCGCCGGAGGTCACGTGACCGTCGGGCCCGGAGGCGTACTGTCCGGCGATGAGGACGAGGTCCCCGGAGGCTCGTGCGATGTGGCTGTAACCGAAACCGGTGGGGTCGTGCAGCGTGTCGGGGTTGATGATGGTGGGTTTCATGATCGTGTTCCTTTCTGGATGTGCCGCGTCCGATTGACGCCGACGATGAGCGCGGCGGCCAGGGCCAGCCCGGAGGCCACCCACAGGACACCGGCGACGGCGACCCCGTCAGCGGTGAACCCGCCGAGCAGGGCGCCGAAGGCGATGGACAGGTTGAAGGCCGCCACGAACAGCGACGACGCCGACTCGGTCATCTCGGGCGCGGCCTTGAGCATCCAGGTCTGCAGGGTCACCGACACCCCGCCGTAGGCCAGTCCCCAGACGACGAGCAGGACGGTGCCCGCGAACGGGCCCCCGGTCAGCGCGAACAGAGCAGTGGCCGCGGACAGGACGGCGGCGATCAGGACGAGCGTGCCGCGCAGGTGCGCGCGTACCCGGTGGCCGGCGAGGAAGTTGCCGACGACGCCCGCCAGCCCGTACGCCATCAGCAACGCGCCGATCCAGCCGTCGTCGATCCCGGCGAGGTCGTGCAGCAGAGGGCGGGCGAAGGTGTAGGCGGCGAAGTGCCCGGTGATCAGCAGGGCGGTGACGATCACGCCGATCCGGACACCCGTGTTCGCGCGCAGCAGGGCGGGCAGGTCGGGCAGGCCGATCGTGCGCTGCGCCGGCAGGCGAGGCACCAGAAGCAGCAGAGCGGCCAGCGCCACCAGCCCCAGGATCGCGACGCCGGCGAAGCCGCCGCGCCAGCCGGTCAGCTCACCGATCAGCGTCCCGGCCGGGACGCCGAGCACGGACGCGGTGGAGACGCCACCGAAGATCACGGCGGTCGCGGCGGCGACCTGTCCGGGCGGCACCAAGCGGACCGCGAGCCCGCCCGCGATGGCCCAGAAGCCTCCGACGCTCACCCCGACGGCGAGCCGTGCCACCAGCACGACGGCGACGTGCGGGGCGAGTGCGCAGACCAGGTTCGCCACCGCCATGAGCCCGATCAGCCCGGCCAGCATGACCTTCCGGTCCACCGTTCCGGCCCGCGCCGTGAGCAGCGGGGCGGCCAGCCCGGCGACGAGCCCTGGGACGGTGACCATCAACCCGGCCGTGCCCGGCGAGACGTCCAGTGCCTCGCCGATCGGTGTGAGCAGGCCCACGGGAAGCAGCTCCGAGGTCATCAACACGAAGATCCCCAGCGTCACCGCCGAAACCGCTGACCACCTTTGCACCTTTTCCTTTAACTGGATAGGAAACATCTAGGATTTTCTCCAAAGAAAGCCGCTTCGGGAGAGGAGCCCCTCCCTTTCGCGGGCGCGGATTCAAGCTCGCCGGCTTCGCAATCCCTGGCGGGTCTCGTTCGGCGTGCCGGGGAACCGCGACTCGACCGTGGCCTTGACGTCGGCGAGAGTCCGCGCGGCCAGCTCCGCCCGCCAGAGCAGCTCCGCCTTCCGCATGACCTGGGAGATCACGCAGGTTTCCCGGTAGTCGATCCCCGGCTCGCCGTCGGGGGCGTCGCGCAGGATCTGGGCGCACTGGAACGCGTCCTCCGGCCCCTCGATCGCCACCACCACGTCCAGCACAGTGATCTTCCGAGGGTCGCGGGCGAGCTGGAACCCGCCACGCGGGCCGGAGACCGACGACACGATCCCCGACCTCGCCAGCGCCTGCAACTGCTTGTTGAGGTACGCCGGAGGCAGCTTGAAGTAGTCGGCCAGGACCGCGGCCGGGACGGGGCGGCCGTCCTCGATCCACGTCAGGTTGAGGCACGTGTGCAGCGCCCACTCCACGCCCTCGCTCACCTTCACAATTCTGGATATTACATATCCAGGATTGCTCCCGCAACTCCTGCGGATACCCGGTGGCCGCGACGACCGCCCGCCGTGAATCCTGGAGTGGAGGCCGGTCGCCGCCCGATCTGATCGACGGCGACTTCATGGAAGGAATGCGTCGTGGGTGGAGTGACGGTCATCGAGGTGCCGCAGTGGCGTGGGTCCGGGGCGGCGACGGCGGAGCGGCTGGTGGCAGGGGCCCGACTGCTGGGCGAGATGGTGCCGGCGGACAGGCGGGTGCGGGTCGAGGCGGACGACGACCTCGTGGTGACCGCGTCGCGCGTGCGGAAAGCGCTGTCGGCGGTAGGCGACGGTCTCGTGGTGACCGCGTCGCGGGCGCGGGAGGCGCCGGCGGGGAGCGGCGGCGGTTTCGTGGTGACCGTGGGCGGCGACTGCGGGGTGGAGCTGGAGCCGGTGGCGGCGGCGCGGCGCGCGTACGGAGATCGGCTGGTCGTGGTCTGGTTCGACGCGCACGGGGATCTGAACACTCCCGAGTCCTCGCCTTCGGGGGCGTTCCACGGGATGGTGCTGCGGGCGCTGGTGGACGAGGGGCCGCGAGGGCTGACCGCCGACCCCGGCGTCGATCCCCGGCGGGTGGTGCTGGCCGGGGTGCGGGATCTTGACCCCGGCGAGGCCGCGTTCGTGGCCGAGGCCGGGGTCGGGCACGTGAGGACCGCCGACCCGGACGCGCTCGTGCAGGCGGTGACGGCCGCGGGTCTGCCGGGCACCGGCTCCTCCGGCCGGTTCCCCGCGTCCGGTCCGGGGGACGCGAGCGGCCCGCTTGCGCACGACATGGATACCGGGAAGGACCGCGACCCGGTGGTTTACGTGCATGTCGACCTCGATGTGCTGGAGCCGGAGGTGTTCGGGAGCGTGGGGAGCCCGGTGCCGGGCGGGTTCCTGCCGGAGGAACTCGTGCGCATGGTGACGGCTCTGGGCGAGCGGTTCGAGGTGGCCGGGCTCGGGATCACCGAGTACGAGCCCGGCCGGCCCGAGGATCGGGAGGTGCTCGCGCCCGTGGTGAAGGCGCTGGTCGAGGCGTGTGCCGGTCAGCCCGGACGCACCGCGCCACGGTAGACCGACCCGAAGTAGGGCGAGCGGAGGAACCGGACGACCTTGACCACGTCGCCGGTCTTGGGGGCGTGGACCATGAGACCCGCCCGGAGGTAGAGACCGACATGGGAGGGGTCGCCCGTCCCGCCGCCGAAGAAGACCAGGTCGCCCGAGCGGAGCCGGGACAGGGGGACGCGACGCCCCTGCCGGAACTGGGTGCCGGTGTAGTGACCGAGCCGGACCCCTGCCCTTCCCCATGCGTACATGGTCAGGCCGCTGCAGTCGAAGCCGACGGTGGCGGCTCCCCTGCCGATGCCCCTGGTGGGGCCGGAGCGGGACCCGCCGCCCCAGGAGAACGGGGTGCCGATCCGCGCCAGGGCGGCGGCCGCCGCGACCTCGCCCTTGAGGCGCCTGGTGACCGTGTCCGGCTTGGAGCCGGTGTCCGGTCTGGTGGCCCTGTCTGGCTTCGTGGCGCGCTCCGCCTCGCCCAAGCCGCTCACCTCGGGCAGAGAGAGATGGCACAGGGACGGGTGGTCGAAGAAGCCGCTGCCCGGCGCGGGGCACAGAGCGGCGGCGTGGGCGGGGACGGGCACGGAGACGAGCCCACCGGCGAGAGCGAGCCCTATCAGACGGGTACGTGACTTCATGGTCGGCCTCCTCGTGATCGGGGAGGCCAGGATCATCCGCACGGCATGCCCGCCAACGGGCCGAACGGGGTTCTGGGGACAATGTCGAACTGTCCACAGTCAGGCGGACGGAGCTTGGACGACACGTCAACCCGCGGACTGAGGTCGAGCATGGCGTCGCAGCCGGGTCTTGACCTCGCTGTGAAGCGTCAGCGCGGTATGAGGGCCCACACGACTCGTTCGCCTATGTGCGTGCGGTCGGTGCCCCAGCAGCCGTTGGTGAGGTCGTCCACAACCCACAGGCCCCTACCTCTCGTCTCCTCGGGGCCAGGCATCGAGGGCAGGGGAACACCCTCCGATACGCCGGGATCCACGACGCTCAACCGCCAGTAGCGCCTCTCCCTCTCCTCCACCGCGATCAGGCTCATCCTCACCCAGGGGCCGCCGCCGTGAACCATCGCGTTCGTCACCAGTTCGGATGCGATGAGCTGAAGGTCGGCCAGGGCCTGGTGGTCACCCATCCACCCTCGAAGCTCTCTACGCGCCAGCCCGGCAACCAGCTCACGCTTGCCGACTTCGCTGAGCAGCCACACTTTGATACCTGCGCACGGGTGCTCCGGCACTGTCACTCGCATAATCACCTCGGGGGCCGGGCGTACGACCTCGATTTCGGTCTGCACGCGCTTTTCCTCACCTCTACAAAGATCGTTCGCGCATGTGCGGTGAATCGTCGCGCGCTCTTGAATCACTGGCCAGAGTGCCAGCCAGACGCTACGTTGAGCAGCGAAAGCACCCGACATTCACCACACGAAACGACCCCACATTCCGTGTGTGGCGCTATATGCATCCACGCCAGGTCCCAGGAGTCGACAGATGCCCCCAAAAGAGCTGGACCCTGACGCCGGCCAAGCAGCGAGATTCGGGTACGAGCTGCGTAAAGAACGTGAAGCCAAGGGGATGACACAGGCACAAGTGGGACATCGGCTGGGATTCGCCCCCACCACTATCGGCGCATTCGAGCTCGGCACACGTCGTCCTCACCTGAAGCTCGCGCAAGCGTGCGAGGAACTGTTCAGGCTGGAACCCGGCGAACTCGTCAGATGGCTGCCGGAGGAGCCCTCGAAAGCCGCGCCGAAGTGGTTCGGCCCTTGGACGCTCAGGGAACGCTCGGCCAGGGCCATCTACACCTGGGAGCCGGTCATCGTGACCGGCCTGCTCCAGACCCGCGAGTACGCCGAGATCATCCTTCGGGCCAGACCAGGGAAGAGTCCCAGCCAGGTGCAGGAAGAAGTGGCGGCGCGGATGGAGCGCCAGGCCATCCTCACCCGCGACGATCCCGTGCTGCTATGGGCTTTTATGGACGAATCCATTCTTCATCGTCCGATCGGGTGCGAGGCCATCACCAGAAAGCAACTTGAACATCTCGTCGAGATGTCCGAACGGCCCAACATCACGATCCAGATCCTCCCGTACAGCGCCATGAGCGCCATCGGGATAGGCGGCGCTTTCGCTCTCGCTCAGGTCCCGGACGAGCCGGATGCGGCCTACATCGAGGGCTCTCTCCACGGACAGATCCGAGACACCGGCGACGACGTGGACATTCTCAAGCGGAGAATGGACCACATCAGGTCAGAGGTGCATTCTCAGCGCAATTCCATCGAAATGATTAAGAAGAGGTTGGAGGAAGAATGGACCTGGAGCTGAAACGAGAGCTCACCGACGCCGAATGGATCACGGCATCGAGCGACAACGGCGGCAACTGCCTTGAGGTGGCATTCCTCAGCGGGGACCGCGTCGGAATCCGCGACACGGAGCGGCCGGACCTGGAGCCATGGGTGGTCCGCGGCCCCGTCTGGGAAACCTTCAGCGAGGGCGTGAAGCGAGGCGTCTTCGACCGCTCCCCCTGATCAGATACCCCACGAGGGCCTGGCCCGTCGTCAGGCCCTCCCCCATTTCCAACGACACAGACATGTGTGTCACCGAAGGCTTCGGACACCACAACCGACCTAGGATCGCAGGCATGACCTCCACCGGTGTTGACCGCCTCCTGCGGATTGGCCTGCCCGTGGGTGTGTGGACCAAAGCCAAGGCATCCGGAGGAAACGGCGGGAGCTGTGTCGAGGTGATGCGGCGACCCGATGACAGCGTCCTGCTCCGGGACACCAAGGACCAGGGCAAGGGACCCGTGCTGGCCTTCGGGCCGGACGAGTGGCGGGCTTTCCTGGACGGGGTGTCCAAGGGGGAGTTCGACCTCCCCTGAGCCGATCAGAGCTTGTGTTCCGCGATGCGGGCGAAGGCGTGGATGTCCAGTTGCTCGCCCCGTACCGAAGGGTCCACCCCCGCCGCCCGCAGCGCCTGCTCGGCCCCTGCCGGGCTGCCCGCCCAGCCCGCGAGAGCGGCGCGGAGGGTCTTGCGGCGCTGGGCGAAGGCGGCGTCGATCACCGCGAACACCTCCTCGCGCGTGGCCGTCGTCGGCGGCGGGTCGCGGCGCACCAGCGAGACGAGGCCGGAGTCGACGTTCGGCACCGGCCAGAAGACCGTGCGGCCGACGGGGCCGGCTCTGCGTACGTCGGCGTACCAGGCGGCCTTGACCGACGGGATCCCGTACACCTTGGAGCCGGGCGCGGCGGCGAGCCGGTCGGCGACCTCGGCCTGGACCATGACGAGGCCCCTCTGCAGCGAGGGCAGCACCTCCAGCAGGTGGAGCACCACCGGCACCGCCACGTTGTAGGGCAGGTTGGCCACCAGCGCCGTGGGGGTGTGGCCGGACAGGTCGTCAGGCGTGACCTTCATGGCGTCGGCCTGGATCACCGTGAGCTTGTCGGCGAGGCCCCGCTCGGCGACCGTCTTCGGCAACTGCGCCGCCAGCACCGGGTCGATCTCGACGGCCACCACGTGACGGGTCTCCGGCAGCAACGCCAGCGTGAGGGAACCGAGGCCGGGGCCCACCTCGATGACCACATCGTCCGAGGTCACCCCCGCCACGCGGACGATGCGCCGGACGGTGCCGGCGTCGATCACGAAGTTCTGGCCTAGCTTTTTGGTGGGTCGCAGATCTAGCTTGTTCGCCAAAATACGTATTTCTGCTGGGCCCAGGAGCCTCATCATCCAATAAGTGTCGCGCATCGAAGAACCTGCGATGGCGCACGGGGGCCGGGTGAGGGGAGGATGGGTGGAACAGGAAGGGACATCCCTCATGGAGCCAACGGGCGCCGCCCCGCTTCGCCCGACGGACTTACGGGAGATCGGGCCGTACCGCATGCTCGGGCGGCTGGGTGAAGGCGGCATGGGGACTGTCTTCCTCGCCCGCGCGCCGACGGGGCGGTTCGTCGCGGTCAAGGTGGTGAAGGCCGAGTTCGCCAACCAGGAGGGGTTCGCGGCCCGCTTCCACGCCGAGGTGGAGAACGCCCGGCGGGTGGCGTCGTTCTGCACGGCGCAGGTGCTCGACAACGGCAACACCGGCGACGGCCGGCCCTACATGGTCACCGAGTACATCGCCGGCACGCCCATGTCCGACCAGATCTCCACCTACGGGGCCCTGGATCCCGGGCCGCTGCACGGCGTGGCGCTGGGGGTGGCGGCGGCGCTGGCGGCGATCCACGTGGCCGGGCTGGTCCACCGCGACCTCAAGCCGGCCAACGTGATCCTCTCGCTGTCGGGGCCGCGGGTGATCGACTTCGGCATCGCCAGGGCGCTCGACAGGGAGACGGGGTTCACCATGTCCGGGGAGCTGCTGGGCAGCCCCGGGTGGTGGGCTCCCGAGCAGGTACGGGGACACACCGTCACTCCGGCGGCCGACATCTTCGCGTGGGGCTGCCTGGTGGCCTACGCGGGCAACGGGCGGCACCCGTTCGGCCGGGGCGACCCCATCACGCTCGCCACCCGCGTGCTGCACAGCCAGCCTGACCTGGGTGCGCTGCCCGCGCCGCTCAACGAGCTGGTGCGGCGGGCCACGGCGATGGAGCCGGAGCAGCGGCCCACGGCTCAGGAGCTGCTCATCGCGCTGGTCGGCGGGAGCGCGCCCGCACCGGCGGCGACGGCGAACCCGCCGACCCTGGTGGCGACCGACTTGATGGCGGAGTGGGAGCCGCCCAGGAACGTGGTCGACGAACCGGACATCACCGCGACCTTCACGACGCCCCCGCCCAGTGACACCATGGTGGATCGGGACCCTTCGGGGAAGCGGCCCGCGGGACTCATCCCGTCCCGCGGCCAGGAGGGTCCCCCTTCACAGGACTCCTCACCGCCGGCGGCCCTCCCGAGCGGCTCCTTACCCGGCGGCGCGGCCGTACCGGGTGGAGGGCTGTTACCCACCGGTGCGGGCGAGCGCCCTCCGACGCCGGCAGAGCACCACGCTCCCCCACGCGACGAGGCGCATGCGCCCGCCCGCGAGCAGACCACGCAGCGCAGCCCCGCGCCGTCTCAAGGGGCAGGCACCCCAGGCGATCCGTACGCGACCACGGCGGACACCCCTCCCCAACAGCAGGACCATGAGGGCGAGCCGGTTTCCGTGACCGAGATGGGCAGGCGGGAGGAGCTGGCCGCGCGGGAGGAGCTGGCCCGCTGGCAGTCTGCCGCGCTTCCCCAGACGATCCCGCCGCCCGGCGGCGAACCGACCGACCCCGGCTACCAGCGTCCCCGCAGCACCCGATGGCTGATCGCCGCCGCCGCCGCGCTGCTGGCGATCACCGTCACCGGGGCCGTGCTCATCGTCACGTCGGGCCGCGACACCCCGGCCGGCACCACCGCGACCGGCTCCCCCGCCGCCGCCACCGCACAGCCCAACGACGTCGGGCGGCGGTTCGCGCTCGGCCCGGCGTTCGACGACCCGATGGTGATCGTGCCGGAGGCGCCGCGATGCGGGTTGCGGGAGTACGAGGGCAGGACGCAGGCCCAGGGCCAGCTGTGCGTGGTGCGCTGGGTGATGCTGAACCCGGGCGGCCGGCTGTGGGAGATCGGCGATCCCGTGGTGACCCTGCGCGACGACCGGGGCGGCCGCCACGACCCGATCGACGACGGTGCGGCGCCGGCGGCCATCGCGCCGGGCGACCGGATCGACGGGGTGCTCGTGTTCGACCTGCCGCCTTACCGCAAGCCGGTGGAGCTGTCGGCGACGATGCTGAAGGACGGCGAGCAGATCGAGGTCAAACTGTGAAGATCCGTGCGATTCTGCTGGCGGTGCTGCTGGGTGTGTCAGGGCAGGGGGTGACGTACGCGGCGGGCACGGCCTGCGCCGGGGTGAGCGACTTCGACGGCGACGGGGTGGACGACGTCGCCGTGGGCGACCCCTTCGCCGAGGGCCAGAAGGGCGCGGTGCACGTGCTCTCCGGCGACACCTCCATCCCGGTGACCGTGCAGGGGCTGGCGGAGGGTGACGCGTTCGGCTGGTCGGTGCGGCTGGCGAAGGTGAACGCCGACGAGTGCGCCGACCTGGTCGTGGGCGCCCCGTACACGGATGTGGACGGCAACGCCGACGCGGGCACCGCGTACGTGATCTACGGCGGCGGCGCGCTCGAGCCGCGGCGGCTGGTGGCGGCGGAGCCGCAGCGCGGCGCCCGGCTGGGCTGGTCGCTGGCGGCGCGCGGCGACCTCGTGGTGATCGGGGCGCCGTACGAGGACGACGGCGACCTGGCGGACGCCGGGGCGATCTACGCGCTCAAGGGCGGCGGCGCGTTGCGGCGGGTCACACAGGCGACGGTCGAGGTGCGGGGCAACAGCGAGGTGGGTGACCAGTTCGGCTACTCGCTGGCCATGGGGCCCGGCAACGGCGTGGTGGTCGGCGTGCCGTACGAGAACGACGACGGTCAGGGCCAGCAGGTGGATTCCGGCAAGGTGGACTCGGGTTCCGTGGTGGTCATCCAGGACGTGCTGGCGGAGAAGATCGTCAGCACCAAGCTGGACTCGCCCACGGACAAGGCGGGCGACAAGTACGGGTACGCGGTGGCCTGGGTCGACGGGGCGGGGCCGGCCGTGGGCGCCCCGGGTGCCGGGTACGTGCAGCTCTACGACGAGAAGCTGGCCCCGAAGGCCCGGGTGCGGCAGGAGGGCGAGGAGGCGTTCGGGTTCTCGCTGGCCGCCTCGGCCGACGGCAGGCTGGCCATCGGCGCCCCGTACGGCGGCGGCGTCCGGGTGGTCACGGCCGCGGACGGCAAGGACGACAGGCGGCTGCCGCCCGCGGACGGGCTGTTCGGCTGGTCGCTGGCGTTCAGCGGCAACAAGCTGTTCGTCGGGCAGCCGGACGCGGCCCCGTACGGGAAGGTCACCGTCGCGGCGCGCAACTCCGACGAGCTGCGGGCCGTGCAGCCGCCGAAGGGCGCCGACTTCGGGGTCTCGCTCGGCTAGCCGAACAGGTGGGCTCCGCAGTTCGGCCACTGCTCCTGCCACCGGCCGGCGACCCGCTGGTAGAGGAGCTGCGCCCGGTACGTCTGCTCCTCGGGCGGCCAGGCGTGCGGCATGCCGGTGCCGCCGACGAGCTGCCACATCGGCAGGCTGAACTGGTAGAGCCCGTAGTAGGGGCCGCTGGGGTTGTAGGCGGTGGGGTCGCCGCCGGACTCGCACATGGCCAGCGCGTCCCAGTCGAGCCGCATGACCTCGTCCCCGACGGGCTCGGTGCGGGGCGGCAGCACGGTGATGACCGAGCCTTCGCCGGGGAAGGCGCGCAGCGGCGGCCGGATCAGCGAGCCGGGCTCGTACGAGATCCCGGCGCGTTTGAGCACCTGCCTGACGGTCCTGCCGGTGGTGGTCACGTCGCGGCGGGTGCCGTTGGCGACGATGTGCACGGTCCGCCGGGTGTAGATGATCAGCGCCATGCCCGACAGCGGCACCGGCTCGTACCTGGGCGCCGACATCCTCCCCCGCAGCGCGGCCATGTCCAGCTCGGCCAGCGCGTCGCGCACGGTGGTGGCGGTGACCAGGCGGCGGCTGGTGCGGCCGTCGACGGTCAGCGTGATGGGCCTGGCGTGGCGGACCTCGACGCGCACCCCGTCGGCCAGCGGCGCCCGCGCGCCGGGCCGTACCAGGTCGCCGTCGCCGAAGGGCACGTCATGGTCGGCGAGCAGCTCGTGGACGGAGTCGGCGAAGCTGCGCACTTCTTGCCGCCGGCCGTCGACGATCAGCACCACGTCCTTGGCCATGCCGCCGAGGACCGCGATGGCGCCGGTGGCGAGCAGGCCCGCCAGGCACGCCAGGGGCGTCCACGGCGAGCGCCACGGGATCCGGGGGCGCGGGGCACGTCTCTTTCCTCGCACGTGGGGACCTCCGGTACGTCTCCTGAGGCGCCCGACAGTAGTGGCGGCCGCCACGCCGCCATCACCGCTTCACCGGAACATGGTCACCACTCGCCGAAAACGGTGACTCCGTTGTCGCTGATGGCCTCGCACAACCGGTCAGGATGGACGTTCTTGACCTCGGCGAGGCAGCGCAGCGTGATCGGGACGAGGTAGGGGGCGTTGGGCTTGCCGCGGTGCGGCACCGGCGGCAGGTAGGGGGCGTCGGTCTCGACCAGCATCAGCTCGGCGGGCGCGACCCGGGCGGCCTCCCGCAGCGCGTCGTTCTTCTTGTACGTGACAGGCCCGGAAAATGACATGAAATATCCGGCGTCGGTGCATTTCTTGGCCATATCGGCGTCGCCGGAGAAGCTGTGGAACACCACCACCGGCGGCGCCCCCTCGGCCGCCAGCACCTTCAGCACGTCGTCGTGCGCCTCACGGTCATGGATGACCAGCGCCTTCCCCGTACGCTTGGCGATCTCGATGTGCGCGCGGAAACTGGCGTGCTGGTCGTCCCTGGACGCCCAGTCGCGGAAGTAGTCGAGCCCGGTCTCGCCGACGGCGCGCACCTCCGGCCGCCCCGCCAGCTCCTCGATCTCGGCCAGGACCTCGGGGGTGGCCGCGTGCGACTCGTTGGGATGGACCGCCACGCCGGCGTGGACGTCGGCGTGGGCGGTCGCCACCTCGGCGTTCCATCGCGAGGACGGCAGGTCGTAGCCGATCGTCACCAGCCGGGTGACGCCCACCGCGCGGGCGTCGTCGAGGATGCCGCGCACGGTGGCCGAGGCCGCCTGCGCGGCCTGGGCCACCGGGTCACCCGAGGACGCCTGCCGGTCGCCCACCATGATGTCGAGATGGCAGTGGCTGTCGAACACCGGCGCGGACAGCGGCTCCGGCGGGGCGGGCGGCTTGGTCACGGGATCAGCCTTCCAGCCTGGCCAGCTCTTCGTCGACGACCTTCGGGTCGAGCTTCTTGAACAGCGGCACGGGCGGCGCCAGCGGGATGCCCGGCTTGATCGGCCGGTGCTCCCAGCGGGCCGCGCCGTCGTACTCGCCGGTGATCACGGGGTAGGCGGCGCCGCCGTCTTCGTCGACCTCGCGGATCTCCGGCATGCCGGACCAGACGCCCTCGCCGCCGAGCATCGCGTGGACCTTGTTGGACGAGCCGGGCAGGAACGGCGTCAGCATGGTCTTGGCGTCGTCGACCACCTGGAGGGCGACGTGCAGGATGGACTTCTGCCGCTCCGGGTCGCCCTTGAGCTTCCACGGCTCCTGCTCGGCGAGATAGCGGTTGGCGTCGCGGACCACGTCGAGCGCCTCGGTGATGGCGTTCTTGAACCGGGAGCGGGCCAGCTCGGCGCCGACCGGGCCGAAGGTGTTGCGCGAGCGCTCCAGCAGCGCCCGGTCGGCGTCGGTCAGGTCGCCGGCCTCCGGGATCACGCCGAAGTTCTTGGCCGCCATGGAGATCGACCGGTTGACGAGGTTGCCCCAGGCGGCGACCAGCTCGCCGTTGTTGCGGTTGACGAACTCCTGCCAGGTGAAGTCGGTGTCCTGGTTCTCAGGACCGGCGACGGCGATGTAGTAGCGCAGCGCGTCGGCGTCGTAGCGGGCCAGGAAGTCGCGCACGTAGATGACGACCTGCCGGGAGGAGGAGAACTTCTTGCCCTCCATGGTCAGGAACTCGCTGGAGACCACCTCGGAGGGCACGTCGAGCGCGCCGAGCGAGCCCGGCGTGCCGCCCTTGTCGCCCTGCCCGCTGTAACCGAACAGCATCGCCGGCCAGATCTCGGCGTGGAAGACGATGTTGTCCTTGCCCATGAAGTAGTAGCCCCGGGCGTCGGGATTCTGCCACCACTGGCGCCAGGCCTCGGGGTCGCCGGAGCGCCTGGCCCACTCGATGGACGCCGACAGGTAGCCGATCACCGCGTCGAACCACACGTACAGCCGCTTGTTGGGCTGGTCGCGCCAGCCGTCGAGCGGGATCGGCACGCCCCAGTCGAGGTCGCGGCTGATCGCCCGCGGCTGCAGGTCGCCGAGCAGGTTGAGGGCGAACTTGAGCACGTTGGGCCGCCACTCGCCCTGCTTGGAGCGCAGGTAGGTGCCGAGCACCTCGGCGAAGGCGGGCAGGTCGAGCATGAAGTGCTCGGTCTCGGTGAAGACCGGCGTCTCGCCGTTGATGCGGCTCACCGGGTTGATCAGCTGGATCGGGTCGAGCTGGTTGCCGCAGTTGTCGCACTGGTCGCCGCGCGCGCCGTCGTAGCCGCAGAGGGGGCAGGTGCCCTCGATGTAGCGGTCGGGGAGCGTGCGCCCGGTCGACGGGGAGATGGCGCCCATCGTGGTCTTGGGGAAGATGTAGCCGTTGGCGTGGAGACCCTTGAAGATCTCTTGCGTGACGGCGTAGTGGTTGCGCGTGGTCGTGCGCGTGAACAGGTCGTAGGACAGCCCCAGCCCGGTGAGGTCCTCGGCGATCACCCGGTTGTAACGGTCGGCCAGCTCCCTGGCCGTGACGCCTTCCTTGTCGGCCTGCACCTGGATAGGAGTGCCGTGCTCGTCGGTGCCGGAGACCATCAGCACCTTGTTGCCCGCCATCCGCTGGTAGCGGCTGAAGATGTCGGAAGGCACGCCGAACCCGGAGACGTGCCCGATGTGGCGGGGGCCGTTAGCGTACGGCCACGCGACGGCGGTCAGAATGTGCTGGGACATGGTCCAAGCCTACGGGCCACCGCCGCGCGTCTCGAACCGAACCGCTACACCTGGGGCGTGGCCGCGGCGCTCTCCTCGCGCGAGAGGGCCTCGGCCGCCTCCTCGGCGGCGCGGGCCGCCACGTCGACGGAGGACTCGCGGGTGCGGCGGATGCCGAGGATGCTGACGAACAGCGACGCGAAGATCGTCTGGAAGCTCATGATGAGGGCGGTGGCCGCCGGGACCACGATGCGCAGCGACTCGCGCGGGTCGAGCGCGCCCCAGCTGCGCACCTGCCAGTGGACCAGCGACATGACCAGGCCGACGAGGCCGGCCAGCGCGAGCAGGCCGCCCACGACCAGGCCGCGCTCCAGCGTCACCATGCTGATCAGCTTGCGCACCCGCCGCGACTCGGGCAGGAACCCCTCCTCGGCCGCGTACACCTTGGTGAACAGCGCGAACAGCGCCGACTGGAAGCCGATCACCATCGCGGCCGACGCGCCGACGAGCGTGTCGACGTCGAACGCCAGCTGGCCGATCTTGACCGGCCCGAACGTCAGCGCGGTGCCGGCCACCAGGCCGATCATCATCAGCGCGATGCCGGGATAGAAGAACAGCCACTTGGGGCTGTAGAGGAGCAGGAAGCGCAGGTGGCGCCAGCCGTCGCGCCAGGAGCGCAGGTGGGGCGGGCGGGAGCGGCCGTCGGGCGAGAGCGTGGTGGGCACCTCGCGCACGTCGTAGCCGGCCAGGGTGGAGCGCACGACCATCTCGCTGGCGAACTCCATGCCACCGGTCTGGAGGCCCAGGTTGAGGATGGAGTCGCGGCGGAAGCCGCGCAGCCCGCAGTGGAAGTCGGCGATCTTCGACGGGAAGAACAGCCGCCCGACGAACGACAGCACCGGGTTGCCGAGGTAACGGTGGAGCGGGGGCATGGCGCCCGGCGCGATGCCGCCCTTGAACCGGTTGCCCATCACCAGGTCGGCGCCGTCGCGCAACTGCTCCACGAACGGCATCAGGGAGCCGAAGTCGTAGGAGTCGTCGGCGTCGCCCATGATCACGTACTTGCCGCGCGCGGCCCGGATGCCGCCCATGAGCGCGTTGCCGTAGCCCTTCGCGTCAACGTGGACCACACGCGCGCCGGCGTCGCGAGCGAGCTGCTGCGAGCCGTCGGTGCTGCCGTTGTCGGCGATCAGCACCTCGCCCTCGATGCCGTGCTCTTCCATGCACGCAAGAGCCTTGCGCACGCAGACTTCCACGGTCTCGGCCTCGTTGAGGCAGGGCATGACCACCGTCAGTTCCACGTCTCAACCCTTCAGTTACGGCTCTTCACAGCCCACCATCATGCCGTGTGCCCGGCAATGGTCGCGGCATGTCATCCAAACGACTGGCATTCTTTACAGCATGGTGAGCGTCGCGGAGGGCACTTCTGTGGACCACTCCGCCCCTGGCCGGATGGCGCGCGTGCTCTCGTTTCCGCGCCGTCATCGGGTGTTCGCAGCAGCTTTCGCCGCGGGTGCGCTGCTGCGGGTCGTCACCATGCTCGGCTACGGGCCCGCCATGTGGTTCAACGATTCGTACGAGTATGTGTCGGTAGCTCTGCACCCGAGGCCGCACCCGATCCGGCCCGACGGCTACGGGTTCTGGCTGATCCTGCTCAAGCCTTTTCACAGCTTCGCCCTGGTGACCTTTACCCAGCACCTGATGGGGCTGGCCACGGCGGTGCTGATCTACGCGCTGCTGCGCCGGAAGTTCGCGCTGCCCAAGTGGGGGGCGACGCTGGCCGCCGCGCCGGTGCTGTTCGACGCCTACCAGATCCAGCTCGAGCAGCTGATCATGTCGGACACGCAGTTCACCCTGCTGGTCGTGGCGGTGATCACGCTGGTGCTGTGGCACCGGCGGATGACGTGGCGGATGGGCGCCGTGGTCGGCCTGCTGCTGGCGCTGACCTGGCTGACCCGCTCGATCGGCCTGCCGATCCTCGTGCTCGTGCTGGCCTACCTGCTCGTCAAGCGCACCGGGTGGAAGCCGATCGTGGCGGTCCTGACCACCTGCGCCATCCCGGTGGCGGCCTACATGGGCTGGTTCGCGTCCGCGTACGGCAAGTTCGCGATGACCAACAGCGACGGGCTCATCCTCTACATGCGCACGGCGATCTTCGCCGACTGCGAGAAGATGAGCATCGACCCCTACAAGGAGGTCGAGCTGGTCCTGCTGTGCATCAACGACCCCGTCAGCGAGCGCAAGGACTACGCGCAGTGGTACCTGTGGGGCCAGGGCAGCGGCGACGGCGAGGGCACCGGCGAGGTGCTCCACCGCTGGGGCAGCGTGAAGTTCACCGACATCACCAACGAGGCGGCCAGCGCGTTCGCGATGCGCGCGATCACCTCCCAGCCGGGCGACTACCTCCAGGTGGTGCTCCGCGACTTCCTGCGCAGCTTCCACTGGGCCCGGCCGCGCTTCCCCGACGCGGCGACCTACAACATGTACGAGTTCAAGCCGTACTACGAGCTCGACAGCACCGGAAACCCGAAGCGGCTGCCCAACTGGCCGTCCTACCAGGGCCGCACCGACACCGACGCGTTCGCCTACGAGCAGGGGCCGCCGGAGACGCGGATCGTCTCGCCCTGGGCGGAGATCATGAGCGGCTACCAGAAGGTGTTCTACCTGCGGGGCATCGTGCTGGGCGGCATCATGCTGATCGGCCTCTACGGCATCGCGGTGCGCTGGCGCAAGCTGGGCGGGCCGGTGATCCTGCCCTGGCTGGGCGCGTTCGGGCTGCTGCTCGCGCCGGCCGCGACGGCCGAGTTCGACTACCGGTACGTGCTGCCCGCCGTGCCGCTGGCGTGCATCGCGGCGGCCATCACGCTGCGCCACGGCGTCACTTGGGTGCGGGGGTCACCCAGGAGGTCATCAGCATCCGGTCCCACCACTCCGCCCGGGTCAGGGTCTCAGCCGACAACACCGGGTGAAGCCACCAGAAGTTGATCAGTACGATCAGCGCGAAGGCCCCCACGACCGCCGCCCCGGCGGCCCTCCGCGGCGGCGGCGCGTCGGCCCTGCCGAGCAGGAGCCCGGCCATGAGCGTGACGGCCAGCACCATGAACGGCACCAGGGGGATCATGTAGAACAGGTACATGGTCCGGTTCTGCGCGATCGCGTAGTAGAACCAGGGCAGCCAGCCCGCCGCGTAGGTCAGCAGCACCGCCCCGGCCCGCCAGTCACGCCCGGTGACATACCAGGCGACGCAGCCCAGCAGGGCGAGCACGGCCCCGTACCAGAGGGCGGGGGTGCCGACCCCGATCACGGCCTGCGAGCAGGCGTCGCCCCCGCACGCGGAGGGCGGCAGGCCGGTCGGGTAGTGGAACGACACGGGCCTGAAGAGCACCGGCCAGGTCCACGGCTCCGACATGTAGGGATGGTGGAGGTCCAGCCCGCTGTGGTAGCCGAGCACTTGAAAGTGATACTTCAGCCACGACCGGGCCGAGTCGACGACGAAGAAGAGCGGCCCGGCCGAGGTGGCCTGGTCCCAGCCGCGCCCCCAGCCGGCGTCGGTGACGAACCAGCCGGTCCACGACAGCGCGTACGCGAACGCGGGCACGGCGGCGAACGCGGCCGCCGCCGGCGGCAGGTCGTGCGAGAACGCCCCCCGGTACGGTTCGCGCAGCCCGATGGCACGCCTGGCCCCCATGTCCCACACGAAGGCGAGGACCGCGAACGCGATCAGGAAGAAGACCCCCGACCACTTGACCGCGCACGCCGCGCCCAGGCAGACGCCGGCGGCGATCCGCCACGGCCGGAGCCCGAGCCGCGGCCCCGTGGTGGAGACCGCGGCGCTCTCCCACCAGTCGACCAGCCGCTCGCGGGCCTTGTCCCGGTCGACCACCAGGCAGGCGAAGCCGGCCAGGACCCAGAACATGAGGAAGATGTCGAGCAGCGCCGTCCGCGACAGCACGAAGTGCAGCCCGTCCAGCGCCAGCAGTAACCCCGCGAAGCAGCCCAGCAGCGTCGAGCGGGTCATCCGCCGCGCCACCCGGGCGAGCATGAGGATCGACAGCGTGCCGACCAGGGCGGCGGCGAACCGCCAGCCGAACGGGTTCATCCCGAACAGCCACTCGCCCACGCCGATCATCCACTTGCCGAGCGGCGGGTGCGCCACGTACGAGGCGCACTGGTCGTAGTCGGCGCACCGGCGGAAGATGTCGAGATCGCCGGCGATGAGGCGCTTGTCCGCGACGGGGTTGTCGGAGTCGCCGAGCATGGCCCGCTCCGCCCCGTACCGGAGCAGGGCGTACGCGTCCTTGGCGTAGTACGTCTCGTCGAACACCACCGCGTGCGGCCGGCCGAGCCCGGTGAAGCGCAGGACACCGCCGAAGATCGCGACGAGGACGGGCCCCAGCCACCCCCAGAGCGCGCTTCCCCTCATCGGCGGGACAAGGCGGTGCCGCGAAACCCCCCAGTTCCTCACCATGGGCACACTATGGGGTGGCGGAACGCCTGTGAACCGCGTCATAGAGCTCGCGCTTGGGCACGCCCGCCGCCTTGGCCACGTCGGCGACGGCCGTCTTGCGCTGCTCCCCCGCCGCCACCCTCCTGTCGACCTCGGCCACCAGCGCGGGAAGGTCGGCCTCCTCGTCCGCGGCGGTGTGGCCGGCGACCACGACGGTGATCTCGCCCTTGACGCCCGCCTCCGCCCACGCGGCCAGCTCGCCCAGCCCGCCGCGGCGCACCTCCTCGTACGTCTTGGTCAGCTCGCGGCAGACGGCCGCGGGGCGGTCGGCGCCGAACGCGCCGGCCATCGCCTCCAGCGAGGCGGCCAGCCGGTGCGGAGCCTCGAAGAACACCATCGTGCGCTCCTCGCGCGCCAGCGCCTCCAGGCGGCGGGCCCGGTCGCCGGGCTTGCGCGGCGGGAAGCCCTCGAAGCAGAACCGGTCGCTGGGCAGCCCCGAGACGGCCAGCGCGGTGGTGACGGCGCTCGGGCCCGGCAGCGCGGTGACCGTGACGCCCGCCTCGACGGCCAGGCGGGTCAGCCGGTAGCCGGGGTCGGAGACGCCCGGCATGCCCGCGTCGGTGATGACCACGACCGTGCGGCCCTCCAGGAGCGCCTCCAGCAGCTCTTCGGCGCGGGCGGCCTCGTTGGCGTCGTAGTAGGACACCACCCGGCCGGCGATCTCCACGCCCAGCTCGACGGTCAGCCTGCGCAGCCTCCTGGTGTCCTCGGCCGCCACCACGTCGGCGCCCGCCAGCGCCTCGCGCAGCCGCGGCGACACGTCGCCCGCCTGCCCTATCGGCGCCCCCGCCAGCACGAGCCTGCCCTCACCAGTCATCCGGCCATTGTGGCAGCCTCGGGGGCGGCCCGAATTGAGCCGTGTTTCTTGGGAAGCACCGGCTTGAGACCCGTACGATGTCCGAATGGCGGTGACCGATTTCCCGTACCAGACCTCCGGCGGCCCGGAGTCTGACGAGAGCAGTCCCCGCGCGCTTTCCGTGCGTGACCGGGTGATTCCGGCGATGCGCGGCAGCGTGCTGTGGGGCTGGATCGGCCCGCTGCTCGTCATGATCTTCGGAGGCATCCTCCGCTTCATCGGCCTGGGGCATCCGCACGAGGTGGTCTTCGACGAGACCTACTACGCCAAGGACGGCTTCTCGCTGATCAACTGGGGCGTCGAGCGCACCACGGTCAAGGACGCCGACAAGGCGATCCTGGCGGGCGACACCGACATCTTCCAGAAGTGCGCCGACGGCAGCCTCGACCCGTGCGCCTCCTACGTCGTCCACCCGCCGCTCGGCAAGTGGATGATCGGCGCGGGCGAGTGGCTGTTCGGGATGAACCCGTTCGGCTGGCGCTTCGCCGCCGCCGTGATCGGCACGCTGTCGATCCTCGTCCTCGCCCGGGTGGCGCGGCGGATGACCCGCTCGACGCTGCTCGGCTGCTTCGCCGGCCTGCTGCTGGCGCTCGACGGCCTGCACTTCGTGCTGTCGCGCACGGCACTGCTCGACATCTTCCTCATGTTCTGGGTCCTGGCCGCCTTCGCCTGCCTGGTCGTCGACCGCGACAGGACGCGCGAGCGGCTGGTCGACTGGTACGAGACCTCGCCGCTGTCGCCGCAGGGCCCCTGGCTGGGGGCGCGGCCGTGGCGGATGGCGGCCGGCGTGTGCCTGGGCCTGGCGATGTCGGTCAAGTGGTCCGGGCTGTTCTTCGCGGTCGCCTTCGCCGCCATGTCGGTGATGTGGGACTTCGGCGCGCGCCGCGCCGTCGGGCTGCGCAACCCGTACGGCGGCGCGCTGTCCAAGGACGTGCCCAACGCGCTGGTGGGCTTCGCCGCCGTGCCGTTCGTGTCCTACATGGTGACCTGGGCCGGCTGGTTCTCGACCGCGACCGGCTACGGGCGCAACTGGGACCAGGCCACCTCGTCGGGCAACCCGTTCTTCTTCATCCTCGACTCGGCCCGCTCCTGGGTCCAGTACCAGTGGCAGGTCTTCACCTTCCACGAGGGCCTGGAGACGTCCCACCCCTACATGTCCGAGCCGTGGACGTGGCCGCTGCTGCTGCGCCCGGTGGCCTTCCACTACGAGGGCGAGAAGACTGGCTGCGGGGCGTCCTCCTGCTCGGAGGCGGTGCTGGGGGTCGGCACGCCGGTGATCTGGTTCGGCGCGCTGGCCGCGCTGGTGGCGCTGATCGCGTGGTACGTCGCCACCCGCGACTGGCGGGCCGGGGCGGTGCTGCTCGCCTACGCGATGGGCTGGCTGCCGTGGTTCTACTTCGCGTTCTCGAGCAACCGGACGATGTTCCTGTTCTACGCGATCCCCATGGTGCCGTTCATGATCCTGGCGATCACGCTCTGTGCCGGATGGCTGATAGGCCCGGCCACGAGACTGGCCGACGGCAGCATCCCGGCCAGGCGGACGTACGGGGCGGCGGCGGTCGGCGGGTTCGCCTTGCTCGCATTGATCAACTTCTGGTGGTTGCATCCTGTACTGTCGGCCGAGCTGATCCCCTACGCGGAGTGGAAGGTCAGGATGCTCTTCGACAAACGATGGATCTAGTTCAGTCACCGTCCATTACATAGTGATTTCATAGGGTTGTCGCTGTGCTAGACCCAATACGCACGGGATTCGGTCATCGTCAGGGCTGGGGTCCATACGGCAAACTTCGAGGCATGAGTGCACCGGACGTCGCCGCGCTGCTGGCGGAGTTGGAGCGGTCCCACCCGGACCTCGCCGACGAGGCCAGGACCGCGGTCGAGTGGCTGACCGGCGGCGAGCCGCTGGAGACGGTGACGCAGCTCGATGTCTGCGAGTTCCTCTGGTACACCCTGCCCCTCAAGGTGGGGGGTGACCACGAGCGGCTGGCGCGTTCGCTCGGGCGGCTGCTGCAGCTCGGCGGCCTCGAACGGTACGCGGCGCTGTGCACCTCGCAGACCACGACGCGGATCCTGCGCGCGTACGCCCGCGACGGCGAGGACGCCGGCACCCGCGCCTACCACGAGGCGCTGGAAGAGACGGGCGTGCTCCCGCCGGACGTGCCGGAGCTGCAGTGGAGCATGATCATGGGGCCGGAGGAGCTGGGCGCCCACGTGGCCTGCTCGGCGGCCCTGGAGCTCTCCATCCTGGCCGGCGATAGTGTCGACCGGGTGGCGCTGACCCGCCGCTGGCTCACCGAGCCGCGCGCCGACCTGGGCGGCGACAGCTGGCTCCACCGGGTGCAGGGCGAACGGCTCAACCGCTGGGTGCTGGGCCGCGGCCCGGCCAGGCGGAAGCTGGCCCAGCCGTTCGAGGTGCGGCTGCACGCGCCGGTGACCCCGCAGCCGCTCCCGGCGCTGCACCGGCTGCTGTCGCTGGCCGCGTCCGAGGGCACCCTCCCGCTCCGGCTGGCCCCGTCACCCGAGGCGCTGAGGCTGCGCGAGCTGGCCGAGCACGAGCTGGGCGCGCTGAGCCGCGAAGGCACCCGCCTGACCGTGACCGGCTTCGGACGGCAGCTGCTCTCCGCGCCGGAGCTGATGTGGGACGCGGTGACCAAGCTGCTGCTGGCCGGGGGCGACGAGTTCGAGCTGTCGGCCAGGGAGGCCGCGCTCATGCTGCTGGCCGACGGCGAGCTCCTGTCCCCCGCCCAGCTCCGCGAGCAGGTGGCGGAGGTGGTCGGCGGCGAGGGCTGGCACCCCGCGTCGGGACCGGACGACGTCGCGGCCGCGCTGACCCGCCTCGTCGACCAACTCGCGGCACTCGACCTCGCCTTCGCCGACCCCCTGGCGGTGCGGCTCACCCGCGGCGGCCAGTTCGCCGCCCTGGCAGCGCTACGCGCCCACGCGCTACGCCCCAGAAAGTACGTCAACGCCACCTGACCCCAGCTTCCCCCACGCCGCCGGCACCCGCCGGCGGCCCGCTCCACAAGCCGCGCCGCCGAAACCCACCGACGGCACCTGCTTGGAGGCCCGCTCCGCGAATCGTGCCGCCGAAACCCACCGTCCGCACCTGCCTGGAGGCCCGCTCCGCGGCATGTGTACCGACGGCGCGCTTCGCGGACTTCGGAAGGGTGTCTCCTGTCTTTGGCGGTCGCGTGGCGGCGGGTGGGCGTGTTGACTGGGGGCATGTCGACGATCCTGGTGCTGGGCGGCACCGGCAAGACGGGCCGGCGCGTCGCCGCTCGGCTCCGGGCGCGCGGTGCGGAGGTCCGCGCGGCCTCGCGTCGCGGTGAGACCCGCTTCGACTGGTACGACCACGACACGTGGGAACCGGCCCTGTCAGGCGTCTCGGCCGCCTACCTGGTCGACTCGCAAGGGCCTGACGCGGCGGGGCTGCTGGCCGCGTTCACCGGGGCGGCGGTCGCGCGGGGGGTGCGGCGGCTGGTGCTGCTGTCGTCCCGTGACTGGCCCAAGCTCGGCGACGACCGCCTGCTGGCCTCCGAGCGGGCGGTCAAGGCGTCCGGCGGCGCGTGGACGATCCTGCGGCCGACCTGGTTCGCGCAGAACTTCAGCGAGGACCCGATGCTGCGCGACCCGGTCGACGCCGGGCTGGTCGAGCTGTCCGCCGGCCATGGGCAGGAGCCGTTCGTGCACGCCGACGACATCGCCGACGTGGCGGCCGAGGTGCTGCTGCGCGACGGCCACGCCGGGCGGACCTACGAGCTGTCAGGGCCCCGGCTGCTGTCCTTCGGCGACGCGATCGGCGAGATCGCCGCCGCGACCGGGCGGTCGATCACGTACGTGCCGGTCTCACCGGAGGAGCACGCGGCCCGGCTCGCCGCCCGCGGCTACGACGCCGACCACATCGCGCTGGTTAACCGGCTGTCCGCGTCGATCGACGCGGGCACCAACGCCCACCTCTCCGACGGCGTGCGGCAGGTCCTTGGCCGCGAGCCACGCGACTTCACCGAGTACGTCCAATCCACCTGGTGACCCGAGCATCACAGCGCCGTCCCCCCGCCTAAGCGGTGGGCCGTGCGTCCGTGAGGGCGTGCTCCGCGGCGACCTGCTCCAGCGTGAGCCCTTCCAGCATCCGGTCCAGGATCCCCCGCAGGAAGTCACACTCCCGTACCGGATGCTCGGCGGGGCAGTCGATCGCGTGGCGCAGGAACTCCTGCGCCGTCCTGGCCCGCTCGATCAGCTCCTCCAGCGCCTCGATCCGCTCGCAGACGGTGGCCCGCCACTGCTCCCCCGGCGCCTCCAGCACCGCGCCGGCGGTGTCCAGCGGGATGCCCAGCCGCTGCGCGCTCTGCAGGAACACCAGCCGGCGCAGCTCGTCCCTGCCGTACACGCGCCGCCCCTGCCGACGCCCCGCCGGCGGCACCAGCCCGCGTTCCTCGTAGTAGCGCAGCGCGGAGGCGTTCATGCCGAGCATCCGGGCCGCCTCACCGATCGGGATGAATTCGTCCATGTTCCCATTTGACTTCAAGTCAGCTTGAACCGCTTTGCTGTGGTGCATGGGAACCACGACATCCTGGGTCACCGGCCGCGAACACGACTCGTCCTTCGCCGCCCCCTCCGGCCTCATGGGCCGCCTGGCCGGCCGCGTCATGCTCTGGACCAACCGCCAGCGGGACCTGCTGCCGCTGCTCGACATCCGGCCGGGCGAGCACGTGCTTGAGGTCGGCTACGGCCCCGGCGCCCTGCTGCGGCTGCTGAGCCGTACGGGAGCCGGACGGGTGGCGGGCGTCGACCCGTCACCCGAGATGCGCGCGCTCGCCGTCCGCAAGGCGCCCGGGACCGAGCCGGGGCTGGGCACCGCCGACCGCACCCACCAGCAGGACGCCGCGTTCGACTGCGTCGTCTCGGTCAACAACGTGGCCATCTGGCCGGAGCTGGAGCCGGGGCTGCGCGAGCTGCACCGGGTGACGAAGCCGGGCGGCCGCCTGGTGATCGCCTGGCACGGCGGCGACGCCCCGTCGCGGCTCGCCCGGGGGTTGCGCCTGCCGGACAAGGTGCTGGCCACGCTGGAGGCGGCCCTGCGCGAGCGCTTCGACGACGTCACGCGGCACGAACTGCCCAGCCTGACGGCCTTCGTCGCCAGGCGGGCTCCCGCGTAACCCTCCAGCGGCGGGCCGCGCCGGTAGAAGGCCGTGACGCGGGTCGTGGGCGACCAGGACCGGCCTGGTCAACGGGCGGTCCCGAGGCTGCCCGCAGAGCGTCGCGCCGGCCGCCCGCCGAGCCAGAACAGCGGGACCCACTGGATGACCGGCGCCAGGAGGACCGAGAGCTCAGCGCGGCGAACCACCATAATCGCGATCTTCTCGGCATGCCCCCAGAACCTACCGGCGCGGAATCGTCCCCGCCGGACTTCTCAGCCGCGCCAGCCGCAGGACCGCCCACAGCAGCACCGCCAGGACCCCCACCAGCAGGTACTCGATGGCGGGGATGCGGACCACCTCGGTCGCCTCGCCGATGCCGCGCACCGCGTACACCGCCACCACCGCCCCGGCGTAGCAGGCGGCCAGGATCCAGCGGGTCGTGGCGCCGAGGCCGAGGCCGTGCATCTGGGTCAGGACGAACACGCCCAGGAAGCCGAAGAGGAACATCGGCCACGCCCCGTCGGGGCCGGTGTTCATGAAGGCCACCAACGTGCCGTGCGCGGCGACCAGGAGCTCCAGGGCGAGGGTCCACCAGCGGTTGGTGTGCGCGCGGGTGAGGAAGAGGCTGCCCTGCAAGAGGATAAGGAACATGTAGAAGAACCCGATAAGGTGGCCGCTCGTCGTCTCCATCGGGTGATACCAGAACGTGTAGACGGCGGCCCAGCTGAACAGATAGCCGTGGTACCGGCGGGCGAAGGACGTGACCTCCGCCGAGATGGGCGCCGGGCGGCCGGCGAACAGGCCGCGGCGGCGGTTCTCCATGAGCAGCACCACGATCAGCAGGAGCACCACCGAGGCCTGCGAGCTGAAGATGGACACGTCCTGCGCCAGCCCGTCGTAGAACACCTGGGTCTGCGCCTGGTGCAGCAGGATGAACCCGAAGTTGACCGCCAGGGCCACGACGTTCACCCGGTGCAGGCCGCCGGTGTAGCGGCGGACCCGGGTCTGCGCGTAGTAGATCAGGCCCCAGAACGCGACCTGGTGGGCGGCGTAGCCGAGCCAGGCCGACAGCCGTGTCCAGACAGTGGGCTCGGGCAGCTTCCAGTAGTACCAGGACGCCCCCTGGTCGGGGAGTAACGCGATGCCGGCCAGCCGCTGCCCGGCCAGCCAGACGAGCCCGGTGAGCGCGGCGCTGGCGACGACGCCCCAGGCCAGCGCGGTGTTCGCGCCCGTCGTCCGTGCTCCCGCGGTCACAGTCCCAACGCCTCCGGCTCGAATCGGTGCACGCCCGCCTCGCTGGGCTCACACGCGCACATGATCTCCGGCACGCTCCACCGTACGCGTCCCGAGAGCGGCCCACAGCGCGACCGCGATGTACAGGGCCTGCTCGGGCACCCGCAGCCACAGCGGCGTGACGTCCTGCCCGGCCAGCGCCGCGTACACGTTGGCGGGCAGGAGCAGCACGAACATCACCGCCAGCCACAGCCCGGCGGCCCGCCGGGTGCGGCTCAGCACCAGTCCGGCCGCGCCGAGGATCTCCAGCACGCCGGTCGCGTACACCATGAAGGCGGGGAACGGCACGAACGGCGGCACCATCGCCACGAGGTCGGCGTGGGTCGTGGTGAAGCCGCTGCCCTCGGGGGCGAAGTGGGCGCTGCCCGTGATGACGAGGAACAGCGCGAGCCCGTGCGCCGCGCTGACCCGCCAGGTCGCGAACCGCCGCACCCCGAACGCGCCCAGCAGCCGGAATACCAGGGTGGCGATCACCAGAACGAGTGACATCTCGAATCCTTTCGATAGCAGCACTATCCAGTTATTAGATAGTGACACTATCCAGTACGGGCCGTCAAGATGCCGTCCCATGACCATGACCGCCAACGGCCGCCCCGCCTTCGTCGTCAACGTCGAGGTCTTCCTGCGCCGCGACGGCCGCTGGCTGCTCATCAGGCGCGGCGACGGCGAGTCGCACGCCCCCGGCACGCTCGCCGGCGTGGGCGGCAAGGCCGAGCCGGACGGCGCCGGTCAGCGGGTGCTGGAGGAGACCGCCCGCCGCGAGGTCGCCGAGGAGATCGGCGTCGACCTGACCGGCGTTCCCCTCACCTACGCCTCCAGCGGGTTCTTCGTCACCGACGACGGCGACCCGGTGGTCAACGTGGTGTTCGCGGCCCCGATGCCGCCGCACGCCGAACCGGTCGCGGCCGCGCCCGCCGAGGTGGCCGGGTTCGTCTGGCTGACGACGGCGCAGGCGGAGGCCGACCCCGCCTGCCCGCCCTGGGTGCTGAGCAGCCTGCGCGACGCCGCGACGGCCTGACGCCCCTCAGCCGGCCGGGCGGAGCAGCGCCCAGCTCCGCTCGTCGCCCCAGACCGAGGCCGGATCCACGTACGGGCGCAGCAGCGCGACGAGTTCGGGGTCGCCGTGCCCGCCCAGCTCGTCCTCCGCGATCCGCCTGGCCACCCCGGCCAGGAAGTCGGCGACCTGCACCCGGGGCTCGTGGAAGGAGTCGGCCAGCCGCAGCCCGGCCAGATCCACCACCCGCTTCAGGTGCGCGACGCGCTCCTCGGTCAGGCCGTTGTGCTCGTCGTGCAGGATCGACACCGGCCGCCGGTCGCGTCCCCAGTGCACGACCGCCCGCATGATGGCCGGGATGAGCGGGTCCAGCGCCGGCATCTCGCCCGGCCGTTCCAGGAAGTCCTCCAGCGGCTGCCTGGACCGGTCGAGCAGGCGCATGATCTCCCCCACCCGCCCGCCGGCCCCGGCGAGCTCCTCGACGGTGAGGAAGAACCGCTCGGCGGGGGCCCGCCGGCGCATCACGTCGTTGAACGACTCCAGGAACGCGGTGAACCGCTCCGGGCCGAGGCTGACCGGCCCCTCACGGTAGAGGTCCGCGGCGAGCGCCCGGTCCCCGCCTGCGCCCGTGTACGCCACGTCCCCGGCGATGAGGTCGGCGATCTTCCGTACCGCGAAGTAGGCCTTGTCGGCCAGGAACACCCGCGCCCGGCCGTAGATGGGCCCCGAGGGGGCGAGCAGCCAGACCAGCACCGCCCGGTGCTTGCCGCGGAGCAGGTGGTTGGCCTTGTACTCGGTGGCGGGGGAACGGATGCGGGCGCGGGTCTCGCGGACGCACTCCGCGGCGGCCTCGGCGCCCAGGAGCACGGCGGCGTGCGCGAAGACGGCGGTGTTGCCGCCGACGAGCTTCTCCCCTTCCGAGCCGGACTCGTCGCAGGCGATCTCAAGAGGCCACAGCTCAGGAACCTACGCCTGCCCTCCGCCGATCGCCAGACGTTTTCGACCGGCCCCGGTGATCGTGCCCATTCTCGGACGGCTGCGGCAGCGAAGAGGACATGGTGGCGAGAGGCCTGGCCCGGCACCCCATCCTCGACGCCCGCCCGCCCGGCGCCCGCCGCGACGGGGAGCCGCGGGACTCCTGCGAGGATGACGACGAGATCGTGAGCGTGCCCCAGAGCCCTGTCGGTGGTCCTGGTCGATCCGCCCGGGGCGTACGCCGTCTCGCTCGAAGCGTCGGTGAACAACGGCGGCGGTTGCTACGACTAGATCCGGGCGAGGAAGCCCAGCACCCGCTCCATCATCAGCCTGGCCGCCGGCTCGTCGTAGGAGGGCAGGCTGCCGTCGGCGAACAGGTGGTCCTTGCCTTCGTAGAGGAACAGCTCCGCGCCCGGAGTCGACTCCACGAGGGCGCGAGCCGCCTCCACATCGCCCTCGCCGGCGAAGAACGGGTCGCCCTCCATGCCGTGGACCTGCACCGGCACGCTCTCGGGCCAGGACTCGCCGAACTCCGTGACCGGCACGCACGAGTGGAACAGCAGCGCGCCCTTCGCCCCCGCCCGCGTCTGGGCCAGCTGCTGCGCCGGCAGCACCCCGAGGGAGAACCCGGCGTAGACCAGCTCGCCCGGCAGCCATGCGGCGAAGGACCGCCCGCGCTCGATGATCGTCTCGAACCCGGTCTCCTGCGCGTAACCGCCGCCCTCGTCGAGCGACTCGAAGACGCGCCCCTCGTACAGGTCGGGCACGTGCACCGTGTGGCCCGCCCGCCTGAGCTCCTCCGCGAACTCCCGCACCCCGGACGTCAGCCCCTGGGCGTGATGGAACAACAGCACCTCGGCCATGTCTCTCCCTTCGCCGCGCTCAGCATGCCCCACGCCGCCGACAGTTTCCGGAGTCAGCCGGGCGCGCGGAAGGTCCGCCGGTAGGTGTCGGGCGAGACGCCGACGGCGCGGGTGAAGTGCCTGCGCAGGGTCGCCGCCGTGCCCATCCCGGTGCGGGCCGCGATCTGCTCCACGCCGGCGTCGGTGGTCTCCAGCAGCTCCTGTGCCCGGTGCACCCGCTGGGCGTGCAGCCAGTGCAGCGGGGTGACGCCGAGGGCGCGGTGGAAGTGGCGGGCGAGGTTGCGGGTGCTCATCCCGGCGCGGCGGGCCAGGTCGCGTACGGTCAGCGGTTCGTGCAGGTGGGCCTGCGCCCACTGGAGGACGTCGGCGAGCCCGTACTGGCCGGCCTGGTCCGGCACCGGCGCCGTCACGTACTGCGCCTGCCCGCCGGCCCGGTGCGGCGGCACGACCAGGCGGCGGGCCAGCGCGTTCGCCACCGCCGCGCCGTGGTCCTTCCTGACGACGTGCAGGCACAGGTCGAGCCCCGCCCCCTTGCCCGCCGAGGTCAGGACGGTCCCCTCGTCGATGTAGAGGACGTCGGGATCGACCCGTACGCGGGGATAACGGGTGGCGAGCAGCGCGGCGTGCATCCAATGGGTCGTCGCCCGCCGCCCGTCCAGGATCCCGGCCTCGGCGAGCACGAAGGCCCCGGTGCACAGCGACACGATCCGGGCCCCGCGCTCGTGGGCGGCCCGCACGGCGTCCACCGCGTCACCCGGCGGCGGCCCGATCTCCACGTCGCAGGAGGACACCACCACCGTGTCGGCGTCCACCACCGCGTCCAGGCTGTGCGGGGTGTCCACCCGCAGCCAGTCGCCCACCCGGCCCCGGCTCGGGCCGCACACGCGGAAGTCGTACCACGGCTCGGCCAGGTCGGACCGGTCGATCCCGAACACCTCGACGGCCGCGGCGGCCTCGAACAGCATGGCGCCGTCGTACAGGGCGAGCGCCACGGAGTGCATGTCCGGAATTGTACGCATACCGCCATTACGGCCGGGCCGGCCCGCGAGGCATGGCCCGGTTCGCGGTCAGTCGGTGCCGAACTCCATCGCGGCGCGGTCGAGCAGCTCGTCGTCGTCCGCGACGTCGCCGCGTGAGGCGATGGCCTCGGCGCCGCCCTCCGGCATGTCGCCGATGAGCTCGGTCGGCGCCGCCGGCGGGGCCTCGATGAGCGCGGAGTGGCTGGTGCCGACCATGCCCATGCTGGCGTACTGCTCCAGCTTGGTGCGCGAGTCGGCGATGTCGAGGTTGCGCATGGTGAGCTGGCCGATCCGGTCGACCGGGCCGAACGCCGAGTCCTCCGTACGCTCCATCGACAGCTTGTCCGGGTGGTAGCTGAAGGCCGGGCCCGAGGTGTCGAGGATCGAGTAGTCCTCGCCGCGCCGCAACCGCAGCGTGACCTCGCCGGTGATCGCCGTGCCGACCCAGCGCTGCAGCGACTCGCGGAGCATCAGCGCCTGCGGGTCGAGCCAGCGGCCCTCGTACATCAGCCGGCCGAGCCGCCGTCCCTCGTTGTGGTAGTACGCCAGCGTGTCCTCGTTGTGAATCGCGTTGACCAGCCGCTCGTACGCGGCGTGCAGCAACGCCATGCCGGGCGCTTCGTAGATGCCACGGCTCTTGGCCTCGATGATCCGGTTCTCGATCTGGTCGGACATGCCCAGGCCGTGCCGGCCGCCGATGGCGTTGGCCTCCATCACCAGGTCGACCGGGGTGGCGAACTCCTTGCCGTTGATCGACACCGGGCGGCCCTGCTCGAAGGCGATGGTCACGTCCTCGGCCGGGATCTCCACCCCGTGGTCCCAGAACCGCACGCCCATGATCGGCTCGACGGTCTCGATGCCGGCGTCGAGGTGCTCCAGCGTCTTGGCCTCGTGGGTGGCGCCCCAGATGTTGGCGTCCGTGGAGTACGCCTTCTCGGTGCTGTCACGGTAGGGCAGGTCGTGGGCGAGCAGCCACTCCGACATCTCCTTGCGGCCGCCGAGCTCGGTCACGAAGTCGGCGTCGAGCCAGGGCTTGTAGACCCGCAGGTGCGGGTTGGCGAGGAGACCGTAGCGGTAGAACCGCTCGATGTCGTTGCCCTTGAACGTCGATCCGTCGCCCCAGATCTGCACGTCGTCCTCCAGCATCGCCCGCACCAGGAGGGTCCCCGTGACGGCGCGGCCGAGCGGCGTGGTGTTGAAGTAGGCCCGCCCGCCGGAGCGGATGTGGAACGCGCCGCAGGCGAGCGCGGCCAGCCCCTCTTCCACCAGCACCGCGCGGCAGTCGACCAGCCGCCCGACCTCGGCGCCGTACGCCACCGCACGGCCGGGCACCGAGGCGATGTCGGGCTCGTCGTACTGGCCGATGTCGGCCGTGTAGGCGCAGGGGACAGCGCCCTTGTCGCGCATCCACGCGACGGCGACGGAGGTGTCGAGACCACCCGAGAAGGCGATGCCGACACGCTCGCCGATGGGCAGAGAGGTGAGAACCTTGGACATAAGAGAAGAGTATGCATTGTGGCGTATGGTTATGCAAAGCCCCCCTCCTGAAGAGCCCTTTCATCCGCCTCGGGCAGCGGCTTACAGGACCTTCCATTCGAGTTCGCCGTCGACCACCTCGGGCTTCCACCAGCCGATGGAACCGCCGCTCTCCAGGGCGTCGGCGGTGGTTCTCAGCAGGGCGTGGTACGAGCGGATCCAGGTCCCGCCCGGCTCGAAGCTCATGGCGCCCTCGTGGTCGGTGTAGCCGATGTCACGCCGCGCCGAGTCGACCACCAGGTGGTCGCCCGAGCCGTTGGCGCCGACGGGGATCATCCGCCCGTCCCACCAGTCGTCGCGCGGCCCGGCCCGGTCCACGCTGTCGATCTCGCAGAGCATCCGCCAGGTGTCGCGGATCTCACGGACGCCCATGTTCCCGTTGCCCAGGAAGCCGAACCCCCAGGTGTCCCGGACGGGCACGACCCCGTTGTGGCGCAGCAGCGAGGCCTTCAGGTCGTCGGGGAACCGCAGGCCCATCTGCGCCTCCGCCACCGCGATGGTCCTGGCCTTCGCGGGCTTGCCGAGCGTGCGGTAGCTCCTGGGGGCGTTGGCCTTCAGCCAGGTCTCGATCCGCCGCCACTGCCGGTTCACGGCCCGGGTCACCTTCGGGTCGGGCCTCCGCACGCGCGGGGTGGCGCTTCCGGGCCCGCAGTCCGCGTCGGCCGGGTCCTCCACGTACGCCTCGCGGACCTCCGTGTACCGCGCGGCGTCCTCCGGCACCTGGGCGTACGGGGACATCACGACGGTCTCCGCGACCACGCCCGTGTCCTCCTTGGAGAAGACCGCGGACTCCATCAGGTAAGTGCCGGCCGCCAGCACGGCGAGCGCGAGCCCGGCGACGCCCCACCGGGTCAGGTTCCGCCGGGTGGGCGCGTCGAGCGGCGGTCCTGGCTCGCGCGGCTCCAGGAACTTGGCGACCGCGGGGCGGTCGAAGAAGGAGGGCCTGTGGACGTAACGCCGGAGATCCTCGGCGGTGGGCGTGCCGAGGATCGGCACGGGCGGCCACTGCGCCACGGGCGGCGGAGCCGGGGGCGGGTCCGCGACGACTGCCTTCGGGCGGCGGGAGCGGACGACCGCCACGATCACCACCGCCGCGACGGCAGCGGACAGCGCAAGCCATACCCCACGAGATGTGATCAATCGCCGCACGTCCGGCAGGGTATCCGGAATCAGCCCTGATCGTGATCGAAAGCGTTCTGTCGGGGCTGACTGCGATACTCCGCGCATGCGCGAACCTCCCTGCGCGGACACCCCGTTCAGCCTCCAGCCGGGCCCGGAGCCGTGGCAGACCTCCTGGATCGCCCGCGGCGAGCTCCGGGACCAGCGGTTCGAGCCGCCCGCCGGGGTCACCGAGGTGACCTTCGACCGGGCGCGGCTGGTGAACGTCGA
Organism: Nonomuraea harbinensis; assembly: GCF_019396385.1. Classification (GTDB taxonomy): domain Bacteria; phylum Actinomycetota; class Actinomycetes; order Streptosporangiales; family Streptosporangiaceae; genus Nonomuraea; species Nonomuraea ferruginea. The sequence goes on along the minus strand of NZ_JAHKRN010000047.1, from coordinate 22,750 downwards.
CTTCTCCGGCATGCGGTTCTCGGAGTTCCGCGTCCACGGGAGCGCGTTCGAAGGCTGCGACTTCACCGGCGCGGCCTTCGACCAGCTGTCCCTGGGCGACACGTGCCTGCGGGGACCGTGGGACGGCGCCCGCTGGCCGCGGTCGGTCTTCCGCGGCTGCGTGTTCCGCCGCACCCGCTTCGCGCCGCACACCTTCTTCGGCAACGTCCGGTTCGAGAAGTGCCTGTTCGACCGGTCCCGGCTGCGAGACCAGACATCCACGTTCGAGGCCGAGTTCGTCGACTGCGTCTTCCTCGGCCGCGTACGGGAGGTCAACTTCTGGGGCCGCCCGCACGACGACGACCGGGCCGCGCTGGGCCGCGACCGCAACGACTTCACCGGCAACGACTTCACCGGGGCCGAGCTCGACGGCGTCGCCTTCCACCACATCGACCTCCGGGCCCAGCGCCTGCCGGGGCCGCCCCGCTACGCCCTCCTCGACCGGGTCAGCGAGCGGGTGGAGGCGGTGCTGCCCCTGGTGGAGCGCCTGCCGGAGGAGCGCCACCGCGAGGAGGCCGACTTCAGCCTGGAGTTCCTCGCCGACCACGCCCTGGAGCGCAACGACGACCAGGCGCTGGTGAGCGCTCTGGACATGGGCAGGAGACTGCCGCCCGCGCTCCGCGAGGAGCTGTTCGAGGCGCTCAGGCGCACGTCCAGCGATACATCCCCTGGTCGAGCCGGGCCGCCTCGCGGGCCAGGTCCCGCAGGGCCGTGACGCGCTCGCGCTCATACTCGTCGAGGAGCTCCTCCTCGGCGTACTCGCGCAGCCGTGCGTCGTCCACCGCGGCGAGGGCGGCGACGGTCCCGGCCGTCATCCGCTCCACGCCGGCCGACTCGCCGTCGTCGGCCAGGACCTCGCTGTCGCCGAACTCGCTGAGGTCGCGTCCGCTCAGCTCGGCGGCGAGCGTGTCGAGCTCGTCGAGCCATCCCTTGCAGTCGACGTACGGCAGCTTCGCGCCCGCCGGCCCGCCGTCGAGGGCCAGCCGGGCGGACTGGTCGGAAGCCGCGGTGAAGTAGTCGACGAGCACACCCATGCGGGCGAATCTACTCCCTCCGGGCAGAGGCCCGTCCGGACGGCTGGACGGGCCTCGCGGGGGTCAGGTGCCGTCGATCAGGCGGATCGCGATGTCCGGGCTGAACTGCCCGGCCGGGGTGCCCGGGGCGATGCCGCAGTTGCCGTCGGAGTCGCCGGGGATCTTCACCCACAGCAGCATCTCCGTCCCGCCGTCACCGCCGAGCTGGGCGGGGGTGCCGATCTGGCGGCCGGCGGGGTTGCACCACTCGCCGTTGGAGCCCTTGCCGTTGCGGCTGGTGTCGATCACCCACTTCGCGCCGCCGCCGAGAGCGGTGTTGACCGCCGACGCGTAGGTGGCCGACTGGCCGGTCGGGTAGTAGTTGGAGACGTTCACGGCGAAGCCTCGGATGTTGCCGACGCCCGCGTCGCCCAGCCGCGCCGCCATCGTCGCGGCCGGCACCCAACCGGCGTTGCCGGCGTCGAGGTAGGCCCAGGTGTTGGGGGCCCGGTCACGGAACTGCTCGGTCGCGTACGTCAGCATGCGGTTGCGCGCCTGGATCGCGGCGGCGTCCATGCAGGCGAAGTCGCCGAGGGAGTCGGGCTCGATGACGACGACCGCCGGCCGGTCGCCGATGCCGGACGCGAACGCGGAGATCCACGCCCGGTACTCGGCCTCGCTGCCGGCCCCGCCGCCGGAGTGCCCGCCGCACGCGTCGCGGCCCGGGATGTTGTACGCGACCAGGACGGGGAGCTTGTCGGCCGAGTCGGCGGCGGACACGTACGCCGAGACGGAGGCGCCGACGTCACCGCTCCAGCCGCCGACCCAGCGGGCCATCGGCTTGGACGCGATGGACGACTGGATGCGCGCCGCCCGGGAGTCACCCGGGTTGTTCCGCACCCAGGTCGCCGGGTTGGAGTTCGGGTCGACGTAGAAGCCGTTCGTCATGCCGATCGGGCCCGAGGCGCCCTGCTCGGTCAGCGACACGTTGTCCAGGAAGAAGCTGAAACCGGCGCCGCCGCCGAGCTGGAACGACACCTGCCCGGCCGGCGTGCCGAGGCCCGAGGTGAAGGGGAAGCTGAAGCGCTTGCTCGTGGTGGTGAGCGAGATCGCCTTGGTCAGCGTGTTGGTGTAGGGGGCGTCCGCGAGCTGCACGGTGGTGACCGCGCTGACCGGGGCCGAGGCCGAGGCGTCGAACGAGAGGGTGTACGACTTGCCCTGGGTCAGGGGGATGGCGTTCTGGGCCACCATCGCGTCCCACGGGTTGGCGGTGCCGCCGGTCACGTTGACGCGCAGCCGGCCGGACTCCACGGTCATCGAGGTGTTCGCCGAGTTCCACCAGGGTGCGGTGCCGGCGGCGAACGTGCCGTTGACCACGAGCTGGGGCGCCGCGGTGGCGGGCGCCGCTGATAACGCGATGACGGCCGAGGCCGCGACCGCCATCGAACGGGTTAACAGTCGCACGTAGTACTTCCCTTCTGGGATTCCACGATCACACGATGATCCAGAATCACAGAGATCAGCAAATTTCGTGACAACTTGTGAAAAGTACCTACGTGCGGCGATCAGCGCCCGAGCGCGTCGAGCAGCTCGCGCTCGCGCCCGGCGCTCAGACCGGCCCGCCTGACCCGCTCCAGCCCCTGCTCGCGCTCCCACAGCAGGGTGTCCGCCAGCAGTTCGGCCCGGGGCCGATGACGCAGCCCGGCGGCGGCAGCCGCGGACCCGTCGCGGGCCGACCACCCTTCCCAGCCCGGCTCGACGAGCCACATCGGCAGCGACTCGTCGCCCATGTACTCGGTCACGCCGTTCTCCAGCAGCCATGCCGGGGCGGCGGTGACCACCGGCCCGGTGTGCCCGGCGGCGGCGCGGGCGAGCTCGATCCACTCCCCGAACGGCACGACCGGGCCGACCGCGTTGTAGGTGCCGGCGGTTCGCTTCTCCGCCGCGTCCAGCAACCAGGCCACGAGGTCCCGTACGTCCACCACCTGCGTGGGTATGTCCGGCGTGTCGGGAACCAGCATCGGCCCTCGCGGGTCACGGGCGGCACGGGCCGCCCAGTAGCCGGAGCGCCCGCTGTGGTCACCCGGCCCGCCGATGAGCCCGGCGCGCGCGACGAGGAGCCGGTCGCCCACCGCGTCCGCGGACGCCTGCTCGCAGGCCGCCTTCGCCTCCCCGTACAGCTCCCGGCCGACCTCGCGCCGGTCGGTCGGCGGCAGGAGCGGCGCGGACTCGTCGGCGCCCGGCGTCGCGTGGGAGGCGTAGACGTTGCCGGAGGAGACGTAGGTCCAGTGGCGGGCCCGGCCGCCCAGCGCGCCGAGCGCCTCACGCACGAACCCGGGCTGCCAGGACACCTCGAAGACCGCGTCCCACGTACGGTCCGGCAACGCGTCGTACGCGGCGGGATCGCGCCGGTCGGCGGCCACCAGCGTCGCGCCCGCCGCGACGTCCCCGCTCTCGCCGCGCGCCAGGCACGTCACCCGATGACCGCGCTCCATCGCCACCCGCGACAGCTCCCTGCCCACCCACGCCGTGCCACCCAGCACCAAGACATCCATCCCGACACCCAAGCAGCCCGACCGGCCGGACATCCAGCCATATTCACTCACAGCGCACCCGGACCCGGCAGGATGAGTGCCGTGCAGGACTGGATTCTCGACTTCGCCGAGTACGTCCGGGAGCTGTTACCCGAGCCGCTCGCGGAGCCGTTCATCGCGCTGGCGCGTCCGGCCGTCCGGCTGTCGATCGCCGAGGAGGGCGAGACCGTCGTGGGCCGGCTGGGCGGCCTGCCCCGGCTGCCCGAGGGGGTGCCCTGGCCGGGCGGCGGCTCGGCGATGCAGTTCCTCGCCGAGCTCGACTGCGCGGCGCTCGCCGCGTACGAATCCGACCTCGACCTGCCCGCCGAGGGCGCGCTGCTGTTCTTCGCCGCCTGGGACGGCACGGCCGCGCGGGTGATCCTGCTGCCTCCCGGGGCGGTACGCGTGCCCGAGCGCGAGGCGCCCGTCAGCGGGGACGCGCGGTTGTTTCCCGAGGCCCCGCTCGCCGCCGAGACCGTGGCGACCTGGCCGACCCGCAACCATGACGAACTGGTCAAAGTGGGCGACGAGATCTGGGACCGCGTCGTCGGGGAGGACTGGGAGGTGTTCGCGGACCAGCTGGCCGAGTTCGCCGAAGCGGAGGGCGGCCGCGCGCACCAGGTCGGCGGCTACTCCGACGCCCTGCACCGGCCCGTCGAAGCCAGTGCGGCGGCCTGGACCGGGCTGAACTCGGAGGATCCCGGCTTCGCGGCGGAGGCCCTCCGGTGGTGCAACCTGCTCCAGCTCGACGAGGACAACGGCATGACGTTCGGGGACGGAGGGATCATGATCTTCGGCATCCGCCGGGACCGGCTCGCCGCCCGCGATTTCACCCAGATTTTCCCTTACATCCAAGGACACTGACTCCGGTTGATACGTTCTGACCCGTGAAACGCGGCGGCCGGACACGTGGTAGCGGAGCTCGGGGCCTGGTCGTGCTCGGCTGGTTCCTCCTCGTCCTGGGCGGCTGCGCGGCCCTGACCGGGGCGGCGGTGCTGGTGCTCGGGTTGATGGGCCTCGGCCTGGGATGTCTCATCACCGCCGTCGTCCTGGCGGTCGAACACCTCCCGCGCCACTGGTATCCCCAGAACGATCCCGACGCCGGCGAGGTTCGCCGAGCCGCTCGTCCCCGGCCATGAGCGAGTGCGGCCGTCACAGGTGCCGTTCCAGGGCGCGGCGGTGTTCCGTGACCCAGCGCCAGGCGTCGCGCACCGTACGGACGACGCCTTCGTCCCGCAGGCGCGTCATCGCCGGATCGCCGGCGGCCGCACCGGCGGCGATCCCGCGCCGGCAGCGGTCCTGCCACCACAGGATCGTCTCGACGAGCCGCTCCTTGCCGTCCAGGCCGTAGACGTCGCAGACCAGCCGCAGCGACCGTCCCGCCTCGCCCACGTCCGCGATCTCCGGCCCCAGGTTCACGTACTGCCAGCACACGTGCGCGACGTCATGGATGCGCGCGCCCGGCGCGGCGATGTCCCAGTCGATGAAGGCCACCGCCCACGGGCCGCCGTCGCGCTCCCGGTACACGGTGTTCTTCGGCGACAGGTCGTTGTGGCAGACCACTTCCCCGCCCTCGGCGAGCGGGGTTCCCGCCGTCAGGTCGTGGAACTCCCGTACGAGCTCCACGACGGAGACCAGGCTGTCCTCGGAGGCCACCCGCAGGCGCTGATCCGGCTGCCAGGCGACGAGTCCGGGCAGGTAGCCCAGCATCTCCCGGCCCTGCCCGTCCGTCCCCAGGAACCGGGGCGCCCCCGCCCACCCCCGCCGCTCGAACAGCTCCAGCAGATCATGCACGAAGTCACTCCGGGGCGTCAGTGCCCGGCGCACGGTGTCACCGACCCGGACGACCTCGTTGACGAACCCTCCCGGCAACCGCTCTTCCCGCACATGTCCCCCTGACCGCGACACCGCACATGACTTCAGGCGCTCCGGACCGGGCCCGCGAGCCGTGGACCGACATCGGGGAACGAGCCGTCGCCGAACAAGATCCGCGCCGCCAGCGTACGCCCGGCACGGCCGCGCAGCGCGGTCACCGCCGCCTCGGCCGCGGCCGGGGACCGGATGCCGGCGAACACCCGGCGCAGCAGCAACCGGCCCCGGAACCGGGCACGCAACGCGCCTCCGTCGTACCGGCGCAGCACGCGCGCGTCCCCCGTACGCAGGTAGTCGGCGGCGACCGCCGCGGCCAGCTCGGACATGCGCAGACAGGGGTCCAGCCCACCGGCCGTCAGCGGCGACACCGCGCCCGCGGCGTCCCCGACGAGCAGCCCCGCCGGGCACGCCAGCCGCCGCAGCACGCCGCCCACCGGGATCGGCCCGCCCCGGCGCTCGACCGGCCCGGTCGGCGCCGAGCGGCCGGGCGCGTCCTCGGCGAAGGCGTCCAGCAGGTGCCGGATCCCGGTACGCATCGCGCCCGGATACCCCGCGACCCCGACATGCGCATGCCATCCGTCGTCGATCACCCAGCCCAGATATCCGGGAGCGACCCGCGGATCCAGCACGCAGTGGAAGGCCGGGGCGGTCCTGCCCGGCGCGATCGGATGGACGATCTCGGCGCCGACGAGCAGGCGGCGGTTCACGTCGAGTCCCAGATCACGGGCCACCCGCGACCGGGCCCCGTCGGCGCCGACGACGAACCGGGCCGTCACCGGCTCCGCGCCCACGAACCGCACCAGCCCCGCCGACATGCCGTCATACCGTACGCCCAGCAGCACCCGGGCCCCGGCCGACTCCGCCGCGCGCCGCGCGTGCTCGTAGACGGCCGCCATGTCGGCCACCCGGTACTCGTCCCGGTCACTGGTGAGCCGGACCGGCGACCGCCGCGACGGCGGATACAGCAGCACGTCCCTGATGCCGGGCCCGAGCAGCCGGTCCGGCAGGTCGAAGTCGTCGAGGGTGCGCCGTACGAAGATCCCCGTCGTACGGATCCCGGCCGACAGCGACCTGCGGCGGTCGGCCACCATCACGTCCAGGCCCCGCCGCGCGAGCAGGCGAGCCGTGTGCAGGCCGGCCAGGCCCGCGCCCACGACGAGTACGTCCACTGTCTGCATATCCTGCGACGTTAGGCGCGACACCCCGCCCATCCGGTCGTTTGCACGCTATCCGCCCGATACCTCCACAACGCCGCCACATAGACGGTTACTTGACCACACGTCCCGTGATCTTCCGCCCGTCCAAGGGGGCGGCCAGGCAGTACACGGTCCTGGTGCGGGGCCAGTCCTCCTGAGCGGGCCAAAGCCCCCATAGGCCCATTTCATCCCTTTTCGAGTCTTCGATGCGCATTCTCGGAAGGCATCCGACTTCCATGAGCCGCGTCATCTCCGCTCCCGGATACGGCCCTTCCGGGAGGACGTACGTGGTGGCGAACTCGGCCGAGTGCGGCACATCGCAGGGGACGACGGTCACCGTGAACGTCTCGGGCAAGGGCTCGACGCAGTCGCCGGGCCTCAGCTCGGTGGCGTGGTACTGCTGCGGCGGCGTTCCCGAGGCGGAGTCGGGTGTCGGCGCGGACGACGCCGGCGGCGAACCCGCGCAGCCGGCGATCGAGACGAGTAAGCACCAGGCCACCATCCATGTGCGAACCATGACGAAGAGGGTGACAGCTCCAGATCACCTTGCGCCAGGTTCAACGGGCCGAGGCACGAAGGGCTGCCGCGATCCAGGCGAAGAGCGCGGGGGCCTCCTCGCCGAGGTCGGGCGGGGTCCCGTTGATCACGGCTACCAGGGACAGGTATCTGCCGTGGGTGGCGTCGTACCGGGCGTTCTCTTCCGCATCCGAGCGCTGGATCTCCTCGACCATGAGGAAGGCCGTGGCCAGCCGCTCACGTGACTCGGCCGTGGAGCGCCCGCCGGCGAGGGCCCCGGCGGTCGCGTCCGCCATGCCGACGACCAGCTCCCGCGACCGCGGGGAGTCGGCCGGCAGCCCCGAACGATACGCCTCCAGGACCTCCTTCCCGATCTCCATCCCCTCCTGGTGGATGAAGTCCCACACCGGCGCGTCGGCCAGCCGCCGTCCCGGGAACGTGCCGTAGGTGTCCTGGAGCCAGGAGCGGACAGCGCCGCGGAACTCCTCGCCCCGCACCAGGTCGGCCAGCTCGATCCAGGCTTCGAGCTGGGCGGCCGTGGGGTCCTCCGGCAGGCGCGGCCGCATCGTGTGCAACCGCTCGACGAAGCCGGGAGGGACGTCCAGGTTCTCGCCGACCTCGTTCCAGAAGTCGTCGAGCAGCCGCTCGCGTTCCTCGTCGGGCATCGAGACGAGCTTGTGCATCAGGGCGACCTTGGCGGCCGTGCCGCCTTGCTTGACCAGGGTCCTGAGCACGGCCCGCCTGGCCCGGAGGTCACGTTCCTGACGCTCGACGAGCTCCAGGTGCGTCGCGAGGAGATCGTGCAGCGACGTCTCGCCGTCGAGCAGCCGGCGGATGTCGTCCAGCCCCGCGTCCAGGTCCCGAAGGGTACGGATGAGCTCCAGCCGGGCGATGGCCCGGACGTCGTACAGTCGGTAGCCCGCCTCGGTCACGTGGGTGGGCGCGATGACCCCGGCGTCGGAGTAGTAGCGGATGGCGCTGACGCTCAGACCGGTCCGGCGCGCCACATCCCCGATCGGGTACGTCTCGTTGTTGTCGTCCATGCCCGTCACTGTGACTCCTCCGCTCCCTGAAGGGAGCGGCTTCTCGCTAAGCCGCTTCCGCAGCCTGGCGAAGGGCAAGCCCTGCCCTCAAGATGTTGACCGCCGCGTTCACATCAGCGTGCGCGGCATGCCCGCACGACACGCACCGGAACTCGGCCTGGGTGAGGCGGTTCTCCTTCGCCACGTGCGCGCAACGCGAGCACGTGCGGGAGGTGCCGGCGGGGTTCACCGCGATCAGCTTGCGACCGGCGCTTTCAGCCTTGTGCGACAGGATCGTCAGGAACACCCCCCAACCCGCATCCAGGATGCTCCGGTTGAGGCCGGACTTCTGTGCGACGTTCCGGCCGGGAGCCTCGATCGTGCCGGACGCCGAGCGGGTCATGTTCGTGATCCGCAGGTCTTCGTGCACGATCACGTCGTAGGCGCCGACCAGCACGTTCGCGGCCTTGTGCGCGTGGTCCAGGCGCTGACGGCGGACCTTGCCGTGCAGGGCGGCGACGCGGGCCACCGCCTTGCGCCGCCGCCGGGAGCCGCGCCGCTTGCCGGCCAGGTCGCGCTGCGCGTCCGCCAGGCGGCCGGCGGTGGCGGCCAGATGGCGCGGGTTCGCCACCTGCACGCCGTCGGAGGTGGTGACGAGCGAGGCCACACCCATGTCGATCCCGGCCACCGCACCCGTCGCAGGCAGCGGGCCGACAGGTACCTCGTCGCACGACAGGACTACGTACCAGCGGGAGCTCTCACGCTTGACGGCGATCGTCTTCACCCGGCCGCGCACGGGCCGGTGCCGGTGGACGCGGACGTGCCCGACCCCCTGAAGCCGGACATAGGTGGCCGAGGGGTGCTCGGGCTGGGAGTCCCACCGGCAGCCATCACCGTCCTTCGGCCACTCGACGGTGTCGAACCAGCCACGGCCCTTAAAACGCGGGAAGCCCGGGGCTCGTCCGGCCTTGACGCGGGCGAAGAACGCGCGGAACGCCTTGTCGAGGCGTCGCAGGGTGGCCTGCTGGGAGGAGAACGACCAGCGGCCCTGCCCGCCGGTGTCATCGCCCCGGATGTGCTTCAACTCAGCCGACTGGTCGCCGTACCGGACGCTCACGCCCGCCTTGGCGTAGGCGGTGCGGCGGTGCTCCAGGGCTGCGTTGTAGAGCTGCCGGTGGTCTTCCAGACACGCGGTGAGAGCGATCTCCTGGTGGCGGGTGGGGCGCAGCAGGAACTTCAACGACCTGCGCACACCCCACCTCCCATCACACTCGGTAACGACATTGCCACGATATCGGCCGGCGCCGACAAAACCAGGAAGGACATCCCTGATGCGCGGACCTGACAGGTCAGGGCACGCTCGGGCCTTGGCGGCTCTCCCGCTCCCGATTCCCCCGTTGTCTGAAGGCGACGGTCCCCTCGGGAGGATCTGATGGAGTCTCAAGCGGCCTGAGACTCAAGCCCCGCTCTCGCACCGTCGCGCCCCCACCACAGGAGGAACCTGGTGACCAGCCACGGCGCCCAGACCTTGGACCCCTTCGGCACGCTGCGCCGCGCGTTGTGGATCGGCGGCGGCCAATGGGCCGGCAAGTCGACCGTCGCACGGCTCCTGGCCGTCCAGTACGGCGTCACCGTCTACCACTACGACTACCACGACGCGCGCGGCCACAACGACCGCCGGATCGCCCGTCGCGTCGGCCGCGGCGAGCCGGTCACCGGTCCCGACCCGGACCGGATGTGGGTCCACACCACTCCGGAGGAGATGGCCGCCGAGACGCTGGCCGGCTTCCCGGACCGGTTCGAGTGGGCCCTGGACGACCTCCGCGCGCTCGTCTCGGGTCACCCGATCATCGCCGAAGGCTGGGGGCTCCGCCCCGAACTCGTCGCGCCCGTCATCGACTCACCGCGCCGGATGGTCGTCATCGTGCCCACCCCGGAGTTCCGCCTGCGCCAGGTCCAGGAGCTCCCCCGGGCCGCCTCACTCGGGCACCGCGTCAGCGACCCGGCCCGGGCGCAGGCCAACCGCCTCACCCGTGATCGCCTCGTCGCGGAGGACGCCGTCCGCACCGCCCAGCGGATCGGCATCCGGGTGATCGAGGTCGACGGTTCCCGCGACGCCGCCGCGATCGCCGAGCTCGTCGCCGACCACTTCAGCCCTTACCTTCCACAGAAGGTCTGAAAGACGGTCACTGGCCCCATTGCTCCGGCTCCCGTCGTCCGTACTCGACCAGAAGTTCCATGACCCGCCGCTGGCCGGGGCTCCGCGACCTCGTCGATGAGGGTCGTCCACGTCGGCCTCCGCCAGCGCGGCCATTTTCAGGTTCCACTCCTGCCACGGCGAGCTCTGCCCGACACCGGCGCGATAGGGGTCGACGAGCTCGGGAGACGACGTGGGATCGTCCCCGTGTGGCCTGGACCGGGGGTGGACTGGTCGAGCCCGACCCCAGCACCCAACATCTCCAGCGCATTTCTAGTCGATGGTGGGCTGACCGGCGGAATCGCGGGCGAGGGCGACGATCCGCTCCAGAGCCGCCGCATGCCGCTGGAAGGCCAGCCGCCCCTGCGGGGTGAGCTGCACGTACGTCCGCCGCGCGCGCTTGTCCTGGTCCTTACGGACGATGACGTACCCGGCGGCGGTCAGCGCGGAGACCTGCTTGGACAGCGCCGAGTCGCTGGTGCCGACCGAGTCCCTGAGGAAGCCGAAGTCCACCCATTCGGCCGGCGCCAGCAGCGCCACGATCGACAGGCGCGCCGGGACGTGCAGGAACTCGTCGAAGAGCGGATCCATCAGGCGACCCTGCCGTCCTGCTGGACGATCGCCTTCATGAGGGAGCGGTTCACGGGCGTGGCCGCGACGTAGGCCAGGGCCGCCACGGTCGCGCCCGCGGCGGCCTGTGACAGCAGCCCCTGAGACGGCAGGTCGAACAGCGCGAAGGAGGCGATCCGGCCGACGATGAAGGCCACCATGATGCAGGCCAGCAGGCCGCCGTGGAAAAGGACCTCTGGCGGGGTGGGCTTGCGGCGGACCGAGGCCCGGTGCTCGTGGACGATCCCCACGCCCGCGTACACCGCCCACCCGAGCGCCAGACCGACGAAGTTCCAGGGGCGCGGGAGGTCGATGGCCGCGAAGGCGGTGAAGAGGCCGAGCGCGGAGATGACCACGCGCGGAAGCGCGAAGCTCTGGCGGACGATCTGCTCACGGGTCCTGTCCTGGAGGCGGTGGATGTCGTCGAGCGAAGCCTGGGCATCGTGCTGGTTCATGGGACTATCCCCCGAGGTCGACTACTACTTTCCTATAAGGAAAGTACCATCTGTTTTCCTCGCAGGAAAGTAGTCGACGGAAGCCGTGCGGTGCCTCCCGCACGTCCATTCCGCCCGTGTCCGTCAGCGCGTCGGCGACCTCGCCGAGTCCCATGCCCAGCGCGGTGAGCTTGCGGATCTGCAGCAGGCGGCTCAACGCCCCGATGCCGTAGGTCCGATAACCTCCGGCGGTACGCTCCGGCTCGGCGAGCAGCCCGATCCGGTGGTAGTGACGGACTGTCCGGGGGGTCACGCCCGCGAGCTTGGCGACTTCGCCTATCAGCAACATGGCGAACAGTAGAAGCCCTGTCCTTGCCACAAGGTCAAGCCGGCCCTGAGAGCGCGGCCGTCGAACGGGCGATCTCGTGCTCGGTGCGCGTCCGCCACACGCCGTCGGTGGAGCCGAGACGCGCGCGGCAGGAGGTGAAGTACTCCAGGGCTCCGCGCTCGTCCCCTCTCCGGCGGCACAGCTCTCCGAGGGCGAACGCGGTCAGGGCCTCGCCCTGCGCGTCACCCGCGCGGGCGCACATCTCCATGCTCTCCCGCAGCATGCCCTCCGCGCGGTCGAAACGCCCGAGCGCGGCATGGGCCTCGCCGAGCCTGCGCAGGGTCGCCCGTACGCCCTTGGGCCACTGGAGCTCGCGGCTGAGGTCCAGGCTGGCCTGGTAGTGGCCGATCGCCTCCTCGACCCGGCCCGTCTCGTAGCACGCGATGCCGAGGCCGCGAAGGAACCCGGCGCGATGCACCTTGCTCCTGTCGTCGGTCGCGATCTCCAGCGCGCGCCGGCAGGTCCTGATGATGTCGTCGTAACGGCCCTGGAGGACCGCGACCCCCGCCACGACCATCCAGGCCGCCAGCATCCCGTGGGCGTCGCCGGCCGAGCGGAGCGCGGAGAGCGCCTTGGAGGCGTTGGACAGGGCCTGCTCCAGTTCCCCTGATTCGAACTGGCAGGAGGCGAGCCCGACGAGCGCGTACCCGCCCGCATGATGGTCGGCGACCGCCTCGAAGTGCGCCAGCAGCGCACGGAACTCCGGCTCGACCGTGTGGCTTCGACGCCGGTCGATCTCGACGTCGGCCCGGACCAGCCGCGTGTGCGTCTCGGTCCGCGTGTCGCCGTGCCGCCGGGCTGATCGGATCACGGCGTCCAGCACGTGACCCGTGTCGTCGTGGAAGCCGCGTACGGTGCCGAAAGCGGAGAACGCGTAGGCGAGGTCGGCGGCGACGGACACCATGCCCGCCTCGGCCGTCGCCTCGATGGCCGAGACGAGGACCGCGCGCTCCGCGAGCAACCAGGCGCGTCCCTCGGCGGACGGCGGTGCCGGGATCTGAGCTCGCGGCGGGGCGACGGCGTGGGGAAGCTCCCACGACGCGGCGGTGACCCGGGCGAGCGCCTCCGCGGCGAGCCGGCCCAGCGCGTCCGACCGGGACTCCGCACCGGACAGCTCGGAGGCGAAACACCGCAGCAGGTCGTGCATGTGGTAGCGGGGCTGCGCGGCTCCGTCGATCTCGTCGGCGGTGAGCAGGCCCGCGGCGGTGAGCTCCTCCAGGGCGTGGTCCACGACGCGGGCGGGCTCCCCCAGCAGGGCGCCGATGGACCAGGCGGCCACGCCGTCGACTCCGAGGTGCCCGAACGCCTGGAACGCGCGCCGCGCCTCGTCGGACAGCGTCGCATAGCTCATCGCGAAGGGCCGGCGGATGCTCAGCCGCCCGGACCGGAGCTCGTCCAGGCGGGTCGAGGCGTCCGTGAGCCGGTGGGCCAGCTCGGCCAGCGGCCATGCCGGACGGGTGACGAGGCGCGCCCCGGCGATGCGGAGCGCGAGCGGGAGCCGGCCGCATGCCCGCACGATGGTCTCGGCGGCCTCGGCGGCGCTCTCGACACGGTCGGCGCCGACCACCTCCGCGAGGAACTCACGGGCGTCCGCGGGCGACGGCACGTCCAGCGTCAACGCGGTGGCACCCGCCAGCATGGGCAGCGGCCCCCGGGACGTGACCACCACCGCCGACCTCGACGTGCCCGGGAGCAGCGGCTGCACCTGGGCTTCACCGCCCGCGTCGTCGAGCAGCACGAGGACGGCGCGGTCGGCGATCCTGGCCCGGTACAGCGCCGCGCGGTCCTCGACGGCCGCGGGCATCATGACGCCGTCCACCCCGAGCGCTCTGAGCAGTTCGGCGAGCAGGTCGGCGGGGTCACGGGGTGCGGGCGAGGCGCCGTCCAGCCGGACGAACAGCTGGCCGTCCGGATAGTGCTCCCGCATCCGGTGGGAGACGTGGACGGCCAGGGTGCTCTTGCCCACACCGGGCGGGCCGGACACCACCACGATCAGCGGTGCGGCGGAGCGCGTTCCGGTCCCGCGCAACGCCTCGACCATGGCGCGCGCCTCGCGGTCGCGCCCGACGAAGTCGGCGACGTCCGGGGGGAGCAGGCAGACACTCGCTGGACCGGGGACGACCCGCCCCGGTGCCGGCGGGCGCTGGGCGGGGGCGTCGTCGAGCAGCGCGGCGTGCAGGTCGCGCAGCTCCTGGCCGGGTTCGACGCCCAGTTCGGAGACGAGCACGGACCTCGCCCGCCGGTAGGCCTCCAGCGCCTCCGCCCGCCGTCCCGCCCGGTGCAGCGCCAGCATCAGCCGGTGCCACAGCCGCTCGCTGAGCGGCGCGGCCTCCACCAGCGCCGTCACCTCGCCGACCAGCTCGGCGTGCCGGTCCGACCGCAGCCGCAGGTCGATCCAGTCGAGCCGGGCGCTCGTCGCCTGCTCCTCCAGCTCGCTGATGCGCGGGGTCAGCGCCGCGCCGAGCGCGGCCCCCTCCGCGGGTCTGCCGCGCCACAGCAGGAACGCCTGCTCGAACAGGGGGAGGGCGTCGTCCACGTTGCCCAGGGCGACCTGCCGCCTGGCCTGCCGTACCGCGTCGCCGAAGGCCAGGAGGTCGAGCCGGGCGGGGGTGAGCGGGAGACGGTAGCCCTGGTCGTGGGTCTCCACCTCGATCGCCGCCCTGCGGAGCAGGGACACGTAGCTCTGCAGGTTGGCCCAGGCCGATCGGGGCGGATCATCCCAGACCGACATGACCAGGCGGTCCTTGGAGACGACCGTGTTCGGATGCAGCAGGAGGGTGGTGAGCACCGCGCGCGGCTTGGGCGGTAATCGCACCGGACGCCCTGAATCGAGGACCCGAAGAGGCCCGAGGACAGCGAAATCCACACGCGCCCCGCGTTCCACGGACATGTGTAGCGACCTTATAGAGCTTTTGTGGAGCTGCCTAGAACTCTTGGTCGAGAAGGACACCGGGAGGAGGTGCTCAGCATGAAGATCGAAGTTCGCAAGGTCGAGGCCGTCAAGGCCACCGCCGCCCCGCCCGTCTGAGGCGTCGCCACCTAGCAGGCGGGGGACGGCCTGGCCGTCCCCCGCCCCCTGTCACCGTGATGGATCGGAGTGGCGATGCGCGTCATGTTGAAAGAGTGCGTCTGGGAGTCCCTCGGCGACGACCTCGTCGTGGTCCACGACCCCAGGGAGGCGCTCACGCTGGCCGACCCCGAGGGGAGGGTCGCGGCGCTTCTCGGCGTACTCGGCCGGGGCCCGGCCTCGGCCGAGGAGCTGTCCTCCGCGCTGGCCGCCCGGGGCATGGCGGTCACCGTCACGGAGGTGCAGGAGGGCCTGGCCGGGCTCGACTCCCTCGGGCTGATCGAGAACGCCGCCGAACGATGGCTGGGTGACGCCGCCGCCGACGAGCGGCACTTCTCCAACCTCACCTTCTTCGGTTCCTACGCGACGCTGGAGAGGTCCCGGGCGGAGTTCGTCCGGCGGCTGCGCGACTCCCGCGTCCTGGTCCTCGGCGTGGGCGGCGGCGGCTCCTCGCTCGTCCAGTGCCTGGCCGGACTGGGCGTGGGCGCGATGACGCTGGTGGACCGCGACGACGTCGCGCCGCGCAACTTCGCCAGGCAGTTCCTCTACCGGCACGTGGACATCGGGCGGTCGAAGGTGGAGCGCGCCGCCGCGTGGGTGCACGCGTACGACCCCGGCATCGAGGTCCGAGCCGTCGACCGGTGGATCTCCGGGCCTGACGACCTCAAGGGCCTGTTCGACGGCGTGGACCTGGTGGCGGGCGGCCTGGACGGGGAGCGCGACGCCCACCTCTGGGTGAACGAGGCCGCCCTGCGGGCCGGCGTCCCGCTCGTCTCCGGCGGGATGACGCGGACCCAGCTCATCTACTCCTCGGTCGATCCGGGCAGGAGCCCGTGTCTGCGGTGCGACGACTCGGACCGGCCCTCCCCGGACGAGCCCACGTCGCGTGGCGTCGCCCACCGGCTCGCCCAGGGGCTGCGGTTGAACAACGGGCTCAACGGGCCGATGGCCATGCAGGTCGGCTCGCTGATCGCCTTCGAGGCCCTGCGTTACCTCACCGGGTTCGAGCCGCCCCAGGCCGCCGGCGGCCGCGTCACGCTCGACCTCCGCGACGGGCTGCGCGCCTCCTGGGAGCCGTTCCCCCGCGATCCCGGCTGCCCGGCGTGCGCGCTGGTCCCGCGGTGAGCGGCACGACGGTCCCGCTGCGCGCGCTGACCCTGGTGCCCGAGGGCGACGAGGTCGTGGTCGGCGACCCCGAGACCGGCACGTTCGTGACCGTGCCCGCGGTGGGCGGGGTGGTGATCTCCGCGCTGCGGCGCGGCGCGACGACGGACGAGGCCGCCGCCGAGGCCGAGGCGTTCGCCGGTGAGCCGGTCGACGTGCCGGCGTTCGTCCAGGTCCTCACCGAGCTCGGCTTCGTCGACGACCGCACCGGCGAGGAGCGCGAAGCCGTACGCACCGCGCCCATCCAGTTCCGCCGCTGGATGGGCGGCGTGAGCCAGAGGCCGGCCCGCCCGTTCTTCGGCCCGGTGGCCTGGACCGTCTACGCCGCCTGCGCCCTGTTCTCCGCCGGCGTCTTCGTCGTCTCGCCCTCGCTGTTCCCTCAGCCGGCGCGGGACGCGTTCCCGCTCGGCGACATCGGCCTGAGCGCGCTCCTCCTGGCGCCCTTCGCGCTGGCCTCGACGGCCCTGCACGAGTGCGGACACTGGCTGGCCGCCTGTGCGGCCGGGGTCAGGTCCCGGTTCGGGATCGACCGCCGCATGATGCTGCTCGTCTTCGAGACCGACCTCACCCAGGTGTGGACGGTGCCCCGCCGGCAGAGGTACGCCCCGCTGCTCGGCGGGCTGGCGGTGGACGCGGTGCTGCTCAGCCTGCTGCTGAGCGGGCGCCTGATGGTCCAGGCGGGCCTGTGGACGCCCCCGCCGACGGTGGACGCGCTGCTCGCGGTGTGGGTGTACGTGAAACTGACCGGGATGCTGTGGCAGTGCATGATCTTCCTCCGCACCGACCTGTACGCGGTGCTGGTGAACGCCCTGGGCTGCCGCGACCTGTGGCGGGTCAAGTCGCTGATGCTGCGGCAGGCGTTCGGCCGCCTGTCCCCCGGTCAGGCGGCGGAGCTGGCGCGGGCGTCCGCGGCCGACCGGCGGGCCGGCCGCTGGTTCCGCTGGGTGTGGCTGGCAGGGTTCGTCGGAGTTCTCGGCTGGTTCGCGTTCTTCCTGCTTCCCGTCATCGTGACCGTGCTCCAGTGGACCGCCGCCGGTCTGGCCCTCGGCCCTCTTACGGGCCGGTTCTGGTACTCCCTCCTCTGCGCCGCCCTGCTCCTCAGCCCTCAGACACTCGCCGCCGCTCTGGCCGTCAAGGAGTACGCCCGCCGGTTCCGGCAACGCGCTTGACTCCGTATCGTTTGTCGATACCATCGAAACTCGATAATATCGATCAACGATGCGGAGCCGTACTGTGCCCCTCAACAGATCCACCCCCCTGAAGTGGACGGCGATAGTCGTCCGCGTCTTCCTGGTGCTGTTCGCCGTGACGACGGCCACCGAGGTCGGGCGCGCGGTCTTGACCGGCGGAGAGAACGCGTGGGGTTCTCTCGGCACCCAGAGCCTGGTGTGCGTGTCATCACCGAACATCCTCGACGTGGAGGGCAACGTCGCCGAGAACCCCCAACGCCGGAAAGCCGTGCAGACGAGCGGCGCCCTCGACACCGACCCCTACCCCGTGGAGAAGGGAGTCGAGTTCGTCTACGACCTGCCCCGGATCTGCAAGGACGACTCCAGCCTCGGCACGCAGCTGCTGTTTCAGTCGTCGCGGTTCGCCACCGCGCTCGTCCTGCTCGTCTCGATCGTCCTCCTCGACCGGCTGATCAGAGGCGTACGGCGGGAGAACGGTTTCGATAAGGTGGTCGTCCGCAGGCTGTGGTTCCTCGGCGTGTTCGTCATGGCCGGCACAGTCGCGGCGTCGCTCTACACGACCGTCGTCGAGACCGGCCTGGCCGTGTCGATGGTGGCCGGCTCCATCAGGGACGTGTGGGAGATGGCCCTGTTCGGCTGGACCGTCCCCTGGGCGTTCCTGCTCGCCGGGCTCGGACTCGTGGTGATGTCGAAGGTCGTCAGCGTCGGCGCGCACATGCGCGAGGAACTCGAAGGAACAGTCTGATGTCGCCCGCCGAGAACCCCGAGCACACCATCGAGGTGCACCTGGACAGGTTGCTCGAAGAGCGCGGCATGACGGTGGTCGAGCTGGCCGACAGGGTGGGCATCACCAACGTGAACCTCTCGATCCTCAAGAACAACCGCGCCAAGGCGATCCGCTTCTCCACCCTGAGCAAGCTCTGCGAGGTCCTCGACTGCCAGCCCGGCGACCTCCTGTCCTTCACTCCCCGCTCCTCCACGGACTGACCGCGCGAGGCGGCCGCCCTGACGCCTACCCCACGGCGGCCCGGAGGCCGAGGACGACGAGGACGACCGCCGTCAACCTGCCCGCCGCGCGCCTGAACCCGGCCCCGCGCACGAAATGCGCCCCTCGGTGGAGGAGGCCCGTCCAGGTCAGCAACCACACCGCCATCAGCAGGGCGTGCGCGGTGGCCAGGGCGAGGATCTGCCCGCCGAGATCGTGGCCGGGCAGGACGAACTGCGGGACCAGGGTCAGATAGATCGAGGCCGCCTTGGGGTTGAGCACGTTCGCGAGCAGGGCTTGCGTATAGCCGGAGCCCGACCGTTCCGGCTGGTCCGTCAGCGCGGGAGGCGAGGGCAGGGTGGTCGAGCGCCACGTCCACAGGCCCAGGCCCACGAGGTAGACCGCGCCGAGGAGCTTGACGGCGGTGAAGGCCTGGCTGGAGTGCATGACCAGTGCCGACAGGCCGGCGGCGGCCAGGGCGGCGTGCCCGTACAGGCCGGTGACCGTACCGAGGATGACAGGGATAGCCTGACGGCGCCCGCCGGCGGTGACGTGCTGGATCAGCAAGGTCAGGCTGGCTCCCGGGGTGGCGATGACGGGCAGGATCGCCAGGAGGAACGCGGCGATCGCGGACGGGTGGATCATGCCTGGAGCACGACGCGGAAATGGGTGGTCAGGCGGCCGTCGTCGTCCAGGACGTGGAAGGCGAGGCCGGGCGGTTGCTCGCGGTCGGCGGGCCGGTCTCCCTCCCACGGCATGCGCAGGGTCCAGGTGACGGCCGGTGCGACGATCAAGGGGCGGCCCGCGAAGGTGGACGCGGCCGCGGTGTGAGCGTGCCCGGTGAGCACGGCGGCGACCCGCGGGTGGGCGTCGAGCAGCGCGGCCAGGTCGCCGGGCTCCTCCAGCCGGGAGGAGTCGGGCAACGGGTGGTGGAGTTCGACGGGCGGCTGGTGGAAGGCGATCAGCGCGGGCGTGCCGGGGGCGAGCCCGTCGAGGGTGGCGTACATCCAGGCGAGGGTCTCGGGGTCGAGCCGGCCCTCGTCGTGGCCGGGGATGGTGGAGTCGCACATCAGGATGGCGGTGCCGGCGATGTGGTGCACCTGGTTGACGGGGCCGGGGCCGGGCGGCTGCCGCAGCAGCGCCTTGCGGTAGGCCGGGCGGGCGTCGTGGTTGCCGGGACAGGTGAGCACCGGGAAGGGGGCGGCCAGGATCCGGGCGGCCTGCTCGTACTCGGCCTCCTCACCGTGATCGGCGATGTCGCCGGTGACCAGCACGGCGTCGACCGGGCGAGGGAGCGCCCGCAGGTGGTCCATGACGCGGGTGGCGCGCCGGGTCGCCCGGTCGGTGCCGTCGAGGTGCAGGTCGCTGATCTGAGCCAGCAACAGCGTCATCGTGTCACCCTTTCGTCTAATGGTTAAATGGAATTTACCGTTAGAGACCGTAGGGTACGGAAGAGGAGCGGGCAACCGGAAGGGGTTGGAGTGGAACGCTGGCCGGCCTTGGAACTGGCGAGCACGATCCGCCATGACGGCAACGGCGGTGTCGCCGACGACCTGGCCACGCCGCAGAGCATGACCCGCTGGATCGGCCGGCAGGCGGAGCTGCTGGCCGGCCACGTCGACGTCGCGCAGCTCAGCGGGGACGAGCAGCTGAGAAGCGAGATCGTCGAGCTGCGCCGGGCCGTGCGGGCGCTGTTCGCGCGAGCGGTCAGCCCGGCGCCGCCGAGCCGGGCCGACGCCCACCGGCTGATGCCCGCCGAGCAGGCGCTGGCTCTCCTCAACGCGGCGGCCGCCCGCGAGGCGATCGTCCCGCACCTGCACTGGCCCGCGGACGGGGAGCCCAGCACAGGGGTGCTGTCGGCCGAGCCCGACGCCGACGTCCGGCTGATCGCGGCCCTGGCGCGGGCCGCCATCGACTTCCTGAGCGGTCCGCAGCGCGAGCGCCTGCGGGCCTGCGACGCGCCTCGCTGCGTGCGCTACTTCGTCCAGAGCCATGGGCGGCAGGAATGGTGCAAGCCGTCATGCGGCAACCGAGCCCGCGCGGCCCGCCACTACCAGCGCCACAACGCCGCTCTCCCCGAGACCTGAGCGTGCCGGGGCGAGGGGGTTGGCCGGAAGACCATGATCGTGTTTTCTGGAGGCACCCCCCCACCTGAGGACAGCCGATGCCCCAGCCCTTCACAGCGCTCGCCACCGTGCTCGCCACCGTGCTCGCCACTGTGCTCCTGTCCGCCCTGCTGACCGCCGGTCCCGCCGGCGCGGCGGCGGACCCGCCCTTACCCTCGGCGATCTTCCGCGCCACCCACAACAGCTACTCCGGCGACCTGGACGGCACCAGGGGCTCGATCACCCGCCAGCTCGACCAGGGCGTCCGCTTCATCGAGCTCGACATCCACGACAACGGCTACGCCACCGCCCGCGACTACGCGATCGGCCACGACGCCCCCGGCGACCTCGTGGACCGCGCCGGCAACCCGGCCTCGAACCTCCTGCGCGACTGGCTCACCGTGATCGACACCTGGTCCACGAACCACCCCACCGCCGCGCCCATCACCGTCGCGCTCGACATCAAGGACGACCTGACCGACAACACCTCGTACGCCGCGGGCAACCTCGCCGCACTCAACCAGGAGCTCGTCTCCGTCTTCGGCGCCAAACTGCTGCGCGCGTCCGACTACCCGGCCACCCCGCCGACCGTGGGCGCGCTGCGCGGCCGCGTCCTCGCGCTGCTCTCCGGCAACGCCAGGACCCGCGCCCTCTACAAGCGAGACTCCGGCACCAGTCCGGCCGTCGCGATGAACGGCCGCGGCCAGGTCGTCGAGGTGCACGACTCGGGCTCGGGCGACCTCTGGTACTGGAGCGGCACGTACGGCTCGGACGGCACGGTGACCTGGCTGCGCCACGGCCGCTACGACTCCGGCATGACCCCCGCCGTGGCCCTCAACGACCACGGCGACCTGGTCGAGGTCCACCGCTCCCAGAACGCGACCACCCTGTGGTACCGCGTCGGACGGCTCGCCGCCGACGGCGAGATCACCTGGTCACCGAGCCGCCAGTACGACAACGGCGTCCTGCCCACGATCCGGTTCGACGCCACGGGCACCCGGCTGCGCGAGATCCACCGCAGCCAGAGCAACAGCCAGAACTGGACCTGGGCAGGCGCCCTCGACCCCGCCGCGCGCACGGTCACCTGGACGGGCAACGCCAAGACCACCGACCCCCGCCACGACAAGACCACCTCGGCCGCCGGCGCGTCCAGCGTGCGCGTCTGGACCGGCGCCGACGGCCCGACCCCGGCCCAGACCCTGCGCGTCGACACGGCCCAGCGCACCGGTGACCGCATCCGCTACCAGCAGATCGCCTTCGACGAGTTCCAGCAGGGCGACAGCGCCGAGCTCCAGCAGGGCGCGCTGTACTACGCCGCCCCCGCCAGTCAGTCGTCGTTCATCACCGCGGCCCGGCAGGCCGGACGGCTCGTCCGCGGCTGGAACCTGGACTCGGCCTCCCAGGCGACCGATCCCCTGGCCACCTTCCCGGCCACCAATCACCCGTATGCCAGCTGGTACCAGAACCTTCTCAGCCAAGCCGGCACCGTCCAATGACCGGCCGTCAGGGCGTCTCGCCCGGCCTGTCGACGATGCCGGAGTCCAGGACGGACATGGCCATGCTGTGACCGCCGCGCACGCTCTTGACGCCGAGGTAGCGGTAGGTCCGGGGATCGAGAATCGTGTACCCCTTGCCCGCCTCGCCGAGATCCAGGACGACCGCCAGGCCGGGGCGGCCTTCGGCGGTGGCGACGTTCTCCTCGATCGTGACGCCGGGGATCTTCGCCATCGCCCTGAACATCGTCGCGGCGGTGTCCGGCGGAATGATCGGCCCGTACTTCAGGTACCACTGGATCGCACCGTAGGCGCGGCGGTCCCGTTCGCTGCCCGGCGGGCATTCGGGCTCGCAGATCGACAGGGCCGCGCGCTCGCGCTTGAGCCGGTAGAAGTGCCGCAGCATCGCGTCCGGGTCGCCGGGCAGCGCTTCTATCTCGCGCAGGGTCTTCGCGGAGTTGGTCGGCCCCTTCTCCGACTCGCTCACCTTCAGCTCGCCGTCGCTCCCCCGCAGAGCCGTCATGGCGCCGTCCATCCGGCTCCAGTGCTCGTACACGGGGAGGGAGTCGACCGGCTGCGACTCCTTCATGTAGAACCACTGGTCCGGCCGTACCGTGGTCGCCTTCGTCCTCTCGGCCACCAGCGCGGCGTTCTCCAGCACCGCGGCGGCGCTGACCGGCGGCTCGCCCTCTTCGGTGGCGCCCCCCAGTTGGGTGGCCGCCACCGCCACGGCCGCCGCCAGGCCGGCGGCGCTCACCAGTGCCCCCAGGCGCACGGCCCGCCTGGGCCGGGCATCAGGAGTACGGCGGATCTCGGTGAGCAACCTGTCCCGTGCCGCGCTCAGGTCGGTCGGCGGCGGGACCTCGTCAGATCGGGAGGGCGTCGTG
>NZ_JAHKRN010000046.1 GCF_019396385.1 Nonomuraea harbinensis | reverse complement strand
GGCGCACCCGCCGCCCGGTCTCACCGATCTACCCAAAGGCCGAGCCTGCCCTTCCGCGGCCCACCCCGGCGGCACCCGCCGACGACCTCGGCGTCGTACCGAATCCGCCCAGGGAAGCGTCCTCGGCGAGCAACTCCGGCGTACCCGATGAGCTCCCGGAGGTGGTGCCGTCCATGCCTGATCCCGGCGGCGTGCCGACGGAACCGGCGGGATCGGAGCCGTCGTCCCGCTCGGCGGCGGCAGGCGTTCCGGCTCCATCGGCTCCCACGGAGGGACCTTCCTTTCACGGTCCGGGATCACCCGTCAGTACGGGGAAATCTGCGGCTGGGACATCGGTTCACGCGAAGGAGTCTTTTGCACAGGGTTCCGCGACACCGGTCAGCTCGGGGGCGTTTCCGGCTGGGGCGTCGTCGTCAGTGCATATGGAGAGGGCTCCCTCCCGTGGTCCGGCGTTGCCGGTCGGTACGGCGGAGTTTGGGGCTGGGGCGTCGGTCCGTGTGGGGGAGTGTCCTGTGCAGGCTCCGGCGTCGCCGGACTGGGCGGGACAGCCCTCGGCCGGGGGGTGCGCGTCCTCGATTGGTCTAGGGGAGGCTGCGGTCGGGGCGTCGGAGTCCTCTGATCGGGTGGGTGGGCTTCTGGATCGGGGTTCGCGGTCGGAGTCCTCGGTATGCCCGGAAGGGACCGCAGGCGCTGTTCCGGAGACGCTGGCCTGTCCGGGTGCGTTGGCCGGACCTTCCGCTTCGTCGGAGGAGTGCGCTGATCCTGGAGCCCTGATCCCGCGACCACGACCGGCTCGCGAATGAGCGCACGCGGTCACGCGGGGGTCAGAATCGCTGCTCATGTTCGCCTTCGGTGTCGCCTCCTGTGACGGCCATGGCACCGCCTGAGGCGACTCGATGACCACTGCGCTGCCGAGCAGGCGGTCGCTGGGGTTTTCCCTATCGGATGAAGGGCTGGGAGATCGCTGGAATGCGGGAGCCGGCGGTGTGCCGACGATGCGTGGGATCGAACTGTCGTTGAACGGCGCAGGGCGGTGAGCCCGGCTGGGCCAGTCGGCCAGGGGTCAACACCAGGACTCAGGGTTTGCGTTCGCGACATCACGGGAGCGATCGAGCGAGAAGCGCTCTCTTCGGAAGGAGGGGAGTAATCGTCATGGGGAAAGATTGAGGGGTGGCTGACGGTGGAGGCGCTGTGGACGTCAACGACGTGATCGGTGAGTTCGAGTCGTACCTGCGGTTCGAGCGGGACCTCTCGCCGCATACGGTCCGGGCCTATGCCGGTGACGTGACCTCGCTGCTCGAACACCTCGGCGGCACGATCGACGGCCTGGACGTGAGCGCGCTGCGGGGATGGCTGGCGACGCAACATGACGAGGGCAAGGCCCGCGCCACGCTCGCCCGGCGGACGGCGTGCCTCCGGACGTTCACCGCCTTCTGCCATCGGCGCGGGTGGCTCCCCGACGATCCCGGACTGCTACTGGGCACGGCCAAGGCTCCACGCGCGCTGCCCGCCGTACTCGATCAGGAACAGGCGCGGCAGGCGCTCGACACGTCGCCCACCGGGGAGCCGAAGGATCTGCGCGATCAGGCCATGCTGGAGTTGCTGTACGCGACGGGGATCCGGGTGAGTGAGCTGTGCGGGCTGGACGTCGACGACGTGGACCGGGATCGGCGGGTCGTGCGGGTGCTGGGCAAGGGGCGCAAGGAGCGGGCGGCGCCGTTCGGCGCTCCGGCGTTGCAGGCGCTGGACAGGTGGTGCGTGCACGGCAGGCCCCTGCTGATGCGTGAGGGGAGCGGTCCGGCGCTTTTCCTGGGGGTGCGCGGCGGGCGCATCGACGCGGGCACGGTCAGGCGGGTGGTCCACGCCCGGGTGCGGCAGGTGGAAGGCGCTCCTGACATGGGGCCGCACGGGCTGCGGCACAGCGCCGCGACCCACCTGCTCGAAGGCGGGGCCGACCTGCGCAGCGTCCAGGAGCTCCTCGGTCACGCCTCGCTCAGCAGCACCCAGGTCTACACGCACGTCTCGATCGACCGCCTCCGCCGCGCCTACAACCAGGCCCACCCCCGAGCCTGACCACCGGGCCCCGCCCTGCCAAGCGGTCTCCGCTCTGGTTCCTGCCCCCGAGCGTTCGCGTCGCCGCTCGTGTCACGGGTGCCGGCTCTGGTTTTGAGTACTGGTGTTCGCCGATGGGAGGTCCTCGGCAGGTGGTTCGTCTTGACCGACCGCCTACCGGAGATCTCATCAGTTCTCTTTGAAAACGCCGTCTTCATGTGAGGGAGGAAGCGGACCTCTGCGCGGCAGGGCAGGGGCAGACGATTCGCTGCTAAGAAGTCCTAACAAAATGATCTAGGAATACTGGTGATCGCTCTCAGGTTGATCACGGCGCTGAAGGGTGGCCCGAAACGGGTCCGAGCCCGGTCGACCGTGCCAAGCCGGGCTCCAAGCACCACGTCATCGCCGACGGCAACGGCATCCCGCTCGCCCTCAGCCTGACCGGCGGCAACCGCAACGACGTCACCCAGGTCATGCCGCTGCTCCGGTCGATCCCGCCGGTACGTGGCCGGCGCGGCCGGTCACGTCAACGCCCGAAGGCGTTGTACGCCGACCGGGGCTACGACCATGACAAGTACCGCCGGATGTGGTGGGCCACAGGCGTCAAGCCGGTCATCGCCCGCCGGGGTACCGGGCTGGGTGCACATCGTTGGGTAATCGAGCAGACGATCGCCCTGCTGCACTGGTTCCGCCGCCTGCGCATCCGCTGGGAGATCCGCGACGACATCGACGAAGCCTTCATGACCCTCGCCGCTGCGATCATCTGCTGGCGACGGCTCACGAGCAGACTGATAACAAGTCAGCGATCGGATCCAACCGCCGACAGGTCCCCCACGGCGTCGGCGTAGTACGCCGAGCCTGCCAGGTGGAACGCTATCTGTCGGAATGTCCAGCCCGCGCCGGGCGGTCGGTCGAGCTGGTCTAGGGTGAGCGCGGACAATCGGTTGGTCCAGATCTGGCTGAGCCGGGTGAGCCGGCTCGTGGCCTCGTCCAGGTCCTGGTCAGTGAAGGGCGCCAGATCGCCAGGAGTTGTGCTCGCTGACGCATGCCAGCGATCAGGAATCGTGGGGTTGCCAGCCAGCCGTGCGTCCACCTCGGCGAGATGATCGATGAGGTGATCGGCGACTCGGCGGATTGCCTTGTGCGGGGTGTAGATCCGATCACCGGCGCGCACCGGGTGACCGTCCCACGTTGTCCAGGTCGCTGCAAGGTCGAGTACGTGGTCGATCATCAACGACACGACCAGCGCCGGTTCACGATCATCAGTGGTCGGAATCTCATCGGACATCTACGGCCTCCAGCTCAACGCGTCTCACGGCCGGACGGGACACACTCACTGACCCCGACCCGGCGCAAACCGACAACGGCTTCGGAACGGAACCTAGGCTCCAGACATCTCGATCGGCATCGAAGTATGGATGTACAGCCGGTCAAGACTCATTCCGTTAGGACCTCCAAGCGGGCCGCCGTTGCAACGCGGCACGACAACGCACGGTTCGGTGGTGTGCTGGTTCGGTGGCGACAACCAAGACACTGAACCAGCGATCAGAACCAACCCTGGCCAACTGCGACCATCCCAACCACACCGTGCGGACCCGCGCACGGCACGCCTACCTGCGCTGGCGCAACGCTCACGCTCGTCATCCCGACGTGCTGGCCGCGCAACGACGCGAACGCGCCCGCATCCGCGGCGAGAAAGGCATCCGCTGGGGTGGCCGAACGCTGGCATCCGCCGCATGACCACCCGCCCGGTACTCTCGCCACGCTGAAGGAAAGGACAGTTCGCACCTCATGCAGATCTTGCAGACGAATCACGCTCTGCTGAGCCGACTACTGCCGGCGGCCAAACCGGAGGATCTCACCGTCCGCCAAGGACAATTTCACCAGGTAGTGATCGGCGCGGACCGTGTCGTGTGCCTGCCTCGCACCGAGGCTGCGGCCACCCGGCTGCCGCGCAGGGCCGCTGTCTTGCGCCTGCTTGCCGGATTCGATCTCGGCTTCCGCACGCCTCGGCCACTGCCGGAGAGCAACACTCAGGGCACAGACCAGCCGCAGTTCCTGGTCCTCAGCCGCGTTCCCGGAGCCCCGCTGGAGGTCGAAGCACTCAAAGATCCCCCGGTGGCCGAGGCCGCGGCGGCGCAGTACGTGACGCTGCTTACCGAGTTGGCCAGGATCGGCACCGAGGAGAACGTGCGAGCGGCCCTGCCGGCACCACAAGATCGATGGCGGCGGTTCGCAGCCGACGTCCGCGCCGAACTGTTCGGGCTCATGTCCGATGGCGGGCGTCGACGAGCCGAGCGAGAGCTCGCGGCGCTCGACGGCCTTCCCCACATCACCGCTGCGGTGGTCCACGGTGATCTCGGTGCCGAGAACGTCCTATGGGAGTGCCATGACGGATTGCCCGCGCTCAGCGGGGTGATCGATTGGGATGAGGTTACGATCGGTGATCCCGCGGAGGACCTTGCGGCCGTTGAGGCCGGCTACGGCACGCATTTCTTGAATCGGGTACTGACGCTGGGCGGCTGGGCGGACAGCACGATGGCCACCCGCATCGCCATCATTCGCACAACCTTCGCCCTGCAGCAGGCTCTATCCGCGCACCGGGACGGCGACGAAGAACAACTGGCGGACGGCCTGATCGGCTACCGCTGAATCCGTCCCCCGGCGCCACCGTGATCGTCGTCTACTCCCCTCACTGGTGTCGACGGACAGTACCCGATCCCCGAAGACGCGGATGAGCCTCTCCAAAGGAGCTCATGCCTGCAATAACCCGGTGATCGTTTCCGGTCACAGCACTAGCTGTGAAGGAGGAATCTTCACGGGCGACCGGTTGTGAAGCAGGAACCTTCACAAGCGATCGGCTGTGAAAGGGGAGCCCTCGCGGGCGTCCGTGGGATCCCGGTCCTTCCGGGACGGGAGGATGCCTGCGATCGGCCCGGAGCCTCGGGCCGATCGCACACCTCGTGGCGGGTTTGGACGTGGGGTCCTAGGACGGCTCGTCCGGGAACCAGGTGCCGTGGAAGCCTGTCGGCACGCCGCGTGGCAGGTGGACGGTCGCCACCGGTCCGGCGGCGACGTCGGAGGCGTCGAGCACGAGGAGGCGGGACGCGCTCCCGTCGAGGGTGGTGGTGATGGTGATCAGCCAGCCGTCGTCCTCACGGCGGGGCCCGGAGGTCGCGGGCACGAAGACAGCCTCGCCGGTGCTCGTCGACTCGGGCAGGGCGTGGGCGGTGACCTCGCCGCCCGACAGGTCGTACTTGACGATCTCGGGGCCGGCGACGGCGTACAGGTAACGCGCGCCCCGGCCGACCCGTTCGTCGTCGAGTGTCGGGAACTCCACCGAGCGGTCGTCGAGCGTCTCCTCCTTGGCCACGCCGGTCACCGGGTCGAGCGTCCAGCGGTGCAGCAGGGCCGAGGCGGAGGAGGCGGCGGCAGCGGCGGCGGGCCCCGCCGCGTCGTCCGTGATGTCGGGGGTGTTCCACAGGGCGGTGAAGTCGGCGCGGGCGTAGCGTACGGCGTTGAGGACGATGCGGCCCGACGCGTCCTCGTGAGCGTCGCCGACGTGGAAGACGTAGCAGGGATCGACGTCGAACCAGCGCACCGGGGCATCGGGCCGGTCGTGCCGCATGACGCCGAGGCGGGCGCCGTATCCGTCGTCCCACTGGTAGGGCATGGTCTTGCCGACCAGTTCCGGCCGGAAGGTGAGCGGAAGGTCGAGCCAGACCACATGGTGCTCGGTGATGGCGAAGTCGTGCATCATCGTGCCCCCGGGGACGGTGATCTCACGACTGTGCACGAGCTCGCCTGACGCGTCGAGCCGGTGGTACGTCAGGTAGGGCGGGACCATGCCGTACCCGAAGAAGTGCAGTTCGCCCGTTGCTGGGTCCTGCTTCGGGTGCGCGGTCATGGCGGTGGTGAGCCGCCCGCCGAAGTCGTGCGCGCCGACCGTGTCGAGCTCCGGCGTGACCTCGTACGGCAGGCCGCCCTCCTCCAGTGCGAGGATGCGGCCCGCGTGGCCGATGACGTGCGTGTTCGCGGCCGAGATGGACAGGTCGGGGGTGCCGTCCGGCCTGAGCTCCGGCCGGCCGGCGAGATACGCCGTGCGGACCCACCGGTTGCGGTACCACTCGGCGCGGCCGTCGCGCAGCCGTACGCCGTGCAGCATGCCGTGTCCGAGGAACCAGTGGTCGGACGGCTCTCCCGGTAGCGGGTTGGGGCCGTTGCGGATGTAGCGGCCGTTGAGCTCGGGCGGCAGCGTGCCGGTCACGGGCAGGTCCGCGGCGTCGATCTCGTCGGGGACCGGGGCCAGGTGGCCGGTCATGTGGGCGGGTGTCTGTGGCATGTCGGCTCCTCTCGATGCTGACCAGTCTTCACATATCCAATTGGACATGTCAACACTGACATGTCCAATTGGAGTGATAAAGTCGGCGGCATGGCGCTGCGATACGCACTGCTCGGCCTGCTGGCGGAGCAGCCGGCGAGCGGGTACGAACTGGCGAAGGCGTTCGAGGGCGACCTCGGCCGGTACGCCTGGCAGGCCGGTCACAACCGGATCTATCCAGAGCTGGCCCGTCTCGTCGACGAAGGCCTGGTCGAGCGTGCCGAGGAAGGCGCGCGGGGCCGCCGCGTCCACACCCTCACCGCCGCTGGGCTCGAGGAGCTGCGTGCGTGGCTGCGCCAACCGTGGGAGGGCAGCACGGTGCGGAACGAGGGGGTGCTGAGGCTCTTCCTGCTGTCCGCGCTCGATCCCGGCGATGCCCGGAAGATCCTTCATGAGGTGGCCGCGCGGTGTGAGGAGGAGCTCGCCCCGCTCAGGGAGATCGTGTCCGGCGAGACGCCGATCTCCCCAGAGGGGCGTCTGGAGCTCGGCTGGCTTGCCGCCGGCTATGGCCTGCGCCAGTACGAGGCCTCCCGGGACTGGGCCGTCTGGGCTCTCGGCGAGCTCGACAAGGTTGACCGCGGGGGATGAAAGCCTCGGGGTGACTCTCGCCGGCGATCATCTGGTCGGTGATGAAGATGGCCAGGGCCTGTTGGTGGCCTGCGGGGTCTGTCTGTCTGCGATCACGCGTGGGGTCCCGGGTGATGGTGGCTGTTGGGTGAGGGCTGCCATGGTCATCGCTTGTTCGCTCAGTTGTCGCCCTTCGCCGCCGGGGCTGGGCGATCCGGCTCTTTTCTGTGCTGGCCTCTGGTGGCCGGAGGGCGGACTGCGTGCTTCCCCCGTGATCGGCGCCTGCGGGCTCTTGTACGGAGCAGGCGGAGGACGAAGCCGAGCAGGAGGAGGGCGGCGAGGGCCGTCAGGGCGAGAGGGCCTGGTGGCGGGGTGGCGGCGGATCGGGGGAGGAAGGCCGGGAGCCGGTTCGGGGACCCGGTGGGCAGAGCTGACGAGGTGGCGGCCGGTGTCGGCACCTGGGCTGAGATCGCGGTGACCGGTGGTGGGAGTTGGGTCGGGATCGCGGTAGCCGGTGGCGGGAGCTGGGCCGGGATCGCGGTGGCGGGCTCGGACTCCCAATAGGGCAGGAGGCGGATGCGGGTACCGGTCAGCAGGAGGAGGGGATCGAGGTACGTCAGGCCGTCGCGGAGCCCCCAGTGGAGGCAGGACTCCAGGCAGTGCGGCGGGGCCGGTGCGAGGGTGCCCAGGAGATCGCCTGCTGACACCGGGTCGCCCGGGCGGACTGCCGGGGTCACCGGGAGGTACGTAGTGCGCAGGCCGCCCGCGTGGTTGACGGTGACGACGCCTCGGCCCGCCACTGAGCCCGCGAAGCCGACCGAGCCTGCACCCGCGGCGAGGACCGGGGCGGCAGGTGGTGCAGCGAGGTCGACGCCTCTGTGACCGGCCAGCCAACGGGCCGGCGGCGGGGAGAAACGGCGCAGGATCTCGGGAGTGCCGTCCAGGGGCCATCGCCAGGCGTTGCCAGCAGGTGCGGCGAACAGCGACCCGGTGCCACGGGCCGCGGATGGTGTGCGGAACGGGATCCCGCTGCGGTGGGTAGCGGATGGTTCGGTGAGGGGAAGCGCGGTACGGGTCGCCGCGGGCGGTGGTGCGAGGAGGGTCCCGGCGCGGATGGGCGCGGGGAGGGGAGGGCGGGCGGCGCGGGGCATGGACGCTGCGGCGGGTACGTGTGGGTCGGCGTTCGCCGGGACAAGGGGTGCGGCGGCGGAAAGGGCGACAACCAGGAGGGGGATGGCCAGGGCGATGCGGGGAGGCATGCACGTGAGTGTGCGGCTCAGCGGGGCGGCGGTCCTGGGGCGAACGCGGTTCTGTGGACAAGGGCGGGCGGACGGTGGAGGGCTGTGGACGAGGAGGGGCGCCGTACGTGGCAGGGAGTTCTGTCTTGCCTCAGAACGGTCCGTCCTTGATGAACCTCCTGTCTTGCCTAAGACGGTCCTTCCTTGACCTCCTGTCCGCCTAAGACGATCCGTCTTCGACGTCCTGTCTCGCCTAGGACGGTCGTCCTTGACCCCCTCTCTCGCTCATGACGGTTCGTCCTTGATATGTCTCGCCCGGCACGGCCCTCCTCTGACGAACCTCATGGACGGGCGGCAGGCCTCTAGACCAAGGGCGGGCGCTTGGTGACCTGGCGTTCTTGATGTGTTGAGAAGTTCAACGGCACGGAGTCGGGCTGCCGGTCGGACGGGGGGCGCGAGGCCGGAGAGCGGAGGGGGGAGGCCCAGATCCAGAGGATGGCGGTCGCGATCCCGGCCGCGCACACCAGGATCACCGGACGCAGGCCGAGCACCTCGGCCAGCGCCCCGCCCGCGAGCCCGCCCAGCGCCATCACGCCCTGGACGGCGAAGGTCATGGTCGCGTTGACCCGGCCGCGCAGTTCCTCGGCCGTGTCGCGCAGGATGATCCCGCTCATGCACGAGGCGAACGCCACCACGATGCCGCCCGTGGCCGTCCCGGTCAGGGCGAGCACGGTGACCTTCCACCACAGGGGCCCGTCCAGCAGGCCGACGGCCAGGATCTCCAGGGGGAAGAACAGCACCGAACCCAGCAGCACCTTGTTCTCGCCGTACCGTTCGGCCAGGCGGGTGACCGCCCAGGCGCCCAGGAGACCACCGACGCCGCCGAGCGCGGTGAGCAGGCCGATCAGGCCCTTCGGGATTCCGAGGGTGTGCAGCATGTAGAGCATCGACACGGCCACGTAGGCCATCGCGAAGAAGTTGATCGTCACCCCGGCCCCCAGCAGGGCGCGGAGCACGGGCTGGGTCACGCTCACCCGCAGGCCCGCGACCACGTCATGCCACAGGCCGCGCGAGGGGGCGGGCTGCCGGTTCTCGGGCGTCCTGATCGTCCGCAGGAGCAGCGCCGACACCAGGAACGAGATGCCTTCGACCAGCACGGCCAGCGGCGCGGTCAGCACCTGCACCAGCACGCCCGCCAGCCCGGGCCCGGCCACGGACGCCACCGAGTAGGAGGCGTTGAACCCGGCCATCGCGGCGGTCCTCTGGTCAGGAGGGACGAGCGCGGCCACGTACGGGAAGTTGGCGGACCTGAAGAGCACCGCCGCCGTGCCGATCACGAGGGCGACGGCGATCAGCCACGGGATCGTGAGCACCCCGAGGAACCACGCCAGCGGCACGGTGAGGGCGGCGGCGCAGGACACCAGCTCGCAACCGATCATGAGCGGCCGGTGGCGGCGCAGGCGGTCGGCGATCGCGCCCGAGTGCAGGCCGAACAGCAGGGCGGGCACCGATGCGGCGGCCGTCAGCACGCCCATCTGGAAGGGCGAGGCGGCCAGCAGGGTGATCGCGGTCAGCGGCACGGCGAGCTTGGAGACCTCCGAGCCGGTGATCGAGATGGTGCGCGCCGACCAGAGCAGCCGGTAGTCGCGCTGCCGGCGCAGCGGTACGGACGGGTTCATGCGTCGAACTCCAAGATGTGAAAGAAACCCTTCAAGACTATGAAAGTAATCCTTCAGAGTTCTGAAGGCAATCCTTCAGATCTGATCGCGGTACCTTGGGCGCATGGACACGGAAGGGCTCAGCGACCCGAAGGCGATGCGGGCCCTGGCTCATCCGGCCAGGCTGGCGATCCTGAGCCGGCTCCGCATCGAGGGCAGCGCCACCGCGACCGAGGTGGCCGAGAGCGCCGGCATCACGCCCAGCGCCGCCAGCTACCACCTGCGGATGCTGGCCAAGTACGGCTTCGTCGAGGACGCGCCGCCGCGCGGCGACGGCCGGGAGCGCCTGTGGCGGTCGATCGGCACGGCCCTGCAGGTCGGCGTAGTGCCCGAAGACCGGCCGGACGTCCGCGAGGCCAAGAACGTCCTGATCCGCGCGCTCCGCCGCGACGCCCACGACGAGGTGGAGCGGGCGCTGAGCGCCGTCGAGCAGGAGCCCGAGGAGTGGCGCGACGCCACCATCTTCTCCCGGACGACGCTCAGGCTCGACGCCTCGGAGATGGCGCGCCTGGCCGGGGAGATCGGCGAACTGCTGGAGCCGTACGTGGCGAGCAGCCGCAGCCAGGAGGACGCGCCGGAAGGCGCGCGGATCGCCGAGGCCCAGATCAACCTGTTCGTACGCTCCAGCAGGCCGGTCCCTGGCCTGCCCACCGAAGACCACGACAGGGCGGCGCCGGGTCCGGACGGGCCGCGTTGACCTGATCGGTCAGGCGGGTGCGGCGCGGGAGGTAGACTTTTCGGTGGCCTGGGACCCAGGCCGACTTCGCATGCCTCGCCAAGGATCGCGCCATCGGTCCGGGTTCTGCCCGGCTGGAGCGGTTCGGGGCATCAGGGCGGTGCCGACCGGTCACCGCGACACAACCGAGAACGCGCCCGGCCCCGGCAGGGCGCCCAACCTGGAGGACCAGCTCATGGCCCCCGTCGTCACCATGCGACAGCTGCTTGAGAGCGGCGTTCACTTCGGACACCAGACCCGCCGCTGGAACCCGAAGATGAAGCGCTTCATCTTCACCGAGCGCAACGGTATCTACATCATCGACCTGCAGAAGTCGCTGTCCTACATCGACCGCGCCTTCGACTTCGTCAAGGAGACCGTCGCCCACGGCGGCACGATCCTGTTCATCGGCACGAAGAAGCAGGCCCAGGAGGCCATCGCCGAGCAGGCCGCCCGGGTCGGCATGCCGTATGTCAACCAGCGCTGGCTCGGTGGCATGCTCACCAACTTCTCCACCGTGCACAAGAGGCTGCAGCGCCTGAAGGAGCTCGAGGAGCTCGACTTCGACAACGTCGCCGCCTCGGGGCTCACCAAGAAGGAGCTCCTCATGCGCCGGCGTGAGAAGGACAAGCTGGAGCGCACGCTCGGCGGCATCCGCGACATGGGCCGCGTGCCCAGCGCGGTGTGGGTCGTCGACACCAAGAAGGAGCACATCGCGATCAGCGAGGCCAAGAAGCTCGGCATCCCCGTGGTCGCGATCCTCGACACCAACTGCGACCCCGACGAGGTCGACTACCCGATCCCGGGCAACGACGACGCGATCCGCGCCGTCGGCCTGCTGACCCGCGTGGTCGCCGACGGCGTGGCCGCCGGGCTCATGGCCCGCTCGGGCGCCTCCCGCGGCGACGAGAAGCCGGCCGCCGCCGAGCCGCTGGCCGAGTGGGAGCGCGAGCTCATCGAGCAGGGTGGTGGCGAGCAGGGCGAGGCCCAGCCGCAGGAGACCGCCGAGGCGGCCGCTCCGGCCGCTCCCGCTGAGGAGGCTCCCGCCGCCGAGGCCGAGGCCGAGGCGCCGGCCGTCGAGGCCGAGGCCAAGCCCGAGGGCGAGCAGCAGGCCTGACCTGCCCGCGCCGCACCCGGATCCACCCGCCGCCGGCCGTGCCCGTTTCCCGGGCACGGCCGGTGAGCGGCGGACGGTCCCTCTCGGGCTGATCGGCCCGCGGGGTTCGCGGACGGACCGGTGCCGGGGCTGGTCAGGGGGCAGGCGAGCAGGACGTTCCGGGTCCGAAATGACGGGCACGGGACGCGTACCGGCTTCTGCGCGGCACGCGGTGCCGTGACGACAGCCGAGCGGCGGCGCCCGCTCGACGCACGACGACATCCACCGACATCTCACAAGGAAAAGCAATGGCTTCCGTGAACATGGCCGACGTCAAGCGGCTTCGCGAGATCACCGCCGCCGGCATGATGGACTGCAAGAAGGCTCTGGAGGAGGCCGAGGGCGACTTCGACCGCGCCATCGAGCTGCTCCGCCTCAAGGGCGCCAAGGACGTCGGCAAGCGCGAGGCGCGCACCGCCTCCAACGGCCTGGTCGCGCTCAAGCAGGACGGCGACTCCGTCGCGGCGCTGCTGGAGCTCAACTGCGAGACCGACTTCGTGGCCAAGGGCGACCGCTTCCAGGAGCTCGCGGCCCAGGTGGTGGCGCACGTCCTGGCCACCAGGCCGGCCGACGTGGCGTCGCTGCTGGAGTCCTCCTTCGACGGCCAGACCGTCAAGGAGCACCTCGACGCCGCCAACGCCACGCTGGGCGAGAAGATCGAGGTCCGCCGCTTCGCCGTGATCGAGGGCGGCTACGTCGGCGCCTACATGCACAAGACCGACCCGGCGCTGCCGCCGGCCGTCGGCGTGCTCGTCCAGCTCGACAAGCCGAACGCCGAGGTGGCCAAGGACATCGCGCAGCACGCCGCCGCCATGGCCCCGCAGTACCTCAAGCCCGACTCCGTCCCCGCCGACGTCGTCGACAAGGAGCGCAAGCTCTTCGAGGAGATGACCCGCGAGGAGGGCAAGCCCGAGGCCGCCATCGGCAAGATCGTCGACGGTCGCGTCAAGGGCTGGTACAAGGACTTCACGCTGCTGGAGCAGGCCTTCGTCAAGGACAACAAGAAGTCCGTGGGCAAGTACGCCGAGGAGAACGGCGTTCAGGTCCAGGCCTTCGTCCGCTTCAAGGTCGGCCAGGCATAGGCTGGAGCGAGTCGTCCAGTCCGAAGAACCGCCGAGAGAGGGAGGCCGCCGCCGTGCAGGACAATCAGGAGCCAGCCACGACGGCGGCTGCTCCGCCCCGAAGCCAGCTCCGCTGGAAGCGGGTGATGCTGAAGCTGTCCGGTGAGGCGTTCGCCGGCGGCGAGCCCCTGGGGATCGACCCCGTGGTCGTCGACCACCTGGCCGACTCGATCACCGAGGCGGTGCGCGAGGGCGTCCAGGTGGCGATCGTGGTCGGCGGGGGCAACATGTTCCGCGGCGCCACCCTGTCCGAGGGCGGCATCGACCGCGCCAGGGCCGACTACATGGGCATGCTGGGCACCGTCATCAACTGCCTGGCCCTGCAGGACTTCCT
Organism: Nonomuraea harbinensis; assembly: GCF_019396385.1. Classification (GTDB taxonomy): domain Bacteria; phylum Actinomycetota; class Actinomycetes; order Streptosporangiales; family Streptosporangiaceae; genus Nonomuraea; species Nonomuraea ferruginea. The sequence goes on along the minus strand of NZ_JAHKRN010000046.1, from coordinate 63,980 downwards.
GGAGAGGCGCGGCGTCGAGACGCGGGTGCAGACCGCGATCACCATGCAGCAGGTCGCCGAGCCGTTCCTGCCGCGCCGCGCCATCCGCCACCTGGAGAAGGGGCGTGTGGTCATCTTCGGCGCGGGGCTCGGCTCGCCCTACTTCTCCACCGACACCGCCGCCTCCCAGCGGGCTCTGGAGATCGGCGCGGAGGCGTTGCTCAAGGGCACCCAGGTCGACGGCATCTACGACTCCGATCCACGGAAGAATCCCGACGCGGTGCGGTTCGACCAACTGGACTACGGAGAGGTGCTTCTCCGTGACCTCGCGGTCATGGACGCCACCGCGATCAGCCTGTGCAAGGACAACGACCTGCCGATCGTGGTCTTCGACCTGATGGGCGAGGGCAACATCCTGCGAGCGGTCCGCGGTGAGAAGATCGGCACGCTGGTGAGTCCCGCAGGCAAATAGGTGTGAGCCCGACACCGCCAGCTAGAAGACAGGGAGCCGCTGTGATCGACGAAACCCTCCTCGAAGCCGAGGACAAGATGGACAAGGCCGTCTCGGTCGCGAAGGAGGACTTCGCGACCATCCGGACGGGCCGGATCACCCCCTCGATGTTCAACAAGATCACCGCCGAGTACTACGGCACGCCGACGCCGATCCAGCAGCTGGCGTCGTTCCATGTGCCCGAGGCTCGCATGGTGCTCATCCAGCCGTACGACAAGAGCTCGATGGCCGCGATCGAGAGGGCCATCCGCGACTCCGACCTCGGCGTCAACCCGACCGACGACGGCCAGGTGATCCGCGTGACCTTCCCCGAGCTGTCGGAGGAGCGTCGCAAGGAGTACATCAAGGTCGCCAGGAACAAGGGCGAGCACGCCAAGGTGTCCATCCGCAACATCCGGCGCTCCGCCAAGGAGACGCTCGACAAGATGATCAAGGATGGCGACGCGGGCGAGGACGAGGTCAGGCGGGCCGAGAAGGAGCTCGACGACCTCACCCAGAAGCACGTCGCCAAGGTTGACGAGCTGCTGAAGCACAAGGAAGCCGAGCTGCTCGAAGTCTGAGCGGCCCGCTGCCGGCGGGCCGCGGTCAGCGGACCGCCGCAGGTAGCGCATCTACGGCCCTCGCCTGACGGCGAGGGCCGTGGCCTATGGAGAAGTCTTGGAAGAACGCACGGCCGGCCCCAGCCCGAGCGGCGGCAGCCGCACCGGCCGCAATCTCCCCGCCGCGATCGGTGTCGGCCTCGGACTCGCCGCCCTGGTCCTGATCTCCCTCTACACCGTCAAAGAGCTCTTCCTGGTAGTGGTCACCGCGGCGGTCGGCGTCGGCGTGGTGGAGCTGGTGCGGGCGTTCGCCACCCGCGGCATCCGGGTGCCGGCCGCGCCGGTCCTGGCCGGGCTGGCCGCGATGCAGGCCGCCGCCTACTGGGGCGGCGGGGTGTGGCTGCTCGGCACGTTCGTGGTGTTCGCGCTGGTGCTGCTGGTGTGGCGGATGTTCGCCGACGGGTCCGACGGCTACGTGCGCGACGCGACGGCGTCGGTGTTCATCCTGTTCTACCCGGCGTTGCTGGCGGGGTTCGTGGCGCTGCTCCTGGCGCCTGACGACGGCAGCCACCGGGTGGTGGTCTTCATCGCGGTCACGGTGGCCAGCGACACCGGCGGTTACGCCGCGGGGGTGCTGTTCGGCAGGCATCCGATGTCGGTGATCAGCCCGAAGAAGACCTGGGAGGGCTTCGCCGGTTCGGTCCTGGCCTGCACGGTCGTGGGCGCGTGGCTGGTGACGTGGTTGCTCGGCGGCGAGTGGTGGCAGGGCGCGCTGCTCGGCGCGCTGGCCGCGGCGCTGGCCACCATGGGCGACCTGATCGAGTCGATGATCAAGCGGGATCTCGGCATCAAGGACCTGGGCTCGATCCTGCCCGGCCACGGCGGGCTGATGGACCGGCTCGACTCGCTGGTGGCCACGCTGGTGCCGGTCTGGCTGCTGCTCTCGCTCTTCGTCTAGCCGGTCAGGGCCTCGGCGATGATCGGGGTGAGCCAGAGCCACCGTACGGCCTCCCCGCCAAACGCAAACCCCGACATATCCGGCATATCAGGGGGGTCGGCCTGCATGAGCACCCCGGAGTACTGCGGCCCCAGCGGGAACGTCTCCGGCTCGTGATACCACTTGGCGGTGTGGCCGTGGCCGAGCCAGGTAACCGAGTGCCACGGATACTGCGCCAGCCACACCAGCAGCAGCGCCGCGTCGCGCGGGTTCGCGCGGGTGGCCACCGCCAGCTCGATCCTGGCGTACGCGCCGGGCTGGTCGATCCACTGCTCCACCGTCGGCATCCGCTGGCAGCTCATCCCCACCGTCGACAGCACGCTGAACACCCGGTCGCCGTGAGCCGGGCGCTCGGTGATGCCGACGGTCGGCAACCGGTCACCGGCGGCGTCCCAGTAGCGGCCGGACGGGCCCAGCACCCGGTCCAGATGGCCCATCACGAACTGCTGGAACGACGGCCACGACCCCTCGGAGTAACGCCAGCGCCAGTAGGACCCGGCGTTGGCGATGCGCGGGCTCAGCCCTTCGAGCGCCTCCGACAGCGCCCACGCGAACGGCGACTCGCCCACCGCGTCCCTGGCGTAACCGGGCATGCCCCGATGCATGTCGGCCCAGCCCGGGATGACCGCCAGCAGATCGTCCTCCTCGTACAGGGCCACCCCGTCACCCTCCTCGAACCAGAGCGGGGTGAGCTGGCCCAGCGGCCGGCGCCCCCCGGGGTGGAGGGTGTTGGCCCGCGGCATCAGCGGAGGCAGGCCCGCGTTGATCCGCGCCAGGTCGACCACGTCGGGGGCGGCCCGATGGTTGGCCAGCCAGCAGGCGCCGTGCACGGTGCCGTCAGGAGAGCACAGGTAGGCGACCGAGGCGTCCTCGTCGCGCTCGACCACGAGCGTCCGGCTCCCGTACGGGTTGCCGGCGGTGAGGACGACCTCGGTGTGCCCCTCGCCCGACGCAGACCGGAAAATCGCCATACGGGGAAACTGTAGATCCGCGAGTCGCTCTCGTGCGAGCCTTACCCCGATCGGGAGCGCCGGGTGACGGCCATGGAATTCGCCCCGCCGGGCAAGCGTTCACTACCCTGGTCGGCAATCCCCGTGACAAGCAGAGGCAGGATCGTGTCCCAGCAGCCAGGCCAGCTCACCTTCGTCGCCCCGCGCAGGGCCAAGCCGGCTCGCCACCTCGCGGACCTGTCCATGGCCGACCGCCGCGCGGCCGTCACCGAGCTGGGGGAGAAGGCGTTCCGCGCCGACCAGCTCTCCCGCCACTACTTCGAGCGGCTGACCACCGACGTGCAGGCGATGACCGACCTGCCCGCGGCCTCCCGCGACAAGCTGTCGGCGCTGCTGCCGCCGCTGCTCACCTCGGTGCGCGAGCAGACCACCGACCGCGGCACGACCCGCAAGACGCTGTGGCGGCTGTTCGACGGCGCGCTGGTCGAGTCGGTGCTGATGCGCTACCCCGACCGCGTGACGATGTGCGTGTCGTCGCAGGCCGGCTGCGGCATGAACTGCCCGTTCTGCGCCACCGGCCAGGCCGGGCTGACCCGCAACATGTCCACCGCCGAGATCGTCGAGCAGGTGGTCGCGGGCGCCCGCGCTCTCGCGGCGGGCGAGGTGCCCGGCGGCCCCGGCCGGGTGAACAACGTGGTGTTCATGGGCATGGGCGAGCCGCTGGCCAACTACAAGCAGGTGATCCAGGCGGTCCGCCGCCTGGTCGAGCCCGCCCCCCACGGGCTGGGCATCTCCGCCCGCGGCGTCACCGTCTCCACGGTCGGGCTGGTGCCCGCGATCGGCAAGCTCGCCGACGAGGGCCTGCCGGTCACGCTCGCGCTGTCGCTGCACGCCCCCGACGACGAGCTGCGCGACACGCTGGTGCCGATCAACACCCGGTGGAAGGTGGCCGAGGTGCTCGACGCCGCCTGGGCGTACGCGGCGAAGACCAAGCGGCGGGTGTCCATCGAGTACGCGCTGATCAAGGACATCAACGACCAGGAGTGGCGGGCCGACCTGCTCGGCAAGCTGGTCAAGAACAAACTCGTGCACGTCAACCTGATCCCGCTCAACCCGACCCCCGGCTCGAAGTGGACGGCGTCCCAGCCGGAGGACGAGCGCGCGTTCGTCAGGCGGCTGGAGCTCCACGGCGTCCCGGTGACGGTCCGCGACACCCGCGGGCGCGAGATCGACGGCGCCTGCGGCCAGCTCGCCGCCGCCGAGTGATCTACGGCCTGGTACGGCGGAGCCACGCGTACGCCGCCAGGCCGAGCAGACACCAGACCAGCGAGACGGCGGCCAGCTCGGGGAGCTGGGCGACCAGCCGTTCGGCGCTCGCGGCGCGCATCCACACCGTGAGCGGGACCGTGAGCCAGTGCAGCGGCGACGCGCTGATGAGCAGCATCGCGACGAACCCGGACACCAGCGCCATGATCGACAGCGCCGGTGACGGCAGCAGGGCGCGGCTGGTGAGCGCCCCGAGCGTGAGGCCCGCCAGCGCGCTCAGCGCGTGCAGCACGATCCCGGCGGCGAGCACCGGCCCCGGGGGCGTGGCGCTCATCCCGAGCAGCACTCCCCACACCAGAGCCAGGGCGGCGAACGCGGCGCACGCGGTCAGCGCGGCCAGCAGCCCGGCCGCCAGCTCCCGGCCGCGACCGCCCGCCAGGGCCGCGGACATCTCCCGCTGCCGGTCCGGCTCGGTGTCGAGCAGGCTCCGGGCGGCCCAGGCCAGGAGCGGGACGATCAGCACGGCCGAGTCCGCCAGGACGGCCGCCTCGTGGCCCGCGGGCGCCCGGGTGGCGTAGACGACGGCCAGCGCGGCCAGCAACGCCAGCAGCGCCTGATGGACCCGGTGCGACCGGACGTAGGCGGCCAGCCGGAACGCGCTCAGGGCGATCACCGGGACTCCTCCCCGCTCACCGGGCGGGCACGGTATCCCTCACCGCGCATCCGCTCCAGAAAGGCCCCCAGATCCCCGGCCGGCACGGTCACCTCCACAGCGACCCCACCTCCGTCCACACCTACTCCGACATCAGCAGAACCTCCTACGGCCCTTCCGCCGGCCTCACCGGCGGGACTACCGACAGTCGTCGCGGTCGTGTCGGGCGTGACCGCGGGTTCTCCGGCGATGCCCCCGACGGCGTCTTCGGCGGGTCCTTGAGGGGTGGTTCCGGCGAGCTTTCCCGCGAGTACGGGGGTGCGTGCCGGGGTCGTCTCCACGAGGCGTCCGTCCGTGATCGTCCAGTGGCGCAGGGACGGGAGGTCGCGCAGGCCGCCCTGGTGGTCGGCGGCCACCACGATGGCGCCGCGCGCCGACAGTTCGGCCACGATGGGCGGGAGTTCGTCGCGGGTGCCGGAGTCCAGCCCGGCGAACGGTTCGTCGAGGAGCAGCAGTCCCGGCTCCGCCATCAGCGCCTGTGCCAGACCGACCTTGTGCGCGCTGCCCTTGGACAGCTCGCGCAGCCGCACGCCCAGCAACTGCCCCATGTTCAGCCGCTCCGCCCACGGACGCCACCGCCCGCCGCACACGCGCGCCATGTGGTCGAGGTAGCCGGACACGGTGAACGGCTGCTCGCCGGGGAACCGGTCGGGGGCCAGCCCGACGGCGGCCGGGCGGCCGGTGATGGCGCCGCCGGTGGGCCTGAGCAGCCCGGCGAGCAGGCGCAGCAGCGTGGACTTGCCCGCGCCGTTGGCCCCGGTGAGCTCGACCACGTCGCCGGGGGACAACTCGGCGTCGGCCTCGCGGATGACGGATGGATCACGTCTTCGATAGCGGAAAGACACGTCGGTCAGGCGCATGGTGGTCTTTACCATAGACACCGGCCCGCAGGGCCGGGATAAAAGGACCCCAGAGGGCGACCCCCCGTCAGGACCCAGAAGGAGTGGGCTTGAACCGCTTTCCGCGCGTCATGGGTATGCGTTCAGGCTATGACCCCGCCGAGGTCGACGCTCTGATCGAGCGGATCGAGGCCACGCTGGGCAGAGGCTCACTCGACGCCGAGCCCGTGACCGCCGACGAGGTGCGCGCAGCCACCTTCCGCTCCCGGCGCCGCGGCTACCAGGAGACGGCGGTCGACTTCGCGCTGGAGGCGTTCGTGGTGGCGCTGGAGACCATGACCCAGCGGCCGGTGCGGCTGGCCCTCGCCGAACCCACGGGCGAGCTGCTGCGCGAGGAGTGGTTCGAGAGCCAGGCGGCCCGCGTGGAGAAGGTGATGTTCCGGTCGGCCCGCATGGCCACCGGCTATCACGAGGACGAGGTCGACGCCTTCCTCGACCGGATCGTGGCCACGCTGCGCGGCACCACCCAGTATCCGGTGACGGCCAAGGAGGTGCGCGAGGTGAAGTTCGGCACCGTCGTGCTGCGGCCCGGCTACCTGATCGCCGACGTCGACGCGTTCCTGGCGGGCATCGCCGACGTGCTGGAACAGCGCGCCTGACCGTACGCGTCAGGCGTTCACAGACGCAGCCCCGACTCCAGGTGGGCCAGCGCCCTGTCGATCTCTTCGGGACCGTCCATGGCGGGGGTGTGCGCCCACTGCGTCCACACCATCGCCACCACCCCGAAGACGGCGCCGACGGCGTTGCGGACCCCGGGGTCGTCGGCGGCGCGGCCGGCCCGGTCGGCCACGGCCGCGCAGACCTCGCGGATCAGCCCCGGGCTCCTGCGCAGGTTGGCCACCACCAGTTCGGGCACGGTGGCCGCGAACACCTCCCGGGCGTGACCGGCGGCGATCTCCTCTTCGGACAGGGCGGCGAACGCCGCGCGGAACGCGCCGCGCAGCACGGGGACCGGCTGGCCGGGCGGCTGGACCGCCAGCGCCTCGACGAGCGGCGGGAACCGGTCGAGCGTGACCAGGTCCTCCTTCGACGGGAAGTAGCGGAAGAAGGTGGCGGGGGAGATCTCGGCCGCCTCGGCGATCTGCTCGACGGTGGTGGCGTGGTAGCCGCGCTCGCGGAAGAGCCGGAACGCCTCCCGCAGGATCGCCTCCCGGGTCTTCGCCTTCTTGCGCTCGCGCAGTCCGCCGTCAGCCATGCGAAAAATCTTACCGTACGCGCAAATGATGGTTTACTCTCAACTGAGAGGCTACTTTCATATTTGTCCGGGAGGCGTCATGGGTGATGACATCAACGGCCTGCACCACGTCGGCCACATCGTGCGGGACCTGGGCGAGGCGATGGAGAGATACCGGCAGCTCGGCTTCGCCGTAGGAACGCCCGCCTACCCCGTCCTCCAGGGTCTTTCCGGCGGTGCGGCAGAGCCGGTCGGCGTGGCCAACGCGCACGTGTACTTCCCCGGTGACTTCGTCGAGCTCGTGGCCGTCGTCGACGCCGGCCGGATGCCGGGAGCGGCCCGGCCGATCCCGCTGCGGGTGCCCGACGACAAGCTGGCGGGACTGGCGGCCGCCGTCCGCGCCACCGCCGCGAACATCGTGACCTTCCTCGACCGGTTCCAGGGCGTCCACATCGTGATCGCGGACACCTCCGACATCGACGGCCTCGCGGCGCGGTTGACCGCCGCCGGCGTCGGTCACGGCGGCGTCCACGCCATCCAGCGTCCCGTCGAGACCCCCACGGGGATCACGATGGAGCCCGCGCGCTACGTCGAGATCTCCGCCCCCGGCCTGCCGGGCAGCGTGCCGGAGGGGCGCATCGGCTTCGCCCAGAACGCGCCGGTCGCCGTCCCCGACCGGCATCCCGCCCACCCCAACGGCGCGACCGGGCTGATCGGATGCGTCCTGTGCGTCGACGACCAGGCACTCCCCGACCTGACACACCGCTACAGCACCTACTTCGGCCGGCCCTGGGATGACTTCAGGCAAACGGCGGGTGCCCCCGGCGGGACGCGCGGCGACCTCGGGCCAGTGGTGGGTGACCTCGGCGGGGCGCGTGATGACCTCGGCCGAGCGGCGGGTGGCCTGGTGGTGCGGTTCCGTCGGGCGGGTGTGACGGTTGTGGGGGCGTCGGCGCTGGATGGGCTGCTGCCGGGCGAGCGGCCGGCCGGGCTGCCCGGGTTCGTCGCCTACGCGGTGTCCGTGCGAGACCTCGACGCCACGGAAAGGCTTCTGCGCGGCAACGGCGTTCCCGTGGTCGGGAGCGGGCCCGGGGAGGTGTTCGTGCCCGCCGACGCCGCGCTGGGCGTCGCGGTCGTCTTCCGTCAGGACGGCTGACGAATGTCAGACCCGGGCCCGGCCCTCGCTGAAGTCCTCCCGGTTCAGGAGGGCCACGATCACCGAGGCCACCGGTGAGGCCAGGAAGGCGCCGGCGATGCCGAAGAGCAGGCTGCCGACCGCGATCGCGATGAGGATCACCGCCCCTGGCAGGTCCAGCGCCTTGCCGTAGATCTGGGGCGCCAGCACGTGCCCCTCGATCTGCTGCACCAGCACCGTGACCCCGACCACGATGAGCGCGATCAGCCAGCCCTTGGCCACGAACGCCACCACCGCCGCCAGCAGCCCGGCCGTGAACGCCCCGACGATCGGCAGGAACGCGCCCACCCAGGTCAGCACCGCCAGCGGCACCGCGATCGGCACCCCGAGTATCCACAGCGCGGTCCCGATGAAGAGCGCGTCCACCGCCCCCACGATGGCGACCCCGCGGATGTAACGGCCGATGACGCCGAACGCCACCGGCCCGGCCTCGCGCAGCCGCTGCCTGGCCCGGGCCGGGAACAGGCCGGTCAGCCAGTGGAACAGCCGGTCGCCGCCGTGCACGAAGTAGATGCCCAGGATGACCGCCAGCACGGCCCCCACGATGATCTCGGTCGCGGTGCGCACCCCGGCCACCGCGCCGGTGGTGATCTGCTGCTGGCGCTGCTCCACCCACCGCCTGCCCTGGGCGACGAGGTCCCCGAAGTCCAGGCCGAAGTTGGCGGCCAGCGCGTGCAACTGCTCCAGGACCGTGCCCACGCTGGCGCGCAGCTCGGCCAGGCCGCTGACGGTGGTCGGCACCAGCAGCGCGAACAGCCCTCCCGCCAGCAGCAGGCCGCCCACGAACGTGATCACGGTGGCGAGCGACCTGCCCAGGCCACGCCGCATCAGCCAGCGCGCGGGCGGCGCCAGCAGCGCGGCGACGAACAGTCCCACGATGATCGACAGGACCACCGTGCCCACGTGGGTCAGGCAGTAGAGCACCACGGCGGCGATGCCCACCCAGCCCAGTGCGCGCCAAGGGTCCATCGTCGCCTCCCCCGAGATCAGGCCCGGACAGTGGCCTTCCCTCGGGGCGGTGGCGGCAACCCTGCTGGTCAGCCCGCTGGCGGGGTCAGCCGGCGGTGCTGGTCGCGCTTCGCGGTCTCGTACGCGGTCCTGGCCTCGCGGCCCGTGCCGGTGCTGGAGACCTCCGCGACCGGGACGTCCCACCAGGCCTCGGACGACGGGCTGTCGATCGCCGGGTCGGCGCGCACGTACACGACGGTCACGCCGCGGGACGCGCGGGCCGTGTCGAGCGCCTTGCGCAGCTCGGCCAGGGAGCTTGGGCGCAGCACGGTCGCGCCCAGGCTGGCCGCGTTCGCCGCGAGGTCGACCGGGAGCGGCCCGCCGTCGTAGCGGCCCTCGCCCCGGTAGCGGTACGCGGTGCCGAGCCGTTCGGCGCCGACGCTCTCCGAGAGGCGGCCGATGGAGGCGAAGCCGGAGTTGTCGACCAGCACCACGGTCAGCTTGACGCCCTCCGCGACGGCCGTGACCAGCTCCTGGGCCATCATCAGGTACGAGCCGTCGCCGACCATGACGAAGACCTCGCGCTCCGGGGCGGCCAGCTTGACCCCGAGCCCGCCGGCGATCTCGTAGCCCATGCACGAGTAGCCGTACTCGACGTGGTAGCTCCCCGGCCCGCTGGGCCGCCAGAGCTTGTGCAGGTCGCCGGGCATGGACCCGGCCGCGCAGATGACCACGCCGTCGTCGCCCGCCGCCGCGTTCACCGCGCCGATGATGGCGGGCTGCGGCAGCGGGTCGCCGTCGAGCGCGTACGCCGCGTCGACGGCGGAGTCCCAGGCCCGCGACAGGCCGGCGGCGCGGGACCGGTAGTCCTCGCCGGTGGCCCAGCCCGAGCACGCCGCCGCCAGGTCCGCGAGCCCTTCGCGGGCGTCGGCGACGAGTTGCAGCCCGGACATCTTGGCGGCGTCGAAGCCGGTGACGTTCAGGTTGACGAACCGGGCCTCCGGCGCGAACAGCGAGTGGGAGGCCGTGGTGAAGTCGCTGTAGCGGGTGCCGACGCCGATGATCAGGTCGGCCTCGCGGGCCAGCGCGTTGGCGGCCGTGGTGCCGGTCGCGCCGATCGCGCCCATCGCCATCGGGTGGCCGTGCGGCAGCGCGCCCTTGCCCGCCTGGGTCTCGGCGACCGGGACGCCGAACGTCTCGGCGAAGGCCCGCAGCTCGCCGGTGGCCTCGCTGTAGATCACGCCGCCGCCGGCCACGATCAGCGGCCGGGACGCGGCCTTGACCAGCTCGGCGGCCCCGGCCAGCGCGGACCGTTCGGGGCGCGGCCTGGGGATGTGCCAGACGCGCCGGGCGAACAGCTCCTCCGGCCAGTCGGCGGCCTCCGCCTGCACGTCCTGCGGCAGCGACAGCGTCACCGCGCCCGTCTCGGCCGGGTCGGCGAGCACCCGCATGGCCGCCAGCAGCGCCGCCGGGAGCTGCTCCGGCCGGTTGACCCGGTCCCAGAAGCGGGAGACCGGCTTGAAGCAGTCGTTGACGGAGACGTCGTAGGAGCGCGGGTCCTCCAGCTCCTGCAGCACCGGGCTCGCCACCCGGGTGGCGAAGATGTCGCCGGGCAGCAGCAGCACGGGCAGCCGGTTGATGGTCGCGGCGGCCGCGCCGGTGACCATGTTGGTCGCGCCGGGGCCGATCGAGGTGGTGCAGGCCAGCGTCGACAGCCGGTTGGCGGCCCGCGCGTACGCGGCGGCGGTGTGCACCATGGCCTGCTCGTTGCGGCTCAGATAGTAGGGCAGGCCGGGGCCGGAGGTGGCCAGCGCCTGGCCGATGCCGGCCACGTTGCCGTGGCCGAAGATGCCGAAGACGCCGCCGAACATCCGGTGCTCGACGCCGTCGCGCTCGGTGTGCTGGGCGGCGAGGAAGCGCACCACCGCCTGGGCCACCGTCAATGTCACCGGCAGCTTCACGAGGTCCTCCCGAAGGGCAGCCGGGGGTCGATGTCCTGGCCGTCCCAGGTGGCGCGGATCCAGGCGTGGCGGGGGTCGTCGCAGAACGCCATGGACCGCTCACCGGCGGGGCCGGCCAGCACGTTCAGGTAGTAGAGGTCGTAGCCGGGCGCGGCCATGGACGGGCCGTGGTAGCCGTACGGCACCAGCACCACGTCGCCGGAGCCCACCTCGGCCAGGGTGTCGATCTGCCCCCGCTCGGAGGAGTAGACGCGCTGGTAGCCGAGCCCCTGATCGGCCACCTCGAAGTAGTAGATCTCCTCCAGCACGGCCTCGCCGGGGTTCGCCGTGTCGTGCTTGTGCGGCGGGTAGGACGACCAGTTGCCGCCGGGGGTGAGCACCTCGACGGCGACGAGCTTGTCGCAGGCGAGGACGCCGGGCGCGGCGAAGTTGTTCACCTGGCGGCTGGCCTGGCCGGCGCCGCGCAGCTCCACCGGCACCGCCGAGGCGGGCACGTGGCGCGGCTCCAGGCGGCGGGTGGCACGCGCGGACGGCAGCGCGATCCGGCCCGTACCGGCCAGCGTCACATGCTCAGAAATCGGGATATAGGCGAAATCGGAGGGCCCGGCGAACACCGAAGGCCGCCCGGCCAGCTCGAAGACCCGCGAGCCGTCCGCCCCGACCGTCACCGTGCAGGAGCCCGACAGCGGCAGGACGATCATCTCCTCCTCGCCGGTGTCGAACGACACGGGAGCCCCGGCCAGGTCCACCACCCGCAGGCCCGAATAGTCCCAACCGGCCAGCGACGGCGTGATCTCCACGGCCCAGGGCCCGTTCGCGGCCTTGCCGTACGGAAGAAATGTCATGATCCAGCCTCTCGAACCAGTGCGGCGGCGCCGTCCACGGCGGTGGCGACGTCATCGTCCGGAGGGTAGAGCAGGGCGCGGCCGACGACGAGCCCCCGCACGCCCGGCAGGCGCAGCGCGCGCCCCCAGTCCGCGAAGGCGGCCGCCGCGTCCGGCGGGTCGCCGCCGAGCAGCAGCGCCGGCAGCGTGGTGGCGGCCATGACCCGCTCCATCTCGGCCACCGCCGGGATCTTCAGCCAGGTGTAGGCGGAGGTGACGCCGAGCGCCTGGGCCACGCTGATGGCGCGGATCACCGCGTCGGGGGACAGGTCGTTGCGGACCGCCCCGGTCTCGGTGCGCGTCGTCCAGAACGGCTCCACCATCGCCACGAGCCGCCTCCTGGCCAGATCGGTGACGGCGCGGGCGCACGACTCCAGGGTGGTGACGCTGGCGGGGTCGGACGGGTCGATGCGGCACAGCATCTTGCCGCCGTCGAGCCGCATCTCGTCGATGGCGGCGGCGTCGTAGCCGGTGAACCGGTCGTCCAGCTCGAACACCGAGCCCTGCAGGCCGCCCCTGTTCATCGAGCCGAAGGCCAGCTTGCCCTCCAGCGCGCCGAGCAGCAGCAGGTCCTCCAGCACGTCGGGGGAGGCCAGGATGCCGTCGACGCCGGGCCGGGCCAGCGCCACCCGCAGCCGGTCGAGCAGGTCGGTCCGGCTGGCCATGGCCAGCGGCCGGTCGCGCACGGCCAGCGCGCCGCGCGCCGGGTGGTCGGCCGCGACGATCAGCAGCCGCCCGCCCTCGCCCGGCAGCTCACGCCGCTGACGGCGGGCCGCGGCCTGCGCGATCGCCCCGGGCCTGGTGGCGCGGATGTGGGTGAGCTCCTCGTACCGCGTCGTTCTGGGCAGCGTGACGTCGCTCAAGGACGCACCTCGCTCTGCGGGCCGGGAGCGGCCTCTCCGGCGGTGGTCGCGGGCCGGCCCTCCAGCAGGGCCAGCACCTCGCCGGTGGTCGGCATGGCCTCCGCGCAGGCCAGCCGCGCCGCCACGTGGGCGCCCGCCGCGTTGGCGAAGCGCACCGTACGCTCCAGCGACCAGCCGCGCACCAGCCCGAGGCAGACCGCGCCGCCGAAGGCGTCGCCCGCGCCCAGTCCGTTGACCACCTCGACCTGGACCGGCTCGGCCACCACGTGCTCTTTCCCGCTGCGGGCCAGCACCCCGTCGGGGCCCATCTTCACGATCGCCACCTCCATCCCGGCGTCGAGCAGCGCCTGCGCCGCAGCCTCCGGGTCGCGGGTGCCGACGGCGATCTCGACCTCGTCGAGGTTGCCCACGGCCACGTTCGCGTGCGGGAGCGCGCGCCGGTATTCGCGCTCGGCCGCCTCGCGCGACTCCCACAGCATCGGGCGGTAGTCCAGGTCGAACACGGTCCACCCGGACGGCGCGGTCCGGGCCGCCAGCGCGGCGGCGTGCGCCGAGCGGCTGGGCTCCTGGCTCAGCCCGGTCCCGGTGAACCAGAAGACTGGCGTCCGGCGGATCGCGTCCAGGTCGAGCGACTCGGGGGTGATCCGCAGGTCAGGCGGATGCTCGCCCCGGTAGAAGTAGATCGGGAAGTGGTCGGGCGGGAAGATCTCGCAGAACGTGACCGGCGTGGGCGGCCCCTCGACCGTCCCCACGAAGACGTCGTCGACACCGAATCCGCGGATCGCCTGCCGTACCCACTCCCCGAAGGGGTCGGCGCCCACGGCGGTCACCACGGCGGGGCGCAGGCCGTGACGCGCCGCGGCGACCGCGACGTTCGTCGGGCTGCCGCCGAGGAACTTGCCGAAGGACTCGACGTGAACCAAGCTCACGCCGGTCTGCAGCGGATAGATGTCGACGCCGCAGCGTCCCATCGTGATCAGGTCGAACAACGCACCTCCAGAGCTGGAGCTTCCGGCAGACACTATGGCATATTGTCATGACATACGGATGTCCGCTATGTTTCTCAACTGTGCCCCGTGCCGAATTCCGAAGGGCCCCGTGGGCACGCTCCCCGGAATCAGCCAGGACTTTTACGTCATATGCACGTCATGACATATTGGCCCTGACTTCCTCCCTTATGGACGTGTCGGAGGGTTTGCAGAATGGTGCGGAACAGGTCGATGGGTGTGGTCGCGGTGCTCGCCGCGTCCGCGCTGGGACTGGCCGCGTGCGGCCAGTCGTCCGGTGATGGCGGCGAAGGCGGCGCCATCGAGTTGACGATCGCCCAGAACGCCATCGCCGGAGGCAAGAACGCGGCGGCGGCCGACCACATCGCCAGCTGGGTGATCCCCAAGTTCGAGGAGGCCCAGAAGGCCAAGGGCAAGGACGTCACGGTCAAGTTCGTTCCCAGCGGCGTCGACGACGAGCAGTACAAGACCAAGCTCTCCCTCGACCTGAAGTCAGGCAAGGGCGCCGACGTGATCGACATCGACGGCATCTGGGCCGGGGAGTTCGCCGAGGCGGGCTACATCAAGCCGCTGGCGGAGGTCGCCGGGCCGGAGGCCGAGAGCTGGGAGGGCTGGCAGCAGATCCCGGAGGCCGTCCAGGGCCTGGCCACCTACAACGGCAAGAAGTACGCCCTGCCCGTCGGCACCGACGGCCGCGTGCTCTACTTCAACAAGACGCTCTTCCAGAAGGCCGGGCTGCCCGCCGACTGGCAGCCGGTGAGCTGGCAGGAGGTCCTCGACGCGGGCGAGAAGCTCAAGTCGTCCGGCGTCCCGGTGCCGATCCAGATCAACGCCGGCACCGCCATGGGCGAGGCCACCACGATGCAGGGCGTGCTCCCGCTGCTGGCGGGCGCCGGCGGCGAGGTGCAGGTGGACGGCAAGTGGACCGGCGCGGCGCAGCCGCTGAAGGACGTGCTCGGCCTCTACCAGAAGGTCTACGGCGGCAGCGGCCTCGGTGACCCGAAGCTCCAGCAGGAGGCCAAGGGCCGCGACAAGTCGTTCCAGCAGTTCGCCGAGGGCAAGGTCGGCATCCTCCTGGAGGGCGACTACTTCTGGCGCGGCGTGGTCAACCCCAAGACCGGCGTCGCCCCGATGGCCGACCGCGAGGAGGTCGTCGGCTACGCCAAGATCCCGGCGATCGAGCCCGGCAAGGGCATCCGCGGCCAGGACTTCGTGAGCATGTCCGGCGGCGCGCTGCGGACGCTCAACCCGAACAGCAAGCACCCGAAGGAAGCCTTCGAGCTGCTGGCCTTCACGCTGTCGGCGGACGCGCTGAAGGAGGAGACCAAGGACGGCAACGTGCGCATCACCCCGCGCACCGACGTCAACAAGGAGATCCTGGCCGGCGAGCCGCTGCTGACCTACATCTCCGACGAGGTGCTCCCGCTGACGGCCTACCGGCCGCCGGTGGCCGTCTACCCGCAGGTGTCGGTCGCGCTCCAGGAGGCCACGCCCGCCGTCGCCGGCGGCACGGCCGCCGACCAGGCGCCCGCCGACTACCAGAAGAAGCTCGAAGGAATCGTCGGTGGCGCAGCAAACGTCGCCTCCTGACACGAAGGCCCTCGACGAGTCGCCCGCCCGCGGCTACAGCTCCGACGCCGCGGGCCTGGGCAGGCTGCGGGCGGGGGCCTTCGTGGCGCCCGCCCTGGCGCTCATCGCGGTCTTCCTGGTCTTCCCGGCGCTCTGGGTCATCTACCTGGGGCTGATGAACTACCGGCTGACCGGGATCGCCGCGGCCGAGCCGCAGTTCGTCGGCCTGGACAACTACCTCAAGGCGCTGTCGGACCCGGGGTTCTGGAACTCCACCGTGCTGACCTTCCAGTTCGTGCTGGGGTCGGCCGTCATCGGGCAGGTGGTGCTCGGCTTCACCCTGGCCTGGCTGATGCGCAACCGCCGCGGCACGCTGAAGAGCGTCGTCGAGGGCGTGGTCATCCTGGCCTGGATCCTGCCGAGCGCGGTCGTGGCGTTCCTGTGGGTGGCGCTGCTCGACCGTGACAGCGGCACGCTCAACGCGCTGCTCGGCATCCCGGGCTTCGCCTGGCTGCTCGACTATCCGATGCTGTCGATCATCCTCTTCAACACCTGGCGCGGCACCGCGTTCTCGATGATGCTCTACGGCGCCGCGCTAGGGAACGTGCCGCCCTCCCACCTGGAGAGCGCCAGGCTGGCCGGGGCGTCCGGCTGGCAGCAGCTGCGTGACGTGGTCTTCCCGCACATCCGCGGGCACATCCTGACCAACCTGCTGCTGATCAGCCTGTGGACGTTCAACGACTTCGGGCCCTTCCTGCTCACCGCGGGCGGCCCGGAGAACAAGACGGAGATCCTGGCCGTGTACGTCTACAAGACCGCGCTCCAGGCCGGTGACCTGGGCTACGGCGCCGCGATCTCCACGATCATCCTGCTGATCAACCTGGTCGTGGCGATCTTCTACCTGCGGCTGCTCAGGAGGAAGGGATGACGCGGTTCGTCGCCGGCCGGATCGGCTTCTACACGCTGGTCGCGTTACTGCTGGCCTTCTTCACGATCCCCCTCCTGTGGCTCGCCTCGGCGCCGTTCACCTCGAACCCCACGTACGAGGTCCGGGTGCCGGACTTCACCTGGGAGAACTTCCAGATCATCCTGGATCACCCGTACGCGCTCGGCTCGCTGGTCAACTCGCTGATCCTGGCCATCGGCACGGCGGTCCTGGTGGTGGTGATGTCGGCGCTGGCCGCCTACGCGCTCAGCCGGGTGCGGCTGCCGGGCCGCGACGCGCTGCTCTACGCGCTGCTGCTGCTCTCGTCGATCATCACCGGCACGGCCGCGATGGTGCCGCTGTTCCAGCTCGCCATCGAGCTCGGCCTGATCGACTCGCACACGGGCCTGATCCTGATCATGACCGGGGGTCTGCTGCCCGCCGCGATCTTCATGATCAAGGACTTCATGGACACCACGCCGAAGTCGTACGAGGAGTCCGCGCGGGTCTTCGGCGCCTCGCCGCTGCAGATCGTCCGCCACGTGGTCGTCCCCGTCGTCCGGCCCGGCCTGGCCACGATCGCCGTGTGGACGATCGCGAACGTGTGGGGCAACTTCCTCATGCCGTACCTGCTGCTCAGCGACGTCGAGAAGCAGCCCGCCGCGGTGATCATGTACACCCTCTACACCGAGGGCGGCCAGGCCAACCTCAAGGTGCTGTCCACGTTCGGCCTGCTCTACTCGGTCCCCGTGGTGCTCATGTACCTGTTCGTCAGCAAGAAGTACGGCTTCCGCTTCCACGGAGGGATCAAGCGCTGAAATGGCCGCAATCGAACTTCGGGGCCTGACCAAGGTCTATCCCGGTGGAGTGAAGGCGCTCGACTCGCTGGACCTGACCATCCCCGACGGCGAGTTCTTCGCCCTGCTCGGCCCCTCGGGCTGCGGGAAGACGACGCTGCTGCGTACCATCGCCGGTCTGGAGACCGCGACCGGCGGCGCGGTCGTCATCGGCGGCCGCGACGTGACCAGGGTGCAGCCCGGCGGCCGCGACGTCGCCATGGTCTTCCAGGACTACGCGCTGTTCCCGCACATGGACGTCACCGACAACATCGCCTACCCACTGCGGATCAAGAAGGTCGCCAAGGGAGAGCGCCGGGCCAAGGCGGAGGAGGTGGCCGCCCGGCTGGGCCTGGAGAAGCTGATGGACCGGCGGCCCGGCCAGCTCTCCGGCGGCCAGCAGCAGCGCGTCGCGCTGGCGCGGGTGATGGCCACGCAGGCGCAGGCGTTCCTGTTCGACGAGCCGCTGTCCAACCTGGACGCCAGGCTCCGCCTGGAGGCCCGCACGTTCCTCAAGAAGCTCCAGCGCGAGCTGGGCGTCACCACCGTGTTCGTCACCCACGACCAGGCCGAGGCGCTGGCCATGGCCGACCGGATGGCGATCATGGAGGCGGGGCTCATCCGCCAGATCGGCACCCCTTCCGAGGTGTTCCAGCGGCCCGCCAACACCTTCGTCGCCGGATTCATCGGCTCGACTCCGATGAACCTGCTGGACGCCGTCGCCCGGGGTGACACCCTTGAGGTGGCCGGGTGCAAGGTGCCCGTCCCCGCCTCGGCGGAAGGACTCGTGGTCGACGGGGAGAAGCTCGTGTACGGCGTGCGCCCTGAATACATGACCTACCAGGCCGGAACCGTCGAGGGCGGCCTGAGCGGCAGCGTGGTCATCCTGGAGAACCTCGGCGCGTCCCACCTGGTGACCCTGGACGTCGGCGGCGTCACGGTGCAGGGCGTGGTGGCCGAGGGTGAGGAGCCCGCGCTGGGCGAGCAGGGCGCCGTGGTGCCCAGGAGCGACCGCGCGCTGGTCTACCGCGACGGTGAGCTGGTGGCCGCATGACCGTCATCAGGGGCCGCTGGAGCCTGGACGACCGGCTGGAGCGCATCCTGCGCGAGGTGCCGTTCGAGGTGCCGCCGGGCACCGCCGCCGTCACCGTCCGGCTGTCGTACGACCGTTCCCAGGGCGTGCTCGACCTGGGCTGCGCCGGGCCGGGCGGCTTCCGCGGCTGGTCCGGCGGGGCCCGCGACGAGTACACGATCACGCCAGGCTGGGCCACGCCCGGCTACCTGCCCGGCGAGCCCGAGACCGGCGAGTGGCAGGTGTGGCTGCGCCTGCACCGGATCCCGCCGCAGGGTCTCGACTACACGCTGGAGATCCGTACCGCGACCACGCCGCCGCCGCCGGAGGAGGAGGCCGAGCCGGCGCACGGCGAGCGGCCGCCGCGGCGCGACGTCCCCGACCTCGACGGCCTGCGCTGGTTCGCCGGCGACTTCCACGCCCACACCGTCCACAGCGACGGCCAGCTCACCATCGCCGAGCTGGCCGAGCTGGCCCACGGGCGCGGCCTGGACTTCCTGGTCGTCACCGACCACAACACGGTCAGCCACCACCCCGGGCTGGCCAAGACCGACCGGGGCATCGCGCTGCTGCCCGGCCAGGAGGTCACCACCGACCGCGGGCACGCCAACGTGTTCGGCGACGTCGGCTGGGTCGACTTCCGCGATCCGGCCGACTCCTGGGTGGCGCACGCCGAGCGCGCGGGCGGGCTCATCTCCATCAACCACCCGCTCGGCGGCGACTGCGCCTGGCTGCAGCCGCTCACCCGGCGGCCCAGGATCGCGGAGGTCTGGCACTCCGGCTGGTGGGACCGGCGCTGGGGCGCCCCCCTGGCCTGGGCCGACGCCTGGCATCCCGACCTGGTGGCGATCGGCGCCAGCGACTTCCACCGGCCCGGGGCCGACGGCCTGCCCGGCTCGCCCACCACCTGGGTGCTCGCCGAGGACACCGGCGCGGTGTTCGCCGCCGTCGCCGAGGGCCGGACCGCCATATCCGCGGGGCCCGACGCCCCCCTGCTGCTGCGCCTGGGCGACGAGCTGCTCGCCCTGGACGCCGACGGCCTCATCCTGGTACGCCCCGGCGGCGAGCGCCTGGTCATCCGCGGCGACAGGGTGCTGCTGCCCGCCGCGGAAGGACGGCACCGCCTGGAAACCTACGAGAACGAGGTGATGGCGCTATGCGCCTGATCAGTGTCGCCAACGCCCCCGTGAGCTTCGGCGTGTTCGAGCTGAGCGACGCGCCGCCGCCCCTGACCTCCGCCGAGATGGTCTCGGCCATCGCCGGCGCGGGCTACGAGGGCATCGACCTCGGCCCCCTCGGCTATCTGGGCACCAAGGACGACCTGGCCGAGCGGCTGGACGGGCTGCTGCTCGCCGGCGGCTGGGCCGACCTGCGCTACGGCGACGCCGGCGAGTTCGGCAAGGGGCTGGACGCCCTGGACGCCACCCTGGAGGTGTTCGCCGCAGCCCCGCCCGCCCCGGACCATCTCAAACCCCGGCCGACGCTCGGCTGCTCCGGCTCGCCCGCACGCTTCGCCCGCCCCGGCGGGAACGCTCCAGGGCTGGAGCCGGGGGAGTGGGCCGGATACGCCTCGCGCGTCCAGGAGGCGGTCCGGCGCTGCCGCGACGCCGGCTTCGAGCCCGCCTTCCACCACCACCTCGGCACCTACGTCGAGACCCCCGAGGACGTGGAGCGGCTGCTGGAGCTGACCGACGTGCAGCTCTGCCTCGACACCGGCCACCTGCTGCTGGCCGGGGGAGACCCGGTGACCGCGCTGCGCGACTGGTCGGGCCGGATCGGCCACGTGCACGTCAAGGACGGTGACCGGGCGATCCTGGCCCGCGCCCTGGACGACGGCGTGGACCTGCGCGAGCTGATGGGCCGGGGCGGCTTCGCCCCGCTCGGCGAGGGCGAGCTGGACCTGCCCGGCGTGGTGCGGGCGCTGGAGGAGACCGGTTACACCGGCTGGGTGATCATCGAGCAGGACACCCTGCCCGGCAGGCGGTCAGTTGCCCAGAACATCACCGATCAAGCCGCCAACCGCGAGAAGCTACGGGAACTCGGACTTTGACGTCACGCTGGAGGATCCAGTCTTGAAGATCGCCCTTGTCGGGTGCGGCGCCGTCACGCAGGCGGTGTACGCGCCGCTGCTGTCGCGCCGTCGCGACCTGTTCGAGGTGACGGCCGTCTGCGACCTGTCGCGGACGCTCGCCGACGCCGCCGGTGACCGGCTGGGCGCGCCCGGCCGGTACACCTCTCTGGACGCGATGCTGGAGGCGGGCGGCTTCGAGGCCGTGCTCGTGCTCGCCTCCGGCTCCCACGGCGACACCGTGCGCCGGGCGCTCGCGGCGGGTCACGCGGTGCTCTGCGAGAAGCCGCTGGCGCTGACCCGCGCCGAGGTGGCCGAGCTGCCGGAGGGCCGGCTCATGGTCGGCTACATGAAGCAGTACGACCCGGCCGTGCGCCGGGCCGGGAAGCTGCTGGCCGGGCTGGGCGGGCCGGACGCCATCAGGTCTGTCGAAGTGACCGTGCTGCACCCCAGCGGGGATTCGCAGCTCGCCTTCGCCAACCTCACCCAGGCCCGCGACGTGCCCGCCGACCTGCTCGCCACGCTGCGCGCCCGCGAGGAGGCGCTCGTGTCGCGGGCGCTCGGCGAGGAGGCGCCCGCGCCGGTCCGCGACCTGTACGCGATCGCGCTCGGCTCCGTCTGCCACGACCTGTCGCTGCTGCGCGGCTTCACCGGCTCGCCCGCGGAGATCGGGCACGTCGAGACGTGGGGGGACGCGCCGGGGTCCGTGGAGATCTCCGGGCGGCTCCCGGCCGCCGGGCGGTTCTCCATCCGGTGGCACTACCTGGAGGACTATCCCGCGTACCGGGAGACCGTGGTCATCCACCACGACGCCGGCTCGCTGGAGCTGGTCTTCCCGTCGCCCTACCTGATGAACGCGCCCACCGTTCTCACCGAGGTGTCCGGCGGCGAGAGCCGCGCCGAGTGGCGCGAGGTGACCGAGGCGTTCGAGGTCCAGCTGGCCGCCTTCCACGCCTTCGTCACCGACGGCACGCCGCCGCTCACCGACCGGGCCGGCGCGCTGGAGGACATCGTCACCGCCCAGCGCATCGCGGCCCGCTACGCCGTACAGCATGACCTGCCGATCGGAGGGGAAGCAGCGTGACCGCAGAGTTCGCCGGGGAGATCGTCGTCGTCCCGCACACCCACTGGGACCGGGAGTGGTACGAGCCGTTCCAGCGTTTCCGGCTCCGGCTGGTCGCGCTGATGGACGAGGTGCTCGACACCATGGAGCGCGAGCCCGGCTACCACTTCACCCTCGACGGGCAGCTCGCCTGCGTGGACGACTACCTGGAGGTGCGGCCGGAGAACCGCGACCGGGTGGCCGCCCTGGTCGAGTCCGGCCGGCTCGCGGTCGGGCCGTGGCAGATCCTGCTCGACGAGTTCCTCTGCTCGGGCGAGAACATCGTGCGCAACCTGGAGCTGGGCATGGCCAGGGCCGACAAGCTCGGCGGCGCCATGCCGGTCGGCTACCTGCCCGACATGTTCGGCCACACCGCGCAGATGCCGCAGATCCTGAGGCGGGCCGGGCTTCCCTACGCCTGCGTGTACCGGGGCGTGCCGTCGTCGGTGACCACCGACGCGTTCGCCTGGGTCGCCCCCGACGGCACCGCGATCCGCACCCAGTACCTCCCCGCGGGCGGCTACGGCAACGGCGCCCACCTGTTCGAGGACCCCGATCGGCTCGTCGAGCGCGGCGCGGCCTTCGTCGGGACCATGCGCCGCTGGCACGGGCCCGACGGGCCGCTGCTGGCCATGTACGGCACCGACCACTCGGCCCCGGTGCGCGGCCTGCCCCAGATGGTGGCCGGGCTCGGCGCCCGCATGGACACCCTGTCCGGCTACGTCACCGCGCACCCGGCCGACGTGGAAGGGCTGCCCCGGGTGGCGGGTGAGCTGCGCTCGCACGCGCGGGCCAACATCCTGCCCGGTGTCATCTCCGTGCGCGCGCACGTGAAGCAGGCCATGGGCCGCGCCGAGCGGATGGTCGAACGGTACGCCGAGCCGCTGGCCGCGCTCTGGGGCGCCGAGTGGCCCGGCCGGTTCCTCGACATGGCCTGGTGGCGGCTGGTCGACGCCAGCGGCCACGACTCGGTGACCGGCTGCGGCGTCGACGAGACCGCCCAGCAGGTGGCCGCCCGCATCGCCGAGGCCGAGCACCTCGGCCAGGCCGTGCGCGACATGGTCACCGCCCGGCTGTCCGCGTCCGTGCCGTCCGGCGGCATGCTCGTCGTCAACCCCACGCCCGCCGCCCGGCGCGGCGTGGTGCTGCTCGACCTGGCGGGCGAGGACCCGGTCGTCGACCCGGCCGGCGCCAGGGTGCCGATCCAGCCGCTGGAGTACGCTCCGACGCTGCTGCTCGACGAGGAGATGGACCCCGTCACGGCGCTCACCTTCGTCCACGGCACCGAGCTGTACGGGCAGCAGATCACCGGCTGGTCCGCAGAGGACGGCGTGCTGACGTTCACCGTCGCCCGCGAGTCGCGGCTGCCGTTCGACGTCGGCCAGGTGCGCGGCGCGCTCGCCGGGATCACCCGGGTGCGCATCCTCGCCGAGCCGCGCCGCACCGTGGCCGCGCTCGTCGAGGCGCCGCCCCTGGGCCACACGAGCGTGCGGCCGGAGCGCGGCGGCGGCCACGCCAGCGACCTGCCCGCGTCGACCCTGCCGGTCGGGGCCGACGAGCGGGTGCTCGACAACGGGCTGCTCCGCGTCGAGGTGGACCGCGACGGCACCCTGACCCTGACCGGCGCCGGCGGCGTCACGCTCAGCGGCGCCGGGCGCATCGTCGACGGCGGCGACGTGGGCGACAGCTACAACTACGCGCCTCCGGCCGAGGACCGGTTCGTCTTCGAGCCGGAGTCGGTGCACGTGGAGATGGTGTGCGCCGGTCCGCTGGTGGCCGCGTACGACGTGTGGCGCACCTACCGGTGGCCCGCCGCCGGCGACGGGATCGAGGGCACGCCGGAGATCCCCGCGCGGTCCCGCACCGAGGCGACCGAGGAGATCGCCGTCCGCATCCGCGTCGAGCTGCGCGCGGGCGAGCCGTTCGTCCGGCTCAGCGTCGACTTCGACAACCGGTGCGCCGACCACCGGGTGCGGCTGCACGTGCCGCTGCCCGAGCGGGCCGCCGAGTCGCACGCGGAAGGACAGTTCGCGGTCGTCACCCGCGGCCTCAGAGCCGAGGCCGGCTGCGGCGAGGAGCCGCTGCCCACCTACCCGGCCTCCTCGTGGGTGGCCGCCGGGGGAGTGGCGGCGCTGCTGGAGCACGTCACCGAGTACGAACTGGTGGAGGACGGCGGGGAGCTGGCGCTCACGCTGCTGCGCTCCGTCGGCTACCTGTCACGCAACCGGCACGCGCTCCGCCCCGAGCCCGCGGGCCCCCAGCTGCCGACCCCGGCGGCGCAGTCGCGGGGGCTGCGGTCGGTGAGCCTCGCGCTCATGCCCTACAGCGGGACGTGGTCGGCGGTGCCCGGCGCGGCCGAGGTGTTCAGGCACGACCTGCTGACCGTGGCCGGATCGGGCGACCCGTCCCTGCCGCTGCCCGCTCCCGCCGCGGGGCTCTCGGTCACGGGCGACGGCGTGGTCATGACCTCGCTGCGGGCCCGTGAGGAGTGGAAGGAGCTCCGCGTGGTGGCCCTGTCGGACGAGCCCGCGGAGGCTCTGGTCACGGGTGACTTCACCCGCGCCCGCCGTGCCGACCTGCGCGGCCGCCCGGGTGACGAGCTGGAGGTCACGGACGGCACGCTCCGCCTTCCGCTGGGCGCCTGGGAGATCGCCACCGTGCAACTGTCCTAGGACCGGTCGTCCCGGTCGGTCAGGCCGAGCTGGCCGGCGGCCTGGAGGGCCAGCCAGACCTCGGTGAAGGCGGTCGTCGAGGTGAGGTCGCGCCCCGTCAGCGACGCGAAGCGGCGCAGCCGGTACGCCAGCGTGTTGGGGTGGATGTGCAGGAGCGCCGCCGTGTCCTCGGCCCGGCGGTCGTGCTCCATCCAGGTGCGGACCGTGGCCAGGAGCTGTGAGCCGTGCGCGGCGTCGTACGCGATCACCTCGCCCAGGACGTGGTCCACCAGGGCGGCCAGGGTGGCGGCGTCGTCCGGCAGCCAGCGCCCGGTCGGGTCCCTGCCGTAGACGACCAGCGGCTGCCCGGACTCGGCCGCCCGGGTGGCCGCCCACTCGGCCTCGCGCCGAGCCACCCTGGTGGAGGCACCGGGCGGGAACGGCCGGCTCATGCCCGCCCGGACGGCCGGCAAGCCGGTGACCGGCCCGGCCAGTGAGGGCGGGCCGAGCACGTACAGGTCGTCGCCCCGCCGCAGCATGAGGTGCGGGTGGTCGGCCAGCGCCCGCCGCAGGCCGACGTCATCGGCGCCGCGCACCACGACGAGCACCGCGTCGGTGTCGGTGGGCAGCCCCAGCCGGGCCAGGCGGCGGCGCGCGGTGGCCGGGTCGAGCAGGTCCTGCAGCAGCTCCGACAGCGTCTCGGCGCCCTCGCGGCGCAGCGTCTCCCGCTCGTGCCTGGCCATGGCCACCTGGAGCGCGGCCACGGTGGCGATGTGCTGGACCACGGCCAGCCCGGCCGGCCGGGCGCCCTCGCGCTCGAACGCCACCAGGAACCCCGCGGGCCCGCCGGGCGCCGGCACCGGCAGCACGAAACCGCCGGGGACGGTCGGCGGCGCCTCCGGCTCCGAAGGCAGCACGTCCAGCGACGGTGGCACCGGCACGCCGGGCAGCAGCGGACGCCCTTGCGGCGTGCACAGGAACACCTGATAGCCGGAGAGTCGCTCCAGCCGCTTGAACAGCGTCGCCGTGTCGAGATCCTCGGACGCCAGCCAGCGCAGCGCCCCGAACACCTGGAGCTGCGCGCCCAGCCGGTGGCGGGCGTCCTCCTGCACCGCCGCGGCCACCTCCTGGGCGACGGCGATGAACGGCACCGCCAGCGGCACCTCCAGCACCGGCATGCCGCGCCGCTCCGCCGCCTCGAAGAACGCCCGGTGCAGCGGCGGCACGTGCAGCTGCGCCGACAGGGCCAGCGCCGACACGCCCGCGTCGTCCAGCCGCTCCAGGTATGCCCGCTGATCGGCGGCGGAACGGGGCACGCCGATGCCGGTCGTCATGATCACCTCGGCGCCGAGCAGCCACGGCGTCGGGTCGGCCAGCTCGCTCACGTGCGCCCACGACACCGACCGGCCGAGCCCCGCCTCGCCCGCGAGCAGCCGCAGCTGCAGGGCGGGGGAGCGCAACAGGTCGAGCACCGTCACCTTGTGGTCCGCCACAACACCCACTGTAGGACTTCGTGACGCGGCCAATTGTCGCAGGTCAGAAGCGTGACATTGACTGTGCCCATGAATAAAGGCCCCGTCGACTCAGCCAGGGTCCCGCGTTTCGCCGGGCCCGCCACCTTCGCCCGGCTGCCTCGCCTCGACGAGGTCGGACGCGCGGACGTGGCGGTCGTGGGCGTGCCGTTCGACAGCGGCGTCTCGTACCGGCCCGGAGCGAGGTTCGGCCCCGCCGCGGTCCGCGAGGCGTCGCGGCTGCTGCGGCCCTACCACCCCGCGCTGGACGTCTCCCCGTTCGAACGCGCCCAGGTGGTGGACGCGGGAGACATCGTCGCCAGCCCGTACCACATCGAGGAGGCGATCGAGAGCGTCGAGGCGGGCGCCGCCGCCCTGGACGCCCGGCTGGTGACGATCGGCGGCGACCACACGATCGCGCTGCCGCTGCTCCGCGACGCCGCCCGGCGCCACGGGCCGGTCGCTCTGCTGCACTTCGACGCCCACCTGGACACCTGGGACACCTACTTCGGCGCCGAGTACACGCACGGCACCCCGTTCCGGCGGGCCGTCGAGGAAGGGCTGCTCGACACCGAGGCGCTCAGCCACGTCGGCATCCGCGGCCCCCTGTACGGCAAGAAGGACCTCGACGAGGACCGGCGCCTCGGCTTCGGCATCGTCACCGCGGCCGACGTGCTGCGGCGCGGCGTCGACGAGGTGGTCGACGCGCTGCGCCAGCGCATCGGCGACCGCCCCCTGTACGTGTCGGTCGACATCGACGTGCTCGACCCGGCACACGCCCCCGGCACCGGCACCCCGGAGGCGGGCGGGCTCACCAGCCGCGAACTGCTGGAGATCCTGCGCGGCCTGGCCGGAGGGAACCTCATCGGCGCCGACGTGGTCGAGGTGGCGCCCGCCTACGACCACGCCGAGATCACCTCGGTGGCCGCCTCCCACGTCGCCTACGACCTCGTCAGCCTGCTGGCCCTCCAGGAGTACAAGTGAGCACCCCCATCACCGAGATCGAGACCCGCGGTGTCGACCGCATCCCCGACGCCGAACGCACCGCCCGCCCGCTGGACCTGTTCAGGGTCTCCTTCGGCGGCGCGAACACGTTCGCCACCTGCGTGCTCGGCGCCTTCCCCATCCTGTTCGGCCTGTCGTTCTGGCAGGGGTTCGCCGCGACCGTGCTCGGCCTGCTCGTCGGCGCGCTCATCCTGGCGCCGCTGTCGCTGTTCGGGCCGCTCAACGGCACCAACAACGCCGTCTCCTCCTCCGCCCATCTGGGCGTGCACGGCCGGATCGTCGGCTCGTTCCTGTCACTGCTGACGGCGATCGCGTTCTTCTCGATCTCCGTGTGGTCCTCGGGCGACGCGCTCGTGGGCGGCGCGCACCGGCTCGTCGGCCTGCCGCAGAACGACTTCATGTACGGGATCGCGTACGCGATCTTCGCGGGCCTGGTGCTCGTGGTGTGCGTGTACGGGTTCCGGTTCATGCTGTTCGTCAACAAGATCGCGGTCGTGGCGGCGTCGGCGCTGTTCGTGCTCGGCGTGTTCGCGTTCGCCGGCGACTTCGACCCGTCGTACGCGGGCATGCTGGCCCCTGGGGACCCGCTGTTCTGGCCGTCGTTCATCGGCGCGGCGCTGATCGTGCTGTCGAACCCGGTCTCGTTCGGCGCCTTCCTCGGCGACTGGTCGCGCTACATCCCGGCGGACACGCCGCGGCGGCGGGTGATGGCGGCCGCCTTCCTGGCGCAGGCGTCCACCATCCTGCCGTTCTTCTTCGGCCTGGCCACCGCGTCGATCATCGCCGCCAAGGCCGCCGAGTACATGGACCCGGCCGCGCCCAACTACGTCGGCGGCCTGCTGGCCATCGCGCCGACGTGGTACTTCGTGCCCGTCTGCCTGATCGCGCTGATCGGCGGCATGTCCACCGGCACCACCTCGATGTACGGCACGGGGCTGGACTTCGCCAGCGTGTTCGCCCGCTTCTCGCGGGTGCGGGCGACGCTGTTCATCGGCTCGCTGTCGATCGTGTTCGTCTTCGTCGGCCGCTTCGCGGCCAACCTCACGCAGAGCATCTCCACGTTCGCCACGCTGATCATCACGTGCACGGCGCCGTGGATGGTGATCATGATGCTCGGGTACGTGACGCGCCGCGGCTGGTACGACCCCGAGGCGCTGCAGGTGTTCACCCGGCGGCAGCGGGGCGGGCGCTACTGGTTCAACCACGGCTGGAACTGGCGCGGCATCACCGCCTGGCTCGCCTCGGCGCTGCTGGCGCTGGCCTTCGTCAACCTGCCCGGCCAGTTCGTCGGGCCGCTCGGCGACCTGGCCGGCGGGGTGGACGTGTCGCTGCCGCTGGGCCTGGGCACGGCCGCGGTGCTCTACCTGGCGCTGCTGTGGGCCTTCCCCGAGCCGCGCGAGGTGTACGGCCCGCTCGGCCCGCGCTGGGTGCGGGCGGCCGACACGCCCGTGCCGCCGATCGTGCCCATCGCCGCCCCGGCGCCCCAGCCCCAGAGGCTCACCGGCGTGTGAGGATGGCCGTCATGGAGCTGGTCGACCTGTCGGTGCCGATCGTCACCGGGATGCCCGTCTACCCGGGCGACCCCGAGGTGACGATCGAGCCGGCGCTCACCGCCGGCCGCGACGGGGTCAACGTCCTGGCCGTGCACCTGGGCTCGCAGTCCGGTACCCACGTGGACGCGCCGTTCCACCTGGACGACGCCCTGCCCGACCTGGACGAGCTGCCGCTGGAGAGGTTCGTGGGGCCCGCCGTGACGGTCGACGCCCGGGGGCTCGCCCCGGGCGCGGCGATCGGGCCCGGCCTCTTCAGGGGCGAGCTGGGCCGGATCGTGCTCGTCGCCACCGGGTGGTCGGCCCACTGGGGGACTCCCGCGTACCTCGACCATCCGCACCTGACCGAGGAGGCGGCGCGGCTGCTCGTGGAGCGGGGCGTGCGGACCGTGGGGATCGACGCGCTGAGCGTCGATCCCACCCCGGCGGAGGACTTTCCCGCGCACCGGGTGCTGTGCGGGGCGCACGCGGTGATCGCCGAGAACCTCACCGGGCTCGGACGGCTGCTGGACGCGCAGGCGGCCGGACGGGCCGTCGAGGTGTCGATGCTGCCGATCCGGCTCGCGGGCGCCGACGGGGCGCCGGTCAGGGCCGTGGCCCGGCTATCGGGTGCCCCATGAGTAGGTCTGCTTGCGCAGCTTCAGATAGACGAACGACTCCGTGGCCCGCACCGCCGGTATGGCACGGATCTTGCTGAGGATCTCCAGCAGGTGACGGTCGCCCTCGCACACCACCTCGACGATGACGTCGAAGGAGCCGGCGGTGAGCACCACGTAGTCGATCTCCTCTATCGCCGCCAGCTCGTCGGCCACGGACTCCAGGTCGCCCTCGCACGTGACGCCGATCATGGCCTGGCGCGGGAAGCCGAGCGTGAGCGGGTCGGTCACCGCGACGATCTGCATGACGCCCGCGTCCTGCAGGCGCTGGACGCGCTGGCGGACCGCCGCCTCCGACAGGCCGACGGCCTTGCCGATCGCGGCGTACGGTTTGCGCCCGTCGGACTGGAGCTGCTCGATGATCTGTTTGGACAGCTCGTCCAGCACGACCGGTCCGGATGCCGCGTCCTTGCTGCGGCGTACGCGCGGCGGCGTCGTCATGTCGAGGGATCCTCCAAGCGGTCCGGCATGTTACGGGGGCGTTCCCGCCGGGTTGCCGTCCTGGTGCGACATGCTTTCAGTTCTCGGCGGTCTGTCAAGCGAATTCGTAGCAATTTGATATCTTCACCACGAAATCCCTTGTTCAGATGCGGTTACTCTGTAAGAGTCGCGGCATCTCGCCACCTGCGACACCAGTAAGCCATCTCACCAGGAGGTCATCCCTTGACCGTCCGTCTCCAGAACTTCGTCAACGGTGAGTTCGTGGACGCCAAGAGCGGCCGATTCTCCGACGTCATCGATCCTTGCACCGGCGAGGCCTACCTCCAGGCCCCGATCTCCGGCCCCGAGGACGTGGACGCCGCCTACGCGGCGGCCGCCGCCGCGTTCGAGTCGTGGGGCGCCACCACGCCGGGAGAGCGGTCGAACCTGCTGCTCAAGGTCGCCGACGCCATCGAGGCGCGGGCCGACGAGATCAACGAGGCGGAGTGCCGCAACACCGGCAAGCCGCGCGCCCGCATGGCCGAGGACGAGACGCCGGTGGCGGCCGACCACTTCCGCTTCTTCGCGGGCGCCGCGCGCACGCTCGAGGGCCCGACGGCCGGGGAGTTCCTCGCCGACCACACCAGCGTCATCAGGCACGAGCCGATCGGCGTGATCGGCCAGGTCACGCCGTGGAACTATCCGGTGATGATGGCGGTGTGGAAGATCGCCCCCGCGCTCGCGGCCGGCAACACCGTGGTGCTCAAGCCGTCCGACACCACCCCGGTCGCCACGCTCAAGCTCGCCGAGATCGTCGGCAGCGTGCTCCCGCCCGGCGTCTTCAACGTCATCACCGGCGACCGCGAGACCGGCGCCACCGTGGTGAGCCACCCGACCGCCGCGATGGTGGCGATCACCGGGTCGGTCGGCGCGGGCATGTCGGTGGCCAGGAGCGCCGCCGACGACCTGAAGCGGGTCCACCTGGAGCTCGGCGGCAAGGCCCCTGTCGTGATCTTCGAGGACGTGAAGGACCTGCGCAAGGCGGCCGAGGACATCGCCGTGGCCGGCTTCTACAACGCGGGCCAGGACTGCACCGCCGCCTGCCGGGTGCTCGTCCACGAGAGCGTGCACGACGAGTTCGTGGCCGCGCTGGCCGAGGCCGCCGCCGCCACGGTGACCGGCGACCTGTCCAACGAGGACGCGCTGTACGGCCCGCTCAACAACGAGACCCAGCTCGCCCGGGTGCAGGGCTTCATCGACCGCGTCCCCGCGCACGCCAAGGTGCTCACCGGCGGGCAGCGGGTCGGCGACCGGGGCTACTTCTTCGCCCCCACCGTCGTCGACGGCCTCAAGCAGGACGACGAGATGGTGCAGAACGAGGTGTTCGGCCCGGTCATCACCGTCCAGACGTTCACCGACGAGGCCGACGCGCTGGCCAAGGCCAACGACGTCAGGTACGGCCTCAGCAGCTCCGTGTGGACCTCCGACCACGGCCGCGCGATGCGGATGTCGAACAAGCTCGACTTCGGCGTGGTCTGGGTCAACACCCACATCCCGTTCGTCTCGGAGATGCCGCACGGCGGCTTCAAGCACTCCGGGTACGGCAAGGACCTGTCAGTGTTCGGCCTGCATGACTACACCAGGGTGAAGCACGTCATGCACTTCATCGGCGAATAGCCCAAAAAATCACGATAAAGCACGCACAAAGGGAATCCCCCCGACATGGCCGATCAGAGTCCGATCGACACTCCAACTGACCGTGCGATCGAGCTGGAGGACGTCCTCAAGGAGTACGTCTCGCATGGCGAGGTCGTCCAGGCGGTCAAAGGCGTGACGCTGGACATCGCCGAGGGGGAGTTCTTCTCCCTCCTCGGCCCGTCCGGTTGCGGCAAGACCACCACCATGCGCATGATCGCCGGGTTCGAGGAGCCGTCGAAGGGCGTGATCCGGCTGCACGGCCGGGACGTCACCGACGTCCCGCCGAACAAGCGCGACGTGAACATGGTCTTCCAGTCCTACGCCCTGTTCCCGCACATGAGCGTGTGGGACAACGTGGCCTTCGGGCTGAAGCAGAAGAAGACGTCGCGCGAGGAGATCAAGCGGCGGGTCGGCGAGATGCTGGAGATCGTCGACCTGACCGGCCGCGAGAAGCGCCGCCCGCGCGAGATGTCCGGCGGCCAGCAGCAGCGCGTCGCGCTGGCCCGCGCGCTGGTCAACCGGCCGCGCGCGCTCCTGCTCGACGAGCCGCTCGGCGCGCTCGACCTCAAGCTCAGGCAGGCCATGCAGCTGGAGCTCAAGCGCATCCAGCGCGAGGTCGGCATCACGTTCGTGTACGTGACGCACGACCAGAACGAGGCGCTGACCATGAGCGACAGGATCGCCGTCATGAAGGACGGGCTCATCGAGCAGCTCGCCGGGCCGCGCGAGATCTACGAGCGGCCGGCGACCACCTTCGTGGCCGGCTTCATCGGCACCTCCAACCTGCTGACGGGCACCGCCACCGGCGGCGTGCTGAAGGTCGGCGAGGGCCGGGTGCTGGTGCCCGGCAAGGAGGGCGAGGTGTCGGTGACCGTACGGCCCGAGAAGATCACCCTCGCCAAGCAGGAGCCCTCGGGTGACGTGAGCGCCCTGCCCGGAACCGTCTCCGAGGTCGTCTACCTCGGGACCTACAACAGCTACGCCGTGCGGCTCGCCGACGGGGACGAGATCACGGTGTTCGAGCAGAACGCGCACGACGCGACGGTCACGGCGGAGCGGGGCGACTCCGTCTGGCTGTCGTGGCAGGCGCAGCACTCATATGTGATGGGAAGTTGATAGCACGTCATGAACCGCCTGCATTCCCCCGCCCTGTACCGGGGCATGACCCAGCCCCGCACCCGCCGTGACGTCTTCCGGCTGGCCGGCCTGTCCGCCGCCGGGCTGGCCCTGGCCGCCTGTGGCGTCCAGGGGCAGAAGGCCGCTCCGCCGAAGGCCGACGCCGTCGCCGACTACTGGGCGGGCCAGAAGAAGAACGGCAAGGTCGTCTTCGCCAACTGGCCCGAGTACATGCCCGAGGACCACGGCCCGCTGAAGAAGTTCCAGCAGGAAACCGGGATCTCCTACGAGTACAAGGAGGTCATCAACGAGAACACGGAGTTCTTCGGCAAGGCCGACCCCGTGCTCCGCGCCGGTCAGCCGCTCGGCTACGACATCGTCGTCATGACCAACGGCATCCAGCTCCAGCACATGTTCGAGCTGGGCTACGCGGTCACGCTGGACCAGTCGAAGATGACGAACTTCCAGGCCAACGCCGCCGAGGCGTACAAGAACCGCGCCTACGACCCGGGCAACAAGTACACGATGCCGTTCGCCTCCGGGTTCACCGGGATCGCGTACAACACCAAGTACGTCAAGGACGACATCACGAGCATCCAGGCGATGTTCGACGCCAAGTACGAGGGCCGGGTCGGCATGATGGCCGACGCCCAGGAGATCGCCAACTTCGGCATGATCGCCCTCGGCGTCGACCCGGAGAAGTCGACCGAGGACGACTGGAAGAAGGCCGGGGAGAAGCTCCAGGCGCAGCGTGACGCCGGGATCGTGCGCAAGTACTACAACCAGGACTACATCGACGCCCTGTCGCGCGGTGACATCTGGGTGTCGATGGCCTGGTCCGGCGACGTCTTCCAGCGGCAGCTCGCGGGCGAGCCGGTCAAGTTCTTGATCCCCGAAGAGGGCGGCACGATCTGGACCGACAACATGCTCATCCCGAAGGGCGCGGCCAACCCGGTCGACGCCATGATGCTGATGGACTTCCTCTACAAGCCGGAGATCGCCGCCGAGCTGGACGAGTTCATCCAGTTCGTCACCCCGGTGCCGGCCGTCCAGGAGCTGCTGCGCGAGAAGGCCGCGAGCGCGTCGGGCGACGACAAGAAGGCCCTGCTCGACATGGCCGAGAGCCCGCTGATGTTCCCGACCGAGGCCGACTACGCCAAGCTCCACAGCTACACGCCGCTCACCACGGCCCAGGAGCAGGTGTTCAACCCGATCTTCCAGTCCGTCACCCAGGCGTAGGCCATGAGGCGTCTCACCCCCTACCTGCTCGCGCTGCCGAGCTGGATGTGGCTGGCGATCTTCCTGGTGGTGCCGCTGGCGGCGATGGCGTCGGTGTCGCTGCAGACCGGGAACGTGATCGACGGCTTCGTCATGACGTTCAGCTTCGGCAACTACGGCGACGCCCTCGGCACCTACAGCACCCAGCTGGTCCGCTCGCTGGGCTACGGCGCGACGGCGACGGCGGCCATGCTGGTGATCGGCTATCCGGTCGCCTACTGGATCGCCTTCAAGGGCGGCAGCCGCAAGTCGGTCTACCTGTTCCTGCTGCTGCTGCCGTTCTTCGTGTCGTTCGTGCTGCGGACGATCTCGTGGGGCTTCCTGCTGGCCGACGACGGCATCGTGCTCGGCACGCTGAAGAGCTGGGGGGTGCTGTCCGCCGACTTCCACGTGCTGGCCACCTCGTTCGCGGTGATCGCGGGCCTGACGTACAACTGGCTGCCGTTCATGATCCTGCCGATCTACGTGTCGCTGGAGCGGGTGGACCCGCGCCTGGTGGAGGCCGCGCAGGACCTGTACGCGACGCGCGGCACCGCCTTCCGCAAGGTGGTGCTGCCGCTGTCGCTGCCGGGCGTGTTCGCCGGGGTGCTGATGACGTTCGTGCCGGCCACGGCCGACCCGGTCAACGCCCAGGTGCTCGGCGGCACGGGCAACACCATGATCGGCAACATCATCCAGACCGAGTATCTGGTCAACAACGACTACCCGACGGCCTCGGCGCTGTCGTTCACGCTGATGGCGGTGCTGCTCGTGGGCATCTTCGTGTACGCCAGGGTGCTCGGCACCGAGAACGTCCTAGAGGCGGCGGCCCGATGAGGGGGGTCCGCGGGAGATTCGGCGACCGGCTGCTGCACGCCTACACCTGGCTGATCATCCTGTGGCTGGTCGCGCCGATCGCCGTCATGATCGCGTTCGGCTTCAACGACAAGCAGAGCAAGTCGAACGCGACCTGGCAGGGCTTCACGCTCAAGTGGTACGGGGAGCTCTTCGCGATCCCCGACCTGAGCGACGCGCTGGTCAACTCGCTGCTCATCGCGGTGGCCAGCACGATCGTCACCGTGGTCATCGGCACCATGCTCGGGCTGGCCCTGGGCCGCCACCGGTTCCGCGGCCAGGGCACGACGAACTTCCTGGTCTTCGCCGCGATCTCCACGCCCGAGCTGGTCATGGGCGCCTCGCTGCTGTCGCTGTTCGTCTCGGCGAACGTGCCGAGGAACCAGATCACGATCACCATCGCGCACGTGCTGTTCTCGCTGGCGTTCGTGACCGTGACCGTGCGGGCCCGGGTGGTGAGCCTCGACCCGTCGCTCGAAGAGGCGGCCAAGGACCTCGGGGCGGGGCCGTGGGCCACGTTCCGGCAGGTCACGCTGCCGTCCATCATGCCCGGCGTGCTGGCCGGGGCGATGCTGGCCTTCGCGCTGTCCATCGACGACTATGTGGTGACGAGCTTCGTCAACGGCTCCGAGCTCACCTTCCCGCTGTGGATCATCGCCTCGGTGAAGACGGGCATCCCGCCGCAGGTGAACGTCATGGGTACGCTGATCTTCGGCGTGGGCGTACTGATCGCGATCGTCAACGCGGTCGCGGCCCGGCGCCGTACCTGAAAGACCTCAGCCCCCCGCGGACCGCGCGGGGGGTTTCGACGCTGCCGGCAAAGAACAGGGAGGCGAGATCGGATTCCGGCGGGGGGAACCCGCGCGTGATCACCGTTTTGGTCCCGCAATTTTCGACTTTTGACATACACCGTAGGGAAGTGGGATTTGTGGATCCGCTGAAGGCGCTGGCTGACGCGGAGCGCAAGCCGTACTGGCTGGACAGCCCGGCCAGACCCGAGCCGCGACCGCGGCTCTCCGGACACACCACCGCCGGCCTGGTCGTCGTCGGCGGCGGTTTCTCGGGCCTGTGGACGGCCCTGATGGCCAAGGAACGCGACCCCTCGCTGGACGTGGTGCTGCTGGAGGGGCGCAGGATCGGCTGGGCGGCCTCCGGCCGCAACGGCGGGTTCTGCCTGGCGACCCTCACGCACGGACTGCCCAACGGGCTGGAGCGCTGGCCGGACGAGATCGAGCGGCTGGAACGCATGGGCGTGGAGAACCTCGACGAGATCGAGGCGACGCTGCGGCGCCACGACATCGACTGCTCCTTCGAGCGCACCGGCGAGCTGAACGTCGCCACCGAGCAGTGGCAGCTCGACGCCCTGTACGAGCACCTCGACCTGATCGAGGAGCTCCGGCTGGACTACGTGCCGCTGGACCGGGAGCAGATCCGCGCCGAGATCGACTCGCCCACCTACCTGGGCGGGCTCTGGGACCGCAGCGGCTGCGCCATGCTCGACCCCGCCCGGCTGGCGTGGGGGCTGCGCGAGGCGTGCGTGCGGCTCGGGGTGCGGGTGCACGAACGCAGCCCGGTGCGCTCACTGGACGACGACGGCGCCTCGATCACCCTGCGCACCCCGCACGGCTCGGTCACCGCCGGCAGGGTCGCGCTCGGCACCGGGGTGTTCTCGCCGCTGCTGCGCCGGCTCAAGCACTTCGTGGTGCCGGTGTACGACTACGCGCTGATGACCGAGCCGCTCAGCGACGCCCAGCTCGGCGAGATCGGGTGGCGCAACCGGCAGGGCGTGGGCGACGGCGCCAACCAGTTCCACTACTACCGGCTCACCGACGACAACCGCATCCTGTGGGGCGGCTACGACGCCGTCTACTACAACGGCGGCCTGGTCAAGCCGGAGTACGAGCAGCGCGACGAGACCTTCGTCAAGCTGGCAGGCCACTTCTACGACACCTTCCCGCAGCTGTCCGACGTGCGCTTCACCCACCGGTGGGGCGGCGTGATCGACACCTGCAGCAGGTTCAGCGCGTTCTACGGGCAGGCGCACGGCGGGCGCCTGGCCTACGCGGTCGGCTACACCGGCATGGGCGTCGGCGCCACCCGGTTCGGCGCGAACGTCATGCTGGACCTGCTGTCGGGGCAGCGCACCGAGCGCACCGAGCTGCGCATGGTACGGGAGAAGCCGATGCCGTTCCCGCCCGAGCCGGTCCGCTCGGGCGTCATCCAGTTCACCCGCTGGTCGATCGCCAAGGCCGACGAGCACCAGGGCAAGCGCAACCTGTGGCTGCGCACGCTGGACCGGATGGGGCTGGGCTTCGACTCCTAGCGGCACGGGCCCGCGGCCGGCCCGGCCGCGGGCCCTTCCCGCCACACTGGAGAGATGAGAATCGAATTCGCCGCCGACGGCGTGCCGCTGGTGGGAGAGCTGCGGGTGCCCGACAGTACGGAGCCGTGTCCGGCCCTGGTCCTGACCGGCCCGTTCACCGGCGTGCGCGACCAGGTGACCGGGCTGTACGCGGAGCGGCTGGCCGCCCGAGGGTTCGTCACCCTGGCCTTCGACCACCGCAACTGGGGCGAGTCGGGCGGCGAGCCGCGCTGCCACGAGGACCCGCAGGGCAAGCTGCACGACCTGCGCGCGGCGGTGTCGTTCCTGCGCTCGCGGCCGGAGGCCGACGGGGAGCGGATCGGCGCCGTCGGCATCTGCCTGGGCGGCGGCTACGCGCTCAAGTTCGCCGCGTTCGACCCCCGGGTGAAGGCGTTCGCCGGGATCGCGGGCGCGTACAACAACCCGTACACGATGCGCGCGGGCATGGACTACCAGGCGGCCCTGGCCTCCTTCACCGCCGTGCTGGAGCGGCAGGACCAGGGCGGGCCGGTGGCGTACATCCCGGCGGTGGCCGAGGAGGGGGAGGCCGCCATGCCCGGCGCGGAGCCGTACGCCTACTACGGCACCGCCCGCTCGGCCTCCGCCCACTGGGCCAACCGGGTGACCAGCGCGAGCGTGCGCGAACTGATCACGATGGACAACATGATGGGCGCCGACTTCCTGTCGCCCAAACCGGCGCTCATCGTGCACGGCGTGGCCGACCGGTTCTGCTCGCCCGAGGGCGCCGAGGAGGCGTTCAAGCGGCTGGACGAGCCGAAGAAGCTGGTCTGGCTGGACGCCAGGGAGCACATCGACCTGTACGACCGCGAGCCGTACGTGACGCAGGCCGTCGAGGCGACGGCGGAGTTCCTGCACGCGCATCTGTAGTCGAGCCCGGCGTCCGGGGGCTCAGTGCGCGCGTACGAGATCCTCCTCCGGGATGACCTTGGGCACGCCGCGGAGCCCCACCAGCGCGAGCGCCGCCACGACGACCAGCATCGCCGACGTGGCGAGCGCGGTGACGTTCACCGCCTGCACGAACGCCTCCCGCGCCGCCAGCACGAGCTGACCCGCCTGCGCGGCGGGCAGCGACTCGGCCGTGGCCAGCGCCCCGGCGATCGACTCGCGCGCAGCCTCGCCCGGTACGCCGGCGGGCACCTCCAGGCGGCCGGCATAGGTGCTGTTGAGCACCGTGCCCAGGATCGCGATGCCGAGCGCGCCGCCCAGCTCGAACGAGGTCTCCGAGACCGCCGCCGCGGCGCCCGCCCGCTCCCTCGGCGCGGTGGCCAGCACGTTGTCGTTGTTGACCGTGAACGCCAGCCCGATGCCCATGCCGCCCACCACCATGGCGCACGCCATGACCGGGTAGCTGACCTCCAGGCCGATCGTGGAGTAGTAGAAGAACGCCACCGCGTTCAACAGCAGGCCGAGCGCCACCACCCCGTTCCTGCCGATGCGGTTCACCAGCGGGGCGGCCACCACGCCGCCGATCGCGCCGCTCAGCCCGCCGGGCAGGCCCGCGAGCCCCGCCTGCAGCGGCGACCAGCCCAGCACGAGCTGGAAGTACCAGGCGAAGAACAGCGACATGGCCATCATCGTGAAGATCGCCAGCAGGTTGGTGCCGAT
Source organism: Nonomuraea harbinensis (assembly GCF_019396385.1). GTDB lineage: Bacteria > Actinomycetota > Actinomycetes > Streptosporangiales > Streptosporangiaceae > Nonomuraea > Nonomuraea ferruginea. Next base: position 25,816 of record NZ_JAHKRN010000046.1, on the reverse strand, counting down.
CGACGCGGAGAACGCGCGCCGCCTGAACAGCCGCACGTCGATCAGCGGCTCGGCCAGCTTCGTCTGCCGCCAGACGAACACCAGCAGCCCGGCCACCCCGAGCACCCCGGTGACCTGCACGTCCACGTGCGCCAGGCCCTTGTCGGCCGCTTCCTTGACCGCGTAGACGACGGCCACGATGCCGGCGAACGACAGCGCCACGCTGATCAGGTCGAGGCGCCCCGGCTCCGGGTTGCGCGACTCGGGCAGCACCCGCACGCCGACGACGACGATCAACGCCATGATCGGCAGGTTGATCAGGAACACCGAACCCCACCAGAAGTGGTCCAGCAGCAGCCCGCCGATCACCGGGCCGAGCGCGAACCCGGCCGCGCTCATCCCGCTCCAGACGCCGATGGCCGTGGTGCGCTCGGCCGGGTCGGTGAACACGTTCCTGATGATCGAGAGCGTGGACGGCATGATCGTCGCGCCCGCCACGCCCAGCAGGGCCCGCGCCACGATGAGCAGCTCGGGGTTCGGCGCGTACGCGGTCACGGCGGAGGCCGCGGCGAACGCGACCGCGCCGATCAGCAGCAGACGCTTGCGGCCGATCCGGTCGCCCACGTTGCCCATCGTGATGAGCAGGCCCGCCAGCGCGAACCCGTAGATGTCGCCGATCCACAGCAGCTGCGTGGAGGAGGCGCCGAGGTCGGCGACCAGCCGTGGCAGGGCGAGGTGCAGGACCGTGAGGTCCACGGACAGGAGGAGGGTGGCCAGGCAGCAGATCGCGAGTCCGGCCCATTTCTTCGTCATGCGGACCACGGTCGCGCCCGGCGCTGACCGCGTGCCTACCGTCCGCTGACCGCCGCCAGCGCGGCGGCGATCCGCTCCCTCAGGTCGTTCACGCTGTACCAGCCCGCCGGGCACTCCTCGCGGGCCCGCTCCAGCCACGTGCGGGCGGCGGCCAGGTCGCCCACCGCCAGCGCCACCTCGCCCAGCCCGCAGTGCGCCCTGGCCAGGATGTCGGTCGAGCCGACGCGGCGGGACAGCTCCGCCGCCCTCTCGTAGTCGGTACGCGCCCGCTCCGGATCGCCGGTACGGGCCAGCGCGTCGGCGCACCGGCACAGGCTCTCCGCGACGTCGGCCAGCGCGCCCAGTTGCCGCGCGACCTCCATCGCCTCCTTCGCCCTGGCCAGCGTGGTCACGTGGTCCTCCTGCTCGGCGGCCAGGTCGGCGAGGCCGGACAGCGCCAGCATGGTGCCCCAGCGCTCACCCATGGCGCGGAAGGCGGCCAGCGACCGCTCGAACTCCGCTCCGGCCCTTTCCGGCTCGCCCGACTCCTGCAGCATGAACCCGTACCCGCACCCGGTGAGCGCGGTCGACCACGGCGACATCGGCACCGCCGCGGTCAGCGCGCGCAGTTGCGAAGGCGTGGCCACCCCTTCCGGCGGGCCGGTGAACATGGCCAGCAGCAAAGTCAGGAACTCCAGCTTCGCCGGCATGTAGTCCGTCGGCAGGGAAGGACGCAGCCCTTCGAGCCGCTCGGCCAGCCAGTCATCGCCCACGCCGGTCCAGGCCGCGACGAGCACGCACATGGCGTACTCCTCCTTCAGGCCATCCGGCGCGGCGTCGCCGACGCGTTCCAGCAGCTCCGCGGCGAGGGTCGTGCTGACCGTCCGGTGGCCGCGCATCCACCAGTAGCAGGCGCAGTAGGCCAGCAGCCGCAGCGCCGTCTCCAGCCTGCCCGACTCGGTCGCCCAGCGCACGGCGGCGTTGAGGTCGTCGCTCTCCGCGTCCAGGCGGGCCAGCCACTCCAGCTGCTCGGCGCGGCGCAGGTGGTTGTCGGCGGTGATCGCGAGATCCAGGTAGTGGGCGGCGTGCGCCTCCCGCATCGTCTCGGCCTCGCCCGCCTCCGCCAGCCGCTCGGCGCAGAACGCGCGGATGGTCTCCAGCATCCGGTAGCGGCCGTCGACGGCCTCCACCAGCGACTTCTCCGCCAGCGAGAACAGCACCTCCTCGGGCAGCCCGCACACCCGCTCGGCCGCCTCCGCCGTCGCGCCGCCCGCGAACACCGTCAGCCGTCCGGCCATCCGCTGCTCGTCCTCGTCCAGCAGGTCCCAGCTCCACGCCACCACCGCGCGCAGGGTCTGGTGGCGCGGCAGCGCCGTCCTGCTGCCGCGCGCCAGCAGCCGGAACCGGTCGTCCAGCCGCGCCGCCACCTCCGCCACCGACAGCGTACGCAGCCGGGCCGCCGCCAGCTCGATCGCCAGCGGCAGGCCGTCCAGGGCGTGGCAGATGCGGACCACCTGCTCGACGTTCTCGGGGGTGACCGCGAACGCGGGCCGCACCGCCGCCGCCCGGTCGGCGAACAGCCGCACCGCCGGGTAGCCGAGCGGGTCCCGCGCGTCGGGCGGCGGCAGCCGCAGCGGCGACACCGGCACCAGCGACTCGCCGGTGATGCCCAGCGCCTCCCTGCTCGTGGCCAGCACCCGCAGCCCCGGGCAGGACCCGAGCAGCGTGTCGGCCAGCCTCGCGGCCGCCTCGACCACGTGCTCGCTGTTGTCCAGGATGAGCAGCAGCTCCCGGCCGGCGAGCGCGGTCACCAGCCGCTCCACGGGGTCCGGCAGCTCCGGCCCGTGCCGGTCCCGGATCCCCAGCGCGGCCAGCACCGCCGGGGCCACCTCGGCATCCGCGGTCACCGGGGCAAGCTGAACCAGGCACACGTCCCCGTCGGCCCGCTCCGCCACCTCCAGCGCCAGCCTCGTCTTCCCCGCCCCACCGGCCCCCACCAACGTCACCAACCTGGACGCCCCCAGCTCCCTGCTGACCTGCCGCAGCTCCTCCCCCCTCCCCACAAAACTGCTCAGCTGCGCCCGCACCCCCACCTTGACCCCAGCCCCACCCGACCAGACCCCCCGCGAGACGCCCCCACCCACGTCAGCGGCCCCACCACCCGGACCGCCCCAGACCCGGCCACCATCGGAGCCCTCCACGCTCTCCCACGGGCCGCCCCCACCGCGCCCGGCTCCGCCCCCACCGCGCCCGGCTCCGCCCCCACCGCGCCCGGCTCCGCCCCCACCGCGCCCGGCTCCGCCCGCACCGCGCTCGGCTCCGCGCCCGTCCAGCTGGGTGAAGCGGACGTCGTCTCCCCGGTCGGCTGCGGGACGCGCCGTATCGGGCCGGTGCTCGCGGTGAGTGCCACCGCTTCGGTCGTGCTGGGCGTCGGTGTGGGAGGTCTCCCACGGGCCGCTTCCGGCGTGCTGGGCTCCCCGCGCGTCCGCCGTATCGTGATCGCCGCCGGTCTGGGGCCCGCGTGTGTCCGGTTGGGTGTCGTGTGAACGGGGGGTGATGGTTTGCGGACTTGTGGGGGTGAGGGGCGGTAGGGGGAGGGTGGCGAGGCCGAGGGCGGGGTCGGCGCGGAGGACCGCCAGGTGGGCCGCCGCGAGCTCGGGCCCCGGCTGGATGCCCAGCTGGTCGTCCAGGATGCGCCGGCCCTCGGCGTACGCGGTCAGGGCCTCCGCCTGACGGCCGCTCCCGTACAGGGCACGCATGAGCTGGGCGCGCAGCCGCTCGCGGAGTGGATGGTCGGCGACGAGCCGGCGCAGCTCGGCGGCCAGCTCGCGATGCCGGCCCAGCTCCAGATCCGCCTGCGTCCGATCCTCGATCGCCGTGAGGCGCAGCTCGGACAGCCGGGCCGCCGACGCGCCGGCGTGCGGCGCGTCGGCCAGGGGCGCGCCCCGCCACAGCTCCAGCCCTTCGCGCAGCAGCGCCGACGCCCGCCCCGCGTCGCCGGACCCCAGCGCCCGCCGCCCCTCGGCGGCCAGCCACTCGAACCGGCTCGCGTCCACGTCCATCGGATCGGCCACCAGCCGGTAGCCCGCCGGATGGAACTCGACCCGGTCCCGCCCCAGCGCCCTGCGCAGCCGTGACACCTGCGACTGCAGCGCGTTCGCCACCCCCTCGGGCGGCTCCTCCCCGTACAGCCCGTCGACGAGCTGGTCGGCCCCGACCACCCGCCCGGGCTCCAGCGCGAGCAGTGCGAGCAGCGCACGCACCCGGGGACCGCCGACCGGGATCCCGGTCCCGTCGTCACCCAGCACCTCGGTGGGGCCGAGGATCTCGAAGCGCATGCCTCTGATTATCGCGGTCCCGGCAGCATGGCGGTGATGTCCCCATAGCTGGGCATAACGGTCTCCTCCCGCGAACCTGACGGACGCACGGCGGCGAGCGTGGACAGGGCGCCCCACAGGCTCGCCCGGTACAGCAGCGACCCCGTGCTGACCCGCGCCACCCCGGCCCGCGCCAGCTCGTCCAGGCCCGGCCCGCCCGGCTGGTACAGGATGTTGACCGGCAGAGGAGTCAGCTCCACCAGCTCGGCGATGGCGCCCAGGTCGCTCAGCCCCGGCACGAAGATCCCGTCAGCGTGTCCGTACGCCCGCACCCGCTCCGACGGGTCGCCCGTCTTGAGCCAGCACGTGTCGGTACGGGCGTTCACGAAGACCCCGTGGCCCTTCGCCGCCTCGATGATCTCCTGGTGCAGGCGGACCGGCCGCAGCGTGCCGTCGGCCCGGCCGTCCTCCAGGTTGACCCCCACGACCCCGGCCGCGGCGAGCCCGGCGACCAGTTCCGCCACCTCGGCGGGGTCGTCGCTGAACCCGCCTTCCACGTCCACGCTGACCATCACCCCGAGGCCGGTGATCGCCCCGGCCAGCGCCACGGTCTCCGCCTTAGTTGCCCCGGCGGCGTCGGGCCTGCCGTGCACGGCGGACACGCCGAGGCTCGTGGTGCCGATCGCGGCGAACCCCTCCCGGGCCAGCAGCGCCGCGGACCCGTAGTCCCACGCGTTGGGCAGCAGCAGCGGCTCGCCGCGCCGGTGCAGCGCCCGGAACTCCTCGCTCATCGTCCCAGCACCCCCGCCACGACTCCTTCGGCCAGCGCCATCGCGTGCCGCCGGGCGGGACAGGGGCGCACCCCCGCGCCGAACGTGAGGTGGGCTCCGGCGTCCCGGTTGACCTGGACCAGATCGATCCGCACCTCTGCCCCGGTCTCCCGGTCCATCCGCCGCGTCACCTTGAGCGGCGGGTCGAGCCTGAGCGTGCGCTCCAGCACCCGCGCCACGGCATCGCCGGGCCCGGCCTGACGCAACGCGTTCCGTACCAGCCCCTCGGTCGCGTCGTGCGCCTGCAGCAGCAACGTGATCAGCGCAACCGACGATCGGACGAGGCCGGCGTCGGCGGCGAGGGTGATCAGGTCGCGGACGGCCGCGTCGGCCTCCGGGGTCTCCTCGCCGGACAGATAGCCGGGGGCGGCGGCGCGCACGGCTTCCACCAGCCGGCCGGTGTCCCGGACGCCGAGGGCGTGGCCGAGCACTGTCACGGGGACGCCCTCCCAGCGGCCGTCCCGCTCCAGCGTCAGCTTCCTGGCGGCGTCCCGGAGCGCGTCCGGGTCGAGGGCGTCGAGCGACTCCTCCAGCAGCCGCCGGCGCCGCGCGTGCACCTCCCCGGTGCTGAACCGGGAGGCGTGGGAGCGCAGCCAGGCGAGCGTGCCCTCCGGCGCGTCCTGCCTGACGGGAGGCGGGATGTAGCGGGTGTCGGCGAGCACCGCGAGGGCCTCGGCACGGTGGGTGATGACCATGCGTCCACGCTAGATCGGGAACGTTTCGGCCCCGGTCGAAGTGTCGTCAGGCGGCCAGGCGCTCCTGGGGTTCCCCGACGGTCTCGCGGGCGGGGACGGCCACCGCCGCGGGGCGCGCGCCGGCGGCCGCCATGACCACCAGGAGCGCCATGTCCGCGACCACCAGGGCGCGCTCCAGCAGCCCGTAGTAGCCCTCACCGCCGATCCAGCCGGAGGTGAACGAGGCCGGATGCGCCGCCAGGTACACGGCCAGCACCAGCCCGGCGGTCACCGCCAGCGCCCGGACCGCGCTCCACCGGGCGGCCCGTGCCCGCCCGCGCGCGAGCGTCCAGCCCGCCACCGGCAGGGTGGTGAAGACCACGGCCGCCGCCCACCGGTGGATCTCCCCTGTCAGAGACTTGATCTCGCCCGGGTCGGTCGGGAAGACCGCGCTGAGCATCAGCCCGGCGGCCGCGGCCAGCAGCAGCACGCGGGTCGCCGCGGTGCGGCGAGGGTCGGACGTGGCGAGCCCGTACGCCAGGCTCAGGCACGCCGCCGCCAGCGCGAGCATCCCCAGTAACGTCGGCGCCATCCCGCCAGGCACCAGGGCGTAGTCGCTGAGCAGCGGCTGGGCGGGCAGCGTCAGCTCGGCGTAGCCGAGGGCGCCGGCGGACGCCAGCGCCGCCGTGACGGTGGCGGCGGTCGCGGCACGTGAGGTCATCGCGTCACCTCGTCATAGATCTGCTCGAACCGGGCGAGAGAGGTCTGGTGGTCGTGGGTGAGCGCGAGCTCGCGGCTGGCCAGGCCGAGCCGGTCGCGCAGGTCGCCGTCGGTCAGGACGGAGGTCAGGTGGCGGGCCAGAGCCAGCACGTCCCCGGGCGGGAAAAGGTAGCCGTTGTCGCCGTTCACCAGGTGCGGCAGCGCCATCGCGTCGGCGACCACCACGGGCAGGCCGGTCGCCATCGCCTCCAGGGTGGCGATGCTCTGCAGCTCGGCCACGCTCGGCATGGCGAACACGTCGGCGGCCGCGTACGCCTGCGGCATGTTCTCGTCGGCCACGAACCCGAGGAACGACACGCGCTCCGCCACCCCGATCCGGGCGGCGAGCGTCTCCAGCGTCTCGCGCTGGTTGCCGCTCCCGACGAGCGCGAGCTGGGCGTCGGTCTCGTTGAGCACGTACGGCATCGCCCGGATGAGGTCGGAGAGCCGCTTCTCCTCGTCCAGCCGGCCGACGAACAGCACGGTCGGCCGGTCCGGCAGGCCGAACAGCTTGCGCGCCCACTCCTTCGGCTCGGCGTGCGGGTGGAAACGGGTCAGGTCGATGCCGCAGGAGACGGCCTCGACGTCGCGATCGAAGCCCTGCTCGGCCAGGAGCGCGGCGGCCAGCGGGGTGGGCGTGGTGACGTGGTCGGCCTTGCCGAACACCCGGCCGAAGTCGCGCCAGGCCAGCCGGCTCGCGCCCGCCCGCAGCCGGGCGGGGACGTGGCCGAACTGGAAAAGGTTGTCGGGCATGAAGTGGTTGGTGGCCACGACGGGGACGCCGCGGCGGCGGGCGGCGGCCAGGGCGGCCCTGCCGACCACGAAGTGGCCCTGGGTGTGCAGCACGTCGGGGTCGACGGCGGCCATCAGCCGGTCCAGCCGCGCGGGAACCGCGACCCGCATCGTCGGGTGGACGAGCAGCGGCGCCGAACGCTGCCGGTGCACGATCACGCCGTCGATCACGTCGGCGCCGGCCGGGCCGAGGTCCGACTGGCACACCACGTGTACCTCGTTGCCGCGCGCGGCCAGGCCGGTGGCCAGCCGGTGGGCGAAGTAGGCTGTGCCGTTCACGTCCGGCGGGTACGTGTCGGTCGAGATCATGATCCGCCGGGGGCGTTCGGGGGCGGGGGAGAGGCCGGCGTCCCGGTGGGTCCGGTGCAGGGGCATCGCCATGGTGGGTGACTCCTCAGGGTTTCTTCTAGGTGGGGGTTCCGGCCCGGGGAGGCCGGCTTTCCAGCGGGGTCGTACGGGCGAGGGCGACGGTTCCGGCGGCGGCCAGCGCCGCGGCCGCCACGGGCGCGAGGCCGGTGGGGAGCGGCTCGCCGAGCAGCAGCGCGCCGAACGCCACCGCGGTGAGCGGGTCGGCGATCTGCAGGGCGGCGAAGGAGACGCCGAAGTGGCCGACGGAGTAGGCGCGCTGCAGCATCACCAGGGCCAGCAGCGCCGGGACCGGCAGGGCCAGCAGGTAGGCCCAGTTCCAGCCGCCGTCCACCAGCACCCGCACGAGCGTGGCCGTGGCGCCGTACAGCACCCCGGACGCGGTGGCCAGCAGCGCGGCCCGCCACGCGGGGGCGGCCGCCCGCGCGCCCGCCCACAGCAGCACCGCCGCCGCGCCGGAGACGCCGAGCAGGGTGAACAGCTCCCGCGGCTCCAACCGCACCGGCACGTCCGACTCGGGCACCAGCAGGACGAGGCCGACCAGCCCCGCCGCGACCACGGCCGCCGCGCCCAGCTCGGACGTGGACGGCCTGCGGCCGTGCAGGGTCGCCGCGATCGGCAACGCGAACAACAGGCTGGCCACCCCCATCGGCTGGACCACGGTGAGGGGGCCGAGGCCGAGCGCCACGATGTGCAGCCCGCCGCCGGCCAGGATGGCGGCCCCGCCCAGCAGCCAGCGTGGCCGCCGCAGCAGGGTCAGCATCCCGGGCTTGTCGGTGCCCACCGCCTCGAACTGCTGCAAAGCCGCTCCGAGTGCGAAGAACAGTGAGCCGATCAGGGCGATCACCGCGGCCGGCACCGTCATGCCCCACTCCTTTCAGCTGGATGGTCACCCGGCAGGGTCAAACCGACGTGTCCGAGGGAAGTCGCACGGGGGAAGCGTTGGTGGCGCGCCGCTTCCGCAGCCAGCGGACGGTCTCCACCACGGCCGTGACGGACACGGCGATGCCCAGCCCGAGCAGCAGCCCCTTGATCGGGTCGCGCTCGAACGCCATCCCGCCGAAGAACCCGATCAGCCCCGAGTACAGGCCCCACGAGGCCGCCGCGATCGCGTCGAAGATCGTGAACAGGCGAAGCGGATAGCGGACGGCGCCCATGGTGAGCGTGGTCGCGGTCCGCCCGCCGGGGATGTAACGGGCCACGACCAGCACCAGGCCGCCGCGCTCGGCGAGGGCGTCGCGCGCCCACACCATTGCCTTGCGCTTGCGCAGCCGTCCCCCGCCCTTGAGACCGAGCAGGTAGGAGATGTGGTCGCCGGCGAACGCGCCGAGCGCCGCCACCAGGATCACCAGCGCGAGGTTCGGCTCGCCCGTGGCCGCGAACACCCCGGCGGTGATCACGGAGGTCTCCGCGGGCACGATCGGGAAGAACCCGTCGAGCAGGGAGAGCGTGAACAGCGCGAGGTAGAGCCAGGGCGAGGACATCACCTGCTGGAGGAACTCCAGGACGGCGTGCGACATCAGCGTGAACTCCGATCGATTGGCGCGCACTCTCACCCTGGCGGCGAGAGGTGCCGGCGGACATCGGGGATCTCCCGGGGACGAACGCGGGCTCTTCCCCTACCGGGGTCAGGGCCCGTACGCTCCGAACCTAGGAATCCCGCAGGCCACCGCACATCGGACGATCGGTACGCGGTACCCCCGACTTTCGTCAGGGGCGGCGCTACGACCTCCGGTTGACACCCTTCGATCAAAGCGGCCGGACGGACCCGGCACATCAGTGCGGGCATCCGAGTTGATGGTGGTGCTAGCCCCACCGCCGGCGGGGGAGCGCGAGCCACCCGACTTTCGTCAGGGGCCGGCGCAGACCTTCGGGGGGAGCGGGTCCCGCCTGGTCGCGGATACCGTCGTGGGCGTGAACGGACTACGCCGCGACGACCGTCGCCAGGTGCTCAGAGACGTGGTCCTGTGGGTGCTGCTGGCGATCGTGATCAGCGCCATGGGGCCCGATCCGCTGAGAGACCTCGGCGCGTTCTGCGCGATCACGGTGCCGCGCCTGGCTTTTGGAGCGCTCGCCGTCCTCGTCGGCAGGCCGTGGCCGCTGGCGGCGGTGGTGCTGCTGCTGCCGCTCGGGCCGTGGGACTTCGCCGACAGCCTGGCCACCTCCGACATCACCTGGCTCATCCCCGGCGCCATCCAGGTCAAGATCTTCCCGTTCGCGCCGGTCTCGCCGTTCTCCATCTGGTACGCCTACCTCGCCGGACGTCGCCTGCCCCGGGCCCTGCCCTGGCCCATCCGGATACCGGGCGCCGGGCTGGTCGCCGTCCTGATCACCGCGATCGGCGTCGTCCTCGTCGTCGCCGGGGGCGGCGCGGCCGGTCTGTGGATCACCATGGTCACCGGCCTGATCGGCACCTACCTGGTCCCGTACCTCCTGGGCCTGCTCCGCAGGCGGCTCCTGCAGCAGCGGGACCAGGCGCGGCAGGCGGCCGAGGCGCAGGCACGGCTGCGCGAGCGGGCGCGCATCGCCCGCGACATGCACGACTCGCTCGGCCACGACCTGGCGCTCATCGCGGTACGCGCCGCCGGCCTCGAACTGTCCCCCACCCTCGAACCCGCCCACGCCAGAGCGGCGAGCGAACTGCGCGCTGCGGCCGCGGACGCCACCGAGCGGCTCCGCCAGATCATCGGCGTCCTCCGCGAAGACACCGACGCCGCCCCCCTCGCCCCCCTGCCCGAGGAACCCCCCACCGAAGCGGCGCGGGAAGCCGGCCCCGTCCCGGAGGGTGGCGAGGAGGTCGCGTCGCTCGCTACGGCGGACGGTGAGGCCGAGGTGTCGCCGATGGCCGGGGCGGGGGAGGACGTGGTCGCGCTGGTGGAGCGGGCCCGTGATTCCGGGATGGCGATCACGCTGCGGCTGGAGAGACCGATTCCCGGCCTGGCGCACCGGGTGGTGCAGGAAGGGCTGACGAACGTCGCCAAGCACGCGCCGGGCGCCGCGATCGAGGTCGCGGTCACCCCGCACCTGGTCGCCGTCCGCAACGGCCCGCCCGCCCGCGCCCCCCAGGTCACCGCCACCGGCGGCTTCGGCCTGCCCGGGCTGCGGGAGCGGGTGCGGCTGGCGGGCGGCACCCTCCGGGCCGGCCCAGCGGACGGCGGCTACGAACTGGCCGCGGAACTGCCGTGAGTCCCCCGTACCGAAGCTCAGACGTACGGAGCTGCTCTCCCCCGTACGGGGGAGGGGGATCCCCTGCCCGCGTGAGGCCCGCGAGCGGCCGGAAGAGCAGCCTGGGAGGCATGAACGAGACACCGAGAGCAGGCGTGGGCCGGATCACCGCGGCGATCGTGGCCATCGCCGCCATGCTTCCCTACCTCACGCTCAAGGTCCTCTGGCTGACGGGCAGCCCGGTCGGCGTCACCGACCCGGCGCTCATGGACGACTCGACGATGTACGGCATGAACGTGCTGACGTTCGGCATGGACGCCGTCGCGCTGGTCCTGGCGCTCGGGTTCACCATGCGGTGGGGGATGCGGCTGCCCGCCTGGCTGGTGCTGCTGCCGCTGTGGGTCGGCACCGGCCTGCTCGGCGTGATCGTGGTCACGACGCCGCTGGGGCTGCTGCTCGAAGGGGCGGCTCTGTTCGACGTGGGCGGCCCGATCGAGCCCTGGGTCTACGTCATGGTCTACGGCGGGTTCATCGGGCAGGGCGTCGGACTCATGGCCGCTTTCGTGCTCTACGCCCGGGACCGCTGGCCCGCCGTCTTCACCACCACCGCCGAGGCCCCGTACCAGTCGCTGACGAGACCGTTCCAGCGGGTGGTGGCGTGGGGCTCGCTGCTGGTGGCGGCCGTCATCGGGGGTGTCCGCTTCTCGTGGGCGTTCGGCGGCGACGCGGGGCTGCCGCCGGAGGCCGCCGCGGCGATGACCTCGGCCGGCGCGTTCCAGCAGGGGATCAAGGGCCTGCTGGCCGTGGCGGCGGGCGTGGCGCTGGTGGCCCTGGTCAGGGCGAACGCCCGCCGGCCGTTCTGGCAGCCGCTGGTCGTGGCCTGGCTGGGGTCGGGGTCGCTGTTCGGCTGGGGCCTCTACGCGATGATCATCACGGCCACGGCCGCGCCGCTCAGCGGCGGAGCCACCGGGCTGACCGACCTGCTGGAGCTGTTCGGCATGCTGACCGGGATGGCCATGGGGATGTGTGGAGCGTTCCTGCTGGCCGAACGGTCAGCCGTGCGCCACGTGCAGCCGGCGCAGCAGCCGCTTGAAGCCGAAGAGGGAGACGGTGATCGCCAGCCCGCTTATCACGGCCACCGCTGACGTGCGCAGCACGATGTACCCGCTGAGCGAGCCCGAGAGCGACTCGTATATCGCCAGCGCGATGCTCAGGCCCGAGTTCATCAGCAGGACGAACGCCCACAGCAGCGTGATCCTGGCGAAGAACCTGCGGACCCGCTCGTGCTTGAGCACCGCGTTCGGCAGGTGGATGTAGTCGAGCGTGAGCTTCTCCACGAGCGGCCTGTTCAGCCGCACGGACGCGAGGAAGGCGATGCCGATGCAGATGGTGCCCAGCTCGGGCTGGATGAAGTACCACATCCACGTGCCGGTCCACAGCCCGATCACCGTGCGCAGCGTGATCGCCGCGGCGGCCAGATACATCGTGGCCGGCACCCGGATCCTCCTGATCAGCCGCCATGCCACGCCCACGTAGACCCACGAGCAGGTCAGGATGAGCGCCCACTGGAGGCCGAGCAGCATCATCGCGGCATAGAACACCACCAGGGGAGCGACCACAGCTTCCAGCAACTGCGGGGCGGCCTGACGGGCCAGGGCGGTCAGACGAGGCAGGGTGACGGGAGGGTGGTTCAACGCTTGCTCCGCAGATTGGGCCGACGGGCTGGGACTACCCCGGCTTCGGGCCGGCAGGCTTGCCGGACGGACCGCTCGATGTCACCCAGCGGCCACCCTGGCATACTCCGACCTTCGCATCCGGGGGTTGCCGGGCGCTTTCCGGTGGCTTACCGTACCCGACCCCCTAAGGGGCGACTGCCTCTTTTGACACGTTGAGAATGGCCGCCCGGCGGCGATCAGCTCAGCGACGAGGCCGCGAGCGACGCCCCGAAAGCGACGAACACCGCACCGACACCCGAGGTCAGGCCCGCACTGAGCCGCCGCCGGGAACGGAACTGAGCGGCCAGGAAAGAGCCGCAGAAAATCAGCGCTGTGAGATAGAGCGCGCTGAACACCTGGATGATCGAGCCCAGGATGAGGAACGAGAGCGCGGGCGTGGCGTAACCCGGGTCGACGAACTGGACGAAGAACGACACGAAGAACAGGATCGCCTTGGGGTTGAGCAGGCTGATCGCCAGCGCCTTGCCGAACGGGCGCGGGGCACGCGACACCCGCTCGGGGCCGCTCGTCACGGCCGCGGCGACGTCCTTGTTGCGCCACGCGCGCCAGGCTCCCCGGATCATCTGGAGCCCCAACCAGGCCAGATAGACCGCGCCCGCGTACTTCACGATGGTGAACACCAACGGCGCGGAGCGCAGCAGCGAGGCGGCGCCCGCCGCGGACAGCAGCATCAGCACGGTGTCGCCGACGAACACCCCGCCCGCCGCCCGGTATCCCTGCCGCACGCCGTGCTGCGCGGCCTGGGCGAGCACGAACAGCGAGTTGGGCCCCGGCAGCAGGATGATCAGAAAAGCGCCGATGACGTACGTCCAGATATCTGTGATGCCGAAGAACATCCTGCCTCGCTCCAGGCCTGACACGGGGGTGACATTGCAGATTACCCCTACCGGGGAGGCGTAGATTGGGCCTTCCCCCGCACAGGGCGCCTCTTCACTCTCAGTTCAGGCGCGCGTCAACACCCGAGCCCGCGCGCTCTAGGAGGACGAGGTGCACCGCCGTTTGGTCATCCTGCTGGCCGCCCTGTCCCTGGTCTGCCTGACCGGCGCGACCGGGGCCGGGGCATCCGCCGAGCCACCCCCCAACAAGCAGTACCGCGTCCAGGGCCCGTCGAACGCGCAGGAACGCAGCGCGGTCGCGGCCACCGGCGCGGCCATCGACGAGGTGACGAAGGAGTCGGTCCTCATCACCGCCACGGAAGCCGAGGTCACCGCCATCAGGAACCTCGGTTACCGGGTCGCGGAGGTCCCGCGCCCGAGATCCACGTCCGATGCCGCGGCCGCTGACTTCCCGCCATCGGACTCCGCCTACCACAACTACGCCGAGATGATCGCGTACATCGACGACCTGGTCGCCGACCATCCGGGCATCGCGAGCAAGTTCTCGTACGGGACCTCGTACGAAGGCAGGCAGCTCGTCGGCGTCAAGATCAGCGACAACGTCGCGACGGACGAGGCGGAGACGGAGGTGCTGTTCACCGCCCACCAGCACGCCCGCGAGCACCTCACCGTCGAGATGGCGCTCTACATCATGGACCTGCTCACCGACGGGTACGGCAGCGACTCCAGGGTCACCTCCCTGGTGAACTCCCGCGAGATCTGGATCATGCCGGACCTCAACCCGGACGGCGGCGAGTACGACATCGCCACGGGCAGCTACCGGTCCTGGCGCAAGAACAGGCAGCCGAACAGCGGCACCTCCGCAGTCGGCACCGACCTCAACCGCAACTGGGGCTACCAGTGGGGCTGCTGCGGCGGCTCCTCCGGCTCGCCTTCCAGCGACACCTACCGGGGCCCGTCGGCCGAGTCGGCGCCCGAGGTCCGCGCCGTCGCGAACTGGGTACGCGGCCGCGTCGTCGGCGGCGTGCAGCAGATCAAGGCGCACATCGACTGGCACACCTACAGCGAGCTGATCCTGTGGCCCTACGGCTACACCTTCAACGACACCGCGCCAGGTCTGACGCTGGACGACAGGAACGCGCACGCCACCCTGGGCCAGAGCATGGCCTCGACGAACAGCTACACCCCCGAGCAGGCCAGCGACCTCTACATCACCGACGGCACCATCAACGACTGGCTGTGGGGCGTCTACAAGATCTTCAGCTACACGTTCGAGATGTACCCGACCGGCTCCAGCCCCGGCTTCTACCCACCCGACGAGCAGATCGTGCCGCAGACCACCCGCAACAAGGAGGCCACGCTGCGGTTCCTGGAGTACTCCGACTGCGTCTACCGGATCATCGGCAAGGAGTCCCAGTACTGCGGCACCGGCACTCCGCCGACGACCGTCTACTCGGACACCTTCGAGACCGCCACCGGCTGGACGGTCAACCCGAACGGCACCGACACGGCCACCCTCGGCCAGTGGGAGCGCGGTGACCCCGCCGCCACCTCCTCCTCGGGCCCCAAGCAGCTCGGCACCACGGTCAGCGGCAGCAACGACCTGGTGACCGGCCGCCTGGCCGGCAGCTCGGCGGGCGCGTACGACATCGACGGCGGCGTCACCTCGATCCAGTCGCCGCTGATCACGCTGCCCGCCGGCGGGACCACCAGCCTGTCGCTGTCCTGGTACCTGGCGCACGGGTCGAACGCGACCAGCGCCGACTACTTCCGGGTCAGGGTCGTGGGCAACACCACGGCGACCGTCTTCCAGCAGGCGGGCGCCGCGTCCGACCGGGACGCCGCGTGGAGCGTGGCCACCGCGGACATCAGCTCGTTCGCCGGGCAGACGGTGCGCATCCTCATCGAGGCCGCCGACCTGTCCACCGCCTCGCTCGTCGAGGCGGCGGTCGACGACGTCCGGATCACGCGGCAGAACTGAACCGTCCGTGCCCCCGCCACCCGGCGTGGCGGGGGCATCGGAGGCGGTGACGCATTGGGTCTTGTAAGCCCGGGGTGTCAAGGCTACGATCACGTCAACTCTTAGGAAACTTTCCTAACAGATCGGACCTCTTGACGGCTCGCGTCTGCCTCCGCGGGCCGTGCCGTGCGGCTTGCGCTCTCACCCCCCGGCGCAAGCCGCGCGGTACGCCACCGACAAGGACGACAATGTGAAAGCACGCGTGATCCTGGTCGTGCTCGCGACCCTCGCACTCGGACTCACCGCATCCCCCGCCCAGGCCGCCTCGGCGACCGCCGCCTTCACCAAGATGTCCGACTGGGGCACCGGTTTCGAAGGCAAAATCACCGTCACCAACGGCACCTCCAGCCCGATGAACGGCTGGAACGTCCAGTTCGACCTCCCGTCAGGCTTCTCGATCGCGTCCGCCTGGGACGCCACGCAGTCCAGGAACGGGCAGCACTACACCTTCACCAACCCCTCCTGGGCGCCCGCGCTCGCCCCCGGCGCGAGCGCGAGCTTCGGCTTCACCGGCAGCCCCGGCAACTTCCCCGGCATCACCGGCTGCACGCTCAACGGCGCGTCCTGCGACGGCGGCACCGTCCCGGGCGTCCCCGGCAGGCCCGGCGGTCTCACCGCGACGGGCGGCGCCGGCGCCATCACCCTGACCTGGACCCCCGCGAGCGGCGCCGTCGACGGCTACCGCGTCTACGAAGGCTCCGCTGTCAAGGCCGCTGTCAGCTCGGCCACCGCGACCATCACCGGCCTCGGCGCCTGCGAGACCCGCACCTACACCGTCCGGGCGCACAACGGCGCGGGCGAGTCGGCGCCCAGCGACCCCGCCACCGCCACCACCGCCGGCTGCGACCCCGGCGAGCCGGGGGAGGGGCTGCCCAAGCACTTCCTCACCGGCTACTGGCACAACTTCGTCAACCCCGCCACCGAACTGCGTCTGTCGGCCGTGCCCGACGAGTACGACCTGATCGCGATCGCGTTCGGCGAGGCCACCGCCACCCCCGGCGAGGTCGTCTTCGGCGTCGACCCGGGCCTGGCGAGCGCGCTCGGCGGCTACACCGACGCCCAGTTCAGGGCCGACGTCCGGGCGCTCAAGCAGCGCGGCAAGAAGGTCATCCTCTCCGTCGGCGGCGAGGCCGGGCGCGTGCAGGTCGCCAGTGCCGCCGCCGCGACCAGGTTCGCCGACTCCGTGTACGGGATCATGACGTCGTACGGGTTCGACGGCGTGGACATCGACCTGGAGAACGGGCTCAACGCCACCTACATGGCCCAGGCGCTCCGGGCGCTGCACGCCAAGGCCGGCTCCGGCCTGATCATCACGATGGCGCCGCAGACCATCGACATGCAGTCGACCGGGATGGAGTACTTCAAGCTCGCTCTGTCGATCAAGGACATCCTCACGGTCGTCCACATGCAGTACTACAACTCGGGCTCCATGCTCGGCTGCGACCAGGCGTGGGCGTACTCCCAGGGCTCGGTCGACTTCCTGACCGCGCTCGCCTGCATCCAGCTGGAGAACGGGCTGCGCCCCGACCAGGTGGCGCTGGGCCTGCCCGCCGGGCCGGGCGCCGCGGGCGGCGGCGTGGTCGCGCCCGCCGTCGTCAACCAGGCGCTCGACTGCCTGGCCACCCGCACCCGCTGCGGATCGTTCGTACCCCCGCGCGCCTACCCCGGGATCAGGGGCGCGATGACCTGGTCCATCAACTGGGACGCCACCCACAACTGGAACTTCTCGAAGACCGTCAAGCCGCACCTCCGAGGAATGTCATGAAATTTCGACGTATGTTCCTTGCGTTACTCGCCTCCCTCGCCATGACCCTCTCCGGCCTCGCCACCGTCGCCGCCCCCGCCGCGTACGGCGCGACGGCCGCCGCCTACGCGGCCTGGACGGCCTGGACCCCCTACACCGCCGGCACCCGCGTCACCCACAACGGCGTCGACTACGAGTGCCTCCAGAGCCACACCTCCCAGCCGGGCTGGGAGCCCAACGTCGTGCCCGCCCTGTGGAAGCAGGTCGGCGGCGGCAGCGGCGGGGACACCCAGGCGCCGTCCGTGCCGGGCAACCTGCGCTCGACCGGCGTCACCTCCAGCAGCGTCTCGCTCGCCTGGAACGCCTCCACCGACAACGTCGGCGTCACCGGCTACGACGTCTACCGGGGCGGCAGCCTGGTGACGACCGTCGGCGGCACCTCGTACACCGATACCGGCCGCGCGGCGAACACCAGCTACACCTATACCGTCAGGGCCCGCGACGCCGCCGGCAACCAGTCCGGCCACAGCAACTCCGTCACCGCACGGACCTCCACCGGCGGCCCTGACCCGGAACCGAACCCGAGCCGGATGCCCGGCGCCCCCTACCTCTGGATGGGCTGGGGCAACCCGCCCAACCCGGGCACCGTCATGGACGCGACCGGCGTCAAGTCGTTCACCATGGCGTTCATCCTGTCCAGCGGCGGCTGCAACCCGGCCTGGGACGGCCAGCGCCCCCTCACCGGCGGCGCCGACCAGCAGGCGATCAACACGATCAAGTCCAAGGGGGGCAGCGTCCAGATCTCCTTCGGCGGCTGGCAGGGCAACAAGCTCGGCCCGAACTGCGCCACCCCGCAGGCCTTCGCCGGCGCCGTGCAGCAGGTCATCAACGCGGTCGGCCCGGCCGTGGTCGACTTCGACATCGAGAACTACGACGAGTTCGAGAACTACACCGTGCAGGACCGCATCCTGAACGGCCTCAAGATCGTCAAGCAGAACAACCCGAACGTCAAGGTCGTCGTCACCTTCGGCACCAGCAGGACCGGCCCGAACGCCCACGGCGTCCGCCTGATCAACCAGGCCAGAGCGCTGAACGTGCCGATCGACAACTTCACGATCATGCCGTTCGACTTCGGCAGCTCCAACATCTACCAGGACACCGTCAACGCCTCGGAGGGCCTGAAGAACGCGCTCAAGAACGCCTACGGCTACACCGACGCGCAGGCATACGCCCGCATGGGCATCTCCGGCATGAACGGCCTGTCCGACCAGCAGGAACTGACCACCCCGCAGACGTGGACGCAGATCCGCGACTGGGCCAGGTCCAAGGGCCTGAACCGGCTCGCGTACTGGGGCGTCAACCGTGACCGCCCCTGCCCCGGCGGCGGGGTCGTCTCCAACTGCAGCGGCATCTCCCAGGCCGAGTGGGAGTTCACCCGCATCACCGCGGGCTTCTGACAAGACCCGAGCCCGGGGCGGCGGCCCCGCCCCGGGCTCACGGCAACCGCACGAGCTGGGTGGGCTTGAGCGGCACCCCCACCCCCGGCGGACGGTAGACCGGCAGCGCCTCCCCGTACTCGTACATCCAGGCGTGGTCCACCACCGTCCGCATCCCGGGCTCACCCGGCTCCGGCTCCTCCCGGGCCGGCTCCACCTGCCCGTCCGACAGCTTCGCCACCATGTCGGCGACCAGCCGCGAGTCCGGAGTGGCCAGATCGCACCGTTCGTCCGGCCCGATCAGCAGGTCCACCTGTGGCGGCAGCGGGTAGATCCACCGCGGCAGCGCCAGCACCCGCGGCGGCGGCGCCATCGGCAGCCCGCCGCGCACCGCGTCCAGCAGCACCGTCCGCGACGTCCGCCGGTCGAACATCCCGTCGGCCAGCGCCCAGCTCAACGCCCCCAGGTCCGCCCGGTCCTCGCCGCACGCGTGCAGCACCAGGTACGGCACGAGCGGCACGCCCGCCCCGCCCGACGCCTGCGCCCACCCCCGGCGGCAGCCGGTGAGCACGAGCAGCGCCAGCATCGCCCGGTAGGCGGTGTCGGCGTGCGGCGTGTCGAGCCAGCCGGGCACCACGATGCACCGCCCGCCCGTCTTCTCGGCCGTGACGCCCAGTTCCCTGGCCAGCTTCAGCGCCCGCGAGGCCGCCACCCCGGTGTGCGCCTCCTGCCAGCCGGGCGTGTACGGGGAGGTCTTGTCGTCGTAGCCGTCCGGCCAGCTGCCCGGCAGACCCGGCCGGGCCAGCCCGTACACCGCGAGCAGCAGGTCGAACACGGTCGTCACCAGGCCCTCGCCGTCGCGCACCGCCGGCACCCCGCGGCGCAGCACGCCCGGCCCCACGTCGAACCGCGGCAGCAGCACCTCCGTCGCCGCCGCCCCGTCGCCCCCGTACAGGCTGAGCCGCCCGGCGTCGCGGCCGAGCAGCCCGCCGGGCACCAGCCCGTCCTCCAGCTCGCGCAGCCGCACCAGGGCCGGCAGGTCGGTGCGCGCCATCGCGTGCGCGGCGAACGCCGGCCGGTCCAGGAAGAACTCCTTGAGCAGCACGTGCCCGACCGCCATGGCCAGCGCCCCGTCCGTGCCGGGCCGCACCACGAGCGTCTCGTCCGACAGCCGCGTCGGGTGCGGGCCGATGGCCACCACCTTCTGCCCCTTGTACCGGCCGGCGATCACCCACGGCGACCCGGGTGCGCGCACGTTCCTGTTGTTCTCACCCCAGAGAAGTACGTACGCGGCATTCGCCCAGTCCTCCGCCCGCGGCCCTTCGAAACGCGGGCCGAGCAGCTGCTCGGGCGCGCTCGACTGCTCGGTGAGCACCGCGCCGCCCATCCCGCGTACGAGCCCGGCCAGCGGCGAGGTCGCCAGCGCCGCCACCTGGTCGGCGCCGTGCTCGGACGCGGTGTGCACGATGGCCGCCGCGGCCAGCTCGGCGGCCGTCGCGTCGTCCAGGGAGACCCGGCGGCCACCCCGCGCCTGCCGGTAAACCTCAGAGTTCGCTGTGAGTTTCGCCCAGGCGGCGACCGGGTCATGCAGCCCTTCGCGCACCTCGAAATAGAGCCTGACCAGTGTCTGGTTGACTTCGGATCCCCCCATGCGAAAAGTTCAGCACAGACGGTCATGTTCTGACGCGTTACGACCCCGCATGTCGGAGATCCGGAAACAAAGCCGTGTGGCAGCGCGGAGGGGCGTAGGGCAGTCTAGGTCCCGCCATGGAAACTGCACTCCCTATCGCGATCATCCTCGTCACCGGCCTCGCGCTCGCCCTCGTCGCCCAGTGGCGCGACTGGCGACCGCCGCTCTGGGCCGCCCTGGCCGTCGGTGTGGTGGTCCGCGTCGTGCTGATGTTCTTCGCGGCGGGCGACGCCCATCAGCCGGTCGACTTCGTCAACAGCTTCAAACCGGCGGGCGAGGCCGTGCTCAACGGCCAGGACCCGGTCCTGGCCAGCAAGGGCGGCTGGCACTTCCTGCCGACGATCCCGTACGTGTACGGCATCCTGCTGTGGCTCGGCATCCCGTGGGAGTGGTCCGGCCGGATCGTCACCGTGGTGGCCGACATCGTGCTCATCCCGCTGGTGGCCAAGCTCGCCGGTGGGCCGAAGGCCTCGCTGCGCGCCTTCCAGTACGCGCTCAACCCGCTCGCGCTGATGGTCGCCTGCCTCCATGGCCAGGTAGAGCCGGTGGCGCTGGTGTTCGGGGTGGCCGCGTTCGTGGTCGCCCGCGGCCCCGGCGCCCCCACCCCACGGATGGACGTCATCGCCGTGACCAGGCGGGCGCTGGCCGACCACGGCTGGTCCGGTCTCCCCGGATGGGCGCTGCGCACGCTCGGGCAGGCGCTGAGGCCGGGCCCCGGTGACCGGGCGGGCCTCAAACGGGGCGCCTACGCCGGTCTGCTCATGGGCCTGGCGCTGTGCGCCAAGAGCTGGCCGATCTGGCTGGTCCCCGGCATGGTGCTGTTGCTGCCGCAGCTCCGGTCCCGGATCGTGGCGCTGTTCTGCACGGGCGCGGTGCCGCTCTTCTTCCTGGTGACGCTGCCCGTCTTCGCCGGCACCTCGATCAGCCAGATCCCCCAGGTCATCGACACCATCCGGGCCATCCGCCCGATCGTCGGCGAGTGGGGCTGGACCCCCCACTTCACCGGCGGCGACTGGGCGCTGCGCGCGGACCTGGCGACCTTCGGCACCTACCTGATCTACGCGTGCGTCGTGGCCGCGATCATCATCTGGTGGCGGGCCGACCCGATCGACATGACGCTGGCCATCCTGCTGATCTTCATGGTGGTCACGCCCAGGCTGGGCGCGCAGTACCTGCTCTGGTTCATGCCGTTCCTGGTCGCCCGGCCCACCCGGTTCGCCTGGCCGGCGATCATCGGGGTGTCGCTCTGGGCGGGCTACGGCTACCTCTACATGACCCAGTACAAGGACACCGCCTGGTGGCTCCTGCACCAGGACTGGTCGCGGGCGTCGATCGTGCTGCTGCCGGTCCTGCTGGCCGCGATGCCGTGGGGCCGGCGCAACCCGCCCGAGCACGAGACGGCCGGGCCCGCCGCTCCGACGGGCCCGGCACGCCTCACCTCACAGGTCTAGCCGGTCGTACACCGTGAGCCACTGGTCCGGGTGCACGTGGCCGACGACGGCGTCGCGGGCCACCCCGGCGGCGGCGAGGGCGGCGTCCACCCCGTCGTAGCGGGTCCTGAGCGAGGCGCGCAACGAACCGCCCACCCCGCTGAACCCCAGCTCCACCAGCCGCTGCCAGTCCCGCCCCGAGCCGACCAGCGGCGCCGGCCTGCGCTCGATCCGCAGGATCGCCGAGTCGACCGACGGGATCGGCCGGAAGCTCTCCCGGCCGATCCGGTCGCCCATCCGCCAGGAGAACCACGGCCACGACTCCACCGTGACCAGGCTCCACCGGCCGTAGCCGCCCGCCCGCTTGCGGGCGTACTCCAGCTGGGTGACCATCGTCGCCGAGGTCAGCGACCGGGCCCGCAGGCACCAGCCGACGATCCGCGACGTGGCCGAGTACGGGATGTTGCCCACCACCGCGAACGGCTCGCCCGGCGGGCGGGCCGCGGTGAAGTCGCCGCGCACCACCTCGACGCGCGGATCGTCGCGGGTGCGCGACCTGAGCCGGCCCGCCAGCCGCGGGTCGATCTCGTAGGCGACCACCCGCGCCCCCGCCGCGGCCAGCGCCAGGGTCAGCGCGCCCTCGCCCGCCCCCGGCTCCAGCACCAGGCCCTCGGGAGCGGCGGCCTTGACCACCAGCTCCAGGGCATGCCTGTCGGCCAGGAAGTTCTGGGAGAGCACGCGCCTCGCCCTGTCCCTGGGCGTGCGGCCGCCCGAGCTCCTGGCCTTCTTCTGCGTGTGTGAATGATTTCCGTGCGCGTAATCCTGCGCCACAGCTGCCCTTCCGGGTCCTCGAGTCGATGAATGGCTCGAAGGGCCCCGGGCGCGCCGCGGAACGCGCTCGACCGGTCGCGTCCGCTAGCGGGCCAGAGGCCGGCTGCGGCGAATGCGAACCGCGTAGAAGCAACCTGCGTGAAAGCAACACATGCGGCCGACCGTACGCAGGAGCGCTCGCCGACGGCAACCGAATAAGCCCGCGCGCCGCGTCCGATTCGTACAAGCGTCAGGCGGAACGGGGCGACTAGCGTGAACCGCATGGACGTTCTCCACCGTGCACACGGCTACCTGCTGACCCATGCCAGGCTCCTGGACCGGCTTCGCTTCGAGGCCCTGTTCGCGGGCGGCCCAAGGGATCGCGTCCTCGACACCCTGCGCTGCTACCAGAACCCCGACGGCGGCTTCGGCCACGCGCTCGAACCCGACCTGCGCGGCGCCGCCAGCCAGCCGGAGCCGGTCGAGATCGCGTTCTGGATCCTCGACGAGCTGGACGCCTTCGCCGACCCGATGGTCCGCTCCGCCTGCGACTACCTGCTGTCCGTCACCACCCCCGACGGCGGCGTGCCCTTCTGCCTCCCGACCGTCCGCGAGGCGCCGCGCGCGCCCTGGTGGGAGACCCCCGACGACCCGCCCGGCAACCTGATCCCCACCGCCTCGATCGCCGGCCTCCTGCACAAGCACGGCATCGACCACCCGTGGCGCGGACCGGCCACCGACTTCTGCTGGAGGAGCATCTCCGCCGTCGACAAGACCACCCCGTACGAGGCCCGCGCCATCGTCACCTTCCTCGACCTGGTGGACGACGAGGAGCGGGCGCGGTCGGAGTTCCAGCGGCTCAAGGACGCCATCCTGGCCACGGTCACCTTCGACCCCGAAGCTCCCGGCGACGCCCACTTCCCCCTGGACTTCGCCCCCAGCCCTCTACGGTTCCCCCTGTTCACCGAGGACGTGCTGGCCCGCCACCTGGACGCCCTGCTGGCGGCCCAGTCGGAGGAAGGCGGCTGGAACGGCAACTGGCCCATGTGGACCCCCGTGGTGGAGCACGAGTGGGGCGGCTACCTCACCATGGGACGTCTCAGGACTCTCCAGGCCTACGGCCGCCTCCCCACGTAGGGACAACCCCGCCCACGCGGGAATGTCGGTGAGCGGGCGTAGCGTGGAAGCATGTACGCCGAGTGGCCGCCGGAGCCCGCGCTCGCCGGGCGGATCGCCTGCCTGTGGCGGCAGGTGAGCGAGGACGACCGCACCCAGCTCGTCGTGCCCGACGCCTGCGTCGACCTCATCTGGGGCCCTTCCGGCCCGTTCGTGGCAGGCCCCGACACGGGCCCCGTGCCCACGTCGATGCGTGTGGGCGACATCTTCACCGGCATCCGCTTCAAACCCGGCGCGACGGGAGAGGTGTTCGGCGTCCCGCTGTCCGAGCTGCGCGACCAGCGCGTGCCGCTCGACGCGCTCGGCGCCCTCCCGCCCCTGGACGACGCCCCCGACCCCATGCCCGTCCTGCGCGCCGCGATCGCCGACCGCCTGCGCCGCACCCCGCCCTCCGATCCGGCCGCCCCCGCCGCCGCGGCCGCCCTCCGCCGGGGCGACAGCGTCCGCGAGGTCGCGTGGGAGCTGGGGCTGAGCGAGCGCCAGCTCCACCGCAGAAGCGTCGCCAGCTTCGGGTACGCGCCCAAGACCCTGCAGCGCATCGTCCGCTTCCAGCACGCCCTGCGTCTGGCCAGGTCCGGTGTCCCGCTCGCCGAGGTGGCCGCGGTCGCCGGCTACGCCGACCAGGCCCACCTGTCCCGCGACGTCAGGCGCCTGAGCGGCGTGACTTTGAGCCGGTTGGCCGCGTGACCGCCGGCGGCCTGTTGGAGATGAGCGCCCCCGCCCACGCCGCGGCCGGATCGCTGTCGATGAGCAGCGCCTTGGCCAGCAGGCTCAGCGGGATGGCGAGGATCGCGCCCAGCGGCCCGAGCACGAACGCCCAGATGATGAGCGAGAGAAACGTCATCGTCGTCGACAGCCCCACCGCGTCGCCGAGAAACTTCGGCAGGAGGAGCGACTGCGTCACCACGTTGAAGACCACGTACGCCGCGACGACCAGCAACATCTCACGCACCCCGGCGTCGAGCAGGGCCAGCGTGGCCGGCGGGACCAGCGCGATGACGAAACCGATGTTGGGGATGTAGTTCGCGATCAGCGCGAGCACCCCCCACAGGAGCGGCAGCGGCACCCCGATGAGATAGAGCGCGATCACGTCCAGGATGGCGTTGATCAGCCCGAACACGGTCGAGACGATCAGGTAGCGCCTGGTCTTGCGGGCGAACCGGCCGAGCGCCTCCACCAGCGCGACCTTCCTGCCCTCCCCGGAGTCGAGCACCCTGGCCGTGATGGGCGCGTCCAGGCACATCGCCAGCATCAGGACGACGATGAGGAACAGGGCGGAGAAGACGCCGATCACCCCGCCGAGGAGACTCTGCGCGATGCCGATCACCCGCGCCGGGTCGAAGCTGTCGATCGCCCGGTCGAGCTGCTCGCCGCTGATGCCCCTGGCGATGGCGAAGGCCCGTGCGTCGGTGAGGAGCTCCTCGAACCGCCTGGTGTACGCGGGCGCCAGCTCGCCGAGCTGCACCGCGGCCATCGTCAGCACCCCGGCCATGCCCAGCAGGACGAGCAGCATGATGAGGAACGGCACCGCGACCTGCAGCCACACGGACGCGCCGCGCCGGGCCAGCCACGAGCGCACCGGCGCCACGGCGATCACCAGCACCAGCGCCAGCACGAGCGGCCCGACGACGGACGACACCTCGCGCAGGCCGAACAGCACGATCAGCGCCCCGGCGATCCCCACCAGGATGATGAGCGCCCTCGGCGCGGACTGCTGGTTCACGCACGGTACGTACCCGTGTCGTCACGGTGACACCGAGGTGAACGCCGATTTGACGCCCAGGGGAGGCGTCCATACAGTTCTCCGTGTTCTGAACGGGCGAACCGGTCTCGTGCCGGCTCCCCGCCTCTGCTCTCCATCCTTTGATCAAGTGTCCGGTTGGACAAGGGTCGAAGTTCGGAGTAAGGTAGAGGGGTTGCCTCGGAGACGGGGCGGTTGCTGATATCTGCAGCTCGATGGGGTTCGCGTCAATTTGACACGAACTTGGGGGGCTGCGAAGATTGGTGACACAAAGACGAAATGAACGCCTCTTCGGCGGGGGCCGCTGGTCGGGTCTTGCCGGGGTGTACGCGTCCGTTTCTTGAGAACTCAACAGTGTGTTAAAAGCCAGTGCATGATGCACAACCCCGTCATGATTTTCTGTGACGGATTCCTTTTTGGTTGGGATTCAAATTCATTTTATGGAGAGTTTGATCCTGGCTCAGGACGAACGCTGGCGGCGTGCTTAACACATGCAAGTCGAGCGGAAAGGCCCTTCGGGGTA
>NZ_JAHKRN010000045.1 GCF_019396385.1 Nonomuraea harbinensis | reverse complement strand
GATCTCGCCCGCGGGCGCGCGGACTCGGCGGCTCACTCCAGCCGTAACGTGGCGATCTTCCGTACGTCGTCGCCCGTGGATTCGTACCAGGTGGCCTCGGGGCCCGGGAAGGTGAGCGTGGCGACCGCGTTCTGGAACCACGGCCCCTTGACGATCCGCCACCGGAAGGGCGGCCGCGGCAGCCGGGCCGAGCGGGCCAGCAGGCCGCCGATCAGCGTGGCGATGCCGAACTGGGTGAACACGTTGGCCCAGCGCAGCAAGCGGCTGAGGGGGTTGCGGATGGGCGAGCAGACGATCTGGTAGATCGGGCCCGTGCGGGCCTTGGCGACGTAGGAGTAGTGGACGTCGCCGGAGAGGATGAGCACCGGCTTGCCCAGCGCGGCCAGCAGCTTCGACAGATCCTCGAACGAGCGCCGGAAGGCCGCCCAGTGTTCGAGGTCGACGGCCTGGCGGAAGGACTCGGACACGCGCGCCACCGGCCGGCCCCAGGCGCCGTCGCAGAGGGCTTCGTTCCAGTTCTGCACCCCGTGCACCCCCTCGGGGAGCAGGAACGGGATGGACGAGCCGATGATCAGCCGCTCGGCGGGTTTGGCGACCTCCTCCTCCAGCCAGGCCCACTCGCTCGGGTCGAGCATGCGGCGGTCGCCCGGGGTGAGCTGCCTGGCGCATCTGGTGTCGATCATGATGAGCCGGGCGTGGCCGAGCTCGCGGGAGTAGCTCCACCGGTTGCTGCTCGGCTCGGCGTCGGCCTGCGAGGCGAACGCGTCCAGCTCGGCAGCCCCGTCGCCGCCGCCGTCGAGCAGCTTGCGCAGCAGCGGATCGGCGGCCCGCTCCTGCGGGGACAGGTTGCCGAGATGCTGGTAGACCCAGTAGGCGCCGAGCCCGGCGACCACCCGGCGGCTCCACCAGCCGGTCTCGGCCATCTGCTCGCGCCAGGTCTGCGAGGTGTTCCAGTCGTCGCGCAGGTCGTGGTCGTCGAAGATCATCGCGCTGGGCACGGTCGACAGCAGCCACCGGATGTCCGGGTCGGTCCACGCCCTGCGGTAGAGCTCGGCGTACTCCTCGAAGTCGGCGATCTCGTTCTTCGGCTCGGTGTCGCGGCGCGCGTGGATGTAGTCGAGCATCTCCGGCGAGGGGCTGTCGGCGTAGACCTGGTCGCCGAGGAGCAGCAGCAGGTCGGGCCACTCCTCGTCACCGGCCTCGGCCAGATGGCAGCCGTAGGACCGCAGTACGTCGTACCCGTGGGTGAGGAGGTGCGCCGTGTCGTGCGGCGCGGTCGTGCGGCAGGAGCCGAACATCAGCCGCGCCGGCCCGTCGGGCGGGACGAGCCGGATCCTGCTGGGCGGACGGCCCTCCAGCGGCCACACCTGCTCACCGTCGAGAGTGACGGCATAGGAGCCGACATTCTGGGAAAGCTCCGTTATGTCGACGATCGCGTAGTGATGGTCGTGGACGGTGAAGGTTTCCGACTCGTACGAGCCGCCGCCGGCTTCGATGTGGACCGTGCACGGCTCGTCGGTCTCCACGAAAATCGAAGCGCTGGCAGAATCGACGTACCGCAGCATCGGCCCGACCACCAGTTCGGGCATCACACCCTCCACTTCGACAGTTCGGCGCACTCCGGGCCACAAGCCTGCCAGAGTGGCACCTTCCAAGCATCTGGATCAGCGGCTTGGATCGCAAGGAGATCACACATCACATATTCCCCCCGCTCTAGGATGATCCGTACAAGAACGCCCAAATGGGTTATAGGCAACGGCGCCTTACCCGATAACGGGCGTACATAACAGGAGGAAGCTCTTCCATGAGTGTCATGGTGCCGTCAATGACGCCGGCACAGATCAGCGCGGGCCAGGAGGCCCTCGAATCCGCTCACTTCCAACTCGGCAGCGCAGCCGAGCGCCTGGGGCTCGACGACGGGCTCCGCGCGATGCTCGCCACGCCCCGCCGGTCGCTGACCGTCGCGGTGCCGGTGCGGCGCGAAGACGGCAGCATGGACGTCGTCCAGGGCTTCCGGGTCCAGCACAACGTCTCGCGCGGCCCCGCCAAGGGCGGCATCCGCTTCCATCCGGCCACCGACATCCACGAGGTCACCGCGCTCGCCATGTGGATGACGTGGAAATGCGCGCTGGTCGGCATCCCGTACGGCGGCGCCAAGGGCGGCGTGGCCGTCGACCCCGCCGGATACACCACCCGCGAGCTGGAGCGGCTCACCCGCCGCTACGTCAACGAGATCCTGCCGCTGATCGGCCCGGACAAGGACATCCCGGCCCCTGACGTCGGCACCGACGAGCAGACCATGGCCTGGATCATGGACACCTACAGCGTCAACGCCGGCTACGCGGTGCCCGGCGTCGTCACCGGCAAGCCGATGCCGCTCGGCGGCTCGCTGGGCCGGGCCGGCGCCACCTCGCGCGGCGTGCAGATCGCCGCCCTGTCCGCGCTCGGCCGCTCGCCCGAGGGCGTGACGGTGGCGGTGCAGGGCTTCGGCAAGGTGGGCGCGGGAGCCGCCCAGTACCTCGCCGACGCGGGCTGCAAGGTCGTCGCGGTCTCCGACGTGACCGGGGCGGTGTACGCGCCCGACGGCCTCGACGTCGCCGGGCTGCGGGCCTGGGTCGCCGAGTCCGGGCAGGTGCGCGGCTATCGCGACGCCGACGCGCTCGGCCTGGACGAGCTGCTGGAGCTGGACGTGGACCTGCTGGTCCCGGCCGCGCTGGAGGGCGCCATCACTGAGGCGAACGCGCCCCGGATACGCGCCCGCCTGATCGTGGAGGGCGCCAACGGGCCCACCACGCCGGAGGCCGACCGCGTCCTGGCCGCCAACGGCACCACGATCGTGCCCGACATCCTGGCCAACGCGGGCGGCGTGATCGTGTCGTACCTGGAGTGGGTGCAGAACATCCAGGCCTGCTCCTGGAGCGAGAGCCAGATCGAGCGCAAGCTCCGCGACATGATGGAGAGCGCGTACGGCGAGGTCAAGTCGGTGGCCGCCGAACGCGACCTCACCCTCCGCGAGGCGGCGCACGTCATCGGCGTCGGCCGGGTCGCCGAGGCCCACCGCATGCGCGGCCTCTACCCCTAGGGCCGGTACGCCGGGGTACGGCCTGCCCCGGCAGGCCGTACCCCGCGGGCGGGAAGTACCCAGGTTGGGTAAACCTTGATGTCGCAGGTCAGGGCGCTGATCATTTCCTGCTAGAAGTAGGTGGGTGTTGAGGTTGGTGCTCTGTCTGGCCCTGCTCGATCCCTCCGGCGTCGCCGAGGTCCCGCGGCGTAACATCCCGGCGCGGGAGGTGCTCACGCCCCAAGGCGACCGGCTTGGTTACGCCCCCGTGCCGCGGCCCTATACGGGCACGCGGCGGCTGACCGGCGTCCTGGTCGGCCGCGACCGGGAGACGGGCCGCCACATCACGTGCGGCGGCACCGTGGTGCGCTCCCGCAGCCGGAGCCTGGTGCTGACGGCGGCGCACTGCCTGCGTAACCACGGCCGGATGCTGGAGCAGCTCGCGTTCCTGCCCGGCTACGACCGGGGCCGGCCGGTCGAGGGCGTGTGGCCGGTGGAGCGCACATGGGTGCCCTCCCGCTGGCGCGGCCGGGGGTTCGCGCCCGACCTGCTGCCGTACGACGTCGGCCTGGCCGGGGTGTCGGCCAAGCCGCGCGGCCGGCTGGAGGACCTGACCGGGCGGGGGCTGCGCCCGCTGCCGACCCGCAGGGGCACCCCGCTGCGCGGGCTGGAGCTGCTCGGCTACCCGGCGGGCAAGCAGTATCCGGGCAACCGCATGTACCGCTGCGTCGGCGACGCGGTGGAGGGCAAGGAACGCGGGCCGGGCGTGCTGGTCACCCGCAACTGCCACGCGGCGGCCGGCGGCAGCGGCGGCCCCGCGCTGTACGAGGGAGGGGTGGCCGGCGTCGTCTCCTCCTCCAGCCCGCTCCGCGACGACAAGGGCTTCACCGTGCTCAGCCGGCTCGGCAGCAGGACGTTCACCCGGATGTACGAGCAGGCCGACCGGATCATGCTCCGATCGAAGTGACGATCTCCTCGCAGAGCGCGTGGGTGACCAGGGCGTCGTCGGCGGTGACCAGGCGGCCCGCGCCGACGGCGGCCAGGAACTCCGCGCAGATCGCCTCGATGCCGCGCTGGCGGGCGACCGGCACCCAGTCGGGCCGCCGCCGCAGCGTCTCGCCGCCGGCGTAGTCGACCACGTCGCCGAGGTTGACCACGCGGCGTTTGACGCCGTCGCCCATCACCTCGCAGCTCTCCTCGGAGGCCCCGCTCACCCGGTTCATCACCCCGATGGCGGTGAAGCCGTCGCCGGACAGCTCCAGCACGACGTGCTCCAGCAGCCCGTCGCCGTTCACCCGGGTGCGGAAGCGGGTGCCGGTGACCTCGCCCGGCGCCAGGAACCTGAGCGTGTCGGCGACGTGGATGAAGTCGTCGAAGACCACCTGGCGCGGGGCGCCCGGCAGGCGCTCCCGGTTCTTCTCCATCAGCACCAGGTGCCGGGGCAGCTCCGCCAGGGCGGCGTAGCCCGGCGCGTGCCGGCGGTTGAAGCCCACCATCAGGGACCTGCCCCCGGCCCTGGCCAGCGCGGCCAGCCGCTCACAGTCGCCCAGGTTGTCGGCCAGCGGCTTGTCCACGTACACGTGCACCCCCGCGGACAGCAGCGTCTCCACGATCTCCGGGTGGGCGGGGGTGGCGGCGTGCACGAACGCCACGTCCACCCCGGCCTCGACCACCTCGTCCACCGTGGTGAACCGCCGGTCGACCCGGTAGGCGTCGCCGAGGCGGCGCAGCCTGGCCCGGTCACGGGTGCACAGGTGGAGGTCGAGCCCGGGATGGGCGGCCAGCACCGGCAGGTAGGCCTTCTCCGCGATGTCGCCGAGGCCGATCAGGGCGGTCTTCACGCGTCGAGCGTAGCCTTGAACGCCTCGCCGACGGGGGTCGGAGCGACTCCGAAGGTCCGCTGGAAGGCGGACGAGTCGAGCACGTACGGCGCGACGAACTGGTAGCGGACGTGCCGCAGCTCGCCGATCATGGGCTGGAAGAGCCCGGCCGCCCGCACCAGCGGCCACGGGAGCTGGACCATCCTCGGCGCGGGCCGGCCGAGCAGCCGGGCCATCTCCTCCCCCACCTGGCGGAACGTCATCGGCTCCGCGGTCGGCACGTGCCACGGCCGCCCCCACGCCCGCTCGTCGCCCCCGGCGACGATCAGCGCCCTGGCCACGTCGGGCAGGTACGTCCAGCTGTGCGGGACGTCGAGGGGCCAGACCACCTGGACGGTCCTGCCCGCCTTGAGCGCGGGCAGGAACCGGGTGCCCAGGTAGGACTGGTCGGTGGCGCCGGGGCCGAAGTAGTCGGAGCCGCGCACCTCGGTCACCCGGATCCGGCCGGCCCGGTGCGCGGCCAGCGCGTCCTCCCACATGCGGGCCCGTACCCGGAACTTGGGGTTGGCGGAGGCGAGCGGCAGGTCCTCGGTCATGGGGCCGGTGACCGGGCCGTACGGGTAGAGGTTGCCGAGGATCGTCAGCACCGCGCCGCTGGCCTCGGCCGCGGCCAGGAACGACGCGGCCATCGGCGGCCAGTCGGTGAGCCAGCGGTGGTAGCGCGGGTTGACGCAGTTGTAGAGGACGTCCGCGCCCTTCGTGATCTCGATGAGGCGGCGCCGGTCGGCGACGTCGGCCGCCACCTTGACCGCTCCTTCGGGACCGCTTCCCGACCGGGTCACCACGGTGACCTCGTGACCCCGGTCCAGGAGTTCGCGTGCCACATGCGTACCGACCTGGCCGGAACCCACGACGACGTGCTTGCCCATGATCAGACCTGCTTCCAGACGATGCGGAGAACCGCGTTGACGACGAAGAGGGCGGCGAGCGCCCCGGCGGGAAGGGCGGCGCCGGCCGCGTAGAGCGCCAGCGCGCCGCCGCCGAACCAGAGGATCTCCAGCGCGGCGCGCGCCAGGCCGGTGAGCGGGATGACGGCGTTGGCCCCGCCGCCCGCCCCGAACAGTGCCCAGGCGACGATGAACAGCGCGGGCGCGCCGAGCCCGGCGAGGAGCTTCACGCCCCAGTGCTGGCTCAGCGTGAACCCCCAGTAGCCGGCGGAGACGAGCACCCCGAGCTCCAGGAAGAACATCAGCGCCAGATTGGCGCCCTTGGCGATGGGGAGCACGACGACCTCCTGAGTGACTGCCGTTCCCTTACGAGAGCAATGCTCTCTCAAGAGAGCGGCCATCGTCAAGAGCAGTGCTCTCGTTTCCGGCGTGCGCTCTGGTAACGTGCTGGGCATGACAGCGAGCCGTACCGCGCGAGAGCGGGTCAGAGCCGAGCTCACCAGGGAGATCACCGACATCGCCCGCCGCCAACTGGCAACCGAGGGCGCGGGCGGGCTGTCGCTGCGCGCGGTCGCCCGCGAGATGGGCATGGTGTCCTCGGCGATCTACCGCTACTTCCCGAGCCGCGACGACCTGCTCACCACGCTGATCATCGAGGGCTACAACGCGCTCGGCGAGGCCGTGGAGCGGGCCGACGCCGCCTGCCCGCGCGACGACTACCTCGGCCGATGGCTCGCCGCCTGCCACGGCCTGCGCGACTGGGCGCTGGCGCACCCGCACGAGTACGCGCTCCTCTACGGCTCCCCGGTGCCCGGCTACCAGGCGCCGCAGGACACGGTCCCGGCCCGGCTGCGCGACGTGACCGTGCTCGGCGCGACCCTGCGCGAGGCGCACGAGGCGGACGCCGTCGACCCGCCCCCGCTGCCGCCGCTCCCCCCCGACGCGCTCAGGGCGGACGCGGACAACCTGCGCACGATCATGGCGGGCGTCCCGGACGAGCTGATGTTCCGCGCGCTCACGTCCTGGACCGCCCTGTACGGGTGGATCAGCTTCGAGCTGTTCGGCCAGCTGAACAACGCCATCGAGGAAAGGCACACGGCCTTCGACCACTCGATGCGCACCCTCGCCGCCGTCATGGGCCTGCGTTAGCGCTCCAACGATGCATGCTCATGCTTCGGTGACGGAGATGCCCAGCTCCTCAAGGTCCAGCACCGATCGGTCCTCCCGCCGCAGTGGCGCGTTCCGCCACTCCGGCAGCGTGCCGGAGAAGCTGACGCCGGTCTCGTCGCACCGTCTGCGGTGGAGGTTGACATCGCCGAGTATCGCCGGGACGAACAGCACCCAGTAATGCGGTGTCTGCCCGTATTCCCGGGCCTTCCTGCCGAAGCGGTGGCCCAGAACACGAATCTCCGGCGCCGCGCCGGACTCCCAGCCTGGAAGGTCGGTGCTGACGCGCGGGCTGATCGCAGCGAATTGCGCGTGGAGCTCCCAGTTGATCGAGATGGAGACCTCCAGGATGCGCTTCTGGTTGTGGTCGACCAGATAGACGCCTACTTTGTCCAACCATCTCTTTTCCACGGCGTCGAGCAACTTCACCCGGCCGGCATCCTGAATTCCCGCGTAGCGCAAGAACATGTCGAATTGGTCCACGACCGCCTCGGTCCTGCTGCGGGTCGCAGTGTAGGAATAGGTTCTCATTCACTCACCTCATCAGGAGGAGGTCAGGTAGGCCGGGTGGAGATAGGTGCGATCGGCGGCCTGGTGCTGCTCGTGCAGCACCGCCGCCGCACGCTCGACGAGAAGTGGGTCGAGCCGGCCGTTCGCCACCCTTTCCACGTGCACACGGTAGCGATCGGACTCGCCTGAGATCAGCGAAAGGTTGTCGGCGAAGGTCCCGATCAGTTTCTCCGCACCGGTGCGCACCAGTTGCGCGCGCAACTCCGCGAAGAACGAGATCGGGTGGGCGGGGTAGCCGGCGAGCAGACGCGCCACCGTCTCGCCGTCGGTGAGCCCGCCCAGGACATGACCGACCACGCTCTGCCGCTCCTCGGCCGTCGGCTCCCAGTGCAGCACGCTCATGCGTCCCGGCCGGCGCAGCGGAGGATACAGCTTGCCGAAGTCGTTGCCGGTGACGAATATCGGCACCCTGTCGATGTGACCCACTTTCTCCACCTCACAGGGCCGGTCCGCCAGGTGCATCAACTGGGCCAGCACCTGCTGGTGGTTGACCGTGCCGGTGTTGTTCTCCCACTCTCCGACGGTGGTGTCGACGTCGTCGATGACGATGCAGGCCGGCCGCTTTCTCCGGATGGAATGGGACGCGCGCAGGTAGGCGGCGAGCAGATCCTTTCCCGGCACTCCGGCGCGTTCGCTCTCGAAGTCCGCCGCACTGATCGACTCTGTGCGCACGGCGAGGGAGTCGAGGATCGCACGCAACTGGAAGGACTTTCCCTCACCGGGCGCACCGAAGATGCCCATGATCACTGGATGGACCGGCAGATCGACATAACTCAGCACGAGATGCTCTCGTACGGCCCGGCTGAACCGTTCGGACATCATCATCATCGATCCCCTTCCGTGTCCTGCCGCAGGTGCTCTATCTCTTCGTCCAGCCGGTAGAGAATGCTCGAAGGGTCGTTCTGACTCTTCTGTGGATCGCCGGTCCCGTTGAGAAGGGCATGCCGCAATCTACTGATTTCCAGGTCCAGATTGGCCAGCGCGAATTCGACGCTCGGAGCGTCGGGGGTCGGGGTGAACACCACCGTGCTTTGCTGCACCGCGAGCCCGCTCGTGTAGTCGATGATCTGAGCCAATTGTCGTTGGATATCGGCCAGACTTTCCCGGTCGCGCGCCTGGAGCTCTTTGATCTCCGCCACCTCGTCGATCAAAGACTGGATCGTGGCCGAAGTCTCGCGACCCTTGATGAAACGATCTGTCAAAGCCTGCGCTGCACCTTGGATTATGCCGATCCCGAGTTCGGCGAGCATGGATCCTCCATCTTCGAGCGGATTCAGGGAAAAGCCACGCCCAAGCCCCCTGCGACGCCGGCCAAAATTAGCGTCGCCGACTTGACGACTGCTTGCAGCCGTCGCGACTCAAGCGATCCCGATCGGAGGGTGCTCTTTCAATCCAGTAACCGAAGATATTTCGTAATAATCCGTGAAAGGGCAGACGATGTCGAAAGCCTCGTACACCGGGTCAGACACGGGTCAGCAGCGGCACCAGGACCTCGTCCACGATGTCGACGACGAGCCGGTCGGGGATGGGCGGCCCCTGGAAGAGGAAGTGCTGCCTCAGTAGGGCCTGGCCGGTGTCGAGGCGGAGCGGCGTGACCGCGTCCCCGGAGATCTCGCCGCGCTCGACGGCGCGGCGGGCGATCTCGGCCATCATCTTGCGGCCCGCGCCCTGCGAGTTCTCCTTGAAGGTGCGGGCGCTGGCCTCGTCGCGCAGCGCCTCGGCGAGCAGCCCGCGCATCGCCTCGCCCGCCGGGCCGGACAGGATGTCGGCCGTGCCGCGCAGCAGGGTCAGCAGGTCGCCGCGCAGACTGCCGGTGTCGGGGACGTCGGACAGGGCCGGCAAAGAGTGGTAGACCGAGTCCATGACCAGCGCGACCCGGGTGGGCCAGCGGCGGTAGAGCGACGCCTTGCTCGCCCTGGCCCGCTCGGCGACGCGTTCCATGGTGAGCTTGGCGTAGCCGCTCTCGGCCAGCTCGTCGAGCGTCGCCCGGTAGATGGCGGCGGCGAGCTCCTCGCCCCGGCGCCGGGGCAGCTTGCGGTGGTCGGTGACCATCTCAGCCATGGTACCGAGCCTCCACCACCACGCCGGAGTCGCCGTCGACGGTGACCTGCCGCCCGTCGGCCAGCAGGGAGGTGCCGTCGCCGGTGCCCATGACGGCGGGGATGCCGTACTCCCTGGCCACGATCGCGGCGTGGGAGGCGATGCCGCCGGTGTCGACGACCACCGCGGCGGCCCGCTGGAACAGCGGCGTCCACGACGGGTTGGTGTAGGGGCAGACCAGCACGTCACCGGGTTCGAGCCGGCCGAACTCCGACGGGTCGCGGACCACCTTGACCGGCCCAGTGGCGGTGCCCGCGCTCGCGGGGGTGCCCGCCACGAGCGCGTCACCGGCGTCGCGGGCCGGGAAGACGGCCCGGGGGTCGATGAGCCGCACACCGGCGAGCTCCTCACGCCGGGCGGCCCGGGCGGTCGCGCTCGCGCGCAGCCGCCGGCCCTGCTCGTCGCCGAGAGCGGTCACGTCCTCGATCGCCTCCAGCTCCTCCAGCCTGAGGTGGAAGACGTCCTCGGGGGCGTCGAGCACGCCCGCGTCGCGCAGCCTGCGGCCGATCTCGACGATGGACCGGCGCAGCGCGGGCAGCGGCATCGTGAAGGAGAAGTGGCTGTCCTCACGGAAGGCGATCCCCGCGCGGGCGGCGTGCACCTTGCGGACCATCTTGTCCCGCTTGCGGGCGCCGCGCAGCCGCGGGTGGGCGAGCAGCCGGTCCATCGCGTCGTCGCCGGGCTCGGACCGGGGTGGCTCCGCCGCCAGCACCCTGATCAGGTCGAGCACGGTCTCGGGTCCGTCGGCCCAGGTCGGCGGGGTGACCAGGAGCGGACTGGCGCCTTCCCGGTGGCCGTACTCGGCCAGGAACTCCCGGAGCGCCGCCTGGAAAGCCTCGGGCATCGGGTCCCGGGCGAGCACGCCGGTGTTCCTGGCCTGCTCGGCGAGCTCCTCCAGGGCCCGGTTGGCGTCGCTGGTGCGGGTGCGGGCGCCGGCGATCAGCGCGCCGAACAGGTCCGTACGTCCGAGCAGCTTGAGCGCGGCGCGCAGCCGCAGCAGCGACAGCCCGCTGCGCGGCAGGTAGTCCGTGCGCAGGCCGGCCACGGGCCGCACGGCGGCCAGCACCCTGCGTGGCGTCCTGACCAGCTCCGGCCAGGGCAGCGCCGCCAGGTCGAGCTTCGTCAGCTCGCGCACGTCGTCGAGGTAGCGCTGGAAGCGCGGGTCGCCGCTCCACCGGGCGGGATCGTACCGGCGGGCCTTGGCGAAGATCAGTAACGGCGCGACGAGCAGCTTGGGCGAGGGGTGCGGGCGGGGCGGCACCAGCCGGTAGGCGACGCCGTCCTGCTCCTCGATGAAGTGGTCGAACGCCCCCCGCAGGCCGAAGTTGCGGGTCACCTGCGCCATGAGCCCGGCGGGCCCGTACGGCACCCAGGTGGACATGTCGATCGGATAGGGGCGTACCGGCAAGTACTCCATCAGGACGGTGCCGAGTCTGCGGCGGATCGGGCCGAGCTTGCCGAGCGGGGGCGGCGGCAGCGCGGTCATCGGCCGGGCCTGCACGAGGCTGACCTCGCCGCCCGCGTACGTCCACTCGATGTCCTGGGGGCGGCCGAAGTGACGGGCGACCGCGGTGCCGAGCCCGGCCAGCTCGCGCAGCACGCCGCCGGGCAGCCGCTCGGCGGGCGCGCCGTCACCGGTCTCGTGGCTGACGCCGCCGCCCGCCAGGGCGCGGACGACCACCTCACGGCGGCCGGGCGCGAACTCGGCGATCTCGCCCCGCGGCGTGAGCACGTAGTGGTCGGGGGTGACGAGGCCGGACACGACCGCCTCGCCGAGCCCGGTGCCGGCGTCGACGACGAGCCGCCCGCGGTCGCCGGTGACGGGGTCGGCGGTGAACATCACGCCCGCCGCCTCCGCCGCCACCATGCGCTGCACGACGACCGCGATGCGCACCTCGGCGTGGTCGAGGCCGAGCCGGTCGCGGTAGGCGACGGCGCGCTCGGACCAGAGCGAGCCCCAGCAGCGCCGGACCGCGTCGATCAGCTCGTCCTCGCCGACGACGTTGAGGTAGGTGTCCTGCTGCCCCGCGAACGCGGCGCCCGGCAGGTCCTCGGCGGTGGCGCTGGAGCGCACCGCCACCGGCCCGCCGCCGAGCTCCCGGTACGCGGTCAGGATCGCCCCGCGCAGGGTCTCGGGGATCTCCACCTTCTCGAAGTACGCGCGCGTGGCGTGACCGGCGGCGACCAGGTCGTAGGCGGCGGTGGTGACCACGAATCCGGCGGGGACGGGGAAGCCGCCGGCGATCAGCTCGCCGAGGTTGGCTCCCTTCCCGCCCGCGAGGGCGAGGTCGCCGCGGCCGAACGAGCTCAGGGGGGCGACGAGTGTCATGAGGTCTCCTGTGCGTGAGCGGTGGTGCGGAGAGGTCGCGCGGGCAGCGCCAGCGCGAGCAGGAAGGCCACGCCGAGCAGCGGCGTCATGGCCGCGAACACCGGCGGCACGGCCTCGGCGAAGGCGGCGCGCGCGGCGGTGTCCAGGGGGGCGCCGGCGCCGGGCATGCCGCCGGCGAAGCGCCAGGTGATGAGCGCGCCGACCAGGGCGACGCCGGCGGAGGCGCCGATCTGGCGCAGGAACGTCACCGACGAGGTGGCCGTGCCCAGATCGGCGTACGCGACGGCGTTCTGCGCGGCCAGCACCATCACCTGCATGACGAGCCCGACGCCGAGCCCGATCAGCGCCAGCACGCCGGCCAGCGCGGCCGCGTCACCGGCGGCGAGCGGCAGCACGGCCAGCCCGGCCGCGGCGAGCGCGGTGCCCGCGACGGGGTAGCGCTTGTAGCGGCCTGTCCTGGTGATGAGCCTGCCGGAGACGACGGTGGTGGTCAGCACGCCGGCCATGAGCGCGGTGACCAGCAGCCCGGCCCCGGTCGCCGAGGCGCCGTGGGCGATCTGCAGGTAGGCGGGGATGTACGTGAGGGTGCCGAAGAGCGCGAACCCGATGAGCAGGCTGATCATCACCGGGACCGCGAACGCCCGGTCCCTGAACAGCCGGAGCGGCAGGATCGGGTCGGTCGCGTAGCGGGCGGTGACCAGCCAGGCCGGCACGGCGAGGGCGGCCAGGGCGAGGAACGCCGGGTTCCTCGTCTGGCCGAGCATGACCACGCCGACGACGGCCAGGCCGAGCGTGACCGCCCCGGCGATGTCGACGGGCGCGCGCGACTCCGGCCTCGGCAGTTTGAGCGTGACGGTGAGCACGACGAAGGCGAGCAGCCCCAGCGGCGGATAGATGGCGAAGATCCACCGCCAGCCGGCGCTGTCGATGAGGAACCCGCCGATCAGCGGCCCGCCGACGGCTGCCACCACGTAGGCGGCCCCGATCAGCCCGAGGTAACGGCCGCGCTCGCGCGGGCTGACGACCTCGCCGATGACGGCCTGCGCGCCGATCATCAGCCCGCCGCCGCCGACGCCCTGCACCGCGCGGAACGCGATGAACTGCGGCATGCTCGCGGCCGTGGCGCACAGGACCGCGCCCACCACGAAGATCACGATGGCGACCTGCATGAGCGGCTTGCGGCCGAACCGGTCGCCGAGCTTGCCGTACACCGGCATCACGACGGTCGCGGCCACCAGGTAGGCGGTGATCACGGCGGGCATCTGGTCGAGCCCGCCGAGGTCGCCGGCCACGGACGGCAGCGCGGGCGTCATGATCGTCTGATCGAGCGCGCCGAGCAGCATGCAGAGCATCAGCCCGGTCAGGACGACGACCATCCCGCCACCTCCTTAGAGAACGAGTCGTTCTCTAAGGAGAGTAAACGTCATCACTAAGAAACGCAACGTTCACTATTCGGCCGCCTCGGCTTCCGCCGCGGATCGCGGTGGTCAGCCCCGGCGGAGAAGTTCCGCCAGCCCCGTCGCCGGATGTCCCGCTACGCGCGCCACGTCCCCGGTCACCCGCTCCAGCTCACCGGCCGCGATCGCCGTGTACGTCGACACCCAGGCGTCCACCTGCCACCGGGGTGCCCCGTACGAGGCGCGCGACGCGTACGCCTCCTCGACCGTCTCGGCGTGGTACCTGGTCTCACGCCCGGTCACCTCGGTCAGGACCGTCGCCACCTCGGCCAGCGTGAGCGCCTCCGGCCCGGTCAGCTCGTACGTGCTTCCCTCGTGCGCGGCAGGATCGCCCAGCACGGCCGCCGCCACGTCGGCCACGTCATCCCTGGCCACCGCCGCCACCCGGCCCTCCCCCGCCGGCCCGCGGATCACCCCGTCCTCCCCGGCCAGGTCGGGCAGGAAGTCCGCGTACAGGTTGTCGCGCAGGAACGTGAACGCCATCCCCGAGGCGCGGATCCGCTCCTCGGTGGCCCAGTGGTCGCGCGCCAGCGTGAAGGCGGCGTCCGGTCCCGGGTTGGCGAACGACGTGTACACGAGGTGCCGGACGCCCGCTTCGGCGGCGGCGTCGACGAAGACGAAATGCCGCTCCAGCCGGTCTGCGGACTCCGACGCCGACACCATCAGGACGACGTCGACGCCCCGCAACGCCCCGCACACCTTCTCGCGATCCCCGAACTCCGCCTCCGCGACCTCCACCCCGGGCAGCCTCGGCGCCCGGTTCGCGTCCCGTACGAGCAGCAACTGCTCCGACCTGGCCCCGGCCAGCCGCCGCGCCACCCCGCCACCGATATGCCCGGTCGCCCCGGTCACCGCGATCCTCATCCCATCAGGATGTCACGGCGCGACCCTCGGACCCGGGAGCGCGCGTCTGCCGGGATGAGGCACCAGACCGTACGACCCAGCCCGCGTCCATGCTCACCGATCCCCCAGTCCTGGGAGATCTCGCGGACGATCAGCAATCCTCGGCCGTCCTCTGCCTCCGGCTCCCGGCGGACGTACGGCCCGGAGAACGCCGTACCGGGGTCACGCACCTCCACGCGGACCAGCCCTCCTACGTCCGTGACGGTGAGGCCGATGAAGTCGCCCGGCCGGGCGTCCGAGTGCCGCAGGGCGTTCGTCACGAGCTCGGACACCGCGAGCACGACATCGCCGATGGCAGGATGATCACTTCCTAGCCAGTCGTGGACCTGCGCGCGGGCGTACGAGACGGACTCCCGAAGGCACATCAGCCGAATCGAACCGACGGTTCTGGGCCCCGCTGTTTTCATTCCTTCACCCGTTCGGAGAACTCCGCCTTGATCGACCTTCCCACCATCCCAAATGCTGACTACGATCAGTAGTCAATTGACTTCGCTAGGCCATCAACCGTTTCGACGAAAAGGCCGTTGAAACGCGGCGGCAGCCCCCGGGAGGTCAGGTGCCCAAGGAAAGCGAGCTGTGCCCCGCCGATTCGCCGACCGCGCTCTTCGGTTTCGAGCTGCGGCGATACCGCAAAGCCCGAGGCTGGTCGCAGATCCGGCTGTCGAAGGCGGTGTCCTACTCCGTCGGGACGATCAGCATGATCGAGACGGCCAGACGGTCGCCGACGGAGGAGTTCGCCCGCCACTGTGACGAGGCGCTGGAGGCGGAGGGCGCGCTTATGCGCCTCTGGCCGATGGTCAGTCACGC
Organism: Nonomuraea harbinensis; assembly: GCF_019396385.1. GTDB lineage: Bacteria > Actinomycetota > Actinomycetes > Streptosporangiales > Streptosporangiaceae > Nonomuraea > Nonomuraea ferruginea. The sequence goes on along the minus strand of NZ_JAHKRN010000045.1, from coordinate 63,226 downwards.
GGCGGCACCGCCATGGTTCCGGCCGTGGCTGGATGTGGAGGCGACGGCGGAGGCCATCCGGACATGGGAGCCGCTGGTGGTGCCCGGGCTGCTTCAGACGGAGGACTATGCGAGGGCGGTGCTGAGCGGCGATGTCGGCGTGACACCCGAGCAGGTCGAGGAGCAGGTGGTCGCCCGCATGGAACGCCAGACCATCCTGAGACGCCCCAGGCCGCCGTTGCTGTGGGCCGTGATCGACGAGGCGGTGCTGCATCGCCCGATAGGCAGCCCCGCCGTCATGTCAGCACAGCTCACCCGCCTCCTCGAAGCCGGCCGGACCCCTCGGACAACACTTCAGGTCCTTCCTCTCAACGCCTACTCCACGACCGGGCTCGCAGGAGGATTCGCCATCGCGCAGGCACATGGCGTCTTCGACACGGCATATGTCGAATCCGCTGGGGTTATGAGCCGAGTGACAGAGCGACCAGAGGACGTAAGCGTCCTAACATACAGATATGAAGGGATTCGCTCTGAAGCACTGTCCCGTCGCGAATCCCTAGAGCTGATCAAGGAGACGCTGCAGCGATGGACGAGCTGACGCGAGAACTCGACACAGCCGTGTGGCGTAAGTCCACACGATCCGGGCCCGACGGCGGCAACTGCGTCGAAGTGGCCGAGCTCTCCGGCGGGCGCCGGGGCGTCCGCGACAGCAAGAACCCCGCCGGACCAGCCCTCATCTTCACCCCTGGCGAGTGGGCCGCATTCATCAGTGGCGTGAAGGACGGAGAGTTCGACTAGACACGATCCTGAGTTCCTGACCACCCTGGCCTGTTCAGTTGTTTTCAACGATCACGGCCAGGGTTTCATTGTTTTCAGGCGTTGATCTCGGTCGATTCTTGCTGCGCGACGTCTCTTCATCGTGACCCGGCAGCCACCGCTTTACCTGGCAAAACCGTACATTTTCTGGCAGATCTCGCGCACACTCGTACTTTCACCGTTGTTTCGCTTGTTCTGTTGATGTGTTGTTGATTACCGTCTGAACGACATGGAGGGACGCCGCCTCCTGATCTGGTTCTGGTGGAGCGAGCCGTACGGGGGGATCATCGTGGCTGATCTCGATCGCGACGCGATGCGGGCCGCGGCTGAGCGGATCCAGCGACTGTCGGATGAGCACTGGTGGGCGCTGACCCCCTCCTGCCGCCTGATGGAGAACGACACGTGGGTGGGACCGGCGGGCGCTCGCTTCGACAGCCAGGTGCATGCCGACCAACGGGAGCTCCAGGAGCTGCTCAGGCAGGCCGTGACGAGCGCGAACCAGAAGCTGGCCTCACTCCCGGACAAGCCATGAACGGGTTCAGCGGGGTGAAGCAGGCCGAGTTCGACACGATGGCCAGTAAACACACGCAGGCAGCGGGTCAGTTAGAGGAGCTGGCGCAGAAACTGCACCGGGAGTTGCAGGGTGCAGGGCTCGATACCGCTCCTGCCTCGCGACTGCGGAAGCTCGCCGCACAGGTCACCACGCAGGCGGAAGACCTGCGGAGGCGCCAGAAACTGGTCCACGAGTTGCAGCGGCAGAAGGTGGCCTTCGGCAGGAGCACCCCTGCCGGGAATTACGTGGAGTTGCCTGACCGGCTGGAGGCCGCCAAGGGCTTGCTGGACGGCACACTCGCCGGCCGGGCGGCTTCGAAGGTGGCCGACGGGGACGAGAAGGCGCTGGCGGAACTGGAGAAGTACGCCTCACGTACGGGGGATTCGGAGTTCGTGAAGGCGTTCCTCGGCACGATCGGCGCCCGGGGCGTGACGCGAATGTCCGGCTCGCTCGCGACGATGCTGCGCGACGCCGTGACCCGCGGTGACTCCGATCGCAAGAATCGGCTCTCCACCTCGGGGCGGAACGTCCTCAGCACGCTGAGCACCGCCCTGGCCAAGGGGACCAATCCTAAGGACCCCGCCTACCAGGGAGACGACTTCCTGGAGGACCTGGTGAAGGAAGGGCGGGCCCAGCACGGGGCGGATGGCCGGAAATACCTGGGTTACCAGGCTCAGGCGCTCATCTGGCGGGCGCACGACGGGGAGCCGCCGTACTCCAAGGAGTTCATGGAGGTCGTCGGGCGGGACGTGATCGTCTACGAGCGCGAGCAGCGCGAAGACACATGGGCTGCGAGTAAGGACTGGCTGGGCCGCACCTTTGGAACTGGCGCCCAAGTGCCGATCGTGGACCTAGCTGGCTCGCTCAGCCTCGGCGCCCTGCTGAGACCGGGAGCGCCCACGAAAGGGCCGGTCATGCAGAAATCGTCGTCGATGGTGGAGAACCTGTTCCACGCGGCGAAGTCCAGCCGAGAGGCATCGCATGCCCTGCTGGATCACACTCCGCCGGGGTGGGATGAGTCGGTGCTGCACTATCTGCTCACGACTCGGTGGGGTGCTTCCCAATACCTCGACGACTATGAGCCGATCAACGAGATGCTGATCACCGCGACCACTGGCCAGGACGCCACCTCCTACAAGCTGGCCGCACGGGTGACGAAGATTCTCTCTAATGAGGCGCGCGCGGCCTTCCAGTCGAATGGCGAGCAGCTTGAGATCAAGGACCGGGAGGTCTTCTACAAGTACGCCCCTCTCAGTTACGCGTTGTCCCGCGCGATCTCTGCCAACATCGATCAACTGTCCGAGCTCTATTTGAATCATGCAACGTGGGACGGCGTCGCTCCTGAGGACATGTCCTACGCACTGGTGCTGGCCGGTTCCAATAACAAGGGATTCGAAGCCCTGGTGAGAGCGCAGACCGAGCACATGCGCGCGGCGCTCAATGGTGCTCCTCCTGTTGGCCTCAACGCCTCCAATGCGAAGCGATTCGGTTTTAGTCCAGCGGACGTGGAAAGGTTCGACCTGAATGGGAATGGGTACGTTGATAAATCTGACACCATCCAGTTCTTGAAGGATCGCGCTGCAGAGGAGGCAACACCCTTCAATCAGATCGTAGAAACCCGACGCCAGGCACTTATTGCCCAAGGGTTGGATGATAAGAAAGCTGACGAGGAATTGAAGGGCATGGTGGCGGATGCGATCGGCCTACTTCCGGTGCCGGGCGCCAAGCAGGCAGGAACCTTGGCCGCCGGAACCTTCGGCGAACTCATCGGCAAGGGATACGAGCACCTAGCCGGAGTAGGCTACGACAAGCTCGGTGAACAAGTGGCACTCCGGATGTCCGCAGATGGGCGCGACCTCGACGAAACGTACCGGACGTTGGCGGATAACCGACTGGGAACGGAAAGGTTGGCAGAACAGATGCTCGCCACTTCCTTGCTTACCAAAGGGGCGCTTGACGGGCTAGATCTTGAAGGTGGATCCTTCACGACGGGCAATCCACCTCGAATCAAGCCATTCTCCACAATGTCCACTCATGAATATAGCCAATATCTTGCCTGGGCTCGCACAGCAGGCGGCAGCAGTGAAATCATCAGCTCTTTCGAAAATTCCTTCCGTCAACCCAGCAAGGTGCACGACTACCTAGATCTCGACAACGACTCTTCATCCGGTGGTGGCACGTAATGCACGTCCGCACGCCTATCGTCCTGGCTGGACTCGTGGGGCTCGTTGTAGCCTGCACTCCCGAACCTCCCATCGTCGCCACACCGGCGCCCATTCCTCAGCTGATCAAAGACTCCGCGCCATACGTCTGCAGGCTCATTCCGGAACGAGCATTTCGGCTCATCAGCGGTGCGACAGACTCTCTCACCGAGAGGACGGACGGCAACGAGAGGAACGGTGAGTGTTGGGCGCCCGATATCAGTCCTCGGCCTCTGGAAGTTTGGTGGATGCAAGAGGGCCCCGGGATGCCTGGCGAGCATCTGAAATCTCTGATCGATGGCAAGCGTGAAGTCTACACACGACATGGAGGAATAGCCCTGCCCGCTGACCTTGGTGATGGCATGGCCGCCCATCTAACCGAAGGACTCTTGGCCGAGCAGCCTTACCAGGTAAGCGCTAAGTTCCGCTGCGGAAGCAAAGACCGCATGATCCATATTTACTTGACCCATGTGACTAAAGGACGAGACGGCCTTAAAGACCTGACCGACCTCATGCGCATCGCCCAGAACCGCTACAGCCAAATCCACGACTGCGCCCTCAACACCCGATAAACACCTCGACCGCACCCCCAATGGTCAGCAGAGGCGCGGTCGAGAAAGAGGCATCGAGCCTTGTGGGCCGTATGCCGGGCACCGGAACCCCGCAGATCATGCAGGGCGGTGCAGGAAAACGGTCAGCGGGAGGCGCGGTTGACCGCGGAGATGATGGCCTTGAGGGAGGCGGTGGTGGTGTTGGCGTCGATGCCGACCCCCCACAGCACCGCGCCGTTGACCTCGCACTCCATGTAGGAGGCCGCCTTGGCGTCGGTGCCGGCGCTCAGCGCGTGCTCGACGTAGTCCAGGACGCGTACCTTGATGCCGGCGGCTCCGATGGCGTCGATGAAGGCGGAGATGGGGCCGTTGCCGACGCCTTCGATCTCGCGGATCTCGCCGTCGACGCGGACGTCGGCGTTGAGGCGGACCTTCTCGTCGACGGTCGAGTCGTGGCGGTGGGCCATCAGGCCGAGCCGGCCCCAGCGGTTGCCGGGCGTCGGCAGGTATTCGTCCTGGAAGATGGCGAACATGTCAGCCGGCGTGATCTCGCCGCCGTCGGCGTCGGTGCGGGCCTGCACGACCTTGGAGAACTCGATCTGCAGCCGCCGCGGCAGGTCGAGCTGGTGGTCGGCCTTCATGATGTAGGCGACGCCGCCCTTGCCCGACTGGCTGTTGACCCGGATGACCGCCTCGTAGGTGCGGCCGATGTCCTTGGGGTCGATGGGCAGGTAGGGGACGGCCCAGGTGTGGGAGTCGACGGGGACGCCCGCGGCCTCGGCGTCGGCCTCCAGGTGTTCGAAGCCCTTCTTGATAGCGTCCTGGTGGGAGCCGGAGAAGGCGGTGTAGACCAGCTCGCCGCCCCACGGGTGGCGGGGGTGGACGGGCAGCTGGTTGCAGTATTCGACGACGCGGCGGATCTCGTCGATGTCGCTGAAGTCGATCTCCGGGTCGACGCCCTGGGAGAACAGGTTCATGCCCAGCGTGACCAAGCAGACGTTGCCGGTGCGCTCGCCGTTGCCGAACAGGCAGCCTTCGATGCGGTCGGCGCCGGCCATGTAGCCCAGCTCGGCGGCGGCCACGGCGCTGCCGCGGTCGTTGTGCGGGTGGAGCGACAGGATGATCGAGTCGCGGTGCTTCAGGTTGCGGTGCATCCACTCGATCTGGTCGGCGTACACGTTGGGGCTGGCCATCTCGACCGTCGCCGGCAGGTTGATGATCACCTTGCGGTCGGGGGTGGGCTGCCACACCTCGTTGACCGCGTCGCACACCTCGACGGCGTACTCCAGCTCGGTGCCGGTGAACGACTCCGGCGAGTACTGGTAGTAGACGTCGACGTCGCTCGCCTCGGCCAGCTTCCTGACCAGCTTGGCGCCTTCGACGGCGATGGCGGTGACGCCTTCCCTGTCCATGCCGAACACCACCCGACGCTGCAGCGTGGAGGTGGAGTTGTAGAGGTGGACGATGGCCTGCTTGGCGCCCCGCAGCGACTCGAAGGTGCGCTCGATCAGCTCGGGCCTGGCCTGGGTCAGCACCTGGATCACCACGTCGCCGGGGATCCGGTCCTCTTCGATGATCTGCCGTACGAAGTCGAAGTCGGTCTGGGAGGCGGCCGGGAAGCCGACCTCGATCTCCTTGTAGCCCAGCCGGACCAGCAGCTCGAACATCTGGAGCTTGCGGTGGGAGTCCATCGGGTCGATCAGCGCCTGGTTGCCGTCACGCAGGTCGACGGCGCACCAGCGCGGGGCCTTGGTGATGACCTGGTCGGGCCAGGTGCGGTCGGTCAGCCGGATCGGCTCGAAGGGTTGGTAGCGCTGGAACGGCATGCGGCTGGGCTGCTGAGCTGTCATCGGAGTGCTCCTGGGTGTCGGTCGAAGGAAAGCGGCCGACGCGCATGACTGGCTCCGCGGCGAGGGAGCCGGCCTTTAGAGGCCCTCGCCGCGGCAGCTAAGAAGGAGCCCGCGCAGCATGCAAATCACGCTACCAGACGTCTCGGCGTGGACCGGTCAAGATCTCACATGCTGAGAGCGTCTGGGACGAGCACGCTCAGGCAGGTGACGCAGCCCTCCAGTTTCTCGAACTCCGAGATGTCGACCGCGACCACGGCGAGACCGCGTCTCTCCAGCAGCTCGGCGGTGCGCGGCGCGGAGGCCGCCATCAGGACCGTGTCCCCGTCCAGCGGCACGACGTGCGCGCCCGCCTCCTCCGGCGGCACCAGCAGGCCGGGCAGGCGGGCGTGCGCGGGGTCGCCGATGAGGGTGCCGTCGGGCAGCGCGGTGACGGCGGACTTGAGGTGGAGCACGCCGGACAGCTCGACCGGCACCACCTGCCTTTCGGGCAGCAGCGCGGCGAGCTGGGCGATGCCGTGGTCGTCGGTGCGGGCCGACCTGCCGACGTACACGGTGTCGCCGGTCTGCAGGACGTCGCCGCCGTCGAGCGTGCCCGGCCGCGTGATCCGTACCGTGTTCAGCCCGAGGCCCCGTACGGCCTGCTCGACGGAGTCCACCTCGGGACGCCGCTCCGGCGCGCCCGGCCTGGTCAGTACGGCGAGCCGGCCGGACACCACGACCGCGTCCTCCACGAACGGGGCGTCGGGCAGGTCGTCGGCGGGCGGGGCGTGCACCGGGCGCCAGCCGGCGGCGGCGAGGGCGGCGACGTAGGCGGCGTGCTGCTCGGCGGCGAGTTCGCGGTCGACGGGCTCGCGCGGGATGTTCGTGACGATGCCCTCGGCGATGCGGGGGCCGGGCTTCCTTACCAGGGCGAGACCAGCCATAGGGCGTGTTCTATCACGTGGGAGTTAGAGTCCCCCTATGCGGGACGACGAGATTCTGGACCGGATCAAGGCGCTGGTCGACGAGGAGCACGGCCTGCGCACCAGGCTGATGGCGGGCGAGCTGGCCACGGACGAGGAGAACGCCCGGGTCAACGAGCTGGAGGCGGCGCTCGACCAGTGCTGGGACCTGCTGCGGCAGCGGCGCGCCCGGCGCGGCGCGGGTGAGGACCCCGACGGCGCGTCGAGCCGCCCGGCGAGCCAGGTGGAGAACTACCGTCAGTAAAACCGTTCGCGTGGGCGGACGAGGTGCGCTTGTCTGGTGCCGTGCTGATCCAGCGGATCGAGTCGGGTGACCGGGCCACCGGGCTCTACGAGACGTACGTGGCGAGCATGGCGGGGATTCCCGGGCCTCTGTGGTCGCGGACCCGGTTCGGCGCTTACCTGCTGGAGGGGTCGCCGGGGTCGCGGGCCGAGGCGTGGGCCGTGGTCGAGGACGGCCGGGTCGTCGCGGGCTACGCGCTGGGCCTCCCCCGGTACGACAACACCCACCTCGCCACCCTGTTCACGCTGACGGTCCATCCTGAGCGGCAGCGCCGGGGGCTGGGCACCGCGCTGCTGGACCACGCCGCCGGCCGGGCGCGGGCGGGTGGTCGCGATCTGCTGATCGGCGGCGCCACGCTCGTCGGCGGCCCGGGATCCGCCTTCGCCGCCGCCCGCGGCTGCTCGGTGGCCGTCACGCAGGCGCGCAGCGTGCTCGACCTGGGTGCGGCCGATTGGGACGGACTCGCCCGCATGATGCCCGAGTCCGGCGGCTACCTGCTGGAGCGCTGGACGGGCCCGGCCGGCGACGACCTGCTGCCCGCGCTGGCGGCGGTGCTCGACGGCATGAACGACGCGCCGCGCGACGCGGGCGTGGAGCCCAAGCGGCTGCCGGTCGGCCGGATACGCGCCACCGAGGAGCGGATGCGGCGGGACGGCGAAGACTGTTACAGCATGCTCGCCCGGCGTGCCTCCGACGGCGCGCCCGCCGGGATCACCCGCATTTACCTGGACGCCGGCCGCGCGAGCCGCTGGGGTCACCAGGGCGACACGACGGTGCTCAAGGAGCACCGCGGCCACCGGCTCGGCCTGCTGCTCAAGCTGTCCAACCTGTTCTGGCTGCGCGAGAGCGAGCCGCAGGTGGACCGGATCGTCACCTGGAACGCCACCACGAACCGGCACATGCTGGCGATCAACGAGGCCATGGGCTTCGAGGTGCTCGACGAGTGGTACGAGTGGCGGCTTCCGCTATGACCGGGCCTGTCCGCGGGCGCGGCAGAATGGGTGATGTGACGGAACGGACGGCGCTTCTTCGCATCGCCCCGGAGCTGCTGCTGTTCCTGCCCGCGAGCCGGCGGGAGCCGCAGCGGCCGATCGTCACCGACGGGTCGTCGACGCTGGGTCACCACGTGGAGTCCGCCGGCGTCCCGCTGACCGAGGTGGGGCCGCTGACGGCCGGCGGGCGCGCGGTGACGCCGGCGTACGTGCCGCGGCCGGGGGACGTGCTGGAGGTCGCGGCCGTGCCGCGGCCGCAGGCGCTGCCGGAGGAGCGGTTCCTGCTGGACGTGCACCTGGGGACTCTGGCCAGGCGGTTGCGGCTGCTCGGGCTCGATACCGCCTACCACAACGACATGGACGACCCGTCCCTGGTGGCGCAGGCGAACGCGGAGCGGCGGGTGCTGCTCACCCAGGACCGCGGGCTGCTGCGCCGCCGGGCGCTGTGGCTGGGCGCGTACGTGCGCGGGTCCCGTCCTGACGACCAGCTGCGTGACCTGCTGGAACGGTTCGCGCCGCCGCTGCGTCCGTGGACCCGGTGCACGGCCTGCAACGGTGAGCTGGTGGCGGTGTCCAAGGGCGAGGTGGCGCCGCTGCTGGAGGCGGGCACGCAGCGCAACTACGACGCGTACGGGCGGTGCCGCGAGTGCGGCCAGGTCTACTGGCACGGCGCCCACGGCGGGCGGCTGGACGAGATCGTCGAGTCGGCCCGCCGGTGGGCGGCGGGGTGACGGTCACACCGCGAGGAGCCGGTGGACGTCCTCGCCGTGCAGGTCCCCGGCGTCGCCGGTGCGCACGACCTGGCCGGCGTCGAGGATGACGAACCGGTCGGCCAGCCGGACCGCTATGTCGAGATACTGCTCGACGAGGAGCACGGCGAGCCCGGAGGCGTGCAGGCGTTCGATGGCCTCCTCGATCTCCAGGATGATCGACGGCTGGATGCCCTCGGTGGGCTCGTCGAGGATGAGCAGCCGGGGCCGGGTGACGAGCACGCGGGCGATGGCGAGCTGCTGCTGCTGGCCGCCGGACAGGTGCCCGGCCCGGCGTTTGAGCAGCGGCTTGAGCCCGGGGAAGAGGTCCAGCGCCGAGTCGACGGACTCCTTGCCGGTCCTGGCCGCCTCCATGGTCACCAGCAGGTTGCCCAGCACGGACAGCTGGGGGAAGCACTGGTGGCCCTGCGGCACGTACCCCATGCCGAGCCGGGCCCGCTCGTGGGTGGGCAGCCGGGTGACGTCGCGGCCGTCGAAGGTGACGGCGCCGGACGTCGCGGGCAGCACGCCCATGATGGTGTTGAGCAGCGTCGTCTTGCCGACGCCGTTGCGTCCCATGACGCAGACGAGCTGCCCGGGGCCGACGTCGAGCGAGACGCCGAACAGCACCCGGGCCCTGCCGTAGCCGGATTCGAGCTCATTTGCCGACAGCATCGCTGGGCCTCCTCCCCAGGTAGACCTCCTGCACCCGCGGGTCGGCGCTGACCTGCTCCACCGACCCCTCGACGAGCACCCTGCCCTCGTGCAGCACCGTCACGGCCGAGGCGTGCCGGCGCAGGAACTCCATGTCGTGCTCCACCACGATCACCGTGTGGTCGTCGGCGATCTCGGTGAGCAACTGCCCCGTACGGTCCCGTTCATCCTTGGACATGCCGGCGACGGGCTCGTCCAGGAGGAGCAGGCGGGGCCGCTGTGCCAGCAGCATGCCTATCTCCAGCCACTGGCGCTGGCCGTGGGAGAGAACACCGGCTGAACGGCCGGCGAGCGGTTCGAGTCCGGTCCTGGCCAGCGCCTCCGCGACGGCGTCCGACACGCCTCGCCGCCGCCCGGCCAGCGACCACAGTGGTTTCCTGAAGCAGGCGGCCAGGTCGAGGTTCTCCAGGACGGTGAGCTCCTCGAAGACGACCGAGGTCTGGAAGGTGCGGCCGACGCCGAGCCGGACGATCTGGTGCTCCTTCCGGCCGACCAGGTCGTACCCGCCGAACCTGACCCGCCCGGCGGCGGGCCTCGTCAGACCGGTGATCACGTCGATGAGCGTGGTCTTGCCGGCGCCGTTGGGGCCGATGAGGAAGCGCAGCTCGCCGTCGGCGACGGTGAGGTCCACGCCGTCGAGGGCGTGGAAGCCGTCGAAGACCACCCGCACGTCACGCAGTTCGAGCACGGCGCAACCTCCCCAGAATGCCGGCGATGCCCTTCGGCGCCAGGGTCATGACCAGGATGAACAGCGCGCCCTGGAGGTAGAGCCAGCCGTTGGCGAACTGCTCGCTGAACGTGGTCTGGGCGTAGCCCATGACGACCGCGCCGAGCACCGCCCCGGCCAGGACCTGCCGGCCGCCGACGGCGACCGCGACGACCAGCTCCAGGGACGGGACGACGCCGAGCAGGGCGGGCGAGATGATGCCGACGACCGGGACGAACAGGGCTCCGGCGAGCCCGGCCAGCCCGGCGGAGACGGCGAAGGTGACGGTCTTGACCAGGGCCGGGTCGTACCCGAGGAAGCGCACCCGGTCCTCGCCGTCGCGCACGGCGACCAGCAGCCTGCCGAACCTGCTGTTCACGAGCTGCCGGGTGGCCAGGTAGAGCACCCCGAGCACGCCCGCGACCACCAGGTACAGCACCCGCTGGGTGGAGTCGTCGGCCAGGTCGGCGCCGAACAGCTCGAAGAAGTTCGTCATGCCGTTGGTGCCGCCGGTCAGCCCTTGCTGCCCGACGAGCAGGATGACCATGGCGGCGGCGAGCGCCTGGGTGAGGATCGCGAAGTACGCGCCCCGTACCCGCTGCCTGAAGACCAGCGTGCCGAGCACGACCGCGAGCAGCACCGGCCCGGCCACCGCCATGGTCAGCGCGAACACCGGATTCGCGAACGGCGCCCAGAGCGCGGGCAGCTCCTCCACGCCGCTCCACACCATGAAGTCGGGCAGGCCGCCGCCGCTCTCGCTGAGCTTGAGGTACATGGCCATCGCGTAGCCGCCGAGGCCGAAGAAGACGCCCTGGCCGAGGGTGAGCATGCCGCCCTGTCCCCAGGCCAGCCCGATGCCGAGCGCCACGATCGCGTAGCAGAGGTACTTGGCGAGCAGGCTCAGCCGGAACGGCTCCAGCAGCAGCGGGGCGGCGACCAGGGCGATCACCGCGATGGCGGCGAACGGCAGGTTCCTCTTGATCATGTCAGCGCCCTCGATCTCAGGGCGACCAGCCCTTGCGGCCGCACCTGCAGGAAGCCGATGACGGCCGCGAACACGAGCACCTTGGCCAGGCTCGCGTCGGACCAGAACTCGGCGTACGAGTTGAGCAGCCCCAGCCCGACGGCGGCGAGCACGGCCCCGCGCAGCTGCCCGAGCCCGCCCGCGACCACCACCAGGAAGGCGTCGACGATGTAGTAGGTGCCGAGCGCGGGCCCGACGGGGCCGATGAGGGTGAGCGCCACCCCGGCCAGCCCGGCCAGCCCGGAGCCGATGAAGAAGGTCAGCATGTCGACCCGGCCGGGGTCGATGCCGCTGGTGGCGGCCAGCCGCCGGTTCTGCACAACCGCCTGCGTGCGCCGTCCCAGCCTGGTACGGGTGAGGTACAGCCAGATGCCGGCCACGCCCGCGACGGCGAGTGCCATGATGAACAGGCGGTTGTACGGGAGGATGCCGATGCCGCCGGACAGCCACGACGGCGCGGGCACCTGCACGTTCGGCGCGCCGAACAGGTCGCGGGCGAGCTGCTGCAGCACCAGGCTGACGCCCCAGGTGAGCAGCAGCGTGTCGAGCGGCCTGCCGTAGAAGTGGCGGATGGCGCCGCGCTCCAGCGCCAGGCCCATGAGCCCGGCGACCACGAACGCCGCGGGCAGCGCGAGCAGCAGGTCACCGAGCAGGAAGGCGGTGTACGCGCCCGCCATGATGAACTCGCCGTGCGCCATGTTGATCACGCCCATCTGGCCGAACGTGACTGTCAGCCCGAGCGCCACCAGGAGCAGCACGGCCGCGATGGACAGCCCGATGGGGAGCTGGTTGACGACGGCCGTCATCACTCCTCCGCCAGCCCGCCGGCCCAGGAGTACCCCTTGAGGTACGGGTCGGGCTTGATCGGCTCGCCGGAGTCCCACACCTGCTCGATCAGGCCGTCGGGCCGGATGACGCCGATGCGGGCGGTCTTGTACAGGTGCTGGTTCTCGCCGTCGATGGTGACCAGGCCCTCGGGGCGTTCCAGGGCGATCCCGCCGGCCGCCTTCTTGACGGCCTCGACCTCGGTCGTGCCGGCCTTCTTGACCGCCTCGGCCCACAGGTGGACGGCGTTGTAGCCGGCCTGCATCGGGTCGCTGGTGACCTTGTCCTCGCCGTACGCGGCCTTGAACGCCTTGACGAACGCCTGGTTGGCCGGGGTGTCGGTGGTCTGGTAGTAGTTCCAGGCGACCGGGTGGCCGGCGATGTTGTCCACGCCGATGCCCTTGACCTCCTCCTCGGCGACGCTCACCGACAGCACCGGCATCGCCTCGGCGCTCACGCCGGCGCTCTTGAGCTGCTTGAAGAAGGCGACGTTGGAGTCTCCGTTGAGCGTGTTGAAGACCGCGTCGGGCCCGGCCTGGACGACCTTGTTGACGAGGGTGGAGTACTCGGTGTGGCCGAGCGGGGTGTACTCCTCGCCGAGCACCTGCATCCCGTTCGCGGCCGCGTACGCTTTGATGATCTTGTTGGCGGTGCGCGGGAAGACGTAGTCGCTGCCGACCAGGAAGATCTTCTTCTTGCCCTGCTCCTTCAGGTAGTCGAGGCCGGGGATGATCTGCTGGTTGGTGGTGGCGCCGGTGTAGAAGATGTTCGGGGAGCTCTCCAGGCCTTCGTACTGCACCGGATACCAGAGCAGCGACTTGTAACGTTCGAAGACCGGCAGCATGGCCTTGCGGCTGGCCGACGTCCAGCCGCCGAACACGGTGGCCACCTTGTCCTGCCTGATCAGCTTGGTCGCCTTCTCGGCGAAGGTCGGCCAGTCGGACGCGCCGTCCTCGACGACCGGGACCAGCTTCTTGCCGAGGACTCCGCCCGCCTGGTTGATCTCCTCGATGGCGAGCAGTTCGGCGTCCCGTACGGTGACCTCGCTGATGGCCATGGTGCCGCTGAGCGAGTGGAGGACGCCGACCTTGATCTCGTCCTGGGCGTCGGCGGAGGAGCCGGACCCGGACGGCGGCGACCCGCAGGCCGCGAGGGTGGTGAGGAGAAGCGCGGAGACGAGGGCGCGGGGGGTTCGCACCAGCAGTTCCTTCCTGCCGACCTGCCATTGGAAGAAAGGTGACTCCCTCGCGTGTCACGGATAGATCCCGCGTGTTAATTGCCGATTGCCACGCCCTCACCGGAACGCCGGTGTTCGTCATCTGGGCCGCTCGGCAACGGAAACCGGCACGACATGCCCCGGCAACACCCGGGAAACGGCCGGTTCCTATGGTCCGGGCCATGCGGCTAACCCCACACGAGCAGGAACGCCTGCTCATCCACGTCGCCGCCGGGGTGGCGCGTGACCGCCAGGCTCGCGGCCTGCGGCTCAACCACCCGGAGGCCACCGCGGTCATCGCGTCGTTCCTGATGGAAGGGGCCAGGGACGGCCGGACGGTGGCCGAGCTGATGGAGTCGGGGCGCTCGGTGCTGCGCCGGGACGAGGTCATGGAGGGCGTACCGGAGATGCTCGACAGCGTGCAGATCGAGGCCACCTTCCCCGACGGCACCAAGCTCGTCACCGTGCACAGGCCGATCCCGTGATCCCGGGCGAGTACGCGCACCCCGAGGGCGCCATCCCGCTGAACCCGGGCCGGGCGCGGGTGACGGTGCGGGTCGTGAACACCGCGGACCGGCCCGTACAGGTCGGCTCCCACTACCATTTCGCGGCCGTGAACCCGGGGCTGGACTTCGACCGGGAGGCCGCGTGGGGGATGCGGCTGGACGTGCCCGCGGGCACCGCGGTCAGGTTCGAGCCCGGCGTGGCGCGCGACGTCACGCTGGTCCCGCTGGCCGGCCGCCGGATCGTGCCGGGGCTGCGGCCCGAGCGGGCGGGGGCGCTCGATGGCTGAGCTCTCCCGCGCCCGCTACGCCGCGCTCTACGGCCCGACCACCGGCGACCGCGTGCGGCTGGCCGACACCGACCTGTTCATCGAGGTCACCGAGGACCGCTCGATGGGCCCGGCGGGGGCGGGCGACGAGGCCGTGTTCGGCGGCGGCAAGGTCATCCGCGAGTCGATGGGCCAGTCCAGGACCACCCGCGCCGAGGGCGCCGCCGACCTGGTCATCACCGGCGCGGTGATCCTCGACCACTGGGGCGTGGTCAAGGCCGACGTCGGCGTCGTCGGCGGCCGCATCACGGCCATCGGCAAGGCCGGCAACCCCGACACCATGGACGGCGTCGACATCGTCATCGGCCCGTCCACCGAGATCCTGGCCGGCAACGGCAAGATTCTCACCGCGGGCGCGGTCGACTCCCACGTGCACCTCATCTGCCCGCAGATCCTGGACGAGGCCATCGGCTCGGGCGTCACCACCGTGATCGGCGGCGGCACCGGCCCCGTCGAGGGCACCAAGGCCACCACCGTCACCCCGACCTGGTATCTGGAGCGGATGCTGGAGTCGCTCGACTCCTATCCGCTCAACTTCGCGCTGCTCGGCAAGGGCAACACGGTCAGCTCGGAAGGGCTGCTGGAGCAGCTCAAGGCGGGCGCGTCCGGCTTCAAGCTGCACGAGGACTGGGGCACCACGCCCGCCGCCATCGACGCGTGCCTCACCGTGGCCGACGCGACGGGCGTGCAGGTGACGATCCACACCGACACGCTGAACGAGGCCGGTTTCGTCGAGTCGACGCTGGCGGCGATCGGCGGCCGGGCGATCCACGCCTACCACACCGAGGGCGCGGGCGGCGGGCACGCGCCCGACATCATCCGCGTCGCCTCCCACGGCAACGTGCTGCCGTCGTCGACCAACCCGACCAGGCCGCACACCGTCAACACCCTGGACGAGCACCTCGACATGCTCATGGTGTGCCACCACCTCAACCCGGCCATCCCGGAGGACCTGGCGTTCGCCGAGTCGAGGATCAGGCCCACCACGATGGCGGCCGAGGACATCCTGCACGACCTCGGCGCGATCTCCATCATCGGCTCCGACTCGCAGGCCATGGGCCGCATCGGCGAGACCGTGATCCGCACCTGGCAGACGGCGCACGTGATGAAGGCCCGCCGGGGCAAGCTCGGCGACGGCCCCGCCGACAACCTGCGGGCCCGCCGTTACGTCGCCAAGTACACGATCTGCCCGGCGGTGGCGCACGGGCTGGACGCCGAGCTGGGCTCGGTGGAGCCGGGCAAGCTGGCCGACCTGGTGCTGTGGGACCCGGCGTTCTTCGCGGTCAAGCCGACGCTGGTGCTCAAGGGCGGGGTGGTGGCCTGGGCCCAGATGGGCGACGCGAACGCCTCGATCCCGACGCCGCAGCCGGTGCTGCCACGGCCCATGTTCGGCGCCGTCCCCGTGACGGCCGCCGCCACGTCGCTGCACTTCGTGGCGCCGCTCGCGCTGGAGACCGGGCTCGCCGACCGGCTCGCGACGCGCCGCCGGCTCGTCCCCGTGGCCGACGTACGCCGGCGCGGCAAGGACGCGATGCCGCTCAACGACGCCCTGCCGCGCATCGACGTGGCGCCGGACACGTTCGAGGTACGCATCGACGGCGAACCCGTCGAGCCCGCTCCCGCCCCGGCCCTGCCGCTGGCCCAGCGCTACTTCCTGTTCTGATGCACCCGGCGATCCTCCTCCTCACCGACTCCCGCCTCCCGGCCGGCGGCCACGCCCACTCCGGCGGGGTCGAGCAGGCGGTCGCCCTGGGGCTGGTCCACGACCTCCCGTCCCTGTCGTCGTTCCTCCGGGGCCGCCTCCACACGGCCGGCGCCCTCGCCGCCACCCTCGCCACCGCCGCCTGCACCTTCGCCGCCTCCCCCGTACGCGGTGAATTTCGCCCAGACGTACCACGCCCGCCGGACGGATCCCCTCCTGCGGGATGCCCCTCGCACCCGAGAGACCTTGTCCGCGGAGAGGCCAGCCCTCACCCCACGGTCAGCGGCCCCAGCCCTGTGCGGGGCGAAGTCCCATCGGGCGGCTCCCCTCGTTCGGGGGACGGCACCGTACGGAAGGGCCTGTCGCGGGCATCCCCTTGCTCGGCGAGCGGCACCGTACGGGGAGATGGGGTTTCGCCGGTCGGTGGGGTGCGCTTCTCCTGGGAGCTGCTGGACGCAGAGGCCGATGCACGGACGGCGTCGCCCGCGCAGCGGGAGGCCGCGCGGTTGCAGGGGAGGCTGCTACTGCGGGTGGCGCGGCGACTGTGGCCGTCACCGGTGCTCGACGAGCTGGCCCGGGAGGTCCCGAGCCCGCACCACCCGATCGCTCTCGGCGCGGCGGCGCACGCGGCGGGAGCCACACCCGGGGACGCCGCACTGGCGGCGGCCTATCACGCGATCACCGGCCCGGCCACGGCGGCGGTGCGCCTGCTCGGCCTCGACCCGGTGGCCGTGCACGGCATCCTCGCCGACCTCACACCCGACCTGACCGCCCTCACCGAACCAGCCAGAACCAAGTTCCCCAAGCCGAACGGGACCACCCATCCCAAGCCGTCTGGGACGAAGGCTCCCGAACCGACCGACACCGGGCTCCTCCGGCCGCACGACATCGCCCAGCCCGAACCAGGTGCGACAGAGATTTCCGAACCTGCGGGTTCGAGGCTCCCCCAGCCGCAGGAGACCACCCAGCCCGAACCGGCCGCGATGGAGACTCCCGAACCGGCCGATGCCAAGCTCCCCAAGCCGAACGAGATCGCTCGTCACAAACCGGACGCGGCGGGGGCTCTCCAGCAGGCCGAGGCCGGGCTTCCTGAACCGCGCGGGATCGGAACTACCCAGCTTTCCGAGGCCGGGCTTCACGAGCGGGGCGGGATCGGGACTCCCGAGCCACCCGAGGCCGGGCTTCACGAGCCGGGCGGGATCGGGACTTTCCTGCCCTCCACGGCCGGGCTTCACGAACCCGGTGGGTTCGGGGCTGCTGAGGTGGACGGGGTGGGGGTCCCTGAGGTGGATGGGTGTGCGGCGCGAGGAGGCTGTGGATGTTCCGGGCTGGCGGGATACTCCGCTGATCCGGGGGTGGAGGAGGGCGGATGGGCGGCGCTGGGGGCGCCGTCCGCGCCAGGACTGGACCTGCTGGCCGAGCGGCACGCGCACGCGACGGTCAGACTTTTCGTCTCATAAGGAGGAACCCCGCGACATGGGCGCCAACCACGACGACCACCATCACGCCCCCGACGGCCACGGCAGGGCGCTGCGGCTCGGGGTCGGCGGTCCCGTCGGCAGCGGCAAGACGGCCCTGGTGGCCGCGCTGTGCCGGGCCCTCGGTCCGTCGCTGCAGCTCGGCGTGGTGACCAACGACATCTACACCACGGAGGACGCCGACTTCCTGCGAAGGGCCGGCGTGCTCGACGAGGAGCGCATCGCCGCCGTCGAGACCGGCTGCTGCCCGCACACCGCCATCCGCGACGACATCGCCGCCAACCTGGACGCCGTGGAGACGCTCGAACACCGCTTCGGCCCGCTCGACCTGGTCATCGTGGAGAGCGGCGGTGACAACCTGACGGCGACGTTCAGCCGTGGGCTGGCCGACCGGCAGATCTTCGTCCTGGACGTGTCCGGCGGGGACAAGGTGCCGCGCAAGGGCGGTCCCGGCGTCACCGCGGCCGACCTGCTGGTGGTCAACAAGACGGACCTGGCCCCGATGGTGGGCGCGGACCTGGGCGTCATGGACCGGGACGCGGCGGCGGTGCGCGGCGGCAGGCCGGTGCTGTTCACCTCGGTCAGGCAGGAACCCGCCGTGGCCGAGGTGGCCGCCTGGGTGACGGACCAGGTCAAGTCCTGGCGCCACGAGTACGCCTGACATGCGCGCCAGAGCCGCCATCGCCACCACCCTGGCAACGAGACCGTCCGATGGCCGAGCGGCCGGCGCGGGCGCTGCGGGATCGTCCGGTGGGCGGGGCGGCGGGGTGGTGGGGGGTGGGACCGTGATCTCGTTGTTGCGTTCCGATCCTCCGCTGACGTTGCGGCAGACCGGGGAGGCGGCCGTGCATCTGGTCTCCACGGCGGCCGGGCCTCTGGGGGGTGACGACCTGGCGCTCGATCTGGTCGTCGCGGCGGGTACCACGCTGGAGGTGGGGTCGGTGGCGAGCACGCTCGTCCTGCCGGGGCGGGGCGAGTCGTCGATGCTCATCACCGCCGTGGTGGGCGAGGGGGCGACGCTCCGGTTCACGCCGGAGCCGACCGTGCTGGCCGCCGGGTGCTTCCATCGCATGTCCGTACGGCTCAAGCTCGCGCCGGGCGCGCGGGTGCTGTGGCGGGAGGAGATCGTCTTCGGGCGGTACGGGGAGCGGCCGGGACGCTGCCATACCCGCTTCGACGCCACGGTCGGCGGCCGGCCGCTGCTGAGACAGGAGTTCACCGTGGGAGAGGAGGCGCTGAACTCCTCCCCCGCCGTCTTCGGCGGCGCCTCCTGTGTGGGCACGACGCTCATCACGGGCCCGGCCGCCCCGCCGGAGGCCCTGGTGGCGGATGGCGTCGCCGTGCTGCCCCTGGCCGGGCCGGGCACGCTGGTGTCCGCACTGGCCGCCGACGCGGTCGAACTGCGCGCCAGGCTGCGCTGGGGCGAGTCCACCGTGCTCAACGGCCCACAGGCCCCCGAGGAAGGCCGACCACGATGAACACCCACGAAACATCAACAGGTACGACCCCCCCGGGAGGACCCACGAGCACACCCGCCCACGACGCCCCGCAGAGGTGACAACCCAGAAGAGCACCCACGAGCGCACCCGCCCGCGACGTCCCACGAGGGCCGGTTGTGGAGATGTTCCGGGGAAGCCCGGGAAGAGGGCGGTCGGGATGGTGCCTGACGGTGACGAGTGGGTGGCGGTGCATGGTGCGGGTGCCCGGTGCGGCTTATCGTGATCGTGTGGCCGAAGCCAGGGCGGGCAGCCGCAGTTACGCGGCGGGGATCACGCTGGCCGGGGCGGTGCTGGCGTTGTGCGCGGTGCTGCCGTGGTCGGGGGTGCGGGCCAGCAGCGCCGTCATCGGCGGCGCGATCACCAGCGACACGCGCGGCATCGACGACCTGCTCGGCGTCTACGCCCTGCTCGCCGGGGTGGCGGCGATCGGCTGCGGCATCACCGGGATGCTGGCCCGGCCGAGGCTCGCGGCCGTGGCGGCGGTGCCGGGGGCGCTGGCGATGCTGGCGCTGGTGATGTTCGTGTCCTCCCCGCGCGGCCCGGCCGACCGGGTCTCGCTCGACGTGGGCGAGCTGCTCTCGGTCGAGCCGGTGATCCGCTACGGCTGGTACGCGGCGCTGGCGTCGGCGTTCGCGGTGGTCCTGCTGGCCGTCCTGACGCTGGTCCGCCGCGTGTGAAGCCGCGGGTGACGCCGGTTCAGGCGACCTTGGTCTCGGAGATGATCGTCCGCTTGACGAGGCGGTCGCCGTCCATCCAGTGCCAGGTGCGGCACTTGTGCCTGCCGTCGCGGGACAGCTGGATGAGCTCGTACAGGTAATTGTCGGGGTCGTCCTTGTACGACCACGTCAGCACGATCGTCAGGTCGTCCACCTGGCTCATCTCGCCGGTGATCCGCTCGGTGTCGAAGTAGGCGATCTCGTTCTCCACGCGCCCGCCGAAGTCGAACACCTCCTGGCGGCCGTCGTCCCAGGTGTAGGTGTTGGTCTGGATGAAGCTGAACGAGCCGTCCTCGGGGATCCTGCAGTACAGGTGGGAGGCGTGCCGGTCGACGATCTTGCCATCGGCGTCGACGTGGATGTACTCCCCACGCCACTCTCCGAGGTGCTTGTCCATGATCGGCATTCCGGGGACTCCTGCGCGCATGATTCCTCCTGGTCACAGCGGCGGTTGACAGGTAGATGGCGGCGAGCTTAGCGTGACAACTAGCCAAAATGGAACACTGTTCCGCAAACAGGAACAGCCTCGCTCCCCGGAGGGCATGTGACCGAGAACGACCGAGAGCCACTGGTCGAGGGGATCACCGCCGCGATCGTCGGCGTCACCGACTTCGGCCCGCACCTCGAACTCTTCCGCGACGTGCTGGGCTACGGGGTGGCCGGCGAGGGCGTGGTGCCCGGGTCGGTCGCCGGCCCGCTGTGGGGGTCGGGCCCCGCGGACGTCGAGGTGATGGCGCTGGCCGCGGCCGGGGCCGGCACCGGGCGGATCCACCTGGTGCGCGTGCCGGAGCCGCTCGCCCCCGCACAGCCGCCGCACAACCTCGACGTCGGCCTGGTCGGCATCGACATGTACGCCCGCGACATCGAGGCCGCGCACGCGGGCTTCGCCGCCTCCGGCCGCGCCTGGACCACCGCGCCGACCACGTACGGCGTCAGCGTCGGGGACCGCGAGGTGCAGGTCACGCAGGGCGTCTGCCCGGCGCCGGACGGCACGGTCGTGGTGTTCGTGCAGCCGGCCGCGGTCCGCGGCACCGAGGCGTGGGCCGCCGACCCCGCGCGCCCCTACACCGAGCTGACCTCCGTCGTCTGCCATGTGTCCGACCCCGACTCCGAGGTCGCGTTCTGGGGGCCTGACGGCCTGGGCATGGCCGTCTGGTACGACGTGGTCTTCTCCGCCCCCGGCTTCGACGAGGTGGCGGGCCTGCCGCCGGGCACCGAGATGCGGCTGGCGTTCCTGGCCGGGGAGAAGACCGCCAGGATCGAGGTCACCAGCGCCGCCACCGAGCACCGCGTGGACCGGCGGGCCACCCAGCGCCCGGCCCGCTCGCTGGGCCACACCGGCTGGTCGGTGCGGACCCGGGACCTGGAGGCCGCGCTGGAGAGCGTCCGCGCGACCGGCGGCACGGTGACGGCCTCCCCCGCCGAGACCGACGACCCGCTGCACGGGCGCGCCCTGGTGGCCGCCGCCGACACCCCGAACGGCATCTCCGTCACCCTCTGGCAGCCACGCGGCTGACTTCCCCCACTCCGACGTAAGGAAGAGACCATGCCCGTCCTCCGTGGAGGCGCCCCCCTGTCGATCGCGGGCGGGGTGCGCGAGTTCGCCCGCGCCACCCCCTCGGCGACCGCGGTGATCGACGGGGAACGCACCCTCACCTACGCCGCGCTCGACGAGCGCGCCAACCGTCTGGCGTGCGCGCTGCTGGCCCGGGGCCTGACGACCGGCGACCGGGTGGCGGTGCTGCTCGGCAACCGGCTGGAGTACCCCGAGATCGCCGCGGGCGTCGCCAAGGCGGGCCTGGTGATGGTGCCGCTGAACCCGAGGCTCACGGCGGGCGAGGCCCGCTACATCCTGGAGCACTCGGGCAGCCGCGCGATCGTCCTGGACGACGCCTGCGCCGCCACGGTGGGCGACGCGATCGAGGAGCTGCGGCTGACGGCGCTGTCCATCGACGGCGCGCAGGCCGGGCGGCCGTACGAGGAGGAGCTGGCCGCGGCCCGCGCGGCCGATCCCGGGGTGCGGGTGGACGAGCTCGACCCGTTCTGCATCACCTACACCTCCGGCACGACCGGGCGGCCCAAGGGCGTGGTGATCAGTCATCGGAGCCGGTCGCTCACCTTCTACTGCTCGGCACTGGAGTGGGGGCTGGGCGCCGGCCGGGTGTCGGTGGCGGTGGCCCCGATGTACCACGGGGCCGGGTTCGCCTTCGGGTACGCGCCGGTCTACACCGGCGGCACCGTCACCATGCTCCGCAAATGGGACCCGGAGGCGCTGCTGCACCTGGTGGAGCGGGACCGGGCGCGGTCGGTGTTCCTGGTGCCGACCCACGCGCAGATGCTCCGTACGATGGACGACGGCAAGCTCGCGGGCCACGACCTGAGCAGCCTCGACACGCTCTACTTCAACGCCGCCGCGCTGCCCTGGACGCTGAAGCAGTGGGTCATGGAGACGTTCCCCGCGTGCGGCGTGCACGAGCTGTACGGGTCCACGGAGGCCGGCATCGTGACCAACCTGCGCCCGGTGGACCAGCACCGCAAGCCGGGCTCGGTGGGCCACGCCTGGTACATGACGGAGCTGCGGGTGGTGGACCCGTCGGGTGCGCCGGCCGGCCCCGGCGAGCCGGGCGAGCTGTTCAGCCGCTCCCCCTTCCTGATGAACGGCTACCACGACGACCCGGCGGCCACCGCCGCGTGCACGACCGAGGACGGCTTCCTGACCTGCGGCGACATCGTCGTCCGGGACGAGGAGGGCTACGTGCACGTCGTGGACCGCAAGAAGGACATGATCATCTCGGGCGGCCTGAACGTCTACCCGCGCGAGATCGAGGACGTGCTGGCCACGCACGGGGCGGTCGCCGAGGCGGCGGTCGTCGGTTCCCCGTCCGAGCGGTGGGGCGAGGAGGTCATGGCCTACGTCGTGCTGCGCCGCGGCGTCGAGGCCGCGCCCGAGAGCCTCTTCCCCGAGCTGGAGGCGCACTGCCGGACGGGCCTGGCGGGCTACAAGGTCCCCAGGCGGTGGCAGGTCGTCACCGAGCTGCCCAGGAACGCGGCCGGCAAGATCGTCAAGCGGGACCTGAAGGCGCAGGCGGGAGCTTCCTAGGCCCTTGACCCGCAATACATCAGACAATTACTCTCGAATCGACTGAAGAAACAACGTTTCGCATACCGGAACAATCGGCTTCACGGTCGGTGGAAGGACAACCAAGTGCGCCCGCATGTCGAGCTGATCCAAGAAGATGACTACGTCTGGCACGGCGCCGAGCTGGTCGGCGGGGAAGGACGGGCCAGCGAGCGACGCCTGTCGGTGGACGAGGAGGACGGCTCCTCGTCGCTGCGGGTCGACTTCCACACCGACTGGGGCCGCGGCCCGGGCATCCACCACGCCAACAGCGAGTACTACGTGCTCGAAGGCTCGATGACGTACGGCGGCCGTCAGATCGGCAAGGGCGGATACGTGTACGCGCCGAAGGGCGTGCCGGCCGACGCGATCACGTTCGCCGAGGGCACCCGCATCCTGCACTACCGCGAGTACGGCGACGCCGGCTTCGACGCGGTCGACTCGCTCGCCGCCCCGCGCTGGGCGGACGCCCGCGAGGACGTCATCGTCATCGACAGCGACGCCATGCAGTGGGACGCGGTGCCGAACCCCGGCCCGATGCCCGGCCTGTTCATCAAGTATCTGCACGTCGACCCGGTGACCGGCTTCTACACCCGGCTGGTGCACGCCCAGGAGGGCTGGGCCGACCACCGCCTGGCCCACCACCCGTGCTACGAGGAGGCGTACACCACCCAGGGCCACATGGAGTACAACTTCGGCACCCTGGACCTCGGCACCTACTTCTTCCGCCCGGCCCGGGTCAAGCACGGCCACTTCACCTCGATGGAGGGCGGCGCGACCTGGCTGCTGCGCTCCGACGGCGAGCTGTTCAACTGGTACACCCAGAACGAGTGGGTGCGCTGGGGCGGCGAGGGCATCAACTACGGCCCCGGCGGCGGCGCCATGCGCTGGTCACAGTCCTCCCACGAGCTCGGCGGCGAGTCCCGGCGCAGCGACGAGGACATGGAGATGCTGCGGGCGTCGCTGGAGTACGCGCGCAGCCAGGGCGCCGACGAGGGCGACGTCGTGGAGCACGGCCTCGGCACCGACGCCAGCCTGATCGCCATCGCCAAGGCCCTCGACACCGCCCGGCTGCAGGGCGGCCACGGCGACCACGACCATGACCACAGTCATGACCACGACCACGACCACGGCGACCACGACCACGGGGTCCCGGAGGCCGACTGGGGCGCGGCCCCGGCCGACCTGGAGCACCCCGACCAGCGCACCGACGAGCACGCGCACAACTGGGGCGCGGGCCGCGTCTGGAAGCAGGGCGACCCCATCCCCGCGCCGATCCTCTCCAGCCTGCCCGTGCGCAGCCGCTCGCGCGGCCGCTGGGACGGCGACGGCATGTAGTCACGCCTGACACCTCATGAATCACCGTGTTGAATCAACGTGGCCGGGTCCCGAGGGACCCGGCCACACGCACTCCTACGGAGACTCACTCATGATCCTCGCCGCGCCCATCGAACCGGTTCATGGGCTCAACGCCTACAGTTTGGCGATCTTCCTGCACATCGTCCTGTTCGTGTACTGGCTGGGCAGCGACATCGGCGTCTTCTACTCCAGCCGCTTCATCCTCAAGTCCGACCTGCCCACCCCCGCCCGGTCGGTGGCCGCCAAGATCATGCACGCGGTCGACATGGCGCCGCGCATCTGCCTGGTGCTGTTCCTGCCCAGCGGCGTGACGCTGATGGCGCTCGGGCCGTTCGCCGAGGACTACTTCCCCTGGTGGTTCGTCGCCCTCGTCTGGGTGGCCGCGCTGTGCTGGCTGGCGCTGGTCGTCTACGACTACACCAAGGGCGCCACCGCGCTCGGCCGGATCGTGCAGCGGCTCGACCTGGTCGTCCGGTACGGCCTGGTGGTCGTGCTGGTCGGCATCGGCGCGTACATGATGGTCGTGCCGGAGCCGTTCGGCGTCCAGACGAACCCGAAGTGGCTGGGCGCCAAGCTCGCCGCCTACGGGCTCTGCATCCTCGCCGGCGTGATGATCCGCTGGCGGCTGAAGCCGTTCGGGCCGGCGTTCGGCAAGCTGGTCTCCGAGGGTTCCACGCCGGAGGTCGAAGCCAGGATCCGCACGTCCGTGCAGACGTGCCTGCCGTACGTGTACGCGATCTGGTTCCTGGTGCTCCTGGCGGCCTTCCTCGGCGTCGTCAAGCCCGGCACCACCGCCTTCGGCTGACCGGACGACCGAGGCCCCCTTCCCGGCCGGGGAGGGGGCCTCGGCATGGGACCCGTACACAACAGAACGTCCGGTACGGATCCGTACCGGACGTTCCGCTGGTGGGTGTCAGGCGGACTCTCGGAGCTGTCCCAGGTAGGCGGCCTGGACGCGGGGGTCGTCGCGCAGCTCGGCCGCGGTGCCCTCCAGCCCCACCGTCCCGTGGTCGAGCACGTAGCCGCGGTCGGCGAGCCGCAGCGCGGTGCTGGCCTGCTGCTCGACGAGCAGGATGGTGAGCCCGCGCTCCTCGTGCAGCCGCTTGAGATAGCCGAACAGCTCGATGACCTTCAGCGGCGCCAGCCCCAGCGACGGCTCGTCCAGCATGAGCAGGCGCGGGTCGCCCATCAGGGCGCGGGCGACCGCGAGCATCTGCGCCTCGCCGCCCGAGAGCGTGCCGGCGAGCTGGGTGCTCCGCTCGGCCAGCCGCGGGAACAGCTCCAGCATCTCCTCACGCCGCCGCTCGGTCTCGGCGCGCTTGCGCCGCACCGGGAAGGCGCCCAGGGTGAGGTTCTCCATGACGGTGTGCTCGGGGAAGATCTGCCGGCCCTCGGGCACGTGGCCGAGCCCGAGGGCGGGCCGCTTCCAGCCGGGCACCTTGGCCAGGTCCTTGCCGGCGAACGTGATCCGTCCCGCCACGGGCTTGAGCAGCCCGGAGACGCACTTCATGGTCGTGGTCTTGCCCGACCCGTTGGGGCCGAGCAGGACGACGAACTCGCCCTCGTCGACGTGCAGGTCGAGCCCGTCGAGGGCGCGCACGCCGCCGTAGGCGGCGCCCAGCCCCGACAGTTCCAGCAGTCTGCTCACGACTCGTCTCCCATGAGGTCCGGGCGGCCGAGGTACGCCTCGAGGACCGCCGCCGAGCTGCGCACCCGTTCCGGGTTGCCCTGCTCGATCACCTTGCCGCTCTCCAGGACGGTGATCTCGTCGCAGAGGTTCATCACGAAGTCCACGTTGTGCTCGATCAGCACGACGGCCAGCCCGCGCTCGCGCAGCGCCCGGCAGAGCCTGGCCAGGGCGTCCAGCTCGCCGGTCGTCAGGCCGGTGGCGGGCTCGTCCAGGATGAGCACCTTGGGCCGGCTGGCCACCGCGCGGACGACCTCCAGCAGGCGCTTCTGGCCGTGCGAAAGGGACGAGGCGAGCCAGTCGGCGCGGGAGGCGAGCCCGGCGAAGGCCAGCAGCTCCAGCGCCTCCTTCCGCTCCACCTGGTCCTGGCGGCGGTAGGACGGCGAGCGGAGCACGGCGCCGAGCCAGCTGTAGGACTCGCGCGTCCGCATGCCGGTGAGCACGTTGTCGAGCACGCTGACCCGCTCGAACAGGTGCGGGACCTGGAAGACCCGGGTGACCCCGGCCCGCGCCACGCCGTGCGCGGTCGCGGCGGCCTCCTCGCCGAACACCTTCACGATGCCCGCGTCGATCTTGTGATAGCGGGTCAGGCAGGACACCAGCGTGGACTTGCCGGACCCGTTGGGCCCGATGATGCCGTGCACGGTGCCGGGCATGATGCGCACGTCCACGCCGTCGAGCGCGTGCACGCCGCCGAAGTGCTTGACGATGCCGGTGCCTTCCAGCGCGGGCACGTCCGGCCGGGCGTCGCGCAGCTCGGGCACCACGTCGGGCACCTGTTCGGGCAGCTCCTCGTCCCTGGCCTCGGTCACCCGGTCGCGGCCGAAGCGCGAGTTCTTCCAGGTGCCGACGATGCCGCCGGGGATCAGCATCATGGCGGCCAGCAGCAGCAGGCCGAGGACGAGGGTGGTGTAGCGGGCCTGGTCCTTGATCAGCTCGACGATCAGGGCGATGAACCCGACGCCGATGATCGGCCCTGCCAGGGTGGCGCTGCCGCCGAGGAACAGGCCGACGAAGAAGATGATGCCGTTGTCGAGCAGGCCGACGTCCGGGTTGATGAACCCGAGCTGCAGCGCGTACAGGGCTCCGGACAGGCCCGCCATGCCGCCGCAGATGCCGAACAGCAGGAGCTTGGCCCGGTTCGGCGAGATGCCCATCGCGGAGGCGGTGTCGGAGGACTCGCGCACGGCCATCGAGGCGCGGCCGACGCCGCTGCGCACGAGGTTGCGCTGCACGATGTAGGCCAGGACGAGGAAGCCCAGCACCACGTAGTAGAAGACCTCCTTGGGCATGATCTCGCCGCCGGCGCCGGGCGCGATGCCGCTGATGCCGACGATGCCGCCGGTGACCAGCTCCCATTCGCGGCCGACCTCGACCACGATGAGGTTGGCGGCCAGGGTGATCATGCCGAAGTACAGGTACGTGGCCCGCAGGCTGACCGCGAGCACCATGAGGGCGATCACGGTGCCGACGGCGGTCGAGGCCACGATGCCGAGCAGCCACGAGCCGCTCGCCTTGACCACGATGTAGCCGGTGGCGTAGCCGCCCGCCAGTTGCAGGCCGCTGTGGAGCATCGACAGCAGGCCGCCGTACCCCATGCACAGGTTGAGGGAGATCGTCAGGATCGCGCTGATGCCGGCCGAGGCGACCAGCCCGTTGTAGTACGAGGCGTTGTAGCTGTAGTAGTCGGTGATGTACGGCCAGGCGAGCAGCACGCCGACGGCCACGATCGTCAGCCCGGCCAGGGCCACGGTGCGCCATCGGTGGTAGCCCGCGGAGTCGAAGAAGGAGCCGCCGCGCCCGCCGGCGCGGGCGGGGGTCGTTTCCACCGTTGCCATCAGTGCGCCTCCATGGGCTTGCCGAAGAGTCCGGACGGGAAGATGACGAGGATCACGGCGAGGGCGGCGAAGACGGCGAAGTTGCCGATGGAGCCGCCGACCAGGCTGCGCACGATCGTGTCGAGCAGGCCGACGATCATGCCGCCGATGAGCGCGCCGCGGGGCGAGCCGACGCCGCCGATGACCGCGGCGGTGAAGCCCTTGATGGTGAACACCAGGCCGGCCGCCGGGGCCACGAAGATCACGGGAGCGGCGAGCAGGCCGGCGACGGCGCTGATCACGGCCGCGATGACGAAGGAGAGCACCACGATGCGCTGCACGGGGATGCCCATCAGCACCGAGGTGTCGGAGCTGTGGGCGGTGGCCCGGATCGCCCTGCCGTAGGCGGAGCGGCGCAGGAACTGGTCGTAGAGCCCCATGACGGCCAGCGCGGCCACGATGGTCAGCAGTTCCTGCCACTGGATGGTCATCCCGGCGACCTCGAACCCGCCGGGGATGATCGGGCTGGGTCTCAGGGCGTCGACGTCGAAGTAGCCCAGGTTGAACACCGACTGGAAGATCAGCGCCGCGGCCAGCGTCGCGATGATCCAGGCGTTGCGCGATCCGGACAGCTTGATGGGCAGGGTGATCATGCGTTCCATGAGCACGCCCATGACGCAGGCCAGCACGATGGTCAGGCCGATCGCCGCGGCCCAGCCCAGCTTCTCCAGCGCGACGATCTGGTAGGCCACGGCGGCGCCGAGGATCAGCGCCTCGCCCTGAGCGAAGTTCATGATCCGGGTCGGCTGGAAGACGATCGCCAGGGCGAGTGCGACCAGGGCGTAGATGGAACCGGCGAACAGCCCATCGATGATGGCCTCGGGGCTCATCAGCACCGCTCCTCGGGGGTGTTACGGGTAGTGCCAGAGTCGTTCCACAAAACGAAACAGCGTTTCAATGGAAAAAGCTAGGGGTCGCCCAAGAACCCTGTCAATAGGTCTGATGTTTGAGCGACCCCTGGTTAACGCAGGTCAGTGGCGTGCGTAGCGGCCGGTGGGCTCGCCGACGGTCTCGCCGTCACGGAAGCGCACCTGCCCGCCGACGGCGGTCACGACGGGCCAGCCGGTGAGCTCGACCCCCTCGAACGGGGTGTGGTCCTGGCCCGACAGGCACACCTCGTTGGTGACCGGCTGCGCCAGCTCGGGGTCGACCACGGTCAGGTCGGCGTCGAAGCCGACCATGAGGCTGCCCTTGCGGCCCCACAGGTTGTAGGCGCGGGCCGGGTTGGCCGAGGCCAGCTCGGCGATCCTGGACAGCGACAGGCCGCGCTTGCGGTGCCCCTCGGAGAACAGCACCGGGTAGAGCAGGGCGGTGCCGCCGAAGCCGGGGCGGGCCGGCCAGAGCTGGTCGCCCTTCTCGGCCTCCATGCAGCAGGCGTGGTCGGAGGCCACCCAGTCGATGGTGCCCTCGGCCGCGTGCCGCCACAGCGCCTCGTTGTCGGCCTTGGTGCGGATGGGCGGGTTGACCTTGCCGCCGAGGCTGCCGGTCGCGTCCAGGGTGTCGTGGTCCAGGCACAGGTGGTGCAGGGTCGTCTCGGCGCGCAGGTCACCGCCGAACGAGCGGCGGGCCAGCGCGACCGCGTCCACGGCCTCCGCGCTCGACAGGTGGAGCAGGTTGAGGTTGGTGCCGGTGTGCGAGGCCAGCGTGGTGGCCTCGCCGATGGCGACCCGCTCGGTCAGCGGCGGGCGGCCCTCGTGGTAGGCGCGCAGCGTCTGCGGGTCTCCGTCGGCCCGTACGCGGTCGATGAAGACCCGCATGAGCTCCGACTGCTCGCAGTGCAGCGAGACCGAGAGCCGCTTGTCGGGGTTGGCCTTCTGGACCGCGGTGATCTGCTCCATCAGCAGATAGAGGTGGCCCAGGTCGTACTCGTCGCCCATGGTGAAGGAGCGCGCGTCGCGGCTGTTGGCCGCCAGGTCGAACCCCTTGTAGAACATGTAGTACTTGAACGACGTGACCCCGTGCTCCTCCACCAGCATGGGGATCTCGGCGATCTGGTCCACCGTCATCGGCGCCAGGTGGAACGCGTAGTCGGTCCAGGTGCGGCCCGCCACCGCGTTCAGCACCTCGGGGAAGATCTCCTTGTACGGTCCCGTACGGTCGAGGTAGTGGGAGCCGGTGCGGAAGTACGACAGCACCGTGGTGGCGCCGCCGACCAGCGAGGAGCGGGTCTCCTCGAAGGCGTCGAGCGCCAGGTCCCGGTAGATGCCGAGGTGGAAGTGGGCGTCGACGGCGCCGGGGAGCACCACCTTGCCGCGGGCGTCGACCACCTCATCGGCTTCGGCGGCCGGGATGTCGTCGGCCAGGGCGGCGACCTTGCCGTTGGAGACCGCCAGGTCTGCGCGGATTTCGCCGTGGAACGGCAGGACGACGGTGCCACCCTTGACGAGAAGGTCGTATCGAGACATGGAGATGGCCGGCTCCCCGAGGCTCCGGCCGTCACCCCCTTTCGGATGCGTTCCAGCCCATCTGGGCGGACAGTCGTGCGGTTGATTCGAGAAGCCTCGCGACGCATTCCCCGACCTCGGCGCGGAAGCGCTCCACCGGCCCGCAGACGCTGACGACCGCCACCGGCCTGCCGTGGTGGTCGAGGATGGGCGCCGCCACGGAGGCCGCGCCGGACATGCGCTCGGAGAAGGACTGGGCGTAGCCGCCCTCGCGGATCGAGGCCAGCTCCCTGCGGAGCCGGGCCTTGTCGACGATGGTGTTGCCGGTCAGCGGCTCCAGCGCGCCGAGCGACAGATAGTTCTCCATCTCCTCCTCGGTGAGGAAGGCGAGGAAGGCCTTGGACGAGGCGCCCGCGTGCAGCGGGTGGGCCACGCCGAGGTTCACGCTCATGATGACCTCGCGGGCCGGGGTCACCTGGTCCACGTATATCCGGTAGTTACCGGTGCGGATCGACAGGGTGGCCGTCTCGTCGGTGCGCTGGGAGAGCGTCACCAGCTCCGGCGCGGCGATCCGCCGCACGTCGATCCGGTCGAGATAGGCCAGGCCGAGCCGCATCGCGCCGACGCCGAGCGAGTAGCGCCGGGTCGACTGGTCCAGTTCGATCAGCCCGCGCACGCGCAGCGAGGCGAGGATCCGGTGCACGGCGGCCTTGGACATGCCCAGCGCCTCGGCGATCTCGGTCACGCCCAGCGTGTTCGAGGGGGTCTCGGCGAAGTGCATGAGCACGTCCGCGGCCCGCTCGACGGTGGCGATGGCCTGGCCGGAGTTCTCCCTCGCGGGCGCCTTCCCGCTGGTCGCGGTGCCGGCGTTCTTGGTCGGCATCTGTCCTCCAAGGAAACGATCAGAATCGGCTATCTACCTTGGCGGTGAAAACCGACGCGCGCAGGAAGATCGGTGACAATTCGCGTGTCCAGGAACTCCCACCACTCGTCCTGGCTGACCCGCTGGTTCTCCCAGCCGTCGTCCGCCTTGAGGGTGGACAGCGCCCTGCGGTACTCGCCCCAGGCCGCCTCGTCGTCGAAGGCCGCCCAGTTCTCCAGCGTGTAGACGTCGCCGACGGCGCTGTAGTACCAGCGGACCTCCCTGACCATCGGCAGATCCCGGTAGAACCAGCTCTCCCGGTCTTCCAGCCACTGCCAGAAGCCCTTCATGTCCTGCCGCGCCCGGGAACGCAGTTTCATCCGGTAGACGAGGTAGATCATTGCGAAGAGCTCCAGGTTGGCACTCAGGCGGGGTTGTTCCGCACACAGTAACGCTGTTTCAATATATTGGGAAGACCCGGTGCCGGACGCTGTCCTGCGGCGATTCGCGGCCCCGGGTTCCCGCCGCACCGTGCGGCGACGCGGGCACCGACTGGCCTGACGCACATCCAGCCATCTGAGGAGGCCGATTCCGTGGAGGCAGAGCAGATCGTCCCGAGGGACCGATCAGCGACCGACGACCAGCGCACCGCGCCGCCGGGTCCCCTGGCAGGCCTGGTGGTGGTCGACGCGGCCACCCTGTTCGCGGGCCCCCTGGCGGCGACGATCCTGGGCGACTACGGCGCCGACGTCGTCAAGGTCGAACACCCCGACCGCGGCGACCCCTCCCGCACCCACGGCGCGAGCAAGGACGGGATCGGCCTGTGGTGGAAGATGCTCGGCCGCAACAAGCGGACCGTGACCGCCAACCTGGGGCGGCCCGAGGGCGCCGACCTGCTCAAACGGCTGCTCGCCCGGGCCGACGTGCTGATCGAGAACTTCCGTCCCGGCACCCTGGAGCGCTGGGGCCTGTCCCCTGACACGCTGCTGGAGCTCAACCCCCGGCTGGTGATCGCCCGGGTGACCGGCTTCGGGCAGCACGGCCCGTACTCCAGGAGGCCCGGGTTCGGCACCCTCGCCGAGTCGATGAGCGGCTTCGCCGCGGTCACCGGCGAGCCGGACGGGCCGCCGACGCTGCCGCCGTTCGGGCTGGCCGACGGCGTGGCGGCGCTGACCTGCGTGAGCGCCGTCACGATGGCGCTGCACCACCGCGACAGCCCCGGCGGCACCGGCCGCGGCCAGGTCGTCGACCTGGCCAT
Organism: Nonomuraea harbinensis; assembly: GCF_019396385.1. GTDB lineage: Bacteria > Actinomycetota > Actinomycetes > Streptosporangiales > Streptosporangiaceae > Nonomuraea > Nonomuraea ferruginea. The sequence goes on along the minus strand of NZ_JAHKRN010000045.1, from coordinate 31,033 downwards.
CATCGAGCCGCTGGTCACCCTGCTCGGCCCGCAGCCCATGGTGTGGGACCAGCTCGGCCGGGTCCAGCCGCGCACCGGCAACCGCTCGGTCAACAACGCGCCGCGCAACACCTACCAGACCAGGGACGGCCGCTGGGTGGCGATCTCCACCTCGGCGAACTCCATCGCCGAGCGGGTCATGCGCCTGGTCGGGCACCCCGAGGTGATCGACGAGCCGTGGTTCGCCTCCGGGGCCGAGCGCGCGGAGCACGCCGACCTGCTCGACGCGTACGTCGGCGGCTGGATCGCCGAGCGCGACCTGGACGAGGTGGTGCGCGAGTTCGAGGCGGCCCAGGCGGCGGTCGCCCCCATCTACGACATCCGCGACGTGTTCGCGGACCCGCAGTACCAGGCCCTCGACACGATCACCACGGTCGACGACGAGGACCTCGGGCCCCTGCGGATGCAGAACGTGCTCTTCCGCCTCTCGGCGACGCCCGGCTCCATCCGCTGGAGCGGCCGCGCCAGGGGCGCCGACAACGACGACGTGTGGGGCGGGCTCGGCGTGAACGCCGAGGATCTGGCCGCCCTGCGAGACAAGGGGATCGTGTGATGACCGAGACGAGCATGCGGCCGACGCTCTGGGAGCGCCTCGACGGTGCCAGGATCGTCGACCTCGCGCAGCCCATGCGGACGGGCATGCCGCAGTCACCGAGCCATCCGCGGTTCCGGATGGTCATCGAGCGCCGGCACGGCGACATGGTGCGCGAGGACGGCGGCTCGGCCGCCAACGAGGTGATCCTCACCGGCGGCCACGTGGGCACCCACGTCGACGCGCTCGGCCACGTCTCACAGGACGGCTACCTGTACGGCGGCGTCGAGGCCGCCGGGGTCCAGTCGCACCAGGGCCTGTCCCGGCTGGGCATCGACGCCTTCCCCCCGTACGTGGGACGCGGGGTGCTGCTCGACGTGGCCGCCCTGCACGGCGCCGACGTGCTCCCGCCCGGCTACGAGGTGACCCGCGCCGACCTGGAGGCCGCGCGGGACCGGGCCGACGTGCGGATCCGGCCCGGCGACGCGGTGCTCATCGGCACCGGCTGGTCGCGCGAGTGGGACCGGCCCGGCCGGTTCATCGGCGAGGAGGGCGGCGTGCCCGGCCCCGGTCCGGACGCGGCCCGCTGGCTGGCCGAGCAGGGCGTGCGGGTGGCCGGCGGCGAGACCGTCGCCTTCGAGCAGATCCAGGCGGGCCGCGGCCACTCCGTGCTCCCCGTGCACCGGATCCTCCTGGTCGAGTCAGGGGTGAACATCGTGGAGACGATGCGGCTCACCGAGCTGCGGGAGCTGGGCGTGCCCGAGTTCCTGCTCGTGCTCAACCCGCTGCCGGTCGTCGGCGCCACCGGCGCACCGGTCCGGCCGCTCGCGGTGCTGGCGTCATGACGATCGTCTCCGCTCTCGCCGAGTTCGCCGCGGCCGCCCGCGACGGGCTGCCCGAGCCCGTCATGGCCGACGTCACGGGCCGGATGCTCGACACGTTCGGCAACTGCCTGGCCGCCCAGGAGCTGACCGGCCCGCAGGAGCCGCACGAGGCGGTGCGGCGGCTGGCCGGGCGGTGGGGCGGCGCCGGCGAGTGCTCCGTGCTCGGCCGCGCGCTCGCGCTGCCCGCCCCCTCGGCCGCCCTGGTCAACGGCACGCTCGCGCACGCGCTCGACTTCGACGACACCCACCTGCCGTCGGTGCTCCACCCGTCCGCCTCGGTCGTGCCCGCCGCGCTGGCGGTCGCGGAGTCGGTACGGGCGAGCGGCGCGGCCCTGTGCCAGGCCATCGCGGTCGGCGACGAGATCACCAACCGGCTCGGCATGGCCTCCTACCTGCCCGAGCTGCGCAACTCGCTCTTCTTCGAGAAGGGCTGGCACGCCACCTCCATCTGCGGCACGGTCGGCGCGGCCGCCGCCTCTGCCCTGCTCATGGGGCAGGACGCGGCAGGCATCGCGGACGCCATGGGCATCGCCGCCAGCATGGGCGCCGGGGTCATCGAGGCCAACCGCACCGGCGGCACCGTCAAGCGCGTCCACTGCGGCTGGGCGGCGCACTCCGGCGTGGTGGCCGCCGCCATGGCGGCCGAAGGGGTGACCGGGCCGCCGACGGTCTTCGAGGGACGTTTCGGCTTCTTCCAGGCGTTCCTCGACGGGCGCTACGACGCCGAAGCGATCACCGCCGGGCTCGGGGAGGATTGGGAGCTGCTGCGCACGGTCTACAAGCCGTACCCGTCCAACCACTTCACCCACCCGGGCATCGACGCCGCACTCGCGCTGCGCGCCGAAGGGCTGCGTCCCGAGGACGTGGACGAGATCGAGCTCGGCGTGGCCGCGGCCCCGCTGCGCACGATCGGGGAGCCGTACGAGGAGAAGATCCGCCCGCGCACCCCGTACCACGCGAAGTTCTCCGGCCCCTACACCGTGGCCAGCGCGCTGGTCGGCGGCGGCGGGCTGGGCCTGCACCTGGACGACTTCACCGAGACCGCGTTCCGCGACGAGCGCCGGCTGGCGCTGGCCGCGCGGGTCCGGGTGGTGGCCGACGAGCAGTGCTCGGAGGAGTTCCCGCGGGCGTTCTCGGCCGTGCTGCGGGTGCGCACCCGCGACGGGCGGCGGCTGGAGCACCGCGTCCACAGCTCACGCGGCGGCCCCGAGCACCCGCTCAGCATCGACGAGCTGGAGCGCAAGTACGCCCTCAACGCCGCACGCGTCCTGTCCCCGGAGGCGGTCACGGCCCTCGCCAAGGAGGTCCGCGGCCTGGCCACCCGCACAGACGTCACGGGCCTCCTGGAACCCGCGCTGATCACGACCCCGTGAGCACCCGCGCAGGGTGGCACCCACGCCACCCTGCGCGGGTGCCACGCCTCCCGGGGTCAGGCGGTGGGCCAGAAGCGGGTGAGGAGGGGGCCGGGGAGGCCCGGGACGCCGGAGCCGTACGTCCAGGTGCGGGCCGTGAGGGAGAGCACCTCCACGTCGCCGCCCGACACGAGGCCCCGCGGCTCCTGGACACCGGACGCGGAGCCGCGGGCCCGGATGACGTCGTCCTCCACCCGCAGCGCCTCGGCGACGGGCCCGTGGACCACCCGCGGCGCGGGCCCGTCCGGCAGGCCGTCCTTCCAGGCGGGCGGGCCGGAGAACCAGGCGACGGCCAGGCAGCCGCCGGGGCCCGCGACGCTCGCCGTACGGGGCGTGGACGGCGGGAGATAGGCGTAGGTCCCGGCGGGGAAGTCTGTGCCGCTGACCGAGATCAGGCCGTCCAGCACCACGAACTCCTCCGCGCACGAGTAGTGCCCGGTGTCCGGCCTGCTCCAGCCGGCGGGGAAGCGGACCAGCGACACCGACGCCTCGCCGGCCGCGTGCAGCCGCACCAGCCGGACGGGTCCCGAGCTCGCGGGCATGACGACCTCCCGCCAGTCGAGGCCGGGACCGTCGAGGTCGACCACGCGCGTCATCAGTGCCACACCTCCGCCGTCGCGCCGGGCACCCGGCGTTCCTCGATCACCGTGACGCCTTCGAGCCGGCCGTCACGGAAGCGCTGCCAGAGCCGCGCCTTGTAGTCGTCGTCCACGAAGGTGATCAGCTCGACCACCTCGGTCCCCGGGTCGGCGGTCCACCGGTACGGGAACACCAGGAAGCGCCCCTCCACCAGCACCGCCCGCTCCTCGAACGACGGGTCGTCGAAGCGCAGCTCGCCGCCCTCGAAGCGGGCGCGGAAGTCCAGCACCTCGGGGTCGTGGCCGGGCCTCCGGTAGACGATCCGCTCGTACCAGCGGTCCCCCTCCAGACGGGTCTCCTGGCGCGACGCGTACGTGTCCCGCACCTCCCCCGCCGGGGACAGGTGCGTATAGCTGCCCTCCCAGACCCCGGTGACAGCGGCGAGCCGCTCCCGCAGCCCGCACGGAACGGCCGCGCTCATCGGGCCATGCCGAGGATGCGGCGGGCCTGGCGGACCACGGCCTCGTCGACCATCCGCCCGGCCGAGTCGAGCAGCACGCCCGACCCGCTCGCCTCGAACCGCTCGACCAGGTCCCTGGCCCAGGCGACCCGCTCGGCCGACGGGGTGAACACCTCGTTGACGACCGCGATCTGCGCCGGGTGGATGCAGGCCCGGCCCGCGTACCCGAGCCGGGCGATCGCCTCCGTGGACGCCCGCAGGGCATCGAGGTCGCGGAAGTCGGTGGACACCGGCCCGACCGGCGGGGAGATCCCCGCGGCGGCCGACGCGAACACGACCTGGGAACGGGCCCAGAGCAGCTCCCGCTCGTCCGGCCCGGTGGTGACGCCGGTGTCGGCGCGCAGGTCGGCCTCGCCCACCTGCAGACGGGCCACCCGGGGCCCGCGCGCGATCTCCAGCGCCTGGAAGATCGCCGAGGCGGACTCCAGCAGCGGCACCACCGGCACCCCGTCCGCGCCCAGCGCCGTGAGCAGGGCGTCGAGCTCGGCCAGCTCGGCGGCGCTCTCGACCTTGGCCACGACCAGCCCGGCCAGCGACGGCGCGGTGGCCACGGCGCGGACGTCCGCCTCGCGCAGCGGGCCGGGGTTCACCCGGACCCACAGCTCCACCGGCCCGGGATCGGTCTCCCGCAGCCAGCCGGCCACCGCCTCCCTGGCCGCGTCCTTGCCCGCGGGCGGGACGGCGTCCTCCAGGTCGACGATGAGCGCGTCCGCGCCCCTGCCGAGCGCCCTGCCCAACTTGTCCGGCGCGTCGCCCGGCACGTACAGGTGGGATCGGGCCATGCCGCTCACCCGACCTTGACGTCGCCGCGCGACAGCGACCTGGCCACCACCGTGCGCAGCACGTCGTTGGTGCCCTCGCCGATGCTCATCAGCACCGAGTCACGGTAGAGCCGCTCGACCTCGTACTCGGTGGAGTAGCCGTACCCGCCGTGGACCTTGAGCGAGCTGATCGCGGACTCCAGCGCGACCTCCGAGCAGAAGATCTTCGCCATGCCGGTCTGCGCGTCCGCGCGGCCCTTCCTGACCTGGTCGGCGGCCCAGTACGCCATGAGCCTCGCCGCCTGCAGCGTGGTGGCCAGGGAGGCGAGCTGGATCTGCACGGCCTGGAAGTCGCCGATCGGCTGCCCGAACGCCCTGCGCTGGCGGGAGTAGGCCAGGGCCTCGTCGTAGGCGCGCTGGGCGATGCCGACGGAGCGCGCGGCGATGTTGACCCGGCCCCACTCCAGGGCGGACAGCGCCTGCTGCATGCCGCGCCCCTCGACCCCGCCGAGCAGGTTCGAGGCCGGGACGCGCACGTCGTCGAGCACGATCTCGCACGACTCGGTGCCCTTGTAGCCGAGCTTCGGGATGTCCTTGGTGACCTGGTAGCCGGGGGTGTCCGCCTCGACGAGCAGGACGCTCATGCCCTTGTGCGCGGGCGTGGTGGCCGGGTCGGTCTTCACGAGCACCGGCAGCGGGTCGGCGTAGCGGGCGTTGGTGATCCACGTCTTGGTGCCGCTGACCACGTAGTGGTCGCCCTCAAGCCGCGCGGTGGTGCGGATGCCCTGCAGGTCGGTGCCGGCGTCCGGCTCGGTCAGGCCGATGCCGGTGCGGCGCTCGCCGGTGGCCAGCCCGGGCAGGTAGCGCCGCTTCTGGTCGTCGGTGCCGTGCATGGCGATCATGCGGCAGGCCAGGGAGTGGCTGCCGAGGATGCCGGCCACGCCCATCCAGCCACGCGAGATCTCCTCGAAGACCAGCGCGAACGACACCGGGTCCAGGTCGAGGCCGCCGTACTCCTCGGGGACGGTGATGCCGAACAGGCCCATCTCCTTGAACCCGTCGACGATCTCCGTCGGGTACCGGCCGGAGTGCTCCCAGTCGCGCGCGACGGGCACGATCTCCTTGTCGACGAACGCGCGCAGCAGGGCGCGGAAGTCCCGCTGCTCCTCGTTCAGCTCGAAGTCCATGATTACCTCTCGTGCCTTTCAAGGGGGACGAACACCGGCAGGGCGCGACCGTCGGGCAGCGGGCGCCAGTCCAGCCGGAGCGGGTCGCCGATCCCGACCGCGCCGGGCTCGTCGGTGACCACGTTGGACAGCAGCAGCACGCCTTCGGCGAGCCGCACCCTGGCGACGACGTACGGGGGAGTGAAGCCGGGCATCGCCCGCTGGACCACGGTGCAGGCGTCGACCGCGGCCTCGCCGGAGGCGTCGAGCCAGCCCAGGCCCTCGGTGGCGCCGCAGGCGGTGCAGAGCGCCCTGGGCGGGTGCTGGGCGTGCCCGCAGGAGCAGCGCTGCACGAGCAGCCGCCGTTCGCGGGTGGCCTCCCACCAGGGCAGGGTGACCTCGTCGGGTTCTGGCGCGTTCACCGGTCCACCCCCAGCAGGACGGTCGCGTGCGTGGACAGGATGCCGCCGGTGCCGTGGGCGAGCGCGACCTCCGCGCCCGGCACCTGCCGCTCGCCGCACTCGCCGCGCAGCTGGCGGACGGCCTCGACGAGCAGCAGCACCCCGTACTGGCCGGGGTGGCAGTACGACAGGCCGCCGCCCGAGGTGTCGAGCGGGAAGTCGCCGCCCGGGCGGATGCGCCCGCCGGCGATCCAGTCGAGCGCCTCGCCCCTGCCGCAGAACCCGAGCGCCTCCAGGGTGAGCACGACCGTGATGGTGAACGAGTCGTACACCTCGGCCACGTCCACGTCGGCCGGGGTGAGCCCGGCGCGGGCGAACGCGTCGCGGCCCGCCTCGACGGCGCCGGTCACGGTCAGGTCGCCGACGGCGGTCATCGACGTGTTCGTGGTGCGCTCGCCGTAGCCGAGCACGCGGACCGGCGGTCTGCGCAGGTCGCGGGCCCGCTCCAGCGAGGTGAGCACGATCGCGCCGCCGCCGTCGGTCACCAGGCAGCAGTCGGCCGAGGTGAGCGGCGTGGACACCATGGGCGCGGCGAGCACCTCGGCGGCGCTGAGCGGCCCGGCCCCGTGCCGGTAGGCGGCCGGGTTGAGCAGCGCCCACTCGCGGGCCGCGACCGCGACCTCGGCGAGCTGCTCGCGGGTGCCGCCGTAGCGGTGCAGGTACTGCTGGGCGGCCATGGCGTAGTACGAGATCGGGTACAGCGGCCCGTAGGGCGTCTCGAACTGCGCCTCGGGCGTGTGCGTCTCCACCACGCCGCCGAGCGACCTGGACCGCGCCGAGCGCTGGTTGGACGCGAACGAGACGACGACCGTGGAGCACTGGCCGGCCTCGATGGCCTGGACCGCGCGGGCGACGTACATCTCGAACGCCGACCCGCCCGCGAAGGTGGAGTCGGTCCAGGAAGGGCGCAGCCCGAGATACTCGGCGAGCTGGGTGGCCGAGAACCGGGACACCCCGGTGGTGGCCACGCCGTCCACGTCGGCGAGGGTGAGCCCGGCGTCGGCCAGTGCCCTGGTCACCGCCTGGGTCTGCAGCCCGAGTATCGACCTGCCGGTGACGCCGAGGTCGCTCTCGGCGGCGCCGGCGATGGCGACGGCGGTCATGAGGCCTCCCCGCCGAGCACGATCTCCGCTCCGGCCGGCTCGACCGCCACCCGCTCCGGCAGTTCGCCGTCGATGATGAGCACCCGCTGCTCGACCTGGACGACGCCGCCCTCGACGGCGGTCACCCGGCCGACGCAGCGGACGGTCTCGCCGGCGAAGACGAGGTTCTTGAACCGGAAGTGCAGGCGGCGCACGAACGCGCGCGGCCCGAGCCAGTCCTGCACCTGCTCGGCCAGGAGCGCCCCGAACACCTGCCCGTCCACGACCGGCGCCGGCAGCCCGCGCGGCGCCAGGTAGTCGGGGTCGTAGTGGAGCCGGTGCCAGTCCCAGGTGGCGCCGGCGTAGGCGACCATGGCGCGCAGGTCGATGGTCCGCTCCAGCGGCGGCACCTCCGCGCCGGGTGTGACCCGCGGTGCTGTCACCGGTCCTCCTTCCGCGCGACGTAGATGATGGTCTCCTCGTTGGTGCAGAGCAGGTCGCCGGCCTGGTTGGTGTAGGTGGCGACGGAGGAGACGACGAGCATGTCCTGCCCTCCGGACGTGCGGCGCTCGGTGGCGCCCTCCAGCCGCCAGGTGGCGGTGATCACGTCGTCCGGGCGGACGTGCCGGTGGAAGGTGTACGCGTTGCCGCCGCGCACCTTCCTGCTGCCCGGGATGTCGATGTGCCAGTCGTGGCCCGCGTACCCGTCGGCGTCGGGCGGCACGTCGGCGTACTGGTTGGTCTCGCAGATCAGCGTCGGCGGCGCGACCACGCCCGGGAGGCCGTGCTCGCGGGCGTAGGCGTCGTCGGTGTAGAGCGGGTTGTCGTCGCCGACGGCCTTGGCGAAGTAGCGGATGGCGGCCCGGCCCAGCTCCTCCGGCGCGGTGTAGGTGACCTCCGTGCCGATCATGGCGCGGAGCTCGTCGCTCAGCAGGCTCATGGCAGCACCGCCGTGGGGAAGACCTCCAGCAGGAACTCCGGCCGCAGCAGGCCGGCGCAGAGCGCGCCGGTGGAGGCCGGCCACGGCTCGCGCAGCCGCTCCTTGCGCACCCCCGCCACGCCCCGGTAGCCGGCCAGCCCGTCCGGGCAGACGAACTCGATCGTGGAGATCAGGTGCTCCGGCCCGGCCCCGGCGGCGGCCAGCACCTGCCCGATCGCGTCGTAGGTGACCTCGGCCTGGGCGACCACGTCGCCGGGGTGCAGGACCTCCTGCGTCTCCATGTCGAGCGAGGCGAAGCCGCTCATCCACAGCATGCCGCCGGCCTTGACGCCGGGCGTGTAGGTGAGCGTGTCGTAGCGGGACCAGCCGGGGTTGACGGCCTCCAGCGGGTGGCGGGAGGCGGTGACCTCCAGCGCGACGAGCACGCCAGGCCGGTGCAGCTCGCTCATCAGGATGCCGCCCGCGCCCGGGTAGACGCCCGCGCCGCCGAGCCGCTCCTTGCGCGCCCGATGGGTGCGCCGGTAGACGTCGCGGGTGGCGGGGGTGCTGTAGTCGTACGTGGTCACGGCGGCGTCGAGCGACAGCCCGGCGCCGCGCAGCAGCCGGTCGGCCTTGTCCAGGCAGTAGGCGTACTGGCCGACCAGGTCGCCCTCGTGCACCACCGCGCCGTGCTCGTCGACGGGCAGCAGGGTCGGCAGGAACACGGCGCCGTCGGCCGTCTCGGCCACCCCGCCCTCGGAGACGGCCTTGGGCCCGCCGGGGCTCGCGTGCACCTCGATCTCGATGAACGCCGCCGGGCGCAGCAGCCGCTCGACGATCACCGTGCTGACGGCGGGCCGGTGCTCGCCGAAGACCTCCTGCCGGACGGCCTCGGCCTCCGGGTAGTGGCCGAGGCCGTGGAGGGTGACGTTCTCGGTGATCTTGGTGACGTCCTGGAAGGTGAGTCCCGCGGCCTCCAGGATCCTCTCGATCTTCGCGTACGCGGTCCTGGCCTGGTCGGTCATGCCGCCCTTGACCACCATGCGGCCGCTCTCCGGGTCGTGCTCGCTGGCCGAGTGGCCGGACAGCCAGGCGTCGGCGCCGTGCGTGAGGCCGAGCGAGAAGGAGTACCCCTCGTAGCGGAACCAGGGGAAGTGGTCGGGACGGATGGCGTTGAGTGTCATGCGTTCTCCTCCGGGGCCGCGAGCCGGTCGGCGAGCGCGGCGATGGCGGTCAGGTCGGGCTCGGCGGCCAGCGCGCGGATCCGGTGGGCCAGCTCGTCCGCCTCCGGTGACGGCCCGCCCGCGTTGGCGGTGAACTTCGCGAGCAGCGCGGCCTCGCTCAGCGGGTTGCCCGGGCCGCCGGCGCTGCTCGGCACCCTGCCCTCGACCTCCCGCCCGCCGGCCAGCCGCAGCCGCACGTGGCCGGGCGCGTCGGCGGCGACGCCGGGGAACGGGGTGACCTCGGTGCGGACGCGGGCCGCGAGCGCGGCGACGTCGTGGCGGCGCAGCCTGCCGGGCTCGTACGTGCCGAGCGTGACCTCACCGTCCAGCAGCAGCGCCGCCACACTCCAGGGCAGCGAGAACTTCGCGTCGTACGGGGTTCGCGGCGCGACCTTGCGGTCGGCGGGCTCGCACACGATGGAGGCACTGTCGGGATGCACATACGCGATCACCTCGACCACCTCCTCACCGAGCCGGGCCGCGCGGGTCTCCCCGCCGGGCCGGTCCCCACGGGCCTCGTCGCCGGGCCGGTCCACGCGAGCCTCCTCACCGGGGCGGTCCACACTGGCCTCTTCGCCAGGCCGGGCCGCGCGAGCCTCCTCACCGGGGCGCGGCGGGCGGGTCTCCCCGTCGTGCGAGGTCGTACGCGGCTGGGCGGTCCTGTCGCCCAGAGTTGCTTCGCGGAGGGCGTCGGCGGCGGCGTCCAGGGTGGCGTGCATGAGCTGGCAGGCCGGGTACGGCTTGACGGTGATGCGGGTGGTCTCCCACGTCTCGCCCAGGCCGTCGGTGATGCGGGCGATGTCCGCGGGGCGGGCCGCCAGGGCCGCGTAGAGGCCGTGCGGGCCCTCGATCACGGTGTCGGGACCGCTGGCGCCGGCCGCCGCGAGCCGGGCGGCCAGGATGCCCGACGCCGAGGCCAGGCCGGGGTGCAGCTGCTTGGTGGACGCGCCGGTCGACAGGAACTCCAGCAGGCCCCCCGCCTGGCTGCCGGCGATGCCCAGCGCGTCCACGGCGGTGGCGGGGTCGAGGCGCATCAGCCGGGCCGCCACGACGGCGGCGGCCAGCACGCCGCACGCCATGGTGGCGTGGAGGCCGCGGGCGTGGAAGGCGTGCGGCGCGGCGGCGCCGAGCCGGCACACGGTCTCGTACCCGGCGATGGCGGCGGCGAGCGTCTCGGCGCCGCTCGCGCCGGTCTGTTCACCGACGGCGAGCGCGGCGGGCAGCACCGCGGCGGTCGCGTGCACCAGCCCGCCCGCGTGTGTGTCGTCGAAGTCGAGCGCGTGCACGAGCGTCCCGGTGGCCAGCGCCGCCGCCACCGCCGACCCGCGCCCCCCGGTCCCGGGAATCCCCGACTCGGGCGGCCCCCCGAGCCCGCGGGCGACGGCGATCGCGGGCGCCGCCGCCCCGGCCCGGCCGCCCGCGACGGCGGTGCCGAACCCGTCGAGCAGATGCCTGCACGCGGCCTCCCGCACCTCCTCGGGCGCGCCCGCCGGCCCGGGCCCGAGCGCCCAGGCCACGAGAGTACGCGCGACGGTCACGACCCCACCGCCCCCACACCCTCCGAAGCCCCCCCACCGGAGGCAGCCGCCCCGCCGCCGGAAGCCGGCGCGGCGTCCCCACCGGAAGCCGGGACAGCGCCGCCGGAAGACGGCGTGGTGTCGCCGTCGGGAAGCGGGCCGAAGGCGCCGGCGCTGGTGAGGGTGTCGATCCGGGTGTCGTCGTAGCCGAGGAGGTCGCGGACGACGTGGCCGAAGTCCTCGTTGCGGCGGGGCGCGCGGCGGTAGGCGGGACGGTAGGCGCCGACCCGGACCGGGGAGGCGACCTGGCGGACGGTGCCCCAGTGCGGGTGCTCGGTCTCCACCAGCAGGTCGCGGGCGAGGGTGTGCTCCTCCTTCATGGCCGCGGGCACGTCGTTGATCGGGCCGCACGGGATGGAGGCGGCGTAGAGCGGCTTCAGCCACTCGTCGACCGTGCGCCGCCGGAAGATCGCCTCCAGCAGGGGCAGCAGCACGTCCTTGTTGCGCCGCCGGTCGGCGAAGGTGGCGAAGCGCGGGTCGCCGGCCCACTCGGGGTGACCGATCACCACGGCGAGCCGCTGCCAGAACTTCTCCTTGGCGCAGCCGACCACCAGCCACCCGTCGGCCGCCTCGAACGCCTGGAACGGCACCAGCGACGGGTGCGCGGAGTGACGGGTGCGCTCGGGGACGAACCCGGCGTTGAGGTGCCAGACCGCCGGGTAGGTCAGCAGCCCTATGGCGGTGTCGTACAGGCTGACGTCGCAGTCCATGCCGACCCCGTCCCTGCGGGCCGCGTGCAGGCCGGCCAGCAGCGAGATCGCCGCCACGAACCCGCCGGAGTAGTCGACCATCGACAGGCCGGACTTGGTCGGCGGCCCCTCCGGGTCGCCGGTGAGGTCCATCCACCCGGCCAGGCCCTGGAGCACGTAGTCGTAGCCGGGCTCCTTGCTGCGCGGCCCGGTCATGCCGAAGCCGGTCAGCGAGCAGCACACGATGGCCGGGTTGAGGTGCTTGAGGTCGTCGTAGGTGATGCCGATCTTGGCCGGCACGTCGCCGCGCAGGTTGCTGTAGACGGCGTCGCTGACCTTGACGAGGTCCTCGAAGACCGCGCGGCCCTCCGGGCTGGACAGGTCCAGGGAGAGGCTGCGCTTGTTGCGGTTGAAGGTCTCGAAGAACAGCGAGTCCTCGCCCTCGGCGTACGGGGGCACGTAGCGGCCGACGTCGCCGCCGGCCCGCGGGTCCTCGATCTTGATCACCTCGGCGCCCAGGTCGGCCAGGTGCACGCTGCCGAACGGGCCCGCGCCGTACTGCTCGACGGCGATGATCCGGACGTCTTCCAGCGGTCTCACGCTCGTCCTCCCGTGATGTCGGCGATGAGGCGGATGATGGATCGCTGCGCCGCCCTGGTCTCGGCGGCCGGCAGGCCGTGCGTGGGCGGGGTCAGCTTGACGGAGCCGGCGAGGCCCTCGTAGGCGGCGATCCGCTCCCGTACCTCGTCGCGGGTGCCGGCGAGGGTGAGCGCGTCCACCATGCGGTCGGTCACCACGTCCCCGAGGTGGTCGGCGCCGCGCCCGCCGCGGAAGGCCTCGATCACGGTCTCCTGCTCGGCGGCCAGGTCGTGGAAGGCGAAGAAGTCGGCGTAGCTGCGCACGCTCGCGTAGAAGCCGACCAGTCCGGCGGCGCGGCGGCGGGCCAGCTTCGGGTCGTCGTCGACCGAGCAGGCGGCGGAGACGACGAGGTCGAGGTCGCCGCGCCTCTTGCCGCGCTCATCGACGTGGGCCTTGGCGAGCCCGGCCTCGATCTCCGGCAGGATGCGCTCGGCCAGGTAGGAGGGCGAGCACAGCTCGTGGGAGATCCAGCCGTCGCCGATCTCGGCGGCGAGCCTGGTCATCGCCGGGCCGACGGCCGCCAGGTAGATCGGGATCCGGGTGCGGACGACCGGGAAGGGGCGCTGGTAGCCGACGATCCGCATCGGCTCGTGCTCGCCTTCGAGCACCATCGGCTCACCGGTGCCGCAGTGCTCCCAGAAGTGGCGCAGGTAGCGGACGGTCTCGCGCAGGTGGCCGACCGGCTTGCCCCAGCGGGCGTTGTGCCAGTCCTCGTTGAGCCGCTTGACCCCGGAGCCGAGCCCGAGCACGAACCGGCCGCCGGACAGCTCGTCCAGGTCGAGCGCCTCCAGCGCGGTCACCATCGGGCTGCGGGTGAACGCCAGCGCGATCGCGGTGCCGACCCGGGCGGTGCCGGTGGCCTGGGCGAGCGCCGCGGCCGACACGGTCGCGCTGCGGTGCAGCTCGGGCACCCACACGACCTCCGCGCCCGCCTCCTCGGCGGCGCGGGCGGCGGCGGCCTGCTCCTCCAGGGTCTCGCCCCACGGGCCGTAGGTGATGCGCACTCAGTCCTCCAGGGCGAGCGGCTGTTCCGCTGTCGGGAACAGGCCCTCGATCTGCTCGGCGCCGCGCCGGTAGACGTAGAAGGTCCGCTTGAACGAGCAGACCTCCTTGCCGTCCTGGTTGAGCGTCCTGGTCTTCACGGTGACGATGCCGGCGTGCGGGCGGCTGCCGGACTCGCGCTTCTCCAGCACGATCGACTCGCTCCACAGCGTGTCGCCCGCGAACACCGGGTGGGTCATCCGGATGTCGGTCCAGCCCAGGTTGGCGAAGGCGTTCTGGGTGAGGTCGGTGACGCTCTGCCCGACGGCGATGGCCACCGTGAAGGTGGAGACCACGAGGGGCTTGCCGAACTCCGACTTCGCCGCGTACTCCGCGTTGAAGTGCATCTGGTTGGTGTTCATCGTGAGGAGCGTGAACCAGGTGTTGTCCGCCTCGGAGACGGTCCTGCCGAGTGGATGCTGATACACGTCCCCGACTTCGAAGTCCTCGAAGTACCGGCCCTGCCAGCCCGGTTTGACACTCATGACATTTCCTCGCTCTGGCCTCACGCTGACAGCCAGAGCCTAAACGTCAGACCATTCGAGGGTCAAGGCGGTGTTCCGCTCTACGCAACGACGTTTCGGCTAGTCGCCGTTCTGGCGTCGCTCCCTGTCGATGCGCGTGTAGGTCTCGCGCAGGTGCTCCAGATGCTCGCGCTGGGCCCGCTCGGCGGCCTCACGGTCGCCGGACTCGACGGCCCCGAAGATCTCCCGGTGGTCGCGGTCGACCCGCTCGAAGAAGTCGGACGCCGCCTCGTCGCGGGCGAACCTGCTCTCCAGCACGCCGAACACGGGCGCGGTCACGGCGGTCAGCAGCGGGTTGCCCGCCGCGGCGAGCAGCACCTCGTGGAAGCCCCGGTTGGCGGCGAACCCGCGCCCCCGGTCACGGCGCGGCTTGACCAGGGACCGCCGCAGGGCCTCCAGCTGCTCGGGGGACCTGCGCTCGGCGGCCAGCCCGGCGGCGGGCACCTCCAGCAGGCACCGGACCTCCAGCAGGTTGGCCACCGAGCCGGCGTCGGTGAACAGCGCGAAGCTGGAGCGCAGGTAGTGCTTGATGTGCTCGGGGTCGGGGTGGACCACGAAACTGCCCCCGGCCACTCCCCTGCGGGTGACCAGCAGGCCCTCGCTGGAGAGGACGCGCAGCGCCTCGCGCACCGTGCTGCGGCTCACGCCGTACATGGCGCACAGCTCCGGCTCCACCGGGAGCCGGTCGCCGGGCTTCAACTGGCCGGCGAGAATCTGCTCCCTCAGCCGGCTCGCCAGGTCCTGGTACGCCGGAGCAGCGGCGCGGTCGGTCGGCACGGCCACAGCGTAACCCGCCATACGGGATCACCACGACTCCGGATTCCCTCTAGCGAAACGGTGTTTCAACATGAAACCCTGATACTCCACGTGAAGGGAGCCCCCATGACCAGCACCAGCCCGTCCCCGGAGAGCGTGCGCAGGATCGTCCTGGCCCGCCGGCCGGAAGGAGTGCCCGCCGAGGAGGACTTCCGGCTGGAGACCGTGCCGGTGACCTCGCCCGGCCCCGGCGAGGTGCTGGTCCGGGCCGTCCACCTGTCGCTCGACCCATGGGTCCGCGGCGCCATGACCGGCCGCAACCTGGGCCACCCGCCGATCCACCCGGGTGACCTGGTGCCCGGCAGGGCCGTCGCCCGGGTGGTGGGCACCGGCGAGTGGGTGGTGGCCGAGACCGGCTGGCAGGAGTACGCCACCGTGCCCGCGGAGTCGCTCCGGCCGGTCGCCGTACCGCCCGGCGTCCCCCGTACGGCCGTGCTCGGGGTGCTCGGCACGCCCGGCCTGACCGCGTACGCCGCGATCACCCGGCTGATCCGGCCGGCGGTCGGCGACACCGTCGTGGTCTCCTCGGCCACCGGAGCCGTCGGCGGCGTGGCCGGGCAGCTCGCCCGCCTCGCGGGCGCGCGCACCGTGGCGATCGTCGGCGGGCCGGCCAAGTGCGAGCTGGCCACGGACTTCTTCGGCTACGCGGCGGCCGTCGACCGGCACGACCCCGGCTGGGCCGGCGCGCTCGCGGAGGCCTGCCCCGACGGCGTCGACGGCTACCTGCACATGGCGGGCGGCGAGGTGCTGCGCGGGGTGGCGGACCGGCTCGCCCCGCACGCCCGGGTGGCGCTCGCCGGCCTGCCCGACCACGCGAACGAGGTGGGCGAGACGGTCCTGCCCGCCGGGGCGGTCATGCGGGCGCGGGCGTCCGTGCACGGGCTGGTCGTGTACGACCACTTCGACCTGCGCCCGCGGTTCGCCGACCGGGTGGGGAAGCTGCTCACCGAGGGGCGGCTCCGCTTCCTGGAGGACGAGCACCACGGCCTGGAGTCGACACCCGCCGCCTTCGCCCGGCTCATGTCGGGCCTGAACACCGGCAAGGCCGTGGTGCACCTTGACCGGGATACATCAGACAATTAGGGTCTTCGAAACAGCGTTCCGAGTAGCGGAATGATCGGGGAGGCGGATCCATGAGAACACCGGTCGGCACGGCGGAGGCCATGCTCACCTCCGTCATCGAGCGGCGGCTGGAGGGCGTCCTCGACACCTTCTCCCCCGCCGACGACGCGTACGTCTTCGTCGAGGGTCCCCGCTGGACCACGCACGGCGGCGACCGGATCAAGGCCGGCTGGGAGGCCTACTTCAAGGCGCCCATCCGGATCCACGGCTTCCGCTGGGTGGAGGGCCCGTTCTGCTGGGAGAGCGACACGCTGGCCCAGGTCGCGGGCGTCATCGACTACGACATCGAGGGCGACGGCAAGAAGGGCCGGCTCCGCATGCGGATGACCTGGCTGGTGCGCCGCGAGGACGACACCTGGCGCATCGTGCACGAGCACGGCTCGCAGCCGCTGGCCGACCCCTACGGCGCCGGCGACTGGTGGCCGGAGGGCGAGAACCCCCTGCGATGAGCGACGTCCCGCTGGTGGAGGAGCTGGCCTGCGTCTGGATCGAGGTTGCCGGCCTCGACGCCACCGCGGAGCGCCTGCGGAGCGTCCTCGGCCTCGAATCCCGCGCGAGCGGCACACTCGCCGCGGAGGCCGGGCCCGGCGGATGGGCCGGGCGGCCGTGGGCGCTGCTGGGACCGCCCGGCTTCCCGTACGGGATGGTCTGCCTGGTCGAGGGCGAGGCGCGGCCGGTCACGCGGGCGCTGCCGCGCGGCTGGGACTCGGTGGAGCTGGTCGTCGAGGACGTCGACGCGGCCGCCGGACGGCTGGCCGGCTGGCCCGGCGTCCGGCCCGTGGCCGAGCCGTTCACCACCGACCTGTCGGAGCTGGGCAGCAACGTGCACCGCTCCGGCGTGTGGCGGATGCCCTGGGGCACCCACCTGATCCTGACCACCGGCCTCACCCAGCCGCAGGGCCGCAGCTTCCCCAGCGCCCGCCGGGGCACCGGCCCGGTCTTCGAGGTGCACCTGCGCACCGACGACCACGACACGGCGCGGCGGCTGTACGGCGGGAGCCTCGGCATGCCGGCGCTGATGGCCGCCGACTTCACCGAAGGCCCGGTGCACCGCGCCTGGGGCATCCACGGCGGCACCCCGGTCAGGATGAGCCTGCTCAAGAGCGGCCGCGAGGGCACCGGCCGGGGCGCGATCGAGCTGCAGGGCCACCCGGCGGCGAACCTCGACCCGGCAGGGCTCCCGGGCGGCACCGGCATGGTCAGCTACGCCTGCGCCGACCTCGACGCGGCGCACGCCGCCGTGCTGGCGGGCGGGCACCGCGCCACCGACCCGGCCGTGCCGGGGACCGGGCCGCTGGCCGGACGCCGGTCGTTCGTGGCGTACGGGTCCGAAGGAGAGCCGGTGCACCTCGTGGCGCGCCGGGAGGAAGGGAACACCCCGTGATCAGCGAACTGCGGGTGACCACCGTCGCCGTGTCCGACCTGGATCGCTCCCGCGCCTTCTACGCGGACACCTTCGGGTACGTCCCGCACGCCGAGGCGGAGGTGCGCGGCCCCGCCGCCGAGGCCGCCTGGCAGATGCCGGCCGGGCTCACCGGCAGGGCCGTGGTCATGGGGCCGGAGGGGGCGACGACCGGGCTGCTGCGCCTGGTCCAGTTCGCCGCCCCCGGCCGCCCGTACTGGGGGGAGTACGCCCGCCCGCAGGACTACGGCCACTACGCGCTCAACATCAGGGTCGACGACCTCCACGCCGCCGTGGCACGGCTGGTGGCGGCGGGCGGCCGGCAGAAGTCGCAGCCGACCCGCTGGACCGTGATGGAGGACCTGTCCGCCTGGGACTCGCTCTCCTACGACCCGGACGGCGTCGTGCTCGACGTGTTCCAGCTGGAGCCGGGACCGACCAGCCCGCTCGCCGGGTACGACGGCCGGCCGAGCGAGTTGCAGACCGTCGCGATCCACGTGAGCGACGCCCGCCGCGCCGCCGCGTTCTACACCGCGCTCGGCTACGAGGTGCTGTACGACAAGCTGATCGAGAACATGGAGTCGTTCTTCCGCCTGCCGCCGGGCACCGGGCTGCACAACATCAACCTGTTCATGCCGGGCGGTACGGTCAACGGCCGGGTGGAGATCGCCCAGTACGTCGGGTTCCCCGGCAGGCAGCAGCGCGACGCGGCCGTGCCGCCCAACCTGGGCATCCTGTCGGCCTCCCTGGAGACGGACGATCTGGCGGCCACGTCCGCGCTGGTCACGGGCCTCGGCGCGGAGCCCGTCTGCCCGCCCGTCGAGGTGGACCTGCCGCCGTACGGTGCCGCGCTCGTCCAGTCCTTCTTCGGGCCGGACGGCGAGGTCCTGGAGTTCTACCAGTGCCGGTGAGACGGGTCGCGCTGGTCACCGGCGCGGGAAGCGGGCTCGGCCGGGCCGTGGCCCTGGCCCTGGGCGCCGACGGCTACGCCGTGGTCTGCGCCGGGCGGCGGGCCGGTCGGGTGGCCGAGACGGCCGGGGAGATCCGGTCCGCGGGCGGCGAGGCCGTCGGCGTGCCGCTCGACGTGACCGTGACCGAGCGGGTGGACGCCGTGGTCGCCGAGGTGGCCGCCTCGTACGGGCGGCTCGACGTGCTGGTCAACAACGCGGGCGTCTTCCGCAAGGCCGAGATCGTGGACCTGGACGACGAGGCGTGGCGGGAGACCGTCGACGCGAACCTGACCGGCGCCTTCCTGTGCGCCCGCGCCGCCGCCCGGCAGATGACCGGCCAGGAGCCGGTGGCGGGCGAGCGCGGCCACATCGTCAACGTCAACTCCGGCGCGGGCCTGCGCGGCTACCCGACGGGGGCGGCGTACTCGGCCTCCAAGTTCGGCCTGCTCGGCCTGTCCGACACCCTCCGGCAGGAACTGGCGGGCCGCCACGTGAAGGTGACCGACCTGGTGGTGGCGGCCATGGTGAAGAGCGAGCTGTCGAACCGGGCCGATCCGGACCGGCTGGAGGCGTCCGTGGTGGGCGACCTGGTGCGCGACCTGCTCCGCCTGCGCGGCGCGGCCGTGGTCACCCGGCTCGACCTGGGACAGCTCCCGGCGTCCTGATCACCCGCCGTCGCGCAGCTCCACCAGCTCGTAGGAGGAGGACAGGCGGTCGGAGCGGAGGCGGATCAGCAGCCAGTCCCCGTCCGTGCTCGTCCACAGGTGTTCCTCGGCCCCGCCGTCGCTGGTCAGCAGGAAGTGCCGGGTGGGGAAGGTGCCGGCGGGCACGGTGATCGTCTCCTCGCCGACCAGGGTGGCGGTGAGGTCGCCCAGTTCGTCCGCGTACGGCCCGGTCGCCCCGTTGGGGCGGGGCGAGGAGCGGAACCCGCCCGTCAGCGGCTGCGGGCCGCCGGCGGCGAGGTCGTACGCTGGGACGATCCAGGCGTCGCAGCACACCGCGTGCGGCACGAAGAACGGCGGCGGCCCGGCCAGCGGGACCCGCTGCGACACCCTGCCCTCGTCCCTGAGCAGCAGCTCCGACTCCAGAGTGTCCTCGCCGAAGACGAACCATCCCTCGCCCAGGAACGCGCCGCCCACCCGGTGGCTGACGAAGGACCGCAGCGGACGGAACCCGGCGGACGCGGTGTGCACGACGTCCCGCTCGATGTCCGTGTCGAACATGCGGCAGTGGGCGCGCAGCGTGCGGGTGCCGTCCTCGGCGGCGGTGAGCGTCCACTCCTCGCGGCCGCGCACCCCCACCCCGTCACCCATGTAATGGATCACTCCGTGCCGGTAGCGGCTGCTCAACGGTGCACTCTCCTTCTCGCGGACGCGCCGGCTCACCCGGCCGCGTCGTCCAGGGCTTTCAGCAGGGAGGCGACGCCGCCCGTCCCGTCGTGGCCGGGCACCGCGCGCACGGCCCCGGCCGTGAACGGATCCCAGACCGGGTCGGCGGCGACCACCGGCACCGGCGGCTCGCCGGGCCACGCGGCGGCGGCCCTGAAGGCGGCGGCGTAGGTCCGCCAGGACCTTGCGAGGTCGAGCGTCCTGCGGTGCAGCTCGGCCAGGTCCGGCCGGCCACCGGGCAGTTCGGGCGGGCCCGTGGCCAGCCCGCCGTCCCGCACCAGGTGCCAGGCCCTGAGCAGGTGCGTGCCGTGCTCGTCGGGCACCAGGTCAGGGGTACGCGCGCGTGCCTCACTCTCGGTCAGCACGGCCGGGTCAGGCAAGCCGCCCAGCGCCAGCGCCCGCACCCGCCCGTTGCCCAGCCGAGCGACAGCGACGGCCACCACCGCACCGGCTCCGATCCCGTAGATGTCGGCACCGTCGACCCCGAGCGCGTCAAGAGCATCCCCGACAGCCAGCGCAATCCCGTCGCGCAACCCGGACCCGGCTTCGGCGGCCAGATAGGACCCGCCGGTCCCCGGCAGATCATCGCGCGGGCCGGATCCAAGCCTGGCCGCCGGGCCTGAGCCGCCGGTCCCCGGCAGGCCGTCGCGCGGGCCTGATCCGGGCCAGGCGGTCAGGTCCGATCCGCCGGTTCCCGGTAGGTCGAGGGCAAAGGCCGGGCGGTGGCGGCCCGCCTCGGCGAGCAGGTCCGTGACGGCCCGGCCGGAGGCGGGGGCCGGGGGCAGGATCACCAATGGCCGCCCTGACCTGTCGGCCGGTCCGGCCGCCCTGACGAGCAACTGCCCAAGCCGGGTCGGTATGTACCGATGGCTCACGCCTTCTACGCGCCCGGCCGTACCGGGCGGGGCCGCATCGGACGGCACCGCACCGGTTGGTGCGTGGGATGTCGCGTGGGTGTGGATGCGGGACGCCAGTGCCGGGGTGCCGGAGGCGGAGGTTTCCAGCTGGAGCCGGTGTGCGGGAAGACGTGCCAGGTGGGCGTGGAGGGGGTCGGCGGGGGATGCCAGGACCAGGGTGGGGACGGTCAGGCGGGCGAGCAGCGGGACCGGGTCGCAGGTGAAGGCCGCGCGGTAGGCCAGCGGGTAGTTCGCCCCCGCCTCCAGCAGCCCCGTGGTCACCTCGTGCAGGTACGAGGCCGGCGGCGGGGCGGCGGCCAGCCGGGAGGCGGCGCGCTCGTCGTACCAGGGCCAGTACAGGAACATGTTGCGCACCTGGTGCCACGCCGCCACCAGATGGCCGCCGTCGCTCCGCGGCTCCACCGGCGGAAGGTAGTGGGCGAGCTGGTCGGCCCGCTCCTCGGGAGTGGACACCCCGACCCCGTCGAGGACGAGCGAGGCCACCAGCTCCGGCCGCGCGGCCGCGAGGGACAGGGCGATCTTGGCCCCCGTGTGCGTCCCGTACAGATGGACCCGTTCCAGCCCGAGCGCGGTCAGCGTCTCGCCGAGGGCCGCGCCGTAGCCGGCCATGTCCGGGTCCGGCGCCGGGAGCGGGTCGGAGCCGCCGTGCCCCGGCGTGTCGAGCGCGTACACCGTGAACGAGCGGGCCAGCTCGGCGGCCAGCTCGCGCAGCGGCCGCCAGTCGCCGGGAGAGGCGTGGAGGAGGACGACCGGCAGGCGGGCAGGTCCGCCATGCCCGGCGCGGGCGTAGTGGACCTGCCGGCCGTTCACCGTGACGAAACGGCGCTCCATCCGGTCACTTGCCGATTTCGACCGTGTGCCAGCCGTCGGCGTCCTTCTTCCACTGGTAGACGTGGATGTCGTCGATGCCGAAGAACTCGTGCTTGTCCGGGCTGATGGAGTTGCCGGAAGGCGTCTCCTGGTCGGAGATCTCGATCGAGTCGAGCGTGGCCGCGACCTTGTCCGGCTCGATCGACTGGGCCTGCTCGGCGGCCTTGGCGTAGGCGAGCACACAGTCCGCGGCGATCTCGGCCGCCTTGGGCGACTCGGCACCGGTCTTCGGGCCGGTGTTCTTGCCGAACCGCTTCTCGATCTCCTCGATGTGCGTGCGGTAACCGGGCTTCCAGGTGTCGCGGCCTTCCTTGCCCGGGTACGGGTAGTAGGTGGCGCTGAAGATCGCGCCGTCCGCGGCGTCACCGGCCGCCTCGACGAAGGAGATGTTGCGGGCGCCGGAGCCGCCGACGATGAGCCCCTTGTAGCCGGTCTCGCTGGCGGCGGCCATGGTCTTGGCGCCGCCGGCCGAGTTGGAGATCCAGATCGCGCCGGCGTCCTTGAGGTTCTCGACGTACGCGCGGTGCGACTGGTCGTCGTTGCGGGTCTCCTGGAAGCCCGCGAAGGTGAGCCCGGCGGCCTCGGCCTGCTTCTGGATCTCGGCCGCGGTGCCCTTGCCCGCGTCGTCCCCCTCGTACACGATGCCGACGGACGTGATGCCCTCGGTCTTCAGGTGCTCGATGATCTTCTGTACGTCCAGGGAGACGGGGTCCTGGGCCCGGTAGCCGTACTTGACCGAGGTGAAGTCGCCGGTGGCGACCATCGGCTGGCAGTTGATCTTCTTGGCGTTCTCCAGGACGGGCTTGGCGGCGTTGTAGAACGCCGACAGCGCCGGGCCGATCACCAGCCCCACGCTGTCGTCACCGGCGAACTCGTTGGCCGCCTGCACCCCCTTGGCCGGGTCGAGCGCGGTGTCGCGGACGACCAGTTCGAACTTGGCGCCGCCGACGCCGCCCTCGGCGTTGAGCCGGTCGATCTCGACCCTGACCGAGTTCTCCATGGAGATGCCCGCGACGGCGAACGCGCCCGTCACCGGGCCGATGAGCCCGACCTTCACGACCGGCATGCCGGCGCTCCAGCCGCTGCCGGAGGCCGCCTGCTCGACTCCGGCTCGTTCTTCCTTGCTCGCGCAGGCGGTGAGCAGCAGGGTGGCGCTCGCCAGCGCCAGCAGCTTGCGACCAGTGGTGACCGTCATCACGGGGGTCTTCCTCTCAGGGGCTTTCAGGTGGCTCAGGACTGAGGTGTGACTTCGGTGACGAACCAACCGTCGGCGTCCTTGTCCCACTGATAAACGTGGATGTCTTCCATGTGGTAGAACTCATGGTCCGCCGGCTTGATCGCGTTGCCGGAGGCGGTCTCGGTGTCGGGGATGTTCAGCTGCTCCATGGCGGTGGCGAGCTTGTCCGCGTCGAGCGACTTGGCGCTCTCGGCCGCCGCGGCGAAGGCGACGATGCAGTCTCCGGCGATGGCCGTGCCCTTGGGCATCTTGGCCCCCGACTTCGGCCCCTCGACCACTCCGTACTTCTTCTCGATGGCTTCCACGTGGGCGCGGTAGCCGGGCTTCCAGGTGGCGCGGTCGCGGATGTTGAACTGGACGTTGCCGGCGGAGAAGACGGAGCCGACGGCCATGTCCTGGGCGGCGTCGAGGAAGGAGACGTTCTGCAGCCCTGAGGTGCCGGCCATCACGCCCTTGTAGCCGGACTCCGCGGCGGCGGCCATCGTCTTGGCGCCGCTGGCGTTGCTGGAGACGATGATCGCGCCGGCGTCCTTGAGCGCGTCGACGTAGGGCCGGTGGGACTGGTCGTCGTTGCGGGTCTCCTGGTAGCCCTTGTACTCGACGCCGTACTTGGGGCCGTACTCCTTGAGGTACCCGTCCATGGCCTTGCCGGTGTCGTCGGCCTCGTAGACCAGCCCGACCGAGCTGACGCCCTTGGCCTTGAGGTACTCCACCAGCTTCTCGACGCTCAGGTTGTTGGGGTCCTGCGAGCGGAAGCCGTACTTCAGCGAACCGAAGTCGCCGGTGCCGACGCCCGGCTGGCAGTTGAGCTTGCCGTTGGTCTCGAAGATGTTCTTGGACGCGTTGTAGAAGGCCGACAGCGAGGGCCCGACCACGAAGTGCACCTGGCTGTCGCCGACCAGTTCGTTGCTGGCCTGCACCGCCTTGGCCGGGTCGAGCGCGGTGTCGCGGACGACGAGCTCCAGCTTGGCTCCCCCGATGCCGCCGGCCTCGTTGACGCGGTCCATCTCCACCCTGATGGAGTTCTCCTGGAGGATGCCCAGGATCGCGTACGCGCCGGTCATCGGGGCGATGAGCCCGATCTTTATGGTGTCGGCGCCCGCGCTCCAGCCGGCGTTCCCTGTTTCGCCGGTGGACTGGGCGCGCTCTTCCTTGCTCGCACAGCCGGTGAGCACCAGCGCGCTGACGGCAGCCGCAGAGATCCAGCGAAGTCCGGTCCCACGCATGTGCCACCTCCTTGTTCTCATGCCCCCGAGCCAGTAATTCCAATGTGCGGAACAGCGTTACATGGAGCCTAGAAATGCGGCTGTCCCGATGTCAACGGATAAGTCTGATGTTTAACGATCCGAAACATGTCCCGGCTGCCACAGCTCCACGTGGACGCCGTTCGGCGTCTCCACCATGGCCAGCCGCGATGTGCCGTGCAGCGGTGTGGTCGCGGCGAACGGCCGGCATCGGACCCGCCCTCCCGCACCGGCGGCGCGGGCCACGGCCTCGTCCAGATCGTCCGTACGCGCGGACCAGGCGGTGTGCCCGAGCCCGTGTGCGGGCCGCTGAGCGGAACGCCGATCCACTCTGCGCCGGTCGGCCCGGATCATCTCGATCCGGGTCGTACCGCCGTCCGGGCCCGCCAGGAAAGCCAGCCTGAGCCGGGTGCCCGGCGGCAGGTCGGCCATGGTGTCCAGGCCCGGCGCGGCGAACGTCACGTCGTACCCGGCGGACATGCCGAGCGCGGCCCAGAAACGCAGCTCGGCCTCGAAGTCGGGCACGTGGCAGACCACGGAGGTCAGCTCCGTGTGCCGCCGCTCCGGGTCCGCCAGCCACGCGGCCGTGGGACGCGGACCGGCCGGCTCGACGAACACCACGGGGACTCCACCGGGCCCGAGGCAGTAACCCTCCACGACCTGGACGGTCCGCTCCCCCACGGGCACGTCGTACGCCTGCGGTGGGCTGATCCACGGATGACCCGCCGCCCGCAGCCGCTCGTACGAGGCCGCGATGTCGCGGGTGTAGAGGTTGATGCCGGCCACGCCCAGGTCCAGCGTGTGCGGGTGGACGGCGGGCGCCGCCGGGTCGTTCACCTTGAGCAGGTGGATGCGGCCGGTGGCGGCGCCCGCCGCGGCCAGCGAGCGCACCTCCACGTCGCCGGCGCCCTCTCCCCACAGCCGGTCCGCGGTGGCGGCCTCGACCACGCCCTCGGCCGCCACCGCGTACCCCAGCTCGCCGCAGTAGAAGTCCAGGTGCGGCCCGAAGTCGGCGACGCCGAGCACCGCCGCCGTGATGCTCCCGATCGGCGCGCTCATCGGCCCGCCCCCAGCCTGGCGCCCAGCTCGCGGCCGAGCGTCATCGCCGGTGTCACGCTCATGCCGCCGACGTAGTTGTCCCCGGCGAACACGTTGTTGCCGAGGATCTCCCCGACCGCGTAGAGCCCGGGGAGGGGTGCGCCGGATTCGGTCAGCACCTCCAGGTCCTCGTTCACGCGCAGCCCGTCGCGGCTGAGGATGGAGGCCCCGACCGTGGTGATCCCGTAGAACGGCGCCCGCTCGATCGGCGCCGGCAGCGTCGTGCGGCCGAAGTCGTCGTCGCGGCCGGCCCGCACCGCGGCGTTGTACCTCTCCACGGTGGCCGCCAGGCCCCCGGGCGCGACGCCGAGCTTCGCGGCCAGCTCCTCCAGGGTGTCGGCGACGGCGATCCACCGGCCGCGCTCCAGCTCGGCCAGCATCCGCTCGCGGGTCCAGTCGCCGGCGCCGTTGCGGATCAGCGGCTCGGCCGTCTCGGCGATCGCCCGGTCCCACACGACGTGCATGGCGATCCGCGGCTGTGCCAGCAGCGCCCGCTCGCGGTGCTCCGGGCTGGCGCCGTCCTCCGCGACGAACCGCTCGCCCCGGTCGTTCACCCAGATCTCGTACGGGGTCCGGTACGCGGGCGCGACCTCGATGAACGCCTCGCGGTAGTCGACCGCGAAGCCCTCCTGACCCGGGTCCGGGATCAGCCCCATCACGGGGATGAAGTAACCGTCGCGGCTCACCTGCGCGCCGAGCCCCATCGCCAGCTCCAGGCCGTCACCGGTGGCATGCGGCAGACAGCCGATCAGCGCGCTCTCACAACCGACCGGCAGGAAGCGATTGCGCAGGCCGGGGTTGGCGTCATAGCCGCCAGTGGCCAGCACAACGGCACCGCCGTGCGCGACGACCTCACCACCGGCATCGCCTGCACCGGTCGCGGCGGTCGCGGTGTTCGCGCCATTCGCGGCGGTGGCCGCGCCGGCCGCTCCGGCCGCTCCGGCCGCGCTGGTCGCGCTGGTCGCGGTGGCCGCGCTGATGCCGGTGACGCGGCCGTCGGCGTCGACGATCGCGCCGGTGAGGCGGGTGTTCAGCAGCAGCCGTACGCGGCCGGCCTCGATCTGCTCCTCCAGCCGCCGCTTCAGCGGCTTCACCACCGACAGGCCGCTCTTGACGCCCCAGTACGTGCGCGGCACCGAGTACACCTCGTGCCCGTGCACCAGGCCAGGGGTGTCGGGATGGAAGTCGAAGCCCTGGCCGTCGAGCCAGTCGACGGTCTCGCCCTGCGCCTTGACCGACTTCCAGGCCAGCTTCTCGTCCACCTTGCTGTGGGAGAGGCGCAGCACGTCCTCGAAGTGGCGCTCGGGGCTGTCGTCGATGCCGCGCTCGCGCTGGCGGCGGGTCCCGGCCCCGCTGAACTCGCCGTTGGCGATGTGCAGCATCCCGCCGATCCGGCTCTGTTTCTCCAGCACCAGCACGCTCGCGCCCGCGGCGGCGGCCTCGATCGCCGTGCACATCCCGGCCCCGCCCGCGCCGATCACGATGACGTCGTAACGCCCCAGATCCTCCGCGTTCCCCGCGCCGTTCGCGCCACCGTTCCCCGCGCCGTTCGCGCCACCGTTCCCCGCGCCGTTCGCGCCACCGTTCCCCGCGCCGTTCGCGCCACCGTTCCCCGCGCTCATCACGCGCCTCCGGTCAGCTGGATCGCCAGCCCAGCGGGACCGCGCACCAGCAGCTCGCCCAGCCGCTCGCCGCCGTGACGCTCCAGCTCCGCGGCCGTGGCCACCGGGTCGTCCGCGGCGAACACCACCCGGCGCAGGCCGAGCGGCCGGTCCGACAGGTCGGCCGCGTCGACGCCGGTGAAGGACATGATCTCCAGGCGGGCCGGAGCCTGGTCGGCGGAGACCAGGAACGACAGCCGCAGGCTCGCGTCCGCCGGCATGCCGGTCATCCGGTCGAACGGCGGGCCGCTCATCTCCCCGTCGAACAGCACCTTGAGCCCGCCGCCGGCGGTGAAGAAGGCCAGCGCGGCGTCATGGTCCCGCGGCACGATGACGGCGGTGTGCAGCTCGCCGTGCAGACGGCCGGGGTCGCGCTCCAGCGCGGGGCTGGGCCGGTGACCGGCGCCCGCCTGCGGCAGCGTCCACCACACGCCGTCCGCGCCCAGGGCCACGGCCTCGGTCAGGGACGCGGCTCCGTACGGGTAGGTCACGATCTCCCTGGACCTGCCGCCCGCCTCGTCGATCAGCCGGGTGGTGCGCGTCAGGTCACGCGAGTACATGCCGAGCAGGCGGGGGCCGACGTCCCAGAGCTGAGGGTCGGGCGCGTCCGCGCCGGGCACGAGGCGGATCCGGCCGGTGTCCACACCCTCGACCCCGAGCAGCGCCTCCCGCCCGTCGTCCGCCAGCACGTCGAGCCCGAAGGCCCTGGCATGGAAGGCGGCCGACGCTCCGACATCCCTGCAGGCGATGACCGCCTCGACGATCGCTCCCAGCGACAAGCCGCACCTCCGCAGATCCAGACTGTTCCGTCCCTCGAAACGGTGTTTCAAACTAAGGCGGGATGTCGCTGACTGTCAATGATGTCGCAGGTTGGACGGTTCCCTGCTCTTGCGCGGCGCGCTTCCTATAGTCCAACCTGTAGAAACCAGAAACGCCGTTTCATGGAGTGGAACAGGAGCATCGGGTGTCCCAGGATCCGCCCGCGACCGCGTACCGTGCTGTCGCCCTGCAGACCGCCTGTCATGCCGTCAACCGCGCCGAGAGCGCGGCCGCCGCCCGCGACCAGATACGGGCCGCCGTCGACCGCGTGCACGAGCAGGTCACCGCGACCAAGCGGTTCGTCGGCCCCGGCGTGCGGCTGGTCGTCCTGCCGGAGTACCTGCTGACCGGCCACCCCATCGGGGAGCCGTTCCAGGAGTGGTGCGACCGCGCCGCCCTGGCGCCCGGCGGCCCGGAGTACGCCCGGCTCGCGGACATCGCGAGGGACGCGGGCGTCTTCCTGTGCGTCAACGGCTACGAGACGGACGAGCACTTCCCCGGCGTCTACTTCCAGGCGTCGGTCGTCTTCGACCCGGCGGGCGAGACCGTGCTCCGCTACCGGCGGCTCAACTCGATGTACGCCGTGACCCCGCACGACATCCTGGACCGCTACCTGGCCGTCTACGGCGAGGACGCGCTCTTCCCCGTCGCCAGGACCGAGATCGGCACGCTCGCCGCGATCGCCTCCGAGGAGATCCTCTTCCCCGAGGTGGCCCGCTGCCTGGCCATGCGCGGCGCGGAGGTGTTCCTGCACAGCTCGTCGGAGGTGTGCAGCGCGCTGCTCTCGCCGAAGAACGTGGCCAAGCTGGCCCGCGCCGTGGAGAACGGCGCGTACGTGGTCTCCGCCAACACCGGCGGCCTGTACGGCACCGGCATGCCCGCGGCCTCCGGCGACGGCGGCAGCCAGATCGTCGACCACCGCGGCCTCGTGCTGGCCAAGGCCGGTCAGGGCGAGACGATGGCCGCCAACGCGGAGATCGACCTGGCCGCGCTGCGCCGGGCCCGCAGGACCCCGGAGATGATGAACCTGCTCCCCCGCCAGCGGTTCGAGCTCTACGCGGCCAGCTACGCCCGCACCTCTTTCTACCCGCCCGACACGGTGCGGCCCGGCGAGACCGGGCGAGAGCACTTCGTGACCACCCAGCGTGCCGTCATCGAACGGCTGGCCGGCGACGGCCTCATCTGAGGAGGCGACATGCCCAGGGAGATCCACGTCCGGAACCCCCGCACCGGCACCCCGGACCACACCATCGTCGCCGCGGGCGACGACGAGATCATCGCCGCCGCGGGCGCGCTGCGCGCCCGCCAGAGCGCGTGGGCCGCCCAGCCGGTCGAGCGGCGCGCCGAGGCGCTGCGCGCGTTCGGCGACGCGGTCACCCGGCACCGCGACGAGCTGGTCGCCCGGCTGGAGACCGACACGGGACGCCGCTGGGTCTCGCAGCTGGAGGTCGACTCGGTGCTGACCAGCATCGAGCGCACCTGCCGGTACGCCGAAGCCGCCTTCGCCCCGGAGGATCCGGCCCCCACCGCCGACCCCGACGTGCACGTCACCGGCGACCTGGTGCCGTACCCGGTCGTGGCGGTGATCTCGCCGTGGAACTTCCCGTTCCAGCTCGCCCTCATCGACGCGGTGCCCGCCCTGCT
Organism: Nonomuraea harbinensis; assembly: GCF_019396385.1. Taxonomy (GTDB): domain Bacteria; phylum Actinomycetota; class Actinomycetes; order Streptosporangiales; family Streptosporangiaceae; genus Nonomuraea; species Nonomuraea ferruginea. The sequence goes on along the minus strand of NZ_JAHKRN010000045.1, from coordinate 1,817 downwards.
GGCCGGGTCGGCGGTGCTGCTGAAGCCGAGCGAGGTGACGCCGCGCTTCATCCCCGTGCTGCGCGCGTGCGTGGCCGAGGTCGAGGAGCTGGCGGGCGTCCTCACCGTGGTGGAGGGCGACGGCGCCACCGGCGCCACCATGGTCGCGGTGGCCGACGCGGTGTGCTTCACCGGCAGCGTGCGCACCGGCCGCGCGGTGGGCCGCGCGGCCGCCGAGCACTTCATCCCCGCCTTCCTTGAGCTGGGCGGCAAGGACCCGGCGATCGTCACCGCCTCGGCCGACCTGGACGCCGCCTCCTCCGCCATCCTGTGGGGCTCGACGATCAACTCCGGCCATTCCTGCATGTCCATCGAGCGGGTGTACGTGGACCGCGCGGTGGTCGAGGAGTTCACCGAGGCGCTGGTGGCCAAGGCCGAACAGGTCGAGCTCGCGTACCCGGACATCGGCGACGGCCAGATCGGGCCGATCATCAGCGACGCCCAGGTGGACGTCATCCGCGAGCAACTGGAGGAGGCCGTCGCCAAGGGCGCCGTGATCCGGACCGGCGGCACGATCCAGTATCTCGGCGGCGGCGCCTATCTGCGGCCCACCGTGCTGACCGGCGTCGACCACTCCATGCGGGTGATGCGCGAGGAGACGTTCGGCCCGATCATCCCGATCATGCCCTTCGACGGCGAGGACGAGGCCGTCACGCTCGCCAACGACACCGAGTTCGGGCTGAGCGCGGCCGTCTTCGCCGCCACCGCCGAGCAGGCCGCCCCGGTCGCGCACCGGCTGGAGGCCGGGGCGGTCAGCGTCAACGACGTCTGCCTGACCGGCATGTTCCCCGAAGCGGAGAAGAACTCCTTCAAGTCGTCCGGGCTCGGCGCGTCCCGCATGGGGCCGCCGTCCGTGCGGCGCTTCCTCCGCCGCCGCGCCCTGCTCATGCGGGGCAGCGCCGGCATCCGCCCCTGGTACTACGACGGCACCCCCACCCAGACGGAGGAACGATGACCATCGCCGACATCCTGCGCGACATGTCCGGAGTGTGGGAGGGCACCTACACCGTGCTCGCCCCCGACGGCACCGTGCTGGAGCGCTACCCCAGCCGTCAGGAAGGCCGGATGGAAGGCACCGACTGGACCGAGAAGGTCGTCTACCTGCGCGAGGGCGCCGAACCGGCGGTGCGGCACTACCGCGCGATCGTCGACGGCGACTCCGTCCAGTTCGTCGACACCGAGATGTGGGGCGCCACCGCCCGCGCCGGCGACCAGGCCATCGTGTTCACCTTCGGCTGGAACGACCGCCCGCGGGAGCGCATCGTCGAGATGTCGATGCCCACCGGCGACTATCGCACCCGCCTGTGGCAGCACTTCGAGGACGGCGCGCTGAGCCGCCTCACCGTCATCGAGGAGCGCCGCGTCCCCGGCGCCGAGCCCGAACGCTGGTACGTGCCGGCCGGCGCCTGACCGTACCCGAATCTCAGGAGAATCACTGGTGGAACTGGACTACGACCTCGTGGTGGTGGGCGCGGGCACCGCGGGCATCCCGTGCGCGGCGGAGGCCGCGCACGGCGGCGCCCGGGTGCTCCTGGTGGAGAAGGACCACCGCGTCGGCGGCACGCTGCACATCTCCGGCGGCCACATGGCGGCCGCGGGGACGCGGCGGCAGGCCGAGCGCGGCATCGCCGACTCCGTCGAGGCGCACCTGGCCGACATCCGCCGCATCAGCGGCGGCACCGTCCGCGAGGACCTCGTCCGCACCGTGGTGGAGAACGCCGCCGAGACCGTCGACTGGCTCGACGGTCTCGGCTTCCGCTTCGCGCCGGAGACGCCGC
>NZ_JAHKRN010000044.1 GCF_019396385.1 Nonomuraea harbinensis | reverse complement strand
GCGTCGCTCCGGCGGCGGCCGCCGCCAGCGCGAGACCGGCGACCCGCCTGCCGGAGCGGATACGGCTTGCAATGTTCATGGGCGATGGTTTCCGTTCATGGTTCATCGATCTGGAAGCGGGCTCTGAAACGCCTCGCGACAGCCGCGAACATACCCTTGCCGCGAAGCAGGACTATCTCGCCACTCAGCAATACCGGTTCAAAAAAACGCCATTCTAGGGAACCAAAAAGAAGGCGACCCAAAATGTCCGAATTTGTCCTGGCCTGCTCTTTACAGAATGAGACCCTCCGGCGGGATCACCATTTCCTAACAAGGGATACGTTAACTCCGTGATCAACGCCTGCCGCATTCTCGCGCTCGTCCTGTGCCTCGCTCTCCCGACGGCCGCCCCTTTCATCTCCCCGGCGGCGGCCGACGACGGCTGGGGCGAGGACGAGGAGATCGACCTGCGGCCCGGAGACCGCGGCGAGGACGTCAGGTGGCTCCAGCAGCGGCTGCGCCAGATGGGCTACCTGTTCACCAAGGCGACCGGCAGCTACGACAAGGACACCCGCTTCGCGGTGTGGGCGTTCAGGAAGAGCCAGGGCATGCAGGCCGCGAACATCGTCGACACCGACGTGTGGCGGAGGCTGACCCGGCCCAGGAAGGTGCGCCCGCTGGTGAAGACCGGGTCGGCCAACCGGGTCGAGATCGACCTGCGCCGCCAGCTCCTGACCGTCTACCGCCGCGGCCGGCCGGTGCTCATCTCGCACACCTCGACGGGCGCCGGGGTGCGGTTCTGCCAGGGCGGCCGCTGCCGCGTCGCCATCACCCCGATCGGCGACTTCCGCGTCTACAAGCGCGCGCCCGGCTGGACGACGGGCCCGCTGGGCTCGATGTACAACTCGCTGTACTTCGTGGGCGGGGTGGCGATCCACGGCGGCCGGAAGGTGCCGTCGTGGCCCGGCTCCCACGGCTGTGTGCGCCTCCCCATGTCGATAGCCGACCGTCTCTACCGGATGGTGACCATCGGGGAGCCGGTGTACGTCAGGCAGGGCCACAAGCTGAAGGGCTAGGCCGCCGCGCCGAAAACCCGTCGAGGGGCGCGGGACCGGCGATTACCGTGTGCCGGATGGACACGGAACGCTTCATCCTGCGCCCCTTCACGATGGACGACGCCGGCGAGCTCGTCCGCCTGCACAACGACCGCGACGTCATGCGCTTCCTCAACGGCGGCAGGCCGACGCCGCGCGAGACGATCGTGCGCGAGACGCTCCCCCGGTTCATGGCGTCGGGGTTCTTCGCCGCCGAGGAGCGGCGCACCGGCGCCTTCATCGGCTGGTTCCACCTGCGGCCGGGCGGCGAGGGCGAGCTGGAGCTGGGTTACCGGCTGCGCCGGGAGTCCTGGGGACGCGGGTACGCGACCGAGGGGTCGCTGCGGCTGATCGAGCGGGCGTTCGCCGAGCTGGGCGCGCGCCGCGTCTACGCCCAGACGATGGCGGTGAACCTGGGTTCGCGCCGGGTCATGGAGAAGTGCGGGCTGCGGCACGTACGCACCTTCTGGGAGGACTGGGAGGACCCGATCGACGGCGCGGAGCAGGGCGAGGTCGAGTACGAGCTGCTCCGGGAGGAGTGGGAGGCGCGACACCACCTGGTGTACTGGTCTGACCAGTGACTAAGGTGCTGCCATGAAGGCATACGAGGGGTTGTTCCGCCTGGACGGGCGGCGTGCGGTGGTCATCGGGTCGGGCAGCGGCATCGGCAGGGAGGCGGCGCTGGCGCTGGCCGCGCACGGCGCGACGGTGGTGTGCGCGGACCGCGACCTGCCCTCCGCCGAGGAGACGGCGTCCCGCTGCGGCGGCACGTCCCTGGCGCTCGACGTGCTGGACGGCGCGGCCGTGCACGCCGCGGGCGCCGAGCTTGAGGCGGACGTGGTGGTGTTCACCGCGGCCACCAACGTGCGCAAGCGGCTGCTGGACTACACGGCCGAGGAGTTCCAGCGGGTCGTCGACCTCAACCTGAAGGCCTCGTTCGAGGTGGTCCGCGCGTTCGGCGCGGGCATGGTGGCGCGCGGCCGCGGGTCCATCATCGGCTTCGCCTCCATCCGCGCCGCCGTCACCGAGCCCGGCCAGGGCGTCTACTCGGCCACCAAGGCCGGGCTGGTGCAGCTGCTGCGCACCGCGGCGGCCGAGTTCGGGCCGCACGGCGTGCGCGTGAACGCGATCGCGCCCGGCGTGGTGGAGACGCCGCTCACCAAGCAGATCAAGGACGACCCCGGCTGGTACGGGGCGTACGCGGCCAAGAGCGCGCTGGGCCGCTGGGCCACCGCCGGGGAGCTGGCGGGCGCGGTCGTCTACCTGGCCGGCGACGCCGCCAGCTTCGTGACCGGCTCGGTGCTGTACGTCGACGGCGGCTGGACGGCGGTGGACGGCCGCTTCGACCCGCCCAACTGACGGCGGACCAGGAGCCCGCCGGACGCCTGTCATCCGTCCTCAGGGGCGGATGATGGCCATCCGGGTCACGGTGAGCTCCTCGATCGCGAACCGCGGGCCCTCCCGGCCGACGCCGGAGTCCTTGACGCCCCCGTACGGCATGTTGTCGGCGCGGAAGCCCGGCACCTCGTTGACCACCACTCCCCCGGCCTCGATCCGCTCGATCGCGGCGAAGGCGGTGGCCAGCGAGCGGGTGAACACGGAGGCGTGCAGCCCGTACCGGGAGGCGTTGACCGCGGCGAAGGCGGCCTCCAGGTCGGGCACCGGGCGCACGCACACGACGGGACCGAAGATCTCCTCGTCCCAGGCGGCGGCCCCGTCGGGCACGCCGGCCAGCAGCGTGGGCGCGATGGCGCGGCCGTCGCGCACGCCGCCCGTCACCACCTCGGCCCCGGAGGAGGCGACCCAGTCGAGCACCCGGTCGGAGGCGGCCGGGTCGATGAGCGGCGCCACCCGGGTCTCGGGCAGCCGCGGGTCGCCCACCACCACGTCCTTCATCCGTGCGGCCAGCAGCTCCCGGAACCGCGCCGCCACCGGCTCCTCGACGAGCACCCGCTGCACCGAGATGCACGCCTGGCCGGAGGCGTAGTAGCCGCCGCGCACCACCGCGTCGGCGGCGGCCTCCAGGTCGGCGTCGGCGGCCACCACGAGGGCGGCGTTCGAGCCGAGTTCGAGCAGCACCTTCGTGGGGGCGGCGTTGCGGGCGATGGCGTGCCCGGCCGCGGCCGAGCCGGTGAACGAGACGGCGCCGATCCGCCGGTCCTCGACCAGCGTCCGGCCCACCTCGACGTCGCCGGTGACGAGCTGCACCGCCGCCGGCGGCAGCGCGCCGGACTCGCGCAGCAGGTGCACCAGCCAGAGCGTGGCCAGCGGCGTCGCCGGGGCGGGCTTGACGATCACCGGGCACCCCGCGGCCACCGCGGGCGCGATCTTGTGGGCGGCCAGCAGCAGCGGGTAGTTGAACCCGGTGATGCCGACCACCACCCCGATCGGCCGCCGCGTCCAGAACCCGATCAGGCCCTCCCCCGCGGGCAGCAGGTCCAGCGGCACGGTCTCGCCGTGCAGCCTGGCCACCTCCTCGGCGGCCGTGACCAGCGTGACCAGGGTGCGCGCCACCTCGACCCGGCAGTCGACGAGCGGCTTGCCGGTCTCCAGCACGAGCAGCCGCTCGACCTCCTCGCGCCGCTCGGCCAGCGCGTCGTGCGCGGCCATGAGGGCGCGGCGGCGGGCGTGCGACGGCAGCGCCGCCATCGCGGGCGCGACCGCGAGCGCTTCCTCGACCGCCCGCGCGGCCAGCTTCGCGTCCCCGACGGGGGCGGGCATCACCACCGAGCCGTCGTACGGGAAGATCACGTCGGCTTCGGCGGCCGGTTCGACCCATCCGTCGCCGATGGGCAGCCCGGACGGCCACGCATCCTGATATTTCACGCTTTGATCCCCCTTGGTGTGCTTCATGACGTACGCATCGCGCTCGGGAACACGTCGAGATAGGCCGGCGCGCCCTCCCTGCCGGTGGCGGCCAGCACGGCGTGCGCCACGGCCCGGCTGAACACGTCGGCCCCGGCGGCGAGCAGATCGTGCAGCTCGGCGCCCGGCGGTTCGTCCTCCCCGGCCCGCTCCCCGAACACCCGCTGCTCGCCCCCCGGCTCGGGCAGGGCGCAGGTGGCGACGGCGAAGATCGTGTCGCCGTCGACCATGGTGTGCGCGGGACGGATGGCGCGGGCCAGGCCGTCGTGCGCGACGGCGGCCAGCTTGGCGCACTGCGCCTTGGTGAGCGTCAGGTCGGTGGCGACGACGCCGATCGTGGTGTTCAGCGAGGTCACCCCGGACGGCCGCCACGCGGCGGTCTCCTCGGCGCTCGGCTCCCGCAGGTGGTCGAACTCGCCGGGCAGCCCGTACCTGGCCCCGGCCAGGGCGCCGCTTCCTGGATCGAGGACCGATCCGGCGGCGTTCACCACAGCCAGCGCGGCGACGGTGGCCCCGGAGGGCAGGACCACGCTCGCGGTCCCCACCCCGCCGGCCAGCCCTCCGGCCACCGCACCCGCGCCCGCGCCGACGGACCCGCTCACATGCCCCGCCGCGCTCTCCCCGCACGCCCCTCCAGACGCGGCGCCCGCCTCGCCATCGGCGGCCGAGGCCGGGGTGAAGGAGCCCCGCGCGGACACAGCAGCGCCGCCTGACGCGACGTACGGACCACCGGCGGGGCCGGCAGGCGCGACACCGCTCGTACCGGCCGGCTCGACGTCGGCGGCCGAGGAGGCCCGCGCGGAGGGAGAAGCGCCGGGCGCGGCGTGCAGGGTGCCGTGGCCCGTGACGGGGGCGGCCGGGCGGGCCGGCGTGACGCCGGTGGCCGGGGTCGCCGTGAGAGAGGGAGCGGGGTGGAGTGCGGCGTCGTGGGCGGCTTCGCCGAAGGCGGCGTCCGGGGTGGCGCGGAAGGCGCCGCCGCGGCCGAGGTCGTAGATGACGGCGGCGGGGACGATGGGGACGACGCCGCCCTCGACGGGGAAGCCGACGCCGGCGTCGGCGAGGCGGGACATGACGCCGCAGGCCGCGCTGAGGCCGTACGCGCTGCCGCCGGTCAGGACGATGGCGTGGACGCGTTCCACGAGGTTGCGCGGGTCGAGGAGCTCGGTCTCGCGGGTGCCGGGGGCGGCGCCGCGGACGTCGACCCCGGCGACCATGCCGCCCGAGGGGGCCAGCACGACGGTGGTCCCGGTCCGGTAGCCGCCGCCCGCCCTGTGGTGGTGGCCGACGCGCAGGCCGGCCACGTCCAGCAGGGAGTTGGTGGCACCCGGTGTCACGTCAGGTTCCGGGTGAGGAAGCGCCTGGCCGCCTCGGCGAACACCCGGGTGCAGCGGACGATCTCGTCCACCTCGACGTACTCGTCCGCCTGGTGGGCGATCCACTTGCCGCCCGGACCGTACACGACGGACGGGACGCCGCCCCAGTGGGTGAGCACGGTGCCGTCGGTGGAGCCGGGGACGCCGCCGTAGACGGGCTCCTCACCGGTGACGTCGCGGTGCGCGGCGGCCAGCGCGGCCACCACCGGGTCGGAGACGGGCACGTCCACCGGCGGCCGGTCCACCAGGATGCTCACCTCGGACGCGATCCCGTCCCAGGCGGCCAGCTCGGCCACCCGGCCGGCCACGTCCTGGTGGCCGACGCCGGGGATGGTGCGCACGTCGACGAAGACGGACGCGGTGGCGGGGATGACGTTGACCTGCTCCTCGCTGCCGGCCCGGACCACGGTCGGGGTCACGTACACCTCGCCCAGGTGCTCGTGGGCGGGGAAGCGCTTCTGCAGCTCGGCCTGGAGCTCGCGCAGGCCGGTGAGCAGCGCGCCGACGGCCTGGACGGGGTTGCGGCCGTGCTGCGGCATCGCGCCGTGCGCCATCTTGCCGGTGAAGTCGACGCGCAGCCGCAGCGCGCCCTTGGCGACGGCGCAGATCTCGCCGGCCTCGGGCTCGGCCACGATGGCGCCGTCGACGTCGGCGGCCAGGCCCTGGTCGACGAAGTGGTGGGCGCCGATCATGAGCCCTTCCTCGTCGGCCAGCGCGCACACCTTGATCCGGCCCGGGAACGGTCCAGCGAGCTGCAGCGCGCGGGTGGCGTAGAGCGTGGCGGCCAGGCCGGACTTCATGTCGGCGCTGCCGCGCCCCCACAGCTTGCCGTCGCGGATCTCGCCGCCGAACGGGTCCACGGTCCACTCCGACAGGTCGCCTTCGGTGACGACGTCGGTGTGGCCCTCGAACATCAGGGTGGGCCCGTCGCCGCCGCCGCCCTCGACCACGGCGACCACGTTCGGCCTGCCGGGGGCGGCCTCGTACACGACCGGCTCCCAGCCCCACTCGCGCATCCTGGCGGCCACCAGGTCGGCGGCGGGCTGCTCGTCGCGGCCGCGCGCCGGGTCGTTGGTGCTCGGGACGCGGACCAGCGCCCGGGTGAACTCGACGACGCCCTGCGCGTCCACTTCGATCACAGCAATCCCTCCAGGGTGGGTACGGCCTGCAGCAACGCCCGTGTGTAGGGGTGGCTCGGCTCGATCCAGATGTCGTCGACGGCGCCGGTCTCCACGATCTCACCGTCGTTCATGACGGCGACCGTCTCGCACACGTGGCGGACGACGGACAGGTCGTGCGAGACGAAGACGAGGGTGAGGCCGTGCTCGTCGACGAGGTCGGCCATCAGGTTGAGTATCTGCCCGCGTACGGACACGTCGAGCGCGCTGACGGGCTCGTCGGCGACGAGCACCTTGGGCCGGGGGGCGAGCGCGCGGGCGATGGCGATGCGCTGGCGCTGGCCGCCGGAGAACTGGTGCGGGTAGCGGTCGGCGGCGGAGGCGGGCAGCCCGACCTCGTCGAGCAGCTCGGCCACCCGGCCGCCGACGGGCTCGCCGAGCGCGACGAGCGGCTCGGCGACCAGGTCGCGGACGCGCATGCGCGGGTCGAGCGAGCTCATCGGGTCCTGGAACACGATCTGCAGGCTGTGGCGCAGGAAGCGCAGCCGCCGTTCGGGCAGGCCGGTGATCTCCTGGCCGTCGAACCGGATGGAGCCGGCGGTGGGCTTGTCGAGCCCGCACAGCAGCCGCAGCAGCGTGGACTTGCCGGAGCCGGACTCGCCGACGATGCCGAACCGCTCGCCCTTGTGCACGGTCAGCGACACGCCGCGCAGCGCGTGCACGGCTCCGCCCGGCTTGGTGAGCGAGGTGCGGGGCCGTTGGTAGACGCGGGTGAGGTGGCTAACCTCGATCAGCGGGGTGCCAGCATGCGTGGGCATGGCCCTCTCCTGTCAGCGCCGGGACTTTCTCACACGTCACGTCGGCGTGCGGGCAGCGGTTGCGGAAGACGCATCCGCCGGGGAACCGGCCGGCGGGCGGGACGCTGCCCTTGATCGTGGGCAGGCGGGTGCCGCGCGGCGTCAGCTTGGAGGCGGCCAGCAGGCCTTCGGTGTAGCGGTGGCGGGGCCTGGTGAACACCTCGCGGATCGGGCCGCTCTCCACGACGCGTCCCCCGTACATGACCAGGACGCGCTCGCAGACGGAGGCGACCACGGCCAGGTCGTGGGTGATGAACAGCAGCGCGGGCGCCACCTCGGCGATGAGGTCGAGCATCTGCTTCTGCACGGTGACGTCGAGCGCGGTGGTGGGCTCGTCGCAGATGAGCAGCTCGGGCTCGTTGGCGAGGGCGATGGCGAGCATGACGCGCTGGCGCTGGCCGCCGGAGAGCTGGTGCGGGTAGGCGCGCGCGACCTGTTCGGGGCTGGGCAGGCGGACCCGGCCGAGCAGCTCGACGGCGCGGGCGCGGGCCCGCTCGCGTGGCTTCCCGTGCAGGGTCATGACCTCGGCGACCTGGGCGCCGACCCGCATGAGCGGGTTGAGCGCGGTCATCGGCTCCTGGAACACCATGGACATGGCCCGGCCGCGCAGGTCCTTCAGCCGCGACTCGGGCACGCCGACCAGGTCGCGGTCGCGCAGGCGGGCCCGCCCGGCGGCGGTGACGCCCTCGGGCAGCAGGCCCATCAGCGACAGCGCGGTCAGCGACTTGCCGGAGCCGGACTCGCCGATGAGGCCGACCCGCTCGCCGGGCCCGATCCGGAACGACACGTCGTGCACGAGCTCGGCCGCGTGCGCCCGCACGGTGAGGCCCTCAACGCTCAGCACGGATCCTCCTGAGCTTGGGGTCGAGGTAGTCGCGCAGGCCGTCGCCGAGCAGGTTGAAGCCGAGCACGGCCAGCGCGATGGCCAGGCCGGGCCACAGGGCCAGGCGCGGCGTGGAGAACAGCAGCTCCTGCGACTCCTGCAGCATGCGCCCCCACGACGGGGTGGGCGGGCGGGTGCCGAAGCCGAGGAACGACAGCGCGGCCTCGGCCAGGATGGCGATGGCGAACGACACCGACGCCTGCACGATCAGCATCGAGCCGATGTTCGGCAGCACGTGCCGGAACGCCACGGGAAGGCGGCGGCGGCCGGCGGCGCGGGCGGCGAGGATGTAGTCGGTCACCATGACCTGCATGGTCGCGGCGCGGGCGACCCGGGCGAAGGCGGGCACCGTCGCCACCCCGATGGCGATCATCGCGGTGAGCGTGCCGGCCCCGTACACGGCGCCGAGCATGACGGCCAGCAGCAGCGCGGGGAACGCGAACACCAGGTCGTTGGCCCGCATGACGAGCTCCGACAGCCAGCGCCAGCGGGTCATGCCGGCGATCACGCCGAGCGGCGTGCCGATCAGCGCGGCGATGCCGACGGCCACGATGCCGACGTAGAGGGTGGTGCGCGCGCCCACCATGAGCTGGCTGAAGGTGTCGCGGCCGAACTTGTCGGCGCCCAGCAGGTAGCCGTCGCCGGGGCCGTGCAGCTTGTTGCCCGCGTCGACGAGCACCGGGTCGTGCGGCGTCCACACGAACGACACCAGCGCCATCGCCACGACCAGCCCGACGAGGACGGCGCCGCTGACGAGGCTCGCGTTCAGCCGGCCCTTCATCGTGCCCCCCGCAGCCGGGGGTCGAGCGCCGCGTAGGCCACGTCGACCAGGAAGTTGATCAGCAGGACGGCCAGCACCAGGACCATGACGACGCCCTGGACGAGCAGCAGGTCGCGGCCCGCGACGGCGTTCAGCAGCAGGTCGCCCAGGCCGGGGATGACGAACACCCGCTCCACCACGACCGCGCCGATGAGCAGCGTGGCCAGTTGCAGGCCGAGCACGGTCACCACCGGGACGGAGGCGTTGCGCAGCCCGTGCCGCCACAGCGCGCCCATCCGGCCGCGTCCCTTGGCGCGGGCGGTGCGCAGGAAGTCCTCGCGCATCACGTCCAGCACGGCGGAGCGGACGTAGCGGGTGAGCACCGCGCCCTGCACGAGGCCGAGCGACAGCCACGGCAGCAGCAGGCCGCGGAACCACTCGACGGGGTCCTCGGCCAGCGGCACGTAACCGCCCGACGGCAGCACCTGGGCCTGCACCGCGAACACGAACACCAGCAGGATGCCCGCCAGGAACGCCGGGATCGCGATGCCCACCTGGCTGAAAGCGCTGATGGCGACGCCGAGCGGGTTGCGGTGGTGCACGGCGGCGAACGTGCCGGCCGGCACCGCGATCAGCAGGGCCACGAGCATGCCGCCGCCCACCAGCACGGCGGTGACGCCCAGCCGGTCGTTGATCTGCTCCCCGATCGGGGAGCTGGTCACGTACGAGGTGCCGAAGTCGCCGGTGGCCAGCCCGCCGAACCAGTCGAAGAACTGGGCCGCCGCCGGCCGGTCCGTGCCGAACTGCTTGCGCAGCTCGGCCACCGCCTCGGGGGTCGCGTTCACGCCCAGCGCCACCTCGGCGGGGTCGCCCGGCAGCACGGCCATGAACGAGAACACCAGCACACCGGCGACCGCGGCGCTCAGGACGAACACCGCGGCCCTCTTCAGCAGGTACAGGATCACTGCTTGGCGAGACCGGTGAAGTCGAAGGACTCGGAGATGGCGTTCTTCGGCAGGCCGGTCACGCCCTTCTTCGCCACGATCAGGTTCGGGAAGCCGAACAGGAAGTCGGCCGCGGCGTCCTCGGACAGCAGCTTGGCCGCCGCCTTGTAGTTGTCGGTCTGCTCCTGCTCGGTGCCCTCGTCGGCGGCGGCGAGCAGCTTGCCGAACTCGGGGTTGTCGTAGCGGAAGTAATAGGACTTGTCGGCGAAGATGCGGATGTCGCGAGGCTCGACGTGGTTGATGATCGACAGGTCGTAGTCGGCCTTGGTGAACACCGAGTCCAGCCAGCGGGCCGGGAACTCCAGCGGCTCGATCTCGGCGTTGATGCCGACCTGGGCCAGCTGCGACTTGACGACCTGCGCGCTGGCGACCGCGTACGGCAGGTTCGGGATGCGCATCTTCACGTCGTACGTCTTGCCGCCCAGCAGTTCCTTGGCCTTGGCGACGTCGTACGGGTAGTCGCCGGTGCGGTCCTCGTACCACGGGTCGGTCGGCGGCACCATCGAGCCGATCAGCTGGCCGCGCCCGGCCCAGGCGGTGTCGAGCAGCGCCCGGTGGTCGATGGCGTGGCGGACGGCCTGGCGCACCTTCTTGTCGTCGAACGGCGGCCGGCCGTTGTTCATGGACAGCACGACCTCGCCGTTGGTGGTGCCCTCGATGGTCTCGAACCGGTTGGGGTCGGCGAACTGCTGCAGCGACTCGGGCGCCTGGACCGCGGAGATGACGTCGATGCCGCCGGTCAGCAGCGCGTTGTTCATCGCCGTGGCGTCCTTGAAGTACTTCAGCGTCACGGACCCGATCTGCGGCTTGGTGCCCCAGTAGCCGTCGTTGGAGTCGAGGCGGATGTGGTCGCCGCGCCGCCACTCGCCCAGCTTGTACGGGCCGGTGCCGACAGGGGTGTTGGCCAGGTCGGAGACGCCGGTGCGGCTGAACATCGCGCCGAGCCGGGTGGCGATCGTGTAGAGGAAGCTGTTGCTCGGCTTGGAGAGCGTGACGACCGCGGTGGCGTCGTCCTTCTTCTCCACCTTCTCCACCACGTCGAGCTGGGAGGTGATCTTCAGCTTCCAGTCGCTCTTCAGCCGCTCGAACGAGAAGACCACGTCGTCGGCGGTGAAGGCCGCGCCGTTGGTGAACTTCACGTCAGGCCGCAGGGTGAAGGTGTAGGTCTTCAGATCGTCCGAGACCTCCCACTTCTCGGCCAGCAGCGGGACGATCTTGCCGTCCTGGTCGAGCTTGACCAGGCCCTCGTAGACGTTCACCAGCAGCGCCTGCGGGATGGCGGCGCCCTCGGTCGAGGTGAAGTCGAGGTTGGCCGGCTCGGCCACGAACCCGACCGACAACGTCTGCGCCTGGGGGGCCTGCTGCTCGCCGCCCGCGGTCTCGGATCCGCCGCCTCCGCCGCAGGCGGCGATGCTCAACAGGAGACCGCCCGCGGCGATCCAGGTCCCGATTCGCCTCATGTCCTTCAGCCTCCTGGCTAGTGCACTGGTCTGACCAGTAGGCTGCACATTGCCAGTCCGCTACGGCTCAGGTCAAGGGGGCTTCAATGGGTGGTCCACGGTTCGAGCCGGTGCGGACCGTACGCGCTTACGAGCGGATCGTGGAGCAGATCGAGGAGGCCGTCGAGACGGGGGCGCTCACGCCGGGCCAGCGGCTGCCGAGCGAGCGCGATCTCATGGCGCAGTTCTCGGTGAGCCGCTCCACGGTGCGTGAGGCGCTGCGCGTGCTGCAGGCGCGCGGGCTGGTCCAGTCGCGGCCCGGGGATCCCAACGGCGCCGAGGTGCAGCCGTTCTCGCCCGCCGCGCTGCACAAGTCGATGACCACGCTCGCCCGGGTGGACGAGCTGTCGCTGGGCGAGCTGGTGCAGTTCAGGATGGTGCTGGACGCGTCGGCCAACCTGCTCGCGGCGCGGCTGCGCACCGACGAGCAGCTCGCCGAGATGGACGCGGCCATCGAGCGGATGCGCCGGGCCGCCGAGGTCAGCTACGACGAGTTCAGCGCCGCCGACGTGGCCTTCCACGACGCGGTGGCGCGGGCCTCGCGCAACAAGCTCATCGAGATCAGCACCGGCGTGGTCCGCTCGATCGTGCTCAACCTGATAGCGGGCAAGATCGCCTCGTCGGACGACCGGGTGGCGCTCATGCGGCGCAGCATCCGGCACCACGAGGAGGTGCTCGACGCCGTGCGCGCCGGCGACGGGCCGCTGGCGGCCCGGCTGTCGCGGGAGACGATGTACGACTACTACGTCGACTACGTCCCGGCCGACGAGCGCCCCGCGCTGCGCGCACTGCTGGAAGAGTGAATGGTGCCGGCGGCGCAATCCGGGTAAAGAGTGTTATGTTGCAGCCGTGGCTGGGGAGGAGTCGGTGGCCGAGGCGTTCCTGCGCGAGCCCCGCCGCTACACCAGCCACCAGGTGGCCGAGATGGCAGGGGTGCCGGTCTACCGCGCGCGGCGGTTCTGGCGGGCGCTCGGCTTCGCGAACGTGGCCGACGACGCGGTGGAGTTCACCGACTCCGACGTCGAGGCGCTCAGGACCCTGCTCGGCATGGTCAGCGACGGCCTCTACGACGAGGAGCACATGCTGCTGATCGCCCGCTCACTCGGGCGGGCGACGGCCCGGCTGGCCGAGTCGCAGGCCGAGCTGGGCGCCGAGGAGCTCGACCAGGCGGGGGTGCCGCTGGCCGAGCGGCCCAGGGCGTGGCGCCGGCGGGCCGAGCGGGTGGTGCCCGACCTGACCGGGCTGCTGGTCTACGCCTGGCGGCGCCAGCTCGCCGCCGCAGCGGGACGGCTCGCCGTCCAGGACCTCAGCGCCGTACGGGTCACGGTCGGGTTCGCCGACCTGGTCGGGTTCACCAGGCTGAGCAGGCAGATCACCGAGACCGAGCTGGCCGCGCTGGTCGACAGGTTCGAGGGCCGCTCGGCCGACATCGTCACCTCCCACGGCGGCCGGGTGGTCAAGACGCTGGGCGACTCGGTGCTGTTCGTGGCGGACAAGTCGCACGTGGCCGCCGACATCGGGCTGCGGCTGGTGGAGACGCACGCCAAGGGCCGGGGCATGCCGGAGCTGCGAGTGGGCCTGGCGGCCGGGCCGGTGGTGTGGCGCATGGGCGACGTCTTCGGCACGACCGTCAACCTGGCCAGCCGCCTGACCGCGCTGGCCCTGCCGGGGACGATCCTGGCGGACCCGCAGGCGGCCGAGGAGCTGGAGGACGACCGGGCGTTCCAGCTCAGGGCGGTGGACCGGCTGTCGGTCCGGGGTCTCGGCGAGCTGGTCCCGTTCACCGTGACCCGCGCCTGAGCGCCGCCGGGCAACCGGGTCGTCGTCCCATCGCGTCTGTACCGTCAGCAACGCTCTGGTGGGGAGGCGCATCCCGTGGCGGATAGAGCCATATTTCAGGACTTCGTGGTGGCCCGGTCCGACCGGCTGTTACGCACCGCGTACCTGCTGACCGGCGACTGGGGCCTCGCCGAGGACCTGCTGCAGGAGTCGCTGACCAAGGCGTGGTTCGCCTGGCCGCGGGTGGACGAGCCGGAGCCGTACGTCCGCCGCGTCCTGGTCACCACCTACACCTCCTGGTGGCGCCGCAGGTGGCGGGCCGAGGTGCCCAGCGCGAGCCTGCCGGACTTCCCCGTACGGGATGACGACGCCGGGGAGCGGGCGGAGCTGTGGCGCGCGGTGCGCGGGCTGCCCTTCTCCGGCGAATCCGTCGCGCCACGAGCAGGTCCTGGCGCGCGTCCGCAGGGCCCGCCTGGGCAGACGGGTGACGGCCGGCGTGGCGGCGGGGGCGGCGGTGGCCGCCGCCGTGGTGCTGGGTGCGGCGGTCATGCCCGGCCCGGCGGAGCCGGAGACCACCGTCGCCGTGCGGCCGGCGGCGAAGCTGCCCGAGCGGTTCACCGCCCCGGACGGCACCGCGTACCGGCGCGTGGCGGTCACCACGATCCGGGCGGGCGGCGCGGACCGGGCGACGGTGCGGGTGCCGGTCACCGGCGAGCGGCTCGACGTGGCGGCCGTGTGCGAGGGCGACCTCCAGGTGAACACCGGCGTGCGCGTCGCGGTCGACGGCCGCTCCAGCGGCCCCGGCTTCGGCCGCTGCTCGGCCAATCGGGCGCTCCAGCCGCTCACGGTGCCCACCGGCGCCCGGGAGGTGAGCGTCACCTTCGACACGACCACAGCCGGCACGGCCTGCGTGGTGCAGGGCGGGACGTGCCGGCCCGTGCCGCGGACCGAGGGCACCTGGACGCTGGGCGTCTACGCCTGGACGCCGCCGGACGCGCCCGTGCGGCCGGAGCCGGTCAAGGACCTGCCGGACAGGCTCGGCGGCCGGCCGCTCCTCGACGCGCGGCCCGGGATGTGGCCGGCGGACGACACCGTGCGGTTCGAGTTCGACGCCACCGGTCGGTCCTTCGGCCTCGACCAGATCTGCGCCGGCGACCTCGCCGAGCGGCTCCGGTTCGAGACACGGTCGACGGCGGGGTGGGCCACGGCAGCGGCTGCGGCGTGTGGCGGTCCGGCGTGTTCCCGACGGCGATGAGCGAGCATGAGGCGCGGCCCGGTGAGCGGGTCGTGGTGACCGCGAGGATCACCGTGGACGGCGGCCACCCCGACCGCCCCGTCCGCTGGTCGATCGGGCTCTACGGCGAGTAGGAACCATTTCCCGCCCGCCCTTGTTGCACCGGGATATGACACCGCTCTCGATCCTCGACCGTTCGCTGGTCCGGCAGGGGCAGTCGCCCGCGTCGGCGCTGCGCGACACCGTGCGCTTCGCCCGCGAGGCCGAAAAGCTCGGCTACCACCGGTTCTGGGTGTCGGAGCACCACAGCGTCCCCGGTGTGGCGGGGTCGGCGCCGACCGTGCTGGCGGCGGCCGTCGCGGCGGCCACCTCCCGCATCAGGGTGGGCACCGGCGGCGTGATGCTGCCCAACCACCGGCCGCTGGTGGTGGCCGAGCAGTTCGGCGTGCTGGAGTCGCTGCACCCGGCGCGGATCGACATGGGCCTGGGGCGGTCGGTGGGGTTCACCGGCGGCATCCGCAAGGCTCTCGGCCAGGGCAGGGAGGCCGCCGACGGGTTCTCCGGGCAGCTGGCGGAGCTGCTCGGCTTCTTCACCGGCGCCCAGGACGCGTACCCGGGGGTGCACGCGCTGCCGGCGGAGGGCCTGCGCCCGCAGGTGTTCGTGCTGGCCATGGGCGCGGGCGCGGACCTCGCCGCCGCACACGGCCTCCCCCTGGTGATCGGCGGCGGAGCCCCGGCCGGGGCCGCCGCCCGTTACCGGGCCGCGTTCCGGCCGTCGGAGTGGAGCGCGGTGCCGTACGTGATGGTGGCGGCGAACATCGCGGTCGGCGAGACCGCCGAGCGGGCGGCGCTGCTGCAGGTGCCGGAGGCGTGGTCGACGGCGCACTCGCGGGTCCGCGGCGTGTTCCCGCCGCTGCGCCCGCCCAGCGAGATCCTGCGGATGGACCTGCCGGAGCGCGAGCGCGCGCTGCTGGAGGACGCCCGCAAGGGCCAGATCAGCGGGACGGCGGACGAGGTCGCGACGCGGCTGCGCGACCTGGTGACGGTGACGGGCGCCGACGAGTTCCTGGTGACGATGAACACCTACGACCTGGACGACCGCCTGGAGTCGTACCGGCGGCTGGCCGCCCTGGCGTGAGAGATGGGCGCCGTCTTCGCGCCCATCTCACCGTACGGCCGTCAGCTGAGCTCCAGGATGAGCGCCAGCTGCGCGATGAGCACGACGGCGACCGTGCCGACGGCGGCGAGCGCGACGACCATGAGGGACGCGCGGAACAGCGCGGTGACGACCTTGCCGAGCCGGCGGACGGCCGAGATCACGGTCCAGCCGGCGAGGACGGCCAGGAGGTAGAGGAGGCCGCGGGCCATCGCGACGCCCTCAGGGCTGGCGATCGTTTCCATGAGTGCGGGAAGGGCAGAGGTGACGAACATGGTGGGGTCCCTGTGGTTCGGCATCGAGGGGCCTTGGAGCGTGCGGCACTCCGGGGAGTGACGCCTGTTCGTGAGGATGCTCGCCCGGGCGGCGCGGTCTCGCCGGAGGGTCTCTGATCGTCATCTGAATCCCCGTCTGAACTTCAGTAAATCTTCAGCCCCTGACTGAAGACTTGCCCTCCCTTTGATGCATTAATCCCTCTCCTGGGTAAGTCGTTGTGGATTAGAATGGCCGCTTCGCCGATGCGGCCCCGAAGTTTCGGCGTTGGCCTGCGTGTATGCCCTCGCCCCCGGCAGTGGGTAGAGGTTTACTTAAGGTGTTGAACCTCGGATGGGGGTGTCCTCATGGCGGATTCCGGCCAGGCCCTAGCGCACCGGCTCCGGCAACTGCGCCTTCAGCAGTGGCCCGGCAGGAGAGTCAAGCAGCCGCAGCTGGCCCAGGCGCTCAACGTCAGCGTGCCCCTCATCTCGTCGTGGGAGAACGAGGGCAACCCCAAGGTGCCGCCGGTCTCCCGCCTGGAGGCCTACGCGCTGATCTTCTGCAGCCGCCGCTCGCTCAGGGACGACGACCTCGTCCCGGTCGCCGAGGACGAGCTGACCGCGGAGGAGTCACAGCTGCGCGACAAGCTCCTGCAGGAGCTGCTCGACCTGCGCTCGGCCGCCCTGGACCAGAGACCGTCGAGCGCGGTCGTCAATCCGTGGCAGTTCGACGACGGCAAGCAGGTCGTCATCGTCTGCGCGCGGCTTCCCGGGGAGTGGCTGGCGCGCATGCCCTACGTCGATCCCGACGACCCGCACCACATCGAGCTCTACACCTACGCCGACCTCGACGCGCTCTTCGAGCTGCACGGCCACATCCGCGCCTTCAACCCTGCCAGCGAGGTCCGCCGCCACACCCCGGACGAGCTGGAGCCGGACGACCTCACCTCACATCTGGTGCTGCTCGGCGGCGTCGACTGGAACGACCTGACCACCAACGTCTTCCAGGACCTCGGGCTTCCGGTCGAGCAGGTGAACGACTGGGACGGCGAGCACGGCCCCTACTTCTCCTCCTCGGACCGGCGTTTCCATCCCAAGCTGAGCGGCGGGCGGCTGCGCGAGGACGTGGCGCTGTTCTACCGGGGGGAGAACCCCTACAACGCCGAGTGCACGCTCACGATCTGCAACGGCATGTACGGTCGCGGCACGCTCGGGGTGGCGCGGGCCCTGACCGACGTCAAGTTCAGGGACCGCAACACCGCCTGGCTCCAGGAGCGCTTCGGCGGCCACGAGGCCTACGCGCTGCTGAGCAAGGTCCGCGTCGTCAACGGCAAGGTCATCACCCCCGACTGGACGCTCGACGAGCTGAGGCTGGTCGAATGGCCCGGCTGACCTCGCCGGCGTCGCATCACCATCCCTCCCACCGGCATCTGCTCCAGGCGACCGGCGCGCCCGCGGGCATGGCCAGGATCGACGCGATCGTGGTGCCCACCGCCCGCCCGAGCCGTTACCTCCGGCACGCCTCCCATCTGGCGGAGGTCCTGGGCTGCCCGCTGGTCGTGCTGTGCAGCGGCAGGTGGACCAGCGCGGAGCGGGTGCGGGCCGGGGCCGCTCCCGGCGCCGACGTGATCGCCATCGACTTCACGGCGAGGTCGGCGGCGCGGCTGCCCGCGCTCGAGACGTCCACCGCGCTCCCCCCGAGGCTGAGACGGCACACCGACACGGCCGCCAAGCGCAATTTCGCGCTGGCGCTGGCCAGGATGGCCGGCTGGGAGCGCATCGTGTTCCTCGACGACGACATCGAGGTGGGAGCGCCTGACGACCTCCGCAGGGCGGCCGGGCTGCTCGACGACTTCGACGCGGCCGGGCTGTCGATCGGCGGATTCCCGGACAACTCGGTCGTGTGCCACGCCTTCCGCGCCGTCGGCGGGCATCAGGAGACCTTCGTCGGCGGCGGCGCGCTGGTCGTGGAGACGGTGCGCGACGTCGCGTTCTTCCCGGACGTCTACAACGAGGACTGGTTCTATCTGCTGAAAGAGGACGGGCTGCGCCCGCTCGCCGTCACGGGCCTGGTCAAGCAGGCGCCCTACGACCCGTTCCGCACGACCGAGAGGGCCAGGGCGGAGGAGACGGGCGACGTGCTGGCCGAGGGCGTGTTCTGGCTGCTCGACGAGGGCAGGACCCTGCGGGAGGCCGATCTGCGGCATTGGACGGAGTTCCTGGCCAGGCGCCGCCTGTTCATCGAGAGCATCCTCGACCGCCTGCCGCGGGCCCGGGTGAGCCCGGACGAGCGGCGGCGGATGGAAGAGTCGCTCAAGGCCGCGCGCGGGCGGCTGGCCCTGATCAGTCCCGAGCTCTGTCTCGGATATCTCGACAGGTGGCGGGCCGACAGCAAGGTGTGGCGGGAGTTCGTGGAACTGCTGCCCCGCGGCAGGCCCGTCGAGCAGGCGTTGCGTTATCTCGCCACGCCCGGCCGGGGCGCGCCGTGACCCTCGGGCGTAGCTCTTTCATCCTTTTGTGACAGATCACCGCGATAAGCTGGTTGTCCGCCGTTTCGCCGCTTGATTGTAGAAGTCATGCTGCATGTCCGGATCCGAGCTGCCGTGCACGGGGATCTCGTCGCCCTGGTCAACTCCCTCGGGCAGGAGCCGTACTTCCGGGAGCGGCTGGCGAGTCAGCGGGAGAAGCACGGGGTGCTGCTGGTCGCGTGGGACGGGTTCACCCCCATCGGGGACGTGTACCTGTGGCTGGACCCGGCCGAGGAGCCGGAGGTGCGGGAGCGGCTGCCCGGCGTGCCGTTGCTGACCCACCTGGAGGTGGCTCCCGAGCATCGCAACCAGCGGATCGGCACCCGGCTGATGGGCGCCGCCGAGCGGCGGTTACGCGAGCTCGGCCACGACCGGGTGGCACTGGGCGTGGATCCGCGCAACCGCCGGGTGTGGCCGCTCTACAGGCGGCTCGGTTACGTGGAGTGGCCGCATCCTCCTGTGCCGACCACGCGCCGGATCTACCTGCCGGGCGGGCGGGTGGAGCAGGTGCCCGACGTGTGCCGGATTCTGGTGAAAGATCTTCGTGAACCTCGGGCCGGCGAAGGCTAGGATTCCCGAACGAAGTTCGGCCAAGTGAGGGATGTCCGGTATGACGACTCGCCAGCATGCCATCGGAGACCTGTTGCGCCGCTCCGCGGCCCGCTATCCCGCCAAGACCGCCATCATCTACGGCGACCTGCGGCAGAGCTACGCCGAGCTCGACCGTACGGTGAACCGCACCGCCAACGCGCTGGCCTCGCGGGGCGTGGGCAAGGGCGACCGGTTCGCGATCCTCTCGCACAACGACCACGCGTTCGTGGTGGCCTACTTCGCGCTGGCCCGGCTGGGCGCGATCTCGGTGCCGATCAACTTCATGCTGGGCCCGGAGGAGGTCGCGTACATCCTGGAGCACGCGGGCGCGTCCGGGATGCTGGTGGAGGAGGCGCTGCTGCCGGTGGCCGAGGGCGCCGTGAGCGACCGGGTCGCGGTGCGCGGCGTCATCGGGGCGGGCCGGGACGGGTGGGAGCCGGTCGAGGACTGGATGGCGCACGGTGACGACGCCGAGCCGGTGGTGGAGATCGGCGACGACGACCCGATCCAGCTCATGTACACCAGCGGCACCGAGTCCCGGCCGAAGGGGGCGACCCTGTCGAGCCGGAGCCTGATCTCCCAGTACGTGACGTGCGTGGTCGACGGCGAGATGAGCGGCGACGACGTGGAGGTGCACGCGCTGCCGCTGTACCACTGCGCCCAGCTGCACTGCTTCCTCACGCCCGGGATCTATCTGGGGGCGACCAACATCGTGCTGCCCGGCGCCGACCCGGCGGCGATCCTGGCGGCGATCGAGTCGGAGCGGGCCACCAAGCTGTTCTGCCCGCCGACGGTCTGGATCGGGCTGCTGCGCCACCCCGACTTCGACCGCCGTGACCTGTCGTCGCTGCGCAAGGGCTACTACGGCGCCTCGATCATGCCGGTCGAGGTGCTGAAGGAGATCGCGGCCCGGCTGCCCGAGGTGCGGCTGTTCAACTTCTACGGGCAGACGGAGATGGCGCCGGTGGCCACGATCCTGCGCCCGGAGGAGCAGCTGACCCGGCTGGGTTCGGCCGGCCGGCCCGCGCTGAACGTGGAGACGCGGATCGTCGGCGACGACGGCGAGCCGCTGCCGCCGGGCGAGGTGGGCGAGATCGCGCACCGCAGCCCGCACGCGATGCTCGGCTACTGGAACGACCCGGAGAAGACCGCGGAGGCGTTCCGCGGAGGCTGGTTCCACAGCGGCGACCTGGGTGTGATGGACGTGGACGGATACCTGTCGGTGGTCGACAGGAAGAAGGACATGATCAAGACAGGCGGCGAGAACGTGGCCAGCCGCGAGGTCGAGGAGGCGATCTACCAGCACCCGTCCGTGGCGGAGGCGGCCGTGTTCGGGGTGCCGGACGAGCGGTGGATCGAGGCCGTGACGGCCGCGGTCGTGCTGCGCGAGGGCGCGAGCCTCACCGCCGACGAGCTGGTGGCGTTCCTGCGGGGCCGGCTGGCTCCGTTCAAGACGCCCAAGCAGGTCCGGTTCGTCGCCGCGCTGCCCAAGAACGCCAGCGGCAAGGTGCTCAAGCGGGAGCTGCGCGAGGCGTTCTGACCATCCCGTAGAAGCTCGCTGACCAGGGAAGACGACGCCGAGTCACGGTGTTGTACGGGAGTGCGCGACAACCTTCTCGACATCCGACGTATCTACTTCGAGCCCGCCGCCGCCGAGCTGCCGCGCGGCCGGGAGATACTCGGCCGCTTCCCTGGTGCCGAGCTGGTCGAGGTCGAGCGGCACGACCGCATCCCCGAGCTGTACGGCGACGAGGCGAACGTCGCCCGCTGGGTCCGGATCAAGACCGAGTCGCTGGTGCTCGGCACCAAGAAGTCGCTGACCGCCCGCCCGAACGGCCGCTCCAGCGACTTCGTCGCGCCGTCCACGGCCAACGGCTGCGCGATGGCGTGCGCGTACTGTTACGTGCCGCGCCGCAAGGGCTACAGCAACCCGATCACGGTGTTCGCCAACATCGACAAGATCACCGGCTACCTCGCCAGGCACGCCGCCAGGCAGGGCGTCAAGCCGGAGCCGGACCAGGTGGACCCGCACGCCTGGGTGTACGACATCGGCGAGAACTCCGACTGCTCGGTGGACGCGACGATCTCCAGGAACGTCCGTGACCTGGTGGAGCTGTTCCGGGACCTGCCGAACGCCAAGGCCAGCTTCGCCACCAAGTACGTCAACCGCGACCTGCTCGGCTGGGATCCGCGGGAGCGCACCAGGATCAGGTTCAGCCTGATGCCGGAGGCCGACTCCAAGCTGCTCGACATCCGCACCTCCCCGGTGGCCGAGCGCATCGCCGCCATCGACGACTTCGTGGCGGCCGGGTACGAGGTGCACGTCAACTTCAGCCCGGTGGTGGTCAGGGACGGCTGGCTGGAGGACTGGGCTGAGCTGCTGGACCGGCTCGGCGACGGGATCGGCGCGGCCGCGCGCGAGCGGCTCGCCGCCGAGGTGATCTTCCTGACCCACAACGACCGGCTGCACGAGGTCAACCTCGGCTGGCATCCGAAGGCCGAGGAGGTGCTGTGGCGGCCGGACCTGCAGCAGCCCAAGCGCTCGCAGACGGGCGGCTGGAACGTCCGCTACCGTACCGGCCAGAAGGGCCGGTACGTGGCCGCGCTCACCGATCTCATCAATGAGCGCCTGCCTTTCTGCCGGATCCGCTACGCCTTCTGACGAAGCAGCCGTCTTGTCCGGCCCCCGGCGAGCCCACGGCGGCCCCGCCCGGCGCGGGACGGGCCGCCGCCGGAGCGCGCCGACCGCTTCGCCGCGCTCGCCGAGCTGCTGGAGGACGACCACGTACTGGACGGTCCCGGTTCGCTGCTGGCGACGATCTTCTACAAGTGTTACTGGTGGCGGGCGCCCCATGAGGCGGCCCGCGTCAGCGCGTCGCCGTGCCGCGCATCCCGAAGATGATCACCGCTCCGGCGGCCAGGTGCATCAGGGCGAGCGTGAGCTGTGAGCCCGCGTTGACCCCGCCGAGCGGGCCGAGCAGCGACAGCACGAGGACGGCCGCGGCGACCGCGGTCCAGATGGCGCGGGCGCGCCGGGTGAGGCGTTCCAGGACGGCCAGCAGGGCCCAGCCGGCGAGCCCGGCGACGGCGGTGGCGATCACCACCGCCACGGGCCCGACCGCGATGGTCCCGGCACCGCCCCGGGCGGCGAGGTCGACGCCGGCGATCGGGACGGCCACGAGCCAGACGGCCAGTGTGGCGGCGACGGCGACGGCGATGGTGGGAAGGCGGCGGGTCATGCGCGCGACTCCTCTCTCCTGAGCGGCTCGTACAGGCTGCTCCAGCCGTTGTAGAGCCCGCTCAGCACGTAGTGGACATTGGTGATGATCACGGCGACGAGGGTCGCGACCGCGTACAGGAGCATCCCTGCCACGCGCACCGTGTCGACGGGCAGCGCGTACGCGATGGCCACCCGGGCGGCGGCGTCGAGCAGCAGCACGACGCCCCAGACGGCGGACGACACCCGCCAGACGCGGCGGAACCGGGGCAGCCGCTCCCAGTAGACCTCCCACGGCTCGCGCACCGGCCCGAACGGGTAACGGTGCTCCAGCAGTGGCCGGGTGAAGAGGTAGGCGAGAGGGCGGGACATCCTGGTCGAGACCAGGAACCAGATGCCGGCCGCCGCCGTGACCCAGCCCTCCTTGGCCAGCAGCATCCGCTCGTCGCCGCTGACCAGCGTCACC
Organism: Nonomuraea harbinensis; assembly: GCF_019396385.1. Taxonomy (GTDB): domain Bacteria; phylum Actinomycetota; class Actinomycetes; order Streptosporangiales; family Streptosporangiaceae; genus Nonomuraea; species Nonomuraea ferruginea. The sequence continues at coordinate 55,972 of NZ_JAHKRN010000044.1, read as the reverse complement.
ACCACGGCGACGGCGAACATGGCGGTGAAGAACGCGCTCAGCCCGTCGAGCTTGCGCTCGCGCAGCAGCTTGTAGCCGGTGAACCCGGCCGACACCAGCGTGTCGGCCAGCAGCGCCAGGTAGACGCTGACCCCCGCGGCGCGTAACCCGTAATAGATCACGACGGGCACGCCGATGTTGACGGCGATCGTCAGCCACCGACCCCTCACGGCTCCGCCCTGGTGGCCAGGTCGAACATCGTCTCCAGCTCGCGCGCCGTCAGCTCCAGGTCGAGGCCGGGCCTGGAGCGCAGCAGGAACGGCAGGCCGTCGAGCGAGCGCTGGATCGTGGCGGCCATCACGAACGGGTCGAACGCGCGGAACTCCCCCCGCTCCTGGCCCTCGCGCAGAATGAGCTCCAGGTGGCTCAGCGTCCGGATCTCCTCCTCCGGGCCGTAGGAGCCGGCCTCGCCCGGATGGCTGAGGAAGATCGTCATCAGCGCCTCCATCTCGTCGCGGTGCGCGGCGTTGAACGCGACCAGGCCGCCGATGTAGGCGCGCAGCCGGCTCCTGGCGTCGGGCTGCGCGCTGACCCGCTCGTGCATGAACCGCCCGAGCTTCTCGTGCACGTGCCCGACCACGGCGGCCATCAGCTCGTCCTTGCCGGCGAAGTGGTACGAGATCAGCCGCGTGCTGCTCAGCCCCGCCCGCTCGGCGATCTTCGCGAACGAGGTGTGCCCGTAGCCGAGCCGCCCGAGGGTCTCGATAGTCGCGGCGATGATCTGCGCGCGCCTGGCGTCCCCCGTGAACGTCCGCTTTCTTACTTGCATGAGTAAACAGTAACTCATCCAAGTAACTCCGGGAACCCCTCTCGCGGGTTTACGGTGCGCCCATGACGATCCGCAGCCTGTTCGCGAGTGTGCTGGCCGTGCTGTCGGCCGGTACCGTCGCCCTCGTGGTGACCCCATCGACTTCCGCCGCGACGGCCGCCGACCCCGGCCGCCGCGCCCAGCCGCCCGTCGTCATCGGCCATCGCGGCGCCAGTGCCCACCGCCCCGAGCACACGCTGCTCTCGTACGAGGCCGCGATCGCGATGGGCGCCGACTACATCGAGCCCGACCTCGTCCCCACCAAGGACGGCGTCCTCGTCGCGCGGCACGAGAACGAGATCTCGCAGACCACCGACGTGGCCGAGCGGACGGAGTTCGCCGGCAGGCGCGCCACCAAGACGATCGACGGCCGCGAGGTGACCGGGTGGTTCACCGAGGACTTCACGCTCGCCGAGCTGAAGACCCTGCGGGCCAGGGAGCGGGTGCCCGACCTGCGCCCGGACAACACGGCCTTCGACGGGACGGCCCAGATCCCCACCTTCGAGGAGGTGGTCGAGCTGGCGCTGCGCCACGGGGTGGGCGTCTACCCGGAGACCAAGCACCCGACCTACTTCGACTCCATCGGCCTGTCGCTGGAGGAGCCGCTGCTGGAGACGCTGGAGAGCAACCGCGTGCGGAAGGCGTACATCCAGTCGTTCGAGACGGCCAACCTGCGCGAGCTGTCCGGCAGGACGCGGCTGCCGCTCGTCCAGCTCATCGGCGCGACCGGCGCCCCCTACGACTGGGTCGCGGCCGGTAACGGCCGCACCTACGACGACATGGTCACCCCGGAGGGCCTGCGGGAGGTCGCCCGGTACGCCGGCGCGATCGGCGTCGACACCCGGCGCGTGCTGCCCGTCGGCGCCGACGGCCGGACCCTGGAGCCGACCGCCCTGGTCCGCGACGCCCACCGCGGGCGGCTGGACGTGCACGTGTGGACCGTGCGCAACGAGAACTCCCAGCTCCCCGCCGACCACCGGCTCGGGAACCCCGACAGCCCCGCCTACCCGCGCGCCACCGGTGACGTGGCGGGCTTCCTGGGCCGGCTGCTGGAGCTGGGCGTCGACGGCGCGTTCTGCGACGACCCCGCGATGGGCCGGGCCGTCGTCTCGCGTCACGCCCGCTGACATGACGACCGACCAGCACGGGCTCGCCGTGAGCGGGGCGGGGCGGGCCGCCGTCCGCCACTACGACCGGGCCGTCGACGCGCTGCTGCGGGCCGTCGAGCTGAACCGGCGCGACGTGTGGGGCATCCACGCGGTCGCGCACACGTACGAGATGCAGGGACGTTTCGGTGACGGCATCCGCTTTCTGGACGAGCGGGTCGGCGACTGGTCCACCGGGACGTTCTTCAACGTGCACACCTGGTGGCACTACACCCTGTACGCGCTGGAACGCGGCGAGACCGGCCGGGTGCTGGACATCTACGACGCGGTGCTGGCCGGCGGCGAGACCGCGATGCAGTTGCTGGACGCCTCGGCCCTGCTGTGGCGCCTCTACCTGGAGGGCGTCGTGCCGGACGGGCGGTGGGCGGCGCTGGCGGACGCGTGGCCAGACAAGATGGACGAGGCCTGTCACGCGTTCAACGACCTGCACGCGGTCATGGCGTACGTGGGAGCGGGCCGCGCCGGCGAGGCGGAGCGGCTCATCGCGGCGCGGGAGGCGTACGTGCGCGAGCCGCGTCCCGGGTCACCGACCAGGCGATGACCGCGCGGGTGGGACTGCCGGTGTGCCGGGCGCTGGTGGCCTACGGGCGGGGCGACCACGACCGGGTCGTCGAGCTGCTCCAGCCGGTCAGGCACCGGGTGAACGAGGCCGCGGCAGCCACGCGCAGCGGGACGCGGTGCAGAGGACGCTGCTGGAGTCGGCGCTGCGGGCCGGGCGGCACGAACTCGCGCGGGTGCTGGTGAGCGAGCGCGTGTACCTGCGGCCGTGCAGCCCGTTCAACTGGCTGAAGCGGGGCGCCCTGGCCGAGGCGCGCGGCGACCGCGCCGCCGCGGCCGCCGCGCGGGACGAGGCGGCCCGGCTGGCCCTGGCGGGAGGATCTGTCGGGGGCGCCGAGTAGGGTTTCGGCCATGGAAAGCCGACTGACCTTGATGGCCGTGCACGCCCACCCCGACGACGAGTGCCTGAGCACCGGCGGGGTGCTCGCCCGCTACGCCGCGGAGGGCGTCCGCACGGTTCTGGTCACCTGCACCAACGGCGAGCAGGGTGACGGCCCCGGCGGGGTGAAGCCCGGCGACCCCGGCCACGACGCCGCCGAGGTGGCCGAGCGCCGGCTGGCCGAGCTGCGCGCCTCCGCCGACCATCTCGGCATCGAGCACGTCGAGCTGCTCGGCTACCGCGACTCCGGCATGGCTGGCTGGTCGACCAACGACCACACTGACGCCTTCGCCAACGTGTCCGTGGAGTCGGCGGCCGCCCGGCTGACCGAGCTGATGGCGCGTTACCGCCCGCAGGTGGTGGTGACCTACGACGAGACGGGCGGCAGCGGCTACGGCCATCCCGACCACGTCCAGGCCCACCGCGTCGCCGTGGCCGCCGTCAACGGCGGCGGCGTCCCCGACAAGCTCTACTACACGGCGATCCCGCGCGCCGCGATCGCCAACATGGCCGCGACCCTCCGCGAGTCGGGCATCGACCTGGGCTTCGAGCCCGACGACGACTTCGGCACCCCCGACGAGCTGGTCAACGCCATCGTCGACGTCTCGGCCTACGTCGACCGCAAGCTCAAGGCCCTGGAGGCGCACGCCAGCCAGGGCGAAAACATCTTCCCGCTGCGCATGCCCCCGCAGGCCCAGCAGCAGATGTTCTCCCACGAGGCGTTCACCCGCGTCCAGAGCCGCGTCAAGACCCCGGCCCACGAGGACGACCTCTTCACCGGCCTCCGCTGACGCGGCCCTCCTCGACCTGCCAGGCGGCTCTGCCCGCTCCGACCCGGGCGAAGGAAGGGCCGATGACCTCCGCGGTCACCGGCCCTGGCGCACGCATCGGGCGGCCACCGCCCTCCACACGCATCGGGCCGGCGTGGGAGGACGGATCTCCCCGGACACCGGCTGATCGTGCAGGGGGCGGCGTGAGAGGGTGGGCGGGTGATCGCGGTGCTGGGTGAGTGCGTCGCCGACGCGTTCGCGGATCGGCGGGCGGGTGAGCTGACGCTGCGGGTGCTGCCGGGCGGCGGGCCGGCGAACACGGCGGCCGCGCTGGCCAGGCTCGGCACGCCGGCGCGGTTCCTGGGGCGCATCTCGGGTGACGTGTTCGGGGAGCTGTTCCGGGAGCGGCTGGCCGGGGTGGATCTGACGTACGCCGTCGAGGCCCGCGAGCCGAGCACGCTCGCGGTGGCCGGCCTGGACGACGCCGGCAAGGCGCGTTACGGCTTCCACGCCGAGGGCACCGCCGACTGGCAGTGGACCGGCGACGAGCTGGCCGGCCCGGCGCTGGACGGCGTGCGGTGCCTGCACACCGGTTCTCTGGCGCTGGTCAGGCCGCCGGGACGGGACGTGGTGGAGGCGTTCGCGGCGGCGGCCGCGCGGCGGATGACGGTCTCGGTCGATCCCAACGTACGGCCGAGCCTCGCCACGCGGGAGGCGTACGCGGTCGAGCGGTGGTGCGCCTTCGCCGACATCCTGCGCCTCAGCGACGACGACCTGGCCTTCCTGCGGCCCGGCGAGCCGGTGGAGCGGGTGTGCGACGAGTGGCACGCCGCCGGGGCGCGGCTGGTGGTGGTGACGCGGGGCCCGGCCGGGGCTCTGGTGTCGCTCGGCGGGGCCCGGACGGAGGTGCCCGCGCCTCAGGTGGACGTGGTCGACACGGTGGGAGCGGGCGACGCGTTCACGGCCGGGCTCCTGCACTGGCTCGACGGGCGCGGGCTGCTCGGCGGCCGGTTGGACGGGCTGGACCCGGCCACGGCGCGGGAGGCGGCGGCGTTCGCGGCGAAGGTGGCGGCGCTGGCCTGCACGGTGCGGGGCGCCGACCTCCCCCATGACGCCGGTGCGGTGGCGGGCCGCTGACCGTCAGCGCGGGCGGGCCAGCGCGTCGCGGACGTCCATGAGGGCGAAGCCCAGCAGGTTGAGCCCGCGCCAGGTGGCGGGCGAGGCGGCGGCCGGGTCGTCGGCGGCCAGCCCGATGCCCCACACCCGGTCCAGCGGGCTGGCCTCGACCAGCACCCGCCCGCCGGTGGTCAGCAGGAACTCCTTCAGCTCGGCGTGCTGCCCGAACTTGGCGAGGTTGCCCCGTACCACGATCTCGTAGCGGTGGGCGGCCCAGGTCTCCTCGTCGAAGCCGCCGACGGCGCGCCCGAGCTTCTTCGCCTCGCCGGGATGGGCGGCGGCGAGGATCTTCTCGGCGGCCACCTCGTCGCCGAACAGCAGCGCCTTGTGCGCCATCATGTAGTGCTCGGCCGACCGGTAGTGGCGCCCGTCCTCGGTGAACCCGGCGGGCCACCACTGGCTGAGGCAGCCGCGGCCGGCCGTGCCGTCGCGGGCGGGCTGGTGGCCCCAGAAGTAGAGATAGCGCGGCGGTCGCCCGGCCAGCTCTGCGGCCACGGCTTCGGGGACTGACCGGGGAAGCTTCTCGGACATGGCCTTACTGTGTCACAGCCTCCCTGTGTCACACCCGCGTCACACCCGCGTCACACCCCGCGCGACGGCATGCCCGTGCGGCGAGGGGCGCGGTTTGCCACAGGGGTGACCGGGGCAGACGAGGTGCTACGGACGAACCGGGAGTTTCCATGGCCGAGTATGAGGCGACGCGTGGCATGCCTGCCGAGAGCGGGGTGGTGTCCGGCGTCGCGTCCGACGTCACGCTGGTGAACAGGTGGCTGCTGCGCGAGCGTGCCGACGAGGTGCGCGGCATGCTCGACGAGTCGCTCTCGCGTGAGATCGGTAACCGCCTGAACAACAACTCGGGCTGAATGGGTGACTCCTCCGCTCCCTGAAGGGAGCGGCTTCTCGCTAAGCCGCTTCCGCAGCCTCACGAAGGGCAAGCCCTGCCCTCACGATGTTGACCGCCGCGTTCACATCAGCGTGCGCGGCATGCCCGCACGACACGCACCGGAACTCGGCCTGGGTGACGCGGTTCTCCTTCGCCACGTGCCCGCAACGCGAGCACGTGCGGGAGGTGCCGGCGGGGTTCACCGCGATCAGCTTGCGACCGGCGCTTTCAGCCTTGTGCGACAGGATCGTCAGGAACACCCCCCAACCCGCATCCAGGAGCGATCGGTTGAGGCCGGACTTCTGTGCGACGTTCCGGCCGGGAGCCTCGATCGTGCCGGACACGCCGCGGGTCATGTTCGTGATCCGCAGGTCTTCGTGCACGATCACGTCGTAGGCGCGGACCAGCGCGTTCGCGGCCTTGTGCGCGTGGTCGAGGCGCTGGCGGCGGACCTTGCCGTGCAGGGCGGCGACGCGGGCCGCCGCCTTGCGCCGCCGCCGGGAGCCCTGCCGTTTGCGGGCCAGGTCGCGCTGGGCGTCCGCGAGACGGCCAGCGGTGGCGGCGAGGTGACGCGGGTTCGCCACCCGGCCGCCGTCGGAGGTGGTGACGAGCGAGGCCACACCCATGTCGATCCCTGCCATCGCGCCCGTGGCGGGCAGAGGTTCGGCAGGCACGTCGTCGCACGACAGAATCAGATACCAGCGGGAGCCCTCACGCTTGACGCTGATGGTCTTGACCCGGCCTTTCACGGGCCGGTGCCGGTGGACGCGGACGTGCCCGACACCCTGCAACCGGACGAAGGTCACCTTCGGGTGTTCGGGCTGGGAGTCCCACCGGCAGCCGTCGCCGTCCTTGGGCCACTCGACGGTGTCGAACCAGCCGCGCCCTTTGAAACGCGGGAAGCCCGGGGTGCGCCCGGCCTTGACCCGGCGGAAGAACGCGCCGAACGCCTTGTCGAGGCGGCGCAGCGTGGCCTGCTGGGAGGAGAACGACCAGCGGCCCTGCCCGCCGGAGTCATCGCCCCGGATATGTTTCAGCTCGGCGGACTGATCGCCGTAACGGACGCTCACGCCCGCCTTGGCGCAGGCGGTGCGGCGGTGCTCCAGGGCGGCGTTGTAGAGCTGCCGGTGGTCCTCCAGGCACTCTGCCAGCGCCGCCGCCTGCTTGGTGGTGGGGCGCAGCAGGAACTTCAACGATCTGCGCACACCCACCTCCTGTCACGTTCGGTAACGACAACACCACGATATCGGCTCGCGCCGACAAAACCAGGAAGGGTATCCGTGACGCGCGGACCTGACAGGTCAGCGCACGCTCGGGCCTTGCAGTCCCTCCCGCTCCCGATTCCCCCGCCGCCTCAAGGCGCCGGTCCCTTCGGGGGGCTCTGATGGAGTGGCTGCTCATCCTGCACGCGGCGGCCGCGTTCTGCGCTCCCTGGCTGGTCCGGCGGTTCGGACGGGACGCGCTGCTGCTGCTCGCGGCGGCGCCGGCGGCCGGCTTCGTCTACACCCTGCTGAGGCCGGAGGCGTCCGTCCGTCCGTGGGCTCCGGCGCTCGGCATCTCGCTGGCGTTCCGCGCCGACGCGCTGGGCCTGCTGATGATGGCGCTGGTGACCGGCGTCGGCGCGCTCGTCATGGTCTACAGCTCGCGCTACTTCTACCGGGGCGACGAGGGCCTGGGGCGGTTCGGCGCGGCCATGACGGCGTTCGCCGGCGCCATGCTGGGCCTGGTCACGGCCGACGACCTGCTGCTGCTGTACGTGTTCTGGGAGCTGACGACGGTCTTCTCGTACCTGCTGATCGGGCATCACCCGGAGAGCCGGTCGAGCAGGCGGGCCGGCATGCAGGCGCTGGTCGTCACCACCCTGGGCGGGCTGGCGATGCTGGCCGGGTTCGTGATGATCGGGCAGTCGGCGGGCACCTACCAGATCTCCGCCATCCTGGCGGACCCGCCCGAGGTGGGGCCGGTGGCGCTGGTGCTGGTGCTGGTCGGGGCGCTGTCCAAGTCGGCGATCTTCCCGTTCAGCGCGTGGCTGCCCGCGGCGATGGCCGCGCCCACGCCGGTGTCGGCTTACCTGCACGCGGCGGCGATGGTCAAGGCGGGCGTCTACCTGCTGGCCCGGCTGGGCCCGGCGTTCGGCGACGCGACGGTGTGGCGGGCGGTGGCGGTGCCGCTGGGTGCGCTGACGATGCTGCTGGGCGGCTGGCGGGCGCTGCGGGAGACCGATCTGAAGAGGCTGCTCGCGTACGGGACGGTCGGCCAGCTCGGCTTCCTGATCGTGCTGTTCGGCGCCGGCACCGGGGCGACCGCGCTGGCCGGGGTGGCGATGCTGCTCGGGCACGCGCTGTTCAAGGCGACCCTGTTCCTGGTGGTGGGGGTGGTGGACCGCGCGGCGGGCCGGCGTGATCTGCGCGGGCTGAGCGGGCTGGGCCGTTCGATGCCGTGGACGTGCGCGGCGGCGGTGCTGGCCGGGGCGTCGATGGTGGGGCTGCCGCCGCTGGTCGGGTTCGTGGGCAAGGAGGCGGCGCTGGAGGCGCTGCTGGCCGACCCGTTCGTCCTGGCGGCGGTGGTGGCCGGGTCGGCGCTGACCGCCGCGTACACGCTGCGGTTCCTGTGGGGGGCGTTCGCGGACAAGCCGCACAGGAAGCGGTCGAAGCTGAAGCGGCCGCTGGTGCTCATGGTGGCGCCGGCCGTGCTGCTGGCCGGGCTCGGGCTGGTGCTGGCGCCGCTGGCGGGCATGTTCGAGACGGCCATGTCCGGCTACACGGCCTCCTTCCCCGACCCGGGGCACGGCACCCACCTGGCGCTCTGGAGCGGGGTGGGGGCGCCGCTGCTGCTGTCGGCGGCCACGCTGGTCGTCGGCGTGCTGCTGTTCCTGGCGCGCGAGCCGGTGGCGCGGCTGGGGTCGGCGATGCACATCACCGACTCCGGCGTGGCGTTCTGGAACGCGCTGCGCCGCACCGACCTGGCGGCGCTCCAGCTCACCGGCATCGTCCAGCGCGGCTCGGTGCCCGACTACGTGCTGCTCACGCTCGCCACCCTGGCCGGCATCGGGACGCTCGCCCTGTCCTACGGTCCGCCGCTCGCGCTGGAGGCGCCGGTGACGGGGTGGCAGCGGCCCGAGCAGCCGCTGCTCGCCGTGCTGATCGCGGCCGCGGTCGTGCTCGCCCTGCGCGCCCACAGCTACCTGCTGCTGGCCATCTCCTGCGGCATGACCGGGTACGGGGTCGCGCTGCTGTTCCTCGCCCACGGCTCCCCCGACCTGGCGCTGACCCAGTTCCTGGCCGAGACCCTCAGCATGGTCATATTCGTGCTGGTGCTGAGACGCGTGTCGAACCCGCCGGTGCCGGCCAGGCTGCCTTTCGCGCTCCGGCTCGGCATCGGTCTCGTGACCGGGGCGGTGGTGGTCGTGGCGGGCATCCTGGCGATGGACGCCCGCCAGGCCCCGCCGGTCGGCGGCCTCATGGCCGGGGCGGCGGAGCGGGCCGGGGCCGGCAACATCGTCAGCGCCCTGCTGCTCGACATCCGGGCCTGGGACACGATGGGCGAGAGCACCGTGATCCTGGTGCTCACGCTGGGCGTCACCAGTCTGGTGTATCTGCGCCGCACCTCGTACGCGATCGACAGGCGCCCGGCGCCCCCGCGCCCCGGCCGGCCCTGGCTGGCGTCGGCGCTGCCGGAGGAGCATCGGTCGCTCGCGTTCGAGGTGGCCGCCCGCCTGACCTTCCACACGGTCCTGCTGCTCTCGGTGTTCCTGCTGTTCGTCGGGCACGGGCGGGTCGGCGGCGGTTTCGCGGGCGGGATCGTGGCCGGGCTGGCGATCACGGTCCGCTACCTGGCGGGCGGGCGCGACGAGCTGGCCAGGGCGGTGCCGGTGCACCCGGGGGTGCTGCTCGGGGTCGGGCTCACGATGTCGGTCGGCACGGCGCTCATCGGGATGGCGTTCGGCGGTGAGGCGCTGCGCATGCTGGCCGCCGACGTGACGGTGCCGCTGGTCGGCACCCTGCACCTGTCCACGGTGCTGCTGTTCGACCTGGGGATCTATCTGACGGTGGTGGGAATGGTGCAGGACGTGTTGCGGGCGCTCGGCGCCGAGGTGGACGAGCAGATCGAGGCGCGATGACGATTTCGCTGGTGCCGCTGGCCGTGTGCGGGCTGCTCGTCGCCGCCGGGATGACGCTGCTGCTGGAGCGGAGCCTGGCCCGGGTGCTGGCGGGCGTGATCCTGCTCGGCAACGGGGTGAACCTGCTGATCCTCACCACCGGCGGCGACGCCGGCGACCCGCCGCTGCTCGGCCGGGCCGAGCCGGACCAGATGGCCGACCCGCTCCCCCAGGCCATGGTCCTGACCGCGATCGTCATCACGCTGGGCGTCACCGCGTTCCTGCTCTCCATGGTGCACCGGGCCTGGCAGCTGCGCGGCTCCGACGAGGTGAGCGACGACACCGAGGACCGCTGGGTGCGGCTGCGCGCCCGGCGCGGGCAGCTGGGCGAGCGGGTGCGCGCCCGGCAGGCGGAGTACGACCGGCTGGTCGCCGAGCAGCGCGCCGAGTTGCACGCCGAGCTGCGTGACGAGCCGACCAGGGGTGAGCGGATGGCGCACCGGCGGGCCGACCGCAGGCGCCTCAAGGCCCGCCAGCGGGAGGCGCGCAAGCAGATGCGGCGGGCCATCAGAGCCGAGCGGGAGCGCCAGGCGCTCGCGCTCGACCCCGAGCTGGAGGGCGACGAGTAGTGGAGGCGCTGATCCCGGTCCCGGTGCTGCTGCCGCTGCTGGCGGCGGGCATCAAGCTGGCCATCGGCGCGCGGCTGCGGCATCTGCAGGGTGTCATCAGCATCTTCGCCCTGGCCGTCAACCTGGTGGTGTCGGCGGTGCTGCTCGCCCAGGTCGACCAGCACGGGCCGATGGTGGCGCGGATCGGCGGCTGGGAGACGCCGATCGGGATCTCGCTGGTCGCCGACCGGCTGTCCGCGCTCATGCTGGTGACCTCGTCGGCGGTGACGCTGTGCGTGATGGTGTACTCGGTGGTCAGCGCCTACGACCGGCAGGAGGACGTCGCCCCGATGGCGATCTTCCACCCGGCGTTCCTGGTGATGCTGGCCGGGGTGGCGAACGCGTTCCTGACCGGTGACCTGTTCAACCTGTTCGTGGCGTTCGAGATGCTGCTGAGCGGGTCGTACGTGCTGCTCACGTTCGGCGGGACCCAGTCCAGGATCCGGGCCGGGGCCACGTACACGGTCATGGCGCTGATGTCGTCGATGCTGTTCCTCATCGCGCTGGCGATCGTGTACGCGGCCACCGGGACGCTGTCGATCGCCCAGCTCGCCGTGCGGTTCGCGGACCTCACGCCGCAGGTGAAGCTGCTGGTGGAGCTGTTCCTGCTGCTGGCGTTCGCGATCAAGGCGGCGATCTTCCCCGTGTCGGGCTGGCTGCCGGACTCCTATCCGACCGCGCCCGCGCCGGCGACGGCGGTGTTCGCCGGGCTGCTCACGAAGGTCGGCGTGTACGCGATCTTCCGGCTGGAGGCGCTGCTGTTCCCCGGCGGGCCGGTGGGGACGCTGCTGCTGTGGGCGGCGCTGGCCACGCTGCTGCTGGGCGTGCTGGGCGCGGTGGCGCAGACGGACATCAAACGGATGCTGTCGTTCACGCTGGTCAGCCACGTCGGCTACATGGTGATGGGAGTGGGCCTGGCGACCGTGGCGGGGCTGGCGGGCGCCGTCTTCTACGCGGTGCACCACATGACCGTGCAGACGAGCCTGTTCCTGGTGGCGGGGCTGATCGAGCGGCGCTCGGGCACCACGTCGGTGAACCGGCTGGGCGGGCTGATGCGGAAGGCGCCGCTGCTGTCGGTGCTGTTCTTCGTGCCCGCGATGAACCTGTCGGGCATTCCGCCGATGTCCGGCTTCCTGGGCAAGCTGGCGCTGATCCAGGCCGGGCTGGAGGTCGGCGGCGCGCTCCCGATCGCGCTGGTCGCGGCCGCGCTGGTGACGAGCCTGCTCACGCTGTACGCGGTGGCGAAGGTGTGGGGCAAGGCGTTCTGGCGGGAGCCGCAGGGCGAGGGCGAGAGCCGGGCGGACGCCGGTGAGGAGCAGATGGAGCGGAGCGCGGCGAACACGCCGGGCCTGTACGGGCCGGTGACGGCGCTGGTGATGCTGGGGCTGGCCTACACGGTGCTGGCCGGGCCGCTGTCGTCGCTGACCGAGCGTGCGGCCGACGAACTGCTGGCGCGGCAGCCGTACATCACCGCGGTCCTGGGGTCGGGATGACGGAGCCTTCGGAGGCCGGCCCTCAGGAGCCGGAGCGGCAGGGGAAGACGCGCGACCGGCTGGCGCCGCGGCTGTTCGGCCGGCCGGTGCCGCTGGCGCTGGTCTGCTGGCTGGCGCTGATCTGGATGATGCTCTGGGGCGATCTGTCCTTCGGCACCCTGGTGGGCGGGCTGATCGCCGGAGCCGTGGTCACGTGGCTGCTGCCGCTGCCGGTGCTCGATCCGGGCATCCGGTTCCGGCCGCTGCCGTTCGTCCGGTTCCTGGCCTGGTTCCTGCTCGACCTGGTGACCTCGACGGCGCGGGTGGTGTTCTGGGTGCTGCGGTCGCCGTCGCCGCCGACCGCGATCGTGCCGGTACGCCTGCGCACCTCGTCGGAGGCCATGACGGTCATGGTCGTGATCGGGGTGACGACGGTGCCGGGCAGCCTCGTGCTGGGAGCCGATCGGGAGCGGCGGGAGCTGACCATCCACGTGCTCGGCCGGTCCGGCCCGCACGCGGTGGTGGCGGCGCTCACCCAGGACGAGGTGACCGCGCTGGAGACGCGGATCGTGGCGGCGTTCGGTACGCGCGCCGACCGGAAGGAGCTCGGATGACCACGGTGTATCTGGTGACGCTGGTGCTGCTCGCCGTCGGCGCGGCGGGGGCGCTCTACCGGCTGGGCAGGGGCCCGACCACGCTGGACCGGGCAGTGTCGGTGGACATGATCACCTCGCTGGCCATGTGCGGTGCGGGCGCGTACGCCGCCGTCTACGGCGACTACTCCGACGTCCCGATCCTGCTGGTGCTGTCGCTGCTCGGGTTCGTCGGGACCGTCTCGCTGGCCCGCTACTTCCCGGAGGGGAACGAGTGAACGTGCTGGACGTCGCGGCGGCCGTCTGCCTGCTGGCCGGGGCGGCGCTCGCGCTGACCGCCGGATGGGGCATGGTGCGCTTCCGCACCACACTCGACCGGATGCACGTCGCCACCAAGCCCCAGGTGCTCTGCGTGCTGCTGGTGCTGCTGGCGATGTGGCTGCGCCAGCCGACCTGGGCCACGGCAGGGCCCTTGCTCATCGTCGCCGTGGCCCAGATCATCACCGTGTCGGTGGCCGCGTACGTGGTGGCGCGGGCCGACTACCGCCGGTCAGACGCCGGCGGCGGCTCCTCCTGAGCGGCGGCCGTCGCTCTCGTCCGGCGCGGTGTCGTCGGGGCGGGCGGACCGGTCGAGCGCCGGCTGGCCGAACCACGCCCAGGCGGCCAGCGCCGCCACCCCGCCCGCGGTGACCCACGCCAGCGTGGAGTGGAACAGGAAGTCGACCACCAGCATCGTCGCGGACGTCATCGACAGGGCCAGCGCGAGGGCGCCCGCGAGGCCGTAGTGGTTGGAGCGGCGGACCAGCTTCTCCTTCAGGCCCTGGCGGAACAGCACCCGGTGCTGGTTGGCCGGGGCGATGTAACAGATCGAGGCGCACGCCGCCGACACCAGCGCCACGAAGAACAACCACCGGTCGAACGCGCTCAGCCGCTCGAAGCCCTGCGAGAACGGCACGGTCAGCAGGAAGGCGAACAGCACCTGGACACCGGTCACCGCGACGCGGGCGCCCTGCAGTAACTCGACGAAGTTGCGATCGGCGCGTTCCTGCCGGGTCTCCTTCTCCTGTTCCGGCACCTGTTGCATGAATACCGCCTCCCACCTGTTCCGATACATCTCGAAAGTCAAGGGGGTACTGCCAACGTCAAGGAGTCGCAAACTCCCCGCCCGCCAGGAACGTTCCGACCACGCGGGCGAACTCGGCGGCCTGGTACTCCAGCGGCACCATGCCGCCGGCGATGACCGCGGCCGGCGCCCCCAGCCGGTCGGCCAGCGGGCGCAGCTCGGGGAAGGCGAAGGGGTCGTCGGCGGCGCCCACGCACAGGACCGGGCAGCGGATCAGGCCGAGCCGGTCCTCCATCCGGTAGGCGGCGACGGCGCGGTGCCCGCCGGTCAGGCCGGGCCGGGCGGCCAGCGCGTCGCGGACGAAGCGGGCCAGCAGGTCGGGGCGGCCCGGCGGGTAGAAGCCGGCCCGGCCCGCCCACAGCTCGACCAGGTGGGAGCCGTCCTCCCGTTCGGTCACGTGGTCCACCTGCGGCCGGCCTTCGCGCCGCCGGCGCGCCTCGGCGTCCACCAGCGGCGTGGACGACAGCACCAGCCTGCTGACCCGTTCAGGCGCGCGGGCCGCCACCTCCACGGCGATCACCCCGCCCGTGTGGTGCCCGGCGACCGCGGCCGTCTCCAGGCCGAGCGCGTCCATGAAGGCCAGCACTCCGTCCGCGTACGCCTCGATCGTGTGCTCGGCCGGCGGCGCGGAGGCGCCGAAGCCGAGCGTGTCCATCGCGATCGCCCGGTGGCCCGCCCCGAGCAGCGGCAGCACCTCGCGGTACTCGTCCCAGGAGCGGGGCGTCTGGTGCAGCAGCAGCACCGGCTCGCCGGTGCCGCACTCGGCGTAGTGGATCTGTCCTAAAGGGGTGCGGGCGTAGCCGAATCCGATCATAGGCACCATCCTCCGTCAGGGGCGGCGGATGTCCTAGACACCGTGGTGTCGCCCAGGCGGCGCCGGGTAGGCGTCAGGCATGCTGGATCAGGGACAGAGCTGGGCGGAAGCGGCGGTGCTGACGGTCAACGCCGGCTCGTCGAGCCTCCGCCTCGACCTCGTCGACGGCGGCGTGGTCGTCGACGGCGCGCGTTCCCAGCGGGCGGTGGAGCCGGGGTCCGCGCGGTCGGAGGTGTCGGAGTTCCTGGGCCGCCACCTCGACCGGGACGTGGGCGCGGTGGCGCACCGGCTGGTGCACGGCGGCGAGCTGGTGACCGCGCCGGCGGTGGCCGACGACCACCTGGCGGCCGCGCTGCGCCGGATCACCGACCTGGCGCCGCTGCACCTGCCGCCGGCGCTGGACCTGCTGGACGCGGCCCGCGAGCTGCTGCCCGCGGTGCCGCACGTGCTCTGCCCCGACACCGCCTTCCACGCCGGGCTGCCCGACGCGGCCGCGGTCTACGCCCTGCCCAAGGCGTGGCGGGAGAGGTACGGGCTGCGCCGCTACGGCTTCCACGGCCTGTCGTACGCGTGGGCGACCGACCGGGCGGCCGAACTGCTCGGCCGTCCGGTCGCGGAGCTGGACCTGGTGCTCGCCCACCTGGGCGGCGGCGCGTCGGTGTGCGCGGTGTCGGGCGGGCGCAGCCTGGACACCTCGATGGGATTCACCCCGCTCGACGGGCTGCCGATGAGCAGGCGCTCCGGCAGCCTCGACCCGGGCATGCTGATGTGGCTGCTCGACGGCCGGCTGAGCGCGGACGAGCTGCGCCACGGGCTGGAGCGCGAGTCGGGGCTGCTCGGCCTGTCCGGCGGCCGCTCGGGCGACACCCGCGACCTCGTCGCCGCCGAACGCGACGGCGACGAGGAGGCGGCGCTGGCCCTGCGGGTGTTCTGCCACCGGGTGAGCCGGGAGATCGCGGCCGCGGCGACGTCGCTGGGCCGCGTCGACGCGCTGGTGTTCACCGGGGAGATCGGCTGGGACCAGCCCGAGGTGCGCGAGGCGGTCTGCCGCCGCCTGCGCCTGCTCGGGGTCGAGCCGCCGGTGGGCGGCAACCGCGCCGACGACGGCCTGATCAGCCCGGCGGGCACCGCGGTGCCGGTGCTCGTCGTCGAACCGCACGAGGAGCTCCAGCTGGCCCGCGAGTGCCTGCGCGAGCTGTACGGGCCCGAGATCGAGGTCTAGCCGCGGCCGAGCGCCCGCATGGCGGGCAGGGCGCGGTCGTCGAAGCCGAACAGGGCCTGGTTCTCCCAGGCGTTGCCGGTGGCCGGGTCGGCGGGGTCCCAGCCGTTGCCCGGCACGCCGGTCCAGGTGGCCTCCCAGGCGAAGACGCCCAGGCCGAGCCGGTCGGGGACGTTCCGTACGATGTCGGAGACCTTGCTCAGCAGGGCGGCCTGCCCGGCGGGGGTGGCCTGGTAGCCGGGGTACGGCTCGGGCGACAGGATGAGGTTCTCCCAGCCGTCGTCGTCGGCGGTGGTGAACGGGTAGCCGGTCTCCACGACGGCCACGGGCTTGCGGTAGCGGGTGGCGACGTCGTCGATGTTGGCCTGGAAGGCCTCCAGGGTGCCGTGCCAGTACGGGTAGTACGACAGGCCGATCACGTCGTAGCGGATGCCGTGGGCGGCGGCGTTGTCGAACCACCACCGGTACAGGCCGTTGTCGCCGCCGTTGGCCAGGTGGAGCACCACGTCGGTGCGGCGGGAGACGTCCTTGACCGCGTCGTGTCCGGCGTTGAGCAGCCGGGCGGTGTTCGCCCAGTTCTGGTTGCTCCCGTCGGGCCACAGCAGGCCGCCGTTGATCTCGTTGCCGACCTGGACCAGGTCGGCCGGGGTGCCCTGGCGGCGCAGCGCGTCCAGCACGTCGAAGGTGTGCGCGTACACGGCCCGGACCAGCTCGTCGAAGGGCAGGTTCGCCCAGGCGGCGGGCTTGAACTGCTTGCCGGGGTCGGCCCAGGTGTCGGAGTAGTGGAAGTCGACCAGCAGCCGGAGCCCGGCCTTCTTGGCCCGCTTGGCGACGGCCAGGACCTGGGTCTTGGTGTTGTAGCCGTCGGCCGGATCCACCCAGACCTTGAGCCTGATGTGGGTGAGCCCGGCCTGGGCCAGGATGCGGAGCGCGTCGTCGCGGCGGCCGTCGGCGTGGCGGTAGACGCCGCCGAGCGCCTCGGACTTGGCGAGGCTGGAGACGTCGGCGCCGCGGATGGGCAGCCGCCGTTCGGCCTGGGCGGCGGGAGCCGCCGCGGCCAGGGTGGCGAGGCAGAGCAGAGCGATCAGTAACCGTCTCATGGGAGTGCTCTCCTAGGGGTGGGGGGATTGCTCCTCGACGACCGTCACGGCGCCGGCCGCGACGGTCACCGGCCCGTCGTGGTGCGCCCCGTCGAACACGCCCGTGCCGGTCACCCCCTCGACCGTCACCGGCTCGTCGCCGTGGTTGATGAGGAACAGGTGGTGGCCGCGCCGGACCAGTTCCAGCGTGTCGGGCAGGCCGCGCGGGCGGCTCACGCCGGCGCGGTCGAGCACCCCGGCCAGCAGCTCGCGCAGGCCGGTGACGGGGGCGGTGGCCAGGTACCAGGCGGTGCCCGCGCCGAGGTCGTGGCGGGTGAGCGCGGGATGCCCGGCGTCCGGCCCGGAGGCGAACGCGCGCTCGGCGACGGCCCCGGCCGGGTGGATCCGCTCGGACCAGATCCGTCCGTCGAGCCCGCCGGTGACGGCGACGGTCTCGTGCTCGCGCAGCGGGTGGAACTCCTCGATCGACAGGCCGAGCACCTCGCGCAGCGCGCCCGGGTAGGCGCCGGGGTGGATGGTGTCGTGCTCGTCGACGATGCCGGAGAAGTACGAGACGAGCAGGTTTCCGCCTGCTTCCACGTACCGGTGCAGGTTCTTGGCGGAGGCGTCGGTGAGCAGGTACGCGCTCGGCGCGACCACCACCCGATAACGCGACATGTCGGCGGACGGGTGGACGAAGTCGATGGTGACGTGCTCCCGCCAGAGCGCCTCGTAGAAGGCGTCGGCCCGCTCACGGAACCGCAGGTCCACCGACGGCCGCCAGTCGAGCTCCAGCGCCCAGTACGACTCCCAGTCCCACACCAGGGCGACGTCGGCGCGCACCCGGCTGCCCCGCACGCCTGCGAGCCTGCGCAGGTCGGCGCCGAGCTCGACGATCTCGCGCCACTGCGTGGAGCCGGCGCCGGCGTGCGGCACCATCGCGGAGTGGAACTTCTCCGCGCCGAACCGCGAGGCGCGGAACTGGAAGAACAGCACGCTGTCGGAGCCGCGGGCGACGTGCGCGAGGCTGTTGCGGCGCATCTCGCCGGGCCGCTTGGCGAGGTTGCGCGGCTGCCAGTTGACCGCGCCGGCCGAGTGCTCCATGAGCATCCACGGCTCTCCCCCGGCCACCGAGCGCGCCAGGTCGGCGGACATGGCCAGGTCGATGTGGTTGTCCGGCTGCTCGGCCTTCAGGTAGTGGTCGTTGGCGACCACGTCGAGCTCGCGCGCCCACTGCCACAGGTCGGTCGACTTGCAGTTCACGGTGCCGGCGAAGTTGGTCGTCACCGGCACGCCGGGGGTGATCTCGCGCAGGATGTCGCGCTGCAGCGCGTAGTGCTCGCGGTGCTGGCCGTCGCTGAAGCGGGCGAAGTCGAGCCGCTGGGCCGGGTTGACGGCGGTGTGGTTGTGGCGGGGGGCGTCGATCTGCGCCCAGTCGGTGTAGCGCTGCCCCCAGAACGCGGTGCCCCAGGCGTCGTTGAGCTCGGCCAGGTCACGGTAGGTGTGGCGCAGCCAGTCGCGCCAGGCGGCGACGCTGTGCTCGCAGTAGCACTCGCCCAGCGGCGCCCCGTACTCGTTGTGCACGTGCCACATGACCACGGCGGGATGGCCGCGGTAGTGGGTGGCGAGCGCGCGCACCAGGCGGGCGGTGGCCTCGCGGAAGGCGGGCGCGCTGGAGCAGGCGTTCTGCCTGCCGCCGAAGCCGATCCGCACGCCGTCGCGGCCGACGGGCAGCGTGTCCGGGTGGCGGGCGGTGAACCAGGCGGGCGGCGCGGCGGTGGGCGTGGCCAGGTCGACCGCGATGCCGGCGGCGTGCAGCCGGTCGACGATCTCGTCCAGCCAGCCGAACTCGTGGCGGCCCTCCTCCGGCTCCATCAGCGCCCACGAGAACATGCCGAGGCTCACCAGGTTGACCCCGGCCTCGCGCATCAGGGCGACGTCCTCCTCGTGCACCTCGCGCGGCCACTGCTCGGGGTTGTAGTCCCCGCCGTAGGCGATACCGGCCGGACGCTCCGGATACATCCATCCCCCTTGTCGTACTTCTGTGAACGTGCACAGTAGCGCGCGTCACGGCTCTTGGAAACCGACCAGGAGACTAACGAGAACATAACGGGCCCTTGACCCCGCACTGATGGCTGATCCAGTCTGTGCACGTTCACAGAGAACATCTGGAGGTATGCATGCGTGCCACACGCCTCGGAGCCGCCTTGGCCGCAGCGCTCGCGGCCACCCTGACCCTGTCCGGATGTGGCGGCGGCGAGCCCGCCGGCACTCCGGAGGCGGCGCGGACGCAGTCTCAGGCCCCGCAGGGCCCGGTCAAGCTCACGTACTGGACGTGGGCTCCCAACATGGACAAGGTCGTCGAGGTGTGGAACAAGGCGCACCCCGACATCCAGGTGACGGTCAGCAAGCAGGCCGGGGGCGACGACGCCGCCGCCAAGTTCCTCACCGCGGCCAAGGCCGGCAACCCGCCGGACCTGGTGCAGGCCGAATACCAGCACCTGCCGTCGTTCGTGGCGGCCGAGGCGGTGGCCGACCTCAAGGCCGAGACCGAGACGGTCAAGGGCGAGTTCGGCGAGGGCGTGTGGGGGCTCGTCACGCTCGGCACCGACGGCGTGTACGCGGTCCCGCAGGACAGCGGCCCGATGATGCTCTTCTACCGCCAGGACCTGTTCGACGAGTACGGCATCGAGGTCCCGAAGACCTGGGACGAGTACGCCGAGGCGGCCCGCGCCGTGCGGAAGAAGGACCCCAAGGTCTACCTGGGCACCTTCTCCAGCAAGGACCCCGGCGCGTTCACCGGCCTCGCCCAGCAGGCGGGCGCCCAGTGGTGGTCGATCAGCGGCGAGGCCTGGAAGGTGGACATCGCCGACGCGCCCACCGTGAAGGTCGCCGACTACTGGGACGGCCTGGTCAAGGAGGGCGCCATCGACGACACGCCGTACTTCACCCCCGAGTGGAACAAGGCGCTCGCCGACGGCAAGCTGCTCACCTGGCCGTCGGCGATCTGGGCGCCGGGCACGCTGGAGAGCAACGCGCCCAAGGCCGAGGGCAAGTGGGCGATCGCCCCGATGCCGCAGTGGAACGCCGGCGAGAACCACACCGGCTTCTGGGGCGGCTCGTCCGTGGCGGTCGCCGCCAAGTCGCCGAACAGGGCCGCCGCGGCCCGGTTCGCCACCTGGCTCAACACCGACCCGGAGGCGGTCGGCGCGCTGGTGAAGGAGGCCGCGATCTATCCGGCGGCCACCAAGGCGCAGACGGCGCTCACCGAGGCGCCCGGCTACTTCGCCAACCAGCCGGACTTCTGGCAGCAGGCCGCCCAGGCCTCCGCCGGGGCGCGCGGCTTCACCTTCGGGCCCAACGTCGGCGTCACGTACAACGCCTTCAGGGACGGCTTCGACAAGGCGTTGCAGGACGGCAGCCCGTTCTCCGGCGCCGTCAGGGCGATGCACGAGGCCACCGTCGCCGACATGCGCAAGTCCGGGTTCTCGCTCGCGTCATGACGTACTCCGCGAAGAGGCGGCGCGCGTCGCGCCGCCCCTTGCTCGCCCCATACCTGTTCCTCACCCCGGCGATCGTGCTGTTCGTGCTGTTCCTGGCGGTGCCGATCGGTTACACCGCCTACCTGGCGATGCGCCGGACCCGGGTGTCCGGGCTCGGGCTGGGGGGCGGGTCGCGCCGCGAGGTGTTCGCCGGGTTCGACAACTTCGCCGCCGCGATCACCGACGGCGAGTTGTGGGCCGGGTGGCTGCGGGTGCTCGGGTACGGCGCGATCGTGCTGGTCGTGATGCTGGGGCTGGCGCTGGTGTTCGCGCTGGCCCTGGACTCGGCCCGGGTGCGGCTGGCCCGCTTCGGCCGGATCGCGATCTTCCTGCCGTACGCGGTGCCCGGCGTGGCCGCGTCGCTGCTGTGGGGGTTCCTCTACCTGCCGTCGCTCAGCCCGATCCGGGCGGTGCTGGACGTGGACCTGCTCGGCGCGACCACGGTCACGTACTCGATGGCCAACGTGGCGGTGTGGGGCGGGACCGGCTTCAACATGCTGGTGCTCTACACGGCGCTGCGGGCGGTGCCGCGCGACTACTACGAGGCGGCGCGGCTCGACGGCGCCACCGAGACGCAGATCGCGCTGCGG
The DNA here is from genome assembly GCF_019396385.1 of Nonomuraea harbinensis. GTDB lineage: Bacteria > Actinomycetota > Actinomycetes > Streptosporangiales > Streptosporangiaceae > Nonomuraea > Nonomuraea ferruginea. The sequence goes on along the minus strand of NZ_JAHKRN010000044.1, from coordinate 34,994 downwards.
ATCAAGATCCCGCTGCTGATGCCGGCGATCATCCTGACCACCGTGTTCTCGATCATCGCGACGATCCAGGTGTTCACCGAGCCGACCACGCTGCGGCCGTTCACGAACACGATCAGCTCCACGTGGAGCCCGCTGATGAAGGTCTACCGGGACGCGTTCGTCACCGGTGACCTGTACGCGGCGGCGGCCACCTCGATCGTCATCGCCGCCGTCTCCTTCGTCCTGGCGTTCGGATTTCTGCGCGTGGTCCGCGACCGCGCCTTCGGGGAGGGCTGATGACCGCCGTCACGACCCGCCGGTCCACCGGCCTGCTGCCGACCGCCGTGCTGCTGGCCGGCGCGATCTACTGCCTGTTCCCGGTGAGCTGGGTGCTGATCGCGGCGACCAAGTCGCCCGGGGAGCTGTTCACCACGCCGACCATGGCCTTCGGCACCGGCTTCCTCTCCAACGTGTCCGATCTGCTCGCCTACCGCGACGGGGTGTTCTGGCTGTGGCTGGTCAACACGTTCGTCTACGCGGGCGGCGGTTCGCTGCTGGCCACCGTGGTCGCCGCGGTCTCCGGGTACGCGCTGGCCAAGTACCGCTTCCCGGGCCGGGCGCTGATCTTCAACCTGCTGATCGGCGGCATCCTGGTGCCGGCCGTGGTGCTGGCCATCCCGCAGTATCTGCTGTTCTCGAAGGTGGGGATGGCGGACACGTACTGGGCGGTGCTGCTGCCGCAGATCCTGTCCCCGTACAGCATCTACCTCGCCCGGGTGTACGCGACCGCCGCCATCCCGGACTCGCTGCTGGAGGCCGGGCGGATCGACGGGGCCGGCGAGTGGACGCTCATGTCGCGGGTGGCGCTGCCGCTGATGGTGCCGGGCATGGTCACCATCTTCCTGTTCCAGTTCGTGGCCATCTGGAACAACTTCCTGCTGCCGTTCATCATGCTGGGCGACGACGGCAAGTTCCCGCTCACGGTCGGGCTCTACACGCTGCTGGCGGCCGGGGCCAACCAGCCGGCGCTGTACAACCTGATCCTGACCGGCGCGCTGCTGTCGATCATCCCGCTGATCGCGCTCTTCCTCACGATGCAGCGATACTGGAGGACAGACCTGTCCTCCGGAGCGGTGAAATGAAGCGCCCTACCATCCACGACGTCGCCGCGGCCGCGGGCGTGTCCCGCGGCACGGTGTCCAGGCTGCTCAACGGCGACCGCTACGTCAGCCCGGCCGCGCGGGCCGCGATCGAGCGGGCCATCACCGAGACCGGCTACGTCGTCAACCGCGCCGCCCGCAGCCTGGTCACCCAGCGCACCGGCTCCGTGGCCATGGTGCTGTCGGAGCCGGACCAGATGCTGTTCGAGGACCCCAACTACAGCACCCTCATCCGGGTGGCGATCCGCCGCCTGGCCGAGCGCGACATCTCGCTGGTGATGATGCTCGCCGGCAACGAGGGCGACCGCGACCGGGTGGTGCGCTACGTGCGCGGCGGCCACGCCGACGGCGTGCTCCTGGTGACGACCCACGCGGGCGACCCGCTGGCCGACGCGCTCGCCGCCGCCGCCCCCGCCGTCTCGTGCGGCGCGGTCATCGGGCGCGAGAACGTCATCCCGTACGCGGCCGCGGACGATCGCCTGGGCGCCCGGCAGATGACCGAATACCTGGTGAGCCGGGGCCACAAGCGGATCGCCATGATCACCGGCCCGATGGACACCCCCGGCGGCATCCAGCGTCTGGAGGGCTTCGCCGACGTGCTGGGCCGCAAGGCGTCCAAGAAGCTCATCGCGCACGGCGACTGGACCCAGGCCAGCGGCGAGCGGGCGATGGCCGAGCTGCTGGAGCGCACCCCTGACCTCGACGCGGTGTTCGTCGCCTCCGACCTGATGGCGGCCGGCGCCCTGACGACCCTGCGCGCGGCGGGCCGGCGGGTGCCGGACGACGTGGCGGTGGGCGGCTTCGACGACTCCTCGGTGGCCACCTCCACCCTCCCGCCGCTCACGACGATCAGGCAGCCGCTGGCGGAGATGGCGAACGCGACCATCAACCTGCTGCTGGCCCGGCTCGACGGCGCCGAGAAGCCCCAGCCGGTGGTGCTGCCGACCGAGCTGGTGATCCGCGAGTCCGCCTGATTCCTGTCGCCGGCATCTCCGGTCGGCCGTTCGCCGGTCCACGCCCCATCAGGTTGATCTCCCCTCCTGGAGTCCGGCGCCCGGATCTTCTGGCTGGTGTGTTACTCAGGCTGGTCCTGTTCGTGCTGGGACTGGTTGGCACCGGCTCCCATCGAAGCGCCGACCAGCGGTTCTTCCGGAAGGGTGAGCGACGGCTCGTGACCGTTGGACAGCATCAGAGACGGCGACAGGCTCACTTCTTCCGCGTCGGCGACGGCCCTGTCAGCTTCCGCCCCTTTCCTGGCCAACTCATGTGAATGCGAATAAAGCGCAAGGCCTCTGATCTGCGTCTCGCAATTCGACACCCGGGTATTGATGTTGGAGCTGAATTCGTTCAGCTGGGCCTGCAGAGCCATGAGCTTACGCTCCAGTTCGGCCACTTTCTGCTGGGCCTGGTCAAGCCGCGCCTGCAGGTCGGCGTTTCGGATGATCCCGGTGACCTCGATATCGCCTTGAAAATGCCCCGCTTTTCCCGCGTCCGCCTTCGCAAAGAGCGCGGTCCCTCTCTTCGTCACGGCGATGACTCCGGTGCCCTCGTCACAGGTGCCGTAGACACCGTGACCGCCCACCGCCCGACTGATTCCGACGACTCCGCCATGGTGCCGGTTCAGGGATTCACCCCGAACTCCCTCGTCCGCCTCGGACCTGCCGTACACGCCGGTTCCCGTCTGGCTCAGGCCGACGACGCCCCGGCCTTTGTTCGCCTGTCCCCACACGCCCTGACCATTCTGACCATGGTGGACACCGAGGACACCGGACTTCCCGGTGGTCTGCGAGATCCCGGCCACGCCGTCGTTGTGATCGCTGACTCCGACGACGCCGATCGCGTTGGCGTGGGCGTAGCCGTGCCCCCAGACACCGTTTCCGGTGCCACGGCCGTAGATTCCGTTGCCGCCTCGCTCATTCACTCCGGCCACGCCGGCGTGCCCGTTCGCCCTGCTGACACCTAGGACGCCATTCCACTGCTCGCTCTCCCCGGTGACGCCCGCTGTTCCAGGATTCGCCGCTGTTCCGACGATCGGACTCATTTCCGCTCCCCCTGATAGAAATCGGTCGAAAGCAGGCATACCCGTTTCGATAGAGGAACAGCGAAAGCAGGCCGCTCCATTCAGCAAAATATCGGTGGGGAATTCCCATCGGACACACCACGAATATGCGCCCACATGGCGCGCCGAGCTGATGGTTTTCCATGATGGGGGCGTGCATCGAACCGGCGACCATCCCGGTTGCCGGATCTGGTGGCGCTGGGCTTGTACTATACAGTCACGCGATCGTCAACACCGCGCTCCGGCATGCCCTCGCATACGTCCATATGCCAGAGTGACTGCCTATGGAACAGCGTGTGTTGGGACACACCGGACGGCGAGTCGGCGTGGTGGGGCTGGGAGCGTGGCAGCTCGGGGCCGACTGGGGGCAGGTGAGCGAGGACGACGCGATCGCGACGCTCTCGGCGGCGGCCGGCGACGGGGTGACGTTCATCGACACCGCCGACGTCTACGGCGACGGCCGCAGCGAGCAGATCGTCGGCCGGTTCGCCAAGGCCCACCCGGACCTCACGGTGGCCACCAAGATGGGCCGCCGGATGGACCAGGTGCCGGAGAACTACGTGATGGCCAACTTCCGCGCCTGGAACGAGCGCTCCCGCCGCAACCTCGGCGTCGACACCGTCGACCTGGTGCAGCTGCACTGCCCGCCCACGCCGGTGTACTCGTCCGACGCGGTGTTCGACGCGCTCGACACGCTGGTCTCGGAGGGGAAGATCGCCGCGTACGGGGTGAGCGTGGAGACGTGCGAGGAGGCGCTGACGGCGATCGCCCGGCCGGGCGTGGCGACGGTGCAGATCATCCTGAACGCGTTCCGGCTCAAGCCGCTGGAGCGGGTGCTGCCCGCGGCCCGCGAGGCGGGTGTCGGCATCATCGCCCGGGTGCCGCTGGCCAGCGGCCTGCTGTCGGGCCGGTACGACGAGAACACCACGTTCGCGCCCGACGACCACCGCACCTTCAACCGCCACGGCGAGTCGTTCGACGTGGGCGAGACGTTCTCCGGCGTGGACTTCCGCACCGGCCTGGAGGCGGTGCGGCGGCTGGCCCCGCTGGTGCCCGAGGGGGCGACGATGGCGCAGTTCGCGCTGCGCTGGATCCTCGACCAGCCCGGCGTGTCCGTCGTCATCCCGGGCGCCCGCAACCCGGCCCAGGCCGCCGCCAACGCCGCCGCGGCCGCGCTCCCGCCCCTCCCGCCGGAGACCCTCCAGGCCGTACGCGACGTGTACGACGAGCTCATCCGTCCGCAGGTGCACGACCGATGGTGAGCCGGGCGGTTCTCGTCACCGGGGCGTCCCGGGGGATCGGGCGGGCCGTCGCGACGGCGTTCGCGGAGCTGGGTGACCGGGTGGCGGTCCACCACCGCGACTCCCCCGCCCTCGCCTCCGGGCTGCTGGACGAGCTGCCGGGCGAGGGACACGCGGTCGTCCAGGCGGACCTGGCCGACCCGGAGGCGGTGCGCCGCGTCGTGGACGAGGCGGCGACCGCCCTGGGCGGCATCGACGTGCTGGTCAACAACGCCGGCGTGTTCCTGCACCACCCGGTCACGGACCTCACCTACGAGGAGTGGCAGGCGGCCTGGCGCCGGACGCTCGACCTCAACCTGGCCGGCGCGGCGAACATGATCTGGTGCGCGCTCCCCCACATGCCGCGGGGCGGTCGCATTGTCAACGTCTCCTCGCGCGGCGCCTTCCGCGGCGAGCCCGACAGTCCCGCGTACGGCGCCAGCAAGGCGGGCCTGAACGCGCTCACCCAGTCGCTCGCGGTGTCCCTGGCGCCGGAGGGTATCGCGGTGGCGGCGGTCGCGCCGGGCTTCGTCGAGACGGACATGACGAACGAGCACCTCAAACCGCCCAGGGGCGACGAGATCCGCGCCCAGAGCCCGTTCGGCCGCGTGGCCCGCCCGGAGGAGATCGCCGCCGCCGTCGTGTACCTGGCCTCGCCGGAGGCGGAGTGGGCCAGCGGCACCATCATCGACCTGAACGGCGCCAGCTACCTGCGCTAGCGATGCATGGCCACGGGCTCTTCACCTCGCCGGCGGTCACGGGCGGGTGAGATCGAACTCCCCTCGCTTGGCTCCATTCAGGAAGACGTTCCACTCTCCTGGGGTGAAGACGAGAGCCGGGCCGGTCGGGTTCTTGCTGTCTCGGACGGCGACAACGCCAGGAAGGTTGGTGGCGACTTCAACGCACTGGCCGCCGTTGTCGCCGCTCGCGGTGGCCTTGCGCCATTCCGCGCCGTCGAGACTCACTGCCTGCTCGTCCATCGTTCTATCGCTTCCTCGATCACGGTCAGGGACTGTCCCTTGGGTAGCGCGTCCGCCCTGATGACGTCGAACCGCTGCTTGATTTCCTCCACAGAGCGCGGTTCCATCGTAGTTTGACCGGCAAGGCTACTGTCTACGGTGATGACATCCGCCCCATTCGGCAACCGTGCCAAGGCGAACGCGCTCATGAGGCCGGGACCACAGCCTGCCTGTGTTGGCACTACCTGCACCACCACATTGGGGAGCTGGGCAACGGCCCTGAGGTGAATCAGTTGGTCGCACAGAATGTCACCACCCCCGATCGGCCGATGGAGCACCGCCTCTTCGAGAAGCGCAATGATTTTCGGCGGGTCTTTCCTGCTGAGAATGTCTGACCGTTGTATGCGGGTCTGCACTTCTATATCGACCAGTTCGGCGGGAATGGTCGGGCTGGCCTGGAACAGCGCTCGGGCATAGGTCATCGTCTGGAAGAGGCCGGGGACGAGGAGGGGGTCCCAAGACTGGATGACGAGAGCTCGGCTCTCGACCTCTCTCCACTGGATGATCCAGCCGCGGGCTCCTCGTTCGAGGCGGATGCGCTCGAAGACGCCCACGAAGTGTTTGTCCAGGCCGAATATGTCGTCCAGGCGTTCGGCGATATCCACGGTCGGGGTCTTCTTACCGCGCTCTATGTGGCTGATGAGGGATCGATCCACTTGGAGGCGGGTCGCGAGGCGTATCTGAGACAGCCGATTCTCCGAGCGTAGTCTGACGAGGTCGGCCGCGAACCGTTCTCCTGCCGATTTGCTTGGATCGCCCTCAAGACTCACGTTCTTCCCTCCAGGTGTGACCTCTTGTGCTGATTTCGCGGTCAGATTGTGGAGTGTGTGACCGCGGTACGAAACACACGGTCACTATACGTCTCCAGATTCGACCGCTGCCTGGTCCTTTTTCGTAGGACATTGAGCAAGCGAACCACTGGAGCACCTGGAAGGGCACTCATCATGCCTGAAATGCTTGACGCAAGCCCATATCTGGACCAGCCCTGCAATTCCCTGACTCTCGTCGCGCTCCCGAATGCGGTGTGGATTTCTCGCGCGTATGTCGCGGCCACGTTGCGCGGCTGGGGCCACAAGGACGACGAGTTCGTGGACGATGCCCAATTGATTGTCTCCGAGCTGGTGACGAACTCGGTCAACGCACTGGGCTTCCAGGACAACCGGACGAGGATGGGGGTAGTCCTCTCCTCCGAGTCGCTGATTCGCATCCTCATGACCCAGCTGGCGTACGAGCTGATCATCGAAGTGTGGGATGGCGGTCAGGGCGCGCCGAAGCAGCAGTCCGTCGGCGTCGAGTCCATCAACGGGCGCGGCCTGGAAATCGTGGCCGCGCTGGCGAAAAGGTGGGGCTACCGATTTCCGAAGGGAGGCGAACTGGCCGGCGGAAAGATCGTGTGGGCGCTTCTACCTCTCCCATGACTGGAGCTCACCGGGTCTGCGAGAGCGCCGGCGGGGGACCGCGTAGGCCCTTTGACGATCTCGCCCGCGCTCGGCTCGCTAACCGCCGTAACCGAACTGCTGCAGCCGATGGTGCGCGATCTCGATCTCATCTGGTGTGAAGAGTCCCTCGAAGCGCGGATCGATCACCTGCGCCTCGACAGTCAGATCTAGACGCCCTCTCTCCCCGAGCGCCGCGAACCCATCCGACACTGCCGGCGAGTGCAGAAGCTTCCGCGCCGTAGCGAGGCCGCCGTGCTCGGCGAGCATGCTCAGGAAGTAGGTGGCGGGATAGCCGGCCTCATTCCGGGCCCGCTCGTAGACGAGTCGCATCGCCCTGTCGAAGTCGGTGGTTGAGGCCGGAGCAGACGGCTGGGGCTCGTCTTCGACCGGTTCCTTCCCAGAGGTGGCCTCGTTGCGCCTAACCGCGTAGCCGAGCAGAGAATCGACCGAGGTGAACACCTCATAGCCGAGCTCCTCCAGTTTCGGCAGGTCGGCGGCGGCCGGGTCCAGTTCCAGCACCACGGGCTTGCCCTGTCCTACCTGCAGGCCGTCGGGCCAATACGCTTCGGCAATGGCCAGAGCCCTGCCGGTCACGGGGTCGGCGAGTTCGCTGTCGAGTGCGGGCTCGGCGTAGCCCAGCCGTCTCATCTCCTCCACCATGGCTTTGATCTGAGCGGAACGGACGTCGTCCTGTTCGTCCGCCACCACCGTCATGGGCCTCAGATCGTCGCTCGCCGAGTGGACGCCCCTGCGAAGTTCGGCGAGGAAGGACTGCGCGGCCTCAGCGAGGAGATGCCGGCGAGCCTCCAGGAAGTCGAGGTAGCGCTCGGGGCGCCAAAGCTCCGGATCGGTGGGGATCCACTGCGATGCGAGAATACCGGGGTGCTTCGCCTCCGCCTCTGCGAAGTAGTCCGCAGGAGCGCGCTTGCTGATCATCAGATTGGTGTCCTGTGTCAGGAAGCAGAAGTTGGCGATCGCGTTCACTTGGACCCGGTCGTAGCCCGCTCGGTACAGCAGTGCCTTCGGGAAGATGTGGTGGACCTGAAGCGAAGTGAGCTTTCCCAGCATCTCTGCGCGTAGTTCGAGACCGCTGCCGAGATCTCGGGCGCTTTTCACCCTGGTGAGCATGTAGAGCAGAGGGTAGAAGCGCGAACCACGTGTGGATCCTTCGAAGTCGTGCGACTGGATCTCCAGGTTTCCCCCGCGCCATCGCTCCAGCGCGGTGATCAGCCCGTCGATGCCCGAGCGTTCCACGATCTCGTAGTCCTGGGCGAGCAGCGTCTCCGTGGAGCCCGCGAAGCGGCCCCACAGGGCGGAATGGATGTACCAGAAAAGCACGCGATCCCGGTGAGCGGTATCCAGAAAACGCCCGCCCGGCGTCAGCTGGAGGTGGCGGGAGATGACTGGGATGGCGTAACGGCCCATGAGCACCTGGTCATGATCCAGCCCCAGCCTCCCTGACACGGCATCCAGGAAGTTGCCGATGTAGTTGACGGACTTCGTCAGCGCCGACTCGAACTCAGCGGCAGGGACGGAGTCGAGGGCCGTGAACACCGCTCGCCCCGTGGCGACCGCAGTGGCGTTGCGCAACAGCCAGTCGAGCGAAAAGTCAAAGCCCGCCTGTCGCCAACTCTCCAGATGCTCGCGCATCACCTGCCTGGCCGAGGGCCACTGAGCGCAGATCTTGGCCAGGGCGAGGTCGCCTTTGGACAGCGCGGTGCCGCCCGAGTTGACCCGGTTGAAGATGTCGACGACGACGTCGACATCTTTGTCGTGACCCGTGATCTTTTCTTCGTGGAACGCCCGGTTCTCCAGGTTCTTCAGCCTGTTCAACCGGTCGATGTAGATGGAGAGCTTGTCGGCGAACGGGCTGAACTCCGCGATGTAGGGGCCAAGTCCTTCGATGAAGAGCCTGCTCACGTCAACCCACCGGGGATCGTCACGCATCTTCGCGGGGCCGTAGAACTCGAAGGTCTCGTCCTCCACGTTGAACCGCAGCCCGGTGAAGACCGAGGCGTCTCCTTCGAAGAAGGCGGGCGGCTTTCCGCGCATGACCCCGTACAGGGAGGTGATGCGCTGCTGGCCGTCGAGCAGCAGCCGGCGAATGCCTCCATCAGGAGTGCTTCCCCTTACCGATGCCATGTCCGGCTCGGTCTCCCACAGCAGCAGGCCACCCACCGGGTACCCCTTGTAGAGCGACCGCATGAGGCCGCGCACCTGGTCACGGTTCCATACGTAGCCGCGTTGGAATTCGGGAAGCAGCACGGTTCCGTTGTCGATCTGATGGAGGAGAACCGAAAGTGTGGCCATCATCCGTCCCGCTCGTGGTTTCGACGATTCGGATCTTTACTTTACGGCGCACACAGAATCTCGTAACCGAAACAGCGCGGATTGTTACACAGAGTTCGATGGTTCATGATTTCGAGACTTTTTCATGTCTCCCGCCATTCAGACCCGACTGGAACGGCAAATCATCCATAATCGCCCCACACCACATCAATGCCTAGCAATCGTGGACGAAGGCATCCTTGAGCATCAGACTCATCCTGTAGGAAGCCCTCTACGAGACAGAGATTCGTCGATGCAGCGAACCAAAGAAGGAGTGACGTCGTGGAGTTGAGCGAAGCCATCATGACGCAGATCGCGGAGCCGACGGGATGGATCACCGCGTCCAGTGGCCAAGGAGGCGAGTGCCTGGAGGCCAAACATTTATCCGATGGACGCGTCGCCTTGCGTGACACCGAGCAGCCGGACGCCGAGCCTTGGATTCTCCGTAAAGCCGTCTGGGACAAGTTCGTAGCAGGCGCGAAGAATGGCATCTTCGACTTCTAGCATCACCGATCAGCCCGGAGCCGGCCGACGGAGCGTCGACTACCCGCCGAGCCCGTCGAGATAGGTGCGGGAGGCTGCGAGGGCTTCGAGCATGTCGCCGTCGCAGCGGTCGAGCTCGACGATCCGCCAGGCGTCGCCGGGGGCGGCCGCCAGGATGTCCGGGATCGGCAGCGTGCCGGAGCCGACCGCGGTCATGGCGTCGTCGACGGTGCCGGGGCCGTCCTTGACGTGCAGGTGGGTGACCCGGTCGCCGAGCCGGGACAGCAGGCCGGGCACGTCGGCGCCGCCCACCACGGCCCAGTAGAGGTCCACCTCCAGCAGGACGTCCGGGTCGAGCAGTTCGGCGAGCACCTCAAGGGCGTGCCGGTCGCCGATCCGCGCCGAAAGCTCCCAGTGGTGGTTGTGGTAGCCGAGCCGCAGCCCCGCCCCGGCGGCGCGGGCGGCGGCGGCGTTGATCAGGCGGGCGCTCTCCTCCACGGCGGCCCGGTGGGAGAACCCGTCCGGCGGGATGGCCGGGATGATCACCGTGTCCGTGCCGATGGCCGCGGCGGCGTCCAGCATGGCGGGCGCGTGCTCCTCCAGCAGCGGCCCGTGCAGCGAGCAGGCGGTGAGCCCGTTCGCCTCCAGCAGGTCGCGAAAGGCGCGCGGGTCGTCGCCCAGGAGCCCGAAGGTGGGCTCCACGGCCCGGTACCCCATCGCGGCGAGGGACGTCAGAGTCGTCGTCGGCCGCACGGACATCTCGGCACGTACGGAGTAGAGCTGGACGGCGGGAAGAAGCACGACGTACCCCCTGCGACTACATGATCCAGTCCATCGATCTTAGGGAGCCGCCGGCATCCCGGGAAGCGGCGCCACCGCCGGAGGCTCACCACGCCACTGAAGTAATTCGTATTAGCAGGTTGACTGATGCTTTTCGCTGACCGATGCTCGGTGATCACACCGGCCCCCCGCCGGTGTGATCACGAAAGGGCAGAGCATGTCCGATCCGATCCTCGACCGCCGCACGATCCTGCGCGCCGCCGCAGGCACGGCCGTCGCCCTTCCCGCGCTCTCCTCCCCCGCCGCCGCTGCCGCCGCCGGGCCCGCGGGCTTTCCCTCGTACGCCTACCTCGGCCGCTCGCTGAACACCTCGGCGCTGCGCTACAACCCGACCGGCGAGCTGATCTTCCCGTGCGTGCGCGGCACGTACGACCGCATGCCGGGCGGGCTCGGCAGGTACTACCTCTACTACGCCCCGCACGACGCGCCCGGCGGCATCTGCCTGGCCTACGGCGACTCACTCGCCGGGCCGTTCACCGAGTATCACGCCAACCCGATCGTCAGCCGGCAGTGGGGCTCGCACTTCAACGTCAGCCACGTGTCGTCGCCGCACGTGCTCTGGCACGCCGCCTCCCGCCGCTGGTACCTGTACTTCCACGGCGAGAACAGCACGACCCGGCTCGCCACCTCGGCCAACGGGGTCGACTTCAGCTACCACGGCGTCGTGCTGAACACCTCGATGGTGCCCGGCATCTCGGAGGCCTCCTACGCGCGGGTCTTCGACCACACGATCCCGGCGCGGGGCGCCCGGTACGTGATGGTGTTCATGGGCAACCACGGCGGCAAGCGCAAGATCTTCTGGGGCTGGTCGGGCGACGCGGTGAGCTGGCAGTTCGCCCCGAACCCGCTCATCTCCCCCGCGGGCGACGGCCTGACCGACCTGAGCGGGCCGCACCTGCTCAAGCGCAACGGCACCACCTACGTCGTCTACCACGGCAACTCCGGCAAGATGTACCTCACCGAGGTCGGCAACTCCTTCGACCGGGAGGTGCACCTCGGCGTCTTCCACACCCCGCTGACCGGCGGCCCCGACTCCCGGCGCTCCGCCGCCCCGGCCTTCGGCACCGACGGCGGCGTCTCGTACATGTTCTACGAAGCGGGCCAGCGCGGCTCCACCGTGATCGCCGTGGCCCGCGCCACCTCCTGATCGAGTAACCCGACCTCGGCCCCGCCCTCTGCCTATCGCCGCAGGACATCCCTGTGTTCAGCGGGGCCGACCGCCGGAGGCCGGATCGGCTGGACGAAATAGCCCGCCAGCTGTGGAAAGGCCATGGCAAGATAGCGCCTGGCCCCGCTGGGACCGCCGTTTGTTCATGCATGAAAGTGCCAAGATGGTCATTATGAGAGCCAACCGGCGAGACGAAGTATTGGACGACCTGGCCGCTGCGATCCAGGCGTTGTCCATCCCCGACGGCCCCGCCATCCGCCGAGCCTTCGTCGAGCACTACGTCGACTCCGAGGGAGAGCCGGCTCTCAGAGCGCTGGTCATCCTTGGCTCGGCCGGTGACGACGGCTGGTCCGCGAGATTCACCCACGAGCTGCGCAAGCGGGTGAATCAACTCGCGGTGGAGCACGACCTCGACGAATATGTCTATGTCACGCCACTCACTGAGGAAGACTTCGCCGCCAGAGACCAGCCTGAGGAAACGCAGGGCGCTCCTGATACGCGAGCCATCGACGAAGTCATGAACCATCCGGATCAGGACGGGTCGTGAGACGCGACTTCAAGGCGGACGACTACCTCTATCTCGCCAACGCACTGGCAGGTGGCACAGCGGGGCGCGGACGTCCCCGCACGGCCTTCCTCCGCCGGGCGACCTCAACGGCGTACTATGCGCTGTTCCATGAGCTGGTCCAGCATGGTGCCCGGCGAGCGGCCGGAGCAGGGCCGGTCGAGCATCGGCACGCGATCAGCCGCTGGTATGCGCACGGCAACTTCCGGAAGGCAGCCCGATGGGTTGAGGACCTCTCCGCCGGCCGCACCCCGCCGAACCCCGTGAGACTTCTCCTCATCGACTCCGCTACCGGGGCCGTTCCAGCAGATCTCGAAGTGCTGGCCAGCGCCTTCAGCGAACTTCAGGAGGCACGTCACGGCGCTGACTACGACCCCGCCTTCGACGCCACCCGCTCCGGGGCCATCAGCCACGTCAGGACCGCGACATCAGGAGTCGAGGCGATCAGACGGATGGACCGAGCGAACCTGCACCAGTTCGACATGTTCCTCCTGCTCGCCCTCGGTGGCGAAAGAATGATCAAGAACAGCTGATCCCAGCGCGAGATCCGCCGGAAACAACCACCCGGAAGTGCCGATGAGCAGCGGCTGCGAGCAGTTCGGGATCACGTCGCCCGCCGCGTCGCCAGGATGATCCCCGACCCGTGTGCCAGTTCCACCGCGGCCAGCGCGGGATCCGCCAGCAGCGTCCGGCGCACCCCTTCCTGTCGCTCGCGGAACTCCGCCGGCCAGGCGGGGTCCGCGGTCATGTCGTCCACCAGCAGCGTGCCGCCGGGCCCGAGGGCGCCGAGTGTGAGGTCGAGCCGTTCGTGCTTGCCGGCCGGCGAGTCCGCGAAGATCAAGTCGAACGTCCTGAGCCCCGGCAGCATCGCCAACGCGTCGCCCGTGCGGAACTCCACGAACCCCGGCCACTCCCCCTGCCGCGCGAGCCCGGCGCGCGCGGCGTCGTACTCGATGGTGGTGACGGTGACGTCCGTGCGCGGCGTCAGCCCGGAGACGAGCCAGGCCGTCCCCACTCCCGTCCCGGTACCGATCTCCAGCACCCGCGCCCGCGCCGGCAGCCCGGCGGCGAGCACGGCGAGGAGCCGTCCGACACCCGGGTCGCAGGAGTACGCGAACCCGGCCCGCTCCGCCCGCTCGGTGGCCCGCCGTACGAGATCCTCCATGAGCACAGGATTCCCTATGCTGCCGACCCATGACGATCGACGGTGACTACGGCCTGCCCGGTTCGCTCGGCAGGGTGCTGCGGGCGGTGGCGGACGAGCGGGTGGCGCAGGACCGGCGGTGGGGCGTCCACGAGGGCCTCACCGACGGCACCGGCCCGCAGCACGGCGACGAGGCGGAGCGGGCGAAGCGGGAGACCGGGGAGGCGTCCCGGGAGGGGCGGCTTACCTGGCGGCACGTGCTGGTGGAGGAGGTGCTGGAGGCGTTCGCCGAGGAGGACCCCGACCGGTTGCGGGCGGAGCTGACGCAGGTGGCGGCCGTGGCGGTCAAGTGGATCCAGGACATCGACCGGCGCGCCGCCCGGGACCGGTTCCGGGCGATCGTGGACGTGCACGTCCTGCTGGTCCGCGACGGCGAGGTGCTGATGGGGCGCCGATCCGGCACCGGGTACGCCGACGGGCTGTGGCACCTGCCGAGCGGCCACCTGGAGGCGGGCGAGTCGGCGACGGAGGCGGCGGCGCGGGAGGCGCGCGAGGAGGTGGGCGTCCGCGTCGACCCCGCCGACCTGGTCTTCGCGCACGTGATGCACCGGGCGCCGGAGCGGGTGGGGCTGTTCTTCGTGGCGGAGAGGTGGGCGGGCGAGCCGTACAACGCCGAGCCGCACAAGTGCTCCGAGCTCGGCTGGTTCCCGCTGGACCGGCTGCCGGAGGACACGGTCGGCTACCCGGCCGAGGCGCTGCGCGGCATCGGACGCGGTGAGGCTTTCGGGCTGTACGGGTTCTAGCCCGGCGGATACTTGGCCGGGTCGGCGCGCCCGCGGCCGGCGAAGTCGTCGGCCAGTTCGGTGATGGTCTCGCGGCCTTCCAGCAGATACAGCCAGGCGACCGGCAGGGCGTCCTCGCCGCGCACGGCGCCGAGGAGGTTTCCTGTCATGGAGCCGGTGGAGTCGCTGTCGCCGGAGTGGTTGACGGCCAGCAGCAGCGCCGCGGCGAAGTCCTTCTCGCGCGTGAGCGCGCAGTAGACGGCGATGGCCAGCGCCTCCTCGGCCACCCATCCCCCGCCGAGGCTCTCCACCCGCTCCGGGCCCGGCTCGCCCTTTCCTGCCAGCTCGTCCGCCGCCCGCAGGGCGACGCTGGTCTCCTCGTGCCCGGGGTACGAGGCCAGCAGGCGGAGCGTCTCGTGGACCGCCTCGTACAGGGTCAGGTCCTCGGCCACGAAGTGGACGAGGGCGGCGAAGGCGCCGGCCGCGTAGTAGCCGGTGGGGTGGCCGTGGGTGATCCGCGCGCAGGCGGCGGCCAGCTCGAACGCCTCCCGCGCGGAGCCCCCGAGAAGCCCGAACGGCGCCGACCGCATGACGGTGCCGCAGCCCTTGGAGTCGCGGTTGACCGGCCCCGGCTCGCCCAGGGGTCCGTACCCGGCGGGCTTCGCGCGCAGCCCCGACAAGCACGCGTTGCCTGGCGCCCGCCTCGCGTACAACCACCGCTGCTCGCGCAGCCGGCCCGTACGGTGGGGCAGGTCGCCGGGCGGGGGCGGGGCGTCGTGCCGCTGGGTGTCGAGCCAGCGCAGGTAGGCGGACCGGACCACCTCCGGGGTGTCCGCGAACCCCCGGGTGGCGACCCTCAGCTCGGCCCTGATCAGCCCTTCCAGGGTGAAGAGCGTCATCTGGGTGTCGTCGGTGATCAGGCCCGCGCGGCCGATCCCGTCGGTCACCATGCCGGTGACCCCGGCCTGCCCGTGGCGGGCACGGATGCCCGCGATGGAGTCGAACTCGATGGCCCCGCCGAGCGCGTCGCCGATCGCCCCGCCCAGCACGCATCCGCGGACCCGGCTGCGGTACGTCACTTCCGCCATGGCCCACACCTTATGCCCGGCCTTGTCGCGTACGGGAAGGATCGGGCCGTGCACACGGCCCGCTCCCTGTCAGTGGGCGTGCTTGCGGCCGAACGTCCAGGTGATCGTGGAGGTGAGGGCGTTCTCGCGGTACGCGGGATCGCGGATGAAGCCGGTGGAGTCGGAGACGACGACGGTGTACGCGCACGAGTGCTTCGACCGCAGGTCCTTCCGCCCGCACCACGGGGACTCGGGCTTGCCGCGCTCCTTGGGCGGCTTGTTGTCGCCGGCCTGCACGGAGGTCTGACCGGCCCACTCCTCGATCTCGTGCCCGTTGACGAACCACCGGGTGGACACGGTCGGGATGTCGACGTGGGTGACGGTGAGGGTGGCGAAGGCGCCGATGACGCCGCCGTCCGGGGTCTCGGCGCCGAGCCGGCGCCGCCGAGTGAGTGGCCGAGTTCGTGCGGCAGGATCTCCGGGCCGGAGACGTGTCCGCCGGAGAAGGTGACCAGGTCCTCCTCAATGTAGCCGGGCACGCCGATCACCGTGCACACCGAGCACTCGCCCCGCCTGCTCATGGACCTGCTCGCCTCCAGGCGGCTGGACGCGGCCACGCTCGTCGACTACCCCGGCCACGAACTGGCGGTGCCCGCCGCGATAGGCGCGCGCCCCATCGCCATGGAGCCGGTCTTCGTCGCGATGGCCGCCGGCCGCCCTCTCGCGTCACTCGAAGAGGTGCCCCTCGCCCTGCTGGCCGATGACGACTGGGTTCTGTCGCCTCCTGACGGCGCGGGCTGGCCCGAGTGCTTCGTGACGGCGTGCCGGGATGCCGGCTTCGAACCGCGGGTGCCGCACATCATGATCGAGGTGCCGATGATCCGGCTGCTCATCGCCGCGGGGCAGGCCGTCACGCCGTGCCAGGCCACGTTCCCGCCCGGCGACGGCATCGTGGTCCGCCCGCTGGCGGGCGCCCCGCTGTGGATGAGGCACCTCGTCGCCTGGCGCCTCGACGGCGCGCTCGCCCACCGGGCGGGCGAACCGGTCGCCCTCGCCACGCAGGCCCACCAGGAGGCGCTGGCCGCCCACCCGGTCCACAGCGCCTGGCAGGCCCGTGGCACGGCGTCATCGGTCCCCGTCGGACTCGCGCCACGGCGGTGATCCCGACCGCTACGACGCCGAGGCGGGCCGCTCCCCCGGCACGCGCACGATCTCGCGCGGGGAAGCGGCCCGGCCACGGGTTCTTACTGGGGCAGGGGGGCCACCTCGCGCACCTTCTCCGCGGCGGCGGCCAGCGAGTCCCTGGTCACCTCAGGCGCCTCGCCCTGCTTGTTCTGCGGCAGCGGCTTCACCTTCTTGCAGGCGGACGGATAGCGGTCGCAGTAGCTCTGGGTCGTGCCGACGGACGTGGCGTTCAGCATCGCGTGGCCGGTGGCCCGGGTCAGCGTGTCGGTGGCGGCGTTGAAAATCTCGTTGAGCCGGCGCGAGTCGGCCGGGTTGTTGACCCGCAGCGGGGTGCCGGTGCCGGTCGACATGCCGAAGATCGTGTCACCGTCGCCCAGCGTGTGGATCGGGCTGATCGCGCGGGCCAGACCGTCCTGGGAGTTGCCGGCCATCCGCGCGGCGGCGGCCTTCTCCAGCGGCGCGTTCGTGGCGACCACGGCGATCGTGGTGTTCAGCGACGGGGCGTCGGCCTTGGCTTCCGGCCGGCACTCCTTGGCCTTCGGCGTCTCCAGGCCGCGGAACTCGCCCGCCACCTCGTACCGGGCCGCGAACAGCGAGCAGTCACGCGGGTCGACCGGCGAACCGGCCGAGTTCACCACCACGATGGCGCCGACCATGGTGCCGTCGCTGAGGGTCATGCTGGCGGTGCCGACGCCGCCCTTCAGCCCGCCCGCGCGGGCACCGGTGCCACCGCCGACGACGCCCTGACGTACCGGCCCCTCCTTGGCGGCCTGCGCGGCGAGGTAGCCCCACTCGGGCGTGGTGCGCGCCTTGAAGTCGCCGCCACGGCCGAGGTCGTAGATGTCGGCGGCGGGGACGATCGGCGCGACTCCCGAGCCGACCCTGACGCCCTCGCCGCGCTCCTCCAGCCAGCGGATGATGCCGTCGGTGGCGGCCAGCCCGTACATGCTGCTGCCGCCGAGCATCACCGCGTTCACGCCGGGGTTGGAGTTGAGCGGGTCGAGCAGGTCCGTCTCCTTCGTGGCGGGAGCGCCGCCGCGCTGGTCGACGCCGGCCACGGACATCGTCGGGGTGTAGATCACGGTGGTGCCGGTCAGGTAGGGCGCCCTGGCCGACTGGACCTGC
Source organism: Nonomuraea harbinensis (assembly GCF_019396385.1). Taxonomy (GTDB): domain Bacteria; phylum Actinomycetota; class Actinomycetes; order Streptosporangiales; family Streptosporangiaceae; genus Nonomuraea; species Nonomuraea ferruginea. The sequence goes on along the minus strand of NZ_JAHKRN010000044.1, from coordinate 17,371 downwards.
CCGACCTTGATGCCGGGCACGTCGGTGATCGCGTTGTCGGGGCCGGGCAGCCCGGGGGTGTTCGCGGCGGTGGCGGCCTGCGCGGACGCGCTTCCGGGGACGGTGAGCATCAGTGCTCCGGCCAGCAGTGCGACGAGGCGTGGCTTCATGGATCCCTCATTCCAGTGGGGGGCGGGAAGGGACGTCGGGGAGTGCGCGCGCTACTGAGTGCACTGAGGCTACTGGTCGGACCAGCAAAGGTAAAGATCGTAGTGTGCCGATTTGTAGCTATAGTCGGCGTTTTCGCCAGTACGTCCGCGATCGCGTGAGTTCGCCGGCCCCCTGCCGGAAGGACGTCCGACGTTGGGCGTCGATTAACACGGCCTCCCTAGCGTGCCCGACATGAAACGTGCACTGCTCGCCCTCGGTGTCGCCACGCTGGTCACCGGCCTCGCCGCGCCCGCCGCGGCCAAGCCCGCCGACCCCGGCCGGGCCACCCTCACCGGGTTCGCCTCGCTGCCCGCCGAGACTTTCGTACCGAACAGCGAGACCTCGGGCACCCAGCTCGGCCCCGACCCGGTCAACGGACTCACCCCGCCCTTCGCCGGCCAGCCCGTGCAGGGCTTCAGCGGCATCGTGCCCCGGGGCGGCGGCGTCTACGAGATGCTGTCCGACAACGGCTTCGGCAGTAAGGGCAACAGCGCGGACTTCCTGCTGCGGGTGCACCGGGTCGAGCCCGACCTGCGGGGCGGCACGGTGAAGGTGCTCGGCGGGTTCGACCTCGCCGACCCCGACCGGCACATCACGTTCCCCATCACCAGGGAGGACCGCCGGCTGACCGGCGCCGACTTCGACGTGGAGTCGATCGTGCGCGCCACCGACGGCACCTACTGGATCGGCGACGAGTTCGGCCCGTTCCTGCTGCACTTCTCCTCGACGGGCAGACTGCTCGAAGCGCCCATCCCCCTGCCCGGCGTCCAGGCGCCGGAGAACCCGTTCCTGAACGGCGCCGAGCCGAACCTGGGCCGCAGCAAGGGCTTCGAGGGCATGGCGCGCTCGCTCGACGGCAAGCGGCTCTACCCGCTGCTGGAGGGCACCGTCAGCGGCGACCCGGCCGGCACCCTGCGCATGTACGAGTTCGACGTGCGTAAGAGGGCCTACACCGGCAAGCGCTGGACCTACCCGCTGGACGCCCCCGGCCACGCCATCGGCGACGCGGTCGTCGTGGACCGGAACCGGTTCCTGATCATCGAGCGTGACGGCGCCCAGGGCGACGCGGCCAGGACCAAGAAGATCTACCTGGCCGACGTCCGCGACCGGAACCAGGACGGCGTCATGGACAAGACGCTCGTCGCCGACCTGCTCGACATCGCCAACCCCAAGGGCCTCGGCGGCTTCGGCAAGACGTTCCGCTTCCCGTTCGAGACGATCGAGGACGTGGCCATCCTCGACGACCGCACCCTGATCGTCGCCAACGACAACAACTTCCCGTTCTCCACCGGCCGCACGCCCGGCAAGCCGGACGACAACGAGTTCATCACCATCAAGCTGCCACGCCCGCTGCACGCCACCCGCTGACCCTCATGTGCCCGTGCCCCTCCCGCCCTGGGAGGGGCACGGGCACGCCGCCTCCTCGGCGTGCACGGTGGAGCCGACCTCGTGGAAGAGCCCTCTTCCGGCCCCCGCGAATCCGGCAGGTGGTGGCCGTCCAGGAGACCGGCAGCAGTGAGCCGTCGCCCCGCTCGAACCACTGAGGCTCGCCCTGCGCGGTGCCGCCGGTGCGTGATGAGCAGCTGCCGCATCACGCACCGGAGGGCAGAGACTCACCGATCTTGCCCCGACGGTGCGGCATGAAGATTCTTCGAGAACAGTGCTTGATCGCGACCAGGCGCGGTAAGGGTTCGATCGTCGTACATCATGACGATCACGAGTCGCGAAGCTCACGCGAACTCCAGCGACTCCTTAGCGATTCGCCGCTCGGACCATGGACACCACTCTTGACTGAGCCCTTGATCAGCCAGCGGCCCGCCCGTCTGCGGATGTTGCCTTTCAGCAGGTCAAATGCTTACAGAGGATCACTTCCGATCGCTAAAAAGGATCTTTACTTTTAATGGGATCTCATGTGACGATCACTCCGTTTTGCCACCTCGTTTGAAAGGTCGGAGTGAACTCACCATCCTCGACGTCCGGCTTATCCCCCCGGACGCGACGCCGCGCTGCCTTAGTCACCGTTCTCGCTCTTTCCCTCTCCATGATCAGCGATCCAGCGATTGCCCAGGACCCCACGCCATCCCGCACTGCCGCATCTTCGCCGCTACTCACCCCCACCGGCATAGCATTGGCGCAGGCCAAGAAGGACAACCGGCGTATCGAGATCAAGTCACTGCGCTCGGAGAACGCCACCTACTACGCCAACCCCGACGGCAAGACCTTGCGAATGGAACAGCACCTGCAACCCATCCGGGTCAAGAACGCCAAAGGCGACGGCTTTACCCCCATCGACACCACACTGGTCGAAGTTGACGGTGTCATCAAGCCCAAGGCTGTCAAGGGCGAGTTGACTCTGTCGGCCGGCGACGACGCTTTCGTGCTGAAGAGCAAGGGCAGCAAGGGCTCGGCCACCATCGGTAGCCCTGGCAAACTCCCCAAGCCCACCATCGACGGCAGCACCGCTACCTACCCCTCGCTCTACGGCAACGGGATCGACCTGGTCGTCACCGCCACGGCGACCGGCTTCAAGCAGGAGATCGTCCTGAGGGAGCGGGTCACCGGCCCGGTCAGCTTCCGCATCCCGACCACGGTGCCCAAGAACCTGGCCCTGGAGGAGGACAGCGCAGGCAAACCGGCGCTGCTCTCCCAGGGCAAGAAGATCGCTGACCTGCCTGCGGCGCTGCTCCTCGACGCGGTCGCGACCGACCTCAACAGCGACGCCGACGCGGGCAAGGTGGGCAAGGCTGCCGTCACTCTGGACCAGAGCGCCTCGGCGCTGGTCTATACGCCCGACCCGGACTATCTCGCCGACCCCGCCGTCGCCTACCCGGTCACGCTGGCCGCGTTCGACGACGACTGGTGGGAGCCCGAGCTGGGCAACGACACCTTCGTCAACAACGCCGACTACCCCAACGGCTACGCCAACAGCAGCCTGGACCGGATCCTGGTCGGCAAGTCCAATGACGGCGCCGTCCGCTGGCGCAGCTACATCCGCTTCGACGAGTTCCCGGCCGACCACCCCATCCGGGGAGCAACGATCCAAAACGCCGACCTGGTCCTGTGGAATCACCTGTCCAGCGACTGCGGCGAGTTCGTCGGATCCGGCATCACCGCCTACCAAGTGACCGAACGCTGGGACGTCTCCACGTTGACGTGGTCGTCCCAGCCGCGCATCACCACCACCGGGGCGGACACCGAATACGCCGGCTACGCCGGCGAGTTCTGTACCGGCGCCATGAACTACCCGTGGGACCTCATCCACTCCGTGGACGACATCGTCCAGGCTTGGGCGGACGGCGAGCCGAACTACGGCTTCCAACTCACCGCCGGCAACGAGTCCGACCTCAGGAACTGGCGACGCTACCGGACCAACGAGGCCGGCGGCTGCACCACAACCCCGCGGCAAGACTGCCTGGGCACACTCCACCCACCCATCCTCACCGTGGACTTCGAGCCGCCTCCGCCGCCCGTCGTCGATGGCTTCACCTTCATGTCGCCCGACCCCATCACGAGCCTTCCAACATGGGAGGAAGCCCGCGCCAGATCGATATATGAGCCGACAGGCAGCGAGCAAACGAGCATCAGCAATGAGTTCGCCGGTCGGATCGCGGGACAGCGAGACGGCGAAGCCTTCGAAGTCAGGGCGGACGAGCTCGATCTCCCCACCGAGGGCAGTGACGGCGATGACGGCAGCGGTGAAGACACCCGCGCGCCGCAGGTGATCGCAGTCGAACCTGCGGATGGCGAGGTCGACGTCCCCCTTGACGCGAAACTGAAGGTCACCTTCTCTGAACCGGTCGACGAGGCTGCCGTGGTGCTCAAGGATGCCGGCGGTGCCGACGTCACGGCCACGATGGCATACGACACCACCAATACGACGGTGACCGTCACACCGGCACAGGCACTGGAGCCGGAGACCACGTATACCGCAGCGGTCTCGGGCGCGATCGATTCAGCCGAAAACACCATGGATCCGTATTCATGGTCCTTCACCACTGGTGGGCCAGACACGACGGCGCCTACCGTGACGGCGGCGAACCCCACTCCCGGAGCGACGGATGTTCCGGTCACCACGCCGGTCACCGCGACGTTCAGCGAAGCGGTCACCGACGTCCAGTTCACGCTGAAGGACCCGGGCGGCGCGTCGGTCGCCGGAACGACGGCGATGGACGCCAGCCAGCAAGTGCTCACCTTCACTCCCGCTCAGCCGCTAGCCGACACCACGGCGTACACCGGCGAGGTGTCAGAGGCCAAGGACGCCGCAGGCAACGCCATGGCCGGGCCGTACACCTGGTCATTCACCACCGGCACGAAACCACCATCCGGACTCGTGGCCGCCTACGGCATGGACGAGGGCGCCGGGACAAGCGTGAGCGACTCCTCCGGCCACAACAACACCGGTACGGCAACCGCCACGTCGTGGCAGAACGGCAAGTACGGTAAAGCGCTGTCGTTCAACGGCACCTCCAGCTGGGTCACGGTCGAGCACGCTACCTCGCTCCGCCTGACGACCGGGATGACGCTGTCGGCCTGGGTCAACCCGACCACAGTGGCCAACTGGAGAAGCGTCGTCGGCAAGGAACTCCAGACCGGCGGCGCCTCCTACCTGCTCTACGCCTCCGACGGCACCGCTCCCACCATCTGGGCGCAAACTGACCCCGACAGCGAGACGATCGCCAACGGAAGGTCGGCATTGCCGGTCAACGCCTGGAGCCACCTGGCGGCGACGTACGACGGCACCAGGCTGCGGTTGTTCGTCAACGGTCAGCAAGCGAACGAGACCGAGGTGAGCGGCGATCTCTTCGACGACGGCAGCCCGTTGCGGATCGGTGGCAACGCCATCTGGGGTGAGTACTTCAGCGGCCTCATCGATGAGGTGCGCATCTACCAGCGCGCCCAGACAGCCGCCGAGATCCAGGCCGACATGAACACCCCCGTCGGCTCCGGCACTCCCAACCCCGACACGACTCCACCGGCGGTCTCCACGGTCACCCCGGCAGCCCAGGCAAGCGACGTTCCGGTCACCACGCCGGTCACCGCGACGTTCAGCGAAGCGGTCACCGACGCTCAGTTCACGCTGAAGGACCCGGTCGGCGCGTCGGTCGCCGGAACGACGGCGATGGACGCCAGCCAGCAAGTGCTCACCTTCACTCCCGCTCAGCCGCTAGCCGACACCACGGCGTACACCGCCGAGGTGTCAGAGGCCAAGGACGCCGCAGGCAACGCCATGGCCGGGCCGTACACCTGGTCATTCACCACCGGCACGAAACCACCGACCGGGCTCGTGGCCGCCTACGGCATGAACGAGGCCACGGGCACGACCGTAGGGGACTCCTCCGGCCACCACAACACCGGAGTCGCCCGGGACACCACTTGGGCCACGGGCAAGCACGGCACCGCACTGTCGTTCAACGGCACCTCCAGTTGGGTGACGGTCGAGCACGCCGCCTCGCTCCGCCTGACGAACAAGCTGACGCTTTCGGCGTGGGTGCGACCCTCCGCGCTGGACGACCTCTGGCGCACCGTGCTCATGAAGGAGCATGCCGAGGGCGGCGTCTACGGCCTGTACGCCTCCACCGAGTACACCGCACCGGCAGGCTGGCTGCGGACCACCGCGGAAGGTGGCGGGCTCACGGCCGACGACCCCCTGCCACTGAATCAGTGGAGCCACCTGGCGACCACCTACGACGGCGCCACATTCTCCTTCTACGTCAACGGCACGCTGGTCTCACAAGTGCCCTTGACCGGCGACGTCCTCGACGATGGAGGAGAGCTGCGGATCGGTGGAAACGCCTTCTGGGACGAGTTCTATCGCGGTCTGATCGACGAGGTGCGCGTCTATAATCGCGTCCAGAGCGCGGCCAGATCCAGACCGACATGAACACTCCCATCGGCGCTGTCCCGGTCGCCCGTGGTACCGAGTCCAGCCGAACCACCCCGGCCATAGCGAAACTGGCGATCTCTGACGACAAGGGCACCACTCCGGCGTTCACCGCCTGGGTGACAGACCCGCAGGGCCGTCCGACGACAGCGGAAGTAGAGGTCGCTCCGCAGCCGGCCGAAACATCGAAACCCCGGCTGCCGAAGGCCGGATGGGCCCCTGCCAAGAAGGTGACCTGGTCGGGCACGGTGACCGGGAAGGGCGACTCGCCGCGGCGCACGCTGCAGGTGCCGTCCGGCAAGTTCAAGAAGGGTCAATGGATGCGGTGGCGCGCACGCGCGACAGTCCCCGGGGCATCCGGTGTCTGGTCGGAATGGCAGACGTTCAAGGTCGGCGATGTCCGGTCGGGCGAGCAGCCGCCCCGGTCGGCCAAAGCCTCAGAGGCAGCAGCGGCAACCGGAAACTTCGGGTACCAGCACCCGTCGTTGGAGGACTGCTACGCCACCACCAGAGCGCCCAGGTTCACCGACGCCTACTCGAGGATGCAGGAGCGCCCGCACTCGGCATGCTGGACCTCCTGGATCGGACATGGCGGATGGGAGGAGTACGACGACAACGGCGTCAAGAAGCGCAGGAACAAGACTTCCTGGTGGGTGAGGCTGTTCCCGGGGCCGCTGCAAATCCCGGCTGCGGTGCTGGACAAGGTGACCGACGATGACGTGTTCACCTTCCGGGCGACCTGGGTGGCGCACACCTACATCGGCGACCACACCGGTAACGCCATCTATAAGGGCGGTGCCGGCGATGCCGGCCTGAAGCCACAGCACATCAAGTTCTGGGTGAAGCTGACGGACTTCGGGGTCTGGAATAGAGGAGTCAGGCGTGCGGAGCTGGACGACGATCTGAACGATGTCAAGATCGAATTCGATCTTGACACGCAAGGATGCCAAATCCAGCAGGGGAACCCGACCCAACTGAAGACGATCGAGAGTTGGCGCGCGACGCCGTATCTCCATTACCTGATCACTACGCCTAAGCCGACCAACCACGACCGAGAAGTCTGCTCCATCATGCCCGCCCTCACCCAGTACAAAGGACAAAAGGGCCGACTTCCCCTATGGGACCAGGAACTGCTCGGCGACGGGGGTAAGCGACTCGGCGTGGTGCGGTGGGGGCAAGGCATTCCCAGCAACAGCCTGTATTCGCCCAGCTATCGCTGCGACTGGAAGCAGCTCGGATTCGGCAAGAACGAGGAAAAGAATACCGGCGGCTGCATCTACATCAGAGCCGATCGGGTCTTCACGATGTCCAAGACCAAGGACAGGAACTTCATCGGTGTGATCGACCACATCGAGAAAGCTCTGAGCAGGAGCACGAACGCTGAAACCAACCCGCCGTTCCGACCGGGAGACACAACGAGCAACCGAGATGTCAAATACCCGCCACACAGGAATAAGACGGGCACCGAACGGCCGAAAACCATCCCCGGAAACTATAAGGCGGCACCGCACACCTCCGAGGGGGATCCGCTGTGGAGGGGCGCCGATGGCGCCTACGACGAAAACCGGGCGGTCTTCTCGGGACACGAATTCTGGGTCCACAGAGGATGGCCCGAGGAGTTCCATATGGGGAATAGCTATGGATCGAACTACTGCAAGTACTATAACGAGGACCTCTACGAAGAACATGGCAAGGGAGCCCTTCGGTGTGACGAATACCCCTTCGCCTCCACTCAGGAAGGGGCAGCCAAGGATAAAATCAATTACTCCGTCCAAGCCGTCTTCACAAGTTACAACGCGAGACACGGAGAAGCGCTCCAGGCGTTCTACAGTCAATACCGCCTTCTCACGTACGACCCAGTCAACACAGTCACCAAGGTCAGCGACAGCCCGTTCTGGGTGCAGATCGTAGAGTAGGCTGTGAAGGGTCGGGGTTGCCGAGGCGAAAAGCCCGGCAACCCCGACCCTATGAGATGTGAGGACGCAGAAATGACGCACCCCCAACTCCCCGCAGAAAACCAATGGGATCTGATGATCGCGCACGGGCACGGTCTCCAGAATGGATTTCACGGCCTCTGGGTCGAGAGCGGCAATCCCGAAGAAATGTCCCGGCTGCTCCGCGTGGATCCGGGCTCGCGCCTGGAGTGCGATCTTGAAACCGCCATGGAGGAGTACGGGCGCGTACGGGAGCGGGCCGCTGTGTGGATCGGCCCGCACGCCCCCGGCTGGACACATGTCCTCGCCTTCGGCCTGCATCCGTACCATCCCGCCATCCGAAATCTCGGAAAGCGACGTGTCTTCGAGATCTTCTGCCGCGAAGAGTTGGGCGAGCTCGAACCCCTGAACCTGTACTACGACGGGGAACAACTTGGAGACGTCACCCCGCCGTATGACGAAGGCGGCGACATGGATCTCCCTGAGTACATGCCGCACACGCCTGGACTGGAGCTCGGCGAGACAAGGAACCTCAAGCAGGACATGCATTTCATGGCGTGCATGGTGGGCCGCATCACCGGACGCTTCACCGACCGGGAATGGTGGACGGCGACGCGCGCCTTCTACCGCATCCCCGACAGGTCATGGGAAACATGATCCCGGAACACAGGCCCCCGAAGCGTCGCATGAGGTATACGCGTTAAACCTTCGAAGTTTACGTTGTACACATGTCAATGAAGACGGCGGACCGGGTCGCCGAGCCCGCATGCACCATCCTCGCGGCCGAGGGCGTCGAGGCCGCCACCATGCGGCGGCGGCTGACGCCGTCGGCATCACGGCCATGGCGATCTACAAGCACTACCCCCAACTGTGAGGCGCTCCTGGCCGCCGTGGCCGATCGCGCTCTCCGCGAACTCGGGGCGAGTTGGGGCGGGCGCGGCGGTTCCCTGACGGCTTCAGGGACGGCGCCTCACCCTCATTCACGAAGATCGTCACCTTGGCCGAGGAGGGCATGCGTGACGGCCTGCTGCGCCCGGACGATCCGCTGGAGGTCGCGATGACGGTGACGGCCACCGCCCAGGGTCTGGTGCAGCTCTATCTCGGCGGCCGTATCGGGCTGGCCGAGGACGAGTTCCGGGCTCTGTGCACGCGTGCGACGAGGAGGGTCCTCGATGGCGTCCGAGCGTAGGCCGCGCCGCTGGAGACGGCGGGCGTGGATCGCGGCCGGTGTTGCCCTGGCGGTCCTGGTCGCCGGGCTGGGTTACAGCGCCTGGTTCGGGAGCGACCAGGCGATCAAGGTGCGGCGCTGGGGGGCGGGAGACGTCATGGTGCTGGCCTCCGGCGACCGTACCGTGACCCTGGCCGACACGCCGGCGACGCGCAAGCCCGGCACGTACTGGCTGGAATGGAGCGGCGCCGGCACCATGCTCGGCGAGGTGACGTCACGGGGCGGCGGCAAGGTGACCCGCGCGGTGCTGGACGGCGCGGTCCCGTCCATCGGCACCTCCGGCAGCCTCAACGTGGCCCCTCCCGGGGATCCGGAGGTGGCGTGGGGCCTGGACTACTCCGAGATCACGGTGCCGACCGAGCTCGGCCCGGCGCCCGCCTGGCACGTCCCCGGCGACGGCACCACCTGGTTCGTCGCCGTCCACGGTCAGAACGCCAGGCGCAAGGCCGTCCAGAAGGTGCTTCCCGTCGTGCACCGGCTCGGCATGCCGTTCCTGGCCATCACCTACCGCAACGACGAGGGCGCCCCGGCCTCCCCCGACGGGCTGATCCATCTGGGCGACACGGAGTGGCGGGACCTGGAGGCGGCCGTCCGCACGGCGCGGGGCCTGGGGGCGCGGCGCGTCGTCCTCTACGGCACGTCCATGGGAGGCGTCGTGGCCGGCCAGTTCCTGGCGAGATCACCGCTGGCGGATCTCGTCTCCGCGGTCATCATGGACGCGCCCCCGTACGATCTGGAGCGCGTGAGCGAGTGGAACGCCGCCCGGTTCGGCATGCCCGCCTTCGCCGGATGGCTCTCCAGCCGGGTGGTGGAATGGCGGATCGGCGTCGACCAGGACGCCCTTCACCTGATCCGTCATCCGCCCGCCGTCAGGCCTCCGCTCCTGCTGATCCACACGGACGACGACACCGAGGTCCCGGTGGGCTCCTCCCGGGAGCTCGCCGCCGCCGGGCCGCGTCTGGGCTGGGACATCCGGTACGAGGAGTTCCCCGGCGGTGACCACACCGAGGCGTGGAACGTCGACCGGCCGAGGTACGACCGGCTCGTCCGCGACTTCCTGACCGCGCACGCCGGGGCCGTTCCCTGACGACGGCCGCCCTCTTGAACTGGAGCCTCCGTGCCAGCACGCTGAATCCACCATCGGAACCCTGGAGGCCGTGATGACCCCCCGCGACCTGATAGACCCCGAGAGCCGTGGCCCGCTGGACGCGCTGCTCGACATGCTGCCCGGCGGCTTCAACACCATCCCCGACATCGTCCAGCGCCGGGCCGTCGTCTCAGGCCTGCTGGGCGCCATGGAGGTGCCCGACAACCCGAACGTCGTCAAGGAGGACCGGACCATCCCCGGCCCCGACGGCGAGCCTGACATCGCCGTGCGGATCTACCGCCCGGCCGACGCGGCGGGGCAGTTGCCCGGCGTCTACTACATCCATGGTGGCGGCATGATCCTCGGCGACATCGCCGGAGAGGACGCCACCGCCACGATGATCTGTGACCGGGTCGGCGCCGTCGTGGTCTCCGTCGAGTACCGGCTGGCCCCCGAGCATCCGCATCCCGCGCCGGTCGAGGACTGCTACGCCGGCCTGGCGTGGACCGTGAAGAACGCCGCCGACCTGGGCCTGGACCCCGCGCGGCTGGCCCTCTACGGCGGCAGCGCCGGCGGCGGGCTGGCCATCGGCACGGCGCTGCTGGCACGTGACCGCGGCGGGCCGGCGATCTCCTTCATGATGCCGATCTATCCCATGATCGACGACCGGAACGAGACGCCGTCCAGCCAGGAGATCACCGACGTCGGCCTGTGGGACCGGGCGGGCAACATCGAAGCCTGGGCCTGGTACCTGGGCGGCAAGGACGCCGACCAGTACGCCGCCCCGGCCCGCGCCGAGGACCTGACCGGTCTGCCCCCGGCCTTCATCGACGTCGGCACCGTCGACCTGTTCCGGGACGAGGACATCGCCTTCGCGCAGCGCCTCATGCAGGCGGGCGTCCCGACCGAACTGCACGTGAACCCGGGCAGCTACCACGCCTCGGAGAACTTCGCCCCGGACGCCGCCCTTTCCCGGCGCATCTGGGACCAGCGGATCGACGCCCTCCGCAGGGCCCTCGCCTGACGAATCGCCTGCGGCGCCGCCGCCGGTACGGGAGCCGCGCGGCGGCGTCATGCACGGGTGGCCTCCAGATCATGATTCACATGTTGACTTAAAGTAATCAGTCAACTACAAATCGAAGGGTTCCATCTCTCCAATCGAAAGGGACCCCGTGCGCCTCCTCAAGAGCACCTTCCTCGCCTGCGCCGCCGCCGGATGCCTCCTCACCCTCGCGACGCCCGCCGTGGCCGCGGTTCCGGCGGGCAACGCGCCCTCGTGCGTGGCCGTCTGGCAGACCAAGGGCATCGTCACCAAGACGGGTTACGCCCGCAACGACTGCCGCTACCGACTACGCCTGAAGATCAAGTGGGCGCGCGGCACCGACGGCGACTGCTCCACCGTCGATCCGGGCCGGACCATCTCCTCCAAGGTCGCGCGGGGCCCGCGCAACTTCGACGGCGCGGACATCTGCTGACGACCGCGCGGAAGGGGCCGTCCGTCTCCGAAGGGAGAACGGGCGGCCCCTCGGCATGTGAACGACGGGTTGCCAACGTCGTCTCCAAGAGAGACAATGTTTCCGGCGCCTCGAAGGGCGAGGTGCCGGACGTGGTAATACTGGAGATCCGCGAAGGAGGCCGGAAGGGACGAGCTGGTGCGCCCATGACCGAGCGCTACCTCGGTGTCCTCGGCGTCGCCGAGGCCCTGGGAGTGAGTCGGCACGCCGTGCACAAGTGGCGCACGCGCTATCCGGCGGGCTCCGAGCACGCGTTCCCCGAGCCGGACGTCGAAGTCGACGAGACGCCGGGCTGGCGGGCCGATCGGCTGGAGGAGATCCGCCGATGGCGTGCGGGGCTGCCGGGGCGCGGGTCCGGTGGCGGGCGTCCCACCGCCGCGCGTCAGGAGTATCTCAAGGCGGCGATGGCCCTCGGCCTGGACCGCGACGAGGCGCTCCGCGCGCTGGCCACGTTCGCGGCGGAGTTCCCGGAGATGAGCGAGCCGGAGCTGTGCGCCTGGCTCGTCGAGAAATTCCGCCGCTGACCTTCTTCCACGGACTGGAAAGGGATGACGCATGCCCGAAATCAGTGGGCTGACCGCACCGGGGTTCGAAGCGGTACGTGACGCGTTCGCGGCCAACCTGGCCTCCGGGCAGGAGGTCGGCGCGGCGGTCAGCGTGTATCTGCACGGACGCCAGGTCGTCGATCTGTGGGGCGGGATCGCCGATCCCGGGACCGGCCGCCGATGGGAGCGCGACACCCTTCAGGTCGTCTACTCCACCACCAAGGCGGTCACGGCGACCTGCGCGCTCCTGCTGGCCCAGCGGGGTGAGCTCGATCTCGACGCTCCCGTGGCCCGTTACTGGCCCGAGTTCGCGGCGGGCGGCAAGGAGCGCGTCCCGGTCCGGTGGCTGCTCACCCACCAGGCCGGTCTGCCCGCTCTCGACCAGCCGGTCACCCCGGCCGAGGTGATCGCCTGGGAACCCGTGGTGAAGGCGCTGGCCGCCCAGCGGCCGTACTGGGAGCCGGGCACCGGGCACGGATACCACGCGCTCACGTACGGATGGCTCGTCGGCGAGGTCGTCCGCAGGGTGAGCGGCCGGAGCGTCGGCGCGTTCCTCGCCGAGGAGATCGCCGCGCCGCTCGGCCTGGACCTGTGGATCGGCCTGCCGCCGTCAGAGCACCACCGGGTCAGCCGCATCCTCACCGATCCGGGCGGCTTCGACCCCGCCGCGATCGACCTGGACTCCATCCCCGAGCCCATGCGCGAGGTGATGGCCGCCTACGCCGATCCGGAGTCGCTGACCGTACGCGCGATGACCCTCGTCCAGCCCCCGCTGGACCACAACGACCCGGCGGAGCAGGCCGCCGAGATCCCCGCCACCAACGGCATCTGCACCGCCCGCGCCCTGGCCCGCTTCTACGCCGCCCTCATCGGCGACGTGGACGGGCACCGCGTCCTCGCCCCCGCCACCCTCGCCGCCGCGACCGCGGAACAGGTCGCCGGCGTCGACCGCGTCCTGCGCGTGCCCGTCCGCATCGGCACGGGCTTCGGCCTGCCCACCCCGGACGCGTACTGGTACTCCCCTGCCGCGTTCGGCTTCGGCGGCATGGGCGGCTCGATCGGCTTCGCCGACCCGGAGAGCGGGCTGGCGTTCGGGTACGTGATGAACCGCGTCCGGGAGGGCGTGCCGGACACGCGGGCGTCGAGCCTGCTCGCCGCCGTCAGGCAGGCGATCGCCGCGCCGGCGAAGCGTCAGTGATCCTCGTCGAACAGCATGGCCTCCACCCGCCGGCGGTAGTCACGGTAGATCTGCCGGTAGCGTCCGGCGGCCCCGGAGCGGTCGCCGCGTTCGAGGAGTTCGAGGACCTCGCGGTAGCCGTCCAGCCACACGTTCCACACCTCGCTCTCGGCGGTGAGGGCGAGCACCCGCAGGGTGCGCGTGACGACCAGGTCGACATGGGTCTGTAGCTCGCGGTTGCCGCTCGCCAGGATGACCACCGTGCTGAAGTCGGCTCCCGCGGCGGCGGCGACCGTCGCGTTGCCGTGGCGCAGTCCCTCGGCGAAGTCGTCGAGTTTGCCGCGCAGGGCGGCGAGGTGCTCGTCGGTGAGGTTGTCGACGCCCCACTCGAAACCCGCGCAGGCCAGCACCATCATCACGTCGATGAGCTCGAGCGCGCTCTTCTGGGTCACCTGGGTGACCTGCCGTGTCCGGTTCGGCGAGATGTCGATCAGACCTTCGGCGGCGAGTTGGGTGACCGCCTCCCGTACCGGGGTGATGCTCACGCCGAGCCGGGCCGCGATCTCCGCGTCCTTGATCGCCGCGCCCGGCTTCAACCGTCCGGTGATGATCTCGTCTCGCAATTGACGCAGGACCGCTTCTTTCCGCGTCAGCGGTACCGCAAAGGACATGGCGGCGCTCTCGCTCGGAGGGATCTGACGCGGCCATCCTACGAGTTCCTGACCAGTCCGGTCCGGCCCCCACCGGCGGGTTTCCGTCGGGACGGGCTCTCACCTCGTGGATCCGGAGACTGTTGACGGAATGCAGAATGCATTTTACATTCGAGCTACTTCCAGATGACATGCGTGATGTTCAACCCTGATCACGAAAGTGCAGGGTCCTCCCCGCTCGCGGCACGGCGTGCCGCGCGAACAGGGGCCAGCTGGTTCACCGAAGCGGCCGCGCCACACCAGGGCCCGCCGCCTCCTCCCCCGGATCCACCCTCCTGAGCTCGTCACTCCGTGACCGCGGGGCGATGACGAGCACCCTCATGGCCGGGCGGCGCCCGTAGACATACGGCATCCGCCCGGCACCTGTCGAGGCATCACTTCCACCACCCCCCAGGAGGACGCATGTCCGCACCCCTCTCTGACTCTCAGCCCGCCTCGCGCGCCGTGCCCTCCTCCGTCGACGTCGTCGTCGTGGGCGCGGGCTTCTCGGGCATGTACCTGCTGCACAAGCTCCGGGAGATGAACCTGTCCGCGATCGCCTTCGAAGCGGGCACCGACGTCGGCGGCACCTGGTACTGGAACCGCTATCCCGGTGCCCGGGTGGACGTGGAGAGCCTGGCGTACTCGTACTCGTTCTCGGAGGACCTCGAGCAGGAGTACGAGTGGCAGGAGCGCTACCCGACCCAGCCGGAGATCCTGCGGTACGCGCGGCACGTCGCCGACCGGTTCGACCTGCGCCGGGACATCTTCTTCCGGACACGCGTGAACGCCGCCGCGTACGACGAGCAGGGCCGGACCTGGCGGGTGCGCACCGAGCACGGGGACGCCGTCACCGCCCGCTTCCTCGTGATGGCCACCGGCTGCCTGTCGGCCTCGAAGCTGCCGGAGATCCCCGGGCTCGACCGCTTCGCGGGCGCCACCTACCACACCGCGCACTGGCCGCATGAGGGCGTGGACTTCACCGGGCTGCGGGTCGGGATCATCGGTACGGGGTCCTCCGGCGTGCAGTCGATCCCCGTCATCGCCGAGCAGGCCGCGCAGCTCACCGTCTTCCAGCGCACCCCCGCCTACAGTCTCCCGGCGCGCAACCGCAGCCTGCGCCCGGACGAGGTCGCCGCCATGAAGGCGAACTACCGGGCGTTCCGCCAGGCCCAGAAGGAGTCGGGGTTCGGTGTCCCCACGCCGATCCCGACGAAGTCCGCCCTGGAGGTCTCCGACGAGGAGCGCGACGCCACCTTCGAGCGGGCCTGGGAGAGCGGCAGCCTGGTCAACCTGCTGACCGCGTACGCCGATCTCAGCATCGACCAGGCGGCCAACGACACGGCCAAGCGGTTCATCCACCGCAAGATCCACCAGATCGTCGAGGACCCGCGGACCGCCGCGGACCTGTGTCCCGAATATCCCGTCGGGACCAAGCGCCCCTGTCTGGACACCGGCTACTACGAGACGTACAACCGGGAGAACGTGCACCTGGTCAACCTGCGGCGCACCCCCATCGTGGAGATCACCGAGCGCGGCATCCGCACCTCGGACCAGGCGTACGAGTTCGACGTGATCGTCTACGCGACAGGGTTCGACGCGATGACGGGCGCGCTGACGAGCGTCGACATCCGGGGCAGGGGCGGGGCGCCGCTCGACGAGGCCTGGAGCGCCGGCCCTCGCACGTACCTGGGGATCAGCTCAGCGGGCTACCCGAACCTGTTCATGATCACCGGTCCGGGCAGCCCGTCGGTGCTCTCGAACATGGTCGTCTCGATCGAGCAGCACGTCGACTGGGTGACCGACGCGATCGCGTATCTCGACCACCAGGGCCTCACCACGATCGAGCCCACCCAGGAAGCCGAGGACGCCTGGGTGGACCATGTCAACCTGATCGCCGACGCCACTCTCTATCCCAAGGCGAACTCCTGGTACATGGGGGCCAACGTGCCCGGCAAGCCGCAGGTCTTCATGCCCTACGCCGGCGGTGTCGGCGAGTACCGCAAGACGTGTGACGAGATCGCCGCCCAGGGCTACAAGGGCTTCGCCCTCTCCGTCTGAGCCCGACGGGACCACAAGAACACCCACTCCAGACCACCGGATTCATGACCCCCATGGAGGGCTCGATGTCCCGTCGTGACCTGATAGACCCGGAAAGCCGCATCCCCCTGGACGCGCTGCTCGGCATGATGCCCGGCGGCTTCAACGCCATCCCCGACATCGTCCAGCGCCGAGCCGCCGTCCAGGGCATGATGAGCGCGATCGAGGTGCCGGACAACCCGAACGTCACCAAGGAGGACCGGACCGTCCCCGGCCCCGACGGGGAACCCGACATCTCCGTGCGGATCTACCGGCCGGTCAACGCGTCCGGCACGCTGCCCGGCATCTACTACATCCATGGCGGCGGCATGATCCTCGGCGACGTCGCCGGTGAGGACGCCAACGCGACGATGATCTGCGACCAGGTCGGCGCCGTCGTGGTCTCCGTCGAGTACCGCCTCGCCCCCGAGCACCCCCATCCCGCCCCGGTCGAGGACTGCTACGCCGGCCTGGCGTGGACCGCGAAGAACGCCGCCGACCTGGGCATCGACCCGGAACGCCTGGCGATCTACGGCGCCAGCGCCGGAGGCGGGCTGACCATCGGCACGGCGCTGCTGGCACGCGACCGCGGCGGACCCGCGATCACGTTCATGATGCCGATCTACCCGATGATCGACGACCGGAACGAGACGCCGTCCAGCCACGAGATCACCGACATCGGCATCTGGGACCGGGCGGGCAACATCGAGGCCTGGGCCTGGTACCTCGGCGGCAACGACGCCGACCAGTACGCCGCCCCGACACGCGCCGAGGACCTGTCCGGCCTGCCGCCGGCCTTCATCGACGTCGGCACCGTGGACCTCTTCCGGGACGAGGACATCGCCTTCGCGCAGCGCCTCATGCAGGCGGGCGTCCCGACCGAACTGCACGTCAACCCGGGCAGCTACCACGCCTCCGAGACGTTCGCCGCTGAGGCCCCGCTCTCCCGGCGGATCTGGGCCCGGCGCATCGAGGCGCTCAAGCGGGCCCTGGCCTGAGTGACCGCTCCGGCGCCGTGGGGGGGGGTCCCGCCCCCCGGGCCCGTTTT